>NZ_JMPJ01000053.1 GCF_000735345.1 Ewingella americana ATCC 33852 | reverse complement strand
GGTTTGACTCCGTGCACAATTAGGCAAACCCCACACCCCATCCCAGCCTTCCCCTCCTGAAAGGGGAAGGAGCAAAATCAAAACCACATCCCAATAATCTGAAAGATACGATTTTGAATTAAAAAATCAGACTTTCCGATTTCTCGTCCTGATCCAATATCCCACCGCCAGCACCACAAACCACAGTGGCGTGACCATCAGCGCCTGTCGGGTGTCATCTTGCAAGGTCAGCAGCACCAGTACGCAGGCGAAGAATGCCATACATACCCAACACATCAACTTGCCCAATGGCATTTTGTAGATAGATCTCTCATGCAGCTGCGGGCGCTGGCGGCGATATACCAGATACGAGCAGAGGATGATGGTCCAAACGAACATAAACAAAATGGCGGAAACGGTGGTTACCAGCGTGAATACCGTCACCACGTCTGGGATCAGGTAAATCAACACTACGCCGCCGAGCAGGCAGATACAGGAGAAGGTCAGGCCGTTTGACGGCACCGCGCGGGAGGACAATTTCCCGAAGGCCTTCGGCGCATTACCTTCCTGAGCCAAACCGAACAGCATGCGGCTGGTGGAGAACACGCCGCTGTTGGCGGAAGAGGCCGCAGAGGTCAGCACCACGAAGTTGATAATGCTGGCGGCGGCTGGCAGACCGGCAATCACGAACAGCTCGACGAATGGGCTCTTATCAGGTACCACGGAGCTCCACGGCGTGACTGACATAATCATAATCAGCGAGAAAACGTAGAACATGATGATGCGCAGCGGGATGGCGTTGATGGCGCGCGGCAAAGACTTCTCGGGATCTTTGGTTTCGGCAGCAGTTGTGCCGACTAACTCAATACCGACGAAGGCGAAAATCGCTATCTGGAAGCCAGCAAAGAAGCCGCTGATGCCGTGCGGGAAGAAGCCGCCGTCATTCCACAAGTTGTTGAAAGAGGCGACCGAGCCGGTTGGCGTCTCAAAATGAGTCAGCACCATGACTAAACCGGTGATGATCAAGCCGACGATGGCGACGATTTTAATCATCGCGAACCAGAACTCCATCTCACCAAACATCTTAACGGTAGCGAGGTTCAGGCTCAGCAAAACGAGCACGCAAAGTAAGGAAGCTATCCATTGTGACAATCCGGGGAACCAGAATTGGGCATAGGCGGTGATGGCGACCACGTCGGCGATGCCGGTGACCACCCAGCAGAACCAGTAGGTCCAGCCAGTAAAGTAACCCGCCCACGGACCCAGCAGGTCGGCGGCGAAGTCGCTGAAGGATTTATATTCAAGGTTAGAAAGCAGCAGTTCACCCATCGCACGCATCACGAAAAACAGCATAAAGCCGATGATCATATAAACGAAGATGATGGATGGACCCGCCAAACTGATGGTTTTCCCTGATCCCATGAATAGGCCAGTGCCAATAGCGCCACCGATAGCAATAAGCTGGATATGCCGGTTGCTGAGGTTGCGCCGCAGGTTCTCTGCGCCTTCCTCTTCCGGCTTGCTGAGGATTTTAGACTCGTCTTGCATGTTGTATTGATTCCTGTTTTTCGCCCAAATAGCGCTGAACGTCGCGCCATATCGCGCTTATTCTCATTTATGAGCTCTGAATGGCTCTTTTCTGTACTCCCCAATCATCAATGCTGAGAAGTGCTGTAATACTAATGTTAAAACGTAGCTAATTATAACCAACATGAAAAATAAGGATGGAATAAACGTATAGTATTTTTTACATGAATGATGAATGTCTGTTAATTAAACAATCCAAAATCATACAGACGCGAATAATACGCGTTTTGCTCGTGATGGTAATCACAAATATTGATGAGATTAACTGCAAGCGATTCAGTAAAATGCAAGGTATGCCCAACTTTTGGGTTCATGACGCACTACATTGGCCTTCGCTGAGGGAGAGACAGTGGCTGAACCTTCTTCGCAAAGCCCCTGTTTAAGGAGTGATATCTCGCCAACCGATTAAAAAATTGAGATTTTTTTGCAGTGACCTGTGTGCTGGAATAACGTACTTACTGACTAAATAATGAACGAGTGGCGATTGCTATCTGAAGAAGATGAGGGCTAACTTTCAAATGGCTTATTTAATAACCGTCATTGAAAAGAGAATTAATAATAAGGCATGAAAACGGTTTATTATAATCAGAGTTATAATTATTCCGAATTAATAACTTTTATTTCATTCATGTAATGAAATGGATAAATTTATGTTGGGTTTTTGATTTAAATCTTTTACGCAGTGGCTAAATATATTAGAGATATAGTGATTAGAATATATTTCCCTTATGCAGAAGTTAAGCAACTAGCTTCCCATTTTTGATGAAGCCAAAAGGGGAATAAAGGGCTTTTTGACAGCGTCAATGCTTGATAAATGGCAATGTTAAATATTTTGAATGTATATGACTTTAATGTGATGGTAAAACGTTGCTGGACGCAGGGTCTTGGTGCTAAGTAAAGCTTAGGTAAAGGACCTGTAAGTGAATGTAATCCATGATTTTTATATTATTTATTAAGGGATTATGCTGTTTTTAAACTTCTTGCTTAAGCGGCTGAGCATAAAAAACTAGACATAAGCTGGTAATCGACCCTGACATCGCCAAAGAAGTCCACTTACAAACAAAGGTTATAAATTCTGAAGATTTTTGTATGTTTGGACTGGAAATAATAGAAATTTAGGATTAATCTGTACGCGCTCTTACCAATCCTTGTTTTCTACAGGTATCAGGACGATGAAAATTAAGCCGCTATTTTTGTGCGTAGTCCCGCTTGCGCTCGTTGTTTCATTTGCATACGCGAACTATGGAAGTGCTAATGCACCGAAGTATGTAAAGGACGCAGTTGCCTCTGTAAGTTCTAAAATGTCATATAGCTTTGGAATGAGTAAATGCCTGCCTGCTGCTGAAAAAGACGGCTCATGGCAAATTCAATGCTCACCAATTAAAGGTGGCGAGGCGCTTCAGTTTGTTGTTTATCCAGCAGACAAATCGCCTTATGATGTCGCAACGTCATTTTATTTAGTAGCCGATAACGATTTGGCTAGAAAAAATGCCAATGATGGTCTTTTGAGCTATTTGATGATCGATACTGATAAAAAAGAACATAAGATTTAGCGTTTTTGATATATAAACAGAACTAAAGTGAAAAATAGCCTCGCCAATGCGAGGTTTTTTCATTTTAAAAGAGCCAAAAAAAAGCCTGCAATTAAGCAGGCTTATTCATTTTCAATGTTTAAACGATTAAGGTTTAAACTAATTCGATGACGTCGAAGTTTACTTCGCCGCTGACGTCGGCGTCGTAATCAACGCCTTTCAGGCCGAAGCCGAACAGGCGCAGGAACTCTTCTTTATAGCTCTGGTAATCAGTCAACTGATAGATGTTGTCATCATTCAGCTGCTTCCAGATTTCGCCACAGGTTTTCTGCACTTCGTCACGCAGTTCCCAGTCATCCAGACGCAGACGGTTTTTGTCGTCGGTGGATGGAGTCTGGTCGTTGTACATTTTGGTCGCGAATAGGCGTTGGATCTGCTCGATACAGCCTTCGTGGATACCTTGCTCTTTCATGATTTTGAACACGATTGAGATGTACAGAGGCATAACCGGAATCGCTGCAGAAGCCTGAGTCACAACAGATTTCAGTACCGCAACGTTAGCCGAGCCGCCTTTGGCTTTCAGTTTGGTATCGATAGCGTGCGCTGCGCGATCCAAGTCTTCTTTGGCTTTGCCCAGCGTACCGTGCCAGTAGATTGGCCAAGTCAGTTCAGTACCGATGTAAGAGTAAGCCACGGATTTGGCGTTATCTGCCAACACGCCAGCGTCTGCCAGAGCGTTGATCCACAGCTCCCAGTCCTGGCCGCCCATTACTTTAATGGTATCTGCGATTTCTTGCTCGTTTGCAGGCTCAACCACGGCAGAAACCAGCTTGTCTTTGTTGGTGTCCAGCGCGGTAGATTGGTACGGTTCGCCGATAGGTTTCAGGGCTGAACGCACCAGTTCGCCGCTTTCTGGCATTTTGCGCACTGGGGAAGCCAGTGAGTAAACCACCAGATCGATTTGGCCGAGATCTTCTTTAATCAGCTTGATCACGGTGTCGCGGCATTCATTGGAGAATGCATCACCGTTGACGCTTTTAGAGTACAGACCTTCTTCTTTGGCTGCTTTATCGAATGCCGCTGCGTTGTACCAGCCAGCAGAACCGGTTTTCGCTTCGCTACCCGGTTTTTCGAAAAATACGCCGATGGTTGCTGCATCAGAACCGAAAGCAGCATTAATTCTTGAGGCAAGCCCATAACCCGTAGAGGCACCGATGACCAGGACGCGTTTTGGTCCGTCTTTCAGTTTGCCTTGCGCTTTCACGTAGGCAATTTGCTCACGCACGTTGGCTTCACAGCCTACCGGATGAGTGGTCGTACAGATAAAGCCGCGAATTTTAGGTTTGATTATCATGAATGGTTTATCTTGGTTGCTTATAAAAGGAAGACAATATTACTTAATATTGGCTCTTATTTCTCGTAGAAATTTCTGAAGGTCTTTGGCGTATCCACGCTGGCCCAGCGTAATTCATTTTCGCGGTGCAGGCTGATGGTGCCATCGCCCCAAGCAATGTAGTAACAAACATCCCCTGATAGCGGCTCGAAGATGTTGGTGACCACCCCCTTAATCTCGCCGGACTGATGCTTAACGATGCTGCCTTTCTGGAAAATCATCACGCCTCCCGTGGCACTACCGCGCAGTCTAATGCCAACCTAATTTCAACTTAGCATAGCTTTGGGGCCGCGGGGAGGATGTGGTGTATTTAGGCGTGATCCAGCAGAAATAGGGCGGGATGAGGTTATATCATCAGGGTGTGATAGTCCTAACTTCCGCTGCACAACATTCAGTGCTACTTTCCATTGTGCGGAGTTAACCAAGGGTACGAAAATGAAAAACTTGATGATTGATGTGCTGATCAAACTGTCCAAAGTCGAAGTAGAGGCTAAAGAGCTGGTGGCTCAGGTTGAAGCGCAATCCTTGCTTATAGCTGCGCTGGTTCTTTCGGTGGGGAAAGAATCTCAGGACGACATATCAACCAATATCCACAATGCGGTTTTAGCGGCAGCTAAATCGTCGGATGAGATCCTGCAATCAGACGTGGAACTCATCCTTTCTCACTTTGATCGCTTATTAAAAGTCACACGCTTTGTGGCTGAAAACGCAGAAGAGTAATCCTCCCTCCGGGCTACGCACTCCACGTAGCCCGTTCTATTGCTAACCCCTTCTCATGTAATGCTCCATCCTGTTGTCCGTTTCTCACGGGTCACTGTCAGTTAGCGAGGCGCGCCTTTTGGCGGCTTGCGTCATACTCTTTTCAGGCTGCGGCATGAGGTCAGCAGTATTGAATGGAGAATTACCATGTTAGTCGACCCTTCTCAGAAATATCGTTCCTTTCCGCCAGTCAATCTGGCCGATCGTCAATGGCCGGGAAAAGTGCTGAATAAGGTGCCGCAGTGGTGTTCAAGCGATCTACGCGATGGCAACCAGTCCCTGGCCGAGCCGATGGATAATGAGCGCAAACGCCAGTTCTTTGATGTGTTGGTGCGCTGCGGTTTTAAGCAGATTGAAGTGGCTTTCCCTTCGGCTTCGCAGACCGACTTTGACTTTGTTCGCGGGCTGATTGAAGACCAAGCAATTCCGGATGATGTCTATATTCAGGTGCTTACCCCATCACGGCCTGACCTGATTGAGCGCACTTTTGAAGCCTTAAAAGACGTGCCGCGCGCCATCGTTCACTTATACAACGCCACCGCGCCAATTTTCCGCGATGTGGTCTTTAATCAAGATAAAGCGGCAACGCGCGAACTGGCGGTGCGCGGGGCCAAGCAGATCCGCCAACTGTGCGAACAGTATCCGCAAACCCAGTGGACCTTCGAATATTCGCCGGAAACCTTCTGTTTCACCGAGTTGGAATTCTCTTTAGAGATTTGTGAAGCCGTGGCCGAAGTGTGGCAGCCGAACGCCCAGCGCCCGATGATCATTAACCTGCCGGCGACCGTTGAGGTCAGCACGCCGAACATCTATGCCGATCAGATTGAGTGGTTCTGCCGTCACTTTAGCCGCCGCGATCAGGTGTCGATCAGTGTGCATCCGCACAATGACCGAGGCACCGGCGTGGCCTGCGCCGAGCTGGCGATGCTGGCAGGGGCAGACCGAGTCGAAGGCTGTCTGTTTGGCAACGGCGAGCGCACCGGCAATGTGGATTTGGTCACCTTGGCATTAAACTTCTACACGCAGGGGATTTCACCGGGCTTAGATTTCAGCAACTTGCAGAGTCTGGTAGAGATTGTTGAGCAGTGCAATCAACTGCCGGTACACCCTCGCCACCCTTATGCCGGTGAGCTGGTGTTTACCGCCTTCTCGGGTTCGCATCAGGACGCCATCAAAAAAGGTTTCGCCGCCCAAGCCAGCCGTGGCGATACCTACTGGCAAGTGCCTTACTTGCCGCTAGACCCCGCCGACGTGGGTTGCAGCTATGAGGCGGTGATCCGCGTGAACAGCCAGTCTGGGAAAAGCGGCGCGGCATGGCTGCTGGAGCAGAACCACGGCCTGAAATTGCCACGCGGCCTGCAAATAGCCTTCAGCAAAGCCGTGCAGCGTGAAACCGACACCACTGGCAAAGAGATGAGCACCAGCGATATTTGGCGTCTGTTCCGCCTGCGCTATGGCTTGGTAGACCAGCCAGTGCTGCAACTGCTGGGTTATGACATCCGCAGCGATGAACGAAATCAGTACCACTTTAGCGCCCGAGTGAAATATCAGGGGCAGGATCTGACTTTATCAGGCAGCGGCAATGGTCTGTTGTCCGGCGCGGTAGATGCCCTGAGTGGTCACTTTGACTTGCAGCTGGACATCGGCGACTACCATGAGCACACGCTGGGGCATCAGAGCCACAGCCGCGCGGTGGCTTATGTCAGTTGCCAACGCAAGCAGGGTGAAACCTTCTATGGCGTGGGAATTGATAGCGATGTGTCGAGCGCCTCGTTACAGGCTCTGTTTAACGCCGTCGCCCAGTTTCTGAATTAAGCGACAGGCAGGGGGAAGTCGAGAGAAAAATAGTCGCTGGGCGATACGCCCAGCGCACGTTTAAACATCGCACTAAAGGCGCTAGGGCTGTCATAGCCCAGTTCTAGCGCCACGTCTAAAACTGAAGTTCCCGCCGCCAGCGCGTTAATTCCCGCCAGAAGCCTTGCTCGCCTTACCCAATCACTAAATCGCAGGCCGGTTTCACGCTGAAAACGCCGCGACAGGGTGCGTCCGCTGATTTGCAGCTGTGCCGCCACTTCTTCTAATTCCCAAGGAGAAGAGAGCGCCAGCTGGATTTCGCGACAGACCGCCAATAGCGACGGATCTCTCGGCTCGGGCAAGTGTAAAGGCAGCACCGGCAGTAGGCGCAGCTCGTCGAGCAGCAGCTCCATCACGCGCTCCTCGCGGCCGCCAACCAGATAATCCGCCGGAATCGCCAACGAGGAGGAGATCAGCTCGCGCAGCAAAGGCGATATTTGCACCACCTGACACTGAGAGGGAAGGTCGGCGCGGGCCAATGAGTCGACATACACTGTTCGGGCTTTGACTCCGCCGATAAAGCGCAGCCCGTGGCGCACGCGGGCCGGGAGCCACACACCGCGCCCCGGCGGCACCATCCAAATCCCCATTTCGGTACTGACTTCCACCACGCCGCTGAGGGTGTGAATCAGCTGTGAGCAGCTGTGGCTGTGGGGCACTTCGCACTCGCCGTGTTGATATTCTACCGCGCGTGACGCCAGAGATTGAAAAGGCGAAAGAGGGGAGGTGTGCTGCATGGGTCGGTTTCCGGGCTAAATAAACAATAAAGCGAGACGGCGAGAACCGGGCCTTGGTCGTGGCGGGGAACCGCTAACGTCGCGCTTTATCTGTGACTGAATGGCTTATTTATGGCGGTTTTTCTTGGCGTCTTCAACAGCTTGTTTTGCCTCTTCAGCTTTTTGCTGCAGCTCTTCTTCGGTCATTTGCTCGGCAACTTCGTGCAATTTCGCCAATCCGTCGCTGATATGGACTTCATCAGCCTGGGTTTTTTTTTCGCTCTGATTCTCGCTCATCGTTTTTATCCTATTAGTAAGACATCTCTCGGGAGAAACGGTCTGGTAGAGAAAGTGGAAGTTAGATTTTAGCAGAAAGCGGGGGGAAGGGCGGGAGGGAAGTGGAGTGCGCGCCGCAAAGGCTAAGGCCCGCAGGGCTGCGGGCCTGAAAGTTACGGCTTACTGACGGTAAGCGAACTTAATCTGTTGCAGGGAATTTCTGAAGATCTCAGCCTGCTTTTCATCTTCCATTTGAGCGGCGAATCTTTCCATGTTCAGCATCACTTTGCCCGCGTCAGCCTGACCAATCGCTTTAAGGATCAGCGTTAAAGTGGCTTTTAAACAGGCAACTTCCGTGGCCAGAGTTTCGACGTTGGCTTCAGTGGTAAAATCACATTGACTCATTTAGGCTCCAAAGCTGTTTTCCAGCTCAATCAGATAAAGACATTTCAGACAGTTTTCAGCAGCCTGAAAGAAAGTGCATGCATTCTACCACATTCATTCTTGGCTGGTTACGGGCGTGTTTTAGGGATGAAAGCCGAAACGGCCGGGCACGCGTGGATGAGAGAGCTAAACAGACTAAACATGATATTGAGATTGAGTATTTTTCAAGGCAAAGCGGATTTTTATTCATTGGGTATTCATAAGAATTTACTAAGGAATAAAATAATAAATCTTCATATGATAGATATAGAAGCTGTAAGCGGCGTCGGTTAATTGAGCATTAATTTTTTGCAGGCTTAGATAAGCTATTGGCGGCAGGTTTATGTTTTACAGCTTAATGTTTAAATGCCGATGATGAATTTTTTGTTGTTGATTATTATGCGTTTTTTATGGAAATGTTGCTGGCGCTGATGGCATCTTGCTTTTACATGCTATCTCGCATTTTTTTACAGACATTCCGTGGTCAAGTGCAGGCCTATGGAGTAAAATGTCGCTGTTAATTAAATTAGCATACATATCTGAGGTTTTATTTATATCCGCTGTCAATGTCTGACAGCCAGGTCAGCAGCTCCATATTAGACCTGTTAATGCTGCACTCTCTTGGTTTACAAGCTGTCCAAAGTTCTTTATTCACGTGCATAACGTAATATCGCCTGCCGACAAGCCATGAAACATGACTGTGTGTCGCCTTTATTTTTGGAGAATTCTCTTTGATTAGCGTTCTTCTTGTTGATGACCACGAATTGGTGCGCGCAGGGATCCGACGCATTCTGGAAGACATCAAAGGCATCAAAGTTGTGGGTGAAGCCCAGTGTGGCGAGGACGCCGTGAAATGGTGTCGCAGCAATGATGTTGATATTGTTTTGATGGATATGAATATGCCGGGGATCGGCGGGTTGGAAGCGACCAAAAAAATCGTCCGCTTTTCCCCAGATATCAAGATAATCATGTTGACTATCTATACTGAGAATCCACTGCCAGCCAAAGTGATGCAGGCGGGGGCTTCTGGGTATCTGAGCAAAGGTGCTGCGCCACAGGAAGTGGTGAATGCGATTCGCTTAGTCGATTCAGGTCAGCGTTACATCGCCTCTGATATCGCCCAGCAGATGGCTCTTAGCCAAATTGAACCTCAGTCAGAAACGCCGTTCGATAGCCTTTCCGAGCGTGAGTTACAGATTATGCTAATGATCACCAAGGGACAGAAGGTGAATGAGATTTCGGAACAACTTAGCTTGAGTCCGAAGACCGTTAACAGTTATCGTTATCGGATGTTTAGTAAATTGAATATCAGTGGTGATGTTGAATTGACCCACCTTGCTATCCGGCACGGTTTGTTTAACGCGGAGACTTTGTCTGGCAGTGAGTGATGAGCGATTCGACCCAAAAGCCTTTCTAAAAACGGTCACCAGCCAACCGGGCGTCTACAGGATGTACGACGCCAGCGGCACCGTTATTTATGTCGGCAAAGCAAAAGACCTGAAAAAACGTCTTTCCAGCTACTTCCGCGTCCAAGTTTCCAGTCGTAAGACCGAAACTCTGGTCAAAAACATCGCCCAAATCGATGTCACCGTTACCCACACCGAAACCGAAGCGCTGCTGCTCGAGCACAACTACATCAAGCTCTATCAGCCACGCTACAACGTGCTGCTGCGCGATGATAAATCTTATCCGCTGATTTTCTTAAGTGCTGATAATCACCCGCGCATCTCCATTCATCGCGGAGCCAAGCACGCCAAAGGTGAGTATTTCGGCCCTTTCCCTAACTCTTACGCCGTGCGCGAGTCTCTGGCTCTGCTGCAAAAACTTTTCCCGATCCGCCAATGTGAAAACAGTGTTTATCGCAACCGTTCGCGCCCCTGTTTGCAATATCAAATTGGCCGCTGCCTTGGCCCTTGCGTCAAAGGTTTGGTCAGCGAAGAGGAGTACAAAGCGCAGGTCGAGTATGTGCGTCTGTTCTTGGCGGGCAAAGATCAGCAAGTGTTAACCCAGCTGATTGGCCGGATGGAAGAGGCCAGCAAGGCACTGCATTTTGAAGAAGCGGGGCGTATTCGCGACCAGATCCAGGCCGTGCGCCGCGTCACCGAACGGCAGTTTGTCTCCGGCAATAGCGAAGATTTGGATGTCATCGGCGTCTCTTTCGAGTCCGGCATGGCCTGTCTGCACGTGCTGTTTATTCGCCAAGGCAAAGTGCTGGGCAGCCGCAGCTACTACCCGAAAGTGCCGGGCGGCACCGATTTAGCCGAAGTGGTGCAGACCTTTGTCGGCCAGTTCTACTTGCAAGGCAGCCAGTCGCGCACTCTGCCGGGCGAGATCCTGCTCGACTTCAATCTGCCGGAAAAAGATTTATTGGCCGAGTCGCTCAGCGAACTCGCGGGCCGCAAGGTGCAAATTCAGAGCAAACCGCGCGGCGATCGTGCGCGTTATCTGAAGCTGGCGCGTACCAACGCCTCGACCGCGCTCACCACTAAGTTGGCGCAACAGTCGACCATCCATCAGCGCATGGCTGAATTGGCTAAAACGCTGCATCTGTCGGAAATTAACCGTATGGAATGCTTCGATATCAGCCATACTATGGGCGAGCAGACCGTGGCCTCTTGCGTGGTATTCGATGCCAACGGTCCATTACGTTCTGAATATCGTCGCTATAACATCACTGGTATCACGCCGGGCGATGATTACGCGGCGATGGCGCAGGTGCTGAGCCGTCGTTATGGCAAATCGCTCGAAGAGAAAAAAATTCCTGACGTGATCTTTATCGATGGCGGTAAAGGCCAGCTGGGCATGGCAAAAGACGTTTTTGCTTCCCTCGACGTGGACTGGGATAAATCCAAGCCGCTGCTGATTGGTATCGCCAAAGGCGCTGACCGTAAAGCGGGCTTAGAGACGCTGTTCTTTGTGCCAGAAGGCGAGGGGATTTCGCTGCCTTCAGACTCACCGGCGCTGCACCTTATTCAGCATATTCGTGATGATTCACATAATCATGCAATCACCGGCCACCGGCAGAAACGGGCTAAAGTCCGCAATACCAGTGCGTTAGAAGAGATAGAAGGCGTCGGCCCGAAACGTCGGCAAGTATTACTGAAATACATGGGGGGCATTCAGCCATTGTTGAATGCCAGTATTGAGGAAATTGCACAGGTGCCGGGTATTTCTCACGCATTGGCAGAAAAGATCCATAATGCGTTGAAACCCTAAGAGCGATGTAGCAACATACTCATAATAACCACACAAGACAGACAGTTACCTACGCCATGCAATTTAATATACCGACGTGCCTCACCCTGTTTCGCGTTGTACTTATCCCGTTTTTCGTGCTGGCGTTCTATTTGCCTTATGTCTGGGCACCTATGGCCTGCGCGCTGATTTTCGTTTTTGCGGCAATCACCGACTGGTTTGATGGCTATCTGGCTCGCCGCTGGAAGCAGACCACTCGCTTTGGCGCATTCCTCGACCCGGTGGCAGATAAAGTCATGGTGGCGATGGCGCTGGTGCTGGTGGCCGAATACTTCCACGCCTGGTGGATAACCCTGCCTGCGGCAACCATGATTGCTCGTGAGATCATCATTTCGGCCCTGCGCGAGTGGATGGCTGAGATTGGTAAACGCAGCAGCGTGGCGGTTTCTTGGATTGGCAAAGTGAAAACTACTGCGCAGATGTTATCGCTGGTGGCGCTGCTTTGGCGTCCTGATGCCATCGTTGTTTGGGTTGGCGTCGGTGCTTTATACATTGCCGCGGTGCTGACTTTCTGGTCAATGTTCCAATATTTGAACGCTGCGCGTCACGATTTGCTGGAACCCTGATCAAACTGAGTTAAAAACCGTCAAACGATCGTTATGTGTGGATAATTTTATTGACTCACTGCGTCAGGTAAGTAGAATGCATCGCATCAGACGGCAGCCAAGCGCAAGCCTGAAGATAGTTAAAAAAATCAGCAAGTTCTGATTATTGCGGGAATAGCTCAGTTGGTAGAGCACGACCTTGCCAAGGTCGGGGTCGCGAGTTCGAGTCTCGTTTCCCGCTCCAAATTTATTAAACAGGTTCTGATATCTGTTTAAGTGCAAGATTAGTAGTAAGAATTAAAGGCGCGTTAACAAAGCGGTTATGTAGCGGATTGCAAATCCGTCTAGTCCGGTTCGACTCCGGAACGCGCCTCCAATTTTCCCGGAGCCCGGGTGGTGGAATCGGTAGACACAAGGGATTTAAAATCCCTCGGCCTTAGGCTGTACGAGTTCAAGTCTCGTCCCGGGTACCATGGGAAAATTAGCTGAATAATCAAAAGCAATATGTAGTAATGTCGTTATAGCCACCTTCGGGTGGTTTTTTTATGTCTAAAATTCGCCTCATAATCTGCAAATAACGCATTGAATCGAGAGCTGACTCAATGCGCTTCATCTATTAGTCTTCAGCAAACGCCAAAATCACCGTCTTCGTGGTACAGATTGACGGAATCAGCCGGAACGCTGATCTCTTTCTTGTCGCTGTCGTCGGCGCGCACGCACAGCAGCGTATTCCCCTCTACTGCGGTCACGATCATCTTTGGACCGCCGGTCTTTGATTGTACGACGTCTTGTGGCTTAAACATGGTGACTCCTTGGTTTTTTAACTGTTCGCAATCTCAGAATTTATCATAGGGTAATCCGCGCGTTACGGCACTGAATCTTTGATGGGGGAAGGGGAGCGGGCATGAAAAAGCCGGGCAGTTTGCACTGACCGGCTTGGTGTTATCACGCAACTCGCAGCTGGGATTAGTTAATCTCAGGGTGCTGGGCGATCAGATTTTTACGCTTGGTTTCCAGTTCAGCAATTTGAGCGTCAATGTCTTCGATTTTCTGCTCAATGTTGTCGTGGTGTTCTTGCAGGATCTCTTTAGCTTCCGCCGGGTCAGACGCCGCAGGCGTAGCCCCTTTCAGTGGGCGGTTAGCCGTTTCCTTCATGAACACGCCGGTAACCAGACCAATCACCGACACCGTCATCAGGTAGTACGCTGGCATGTAGAGGTTCTGAGTGGATTCTACCAGCCATGCTGCGAAGGTTGGGGTGATACCCGCCACCATGATGGAAATGTTGAAGGCGATAGCCAGTGCGCTGTAGCGGATGTTAGTTGGGAACATCGCTGGCAGCGTCGAGGCCATTACGCCGATGAAGCAGTTCAACAGCACCGCCAACAGCAGCAAGCCGCAGAAAATCAGACCAATCACGCCGCTGTTAATCAGCACGAAGCTTGGGATAGCCAGAATGAACAGACCAATACTGCCGGTGATGATAAACGGCTTACGGCCGATTTTATCACTCAACATACCGATGAACGGCTGCACAAACAGCATACCGACCATGATGGCGATGATGATCAGCACCCCGTGGTCTTCAGAGTAGTGCAGGCTGTGCGACAGATAGCTTGGCATGTAGGTCAGCAGCATGTAGTAAGTAACGTTGGTGGTGATCACAATACCTACGCAGACAATCAGGCTTTTCCACTGCTTGGTGAAGATTTCACGGAAAGAGACTTTTGGCGGCTCGGCGATGCTGTGACGCGAGTCGTTATCAATCTTATCGACATGCTGCTGGAAGGTTGGGGTCTCTTCCAATGCGTGACGCAGGTAGATACCAATCAGGCCCAGCGGTGCGGCGATGAAGAACGGAATACGCCAGCCCCAGTCGAGGAAGTTCTGCTCGCCGACGATGCTGGAAATCAGGATAACGACACCTGCACCCAGTACGAAACCGGCGATGGAGCCGAAGTCCAGCCAGCTACCGAGGAAGCCGCGCTTTCTGTCTGGAGAGTATTCGGCAACAAAGATGGCCGCGCCGGTGTATTCACCACCGACCGAGAAGCCCTGTGCCAGTTTTGCTAACAGCAGCAAGATGGGCGCCCAGATGCCGATAGTGGCGTAGCCCGGTATCAAGCCGATACAGAAGGTACTGACCGACATGATGATAATGGTGATCGACAGGACTTTTTGGCGACCAAACTTATCACCTAAAGCACCAAAGAACAGTCCACCAAGAGGTCTAACAAGGAAAGGAACGGAGAACGTGGCCAATGCCGCGATCATCTGAATACCGGGATCTGCACCTGGGAAGAAGACCTGTCCTAACGCGAAAGCAACAAAGCCATAAACACCGAAATCGAACCATTCCATTGCGTTACCCAACGCAGCGGCGGTGATGGCTTTCTTCAACTTAGTATCATCAATGATTGTAATGTCATTGATTTGCATAGGTTTTACGCGTTTTTTTCTTAATCTCATTTATTACGTCCTTTGTTCAAATAAATCCACGGTGCAAAGCGTGAGATATTTAGCAGCTAAATACTTTTTAGATTTTTCAAATCATTATAGGACGCTTTTGTAAGCTTGTGCAAAGAGCGACTATTTTGTGAACAGTCACAGCACAAAATGAATTTGAGTTAAGTATTGCAAATGACGGGGAGGGGAAGAGGGTCAAAACAGCCCCGAGGGGCGTTTTTAGGGCTAAATTTCACCCGATGTATCGGTGTTGCTCAGTGCTCTGATGGACAAGGGCAGATGGTAGTTAGGCTGGCTAGTAAAGAAAGCCTGTAAAGCTACGCGTTTCTTACGGTCTATCGAGATCTCTTCCATGGTTTTGCGGAAAATACTGTAGCGGCCACAAGAGGTGCAGGTCACGGTAACGATTTTCGCCGACAGATTAACCGACGTCTTATTGGTGCTTTGGCACAAAGGGCACTCATCACGAGTGTTTGCTTCTGTGGAACTCATAAAACCTCCGGTTTTACTCCGAGCGGGCCATAGTATAGCGCGAAAAGGCGTCAATTACTTCAGGGTAATTTTTTTATTAGTGGATTTTCAGCGCGACAACGTGTAGGGAGATTCTGGGTTTCGCCCGCATCCCTTGATACAGCGCAGCTTGGCAGACTGGAGCGCGAGTAAAAAAGTCGTATAAGAGGCGTGAAAATATTTCGTAGCTGTCGGCTATTCATCACTTATATGCCGATCAGTTACACTCAAGTATTACCAACATTGATGGATTAGCCGTGAAGATTATGACCCCGATTATTTATCAACGCATTGAAGGTGCCGAGTATCGCCACATTTATGTGGTTGGCGATCTGCATGGCTGTCTCTCAATGTTAGAAGATCAGCTTGCGCGCGTGCGTTTTGACGCGGCCAGCGATCTGCTGCTTTCCGTCGGGGATCTGGTCGATCGCGGGCCTGACATCATGGGCTGCCTGAAGCTGATTGAAGAGCCGTGGTTCGCCTGCGTGCGTGGCAATCACGAGCAAATGGCGATAGATGCTTTGTATGAAACCAATATAGAGCGCTGGCTGAGAAACGGCGGCGAGTGGTTCTATGCTCTGGAAGGTGCGGAGGAGCAGGAGGCCCGGCGTCTTATCAAGCTGGCCGATGAGCTGCCACACGTGATTGAAGTCAACACTGAGTCAGGCAACGTGGTGGTGGCTCACGCGGATTACCTCTCCGATCGCTATGAGTTTGGCAAGCCGATGGATGGCTACGAAGTTATTTGGAATCGCGATCGCATAAACTATGCCCTTGCCGGGCGTTTTACCGAAATTACCGGCGCCAAGGCGTTCTATTTTGGCCACACGCCAGTAGAACACCCGATGGTCTACGCCAATCAGCACTATATCGACACCGGCGCGGTGTTTGGCGGTTACCTCACGCTACAGCAGATCCAGTAATACTGCGGCGTTGTGGAGGCAGTGGTTTGCCGTGACCACGGCGCGGCGGTATAGTGGCAGCCAGCCTGAGCAGGGGAAAAAACAAAAATAACATCATGGAAAATAAGCGCGAAGACCGGATCCACCGCCTGTTGCTGGCGTTAAAAAAAGCCGACAAAATTCATCTCAAAGACGCCGCCCAGCTGCTGGACGTGTCAGAAATGACCATCCGCCGCGACCTAAACTCCGCGCCTGCGCCAGTCATCCTGCTGGGGGGCTATATCGTCGTCGACCCCAAGAACAGCTCGGCCACTCACTACTTCGTCAGCGAACAGAAAATGCGTCAGGTTGAGGAGAAGCGTCGCCTTGGCGCACTGGCCGCCGCCTTTGTTGAGGATGACGACACGGTGTTTTTTGATTGCGGCACCACTACGCCCTATATCATTGAAAGTATTCCCGAAGAGCGCGTTTTTACCGCCGTGTGTTACTCCCTCAACACCTTCTTAGCATTGCAGGAAAAGCCCCATTGCGAGGTGATTTTGTGCGGCGGGGTGTTTAAACCCAGCAACAGCATTTATACCCCGATTGGCCGTAGCAATGAGCTGGATTACATTCGGCCCAACAAAGCCTTTATCTCGGCGGCCGGGGTGAGTATTCAGCATGGCGTGAGCTGTTTTAATTTCGATGAATTGCTGATGAAGCACCAGGCGATGGAAAGGTCAGAGCAGAATATCTTGGTGGCGGACAGCAGTAAGTTTGATCGGGTGCGACCTGCGGCGATCGCACCTTTGGCTCGCTTCAATATGCTAATTACCGATGCGCTACCTTCGCAGGCTTTCATCGATTTCTGCCTTGACGCGGACGTGGAGCTGGTGGTGTAGGGCTATCAGCGAATGGTCGGGATCTTCTCGACATGCTGGTAAAATACCACCTCCCAAATCCCGTTGGCCGTGCCGTCACTTAAGTAGTGTTCAAAACAGGCTTTACCATCGGCGCGGTAGCCGCTCTCAGCAATGTGGTGGTAATAGAAGTCCTGCCACGCTTTGGCAAAATTGCCGTCGACAATGGTGGTGTGATAAGCCGCGTAGGTGCCCCCCGGCAGGGTTTGCAGGCAAAGCCCTTCGGCATCATCAAGAATAAAATTATCCGCCACGCAGACTGAAGGATCTGCGCGCAGTTTTTCTGCCGGCGTGGTTTCTGGATCGTCATGGAACAGGGTTAACCACTCAAGATGTTTCTGATGGTGGCGCTGCGACCAGTCCATCAAGTGGCGAAATCCTTCCTTAATAGACTTTTCATACGGGCCAATAACCCGATAACTAACCAATTTTTTAGCCGGTCTTTCGACTATCATAAATGCCATGATTGACTCCTTGTGTTACATGCCAGTGAGTTGAGTCCTTTTTAGAAGAGGGTTGAGGTATAACAGTTTCAACCGGAACAGAAGGTAACTGCTCTACGTGCTATAACAGTGACCATGATAAAATCGGGTCATCAGATTGCATTATAGTCGTACCTGTCGTGAGGTTATGAGATGGACGTGATCAAAAGTGTATTAAACAGTGAAATCGAGCGGATCAATCGTCTGGAAGGGCGTGACGGTAAGCCGAGAATCAACAGCGAGTTCTTCGTCAATCATCCGTGGCTGTGCCTTGCCATGCTCGCCGGCTATATTCTGGTAGGCATCGTGATGTACGTGTCGCCTTACATGGGCCTCGGCTGGTTTATCGGATTCACCGCCTTTTTGCTGTTCATGTCGGCCATGCTGCTGATGGAAATCAAACCGACCTATCGCTACGAAGACATCGGCGTGCTGGACCTGCGCGTTTGCTATAACGGCGAATGGTACTTCAGCCGTGAGATCTCCGAAGACGCCGTGCAGCAGCTGTTGGCCTCAAACGAGGTAAGCACGCGGATCAAAAATCGTATTGAAGCTATCGTGCGCAACAAAGGGGCGATAGATTTCTACGATGTTTACGATCTGGCGCGTCAGGATAAGTTGCAGTTTGCTGGTTCTGCCACGGCGCAGGCGGCACATTAAATTTTTGCTGCGTCTGACCTCATCGCTGCGGTTCTGATAAGCTGAGTTTAACCTGTCTAAGATAATACCCATCGGGTAGTCAGACAGGTTTGCTCAGCTTTTTGCTTTGTGGCGCGCTGCTTTTTACGCCTAAATGACGTGTCGAAATGTGCCCTGATCGGCTGACCGGGGTGAGTTATGGCGAGATCACGGGTAGAATAAGCGGAGATCGACTATTAAGGGGGGCGTATGATGACGTTTATCAACAATGAATTTGAATATCGTAACTGGATCATCGAAGAAATTTTTCAGGTCAGTGCGGTGGGCGAAGCCTCTGAATTCGCTGATCAAGAGGTTGATGACTTTATCTTCGACGCGCGCCCAGTGTCTTACCCTTGTATCGCGGTGATGATCCAGACGCCTGGCCAGCCGGGCGTTTGCGAGCCTCGCTTCGTCTATAAGGAGCAGGTGTTCGAGTGGGCGCACCAGATGGGCTTCGGCTTCGACAGTTAAGCCACTGCTTGCAACCCTGAGCGCGACGGCTCAGGGTGATCTCTTAAGGCTATTAACGCCAATTAGACGTTTTTACGGTCAATCTTCTCTTCTCCCCAGAACAAGTGATCTTCCTTGGTTTTCGCGAAAGCGATAGGCAGGACTTCATCATTACCTTCTTCCCAAATCTTCTGTGCCAGCACTTCATCGTTGTCTGCCAGCTCGAAAATCGCTTCTGCAATCTCATGTGACGTTTCACGCGTATTGGCCCAAGCTTTGATATTAGATGTGGTCATTTGTCACTCCCGTGGTTTGCTCAAAGTAAAAATAGCTCTCCCTTTAACTATGGTTGGCGATAGCAGGGTAAGCAAACCTGATTGGCTATAAAACGCTCATCATGGTGTTTTTGTCGTCGCTAGACACTATATGTGGTGACAAAATGTGCCCGCGGGCTGAGAAAAAAGAGCGTGGTGCAGGGCCGTGGTTTATACTCAACGGGCTTTTGATAATTTAAGGTGAAGAGAATGAGCGACGATATTTTTGATTTTGACATTGATGCAGCATTAGAAAAAGCGGAAGAGAAAGCAGCCGAAAAGGCCTCTGCCGTGCCTGAAGTGGTTCAGGATGAAAGTGACTGCGAAGGCTGCAAGATTTAATCTCAGCCCAAAGCCGCAAAACATCTGCTTTACATATCAATAAAAGAACCGCTTCGGCGGTTTTTTTTATGGCTGAAATTTGCAGCAGAAACAGAAATATTCCTTGCGCGTTATAGCCTTGCGAAAAGGCTTTTTATGTCGGCTTTGATGCAAATGTAAGGAGTGTGTGAGGGCTAGGTAAATGGGATAAATTCCTATAGAACAGTAAGATAGCTGGCAGTAATTTGAACCTACCTGATGAGCAGGTCGTGAGGTTTCGAATGAAAAAAATAGTGTTAGTTCTCGCTGTCATGCTGAGTTTACCGGCTCTTGCCCATGCCAACGTTGAGATAGGCATAAATGTACCAGGCGTCTCTTTGCATATTGGCGATCGCGATAACCGGGGCTATTACTGGGATGGCGGTGGCTGGCGTGACCCAGGCTGGTGGGGTCATCACTATCGCGACAATGGCTATGGTCACTGGGTCTATTACGAGCCAGCACCGCCACCGCCGCCGCACTACTGGTATCGCGAGCACTATTGGCGTGAGGGACCTCCTCCAGGCTACTGGCACCGTGGTCCACCTCCGGGTTATTGGCACGAAGGGCCGCCTCCGGGACGCTGGTAATCTTATCGGGTTGTAATGGTTTAAGAATTTGAGAACAGGGTTGGCGGTGGGGATGCTGAGGCATTTGTAACGTCAATTCTGTTCTTTTTCTTTGGGCAATTTAGATCTTTCTTGCAACATAATTGATATGTTTCCCTGCAAATAATTCACCCTACTTATTAATCAATGTGAGTGCATAATTCTTTGTTATATAAAGAATTTATTTTTGAATTTCGACGCAGATGTTGCTTGCTAGTTGGTCGCTATATTGTTAATTTTCTGTTGCACAGATCAGCAACGGATGGCTCGATTATTTCTCACCTGATGGTTTCCTCTGATGAAAGAGGCAGGCAGGTGAAATTCCCAACATTGAGAACATCCTCATGTTTATGATTAAAAACGATTTTGAATACCGTAACTGGATGATGAAAACCTATTTCCGCCTTGATGGCATACAGGGCGAAAGCCTGTTGACCGATGAAGAGCTGGAAGATTTCTTGTTTGAGAGCAAACCGGCAGGCTATCCGTGTCTGGCGATGATCACGCCTTCCAGCACTCAGCCATTAGAGAATGAAATTTCTTATATTTATCGCGAGCAGATAAGCCTGTGGGCCAGAGAAATGGGCGTGTTGAAGTGTTAAGTATGGATTAAGCTGTTGATTATCGGACTAAAGCGCTCATTGGAGCGCTTTTTTAGTTTTTGGCTTCAGGCTTCACTGCCGCGAACTTCGACCAGTACCGGGCAGGGTGCGTGGGCTATCACTTCGGCGCTCACCGAGCCAGTGAGCAACCGGCCAAACAGCGACTGGTGGCGACGGCCCATCAAGATAACTGAGGCGTTTTTATTCCGCGCTTCTTCCACCAAAGCCACTTCCGGCGTGCCGACAATAATATTACTCACCGCCTTGACCGAGCGCGCCCGCAGCTGTTCTAAGGTGCGATGAACTAATGCCTGCGCGCTGCCTTCTTCGTACTGGGCGGGGGCATAGTCGGCGGCCTGCGGGTCAGCCGTTAGCTGATTATTTAGCGCGTAAGCTTCATCAACGCAGCAGGTGACATACACGGTTGACGCCGTGCCTGCCGCCAGCGTGCAGGCCAATTCCACCACATACTCCGTTTGCTTCGAGCCATCAATGGCCAGCAAAATGGTGTCAAACATCCGCTTTCTCCTTCTTCTGGTGCTTTCCGATTTGCCTAATTATTTACCGATTTCACTGAGCAGCGCGGCTTTGCAATTCAACAGGGCGTCGCGCATTTCGGCTTCTTTGCTGCTAAAACGCGCGGTGGGCAAGATAACGGATACCGCGTAGCGGCCAAGGATGGTGTCGAGTGACACCGCCATGGTCGAGATGCCTTCCACGGTTTCGCCGGTTTCGGTTGAAACGCCGGTTTCCCGCACCCGCGCTACCTTGGCTAATAGGCTTTTAATGTCGCGCACGGTATTTTCGGTGGCGGGTTCAAAGGTGTCGCCAACCAGGCTATGAATTTCCTCATCGGTCTTCAACGCCAGCAGGGCGCGGCCTGCCGAGGTGCCGTAGATAGGCAAGTTCAGCCCGACGCGAGGCGACACGCGCAGCTCGCGCTCGGCAACCACGTTGTAAATATTGGCAATTTTGGTGCCGCTAGTACGGCTCAGCGCCACGGTTTCATTGATATCGTCGCTGAGCTGCTTGAGGTAAGGGGAGGCGATAGCAATCACGTCGGTATGGACGGTGGACACCAGCCGCAACAGCGTCGGGCCTAATCGCACTCCCGCCATGCCTTCCGAGCGCACTAGCCCTTCTTCGGCCAGCGCCGCCACGATGCGTTGCACCGTCGAGCGCGGGAGCTGAACCTCGTTGGCGATGGCGCCGAGGCTCATTCCCTGAGGATTCTTGCCTAAAGCGTTAAGGATTTTTGCCGCGCGCGAAATGACCTGAATACCGCCACTGCGCTCTTCATCGACCGAATGGTCATCACTCATAACTTGTCCTTTTCATCCATGGCTGGTTTTTGCCGTGCCGCGTTTTGCCAATGTAATGGCTGGACGCGGAGAAAACAACGTTAATCACATTGCAATACAGTGTCCCATATTATAGTATTTTCTCTGTATCACATTGCGATGCAGTGCATCATAAAAGTGCATCGCACCGACAAAATGCATTGTGATGAATAACTCTTTTCACCTGCCAACACTTATCTTCAGGACGGATTATTTTTCAGAAGTCTGAACCTCCTGATGCATTACATCGCGGAGTAAACGCGTAAACATGAGTCAGACGATGTTAATGAACGGGCCTGCGCCGGGCGTTTCGCCGCCACCTGCGCCTCCCGTTGCCCAACCTTTTACCCTGCGTCTGATCATTGGCATGGTCGGCGTGCTGATCGCGTCGCTATGTTCAGGCTTGAACGATCGCGTGACCGATATCGCGCTGGCGGACGTGCGCGGCGCGTTGAGCATCAGTAGCGATCAAGGCTCGTGGCTGATTGGTAGCTATCAGGCCGCCGAGGTCGCCGCCATGCTGATAGCCCCGTGGCTGGCGATGACCTTTTCCATTCGCCGTTTTGCGATGGCGACCACCGCGGGCTTCGTGCTGATCGCCGTGATCATTCCCTTTTCGCCAAATTTGCCGATTTTTATCGCCCTGCGAGTGATTCAGGGGGCCTTTGGTGGTGCTTTGCCGCCGCTACTGATGACCGTCGCGCTGCGCTTCTTGCCGCCGCACTTTAAATTGTATGGCCTGAGCGCCTATGCCCTGACGGCCACCTTTGGGCCGAACGTCGCCACGTCGCTGGCGGCGCTGTGGACCGACGCCGTGGGCTGGCAATTTGTCTTCTGGCAGATAATCCCGCCCTGCGTGCTGGGTATTTTCATGATTGGCTACGGGCTGCCGCAGGACCCATTGCGGTTGGAAAGATTCAAGCAAATTGACGCTGTTGGCATGCTCACCGGATGCAGCGGGCTGGCTTTGCTGGTGCTGACCCTGCAACAGGGTGAGCGGCTGGACTGGTTCAACTCTCCCTTGATAACTCTGATGTTTTTCTCGGCAGTGGTGCTGTTGACCCTGTTCGTGGCTAATGAGTGGTATCACCCGCTGCCGCTATTCAAACTGCAGATGCTGCGCCGCCACAACTTGTCTCACGGCCTGCTGACGCTGTTCGGCCTGATGCTGCTGTTTATGTCCGGCTCGGCTATTCCGTCAGGCTATATGGCGCAGGTTGAAGGGTTCCGCGCGGTGCAGTTTGGGCCTTTGGCGCTCAGCGTGGGTCTGCCCCAGCTGCTGCTGGCACCTCTTGTGGCCGCGGTGTTGAACATGCGCTGGATTGATAGCCGCTGGATTTTAGCCGCCGGGCTAACGCTGCTGGCCGTCTCCTGTTATTGGGGAAGCCATCTGACTTCCGACTGGTCGCGCGACAACTTCTACCTTATTCAGGCCATGCAGGCCTTTGGTCAGCCGATGGCGGTGATGCCGATCCTGATGGGGGCGACCAGCGTGGTGCAGCCAATGGAAGGGCCTTTTGCCTCGGCGATGTTCAACGTCACCCGTGGTATGGGCAGTATTTTCGCCGGCGCAATGATGGAAACTTTCCTCAGCCATCGCCAACAGCAGCATTCCAATATTTTACTCAATCACGTCGGCAGCAATAGCTACCTGCTGTCGCAGCCTTATGACGGTGCGGGCGGCCACTTAGCGCCGCTCAATCAAGACGGTTCGGCGATTTCTCCTGAGCTAATGCAGCAGTTTGCTGGGCAGGTGAGGCAGCAAACGCAGGTGCTGGCACTGTCGGACACCTATCTGGCTTTCATCGTCGTGGCCGCCATGCTGGGTTTGCTGACCTTTGTGGTCGCCAAGCGAACTTATCCGCCGCAGTCCGTGATGAAGCAGCCTTAACGCTCATGAAAATTTTAATCACCTGATTTATTAGAAAAATTAAGCGCGAGAAAAATAAAATGATCAACAAATCTTCAATTCGCCCCGTCTGGCTGCTGGCTATCGCCATTGTGGTGCTGGTGGTGGTTGCCGGGTTCTGGGTATTAAGTCGTCAAGGCGAGCCGGAAACCGATGACGCCTTTGTGTCGGCGGACTCCACGCTGGTCGCGCCGCGCATCTCCGGCACTATTTCGCAGGTGCTGGTGGCGGATAACCAGCAGGTAAAAGCCGGGCAGGTGCTGGCGGTGATTGACGACGGCGACTATCGCAACGCGGTGCTCAGTGCTCAGGCTAATCTGGAAACCGCCAGTGCCCAGTTGCTGAGTTTTACCGCCCAACTGGCCCAGCAGCAGCAAACCATCTTGCAAACCAAGGCACAGGTGAATGCGGATAACGCCAATCTGGTGTATGCCCGCCAAAGCGCCGAGCGCTACCAGCGTTTGCTGCAAAATGGCTCCGGCACGGCGGACCAGCGTGACCAGTCTGATGCCAATTACCGCGCCAAGGTTGCCCAGCAGCAGAGCGACGTGGCGGCTTCTCAGGCGGCGGAAAAGCAAATTGACGTGTTGAAGGCCGGGCAGGCGCAGGCTCAGGCGGCGATTGATTCGGCCAAAAGCCAGCTGGCGCAGGCCAAGTTGAATCTGAGCTATACCCAAATTAAAGCGCCGATTGACGGCACGGTCGGGCAGCGTTCAGTGCGGGTTGGCGGCTATGTCAGCGCCGGGACGCGGGTGCTGGCGGTGGTTCCGCTGCATCAGGCGTTTATTCTCGCCAACTATCTTGAGACGCAATTAGCCGACGTCACGCCCAACCAGACGGTTAATATCAAGGTGGATGCACTGCCGGGCGTGCTGTTTTCCGGCAAGGTTGATAGCATCTCGCCAGCCACCGGCGTGACTTTCTCGCCAATTGCGCCGGATAACGCCACCGGCAATTACACCAAAGTGGTGCAGCGAGTGGCGGTGAAAATAGTCTTGGATCAGGGCCAGAAGGATTTAGAGCGGCTTAAAGTCGGCATGTCAGCTGTCCCAACCATTAATACGGCGTCGACGCGCTAACCGGTTTTATCTTAAAGATTGCTCAGAAAAAGGCGGCGGTGAATTTTATTTCACTGCCGCCTTTTTTGTCGCTTCACTCAGCTAAACGCGCGATCACGAATGCTGTTTCTGCGGCGGGGTAGGGCCGCTGCCGCTCTTCTCATGCATGGTCTGTGGCTTGCCGGAGAACAAGAAGCGCAGGATCGGAATACGTTTGTGAACCTCATACAGCATAAAGGCGATGCCGAAGACAAACACCAGCCCCAGCAGGAAGCCAACCCAGTCGTTATTGATTTTTGGCGTGATAAAGGCGCCGTAAATCAGGGTCAGTGGGTGGTGAACCAGATAGATGAACAGAGAAGAGTTCACCAGATAGGTTATCCACGGCGACTGGAAGTTCAACACGTAGTGGCTGAAGGAGAACACCACGTTGACCATCAAAATGCCCAGCAGCGAGGTGATGATGGCATCAAGCTCCATCGAGTAAAGCTGCGGCGTGTTGACGTGCTGGTTGAACATGTAGGCCACGAACAGGAACAAACTGACCACGCCAGCCCATGCCGACGGCTTGATGAACAGCTCTTTTAGCCAGGTAAACTTGTAGGCAAACGCACCAATCACGAAAAATGGCAGGTAAAACAGCGTCTGCATCACGATAAAATTAAATGCGCCATTGGAGAGTAAATCCGGGGCGAAAATATAAATTGCGCGATTAAAAGCAGCGTAAATAAAACCAATAATTAAAAATATAATTGAGAGTTTTCCTAGGCTGTTCGTTTTATTCTTAATAGCGGAAATACGATTATTCTTAATTTGTTTAATCGATTTAAATAAGTAAAAGCAGATACTGGTCAGTATTACCAAGGTCAATAAGAACCACAAATGGGAGACCATTTCCCACACGGTGATATTGATTTTCTGGTACAGGCCCAGTTGGTCCCAGTTCGAGAACTTGTCAGTAAACTTCATCAGGAAGTAGAGCTGCGGCAGGGTGATCAGCGGGAAAGCCGCAGCCAGCGGGATGGCAACGCGCTCCAGACGGACCTTCAGCCACTTCTGCGAGTCATAGCGCTCGTAGAGCATGTAGGAGAAATAGCCGGAAATGACAAAGAACACCTGCATCCGGAAGGCGTGAATAAAGTCATTAAATATGGTCAATCCATCCGATGGCACAGCACTGTTTACTGCCCAGATATGGCTGGAGTAAATCAATGATATATGGAATGGAATGCCGAGCAGCATCAAATAGGCTCGGATTGAGTCCAAAAAGAACTCGCGCTGTTGAGTTTGTGGTTTCATTACGTATCCGTTGTATGAAGCTTATCCTGATTTTAGTGCTTAAATCGCGAACAGGTAATTAGAGACTGGTAAGAAAAAGTTTTCGATCCTTACATTAGCTTAATATTCGTTAAGGCAAGAACCTACTATGTTATCGGACAAGTTTCCATAGCCGGAGTTTCAACGAATTGATATCCTTGTGCTGTTGTGTGCTTAAACGGTTCATCAATGGGATGAACCATCAATCTCTCATGTTGTCGGAAACCTGACAGTTCAATTAAAATAGAATGAATGAGTTAAGCGCACGTAAAGGAGGGGATGTGCCGGGTAAAAATTTTTCCAAAGGGCCACGTATGACTAAAGTCCGTTTGCTGAGTGCCGCAGTGTTGATGTCCATGATTTCTTCATCTGCATGGGCTTTTTCTATTGATGATGTAGCTAAACAAGCAAAAGCGTTAGCTGACAAGGGCTATGAAGCTCCGAAAAGCAACCTGCCGTCTCAATTCCGTGATTTGAAATTTGCGGATTATCAACAAATTCAATTCAATCATGACAAAGCGTACTGGAAAAACCAGAACACGCCTTTCAAGCTTGAGTTCTATCATCAGGGGATGTACTTCGACACCCCGGTGAAAATCAATGAAGTGACGGCCGATACCGTCAAAGAGATTAAATACAATCCCGACTATTTCAATTTTGGCAACGTGAAGCATGATGCTGACACGGTCAAAAACCTCGGTTTTGCTGGTTTCAAAGTTCTCTATCCTATTAATAAAGCGGATAAAGACGATGAAATCATGAGCGTGCTGGGTGCGAGCTACTTCCGCGTTATTGGTAAAGGCCAGGTTTATGGCCTGTCTGCCCGCGGATTGGCTATCGACACCGCGCTGGCCTCTGGTGAAGAATTCCCTCGCTTCCGTGAGTTCTGGATTGAGCGCCCGAATCCAGATGAAAAGCACTTAGTTATTTATGCGTTGCTCGACTCTCCTCGTGCGACCGGTGCTTATCGCCTCGACGTTTACCCGGGTAAAGACGCCACTGTAGATGTGCAATCCAAAGTTTACCTGCGCGACAAAGTCGGCAAACTGGGTATTGCTCCGCTGACCAGCATGTACTTGTTTGGTGCTAACCAGCCTTCTCCAGTGATGAATTACCGTCCGGCACTGCACGACTCCAACGGTCTTTCTATTCAGGCTGGCAATGGTGAATGGATTTGGCGTCCGCTGAATAATCCAAAACACCTCTCTGTTAGTCAGTTCACCATGGAAAATCCCAAAGGCTTCGGTCTGCTGCAACGTGGTCGTGACTTCTCCAACTTCGAGGATTTAGACGATCGCTACGATCTGCGTCCAAGTGGCTGGGTAGAAACCAAAGGCGATTGGGGCAAAGGTAAAATCGAGCTGGTGGAAATTCCAACCGCTGATGAAACCAATGACAACATCGTGGCTTTCTGGACTCCAGACCAGTTGCCAGAAGTGGGTAAACCATTAGATCTGAACTACCGCCTGCACTTCAGCCGTGAAGAAGAGAAGTTACATTCTCCTAATCTGGCTTGGGTACAGCGCACCATGCGTTCAACCGGCGACGTCAAGCAGTCAAATCTGACGCGTGATGCAGACGGTAGCGTGGCGTTCTTGGTGGACTTCGTCGGCCCTAACTTGAAAGCGCTGAAAGATGACACCCCAGTCGCTTCGCAGGTGAGTGTCGGTGACAATGGTGATCTGGTAGAAAATAATGTCCGCTATAATCCAGTAACTAAAGGCTGGCGTTTAACGCTGCGCCTGAAAGTGAAAGATCCGAAGAAGCCAATCGAAATGCGCGCTTCTCTGGTTAATGGCGAGAAAACACTGAGTGAAACCTGGAGCTATCAGCTGCCTGCCAATGAATAAGTCAACGCATTCTACTCAAGATTACGTAAAGGCTTTGCCGCTCTCTGAAGAACAGAAAGCGGCGCTAATTCAGCAACTCCCTCAGTCCGAGGGAGAAGCCTTTGCGACCGTTCACCGCCAAATCGGCGGTGAATCAACGATGACTACTGACGTTTCCGACGCTGATGCTCCTCTGCTTTCAGTGAAGACACGTGTTGCAGGAAGCTGGCCAGATGCCATGGAAAACGGCAACTTGTCTGAAGTGGACAACGAAGGCCGCACCATTGTTAATGCCATGCCGCCGGTTAAGCGTTCAAGCATGTTCCCTGATGTGTGGCGTACCAACCCGGTAGGGCGTTTCTGGGATAGCCTGATGGGGCGCAGCACCGTTTCGCGCCGCGACGGCAAATCGGAAATGCCAGAGTCTGAAAAAAGATGGCGTCACGCCGGTTCTGTGCGTCGCTACATTTTGCTGGTGTTGATGCTGGTGCAAACCGCCATCGCCACCTGGTACATGAAAACCATCTTGCCATATCAAGGCTGGGCGCTTATCGACCCCGCAGATATGTTGAATCAAGACTGGCTTCAATCCGTCTTACAGTTGCTGCCTTATGTCTTACAGACCGGGATTCTGGTGCTGTTCGCCATCCTGTTCTGTTGGGTTTCGGCGGGCTTCTGGACCGCACTGATGGGCTTCTTACAGCTGCTCATCGGGCGTGACAAATACAGCATCACGGCCTCGACAACGGGCAATGAGCCGCTGAACCCGAACAACCGTACTGCGCTTATCATGCCGATTTGTAATGAAGACGTAGAACGCGTATTCGCGGGTTTACGTGCGACTTATGAGTCTGTGAAAGCCACCGGCGATCTCGACCAGTTCGACATTTATGTCCTGAGTGACAGTTATGACCCAGACATCTGCGTGGCCGAGCAAAAGGCGTGGATGGAAGTGTGTCGTGACGTCGACGGGCATGGCCGCATCTTCTATCGTCGCCGCCGCCGCCGTGTAAAACGTAAAAGCGGTAACATCGATGACTGGTGTCGTCGCTGGGGCGGGGAATATGCCTACATGGTTATTCTCGACGCCGACAGCGTGATGAGTGGCGAATGTCTGACGGGCCTTGCGCGTCTGATGGATGCCAACCCGAACGCCGGTATTATCCAGTCTGCGCCTAAGGCGTCGGGCATGGATACCCTGTATGCGCGCTGCCAGCAGTTTGCGACGCGCGTCTACGGCCCGCTGTTCACCGCCGGTCTGCATTTCTGGCAGTTGGGTGAGTCTCACTACTGGGGCCACAACGCCATTATCCGCGTGAAGCCGTTCATCGAGCACTGCGCCCTTGCGCCGCTGCCGGGTGAAGGTTCCTTCGCCGGTTCTATCATGTCCCATGACTTCGTCGAAGCCGCGTTAATGCGTCGTGCGGGGTGGGGCGTGTGGATTGCTTATGACCTGCCGGGAAGCTACGAAGAGTTGCCACCAAACCTGCTGGACGAGCTGAAACGCGACCGCCGCTGGTGTCACGGTAACCTGATGAACTTCCGCCTGTTCTTGGTTAAAGGCATGCACCCGGTTCACCGCGCCGTGTTCCTGACTGGCGTCATGTCCTACCTGTCTGCACCGCTGTGGTTTATGTTCCTGGCGCTCTCTACCGCGCTGCAAGTGGTGCATACGCTGATGGAGCCGCAATACTTCCTTCAGCCAAGGCAGCTTTTCCCAGTCTGGCCGCAGTGGCGTCCTGAGCTGGCGATAGCCCTGTTCTCCACCACGCTGGTGCTGCTGTTCTTACCTAAATTGCTCAGTATTGTGCTGATTTGGGCCAAGGGCGCGAAAGAGTATGGCGGTGGCATTCGTCTGTTCTTCTCCATGCTGCTCGAGATGCTGTTCTCCGTCTTGCTGGCCCCTGTGCGCATGCTGTTCCACACTGTCTTCGTGGTGAGCGCGTTCTTGGGTTGGGAAGTGGTGTGGAACTCTCCACAACGTGATGATGACGACACCCCTTGGGGCGAAGCCTTCAAGCGCCACGGATCGCAACTGCTGTTGGGTGCCGTGTGGGCTGGCGGGATGGCGTGGCTGGACCTGCGCTTCCTGTGGTGGTTGGCGCCAATCGTCTTCTCACTGATCCTGTCGCCGTTCGTTTCCGTGCTGTCGAGCCGTGCAACGCTGGGTATTAAGAGCAAGAAAGCTAAACTGTTCTTGATCCCGGAAGAGTACAACCCGCCGCGCGAATTGGTAGCGACTGACGAATACCTGATGCTGAACCGTTCTCGTTCACTGAAAAACGGTTTCATGCACGCGGTGTTTGACCCAAGCTTCAATGCGCTGGCAACGGCCATGGCGACCTCGCGTCACCTACTGCGCCCAAGCATCGAAAATGGCCGTCAGTACCGTCTGGAGCAGGCATTCAACACTGGGCCAAAAGCCTTGAGCAAAGCGGATCGTCTGGTCCTGCTGAGTGACCCAGTGATTATGGCGCGCCTGCACTCTGCGGTCTGGACTCAGCCTGATCAACACGCGTGGAGCGCTTACTATAGCGAGCTGCCGCGTAACGTTCAGGCTTTCCCTGAGACGCAGACGCTGGAAGCCAAACCGGCCTAAACGCCTTAAGCGAAAGCCGTGGTGAAGCACGACGGTGAGAGATAAAAGGCAGGATGCATCAGCATCCTGCCTTTTTTATGAGTGGTTTTTTATCCGTGATTTTTTACAAGTGGGGAAGGGTGTGACAAGACATTCAATGCTTCGCGCCGTCGCCCTCGGGGTGGTGGTGGCCAGCCTGACAGGCTGCGGCAGCATTATTAGCCGAACCGTTCCGGGGCAGGGGCATGGCAATCAATATTATCCGGGCGTGCAGTGGGACGTGCGCGACGGCCCGTGGCGCTATGTCACTATTATCGACGTTCCGCTGTCGATGATTGTCGACACCTTTATGCTGCCGATTGACGCCCGCCACGGGCCTTATGAGTGATGGGTTATTTCGGGCTTAGTCGATATCCTTGCCCGGATAATCATCTTCATCATCCCACTCGTCGGCCGCGGCTTCGCCTTCTTCGGTATCCAACGGCGGCTCGTACTGATACTCACCTTCGTCCCATTCGTAAAGCGTGCCTTCCTCCAGCCACTCTTCTTCCAATTCTTGCGCGTCGTAGTCGCCATCAAAAATAGCCTGAGCCGCCTCGCCACTGCGGAAATTGGTGCTCTCAACGGCCTCGCCGTCGCGGGTGAAGAACTCGGCTTCCCACATAATATCGCCATCCTGCATTACATACTTTTGCAGGTTGAACTGCTCAGGGATCGCCTCTTCGTCGCTATCGGCAGTGTCTTGCGCAGCCTCAAGAAACACTTCACGGGCGGCATCAACGGCTTCTTCTAAGGTTGCATACATGCTCATCTTTTTCTCCTGAGTTGCTTTAACGAGGGTTGTGGATAATGTTTAATGCGTTAGTTATTAGGCGCTAACGGCTAAGTTATAAAAGTTCTGTGTGTTGTTTTTCTAACTCACTAATTGTTGACGCTGTGGCTGAGGTTGCAAGTTTTCACCCGCTAATAACGCAGAAATTAACCGGTTTTTTGTTTTTTTCAGAACACTTCACCCACAGGGAGATTGGCGCTCATGGTTTCACGTCAGGCGGTTTTGCGCATTGCTCGTCCAACCGACAATATCCGGCAGATTGCGCAGATGTATCAGCAGGGTTTGGGGTTTGAGCTGTTAGGGCAGTTTGACGACCACCAAGGCTTTGACGGCGTGATCATCGGGCATCCTACTCACCATTATCATCTTGAGTTCACTCACCATCGCGGTACGCGGGTTGGCAGGGCGCCGACGCAGGACAATCTATTGGTGTTTTACATTCCTAATGCCGAAGAGTGGCAGCGGCAGTGTGAGCAGATGGAGCAGGCGGGGTTTGTGAAAGTCGCGTCTTATAACCCTTATTGGGATCAAACCGGCAGCACCTTTGAAGATGCTGACGGCTATCGGGTGGTTCTCGCAAGGCGCGACTGGACGGCCTGAATTACTCGACGGTGACTTCGCGCTGGCGGCGTTGCAGGCTCCAATAGGAGTAGACGGCGTTGAACAGCACCACCAGCGCGGTGACGCAGAACACCGTGCGGAAGCCGTAACTTGCCGAGACGGCGGCACCCAGCAGTGGGCCGGTCACGTTACCCACGTCGCGGAATGACTGGTTATAGCTGAACACTCGCCCGGCCACCTGATTGGTGCAGTTATAGATAAGCAGCGTTTGCACCGCAGGCAGCAGCGCGCCGTCTGCCGCGCCGAGCATAAAGCGCAAGATCCCCAGCTGTAGCGGGTTTTGCACAAAGGCCATCGGGATCAGCAGCAGCACCGACACCCCGAGCATCGCCACCAGAATCTTCTCCGGACCAATCCTGTCACCCAGCTTACCAAGCCTTGGCGCACTCATCAGCGCCGCCACGCCCGGCACCGAAGCAATCATGCCGCTGATAAACGCCAAGTTCTGCGTATTACCTGCCAGTTCGCGGACGTACAGCGTCAAGATTGGCGCAATCGACCCCGTCGCCACCTGAATGATCATGGTGGTGATGAACAGGCACAGCACCAGCTTAGGGTTCTTCAGTGAGGCGAAAACCTGTTTGCGATTCAACATATCCTTCTTGTTGACCGGCATAAACTGCTCGCGAATGAAGTACAACGTCATGATAAAACACAGGAAAAGTACAAAAGCGGTGATGAAGAACACCGGGCGAAGCCCGTAGCTGTCGGCCAGTAAGCCGCCGACCAGCGGGCCAATCAGCGCGCCGCTGACCGCGCCAGTGGATAAAGTGCCCAGCGCCCAGCCACTCTTGTTACGCGGGATCTGGGTAGCAATCAGCGCATTGGCGTTAGGGACAAAGCCGCCGAGCAGGCCGAGCAGGGCGCGTAGCACCAGAAATTGCCAGATATTGGTTGCCAGACCCATCAGGGCCATGACGATTGCCATGCCGAGTGCTGAACGCAACAGCATGATTTTACGACCTTTACGGTCTGCAAGACTGCCCCAGAAGGGAGAGGCGATGGCGGAGAACAGGAACGTTATGCTGAACACCAGACCGGACCACATGTTCAGGGACTCATGCCCGGTCACACCAAGGGTTTCAACGTACAGAGGCAGGAAAGGCATGATCAGGCTGAATGCTGCACCAGTCAGGAAACATCCTATCCAAGCAACGAACAGATTTCGCTTCCAATTTATAGGGTCTGGTGCCGTTTCTGCTGCGGGTTCCGAAGTCATAAATTACCGATATGAGAGGTCCATTGGCTCTGAGCTGTCGGGCGAGTGCCAGAGCGGATTAACTATCATGCACTAGGCTGATAATTATGCGCCTATTAATCAGTCACATCAATGATGTTACGGAAAAGTTAACGCAGAAACTAAAATACCGGTTTAGAAATTTTGGTGCATTGCAACAGATCAATAATTAGCAAGATAAGTTTTTTACAGCAGGATCAGGAGAGTGAGAGGGGGCCGTCCAGAGTGCAACACCCTGAACGGTAAAACGCTAAGATTATTCTAAAGCCTGATACAACGAAGGCTCGCCCTCGGGGCGGGTTTTAAAGCGGCGGTGCAGCCACATGTACTGCTCAGGCGCGAGGCGAATTTCATCCTCAACCACTTTATTCATATAGGCCGCAGCCACCACTTCATCTTCCAGCGGGAAGTTTTCTACCGCCGGATGAAGCAGCAATTCATAACCTTTGCCATTTTCCAAACGACGCGGCGTGAAAGGAATGATCGCCGGTTTACCCATGCGAGCCAGCAGATAGGTTCCGGTGGTAGTGGCGGCTTTATCCACGGCAAAGAACGGAACGAACACGCTGCTGCGCGGGCCGTAGTCGTGGTCCGGCGCGTACCAGATGATGTCGCCCTGTTTCAGGCTGCGGATCATGCCTTTCAGGTCTTTGCGGTCGATCATCGCTTTATTAGAGCGCATGCGGCCTTTGGTCTGGATCCAATCCATCAGCTTGTTGTCGTGCGGGCGATAAACGCCAACGCCGGGATTATGGATGCCGAAGATGCGCGCGCCGAGTTCCAGCGTCAGGAAGTGGACGCCGATCAACAAGACGCCTTGCTGGTTGTCACGGGCTTTCTGGATGTGCTCCAGACCGCTGACTTTGAACCAGCGCTCGATACGCCAGTCCGGCCAGAACCACGCCATGCCGGTTTCAAACAGACCCATGCCGACGGATTCGAAGTTCTTCAACACCATGTGGTCGCGTTTTTCACTGCTCATTTCTGGGAAGCAGAGTTCGAGGTTACGCTGAGCAATGTTAAAGCGGCGTTTTAAGAAACGCATTGAAAAGCGGCCCAGTCCGGTACCCATACGATAAATAATCGGGTACGGCAGAAGCACCAGCAGGTAAAGCAGGCCTAATCCCAGCCATGTTATCCAATAACGCGGATGCAGTAGTGAAAGTGTAAAGGTCGGTACCTGAGTCATAAAATCTCTGCGTCAATGTGTCGAAGTAAGAAGATATAAGCTCTGTCTATGTGCAGTAGCCAGCCACAGAAAACACACCACAACCCGGCTTTCATAGCCGCTGCGAGTCATTCCCTTAAGCGAAGTGACGTATTGTGGCATTTTTTAGGTTTCAGGTGAAAATTAACGGCATGAATAGTTCATTTGACGGCTATCTGTCTATCAATAGGCCGCAGACTGTACATCAATAGCGCGAAGGTCGCCGATTTTGTGAGCAAACTTGCGGCTACTCTGCCGTTTAAGATCGATTGAATATCGGCAGACAACGCAATTTTGTCAATTTTCCCCGCCATAAAAATTGATTTAAAAAACAGGTGAATTAAATCAAATTAAATATGTTCAGGTTTTAGCAATAAAAAAGGGCAACGCGCGTTGCCCCTCTTGTTAACATTAATGACTGTTCACTGACTTTATTCTGCTAGGAATATGCCTTTAACATTGTGCGGTTCGCTGCGCCAATACTGTTTAGGTGCCGAGACTTTGGCACCCAGCTTGGCGGCGGCGTGCCACGGCCAGCGCGGGTTATAGAGGATACCGCGCGCCAGTGCCACCATATCCGCCTGACCCGTGCCAACAATGGCTTCGGCCTGATCGGGTTCAGTTATCAGGCCAACGGCAATCACCGGCGTGCTGACTTCCTGCTTGATTCGCTCGGCAAACGGCACTTGGTAATTCGGGCCAATGCTGATTTTCTGCTGCGGGCTCAGGCCGCCGCTGGAGACGTGAATATAGCTACAACCCAGTTTTTCCAGCTCTTTCGCCAGCACCACTGACTGTTCCAAGTCCCAGCCGCCTTCCACCCAGTCGGTAGCTGAAATCCGCACACCAATCGGCTTGTCGGCAGAGAATGCCTGACGAATTTCCTGATATATCTCAAGCAGCAGGCGCATACGGTTTTCCAGCGAGCCGCCGTAGTTGTCAGTGCGCTGGTTGGAGAGGGGAGACAAGAACTGGTGCAGTAGGTAGCCATGTGCGCCGTGCAGCTCCAACAGGTCAAAGCCCAAACGGTCAGCGCGCTTGGCGGATTCGACATAAGCCGCTTTCAGCTCGGCGATGCGTTCTAGGGAGATGGCCTCTGGCGCGGCGTCGGTATCGGCGAAGGGGATGGCTGAAGGAGCGATAGTCTGCCAGCCGCCTTCTTCGCGCGTCAGCTGCTTGCCGCCTTTCCACGGCACGTGGCACGAGGCTTTTCGCCCGGCGTGACCCAGCTGTAAGCCGAGGGGAATGTCGCTGTTATCGCGAATAGACGTCACCAGCTCTTTCATCGCCGCTTCGGTTTCGTCATCCCATAAACCTAAATCTTGTGGCGAGATGCCGCCAACGGCTTCAACCGTCGTGGCTTCGAGGATAAGCAACCCCGCGCCAGAGAAGGAGAGTTGCCCAAGGTGAGCGTGGTGCCAGGAGGTCGCCTTGCCGTTGTCAGAAGAGTATTGGCACATTGGCGCAATGATAATGCGGTTAGCTAATGTCAGGTTACCTAGTGAAATGGGTTGGAAAAGCTTACTCATAGTTTCCTCATTATCTTGGTTTAATGGATTAAAATTCATCCCAACTCATTTGAGGTTATCCCATTTCCCGCGCTTTGCCTTAGCAGTTGCCGCTTTTGTACAACGTTTTAGCCGAAATTTTGCAACGGAAGATGTCGAGAATGTTGGTTTAATGTATGATGTTGCCGCTCGAAAAGTGGTGCTGTAAGCCTTTACGGCACTGCTTATTCTCTAAGAATTAACCTCGAAAGACAGGAAAGTACACCATGCCAGTGTTACATAACCGAATTTCTAACGAGGAACTGAAGGCGCGCATGTTGGCTGAAACTGAGCCGCGCACCACGGTTTCTTTTTATAAATACTTCCACCTCGAAGACCCAAAAGCCTTCCGCGACATGCTCTACGTCTGCCTGACCAAACTGAATGTATTTGGTCGTATCTATGTGGCACACGAAGGGATCAATGCGCAAATCAGCGTGCCAAACAATCAGTTCGAAGCCTTTAAAGCCGAGCTTTTCGGTAGCCATCCCGCTTTGGACCAGATTCGTTTGAACATCGCGTTGGAAGACGATGGCAAATCATTCTGGGTTCTGCGCCTTAAAGTGCGTGACCGCATCGTGGCAGACGGCATTGATGACGATACCTTTGACCCGTCGAACATCGGGCAGTATCTGAAAGCCGAAGAAGTTAACGCGATGATTGACGACCCGGACGCGCTGTTTGTCGACATGCGTAACCACTATGAGTATGAAGTGGGCCACTTTGACAAGGCGATCGAGGTACCGTCAGACACTTTCCGCGACCAGCTGCCAATGGCGGTGGACATGCTGAAAGAAGATAAAGACAAGAAAATCGTCATGTATTGCACCGGCGGCATTCGCTGTGAAAAAGCCAGTGCTTATATGCTGCATAACGGTTTCAAAAATGTTTATCACGTTGAAGGCGGCATCATCGAGTACGCACGTCGTGCCAAAGAGCAGGGCCTGCCGATCAAATTCAAAGGCAAGAACTTTGTATTTGATGAACGCATGGGTGAGCGCATTTCTGACGACGTGATTGCCCACTGCCACCAGTGCGGCGCCGAGTGCGACAGCCATACCAACTGCCTTAACGACGGTTGTCATCTGCTGTTCATTCAGTGCCCGAGCTGCGCTGCCAAGTTTGAAGGCTGCTGTAGCGAAATGTGCCAAACCGAGCTGAAGTTGCCGCTGGAAGAGCAGCGCGCACTGCGAGCCGGGCGCGAAAATGGCATCAAAGTCTTCAATAAGTCGAAAGGGCTGTTGCAGACCACCATGCACATCCCGGCACCTGAAAAGCAGTAATTGGCAGCATGAAGTGAAAAGGGCTCGTATCAGGTACGGGCCCTTTTTTTATCTTATTAACAATGGCTTCAGGGGAAGTTACTTCTCGCGAACCCCTTCCACCGAGATGATCAGCTCAACCTCTTGCGAAGCTGGCCCCAGATCGGTGGTGATACCGTAATCTTTCAGCTTAATGTTACCCGCCGCTTCAAAGCCCGCACGGTAGCCGCCCCAAGGATCTTCGCCTTGGCCAACCAACTTAGCTTGCAAAGTCAAAGGCTTGGTCACGCCATTCAGGGTGAAATCGCCCGTCACCGCCAGTCCATCACCCTCTTTGGTCACTGACGTTGAGGTGAAACTCGCCTGCGGGTGCTTGGTGACATTGAGGAATTCCGCGCTGCGTAAGTGCTTATCGCGCTCGGCATGGTTGGTGAATACGCTGGTGGTATTAATCGTGACATTTACTTTATCGGCTGACGGGTCTTTCTCATCGAAGGTAAAGCCGCCGTCGAAATCATTGAAGCTGCCATACAGCCAGCTATAGCCTAAGTGCTTGATGCGGAACTCAATAAAGGCGTGTTGCCCCTCTTTATCAATCTTGTAGTTCGCCGCCGTTGCACTGCCCGCCGCCAGCAGTAAAGACGCCAGAGTTAAGCCCAGAGTGGTTTTTTTGAACATGATGATCCTCCATTATCCAACAAGTTAATCGGAACGCCGCTGCCCGAGCATGCGGGTCAGCGTGATGTCCCGGTCAATAAAGTGATGCTTAAGGGCCGCAAGGCCGTGAAGTACAGAAACAATGACAATTCCCCACGCCACCCACAGGTGAATAACGCCCGCGATGTCCGCCTGCTGGTTCAAGCCAAACAGCGTGGCGGGGATATCAAACCAGCCAAAGACGCTAATCGGCTGTCCTTCGGCGGTGGAGATGAGATAGCCACTGATCAGAATGGTGAATAGGCCGACAAACAGCACTACGTGAGCCAGCCAAGAACCGACGCGCGTCGCCGTGCTGTAGCTTTTCAACGGGGAAGGGGGCGGGGAGATAAAACGCCAAGCCAGACGAAAGACCATGACTGCGAAAACGCACGCGCCGATGCTTTTATGCAACTCAGGTGCTCGGTGATACCAGCCATCGTAATAACCCAGCCCGACCATCCACAGCCCCAAGGCAAACATGGCGTAAAAGGCTAAAGTAACCAGCCAGTGCATCAGCACGGAAATATGGCCAAATTGAACGGGTGAGTTTTTCCACTGCACGGCAATTCCTTAATTAAGCAGCAATCCTTTAAATGAAAATAAACACATAGAAACATTTAATCAATAATAAATCTCATCACATTTAACCTTTTACTCGTTGTTCTTTTTATTTGAATGATATTTGCATTTTTCATTCAATGATTCAGTGTTAAATTTTAATTCATAGAAAAATTTGGCTATTTGTCAGGTTTTGCAAGGCTTGGTAAAGTTACTTATATATCAACTTATTTGATTAAAATATTGCCATTTAGGTCTTTTTTATAAAGGTTTTATCATTTTACTTAGCTAATTGGGTTATATGCTACTCTTGCAAATGTAAATGAATCACTGAGCTATATTAATAAGTCATACTAATAACGGTTACATGCGGCGCTTGGGCGAGAGACAAAATAGAGGCACTTAAGGGAGAGATAAATGGCCAAATCCGTGGTGACGGTAAAGGGTTTGAAGATAGCCATTATGATGGCAATGCTGGTTATCATTTTCGCCGGGATCAAATCGGCGGCGGATATCATCGTGCCTTTTATTCTGGCGCTATTTTTGGCTTTCGTCTTCAATCCGCTGATTGTTCGCCTTGAGCGGATTCGCTTTCCGCGGCCTTTAGCCGTGCTTTTGGTCGCTGCGCTGGTCGTGATGCTGATGGTGTTCCTGACCAGCATGCTGATTGTCACACTCAATGACTTCGGGCGAACGCTGCCGCAATACCGTGGCCTGATTTTGCAGAAGTTTGAGGATTTACAAAACCTGCTGCAAATCAACGGGCTGGTATTCTCCTTCGAGACGCTGGCCGGATATTTTGACCCCGGTTACGCCATCAATCTGATCAGTCGCCTTATCACCCATCTCTCCAATGCCATGGCAGGTGTCTTCCTGCTGGTGATGACCGTGGTGTTTATGCTGCTCGAAGTGCCGCAACTGCCTTATAAGTTGAATCAGCTTGCGGAGAGCTCGGAAGAAGAGCCAGGAGCGGGAAGCATTCAGCGCGCCCTAGATAGCGTGACGCGTTATCTGGTGATCAAAACGTTAATTAGCGTCGCTACGGGGTTAACCATTTGGGCATTGCTGGCCCTGCTTGGTGTACGTTTTGCATTCCTCTGGGGGTTATTAGCCTTCGCACTAAATTACATTCCTAATATTGGCTCCATTATTGCTGCTATTCCGCCGATTATTCAGGCTTTCTTGTTTAATGGGGTCAGTGAAGGCGTCACCTTAATTGCCGGTTATTTAGCGATAAACCTCATTATTGGCAATATTGTGGAACCAAGAATATTAGGTAAAGGGCTGGGACTATCCACCTTGGTGGTATTTATGTCACTGATATTTTGGGGTTGGCTGATGGGCCCGGTGGGAATGTTACTCTCAGTTCCACTGACTATAGTGCTTAAAATTGCTTTTGAACCTACGGTGGCGGGGCATAAAATTGCCGTGCTATTGGGGGATGGCAAACCTGCCCGCTAAGCAGCAAGCAAAGAGAAAGAGTTTTCGCCTTTCTCTTTGTTTTGTAATGAATTTCATTGTTTGTAGAGTGTAAGGATTTCTTCTTTTATTTGCCGACTAATAGGCGCACGAGAAGATTCGTTGATTGGCCAAAAAAGGTATTTGATGAAGTTATACACATAACAAAACTCAAGCCGGTTACGTACTTTGATTTTCTGCGCCAAATGGCGTTTATGCACGTAAACCGTTCTATTACTGATTTCCAGCTTGCGCGCAATCTTGTGATTGGGCATTTCCGACATCCAGTAATTCATCACCAGTATTTCTTGTTCGCTAAAGATGCTGCGGCTGTTATAAGGCGGGTAATAAGCGCTACCTTCCGCGATAGTTCGCAACAAGGTGGTCACAAGCTGTTTATTAAGAATATAAACATCGTTTGTGATATGTACTGGATGGGTCGTGACGGGATATTGGGTATCCAGATAGCAAAACATTGCCGTGTCTTGCAGAAGGTCGAGACACTCTTTTATTTCCGCCGAGAATTTCGAATTCTGACACAGTTGGGTGATATTAATCAGCACCAAATCGGGGTTGAAGGTTGCCATATGAGGCATAGCTTCAGCCATACTCACAAAATCGAGTATTTCTATCTGTTTGTTATTAAATAAGAAAGAATAAATTCCGAGGCGGGTAAAGCTACAGGGTTCAATGATTAATACTTTCATAAAACTTCCTTGTACATGCGCAGTCGTTGCGCGACAACCATCACTCCTGTGATAGCTATTAGCAGGATAGATTCATAATGGCAAAGGTGTCAATTCGAAAAAACGCGGGAATTAGATAAACGCCAATTCGTGGTAGCTGAATTGCCGGTTTTAAAAACCGGCATGATTGATGAAGCTCTAGTTAAAGCGGGAAAGCGAGAAAGGAGTGAAGTCAAAATCGGCGGGGTGATTGGCACCAAAGTTGGCCACTATTTCACCTAATACGCTGGCAAATTTAAAACCATGCCCGCTCAAGCCGGAGATGATTAAGGTATTGTCATGTTCAGGCAGGGTATCAATAATGAAATCTTCGTCGACAGTCACGTCATAAGTGCAAGACGCGCCGTGCAGGCAAACGCCCACGCCCGGCAGATGGTGGCGCAGGAAATTAAACACCTCGGTGCCGTCTGCGGCGACGCTGCCGAAGGGTTTACGCCCTTCAGGTCCGGTGATCGGCTGCCCGCCGTTATGTTTGCCCAGCTTCAATGCATCTTTAACCGCCGGGAAACCATAGTATTGGTCGCCGGAGAGGGTCTGGAAGGTAAATGCCGGGAAATGGTTTTCTTCGCTGTAGCGGCCGTCGGCGTGGTGCCAGGCAAAGACTTTACGAACTGGGCTGACAGGCAGCTCTGGCAGCAGCTTTTTAACCCAAGTTCCTGCTGTTAACGCAATGCGCGGCGCGCGATAGCTGCCTTCGTGGGTGGTGACGGTGACGCCGCCATCTTGGTCATAGCTTATCGACTCTACCGGGCATTTGAACAGCTGGGCGCAACCTGCCTCGCGCGCCAGTCGAATATAGGCGGCGACGGCCAGTTCGCTTTGCAGATAGCCAGAATCCTTCTCGAATACGCCGCAGTAATCATCGGAGATAGAGATCAAAGGCCATTTGGCGCGGATCTCCTCGGCGCTCATCGACTGGGTATTCAACTGATATTCAACGGCGGTGCTTTTGACGTTATTGATGAACTCAGAGTCATGCGGGCCAATGTTAATAACCCCGCTGCGATGAAAAATCTTCTCGCCGCTGAGGGTCGCCAGCTCATCCCACAGTTGCTGGGCGCGCAAAACCATTGGCACGTAGCTGGCACCTTCACCATAGGCGTGGCGGATAATACGCGTCTCGCCGTGGTGGCTGCCTTCCTGATGGGGCGGCATCGCGCTGTCTATCATCAATACTTTGAGTCCGGCGCGCGTTGCGTAGTAACCTGCCGCTGAACCGACAGAACCGCTGCCGACAATGATGAGGTCGTATTGCATTTCAGCTTCCCCTGATGATTTTTAAGAAAATATTGTTGGGCATAATAGTGAGATAGCTCACCTAAAGGCAAGTTAACTCCGGCGTGCGGGTGTGGCTAACTGTGCGGGTTTCACCATCAAGCCATAAAAAAAGCACCCTGACAGTTATGTGAGGGTGCTTTTAGATAGGTTGGTGAAAATTAATGTTTGCGATGGTCAATGTACTCGTACTCGTTCGATTCAATCTTTTCTATACCAGCTTCGAGAATGTTGATCAGTTGTCGCGCTACGTCTGTCGTTAACCACAATGTTCTGTCTACGTTGGCATCTTCTGGTGGTTGGTCTTTGGAAGACAGGTAATGAAGACGTATCATCATTGCATCGTAAGAGTCGACGGTACTGATATCCCAGCCCACAAGTGGGTGTGTTTGAATAACTTCATCATTTCTGTCCATATAGACCCCTTAATTTGTAGTGACTAGCATGAGTAACTAACGAGGATCAATGCGGCTCATTATCTGGTGAGCAATTTCAGTATAAACACTTAAACAGGCTTTTGGGGGCTAGTAATGTATTTAATAGTAAAAAAAGTGTGATGAAAGATGAATAAACCAGAGGGTGAGAATTAAAACAGGGAATAATCTTAGAAATAAGATAAATGAAAAAAACCGGACAGCGACGCCCGGTAAAAACTGCTCTAGAGAGCCTGGTTATATATCAACCTAATTATTATTAATCCTTTAATGCCACGACTGAGATTGAGACATCAACCCGCATCGCAGCACTGCTGTTAATCATCCGTAGAAAACCACTCATCGGCGCTTTCCCAGGTTTCTTGCAGAATTTCTTCAATACGATCGCGATCCGTCTTTGGCGCGCCCATAACCGACAGGTTATTGGAGCCAGCATAGCGAACCTGAACTTTGTTATCGGTATCGGAAAATTGTTGGTTTATTCGTTTACTGAATTCACCTGACAGCGCTTCAAGAGCACCGGCTGGAAGAGGTTTGGTTTTATCGATTGTGACTTCAACACGCATATGACCCCCTGAATTAATATGACTGTATATTTATACAGTCATATCCAGTACTAAGCAAGGGGGACGCGCATTTATGTTGCCGCCAGCGAGTCATATCCCGCTGGCGGCGCTGTCACTTAATAAGACGTGACTTTCCACTGCAAGGTCTGGCCGGCGAGGAAAGGCACCACCGATTCGTCGCCCAAGGCGATTTCTTCTGGCTGAGTAACTGCTACCTTGCTGATTTCAATGAAATCTTCGTTAACTGGCAGGCCATAGAAACGCGGGCCGTTCAATGAGCAGAAGGCTTCTAAATGCTCGAGGGCATTCATCTCTTCAAATACGGTGGCGTAGGCAGGGATTGCCAGAGGTGCGTTGAAGCAGCCTGCGCAACCGCAGCTCGACTCTTTGCGGCCTTTGGTATGAGGTGCAGAGTCGGTACCGAGGAAGAAGCGATTTGAGCCGCTGGCGATAACTTCACGCAGGGCCTGCTGATGCACGTTGCGCTTTAGAATAGGCAAGCAGAACAGGTGAGGGCGAATGCCGCCAACCAGCATATGGTTGCGGTTGAACATCAAGTGCTGTGGCGTAATGGTCGCGCCAATATAGTCATTGCCGCTAAGAACGTACTGAGCCGCTTCTTTGGTGGTGATGTGTTCGAAAACAATTTTCAGCTCAGGGAAGTGTGTGCGAATCGGGTTCATCACTTCATCAATAAAGCGCGCTTCGCGGTCAAAAATGTCCACGTCGCTATGCGTCACTTCACCGTGGATCAGCAGCGGCATGCCAATCGATTGCATACGCTCGAAAATAGGGTAAATCGCTTTTACGTTGGAAACGCCGTGCTGCGAGTTGGTGGTCGCATTCGCCGGGTAGAGTTTAGCGGCGGTAAATACGCCTTCCAGATAACCACGCGCGACTTCTTCCGGATCCAGAGAATCGGTCAAATAGCAGGTCATCAGGGGAGTAAAGTTGTGGCCAGCAGGGATAGCGGCATTGATGCGATCGCGATAGGCCACGGCGACTGCAACGCTGGTTACCGGCGGTGTCAGGTTCGGCATGACGATAGCGCGGGCAAAGACTTCACTGGTATAAGGCAAAACGGTAGCGAGCATTTCATCATCACGCAGATGAATGTGCCAATCGTCTGGGCGGCGAATTTTCAAAACTTGCGGTGTTGCGGTCATCAGGCAGGGCTCCGGCGTTGAAAAGCAATACGTGAATTTCAGATGCATTAACGGCGGGGAACAAGGATAAGCGGAAAACTGTTCAGTTGCATCTGTTTAATAAAGTTAACATTGAAATTGAAGCAAACAGAGGGCCATAGTAGGGGCAGGGTTTCACTAATCCTCATCTTCATCCATATTTAAAGGCTACTGCTATAAGGAGAAGTTATGGAAGTCAGAGTCGTTGCTACCGTTGTCGCTAAGCCTGAGTTTGTGAAAGAAGTTACCGACGCTATGCACCAGTTAATCGAGCATAGCCGTCAGGAGCTGGGCTGCCTTCAGTATGATTTGCATCAGGATATCGACCATCCTGAGACTTTTATTTTCTATGAACGCTGGGCTTCGCAAGAAGCACTCTCCCAGCACAATGAAACAGAGCACTTGGTTGGCTTCGCCCGTTTCATCGAGAAAAAGGTTGCTCGTTTAGATATCAAACGCTTGAAGAAAATCGGCTAATTCACTTTCAAACAAGTTACTGAATTTGAACCAATAAAAAACCCGCCGAAGCGGGTTTTTTTATAACCATCACACCCTCTTATTCAGTTGGCATGGCGGGTTTGGTCGCCGGAGCTGTTGCAGTGGTGACTGCTGCATGGCCGCCAGCTGAACCTTTACCGTCAAAGTTGAACTCTGGGCGTACCCAGTCACTTTGACGAGCAGGCTCAGGAACGTAGTCCGGAGCAGGCGCTTTCGTCATTGGCGCGGTAGCGTGATGTTTGAAGCGCGGAGCCGCCACATCTGTTGCTACTGCCTCAACGGCCGCTTTAATTGCCGCAGGCTGAACAGGTTCAACTTTAGGCTCGGTCGCAACGACTGGTTCTGCAACTTCAGGCTCTGCAACTACAGGCTCGACAATCGCAGGTTCAACAGTTGGTTCAACCAGAACAGGCTGCTGAGCTTCAGGCTTAACTTCAACCACTGGCGTCGGTTCTACCGGCTCGACGGTTTCTGCTTCAACCAATACTGGCTCATCAGCAACAGGCTGCGCTGCAACTTGTGGTTCAGAAGCCACTGGCTCTGCAACTGCAGGCTTAGCCACTTCTTCAACTGCTGGAGCCTGATGCTCGGTAACAGTTTCAGCAGGTGCTTCAGCTGCTGGCGTTTCAACCGCAGGCTGCTTAGGCGCTTCAACCACTTCGGTCACGACCGGTGCAGGGGTGTTTTCCTGAGCGATTTCAACCTGATTAGTCAGAGTCTCGGCATTTTCAACCACGGCTGCGTGTTGCTCTTGCTGCTCAGCTTGAGCAACCGGGTAGCTGATCCACACTTTGCCTGATGCCATTTCTGGCGAAGCGAAGGCACCCACCAATGGCATCGCTGACTGTGATGGGTAACGCTCATCACGGTAACGGCGACGACGCTGGCCGCTGACGCGCAGGTGGCGAGGCGAACGGCGTGAACGACGTGGCATGCCACCTTCGCGGCCGCCTTCGTTCTGACCTTCTTCCGTCTCGGCATTCGCCGTCTGCTCAACGTCTTGCTCAGCACGAGCTTCTTGAGCCGCTGGCGTGACGGTTGGCATGATGCCGGTGATCAACTGCTGGGCAGCTGCTTCAGCTTCATGATCGATTTCAGACTCGAAGCGTACTTTCTGAGAAAGCTGACGACGCTGGCGACGTTGAGTTGGCTGACGATCTTCCTGTGCAGTCTCTTCTACAACGTTAGCGACAACTTCCTGAGCCACAACTTCTTGGACTTTATCTTCTTGGGTGTTTTTGCGTTTGTCATCTGAACGACGACGCGAACGATCGCCACGCTCACGACGCGGAGCCTGCTGCTGCTCGTCGCGAGAAGCGGTGGTTTCTTCATCGTTACGGGTTTCAGCGGCGACAACAGGTTCTTGATTGCGACGGTTACGACGCTGATCTTCACGCTGCTCACGATTGTTCTCGCGGTTATCACGACCTTCGCCACGGTTATCACGATTGTTATCGCGACCTTCGCTGCGATTGTAACGGTTGCCACGCTCACCGCGTTCACCGTTACGATCGCGACGACCATTGCCTTGTCGGCGCTGGTTACGACGATCACCGTTACGGCGGTTTTCGTTCTCAGTGGTTTCTGGTTCTGCTTTCGCCACTTCAACAGGCTTAGCTTCAGCCTGTGGTTCAGCGGCAAACAGACCTTTCAACCCGCTGAAGAAGCGGCTGACCAGACCCGGTTTAGCGGCAGCAGGCGCTGCTACAGCGGCTGGACGAGTTTGTGCTGGTTGCTCAACGGCTTCAGGACGCTCGAAAGAGGTTGGCGGCGCTTCGCTTTGCAGAGCGAATGCGGCAAGCGCAGGCTGCTCTGGGCGTTTACGCTCAGTTGGCATCTCTTCGGAAGGTTGCAACATCTCTGCTTCATGAATCTGTGGCAGCAGGTAGCTCAGTACGGAAGACTCTTCGCCTTTACGCACGCGAAGTACGGAATAGTGAGGGGTTTGCATCTGATCGTTCGGCACGATCACCGCGCGCACGCCGCCTTGACGTTTTTCAATCGCATTGACTGATTCACGTTTTTCGTTCAGCAGGTACGAAGCAATCGGCACTGGAACAATGGCGTGAACTTCTTTGGTGTTCTCTTTCAACGCTTCTTCTTCGATTAAACGAAGAATCGACAGAGACAGGGATTCGTTGTCACGAATGGTCCCGGTACCCGCACAGCGTGGGCAGATGTGGTGCGTAGACTCACCCAGAGAAGGGCTGAGACGCTGACGCGACATCTCCAGTAAACCGAAGCGAGAGATACGGCCAATCTGGATGCGAGCACGGTCTTGACGAACGGCATCGCGCAGACGGTTTTCAACTTCACGCTGATGGCGCACTGGCGTCATGTCGATAAAGTCGATAACAATCAGGCCACCCAAGTCGCGCAGGCGCAATTGGCGAGCAATTTCGTCAGCGGCTTCAAGGTTGGTGTTGAATGCAGTTTCTTCGATATCGCCACCGCGGGTTGCGCGTGCGGAGTTGATGTCGATAGCGGTCAGAGCTTCGGTGCTGTCGATAACAATGGAACCACCGGAAGGCAGACGCACTTCACGCTGGAACGCAGATTCAATCTGAGATTCAATCTGGTAATGGCTAAACAGCGGGATTTCACCGATGTAAGGCTTAATTTTGCTGCTGAAATCTGGACGACCCAACGCTGCGATGTGCTCTTTAGCCAAATCGAGGATTTTTGGGTTGTCGATCAAGATTTCGCCGATGTCAGGGCGCAGGTAATCGCGGAACGCGCGCACGATGACGTTGCTTTCCTGATGGATCAGGAACGGAGCAGGGCGGCCTTCGGCGGCTTTCTTGATGGCATCCCAGTGCTTCAGACGGAAGGTTAAATCCCACTGAAGTGCTTCTGCGGATTTACCTACACCGGCGGTGCGCACGATGAGGCCCATGCCGTCTGGCAGTTGCAGCGAAGATAACGCTTCTTTCAGTTCAGTACGGTCATCCCCTTCAATCCGGCGGGAAATACCCCCAGCGCGTGGATTGTTAGGCATTAACACTAAATAGCTACCGGCCAGACTGATGAAGGTGGTCAGTGCTGCACCTTTATTACCACGCTCTTCTTTATCTACCTGAACAATAACTTCCTGACCTTCGCGCAGAACATCTTTGATGTTTGGGCGGCCATGCGAGGAGTAATTGCTAGGGAAGTATTCGCGAGAAATTTCTTTGAGGGGGAGGAAACCATGTCGCTCAGCGCCATAATCAACGAATGCCGCTTCCAGACTTGGTTCAATGCGGGTGATTTTACCCTTGTAAATATTGGCTTTTTTCTGTTCATGACCCGGACTTTCGATATCCAAATCATAGAGCCGCTGTCCATCCACAAGGGCAACGCGCAACTCTTCTTGCTGAGTTGCGTTTATCAACATTCTTTTCATCTTAACTTACTCGTTATTTTTGCATTATTGACAGAGCTGCGGGCAAAATAACCTCATGGCCGGATAAACCGTTGGCCCCGAGTCTTCTCGCAAAGTCGTCAACCTCACGGTTGTCGCTTGCATAGGGGCGCATTATTTCGGTAAGTCTGCTTTTGCCGTATTAACCATACCAGCGTTATGAAAGCAGTACTTTTAGTAGGGGAATAGCTTCTGAATTTAGGTTAACAGATCTCATTCCATTTGCCGGCCAAGCTGCAATCCGCAGCCCGCTAATTGCTTGATTTCACATTACGTCTTACGCCATTGCTGCGCTTTTGTTCGATCAGACAAATCTATAATTCCTGCGTTTTCCCTAACTTAAGGAAAAGAACGCGGAAAGTGACCTCATTATTCCATTGCATGTACAGTGATAGCAAGGTGACTTTAGTAGTTGCAGTAAAGATTCTTATCCTTATGCGATACAACCCGCAATGATTATCCCTTCATTCTTACTGCTCGTCGGGTTTTCCAGCCCAGTTGCTGATAAACTAAACGCTAAGCTCATAAAAACCAGTGGCGCGAACCGTGCCGGATATTTAGAATCGCGACCCATGAAAACTGAGAATCCATCTGTTCAATTAATCCCCATTTCCGAAGATGAAGCCGGACAACGCATAGATAACTTCCTGCGTAATATCCTTAAAGGCGTACCTAAGAGCATGATTTATCGCATCGTGCGCAAGGGTGAAGTGCGGGTGAACAAAAAGCGTATTAAACCTGAATACAAATTATTGGCAGGCGATGAAGTTCGCGTGCCACCTGTTCGTGTCGCAGAGCGAGATGAAGCGCCGGTCTCAGCCAAACTGGATAAAGTGGCAGCGTTAGCCGACTGCATCCTTTATGAAGATGACCATTTGCTGATCCTCAATAAGCCTTCTGGTACTGCGGTGCATGGCGGCAGCGGTTTGAGTTTCGGCGTGATCGAAGGCCTAAGAGCCTTACGCCCTGATGCGCGCTTCCTTGAATTGGTGCATCGTCTGGACAGAGACACCTCAGGCGTCTTGCTGGTAGCCAAAAAGCGTTCAGCGTTGCGTTCGCTGCATGAGCAACTGCGTATGAAAGGCATGCAGAAGGATTACCTCGCGCTGGTGCAGGGCGAGTGGCAGTCTCATTGCAAAGTGGTGCAAGCGCCGTTGCTGAAGAACATTTTGCAGAGCGGCGAGCGTATCGTCAGAGTGAGCGCGGAAGGCAAGCCTTCTGAGACTCGCTTTAAAATTGAAGAGCGCTACGAGTTCGCCACGCTGATTAAAGCCAGCCCGGTCACCGGGAGAACGCACCAGATCCGCGTTCACGCCCAGTATGCGGGGCACCCGATTGCTTTTGACGACAGATATGGCGACCGCGATTTCGACGGGCAGCTTGCTGGCACGGGGCTAAATCGCCTGTTCCTGCATGCTGCGGCGCTGCGTTTTGAGCACCCAGGCACTGGTGAGACCATGCGCATTGAGGCTCCAATGGACGCCAAACTGCGCAATTGCTTGAAGAAGCTGCGTCTCAAACCCGCCAAAGGCTAATGCTTTTATACTGAATGTTGGCGCAGCAGGGGGTTCACACCCTTGGCGCGCAACAGTTCCAGCAGGGCAATCAACGGCAGGCCAATCAGCGTATTGGGATCTCTGCCGTTGAGTTGGCTAAACAAGCTGATCCCCAACCCCTCGCACTTAAAACTCCCCGCACAATCGTAGGGCTGTTCCATCTCTAAATAGTTGCTTATCTCTTCATCGCTCAACGCGCGGAAGGAAACCTCAAAGGGTTCACACACAGTAACGGCTTGCTGAGTACGGCTATCGAGCAGCGACAGGCCGGTGTAGAAGGTCACCACTTTGCCACTCGCCGCACGCAATTGCCGTTTCGCATTCTCAAAGGTGTGCGGTTTGCCGGTGATTTTTCCATCTAATGCACAGACCTGATCTGAACCGATGATCAAATGATTGGGATGAGAGTGCATCAAAGCCCGCGCCTTGGCTTCGGCCAATCGTTTGACTAAAGTTTCAGGCGATTCATCAGCATAGGGCGACTCGTCGATATTCGGCGCGGCGCAGCTAAACTCAAGGTTAAGCTTTTCCAGCAGTGCGCGGCGGTATGTTGATGTCGAAGCGAGCAGAATAGGGGGTAAAGTTGGCATTATTATTTTTTCACAAAGCGTAGCGTTATTTATTTGCACATCTTAAACTGTTGGCCGCTGTGGAAGCGAATATTGGTGAAAGGTGCGGTTTTGAGGCCTTTTTCTTTGACTCTATGTCGTTACAAAGTTAATATGCGCGCCCTATGCAAAAAGTAAAATTACCCTTGGCCGTTGATGCGGTTCGTACAGCCCAAAAGCGTTTAGATTACTCCGGTGTCTACACGCCTGATCAGGTAACACGAGTTGCGGCATCAGTGGTTAGTGTTGATTCTGATGTGGAAACATCTTTGTCGTTTAATATCGACAATCAACGGCTGGCCGTTATCGAAGGCAAATCAGCAGTTCTCGTAACTCTGGAATGTCAGCGATGTGGTAAGACGTTTGAGCATCAGGTTCACACAACATATTGTTTTAGCCCTGTTCGCAATGATGAACAGGCTGAGGCATTACCGGAAGCGTACGAGCCGATCGAAGTCGACGACTTTGGCGAAGTTGATCTGTTGGCAATGATTGAAGATGAAATCATTCTTTCTTTGCCTGTCGTTCCGGTACATGAATCTGAACACTGTGAAGTGTCCGACGCGGACATGGTATTCGGTAAACTGCCTGAAGAGGCGGAGAAACCAAATCCATTTGCCGTATTAGCGAGTTTAAAGAAAAGTACTTAAGGAGTAAGGTCCATGGCCGTACAACAGAATAAACCAACCCGTTCTAAACGTGGCATGCGTCGCTCTCACGATGCTCTGACCACTTCCACTCTGTCTGTGGACAAAACTTCTGGTGAAACTCACCTGCGTCACCATATCACTGCCGACGGTTTCTACCGCGGTCGCAAGGTAATCGGCTGAGATTTGCTTGCTACTTATTTGCGTGATAACTCACTCATGATAAGTACTAGCAAGGCGATACCTTGACTCGTCTAACCCTTGCGTTAGATGTAATGGGCGGGGATTTCGGTCCTTCCGTCACAGTGCCTGCTTCATTGCAGGCACTGATCTCTAATTCTGAACTCCATCTTCTTCTGGTCGGCGACCCCGACGCTATCACGCCTTTCCTTGCTAAAGCCGATCCTTCTCTGAGAGAACGAATTCGGATTATTCCTGCTGAATCAGTTATAGCCAGTGACGCTCGCGCATCGCAAGCTATCCGGGCCAGCAAAGGAAGTTCAATGCGGGTGGCCTTAGAGCTGATTAAGAGTGGAGACGCGCAGGCCTGTGTCAGTGCTGGTAATACTGGTGCGCTGATGGGGCTCGCGAAAATGGTTATCAAGCCTCTGGAAGGTATCGAGCGCCCGGCGCTGATGACGGTGTTACCGAATCAGCTGCGCAGTAAAACGGTGGTGCTTGATCTTGGGGCGAATGTTGAATGTGACAGCACGATGTTGGTCCAGTTTGCCGTGATGGGCTCGGTAATGGCTGAAGAAGTCATTGGCATTGAGAACCCGCGCGTGGCCTTGCTGAATATCGGCGAGGAAGAGTCGAAAGGGCTGGACAACATTCGTGACGCGGCAGCGATTTTAAAAAATACACCAGCAATCAACTATATCGGCTATCTTGAAGGCAATGAGCTGTTAACCGGTAAAACTGACGTGATGGTGTGTGATGGCTTTGTAGGGAATGTCACACTCAAAACCATGGAAGGTGTAATAAGGATGTTTTTGTCACTGTTAAAATCCTCTGGGGAGGGTGGCAAGAAGGCTTGGTGGCTGAAATGGTTAGGCCGTATTTTGCAGAAGAAATTAGCAAAGCGCTTCGGCCATCTAAATCCGGACCAGTATAATGGCGCATGTTTAGTAGGATTACGGGGCATCGTTATTAAAAGCCACGGCGGAGCAAATCAGCGAGCGTTCGCTGTTGCTATCGAACAGGCTGTGCAGGCGGTGCAGCGGCAAGTTCCACATCGGATAGCCGCGCGCCTTGAGGCTGTATTACCCAAGAGTGACTGATCGTACATGTATACAAAAATTCTCGGTACGGGGAGCTATTTGCCCGTGCAAGTTCGGACTAATGCCGACTTAGAAAAAATGGTGGATACCTCCGACGAGTGGATTGTCACCCGTACAGGTATTCGTGAACGTCGTATCGCTGCTCCGGATGAGTCTGTGGCCACAATGGGCCTGCATGCAGCAGAGAAGGCACTTGAAATGGCAGGCGTCAGCGCGAGCGATGTCGGTCTGATCATTGTTGCGACAACCTCATCTACCCACGCATTCCCAAGCTCGGCATGCCAGATTCAAAACATGCTGGGTATCAAAGATACGGCGGCCTTTGACTTAGCAGCGGCTTGCGCAGGTTTCACCTACGCGCTGAGCGTTGCCGATCAATACGTCAAGAACGGCGCTGTTCGCTATGCATTAGTGATCGGTTCTGACACCTTGTCGCGCAAGCTCGATCCTGAAGATCGCGGCACCGTGATTCTGTTCGGTGACGGCGCAGGCGCTGTGCTGCTTGGCGCGTCTGAAGAGCAGGGGATCATCTCCACTCACATGCACGCCGATGGCCACTATGGCAACCTGTTGACGCTGGCTTACCCAGATCAATCTGCGCCAGAAAAACCGGCTTACGTCACTATGGCGGGCAACGAAGTCTTTAAAGTCGCCGTGACCGAATTGGCTCATATCGTTGAAGAGACGCTTGAGGCCAATAACCTTGACCGTTCAGAGCTGGATTGGCTGGTTCCGCATCAGGCTAACCTGCGCATCATCAGCGCAACGGCTAAGAAGCTGGGCATGGGCATGGATAAAGTCGTCGTGACCCTCGATCGCCATGGTAATACCTCCGCAGCGTCTGTTCCTGCGGCATTCGATGAAGCCGTTCGCGATGGCCGTATCAAGCGCGGACAACTGGTTCTTCTCGAAGCATTTGGCGGTGGCTTTACCTGGGGCTCGGCGCTGGTACGTTTCTGATTTAACAGGATAATCAAAATGACAAAAATAGCAGTTGTTTTTCCTGGGCAGGGCTCACAAGCCTTGGGGATGTTGGCTGATTTAGCGGCTGCACATCCGATTGTTGAGGAAACCTTTGCAGAGGCTTCATCTGCGCTAGGGTACGATCTGTGGGAGCTGGTACAACAGGGTCCTGCGGAAGAACTGAATAAAACTTGGCAGACCCAGCCTGCGTTGCTGGCGGCTTCTGTCGCTATCTGGCGCGTATGGCAGCAAAGCAACGGCGCTAAGCCGGCTTTCCTTGCGGGTCACAGCTTGGGCGAGTATTCCGCTCTGGTTTGTGCGGGCGTGCTGGACTTCAAACAGGCTATTTCGCTGGTTGAACTGCGCGGTAAATTGATGCAAGAAGCCGTGCCTGAAGGCACTGGCGCGATGTCCGCCATTATCGGTCTGGACAACGACGCTATTGCTAAAGCTTGTGAAGAGTCTGCACAGGGGCAGGTTGTCTCCCCAGTGAACTTCAACTCTCCGGGCCAAGTGGTTATTGCTGGGCATAAAGAAGCCGTTGAGCGCGCGGGTGCTGCTTGTAAAGCCGCCGGTGCCAAACGCGCATTGCCTCTGCCTGTCAGCGTGCCGTCTCACTGTGCGCTGATGAAGCCTGCTGCCGACAAAATGGCCGTGGCGCTGGAAGAGGTGACTTTCAGCGAGCCGCAATATCCTGTCGTGAACAACGTGGATGTTAAAGTTGAAACTTCGCCTGAGGCTATCCGCAGCGCGCTGGTTCGTCAGCTTTACAACCCGGTTCGCTGGACTGAGTCTGTCGAATTCATGGCGGCGCAGGGCGTTGAGCATTTAGTTGAAGTTGGACCGGGTAAAGTTCTCACCGGCCTGACTAAGCGTATTGTTGATACTTTAACAGCAGCGGCCGTGAATGATACTGCCAGCCTGTCTGCTGCGCTCGAACAAGAATAAGAGGAACATGATGAGCTTCGAAGGTAAAATTGCCCTCGTCACAGGCGCCAGCCGTGGCATTGGTCGTGCAATCGCAGAAAAGTTGGTTGCTGGTGGCGCGAAAGTCATTGGTACAGCAACCAGCGAAAGCGGCGCGGCTGCAATTAGCGAATATTTAGGTGAAAACGGTAAGGGCATCGCCCTGAATGTGGTTGATTCTGCATCGATCGAGCAAACATTGGCTACGATTCGAGCTGAATTTGGCGAAATTGACATTTTAGTTAATAATGCCGGTATCACACGTGATAACCTTCTCATGCGAATGAAAGATGACGAGTGGCAAGATATTCTTGATACGAATCTGACTTCAGTATTTCGGCTGTCAAAAGCAGTAATGCGGGCTATGATGAAAAAGCGATTTGGCCGGATCATTACAATTGGTTCTGTTGTTGGAACTATGGGTAACGCAGGGCAGGCGAACTACGCGGCAGCTAAAGCCGGTTTAATCGGTTTTAGCAAGTCTTTGGCGCGTGAAGTGGCTTCACGCGGCATTACTGTCAACGTTGTTGCTCCCGGCTTTATTGAGACGGACATGACAAGGGCGTTGACAGATGATCAACGCGCAGGCATTTTGTCATCAGTTCCAGCCAACCGGTTGGGTGATGCCAAAGAAATTGCTAGCGCAGTTGCTTTTTTAGCCTCTGATGAGGCCAGCTACATCACTGGTGAAACATTACATGTCAATGGCGGCATGTACATGATTTAAAAATTACGAAACTATTTGCGTTATTTGCGGTAAAAACCGCAAAATAGAGCAAATTCGTGGTTTGACCAGCCGGGATTTAGTTGCATCTTTTTCAACATTTTATACACTACGAAAACCATCGCGAAAGCGAGTTTTGATAGGAAATTTAAGAGTATGAGCACTATCGAAGAACGCGTTAAGAAAATCATCGTTGAACAGCTGGGTGTTAAACAGGAAGAAGTAGTTAATGCTGCGTCTTTCGTAGACGACCTTGGCGCTGATTCTCTCGACACCGTTGAGCTGGTTATGGCTCTGGAAGAAGAGTTTGATACCGAGATCCCTGACGAAGAAGCTGAAAAGATCACTACTGTTCAGGCAGCTATTGATTTTATCAACGCTAGCCAGCAGTAAGCTAATCTGCTTTTAGTTTAGATAGTTAGGCGGTCATTCGACCGCCTAAGTTTTTTCTGACCCACCGTATCAATTTTTCCCTCCCTGGAGGACACAACGTGTCTAAGCGTCGAGTTGTAGTGACTGGACTTGGCATGCTGTCTCCTGTCGGCAATACTGTAGAGTCCACTTGGAACGCTCTTCTTGCCGGTCAGAGTGGCATTAGCCTAATCGACCATTTTGATACTAGTGCCTTTGCAACGCGTTTTGCTGGCTTAGTAAAAGATTTTAATTGTGAAGAGTACATTTCGCGCAAAGATGCCCGCAAAATGGACGCCTTCATCCAGTACGGCATTGCTGCCGGCATCCAAGCGATGCAAGACTCTGGGCTTGAAGTCACTGCCGAAAACGCCCCGCGAATTGGTGCGGCGATTGGTTCAGGTATTGGCGGTCTCGGTCTAATCGAAGAAAACCATACTTCATTGGTTAACGGCGGACCCCGCAAGATCAGCCCATTTTTCGTTCCTTCCACCATCGTAAACATGATTGCCGGTCATCTGAGCATTATGTTTGGCCTGCGTGGACCGAGCATTTCAATTGCCACAGCTTGTACTTCTGGTGTTCACAATATTGGTCATGCCGCTCGAATCATTGCTTATGATGATGCCGACGTGATGCTGGCCGGCGGTGCCGAAAAGGCCAGTACCCCATTGGGTGTGGGTGGTTTTGGTGCAGCACGCGCTTTATCCACGCGTAATGACAATCCACAGGCGGCGAGCCGTCCGTGGGATAAAGACCGCGATGGTTTCGTACTTGGCGACGGCGCTGGCATTATGGTGCTGGAAGAGTATGAACACGCGAAAAAGCGCGGCGCAAAAATTTATGCTGAAATCGTTGGTTTTGGCATGAGCAGCGATGCATTCCACATGACTTCTCCTCCGGAAGATGGCGCTGGCGCCGCTCTCGCGATGGAAAATGCCTTGCGCGATGCCGGTATTGCCGCTTCTAAAATTGGTTATATCAACGCGCACGGCACTTCTACCGCCGCCGGAGATAAAGCCGAAGCCCAAGCCGTTAAATCGGTGTTTGGTGCTGACGCACAGCGCGTGTTGGTGAGTTCGACCAAGTCTATGACCGGCCACTTGCTGGGCGCGGCGGGCGCGGTTGAATCCATCTTTACCCTGCTGGCGCTGCGTGACCAGGCTGTCCCTCCAACTATCAACCTGGATAACCCAGATGAAGGTTGCGATTTGGACTTCGTGGCGCACGAAGCTCGTCAGGTAAGCAATATGGAATACACGCTGTGTAACTCGTTCGGCTTTGGCGGCACCAATGGTTCATTGGTCTTCCGTAAAGTCTGACGGGATATTCCCAGCCTGTTGAAGATGTCTGAAAGGCCCGATATTCGGGCCTTTTTGTTATCTGAGACTCGCGGTATAAAGTCAGAATGCTCTACTTGATAGGCCAAGCAAACTGCCTCAGGCTTCGCTGGGGAACTGCTCACAAGAGTCACAGCGGGAGTAAGTAATGTGGATTAACGGTGTCTCGACCCATTTATTGCCAGCAGGGGATCGCTCTGCACAATTTGGTGACGGCAGTTTTACAACGGCTCATATCTCACAGGGGAAAGTAAAACTCCTGTCAGCGCATCTTGACCGGCTGAAGGTCGCGACCGAGCGTTTGATGATTACGGGCGTGGATTGGTCACTGCTCGAAGCCGAAATGCTGCACGCCGCCAGCCTGTGCGACGAAGCGGTGCTCAAGGTGGTGGTGACGCGTGGGGCAGGTGGCCGCGGCTATAGCCCGCAAGGCTGCGATTCGCCGACGCGGATTATCTCCACCTCTGCTTACCCGGCGCATTATCACGCATGGCGCGAGCAGGGCGTTAAACTGGCTCTTAGCCCGGTGGCACTCAGCCAAAACCCGCTGTTAGCCGGCATTAAGCATCTCAACCGCCTCGAGCAAGTGATGGTGCGCCTGCACCTCGACCAGACAGATGCCCAAGAGGCACTAGTGGTTGATACCGCCGGGATGCTGGTAGAATGCTGTGCCGCCAATCTTTTCTGGCGCAAAGGGGAGAGCGTTTTTACTCCCGACTTGTCACTGTCCGGGGTGTCCGGCGTGATGCGACACCATATTATTGCCTTGCTCGAGCAAAGTGGCCGGTTTAGCGTTTCCGTGGTTGCAGAGCCGCCGCAGACTCTGAGTGATGCAGAAGAAGTGATTATTTGTAATGCCCTGATGCCCTTTATGCCGGTGCGTCAGGTAGAAGATTGGCATTTTACGTCGTCAACTTTGAACGACTTTTTACATCAGGTTTGTTAAACCAGCGCATCAGAAGTGAACAATCATGAAGAATAAAAAATTCAAAATCCCTGCTCTTATTATCGTCATTCTGCTTGCTGCGCTGGCTTTTGGTTACCACAAAGTGAAAACTTTTGGCGATCGCCCGATCAATGTCAGCAGTGAGACTATCTTTACTCTGCCAGCCGGTACTGGCCGCGTGGTGCTGGAAACCCTGCTGGTGAAACACCAGATCATGCAAAAAAATCCCTACTTCTCTTGGCTGCTGCGCATTGAGCCGGAGCTGAGTAATTTCAAAGCTGGGACCTATCGCTTTGAAAAGGGCATGACGGTGCGCCAAATGCTCGAATTGCTGAGAAGTGGCAAAGAGGCGCAGTTTAGCGTGCGTCTGGTGGAAGGCTTTAAACTCAGTGACTGGATGAAGGTGCTGGATGACTCGGCCTACCTCAAACACGAGTTAAGTGGCAAAACCGGCGAAGAGATTGCCGCCGCGCTAGGCATGACCGACACCAAAAACGCCGAAGGCTGGCTCTATCCGGACACCTATCTCTATACCGCGGGCATGACCGACCTGTCTCTGCTCAAGCGCGCTCACCAGCATATGGAGAAGACCGTAGACAGCATTTGGAAAGGCCGCGCTGACTCGCTGCCTTACAAAACGCCAACCGACATGCTGACCATGGCGTCTATTATTGAAAAAGAGACGGCGGTCAAAGAGGAGCGCGCCGAAGTGGCTTCGGTGTTCATCAACCGTCTGCGCATCGGCATGCGCTTGCAGACTGACCCGACGGTGATTTACGGCATGGGTGAGAACTACAAAGGCAACATCAGCCGTAAGGATCTCGAGACGCCGACGCCTTACAACACTTATGTGATTTCTGGTTTGCCGCCATCGCCAATTGCCATGCCAAGCGAAGCCTCGATTGAAGCTGCGGCGCATCCGGCGACCACCAATTACCTCTATTTTGTGGCTGACGGCAAAGGCGGCCACACCTTTACGACTAACCTCGAAAATCACAACAAAGCGGTGCGTGTGTATCGCGAGGCATTGAAAAATAAGAATGAAAAGTAAGTTTATTGTTATTGAAGGTCTGGAAGGGGCCGGTAAAACCACGGCGCGCGACGTTGTGGTAAACCAACTGCGCGAACTGGGCGTGGAAGAGATTGTCTTTACCCGCGAGCCGGGCGGAACGCCGTTGGCTGAAAAGCTGCGCGACCTGTTTAAACGCGGCGTTGACCACGACAAGCCGACGGTGAAAGCCGAAGTGCTGATGCTCTACGCCGCCCGCGTGCAGTTGGTTGAAACCGTTATCCTGCCTGCCTTGGCGCGCGGAGCTTGGGTGGTTGGCGATCGCCATGACCTCTCTTCGCAAGCTTATCAGGGCGGCGGCCGTGGCATTGACCCGGAACTGATGCGCTCTCTGCGTGATATCTCTCTGGGGGATTTCCGCCCTGACCTGACGCTCTACCTCGACCTGCCGCCTGAAATTGGTTTGCAACGCGCCAGCGCGCGCGGCGAGCTGGATCGCATTGAGAAAGAGGCGCTGCCGTTCTTTGAACGCACTCGTGCGCGTTACCTGAGCTTGGTGGCGGAAGACTCGCGGATCAAAACCATCGATGCTTCCCAGCCGCTGGCGCAGGTCACGGCTTCAATCCAACAGACGCTGAGTCATTGGTTTGCCGAGCAGCAGGGCCAAGCGCAATGACGTGGTATCCGTGGCTGAGCGCCCCTTATCGTCAACTGGTGAGCCAGTACCAATCTGGCCGCGGTCACCATGCCTTGCTGATGCACGCTGCGCGCGGTATGGGCGAGGAGGCGCTGGTTTACGGGCTAAGCCGCTGGTTGCTGTGCCAGCATCAAGACGGCGAGAAAAGCTGCGGCACCTGTCGTAGCTGCCAACTGATGATTGCTGGCAACCACCCTGACTGGCACGTTTTGACGCCAGAGAAAGGCAAGAATTCGCTCGGCATCGACCCTGTTCGTCAACTGATTGAAACGCTCTACAACTATTCTCAGCAGGGCGGGGCCAAGGTGGTTTGGCTGCCCGAGGCCGAATTGCTGACCGAAGCCGCCGCCAACGCATTGTTGAAAACGCTGGAAGAGCCGCCGGTAAAAACCTATTTCCTGATTGGTTGCACCGAGCCTGCCAGCCTGCTGGCGACCTTGCGCAGCCGCTGCCTGTATTGGCATCTGGCGACGCCGGAAGAGAATCTCGCGGCGCAGTGGCTCAGCCGTCAACTGAGCGCCGATCCGCTGGCTATCAAAACGGCTCTCAGGCTCGGCAATGGCACGCCGCTATCGGCGCAGGCGCTGCTGCAGCCTGAGCGCTGGAAGCAGCGAGTGGCGCTGTGCCAGCAGTTGGCCACAAGCTGCCAGCAGCGGGACATGCTTTCTTTGCTGCCGCAGCTTAATCATGATGACGTCGGCGAGCGCGTGCAGTGGCTCTGCTCTTTGCTGCTCGACGCCATTAAATGGCAGCAAAACGCCGGGCAGTTCATCATCAATCACGACCAACAGAACCTCATTAGCCAGATTGCTCACCTGCAAACCAACGACGCGTTGCAGAAAAGCGTGCAGGGCTGGATGCACTGCCGCCAGCAGCTTCTGACCATTACTGGCGTCAATCGGGAGCTGATCCTTACCGAGCAGTTGCTCGAATGGGAACAGTTGCTGGGCTAATGAGACCAAAATGATTATTCAGCAGCGCGTCATTTCATCGGTGCGCTGACCTGCCAAAACCATCGTAAAGAGTTAAATATTATGTTTTTAGTCGACTCCCATTGTCATCTCGACAGTCTGGATTACAACGAGCTGCACAGCGGTGTGGATGCAGTATTAGAAAAAGCCCGCGAGCGCGACGTGAAGTTCATGCTCGCGGTTGCCACGACCTTGCCGGGCTACCGTGCCATGACCCAGCTGATTGGCGACCGCCCGGATGTGGCGTTTTCCTGTGGCGTCCACCCACTGAACATTGACGGGGGTTATGATTTCGACGAGCTGCGCCAGCTAGCGGCAGACCCTAAAGTGGTTGCCATGGGCGAGACCGGCCTCGATTACTTCTACCAGAAAGAAGAGCAGCAGATTGCCTTGCAGCAGGACTCTTTCCGCCATCACATCCGCGTCGGCCGCGAGCTGAACAAGCCGGTGATTGTCCATACGCGTGATGCGCGACAGGATACGCTGGACATCCTGCGCGATGAGAAAGCCGGAGAGTGCGGCGGCGTGCTGCACTGCTTCACGGAAGACCTGCCGACGGCGGAGTTCTTACTGGATCTGGGCTTTTACATCTCCTTCTCGGGGATTGTTACCTTCCGCAATGCCGAGCAGTTGCGCGACGTGGCGCGCTATGTGCCGCTGGATCGCCTGCTGATTGAAACTGACTCGCCTTACTTAGCCCCGGTCCCGCACCGTGGTAAAGAGAACCAGCCTGCCTATGTTCGCGACGTGGCCGAGTACATGGCCGTGTTGAAAGGGGTTAGCCTTGAAGCCCTCGCCGAAGCCACAACGGCCAACTTTTCACGCCTGTTTCACCTCAACACTTCCTCCCTGAGCTAGCCTTAAAAAGCAGTCATATTCACTGGAATTATTTTACGGCTCGTAATTAATGGCCTGAACGGGTAATGTGCACACCCGTTTTAGGCTGTCAGAAGCGGCAAATTTCAGATTTTCTTTAACGAAAGTCTCATTTTTAAGCGCGCTTGCCGTCTTTTTTCAATAAAACGTGACTGCCATCAAACATTAAAAAAGGGAATTATTTTACCCTTCGTAAAAATTCAAAAGGGGTGCTTAGACACCCTGAACGCCAAGGGTTTTCATAACCTTGCAACGCGGCAGTTTGCAGATCCACATAAGCGGACGCCGTGAGAAGTATCTAAAGCATCATTACTCAGGAGCACACTCAATTATGTTTAAGAACGCGTTTGCAAACCTTCAAAAGGTGGGTAAATCGCTGATGTTGCCAGTCTCCGTACTGCCAATCGCAGGTATCCTGCTTGGCGTCGGGTCGGCAAACTTCAGCTGGCTGCCAATGATCGTTTCCCACGTTATGGCCGAGGCTGGTGGTTCAGTCTTCGCTAACATGCCGCTGATTTTCGCCATCGGTGTTGCCCTCGGCTTTACTAACAACGACGGTGTTTCTGCACTGGCGGCGGTGGTTGCCTACGGCATCATGGTGAAAACCATGGCCGTGGTTGCGCCATTGGTACTGCACTTACCGGCTGAAGAAATTGCAGCTAAACACTTAGCAGACACCGGCGTTCTCGGCGGTATCATCGCAGGTGCAATTGCAGCCTACATGTTCAACCGTTTCTACCGCATCAAGCTGCCTGAGTATCTGGGCTTCTTCGCGGGCAAACGCTTTGTCCCAATCATCTCCGGCTTGGCTGCTATCTTCCTGGGCGTGGTGCTGTCCTTCATCTGGCCACCTATTGGTACGGCTATTCAGACCTTCTCTCAGTGGGCTGCTTATCAGAACCCAGTGGTTGCTTTCGGCATCTACGGCGTGGTTGAGCGTTCGCTGGTTCCATTCGGTCTGCACCATATCTGGAACGTTCCATTCCAGATGCAAATCGGTGAGTACGTGAACTCAGCCGGTCAGGTGTTCCACGGTGACATCCCTCGCTACATGGCGGGTGACCCAACTGCGGGCAAACTGTCTGGTGGCTTCCTGTTCAAAATGTACGGTCTACCAGCGGCTGCAATCGCTATCTGGCACTCAGCGAAACCTGAAAACCGTGCGAAAGTTGGCGGCATCATGATCTCCGCTGCGCTGACTTCATTCTTGACCGGTATCACCGAGCCAATCGAATTCTCCTTCATGTTCGTGGCACCAATCCTGTACGCAATCCACGCGATTCTGGCAGGTCTGGCCTTCCCAATCTGTATCCTGTTGGGTATGCGTGACGGTACCAGCTTCTCACACGGTCTGATTGACTTCATCGTGCTGAGCGGCAACAGCAGCCGTATCTGGCTGTTCCCAGTGGTTGGTATCATCTATGCCATCGTTTACTACAGCATCTTCCGTTTCCTGATTGTGAAACTGAACCTGAAAACGCCAGGTCGCGAAGAGAGCAGCAGCGAGCAATCTGCTCAGGGTGGCTCAGAAATGTCAGCTTCTCTGGTTCAGGCGTTCGGTGGTAAAGAAAACATCACTAACCTTGATGCTTGCATCACTCGTCTGCGCGTTAGCGTGGCTGATGTCTCCAAAGTGGATCAGGCTGGCCTGAAGAAACTGGGTGCAGCAGGTGTGGTGGTCGCGGGTTCAGGCGTTCAGGCAATTTTCGGTACTAAGTCTGATAACCTGAAAACGGATATGGACGAATACATGCGCAACCACTAATCCTCGGATTAGCGTTGAGCAGTAGCAAAAAGGAGGCTTCGGCCTCCTTTTTTCATGTCTGCTATCCGGCAAAACGGCATTTCGGGCGCGGGATGGCGCTTTCTACGCCAATTAAGGTTTAAAAAGCGTAATCAGGTTGAAAGGAATAGAAATTGTCACTCATACTGGTGGCATTGCTTTTGACTAAGATAAGGACTGGCAAGATGGCCGAAGAGACAATTTTCAGCAAAATTATCCGCCGTGAGATCCCTGCGGACGTGGTTTATCAAGATGAGTTAGTCACGGCGTTTCGCGACATAGCTCCTCAGGCACCCAACCATATCCTGATCATTCCTAACGTGTTAATCCCGACCATGAATGATGTGACGACCGAGCACGAAGCTGCGCTGGGCCGCATGATGACCGTCGCGGCTAAAATCGCCGAGCAGGAAGGTATTGCTGAAAACGGTTATCGCCTGATTGTGAACTGCAATCGCGATGGCGGTCAGGAGGTTTATCACATTCACATGCATCTGGTGGGTGGCCGTAAGTTAGGCCCGATGCTGGCGCGTCCATAAGGCTTTGTCTTCATAAAGCTCTTTGTTAAAAGGAAGTACCATGCGTTTTTTGATGGCGTTGTTACCCGTTGTATTACTGATGGGCTGTAGCAGTGACCCGCATATTGCACTAAACAATCAGCAGACCGTCATCATGGAATCGCCGGTGTTGACGGCGGGAATCATCCCAAGCTCGCCGTCTATTTCTGAAGTCGGTGGGCGTAAACAAGCCAGCAGCGTGCTGAGTAACAGCCAGCCCCACGCCGTGACCTTGCACTATCGTTTCTATTGGTATGACAAACAGGGGCTGGATTTACTGCCGATTGCCGAAGCCAGAACCATTACCGTTCCGGCCAACAGCGAGCTGACTATCTCCTCCCTGAACGGCAATCTGGATGCGTACAGGGTGCGTGTTTACCTCTACCTTTAATGTCCTCTACGGAGTAGGTTGATGAAAAAGTATTTCCTCATGGTGGCCTTTGCCGCCCTGATCCTTGGCGGTTGTACCTTGCCAAACCAACAGCAGCAGCCTGAGCAGCCAACCGCGCCTGTGACCCCGGTTGAGCCTGAGAAACCACAAACTGAAGTGCCGCCGCCGCCAGAAACCGTGCCGCAGCCGCCGAAAGAGCAGACCATTAACTGGAAAGCCAGCGTTCAGCCAATGGTAGCGAAAAATGCTGCAAGCTGACGGCGTTCAGGCGGGCAGCGTGTTGCTGCTCGACAGCGTGAAAAACAGCACCAACGGCTCACTGCCAGTGGGTAACGCCACGGCGGCTCTGCACGACGCGCTGGCCACCAATAACAAATTCCAAGTGGTTCCTGATACCCAGTTAGCCAGCGCCAAGCAGGCGTTAGGTCTGTCAGTTGACGACAGTCTGGGTTCGCGCAGCAAGGCGATTGGTCTGGCGCGCTACGTTAACGCCCAGTACGTGCTCTACAGCACGGTGACGGGCGACGTGAAGTCACCGACGCTGAAAATGCAGATGATGACCGTGCCGAGTGGCGAAATTGTGTGGTCGGGTAACGGTGCCGTCCAGCATTAAGGCGTCACTCGAGCAGCGCTTAGCACAACAACTTCCGGCGGTCTTTTCCGCCGGTTGTCATTTAAGCCCTGTGGTCGGGTTGACGGGTGAAAGCTGGAAAATCGAGGCGCCGGGGCAAACTCTGTTGGCGCGCATGCAGTCGGCTGATAAAGCCGCGTTGGGCGTCAATCGCCGCCGAGAGCAGGCTCTGTTGCGCCATGTTGCGGCACTGAATATTGCGCCGCAAACTCGGCTAATTTCTCCGCCGTGGCTGGTTGTGACATGGCTCAGCGGCCAACCCTGCGAACCAGACTTCTTCTCTCACCGGCATAATCTGGACAGGCTGAGTCAGCGCGTGGTCGAGCTACAGCGGCTGCCGCCCAGTGGCTATCGGCTCCAGCTTCACCAGCAATTCTCCCGCTATTGGCAACAGATCGACCGTTCGCGCCTGACTGCCGATTGGCTGCGCCTACACCAGCACTTTATGCACCAATCCATGCCACAGCCGTTAAAGCTGGCGGTGATGCATATGGACATCCACCCCGGCAATCTGGTGGACGGCGAGCAGGGCCTGCGGCTGATTGACTGGGAGTACGCCGCCGACGGCGATATCGCTTTAGAGCTTGCGGCGCTGTTTCGTGGCAATGGCTGGAGTGATGAGCAGCAGCAATACTTTCTGCAAACCTATGCTGCCGCTGGCGGCTATGGCGGTCATAAACAAACCCGGCGTTTACAGCAGCAAATTCGCCGCTGGACCCCGTGGGTTGAGTACCTAATGTTGATGTGGTTTGAAGTTCGCTGGCAACAGACCGGCGATCGCCAATTTACCGACTGGGCGCAGCCGCTGCGTGAGAGCCTATTCACCAGAGCCATGCCCGGTAGAAAGCATAATAAATAAAGGAGAAACGACGTGGGCCCAGTAATGTTAGACGTTGCCGGCTATGAGCTGGATGCTGAAGAGCGCGAGATCTTGCAACACCCGCTGGTCGGCGGCTTAATTCTGTTCACCCGTAACTACCATGACGTGGAGCAGCTGCACGAGCTGATTCGCCAGATTCGCGAGGCGTCGAGAGAGCGCTTGGTGCTGGCGGTCGACCAAGAGGGTGGTCGAGTACAGCGTTTCCGCGAAGGCTTTACCCGCATTCCGGCCGCGCAGTCTTTTGCCGAAATCAATGAGCTGCACGAAGGCAAACGTCTGGCGCAGGAAGCGGGCTGGCTGATGGCGTCGGAGATGATTGCCATGGACATTGATATCAGCTTCGCGCCTGTACTGGATATTGGCCACATCAGCGCCGCAATCGGCGAGCGCTCATTCCACGCCGAACCGCAAAAAGCGTTGGAGATGGCTGAACAGTTCATTCTCGGCATGCACAGCGCGGGGATGAAAGTCACCGGCAAACACTTCCCCGGCCACGGTGCGGTCAGTGCCGACTCGCACAAAGAGACGCCGCGCGACGACCGCCCACTGTCGGTTATCCGCGAACACGACATGGCGATTTTCCGCCAGCTCAACGAGAAAAAGCTGCTCGATGCGGTGATGCCCGCTCACGTTATCTATACTCAAGCTGACCCGCGTCCGGCGAGTGGTTCCCCTTACTGGTTGCAGCAGATTTTGCGCCAAGAGCTGGGCTTCAACGGCGTTATCTTCTCCGACGATCTGTCGATGGAAGGGGCAGCGATCATGGGCAGCTATGCCGAGCGCGGGCAGGCATCGCTCGACGCCGGATGCGACATGATTCTGGTTTGCAACAACCGTCAGGGAGCCGTGAGCGTGTTAGATAACCTGTCTCCGGTCAAAGCAGAGAAGGTCGCTGGCCTGTACCATCGGGGCAAGTACAGTGGGAAAGATGCGCGCCGCGATTTGTTAAATTCCAGCCGCTGGCAGCAGTCCAACCGTGAACTCACCGCGCTGGACGCCCGCTGGCAGGAGCATAAACAGTCGGCTCGCTAATCTAATCAACGCACAGTCAGGACGAGGAAAACGATGATCATTTATTTGCATGGCTTTGACTCAACCAGCCCCGGCAACCATGAAAAGGTGCTGCAACTCCAGTTTATCGACCCGGACGTTCGCTTCATCAGCTACAGCACGCTGCATCCGCGTCACGACATGCAGCATTTGTTAAAAGAAGTGGATAAAGCCATTCAGCAATCCGGCGACCAGCGGGCGCTGATTTGCGGCGTGGGACTGGGCGGTTTCTGGGCCGAGCGTATCGGCTTCCTGTGCGGCATTCGTCAGGTGATGTTCAACCCGAACCTTGCGCCGCAGGATAATATGACCGGCAAAATCGACCGCCCGGAAGAGTATCTGGACATCGCCACCAAGTGCGTTAGCGATTTCCGCGAGAAAAACCGCGATCGCTGTCTGGTGATTTTATCCCGTGAAGACGGCGTGCTCGACAGCAATGACAGCGCCAGCGCGCTGCATCATTACTATGAAATTATCTGGGACGATAAGCAGAGCCACAAGTTCAAAGATATCTCGCCACACCTGCAGCGCATCAAAGCTTTCAAAAACCTCGCCTGAGTTTGCGACGAGTAACAAAAAAACGGCCCGCGAATCACCTTTGCGGCCGTTTTTTTACTTTCAGCCTCGCCAATCATGCCTAAACTTGCCCCGGCGGCATGACTTTTTTCTGCCATTTCTCCGCGCTAACTCCCTGATTAAAAACGGTCAAAAGCCGTGCCATTTTCGTAACTAAAATTAGCCAAATGAATTTAAATTGATGTAGGTCAATTTTGGTATGACCAAATCACCACGCGTGTTATTCTCGGGAAAGATACCGAATTAACTTAAGCCAACCCTATGTAATCTAAGGATATTAATTTTACTCTTAGATAACAATTGGTTCACATTTGAGGGGGTCATTTGACTGCTACTATGAAGAAAATTGTCATTATTGGCGGCGGCGCGGGTGGATTGGAACTGGCGACCAGCCTGGGCCATAAACTGGGCCGTAAGAAGAAAGCCGAAATCATCTTAGTGGATCGCAACCACAGCCATTTATGGAAACCTTTGCTGCATGAAGTGGCAACCGGCAGTCTGGATGACGGCGTTGATGCCCTGAGCTATCTGGCCCATGCGCGTAACCACGGTTTTAACTTCCAAATTGGTTCTCTGACCAATATCGACCGCGACACTCAGACTTTACAACTGGCTGAGATCCGCGACGAGAAGAATGGCGAAGTGCTGGTGCCTGCCCGTGAAATCGCCTATGACACCTTGGTCATGGCGCTGGGCAGTACCTCCAACGACTTCGGCACGCCGGGCGTCAAAGAGAACTGCATCTTCTTGGATAACCCGCATCAGGCGCACCGTTTCCATAACGAAATGCTCAACCTGTTCCTCAAGTTCTCTGCTAACCCAGACAAGCAGAAGAAGGTGAATATCGCCATTGTGGGTGGAGGGGCGACCGGCGTTGAGCTGTCCGCCGAGCTGCATAACGCGGTGAAACAGCTGCACAGCTATGGCTTTGAAGGTCTGGACAATCAGGCACTCAACGTCACGCTGGTGGAAGCGGGCGAGCGCATTCTGCCTGCGCTGCCTCCGCGTATTTCTGCGGCGGCCCACCTTGAGCTTACTAAGATTGGCGTGCGCGTGCTGACTAAGACCATGGTCACCAGCGCCGATGCCAATGGCCTGAACACCAAAGACGGTGAGTTCATCGAAGCTGACCTGATGGTATGGGCGGCGGGGATTAAAGCGCCGGACTTTATGAAAGATATCGCCGGGCTGGAAACCAACCGTATCAACCAGCTGGTGGTTGAGCCGACGCTGCAAACCACCCGCGACCCGAACATCTTCGCCATCGGTGACTGCGCCTCTTGCCCGCAAAAGAGCGGCGGATTTGTGCCTCCTCGCGCCCAGTCCGCGCACCAGATGGCGTCGCGCTGCTTCGACAACATCATGGCGCAGCGCAATGGCCATAGCCTGAAAGACTATGTCTACAAAGACCACGGCTCGCTGGTTTCCCTGTCGCGCTTCAGCACCGTCGGCAGCCTAATGGGTAACCTGATGAAAGGCTCGATGATGGTCGAAGGGCGTCTGGCGCGTATCGTGTATGTTTCTCTCTACCGTATGCACCAGATTGCACTGCACGGCTACACCAAAACCGGCCTGATGATGCTGGTGGGCGGCATTAACAAAGTGATTCGCCCGCGCCTCAAGCTGCATTAATGGTCTAGAGCACAGCTCTTAAAGCGGCCTAACTGAAAAAGCCTGTATTAACAGGCTTTTTTCTTTTCGCCAGCCAGCCGCTTCACTTCAGCATAAGATGTTATACAAATCCCTTCGCCAGCTAAGAATTCTCCGAAACCCGCAGTTCTGCCCTATAAACCCGCGCTTTTCATCCCTGAGTCTTATTGTCGGAATCGCAAACATTGTGCAGACTTTACATTGTTTACAGACGGCGATTCACGCACGCCGATCCCTCAATACAGTGGCTCAGCCCTTTGAGGTTCTGTCTCTTGACGCTGGCGTACAGCGTCAGCCACAACGGCAGCGGGAGACAAAATGCGTGGTAACATTTCAGGAGGATGTCCTGTGAACAAGTCAATGTTAGCTGGCGTAGGTATCGGTGTAGCGGCTGCGCTCGGTATTGCAGCTGTCGCAAGTATGAATGTTTTTTCATCTGGCCCAGAGTATGCACAAGTGCTCAGCGCGACGCCGATTAAAGAAACGTTGAAAACTCCACGCCAGGAGTGCCGTAACGTGACTGTTACCCACAGACGCCCTGTGCAGGATGAGCATCAGATTGCCGGTTCCGTACTGGGTGCGGTCGCCGGTGGCGTACTGGGTCACCAGTTTGGTGGCGGTCGTGGTCGTGATGTTGCGACCATCGCGGGCGCATTGGGCGGCGGATACGCCGGTAACCGAGTTCAAAGCAGCATGCAAGAAGGTGACACTTACACCACTCAGCAGCAGCGTTGTAACACCGTTTACGACAAGTCAGAAAAAATGCTGGGTTATGACGTGACCTATAAAATTGGCAACCAGCAAGGCAAAGTGCGTATGGACCATGATCCAGGCACGCAAATCCCGTTGGATAAAAGCGGTCAGTTGCAGCTTACTCGCAGCTAATTACCCGCAGTTCGGCGCAGAAAAAAGCCTGAGGCAGATGCTTCAGGCTTTTCTGTTTTCAGGCATTGCCGTTTTTGTGTTTCACGATGTCGGCCATTACCGCCAGCGCTATCTCCGCCGGGGTTTTACTGCCGATGTTTAACCCTACCGGGGCGTGCAGTCGCTCGAAATCCTCCGGCGCGAATTGCGCGATATCTCGCAGCCTTTCTCGACGGCGGGCGCTGTTAAGCTGTGATCCCATGGCGCCAATATAAAACGCTGGCGTATTCACCGCCTCCATCAGCGTTAAATCATCCATTCGCGGGTCGTGGGTTAGTGCCACGATGGCGGTATTGGCGTGGCAACCCTGTTCCTCAAGGTATTTCGCCGGGAAGCTGTGTTCTAACTTCACATCGGCTTTCAGCATTGAGGCGAAGTTCTCCAGCACCTCTTCACGGCATTCGCACACCACCACTTCAAACCCCAAGGCGCAGGCGAAATCGGCGCAGTACAGCGCCACGCTGGACAGTCCGGCGATCAGCAGGCGCGGCGCGGCGGCGATATGCAGCTGGATCTCATTGCCGCGTCGGCTGACCTTGGTGTGGCTGTGGTAGCCAGTCAGCGCGAGATGGTCGCACGCCTGCGGTAGCGTGAGGGTTTTATTCAGCGCGTAATGCCCGCTCAGGGCCTGCGCCATGCGCGACAAGTACTCTCGGCTTGAATCTGAGGCGAGAAGATACTCTACCAGCACGTCGAGCGAGCCGCCGCAGGGCAGGGCGACGTTGGGCGTCATGCCCCCTTCGCCATAGCGAATCACCTGACTGGCCGCCAAATACTCGCCCTCGGCAATGCGCTGTAAGAAATCATCTTCCACGCAGCCACCGGAGAGCGAGCCGCAGTATGAGCCGTCGCGGGTCGCTGCCATCAGCGCGCCCGGCGCACGCGGGGAAGATCCATAGGTGGTGAGCACGGTGCACAGCCACACCGGCTGCTGCTGGAGCCAAAATCCTGCCCGTTCAATAACCTGAATATCAAGGTGTTGCATGAGAATTCCTGTTTAGAGCGCGCCGCCAAGCTGGGTGGGAAGGTCGATATCGACGAAGGTCGCAGGGCCGTCGGCGGCGATGGCCAGCGCGGGATATCTCTCCAGCAGTTCACGCGCGCCCGCGTCGCCGCGCAGGGCCATCAGCTCGTCGCGCAGCATGCTGCTAAAGCCAACCGGATGCCCCGGTTGCTCTTGCCAGTAAGGGCGGGCGGTGCAGGTCTTTTGCAACGCCTGAGAGACGCGCATGAAGAGGGCTGCGGGGACGAAAGGCATGTCGGCGAGATGCACCAGCCAGCCGGACCAGTGCTGGGTGGCCTTTACTCCGGCGGCAATAGAATCGCCGCTTCCGGCGCTGTCGATCAGGGTGGTGGTCACGCCCGCTTCGGCGCATTCGGCTTGCACCTGTGGGTTGTCTGGGCGAGTGACGACATGCACCGGCAGGCCGCTGTTTAGCGCCTGCTGTAAGGTCATGGCGAAGATACTTGAAGCGTTGCCCGGCAGGCTGGCGTTGAGCTTATTGCCTTGGCCTCCGGCGGCGCGGAAGCGGCTGGCGCTACCGGCAGCCAGTAAAATTATCCCTATCACTACTGAATCCCTTGGTTTGCTGGCTGGAATCTGACATACGCCGTTAGTGTAAATGAATTCTTAAAAAAGGGTTTTGACCGATGATGTTGTTCACCGAGAAAGGCATAAAAAAGCCTGTGGCAGGCTGGGCTGACACAGGCTTCGGGTGGAGGTTTTAACCTTTAAACCAGATGGCTGCTAAAGGCTTCCAGCAGGTCATCGACAAACTTCAGGCGTTTTGGTCGGTCCGTCAGATCAATCATAAACTTCAGCTTGGTCGGGCCGTCGAGGCGATACACCTGCGGCTGTTTCTGCAACAGACCAATCAGATAGCCCGGATCGACGCGGTTCTTCTCGCTGAACTCGACAAATCCGCCGCGCTCGTTGCCTTCAATACGCTTGATGCCCAGCTCTTTGGCCTTCAGGCGCAGCACGGCGATGTGCAGAAGGTTGCGCGCGCCGTCCGGCAAGGTGCCAAATCGGTCAATCAGCTCAACACGCAGTTCATCCACTTCCCCTTCGTTACGGGCGCTGGCGATGCGTTTGTACAGTGACAGGCGCGTATTGACGTCAGGGATGAAGTCTTCCGGCAGCAGGGCCGGCATGCGCATTTCGACATCGGTTTGGCTGGTGGTTAAATCTTCCAGCGACGGCTCACGACCCTCTTTCAGCGCCTCGACGGCGTTCTCCAGCAGCTCCATATATAGCGTGAAGCCGATGCTGGTCATCTGGCCGCTTTGCCCTTCGCCCAGCAGCTCACCGGCACCACGGATTTCTAAGTCGTGGGTCGCCAGTGCGAAGCCTGCGCCAAGATCTTCCAGCGAGGCGATGGCCTCCAGACGCTTGTGAGCATCGGTAGACATAGCTTTTGGCGGCGGCGTCAGCAGGTAGGCATAGGCCTGATGGTGCGAACGGCCTACGCGACCGCGCAGCTGGTGCAACTGCGCCAAGCCGAGATGGTCGGCGCGCTCGATGATAATGGTGTTGGCACTCGGGATGTCGATGCCGGTTTCGATGATGGTGGTACAGACCAGCACGTTAAAACGCTGATGGTGGAAGTCGTTCATCACCCGCTCGAGGTCGCGTTCGCGCATCTGGCCGTGACCAATGGCAATTCGCGCTTCCGGCACCAGTTCTGCCAGACGTTCGGCGGCTTTTTCGATGTTTTCGACATCGTTATACAGGTAGTAAACCTGCCCGCCGCGCAGCACTTCGCGCAGAATTGCCTCGCGAACCACCAGACTGTCGTACTCGCGTACGAAGGTTTTCACCGCCAAACGGCGAGCCGGTGGTGTGGCGATAATCGACAAGTCGCGCATACCGCTCATCGCCATATTCAGCGTGCGCGGGATAGGGGTGGCGGTCAGCGTCAGGATGTCCACATCGGCGCGCATCGCCTTAATGCGCTCTTTATGGCGCACGCCGAAACGGTGCTCTTCGTCGACAATCAGCAGGCCGAGGTCTTTCCAGTGCAAATTGCTCTGCAACAGCTTGTGGGTGCCGATGATGATATCCACCTTGCCGTCCACCGCCTGCTCCAGCACCGCGTTCTGCTCTTTGGCACTGCGGAAGCGCGACATCATCTCGATACGAATTGGCCAGTTGGCGAAACGGTCGCGGAAGTTGTCGAAGTGCTGCTGCGCCAGCAGGGTGGTCGGCACCAGCACCGCCACCTGCTTGTTATTTGATACCGCCAGAAACGCGGCGCGCATCGCCACTTCGGTCTTGCCAAAGCCGACGTCACCACACACCAGACGGTCCATCGCCAGCGGCTGGGTCATGTCGGTGAGCACGGCGTTGATAGCCTGCGCCTGATCTGGCGTGGTTTCGAACGGGAAGCTCTGACAGAAAAGCTGGTACTGCTCTTTGTCATGCTTGAAGGCAAAACCGCTTTTGGCTTCGCGCTGGGCGTAGATATCCAGCAGCTCGGCGGCGACGTCGCGCACTTTCTCGGCGGCTTTTTGCCGCGCTTTCGACCAAGCTTCGCCACCCAGTTTGTGCAGCGGGGCGCTTTCGTCCGCGCCACCGGCGTAGCGGCTGATCATGTGCAGGGAGGAAACCGGCACGTACAGCTTGTCTTCGCCCGCGTAGGTCAGGATCAGGTATTCGGCAGTAAATCCGCCAGTTTCCAGCGTGGTCAGGCCCTGATAGCGCCCGACGCCGTGCTCCATATGCACCACCGGCTGGCCGGGGCGCAGCTCGGCGAGGTTGCGGATCAGGGTGTCGGTGTTGATGGCGCGGCGGCTGTCCTGACGGCGGCGGGCAACGCGTTCGCCCAGTTGGTCGCTTTCGCAAATCAGCGCCAGCTGCTTATCGCTGTCGAGGAAACCGCGCTCGCAGGCGCCAATCATAATGTAGCGGCCCGCCGTGGCGGCCTGCTCAATGCGCGTTATCAGCGTCGGGTTAAGCTTGATGCGCGCCAGCAGGTCTTGCAGCGTTTCGCGGCGACCTTCACTTTCAACCGAGAACACCAGACTGCCGCTGAACGACTCATTAAAGCGGCGCAAATTGTCCAGCGGCGCTTTGTTCTGCGGCTGAACCGACAGGTCCGGCAGGGCCTGATAGCTCAGGTTGGTGTTGGCGGCTTTCTTCGGCAATTCTTCAGTTTTTAACTGAATGCGCGGCCACTCTTTCAGCTCGCTAAACAGTGAATCCACCCGCAGCCACAGGGCCTCAGGCTCGAGCAGCGGGCGCATTGGGTCAACGCGGCGGCTCTCGTAACGCTGGTTGGCATCGAGCCAGAAGCGCTCGGCAGCGCCTTCTAAATCGCCAGTATTGAGCAGCAGGGTGTTTTTCGGCAGATAGCTGAACAGGGTGGTCAAAGGCTGGCTGAAGAACAGCGGCTGCCAGTATTCGATCCCCGCCGGGAAGGTGCCTTTGCTGACTTGCTGATAGACGTGCTCGGCGTCGCGGCGCACTTCGAACTTCTCACGCCACTGGCTGCGGAACAGCTCGATGGCGTTTTTGTCGGTCGGGAATTCGTGCGCAGGCAGCAGGTTGATCTGCTCCACTTCGCTCAGCGTGCGCTGGGTGTCGACGTCGAACACGCGCAGGCTGTCGATTTCATCATCAAAGAAGTCGATGCGATAAGGCTCGTCGCTGCCCATTGGGTAGAGGTCGAGCAGGGCACCGCGGGTGGCGAACTCGCCGTGCTCCATCACCTGATCAACGCTGCGATAACCCGCCTGTTCGAGCTGGGCGCGCAGTTTGTCGCGGGAGAGCTGCTGGCCTTTTTTCATCACCAGCGCGTGGCCGTGCAAGAACTCGTGCGGGCAAACCCGCTGCATCAGCGTGTTGACCGGCAAGATAATGATGCCGCGCTCGAGGGTTGGCAGCTGATACAGACTGGAAAGGCGCGAGGAGATAATCTCCTGATGCGGCGAGAAGCTGTCATACGGCAGCGTTTCCCAGTCGGAAATATTGATCACTTTCAGGTCGGTGAACTGCTGGATTTCATCGCGCAGGCGCAGGGCATTTTGCATGTCGGGGGCGATAAGCATCACCGGACCTGCATGGCGCTCGCTGATGTCGGCACATTCCAGCGCGCAGGCGGAGCCAGTCAGCTGGCCCAGAACTCGGGTGTCACCAGCGCGTTCAGGCAAAGAATAACGATGATCTTGAGGCATAGGCAGTGTTGTTATCTCGTTGTCGGCGGCCATAGGGACCTGATTTACAGAGCGTATCTTGCGACGTGCTCCTAATCGGGGTCAACCCGAAATATTTTGGGTAGAAAGCTTAAAGGATTAACCGATTACTTTAGGTATTATGGTTCCATAAAGCCAAGCGAGCCTTTATTATCCTTGACAACTTTTGTCTTCGCCACGCACTTAATACGGATGTCATGTATCAACCTGTCGCGTTATTCATAGGTCTGCGCTATATGCGCGGACGTGCTTCAGACCGCTTTGGGCGGTTTGTCTCCTGGCTTTCTACTATTGGTATCACCCTCGGGGTGATGGCGCTGGTAACTGTCTTGTCGGTCATGAACGGTTTTGAGAAGGATCTGGAAAATAACATTCTGGGTCTGATGCCTCAGGCGTTGGTCACCACAGCGCAGGGTTCGCTGGATCCGCAGAAAATCAACCATGACGCCGTCGCCGGACTCAAAGGCGTCAACCGCGCCGTGCCGTTCACCACCGGTGACGTGGTGCTGCAAAGCCCGGGTAGCGTCGCCGTTGGCGTGATGCTCGGGGTTAATCCTGATGAGAAAGATCCGCTGTCGAACTACATGGTGGCGGTCAATCAGCAGGTGCTGCAACCCGGCCAGTACAACATCATTCTTGGCGACCAACTGGCACAACAATTGAAAGTTAAACGCGGCGACCAGCTGCGCCTGATGGTCACCAGCGTCAGCCAGTTCACGCCGATGGGCCGCATTCCAAGCCAGCGCCTGTTTACCGTGGCGGGCACCTTTGCTGCTAACAGTGAAGTGGATGGCTACCAGATGTTGGTTAACCAGCAGGACGCCTCGCGCCTGATGCTCTATCCGAAAGGCAACGTCACCGGCTGGCGTCTGTACCTCAATCAGCCGTTGGATGTGGATAATCTGAGCACCCAAACCCTGCCGCAGGGCACCGAGTGGAAAGATTGGCGCGAACGTCGCGGCGAGCTGTTCCAAGCCGTGCGCATGGAAAAGAACATGATGGGCCTGCTGTTGAGCCTGATTGTGGCGGTCGCCGCATTTAACATTATTACTTCTCTCGGCCTGTTGGTGATGGAGAAACAGGGCGAGGTGGCTATCTTGAAAACTCAAGGCCTGACCCGCCGCCAGATTATGGCGCTGTTTATGGTGCAGGGCGCGAGTGCCGGGATCATCGGCGCGCTGCTCGGTGCCGTGCTCGGCGTGGTGTTGGCCACCCAGCTCAACACCATCATGCCAGCGCTTGGCCTGATGCTGGACGGCGGCTCACTGCCGGTCGACATCGAACCTATGCAAGTCGTGGTCATCGCGCTGGTCGCCATGGTCATCGCTCTACTGTCTACGCTTTACCCTTCGTGGCGCGCAGCTGCCGCCCAACCCGCAGAGGCTTTACGTTATGAGTAACATTTTATCGTCGCAGGGCGGAATCTTATTGCAGTGCGAAAACCTCTGTAAGACCTATCAGGAAGGCAAAATGCACACCGACGTGCTGCGCGATGTCTCTTTCGCTATCCAACAGGGCGAAATGATGGCGATTGTCGGCAGCTCGGGTTCGGGTAAAAGTACCTTGCTGCACCTGCTAGGCGGGCTGGACTCGCCAACCTCGGGCGACGTGGTATTCAAAAACACCTCTCTTAACACCATGTCTTCTGCCGCCAAGGCCGAATTGCGTAACCGCGAGCTGGGCTTTATCTATCAATTCCACCATCTGCTGCCGGACTTCACCGCGCTGGAAAATGTGGCGATGCCGCTGCTGATTGGCAAAGGCAAGAAGGCCGAAGTGGAAGAGAAAGCCATGGCGATGCTGGCGGCCGTGGGCTTGCAGCACCGCAGCAAGCACCGCCCGTCCGAGCTGTCCGGCGGTGAGCGCCAGCGCGTCGCCATTGCCCGCGCACTGGTTAACAGCCCGTCGCTGGTACTGGCCGATGAGCCAACCGGTAACCTCGACCAGAAAAATGCTGACAGCATCTTCGACCTGCTCGGCGAGCTGAATGTCCGTCAGGGCACGGCGTTTCTGGTGGTCACCCACGACCTGCAACTGGCGAAACGAATGAACCGACAGCTGGAGATGCGTGACGGCAAGCTGCAACAGGACTCGACCCTGCTGGGAGCGAAGTAATGTCAGCCATTCCCTTTTCTCTATTAATCGGCCTGCGTTTTAGTCGCGGGCGTCGCCGCAGCGGCATGGTGTCGCTGATTTCGGTTATCTCCACGCTGGGTATTGCCCTTGGCGTGGCGGTGCTGATCGTCGGCTTAAGCGCGATGAACGGCTTTGAGCGCGAATTGAAAGAGCGCGTGCTGGCCGTGGTGCCTCATGGTGAAATTCGCCCGGTCAATCAGCCGTTTAACGGCTGGGAAGGCGTACTGGAACGCGTTGAAAAAGTGCCCGGTATTGCCGCCGCCGCTCCTTATATTGAATTTAACGGCCTGATCGAGCACGGCGCCAAGCTGCGCGCTATCAAGCTGAAAGGTGTGGATCCGCAGCAAGAATCGCGCGTCAGCGCCGCGCCAAACTTCGTGCAGGGCGATGCCTGGAAAAACTTCAAAGCCGGTGAGCAGCAGTTGATCTTGGGTAAAGGCGTGGCGGATGCCATTGGCGTCAAACAGGATGACTGGGTGACCGTGATGGTGCCGAACAGCGACCCTGAGATGAAGCTGTTGCAGCCAAAACGCATTCGTCTGCACGTCACTGGTATCCTGCAACTCAGCGGCCAGCTGGACCACAGCTTTGCCATGGTGCCGCTAGCGGATGCCCAGCAGTATCAGGAGATGGGCAGCAGCGTTACCGGGATTGATATCAAGGTAAATGATGTATTTGCCGCGCAAAAGCTGGTGCGAGATGCGGGCGAAGTGACCCACGCTTATGTCTACATCAGCAGTTGGATCGGCACTTACGGCTACATGTATCGCGATATTCAGATGGTTCGCGCCATTATGTATATGGCGATGGTTTTAGTCATCGGCGTGGCATGTTTCAATATCGTGTCTACGCTGGTGATGGCGGTAAAAGATAAAAGTAGCGATATTGCGATTTTGCGCACACTGGGTGCCAAAGACGGGCTTATTCGCGCGGTGTTCATCTGGTACGGTTTACTTTCCGGGCTAGTGGGCAGCATTGTTGGCGTGGTGGTCGGGGTAATTGCCTCATACCAACTGACCAACATTATTAACGCGTTGCAGAGCTTCACCGGGCATAAGTTCCTGTCGGGCGATATCTACTTCATCGACTTTTTACCGTCGGAGCTACACTGGATTGATGTAGCGGGCGTACTGTTTACCGCACTGGTACTGAGCCTGCTGGCCAGTTGGTATCCAGCGAGACGTGCAAGCCGCATAGATCCCGCCCGTGTACTCAGCGGCGGACAATAGGCTATTTTACTTGCCAGTTTGAACGAGGGCAGTGCTCAAAATCCTCACGTACCAGACGTACGCTGCGGTTTTTCCGCGCTGTCCATGTCCAAACTGACTGCGACAATAACGCCTATTATGGGTGTTAAAAAGGTTTCCAAGAGCAGGAGCACATATGCGCACACGCCATCGTCTGTGTCGATTTCGCAAAAACAAGCGCATACGGCACCAACGTTTTCGCTCAAATATTTTCCATCGAGACAATATGGCCGCTGCATCGCTGAAGCGGCCTTTTGTTGTGGTGCTGACCGGGGCGGGCATCTCCGCTGAGTCTGGCATCCGTACTTTTCGCGCCGCCGACGGCCTGTGGGAAGAGCACAAGGTCGAGGACGTGGCGACGCCGGAAGGCTATCGCAATGACCCTCAGCTGGTGCAGGCGTTCTACAACGCTCGCCGCCAGCAGCTGCAAAACGCTGAGATTGAACCCAATGCGGCGCACCACGCTTTAGCCACCCTCGAAGACGCGCTGGGCGATAACTTTATGCTGGTAACGCAGAATATCGATAACCTGCACGAGCGGGCCGGTAACAAGCGCGTAATGCATATGCACGGTGAATTACTCAAAGTGCGCTGCACCCAGTCCGGGCAAGTGTTCGACTGGCCGGGCGACCTGTCGGTGGATGACAAATGCCACTGTTGCCAGTTCCCCGCGCCGCTGCGCCCGCACGTGGTGTGGTTCGGCGAAATGCCCATTGGCATGGATGAGATTTATCAAGCGCTGGCGAAAGCGGATTTCTTTATCGCGATTGGCACTTCGGGCCATGTCTATCCGGCGGCGGGATTTGTCCACGAAGCCAAGATGGGCGGGGCTTACACCATTGAGCTGAATCTCGAGCCGAGTCAGGTGGAGAGCCAGTTTGATGAACGCAAGTATGGCCTTGCCAGTCAGGTGGTGCCGGAATTTATTCACGCTTTCCTGACCAAACAAGAAAACGCCTGGCGCTAGCCGGGCTTTTTTTCAGCCGTCATTCCATTTTGCTAAAATTGCGTCTGAGCAGAACACTTCATTGGCTAAACTCGGTGAAAACTGACCTGACGCAATATCCGAGGTATTCATGCTGCGCATAATAAAACTCGGTCGCTAGAGGATACCTAATATGGATAAGTTGCTTGATCGTTTCTTACACTACGTTTCGTTTGATACCCAATCGAAGGTCAACGTCCGACACACGCCGAGCACGGAAGGGCAGCTGAAGCTGGCTCGTGAACTTCAGAAAGAATTGATTGCACTCGGCCTGGATCAGGTCACGCTCAGTGACAAAGGCTGCGTGATGGCAACCTTGCCCGCCAATGTTGACTGGCCGGTGCCGACCATTGGTTTCATCTCTCATTTAGACACGGCGCCGGACTTCACGGCGAAGCACGTCAATCCTCAAATTGTTGAAAATTATCGCGGCGGAGATATCGCGCTGGGCAACGGCGACGAAGTGCTGTCGCCGGTGATGTTCCCGGTGCTGCACCAGCTGCTGGGGCAGACGCTGATCACCACCGACGGCAAAACGCTGCTCGGCTCGGATGACAAAGCGGGCATCGCCACCATCGTCACCGCAATGGCGCGGCTGAAAAATAGCGAAATCCCGCACGGCCCGCTGCGTATTGCTTTCACTCCAGACGAAGAGATTGGCAAAGGCGCGCAGTCCTTCGACGTGCCGGCTTTTGCCGCCGAGTGGGCTTACACCGTGGACGGTGGTGGCGTCGGGGAGCTGGAGTTTGAGAATTTCAACGCGGCTTCAGCGACCATTAAAATTGTCGGTAACAATGTCCATCCCGGCAGCGCCAAGGGAGTGATGGTCAACGCGCTGTCGCTGGCGGTGAGAATTCATGCCGAGTTACCCGCCGATGAAACGCCTGAAAAAACCGAAGGTTATGAAGGTTTCTACCACCTGACGTCGATGAAAGGCTCGGTCGAACGCGCCGAGATGCACTACATTATTCGCGATTTCGATCAGGCGAACTTTGAAGCGCGCAAACAGAAAATCATCGATATCGCGCATCTGGTGGGCGAAGGGCTGCACCGCGACTGCTATATCGAAGTGACCCTTGATGACCATTACTACAATATGCGCGACAAAGTGGCGCAGCATCCGCACATCATTGAAATTGCCAAACAGGCGATGATTGATTGCGAAATCGAGCCGCTGATGAAGCCCATTCGCGGCGGCACCGACGGCGCGCAGCTCTCTTTCCGCGGCCTGCCTTGCCCGAACATTTTCACCGGCGGCTACAACTTCCACGGCAAGCATGAGTTTGTGACGCTGGAGGGGATGGAGAAGGCGGTTAGCGTGGTGATGCGCATTGCCGAACTGACGGCCAGCAACGCCAAAAAATAACTCTGCTGTTTAGCGAAGTGAAAACAAAAAGGGTGCGATCCTGAGGATACGCACCCTTTTTTATGCCGCTTATTTCAGCGATTAATCATTGAAGTACCAGTAGCCGCTGTTCACCAGCGCGGAGATAAGCGCGAGGAATGACGGGTCATCCAGCGCGTCGCCCAGCATCTCGCGGGTGACCGTCAGGTGGCGCGTCAGGGCGTCCACGGCCTCAACCTGCTCGGTGGTGATGGCTTCACCGTTGACGTAGCACACATCGCCGATGCGCAGCACGCGCAGGCCGCCGAGGCGCTGCAAGGTTTCGCCAGATTCCAGCAGTTCATAGATCTCACCGGCCTGATAAGGCGGCTCCGGCGGTGCCAAATCCAACTCGTGGCGCGACTGGGAGATAAACTCACCGAACCAACTGTTGAAGTGCTCGGGGTCACCCGCCAGCTCCAGCATCATGTTACGCAGGCCGTCCAGCTCGTTTGGCAGGATTTGCGCCGGGTGCTCGCGCTCAACCAGCTCAGGATCGCCATAACGCTTGCTGCCTAGCTCGCGGGAGAGCACATAGTCGGCAAAGCCGCTCAGCATCTCGCGGGCGTTCGGCGCGCGGAAACCGACTGAGTAGTTCAGCGCGTGTTCCAGCGAGTAGCCTTCGTGCGGGAAGCCCGGCGGAATATAGACGATATCGCCCGGCTCCAGCTCTTCATCAATAATGGCTTCGAACGGCTCAACCTGAAGCAAGTCCGGGTGCGGGCAGTGCTGTTTCATGGGGATTTTTTCCCCAACGCGCCAGCGACGGCGGCCGGTACCCTGAATGATAAACACGTCATACTGGTCCAGATGCGGGCCAACGCCGCCGCCCGGCACAGAGTAGGAGATCATTAGGTCATCCATGCGCCAATCAGGAATATGGCGGAAAGGACGCATCAGGTGGGAAGAGGGCTCATGCCAGTGATCAACCGCCTGAACCAGAATCGACCAGTTATTTTCACCCAGGTGATCATAGCTTTCGAAGGGACCGTGGCTGACCTGCCAGCGACCGTCTTCATGACTGACCAGACGGCTGTCGACTTCGTTCTCCATCGCCAGCCCGGCCAGTTCGTCCGGGGAGATAGGGTCGATGAAGTTTTTGAAGCCACGTTTAAGAACAACCGGACGTTTTTGCCAATAACGCTGCAAAAAGTCATTCCAGTCCAAGTCGAGTTGATAATCCATAAATATTTTCCATGGCGTAAATGAGAGTCACTGAGAAGGATTATAACGGAAGGCGAGGCGGCTGCATTGGGCAATCGCCTGCAAATTTCATTAATAGCCGGCAACTCGGACGAATTGCCGGGGAAAGCTTAATCGATGTCCACGTCGTGCTGCTGGCCGAAGCAAACCCGCATGCTGGCACCGCCGAGCGGACTGTCGTCAATAATGATTTGGCCGTCATACTGCTCGATGATTTCACTGGCGAGGGATAAGCCTAAACCTTGGCCGGGGCGCAGGGTGTCGGCACGCTGGCCGCGCTGGAAAATCACTTCGCGTTTGCTTTCGGGAATGCCGGGGCCGTCATCTTCAATCAGGATCACCAGCTGCTTCTCGGCATACACCGCGCTGATCTCGACAAACTCCAGACAGTATTTACAGGCGTTATCGATGACATTGCCCATTACTTCGATAAAGTCATTCTTTTCACCAATAAAGGTGATTTCTGGCGAGATATCCAGCGTCAGCACCACGCCTTTGCGCTGATACACCTTGTTCAGCGCGGAGCACAAGCTGTCGAGCAGGCCGGGCACCGAATGCACTTCACGCACCAAAATATTATGTTCTGAGCGCAAAGTGGCGCGATGCAAGTAGTAGCCAATTTGCTGCGAAATGCGGCTAATTTGCTCCAACATCACGGGTTCTGCCTGTTCGATGGTCATCTGCTTGCCGTTGCGCAGCGAGCGCAGGGTGGACTGCAACACAGCCAGCGGCGTCTTCAGGCTGTGAGTCAAATCCGCCAGCGTGGTGCGATAACGGTCATAGCGTTCGCGCTCGCCGTGCAGCAGGGTGTTGAGATTACGCACCAAGCCTTTCAGCTCGCTCGGCGGGTTTTCGTCCAAGGCTTCGCGCTCGTGGGTTTCCAGCTCGGCCACTTGTCTTATCAAAGCCTTAATCGGCCGCAGGCTCCAGTAGGCCGCCAGCCACAGCAGCGGGATAACCAGCAGCAAGTTGGCGATCAGCACATAGCTGAACCACTCCCACACCAAGTCGGAACGCTGCAGCTCTTGCGGAATGGTATCCACCACCACGATATTCAGCGCGGGCAGCCGCGAGGTGGCCGAGTAGGTGTTCACCGCGATGGAGTGGGTCAGGGCGCTGGCGTCGGTATCGTCATAATTTTTCAGCTTATCTTTAGCTTGCTGATTATCACCGATCACCTCACTACTGACTTGGGTGTCAGTGTCGATTTCATAAAAGCCCGGCTTGTTCATCCACTCTTTGTCGATGTGCGACTCCAGCTCAGGCACGCGGCGCTGGGCCCACAGCAGATGGCCTTTGTCGTCATAAATAAAGACCAGAGTTGGCGAGTTGAGATCTAAATCTGGCGGCACATTGATCGTCAGCTGGTTATCGCGCCACTGGGCGAGGCTGAAGAACAGATTGCTTTCACCGCGCAGCAGGCGGTAAGCCGTTTTGTCGAAGCTGACCATGTAGCCGACCACCGCCACCAGCCCGTAAGCCAGTGACAGCGCCAACACCACGCCAGCCGTGGCGACCATAAAACGCGAGCGCAGTGAGAAGGGCTTTCCTTTGCGAAATCTCATAAATAGGTGCTCGAAGACGTTATGGACGAATGTCGAAACGATAACCCTGACCGCGCACGGTGGTTATCACGTCGGTTGGGTATTCAGCCTGAAGCTTTTTGCGTAAACGGCCCATCAATACGTCAACGGTGTGGCTCTCGCGCAGCTCGGCATCAGGGTACAATTGCAGCATCAAGGAATCTTTGCTGACCACTTTACCGGCGTTGCGGATCAGGGTTTCAATGATGGTGTATTCAAAGGCGGTGAGCTTCACCGGCTGGTCGCTGACGGTGAGTTCGCGGCGCGACAGGTCAATCTGGAAGGGCGCGAGGGTGATAACCTGCGATGCCAGCCCGCTATTACGGCGCATCAGGGCCTGCATGCGGGCGATCACCTCTTCCAGATGGAAAGGTTTGGTGACGTAGTCGTCGGCACCGGCTTCCAGCACCGCCACTTTGTCCTGCCAGCTTTCGCGGGCGGTCAGCACCAGAATCGGCAATTTTGCCTGATGGCTACGCCAGCGTTGGATCAAGCTCAGGCCATCTTCGCCCGGCAGGCCGAGGTCAACGATGGCGATGTCCGGCGCGTGTTCCTGCAAAAAGTAGTCGGCTTCTTTGGCGTCTTCGGCAGCATCGACCTGATGCCCCATTTCACGCATTTGAACCGAGAGGTGATGGCGCAGCAGCGCATTGTCTTCGACAACCAGAATTCGCATAACAACTCCTTTTAATGCAGGGCGTAACGAACCCCGGCCAATTTTTGCATGGAGATCTCGAGGATTTCAGCGGGAGTAAGCTGCGGCGTTACGCCCATTTGGCTGAAATATCGAGGATAAATCGTGACACAACTCTAGCCTATTCAGAAACAATTGCTTCAACGCCAGATAAACACGACGGAAGGCAACTTAAATGAAAGCTAAACCAATTATAAACGTCGCTCAGGGGCGATGACAGGAAATGTGAGAAAGATCGCGGTAAGATTTTAAATGTATTATTAAGGTATTATAAAGGTATCTGATGGATGCCTTTATCTGCCTGCGGCCGAGCTTGTGATTCGTGCTAAAGGTGTCTCATTCAGCAAGGATATAATAATGAAACGTACCCATCTGAAGCTGTCCGTCATGATGTTTATTGAATGGTTTATCTGGGGGGCGTGGTTCGTGCCTCTCTGGCAATACCTCAATAAACTGGGCTTTAGCCCGTCTGAAATCGCTTGGTCTTATAGCAGCACGGCCATCGCCGCAATTCTTTCGCCGGTCTTGGTAGGGGTTATCGCTGACCGTTACTTCGCCGCGCAAAAGGTTCTCGCTTGGCTCTTATTGGGGGGCGGCGTGTTGATGTGTTTCATCGCGGTGCAGACCCAATTCTCCTCCTTCTTCCCGCTGCTGGTGGTTTATGCCATCACCTACATGCCTACCGTGGCGCTGACCAACAGCATCGCGTTCGCCAACATTGGCGACCCTGAAAAAGACTTCCCGCGCATTCGCGTGTTGGGCACGCTGGGCTGGATCGCCTCCGGCCTGTTCATCGGGTTTGTCCTGCCGCCAATGCTCGGCATGGGCAACATCTCTGACACCAACCTGCCACTGTGGCTGACCGCCGCGGCCTCCTTCGCGCTGGGTCTTTATAGCTTCTGGCTGCCAAATACCCCGGCCAAGGGCAGCGGCCCGGTGGATATTAAGGCGCTGTTTGGCCTGAATGCGCTGGCGATGCTCAAAGACCGCTCTTTCGCCATTTTCGCGCTCTGCTCCTTCCTGTTCTGCATGCCGCTGGCGTTTTACTACCAGTTCGCCAACGGCTATCTGACGCAGGTCGGGCTGAATGAAGCTACTGGCTGGATGACGCTGGGTCAGGTTTCGGAGATTTTCGCGCTGCTGGCCTTGCCGCTGCTGCTCAAACGTTTTGGCATCAAGAAGGTACTGATGCTCGGCTTCGTCACTGCCGCCATCCGCTACATCTTCTTTATTTACGGCGGCACTGAGGACGTGTGGGGCTACAGCATGCTGTTCCTCGGCATCCTGCTGCACGGCGTGAGCTACGACTTCTATTTCGTCACCGGCTATATCTATGTCGATAAAAAAGCCCCGGCGCACATGCGCACCGCGGCACAGGGGCTGATCACCCTGATTTGCCAAGGGTTGGGCAGCTTTATCGGCAACTGGCTGGGAGGCCGCGCGATGACCACTTTCGCACTGGCTACCCCGCGCAACGGCATGACTTTCGACTGGTTCGCCGTGTGGGGCGTTGGCGCGGCGATGGTGGTCGCGGTGATGCTCTTATTCCTGCTGTTCTTCCGCGAGCGCAGCAAAACGATTGAACCGGTAGAACTGGCACGTTCTTGATTTTAATGATTTCTCTGGCGGGCGTGGTGCCCGCCAGCAGGCCTATTTATGGAGATAACAGATGCAACAGATAACCCGCGAAAACCGCATTCTTGGCGCGCTCTATGGGCAAATGCTGGGCGACGCCTTGGGTATGCCGTCAGAACTCTGGCCGCGTGAACGGGTGAAAAAGCATTTTGGCTGGATTGACCGTTTCCTTGATGGCCCGGCTGAGAACAATGCCGCCTGCTACTTCACCGCCGCGCAGTTTACTGACGACACCTCGATGGCGCTGGCCTTGGCCGATGCCCTGATTGAGGCCGACGGCGACGTGGTGCCGGAGCTGATTGCCCGCAACGTCATTCGCTGGGTGGACGGCTTCGACGCCTTCAATAAAAACATCCTTGGACCGAGCTCCAAGCTGGCCCTGGCCGAGCAGAAGAAGGGCGTGGCAATCAGTGAGCTGGAGAACAACGGCGTGACCAACGGCGCGGCGATGCGCGTGTCGCCACTGGGCTGCGTGCTGCCTTCAGCGCCACTCGAGCACTTCTGCCAGCAGGTGTGGCTGGCTTCCAGCCCGACGCATAAGTCTGATATCGCCGTGGCCGGTGCCGTGGTGATTGCTTGGGCGGTGTCCAAAGCGATTGAAGGGGCGAGCTGGGCGGAGATTAAACTGGCGTTGCCGGACATTGCCAAATACGCCCAGACCCGCCAGAGCACCACCTTCAGCGCCTCTTTGGCCGCGCGCATTGAGCTGGCACTCGACGTGGTGGCGAAATCCACCGGCAGCGAGCAGGCTTCCGAGCAGGTTTACCAATTGGTGGGTGCGGGAGTGAGCACTATTGAGTCGGTTCCGGCGGCTATCGCCATGGTGGAACTGGCCGAAGGCTGCCCGAACCGCTGCGCCGTGCTGTGCGCCAACTTAGGCGGCGACACCGACACCATCGGCGCGATGGCGACGGCTATCTGCGGGGCCTTGCAGGGTATCGACGCCTTCGACGCGCAATACCTTACCGAGCTAAAACGCGTTAACCCGCTGGACATGACCACTTACAGCAGCGCCTTCCTGCGCTTCCGCCTGCGCGCTGAGGAGGCGTCATGAGCAATCAGCACGGCGAACTGCTCCACACGCTGATGCAGGGGAACTGGCATCAGCAGTGTCCGGTAACGGTAGTCGGCGCGGCGGTGATGGACATGGTGGCACACGCCGACGCCTTGCCCGAGCGCGGTGGCGACACTGCCGCCAGTGTGTCAGGATTTCACCTCGGCGGCTGCGCGCTGAATATCGCGCTTGGCCTGAAACAATTGGGGATCGACAGCCACAACCTGCTGCCGCTGGGAGAGGGCATGTGGGCAACACGCCTGCGTGATGAAATGGCCCAGCGCGGTATTCAGTCTGACTTGCAGGTCGGCGGCGCGGATAACGGCTGGTGTCTGGCGCTGGTGGAACCCGACGGCGAACGCACCTTTATCTCCATCGACGGCATTGAGAATCAGTGGCAGACCGCGTGGCTGGAGAACCGCACGCCGACCAGCGGGCTGGTTTATCTCTCCGGCTACCAGCTAGGCGCCAAGCAGGGTGGGGTGCTGGTGGAGTGGATGCAGGCGCTGCCCGCCGAGGTGCGCGTGGTGCTGGATTTAGGCCCGCGCCTCGACACCATGTCGCCAGAATTCATCGACGGTTTGCTGCGTCCGGGGGTGATCATGACCCTTAACCAGCGCGAAGCGGGCCTGCTCGGCTATCGCGATGACGAAGAGCATTTCTGCCGTCAGCTGCATGCTAAAACTCACGAGCTGGTGGTGCTGCGCTGCGGCGAGAAGGGGAGTTACTACTTTGGTGGCGAAAGCGACCACGGCTGGATCGCGCCGCGCCAAGTGACGGTGGTGGACAGCATTGGCGCGGGCGACAGCCACTGCGCCGGGCTGCTGGCGGGGTTATCGCTGGGATTAAGCCACTGGCAGAGCATGATGCTGGCGAACTGCGTGGCGGCCTACGTGGTGTCTAAGCCGGGTGGCGACTGTGCGCCGACGCTGGCCCAGCTTGCCGATGAGATGAGCCGCGAGGATTAATCCTCGCTGATAAATTCGTACATGTCGCTGCGACAGAAACTTTCACTGTATTCGATGGGGCGGTTCTGCCCATCGAACAGGGTTTGGCGGATGATTAAGACCGGCATCGGGGTTTTCAACTGCAGCGATTGCATCAGCTCGTCGTCAGACATGGCCGCGCTGACGCGGCTTTGCAGCGCGCCTAACTCAATGTTATTGCGGTGGAAATAGTCATACAGCGACACGCCGATATCCTGCACGTCGGCAATGGCGTCCATCACCACGTAGGAGAGGGCGACGGACATCGGGCGCGTATCAATGTAGTGAATACGCTTGAGGCGATAGACCAGCGTGCGCTCGGTGATGGCGAGTTTGCTGGCGACCAGCGCGTCGGCGGGCACCTTTTCGCGGCTGATCCACAGAGTGTCGGGCTTGCGGCCCTGCAACATCACTTCGCGCGAGAAGCCTTTCACATCGGCCAGTGAGTAAGAGAGCTTGGGCTCGCCAGCCTTTTTAACAAAGGTGCCGTAACCGCGCGAACGCCCGATGCTGCCTGCCTCTTCCAGCCGTGCCAGCGCTTTTCGCACCGTGATGCGCGAGATCCCCAGCTCTTCGGTAAACTGACGTTCGCTGGGCAGAAAATCCCCTTCGGCCAAAACGCCTTCTTTCATCGCCTGCATGACGACGTCGCTAAAACAGAGATAGAGCGGCTGCGTCCCGGCGGCGGCGAGGTTTTGTTTAAGAATATCGAGTAGGCGCTGGTTGGTGTCCGTGCTCATAAACGGCGATTTTCCTGTAGCCAGTATTGTTCTAGTTGTTGTTCTCTATTTTATAACAAAAAAGGCGACCCGCAGGTCGCCTGATATCATTGATTTGCGCGATTTACGCGATTTGACGGCAAAAGGCTATTTCAGCTCGTCAACCATCTTCGCCGCACGGCCAATGTAGTTGCCCGGCGTCATGTCTTTCAGACGCACTTTCTCTTCTTCTGGCAGTGGCAGGCCGTCGATGAAGCTGTGCATGCCGGCTTCGTCAACGCGCTTACCGCGAGTCAGCTCTTTCAGCTTCTCATAAGGTTTTTCGATGCCGTAGCGGCGCATCACGGTCTGGATTGGCTCAGCCAGCACTTCCCAGTTGTGATCCAATTCGAAGGCCAGATTGGCTTCGTTGACTTCCAGCTTGCTCACGCCCTTCATGGTTGCCTGATAGGCAATCAGCGCGTAGCCCAAGCCGACGCCGAGGTTACGCAGCACGGTGGAGTCAGTCAGGTCGCGCTGCCAGCGAGAAACTGGCAGTTTGCTGGCCAAGTGTTGCAGCACGGCGTTCGACAGGCCGAGGTTACCTTCGGAGTTTTCGAAATCGATTGGGTTAACTTTGTGCGGCATGGTGGATGAACCGATTTCGCCAGCGATGGTGCGCTGTTTGAAGTGGTTCAGAGCGATGTAGCCCCAGATGTCTCGGTCGAAGTCGATCAGGATAGTGTTGAAGCGCGCCACGCAGTCAAACAGCTCGGCGATGTAGTCGTGCGGCTCGATTTGTGTGGTGTACGGGTTCCAGGTCACGCCCAGAGAGGTCACGAACTCTTCGCTGAATTTGTGCCAGTCAACTTCCGGATAAGCCACGATGTGGGCATTGTAGTTGCCGACCGCGCCGTTGATTTTGCCCAGCACTTCAACCTGTTGCAGCTGTTTGTACTGGCGGTCCATACGGTAAGCGACGTTAGCCAGCTCTTTACCGATAGTGGATGGCGTCGCAGGCTGGCCGTGAGTACGGGAGAGCAGCGGGATGTCGCGGAACTGGTGCGCCAGACCTTTGATGGCATCAATGATTTTCAGCCAGTAAGGAGCAATCACCTCTTCGCGAGCGGTTTTCAGCATCAGCGCGTGGGACAGGTTGTTGATGTCCTCAGAGGTACAGGCGAAGTGGATGAACTCAGACACCGCGTGCAGGGCAGGGATCGCCGCAACTTTTTCCTTCAGGAAGTACTCAACGGCTTTAACGTCATGGTTAGTGGTTTTTTCAATGTCTTTAATGCGCTGGGCATCATTTTCATCAAAATTTGCCACCAACTGGTCAAGGAAAGCGTTTGCGTCAGCATCAAAAGCAGGAACTTCTTTGATTTCTGCGCACGCTGCCAGTTTTTGCAGCCAACGTACTTCAACCTGCACGCGGAATTTCAGCAGGCCAAATTCGCTGAAGATTGCGCGCAGCGCGCTGACTTTATCACCGTAGCGTCCATCAACGGGGGAAACGGCGGTCAGTGAGGATAATTCCATCGGTAGCAACTCCTGGTCTTAACAATGAGCTAAAATATTTTTCGCCTGTTCAAACAAGCGATTACGGGAAAACATCAGTTGCAGGCGTCCACCGCCTACTTGCTGCCACAGCACGGCTGAGCGGATACCCGCCAGCAGCACGGCCCGGACTTTGGCCTGAACCTGAGGGTTTTGCAAAATGGTTGGCGAACCCGTGACTTGAATGCGCGGGCCGACCGGGCTGACGATATCGACATAAATCGCCGCCAGTGAGCTGATAATGGTGTCAGACTCAAGTTCGAAATGGGCCAGCTGACGGTCAAGTTGGTCAAGGCGCTCGCCGAGTTTGTTCATCGCCGCTTTATTGGCATTCAGCTTGCGCTCCAATACCATCAGGCTTAAAGCATAGCGGGTTAATTCCGCGCCCGGCCCCTGACGATTGGCATTGAGCACGCCCAGCAGCGTTTCCAAACCCATCTTCAAATTGGCTTCATTATTGCCGTAGACCGCGAGCGTTGAGGCCGGATTCATCTCCAGCAGGCTGCGCAACGACACTGACATTTCATGCTGTGCACAATGCCCCTCATGGGCTAATTGCTGCACCAGACGTGCTGACTGGCACATTCCGGCCAATGCCAACGTAATGTCATAATAATTTTTAGCCACGTCTACTCCTGTAAGCGTTGTTCGGACACTACCCGGCTGCTGTCATCGACGAGACCCGGCAGGCCAAATCTGAGCCGCAGATCATGCCATAAAATCCTTTTTAAACCCAGTTCGGAATCAGTGCAGATTTACGGACATATTCTGGTCAAAAAAATCGGGACGCATTGGCGTCCCGACTTGATGTTTACTGCGTTACAGCGGATGGCGTTGCTCGATGATGCCGCCGCCGAGGCAGATCTCATCGATGTAGAACACCGCCGATTGCCCCGGCGTCACTGCCGCAACCGGCGCGTCGAAGCGCACGTCGATGCGATCTTCGCCCAGCGGCGTGACGGTGCAGGGGATGTCCTGCTGGCGGTAGCGGGTTTTCACCACGCATCGCAGCGGCTCGGTCAAGGTTTTGCGATCCACCCAGTGAAGCTGTTGAGCAATCAGGCCCACGGACATCAGGCGCGGGTGCTCGCCGCCCTGAGCGACGTACAAAATATTGTTCGCCACGTCTTTGTCCACCACGTACCACGGGTCTTCGCCGCCGTCTTTCTGGCCGCCAATGCCCAGACCTTTACGCTGGCCGAGGGTGTGGTACATCAGACCCTGATGCTGGCCCATGTCCTGACCATCAACACTCTTGATTGGGCCGGGTTGAGCAGGCAAGTAGCGGCCGAGGAAGTCCTTGAACTTACGCTCGCCGATGAAGCAGATCCCGGTGGAATCCTTCTTCTTGGCGGTGATCAGGTCCAGTTCTTCGGCAATGCGGCGCACTTCTGGCTTTTCCAACTCACCCACCGGGAACAGGCTCTGGGCGATTTGGTCAGTGCCCAAGGTGTAGAGGAAATAGCTCTGATCTTTGTTGCCGTCGGTGCCGCGCAGCAGGTGGCTGATGCCGTCAAAGTCTTTACGGCGCACGTAGTGGCCGGTAGCAATGAAATCCGCCCCTAAATCTTCGGCGGCGAATTCCAAGAAGGCTTTGAATTTAATCTCTTTGTTGCACAGGATATCCGGGTTTGGCGTGCGTCCCGCTTTGTACTCTTCGAGGAATAATTCGAACACGTTGTCCCAATATTCCGCCGCAAAGTTGACGGTGTGCAGCTTGATACCCAGCTTGTCACAGACTGCCTGCGCATCGGCGAGGTCAGTGGCTGCGGTGCAATACTCTTCATTGTCGTCCTCTTCCCAATTTTTCATGAAGAGGCCCTCCACCTGATAGCCTTGCTGTTGCAGCAAATAGGCCGATACGGAGGAGTCGACACCGCCGGACATCCCGACGATCACTTTTTTCTGGCTGTTGTCTTCAGACATTGTCATTCCGAATGATTTTACCGAATTGCATAAATAAATTGCCCGACGGGTGGCGCTTTTGACTGACATTTCACTGCCAGAAAGTCACACGAGGATGAAGGCCGCGCGCAACAAAAAAAGTCACTCCGGACCGGACAGAGGGTACTACCTAAAAACTAAGCGCGGGATTTTAGCACGTCAGGCGGCCTGCTGCACCGTCGTTTGGTGCCTCAGGCCATCTGCTCTGGAGAGCGGATTAAGCTAGTTCGGCAGATTAAAATTGGCCAGCAGGTCGAGAGGGTAGCGCGCGCCCTGCTGGTAACAGCGGATGCTCTCGGCCACCAGCGGCGAACGCAGCTGCGTAGAGCTGAGAATTTCCTCCGCGCTGGCCCACACGCAGCCGTCAATATCGCTATCCTGCGGCGCGGTGGCGGGCTGCTGGTCTAAATCAATCACAAAGGCAAAACGCAGGAACGGCGTGCCGTCGGGCGCTTGCCACTGGTGCAATTTCAAGAAGGATTGCGGCTCGGCGTGAATACCCGTCTCTTCGTAGAGTTCGCGTTTCGCTGCGCTGAACAGCGTTTCATCGGCCTCGAGGTGTCCGGCGGGCTGGTTCCAGGTCACTTTGCCATTGACCGTCTCCTCGACAATCAAAAACTGCCCCTGCGATTGCACCACGCAGGCCACGGTAACGTGGGGTTTAAACATCAGAAATCTCCTTCCATTGGCCGGGCTGTAAATCGCTAAGCTGGTACTCGCCCATGCTAAAACGAATCAGACGTAAAGTGGGAAAGCCGACGTGGGCCGTCATGCGGCGCACCTGTCGGTTGCGGCCTTCGAATAAGGTGATTTTCAGCCAGCGGGTTGGAATCGCTTTGCGTTCGCGAATCGGCGGGTTGCGCGGCCACAGCCACTCAGGCTCGGCCACCAACTCCACGCCCGCTGGCAGGGTTTTGCCATCTTTAAGCTCGACGCCTGAACGCAGGGCGCTAATGGCCGCGTCATCAGGTTCACCTTCCACCTGCACATAATAGACCTTGCCGGTGCGTTTGCCCGGCTGAGTTAACGCGGCTTGCAGTTTGCCGTCGTTGGTCAGCACCAATAAACCTTCGCTATCCCGGTCCAGCCTGCCTGCGGCGTAGACACCTGTTAATGAGATGTAGTCTTTTAGCGTGGCGCGTCCGGCTTCGTCAGTAAACTGCGGCAGCACATCGTAAGGTTTATTGAACAATAGCACTTTTCGTGGCGCATTTTGTTCGGGACGAACCCTGTCAGGCCGCTTGCTGAAACGTTTAACGTGGTGATTTTTAACAGACATTGTTCTCACAGACATTGAGATAAAAGATAATTGGCGCATTATACGTGAAAACCGTTTCGGATTGGCGCGGGGCGATTATTGAAGTAATATCGACCCGCATCTTACAAATTTTTAACAAAAATGCGCTCGAAGGAGAGGTTAATGGAAAGCAAAGTAGTTGTTCCGGCTGAAGGTAAGAAGATCACAGTTGACGCCCAGGGTAAACTGAACGTTCCTAATAATCCTATTATCCCGTTCATTGAAGGCGACGGTATTGGCGTTGACGTGACCCCAGCCATGATCAAGGTTGTGGATGCGGCGGTTAAAAAAGCCTACAACGGCGAACGCAAAATTTCCTGGATGGAAATCTACACCGGTGAGAAATCGGTTGACCTGTACGGTAAAGACGTATGGCTGCCAGAAGAGACTCTGGACCTGATTCGTGATTACCGCGTGGCTATCAAAGGCCCACTGACTACCCCAGTCGGCGGCGGTATTCGCTCCCTGAACGTTGCCCTGCGCCAGCAGCTTGACCTGTACATCTGCCTGCGTCCGGTTCGTTACTACACCGGCACGCCAAGCCCGGTTAAACGCCCAGAAGACACCGACATGGTTATCTTCCGCGAGAACTCCGAAGACATCTACGCGGGTATCGAGTGGAAAGCCGGTTCTGCTGAAGCAGACAAAGTGATCAAGTTCCTGCAAGACGAAATGGGCGTGAAGAAAATTCGCTTCCCACAAGATTGCGGTATCGGCATCAAGCCTTGTTCTGAAGAAGGCACCAAGCGTCTGGTTCGCGCGGCTATCGAATACACCATCACCAACGATCGTGATTCCCTGACTTTGGTTCACAAAGGCAACATCATGAAGTTCACCGAAGGCGCGTTCAAAGACTGGGGTTACCAGTTGGCACGTGAAGAATTCGGCGGTGAGCTGATCGACGGCGGCCCATGGGTGAAAATCAAGAACCCAAACAACGGCAAAGACATCATCATTAAAGACGTAATCGCTGATGCATTCCTGCAACAGATCCTGCTGCGTCCGGCTGAATACGACGTTATCGCCTGTATGAACCTTAACGGTGACTACATCTCCGACGCCCTGGCGGCGCAGGTTGGCGGTATCGGTATCGCACCGGGTGCAAACATCGGTTCCGATTGCGCACTGTTCGAAGCAACCCACGGTACTGCACCTAAGTACGCAGGTCAGGATAAAGTGAACCCAGGTTCCATCATCCTGTCCGCAGAAATGATGCTGCGTCACATGGAGTGGTTCGAAGCCGCAGACCTGATCGTTAAAGGTATGGAAGGCGCGATCGCGAACAAAACTGTGACTTACGATTTCGAACGTCTGATGGACGGCGCGAAACTGCGTAAATGCAGCGAGTTCGGCGACGACATCATTTCCAACATGTAATTTGCTGGAATGAATGAGAAAAGGAGCCTTAGGGCTCCTTTTTTAATGTTCCAAATCCGCAGTTTTCTACCGGTCCACAATGGCGCTGCCCTGATACCAAGACCCGCAGCTGGTGACTTGGCCGTTGGCGATGGTGCAGCTGTAGTAGCTGCCATCACTTTGTTGAACAACTGCCGAACCTTGAGACCAGCTTCGACAACTGGTGACCTGTCCATTACTGATAGTACAGTCACTATAAGCGCCATCAGATTGTTTCACGGGCTGTGAGTCTGACTGAGCCCATCCTGCGCAGAAAGTGACTCGGCCGTTAGCTATTGTGCAATTTTCATAGGCCGCCATGCTTGAGAAGCTGGTTAATAGCAATGCCATAAAAGTCATTTTTTTCATTCTCTGTCCCTATTTTAATCAGCCATGCGTTATCAAAGGCTATTCAGTAATACTATCGTGGGCCCGCCTATAAATGTATAAAAACACCTTGTTAAGAATATTCCTATGATTAAAATTCATATTCTTTATAAACAGGAGTTTATTGTTAAATGAAAGCTTTATGGGTAATTGCTGCAATTTGCGGCGTAATTGGCTTCTTCCAAGGCATTATTGCCGTATTCGGCGCAAACAGTGCACCTCAGCAAGCAGCTGGAGCCGCCATGGGTCTCGCGTGGGCTGTCATACCTTATTGCATCTGCCGTGCAATTCAGCAGATGAAGCCACAACAGGTTGTCATTAAAAAAGACGAATAATAAAAGCACTACAAATACTCGTCTTTTAATTAGCCGCCACAGGGCGGCTTTTTTATGGATTAGCGTTTTCTCGACAACACGGCCCCCTCAATTCCGTTGTGCCATAGCCAGCACGGCGGGGATCAATACCCAGTCATTGTTCAAAGGGTTAACTTGTACCTGCAAGTTATAGATTCATTTGCAAATCATCTGGTTCATAACAAATTGTGAGGTTCAAAATGAACAATATCTTTAGTGGTTTTGATGCGGCGGCATTAGCTGAAGCATTCGGTGTTGAAATAGAAACAGCTGTTAAACTGCAACAGGAAAGCACTAAGCAAGGTACCTTGCTTTCAGCAGTGCAAGGCCTTGTTGGTTTGCCGCCAATCCATATTTGATACGCTGAAATTTAGGCTGGGACGTTTACAGCATTTAATATAAATAGAAGCCGCCTTCGGGCGGCTTCTTACTCCACACCAGCGGGCAATAACGGCCCTCTGGGCGAGGGCGCTTTTAAATGTCTGCATTAAGTCTGTTTCCTACCCGTATCTGCTGATTTTAAGGATTTTTCCAGCGTGCTCCTTGTGAAGCGTAACGGGCAATGGTAAACATGAGCCACTTTTTTCCCCGGGGCTATTTTCTTGTCACTCTCAACCTTTTTCAGCGCCTTTTTCCGTCTCGATCTTCGCCGTCTGATCCTGATTTTGGCCGTGACAAGTGCCTTCGTGACGCTGGCGAACAGTTTTTACGCCAGCTATAGCGTGCAGCGCCAATTGCTGATTGATAACACGCTGGAAGCTAATCGGGTGTACGCCACTAAGCTGGCGTCGAGTACCGAACTCTTAATCCGCAGCATGCAAAAGCAGCTGTTTTATAGCAGCCGTATTGCCGCCGAGCATTTTGACGAGCCGGCGATTTTGCAGGCCGAAACTGCCCGCCTTAAATACCAAAGTGACAGCTTTAACTCGGTAGTGATCACTGACGCCCACGGGCTGATCCGCGCCACCTCGCCAGACAGTTTGCAACTGATGGGCCGCACTATCGCCACTCCGGGCTCGGTCGAGGCGCTGAAGAAGAGGCGGCCGCTTGTTAGCAAGCCCTATATTTCCGCGGCCAATAATCTGGTTATCAATATCTCCACGCCGATTGTCACCCCTGATGGCCGCTATCGTGGCTATATTGGCGGCACCATTTACCTTAAGCAGAAGAGCATTCTTAACGAACTGCTGGGCGAGCATTATTATCGCGATGGTTCTTACATTGCGGTGGTCGACAGCGATCGCCGCGTGCTCTATCACCCAAACATGGGCAATATCGGCAAAGTCATGCCGCCGCGCCCGATCACCGACGTGGTGAAGAAAGCGGAAAACGGCAGTTTGGTGATGGAGAATTACGCGGGTGAAGCCGTGCTGGCGGGCTACGCGCGGGTCCCTTCGACCGGCTGGGAGATAGTGACGCTGCGCCCAACCGACTCCACCCTCAAGCCGTTGCAAGGTCTGATGTTTAAAGTGCTGCGCCATCTGACGCCGTTGGCGCTGGTGACACTGTTCTGCGTCTGGCTGCTGTCGCGGCTGATTGCCCGGCCTCTGCGCCAGCTGGCCCGCAGCGCCAATGAGATGGATAAGCCCGACGTTTCCAACAATATTCGGCTGATCCCCGACTGGTATTTTGAAGTCACCCAGCTGAAACGCGCGCTGCTGGTGGGCATCAGCCTGCTGCAAAAGAAAATCGGTAAGTTGAAGTTTGAGGTGCAAACCGACCCGCTGACCGGGCTGTTTAACCGGCGCGGGCTGGCGACGGCGCTGGAATATATTCAGCAGATGAAGCTGAGTTTCTCGGTGATCGCGCTGGATATCGACCACTTTAAAAAGGTCAATGACACCTATGGTCACGACGTCGGCGATGAAGTGATCAAGCAGCTTGCCCAGCAGATCCGCGCCAGTTCGCGCGATAGCGATATTCTGTGTCGCAACGGCGGCGAGGAGTTTTTGATGGTGCTGCCGGGCACCGGGCTTGACGTGGCGGCGCAGATTGCCGAGCGTTTACGCGGCCTAGTGGCCGAAATGGATATCGTGGATATTGATAAGATAACTATTTCTCTCGGGGTCGCTGGTGGGGCGTCGAACAAAAATCACGCAGAGAAAGTATTGAAAAAGGCCGACGAAGCCCTGTATCTTGCCAAGCAGGAAGGGCGAAACCGCGTGATTGTGTCGTCCTAATGGCAATACAGAGATAAGTGAGAGCGTTTGAGGAATTTGTCCCGCAGCGAGTTTGCCGCTGAAATTTACCAATATCCCGAGCACCTGCGCGACAGTCTGGCGCAGCTGCCATCTTCTCCCGGCGTATATATTTTCCACGGTGTGAGCCAGCAGATGCCGCTCTACATCGGCAAAAGCGTCAATATCCGCACTCGCGTGATGTCCCATTTTCGCGCCAAAGACGAAGCCCGCATGCTGCGGCAGACCACCCATATCTCCTTTGTCGAAACGGCGGGGGAGTTGGGTGCGCTGCTGACTGAAGCGCGGATGATCAAAGAGCAGCAGCCGCTGTTTAACAAAAGGCTGCGCCGTTCCAAACAGCTCTGCTCATTGCATATTCAGGAAGGCAAGGTGGCGGTGGCTTACGCCAAGGAGATTGACTTCTCCAGCACGCCGGGGCTGTTTGGGCTGTTTGCCAATCGCACCGTGGCGCTGGAAAAGCTGCGCCAGTTGGCGGATGAGCAAAAGCTCTGTTATGGCGTTTTGGGCATTGAGAAGCTGGCTAAAAATCGCGCCTGTTTTCGCTACAGCCTGAAACGCTGCGCCGGAGCTTGCTGCGGCGCAGAGTCTCTCGAGGAGCATCAACAGCGGCTGGAAGCCTCATTGGCGTCGTTGCGACTGCACTGTTGGAACTGGCCGGGGCGAATTGCCATTGTTGAGAAAGGGTCGAGCTTCACCCAGTACCATATTGTTCAGGACTGGTTCTATCTCGGCACCGTGGATTCGCTGCAAGATGAGGAGAGCCTGCAAAAAGTCTCCACTTATTTTGACAGCGACGGCTACAAGATCCTCTGCAAGCCGCTGCTGGATGGCCGTTTCGAGACTATTCAGCTGTAGCCAAATATAAGTGCTGAAAATAATCAGGGAGCCGAGGCTCCCTGAGTTTTTATGATTTGTTGGCCGCGGTCTGCGCCTTTTCTTCTTTCGCCTTGGCGGCTAAGTGATGCCCGACGGCACAGCCCGCCACGGCGCCCAACACGGCATGGTGCTTGAGATGCCCGGCTGCCGCACCCACCGCAGCGCCTTTCAGGCAGCCATCGGCATGAGCCAAAGTGCTGACTGACAACATCATGGTCAGGGCCAGAGTGTAAATCGTTTTTCTTGTCATAAATTCATCCCACCACGCTAAACAATGAATGCGAAACCTGCGCTGAAAATGTCATACCGCGACCGGATATTCTATGGGGGTATCTGTAACCAGTTGCTGCATTTGTTACCTGTTTGGCGGCGCAATTAGCACAACACGTCTGCAAGCCGCACCGCCTGAGCGTTGGGTGAGTTGAGCCGGGCAGGGAGTTGGTTACAGCTAGGCGATGGCGCGCGATGAGATGCTAAACGGTTGAATATTGGTTTAATCATCGGGCGGGCTAGCGCGAGGATTTCAACAGTTTTATCAGCACTTTTGCACGCTCTGCTAAACTTATCAGTAGACTCAGTGCAATAACGCGCTTGTCAGATATTTCACCGGGTCGCCTTCACCAGAACAGAAGGATATCGCTATGTCTGAACATGACCTTTTGCAGTCTCTGGTAGCCCGCATCGAGGCACTCGAGCAGCGCGAAAAGCAGCTGACCTATGCCTCCAACGCCTATCAAGCCATCCTGACCACTTTGCTGGGAAATCTGGATAAAGAGACCCGCGACAGAGTGATTATGATGGTGGATCAGGCTCATGATATTGCCTATGCCCGCGCTAATCTGGAGCAGAAAGGCAATATATTGGGAACTGATGACATCACTCAGCGGATATTCCTGTTTGCGCAAGGACGTGCTGCACAGTCTAAATAGGGCCGGATGCCACGTTATTGCGCAGTTTATTCCTTCCTTCTCTCGCCGTAAGGAGAGGGAATAGATAAACTGCGCTCCTTCAATACTGATGTTCTCATTAAAGTGCCTGTCCACGTGCGTGGTCGGGCGTTTAGTGTGTGGATCAAGCCCGTGGAGTAGAGGCAAAAAATGCAAAATTTTATTCTGTTTTATCAGTTGATCAGGGCGGCGCAAATTAGCGCTTTGCCGAGATCGGTTGAGTTTGATTCTCTGGAAATAGTAAATCTGGCGCTGCACAACGGCCAATTTGGTGAAAGCAGGATCGGCTGGACGCTAGATAAAGAAGCCAATGAAGAGCCGCCGAGCAGCATGTTTGCCGCCGTACCGAACTATGACTATTTCTTTCTTGATGCGCAGGGCGAAAGGGTGGAAGAGCCGGGGCTGGACGGCCGCGAACTGATTATCGACTTCGAGGCGACGCTGAATTGGATGGTGATGAATGGCTATCTGTACGGCGAGAAAGGCAATTACGTGGTGCTGGATAAGTGCTTACGCACCCTGACACCAGAGGTGGCGCTGTCCGCCTGAGTTAATTTCTCACCCGATTGGTTTTAAGCATATTAATAGCCGCGCCCAATAGGATGCGGCTTTTTACATTTTGCGTGCTGCCCAATTGGCCGTCGAGATAACCTACCAGCGCGTCATTGCTCAAATACTCTCCGCGATGATGCAAATGGATCACCGCGTCGCCAATGATGCGTGAAACCTCATCCCAGAGGGGTTGGATTTCACTTTCCGATAATTTCATCTCTCCTCCCGACTGTGTGATTTTTCTCCAATTTAACATCTGGGCGCGATGAGGCAAGCCCCGATGTGTGGAGAAATATGAACTTTTCGCGATAGGAATGAGCAAGAGAGGGAAGGGAAGTCCGGCGTCGCGGCAGGCTTTGGGCCACCACAACGCCGGTTAACGGCGGTGAAAAATTAGTGCTTAATCACGTACAAATCTTTGGTGTAAATGTAGCCCAGCGGGCTTTGGTTGTCGTAACCGCCAATGAACGGTTTCACCAGTTTGGCGCTGACATATTGGTACAGCGGGATCACCGGAACCTGCTCAGACAGCACGTCTTCAGCCTGCTGGTAGAACTCACCGGCCTGTGCTTTGTCTTTCGCCGTTAGGGCGTCGTCCAGCGCTTTGTCATAGGCGGCGTTGCTGAATTTCGAGGAGTTCTCGCTGTCGCCGGTGCGCAGGGTATTCAGGAAAGTGGATGGCTCATTGTAGTCGGCGATCCAAGCCATGCGTACCGCCTCGAAGTTACCTTGGCGTTTGGTGTCGAGCATGGTTTTCCACTCTTGGTTTTGCAGCGTGGCATCAACGCCCAGATTTTTCTTCCACATGGAGCTGGCGGCGATGGCGATACGCTGGTGGGATTCTGATGTGTTATACAGCAGATTGAATTTCAATGGTTTAGACGGACCATAGCCCGCTTCGCTGAGTAATTTTTTGGCTTCGGCAACACGCTGCTCTTGGCTCATCTCTTGGTATTTGCTTTTCTTGAAGTCAAAGCCGCCGGTCTCATCCGGGACAATGCTCCACGCAGGCTTCTGCCCCTGACCCAGAACTTTACCGGCAATAATGTCTTTATCTAAGGCGAGGTTGAGGGCTAAACGCACGCGCGCATCGTCAAACGGCGGCTTGGTGACATTCAGCGCATAGTAATAAACGCCTAGTTTAGGGCCGACATGCACCTGCGAGCCCAACTGTTTTTTCAGCGCGGCGAATTGGATTTCAGGCACGGTCGAGGTGATATCGATTTCACCGGCCTTATAACGGTTGACGTCGGCGGTGCCGGAAACAATCGGCAGGTAGGTGACTTTGTTAATGACGGTGTGTTGGTTATCCCAGTAATTCGGGTTGCGAACGGAGACGACGCGCTCGTTAACGGTCCAGCTATCCAACTTGAAAGGCCCGCTGCTGACTAAATTACCCGGCTGGGTCCACTTGTCGCCAAATTTTTTGATGGCGGCTTCCGGCAGTGGGAACAACGTCGGGTGCGCCGCCATACCGAGGAAGTAGGAGATAGGCTGGTCCAGCGTCACTTCGACGGTGTGTGCGTCGAGGGCTTTCACACCCAGCGTGTCAGGTTTCTTTTTACCGTCGGTAATGTCAGCGGCATTGAGAATATGCATGCTGCTCGGGTAGGTGGCATACGGTGAACCAATGGTTGGGTCCACTAAACGTCGCCAGCTGAATACCACGTCTTCGGCAGTGATCGGCGAGCCGTCGGACCATTTCAGGTCTGGACGCAGATGGAAGGTCCACACGGTATTGTCTTTATTGTCCCAGCTAGCCGCCAGAGAGGGGTGGGGATTACCTTTATCATCAATGCTCACCAGCCCGGCGAACAGGTCGGCGATGATGTTGAATTCAATGTCGCTGGAGACTTTGTGGGCATCAAGGGAAGCCGGTTCAGTGCCGTTGTTACGCACAATTTCTTGTTTAGCGGCCAATTCCACGCCAGCGGGCACTTGTGCGGCCAAGGCGGGAATTGAGGAAAGGAAGGTACTGGAAATTAAGAGTGCCAGAGGGATCTGCTTGAAAATCGCTTTACGTTTTTGCTGCATCATTGCCATCTCCTGTCCTGTTAATATAGTTAAATATCAATAAGTAACAGGATAGTCATACCTTTGGTCGATACGTTTGGCAATACATATGTCAGATTTATGTTAGAGCTGTTACAAGAACAGGACAATATAGTGTGATCACCCTCTAAAAGTCAGCATTCTCTCGGGCAGGCAGGTAGTAGCCGTCAATAAAATCTTCCAGCGGATAGCATCCGGCGTGGCGCAAACCTTCCTGGCGCATAGCTACTATGCATTGTTGTTTGGTATCAAAGGCATCGATAGCGAGGTCGTCGCAGCCACCACCGAGATAGCAAATGGTCAATACAAGCGCGAACATAACATCTCCTTTTTGCTCCGCTGAATAAAGCATAGAAGATCTGCGGCGATAACCACAGTTGCACTGAATTGATTGCCGAGAATTTAAACATTTCGCTCATTCTCAAGGCAGATAAACCACCGTCGGGGTAAAATAAGCGGCCCGGCATGCTATTCTGGCGGCCAAATTTTTTAGCCGAATGTACTTAAATTGCGTGCATGCAAAGAGGAATTTCCATGTCCGAGCTTTTAACCCAAGAACAAGAGTACGCGTCTGACTTAGTGGCCTGTCAGCTGGTCATTAAGCAAATTTTGGATGTGATCGACGTGATTGCGCCGACCGAAGTGCGCGACAAGATGTCACACCAGCTGAAAAGCATCGATTTTTCACGCCATCCGGCGGGCGCTGATCCCGTCACCAAGCGCGCTATCGAAAAAGCCATCGCGCTGATTGACCTAAAATTCACCAAGCACGACAGCTAATTTTCTTGCATAAGGCTGAGCCTCAGGCAAGAAAAATGCCCACCTTGGTGGGCATTCTGTTAACGCATTTGAGGTGGAAGTCAGAACTATTTTTTGTCGACCACTTCGTCTATTTGTTTGAATATCGGGCACTTAGCCACGCCAACGATGCCGCTATCGGTATGCAGATACTGAGAATCAACAATACCTCGCGCCGTTAAGTACTGACACTTCAGACCCAGTCCCGCCGCATTTTCGCTGCTTCCCACGGTGACGCCATAACCCGAGAAGAGGAAAATTGCATAAATAATCACCAAAACAATAATGGCTTTAATAGCACCCATCTGCTGCCTTCCTTTTTTTGTGCTCCCTGAGCAGTCTCAGGGTATTGATAAGTATAGATGTAAGAAGGATTTCGTCGCTATGGACGCCGGCAAAATCCAGTGCATTCCTAGAATCAATGGTTCTGACTTAGTAATATGTGCTGCTTATGACCACAGGGCAAAGTTGTTAATATTTTGTTTAAGGTCGATGGCGTAGCATAACTCTATGAATCATTAAGCGTTGGAAGCTGACGTTGAGCTCTGATAAACCCGATACCAAACGGAAGAAACCGACCATAAAACCTAAACGATCTTTCTTTAACCTGAAGAGACTTAGCCTGATTTTAGCGCTTCTGGTTATCTGCATCGCGCTCTATCTTCTGGCATTGAACAGCTACTGCGATCAAGGTGGAAACTTTGAACTCGGGGTCTGCTCGGTGACATCTTTCATTCCCTGGTAATTTCCCCGCCAACCGCCGCGAAAAGTGGCTTGTTTTTGGCATCGGCTCTTCCCAGTATTCAGCGGAATGGTAAGATACGTGCTCGTTAAAATTTAGCTGTAGGGTTGTCAATGTTCGATCTCGCAATGGGCCAATCCAGCCTGGCCTCATTGGTGCTGTGTGTTTTGTTTATTCTGCTATTTTTGCTGCTGTGGTTTGTGGTCAACCGCGCCAGCGTCAGAGCTAATCAGCAAATTCAGCTTTTACAGGAAATCGCTGAACAGCAGCGCCAACAAACGGAGCTGTTAAAAATTCTTGCTGCGCAGGTTAAGGGGCCAACAGCTCCGACAGAGCCTGAGGAAGAGGATTCCGTGCTCAGCCTGCGGGGCTTTATCCCCGAAAGATAAGCGTTTGGATTGATGCTTTTGATCTAACCTAAGCCCGCCGGTATCACTACCCGCGGGCTTTTCTTTGTTTCCGATTTGGCTTTCATAAAACTGTCTTAATTCTGTCGTAGTCTCAGGGCAACAACGATACCCGATGGAATGACGATGATTAAATGGTCTGAAGAGAACGACAGCGAACTCAACCACAATATTGCCTTGCTGACCGGCGAAGAGCCTGACAAATGGTATCCCTACGGCGGCGTCAAAGGTAAAGACTATTGCAATAACCCTTCCGATGCTTGGCCCATAATCTGCGCCAACAAAATTAGCCTTAATGTCACTGAACAGCCGGGGGATACCCGTTGGTCTGCGCAAATTCAAAGCGAGCAGGGACATTGGCATGCCGATAGTCACCGGCCACTGCATGCTGCAATGGTCTGTTTCTTGTTAAGTAAAACTTGCGCGTAATAAAAAGCGCGGAGATACTCATTCTGTAACAAAGTTGCAAAGAAGTGATTCGAATAAGCATCGCGCAAAGCGATGCGTATCAAGTGATTAATGTTTCCTCATTTTGACAGTTGTGTCTAAGGCGGAGTCCATTATGAAGCGCATCATTAAAGGTGATACAAATCTCTCCCATCTGGTGGTTGCCCACGCAGCCATCGACAGTCACGAAAAAGCCTATGGCACGCGACGCCAAGGCTGGCCCTCAACGTATCTCATTAAATACAAAGACTCTCGTGTGGCGGTAGAAGTGGTTACCCGCCGGCAATCTTACGTTGCTACCCTAATGATTGGAGCCAGAAATCTCACCAAACTTTGTGCAGACGCTGCTTGAGTAAAGTCCTGTCACGAATGTTGCAGTAAAACTTTGTACATACTACTGTCTATTCACACCCAAACCGCGATGAGGCCAGCCTTCATCGCGGTTTTTACTTCCCCATAAGTAAGCTGTCTGCGTAATTTGAAGGAACATTATGGCTATTAAAAATCCCTATTATGATGCGTCTAAACCGCACCATACGCCGGAAGGGTTTACCAATCCTGAACCTCATAATCGACAGGACGGCGATCTCAAGCGCTGGCAGCGCGAGCGCAAAGAGCAGCAGTTGCCCAAGCCGCCGCACCGTGGCTATGAGCACTTTATTTCCCAGTGGTGGCAGAAGGCCGAGTTCAGCGGCAGCGAGGATCGCCTATGGTTCCTGGGTCACGCCTGTCTGCTGCTGCGCATTGCAGGCAAAACCGTGCTGATGGACCCGGTGCTCTCTGCTCGCGCCTCGCCGCTGAAATTCTACGGCCCGAAACGCAAGACGCCGGTAAGCGCCGACGTCGCGGATTTGCCTCACATTGACTATGTGCTGCTGTCCCACAATCACTACGATCATCTGGATAAGCCGACCATAAAAAGGCTGCTGCGTCGCTTCCCCGAGCTGGAGTTTATTGTGCCGCTGGGCATGAAGCGTTGGCTGATACGCCAAGGCGCGCGCCACGTCACCGAGCTGGACTGGTGGCAGGAGCACAGCATCGGCGGGCTGAATTTCCACGCGGTGCCAGCTCGCCACTGGAGTATGCGAACCCTGTGGGACCGAAATCGCTCGCTGTGGTGTGGCTGGGTGGTGACCAGTGCCGACCTGCGTTTCTACTTCTCCGGCGACAGTGGTTATAGCAACCAATTCAAAGTTATCGGCGACAAGCTGGGGCCTTTCGATTTGGCGGCTATCCCGGTTGGCGCGTATGCACCACGATGGTTCATGAGTGCGCAGCATATGGACCCGCAGCAGGCGGTCGAGGTTTTCTCAGAAATAAAATGTCGTAAAGCCGTGCCAATTCATTGGGGCGTGTTTGAATTAGCCGATGAATCATTGGATGAGCCTTTGCAGGAATTAGCACAGGCTACGCAAAACAATGCTGAAATTGCCTCGCGTTTTTATCCATTGAAAATTGGGCAGAGCATTCTGCCCGAGTGAAATATGTGCAGTATTAGCGCCTTATTGACGGGAGGGCCTCCTCCCGTCACTGCTGATTTTCCTTGCAAGCATCTGTCCAAGTCACCCGCCACGTCTACACCTCGCGGCGAAAGCCGCCGTAAGGGCAGGGGCTAAACGCGGATGAAGGGTGAAAAATGCCTCTTAGCTCTCGTTTCCCACTAGAATAGAAAATGAATTCGTGATGTCGATCACTGTAAATGGTTTATTAAAATAGAAACCAGATTTCGGGTTTAAACATACTTCAATTAATTGTGGTTATATAATCAACAGTAATTTAACCGTCTGGTCATCATTATTTCATCATAATGTTAAATACTCGAAACAGGCACTATTCCCATATTGACCCTGCCGCTATTTGCCCCTGAAATTAATCCAACTAATTTTCAAGCGTTATTAGTTGGAATAGAATTGTTTGCTCGCTTGCGGTGCAATAGATAACGGGCGACACAATGAAATGCACCAACGCCTGCCAGCACGCCCATTTTGATGAATGCATAACCAATCATAGGCAAGCGTTGCGGCGCAGTCCTCTCAGTACTTCATGGCATATCTTAAAAGATAAAAATTCAAATAAAGTTGTCTTTTACGCTTATCGTTCGGCATTAAATGATCAATAATCGGGGCAAGTCGTTATTGTTTTGAATCAAAGACAGGCTTCACTGTTAAGCAGAAAAAAGCATGTCTATCAACATATTTCAGCTTAGCCTAACGGCAACCGGCTTTAACCGACTCAAATATGTGCGACAGGTCCATCACTGATTAAAAATGGCTTGCCATCGAAATCAGTTTATGTGATAACGCATATGGGTAAAACGAGGTACGGTTCTGTATATGTGTGGCATTTTCAGTAAAGAAGACCTGAGTAAAAACGTTATCGTTGAACACTGCTTCTCTGCCGATTTATATCTTAGTGCCTCAAGCAGTAACGACTCTAGTTTGTCTATGTAACGCCAATAGGCGGCTTTAAACAATCCAAAGGAAATACTCAAGATGGCAAAGATTAAAGGTCAGGTTAAGTGGTTCAACGAGTCTAAAGGCTTCGGTTTCATCACTCCTGCTGACGGCAGCAAAGACGTATTCGTACACTTCTCTGCCATTCAGGGTAACGGCTTCAAAACTCTGGCTGAAGGCCAGAACGTTGAGTTCGAAATCCAAGACGGCCAGAAAGGCCCGTCTGCTGTTAACGTGAATGCAATCTAAGCAGCGTCAGCTGTGAAAAAAACCCGCCATGTGCGGGTTTTTTTGTATCTGAAATCTGAGGCTAGCCAGCATCACTCTGGCAAAATAATAATCCCCGATTGCTGATTGCGGCCGCTGATCCCCGGGTGCGTTGGGTCTTTGGCGCGCTGGTGGCTGTTGCGGCGAAAGCTGGTGTATTTAAAGCTGCCGTCCTGCACGGTGCTGCAGATGGTGCAGCCGCCAGCATGGTCAATGGCGGCGAAGCCCAAACGCTCGAGCTTGGCCTGAGCAATCGCCGCGAGGTCAAGATGGCGCGGGGAAGGGGAGATAAGCGCGGGCGGCAGGTCCACGTCGCGCAGGAACTCATCCACCAGCTCTTGGCTGACTTCATAACAGCAGGCGCGCGCCGCCGGGCCAATAGATACCAGCCAATCCTCCACGATGCCGTCCTGATGAATACGCTCGGCCATTTTCTCAATAATCCCCGCTTTCAGCCCACGCCAGCCAGCATGAACCACGCCCACGCGGCGACCGTCCTGACGGCTAAAAATCAGCGGCAGGCAGTCGGCGCTGAACACGGTTAATAGAATGCCGGGTTGAGAAGTATAGAAGCCGTCAGCTTCGCCGCAGGGCTGGGCGGGGTGGCTGATATCCACGATGCGGGTGCCGTGTACCTGTTTTTTCTGCGGCCGGGTCGGTTCGAACTCGGCCAAAACCTCGGGTATCAGGGCGCGCTTGCTGCCAAAGCCGTGGCGGATCCCAGCTATCTGGCTGATTAACGCCGAAATGTCAGTCATATAAACCACGTCAAATAAGTAAAACGTCGAAGGCTCAGTGTAGCTGGATTTTTCCTTTCCACGCCAGCGGTTGCAACTCTCCGGTGCGTTCTTTAGACTTGGCGGCATTCTGCCTGCGGGCACCGCGAATTCCCCTTAGGATCTTCATGAGTTATCAATGTCCTCTTTGCCATCAGGCACTTACGCTTAACGATCGCCAGTGGCGCTGCCCGCAAAATCATCAGTTTGATAATGCTAAAGAAGGCTATGTCAATTTGATGCCCGTACAGCATAAGCGTTCGAAGCAGCCGGGAGACAGCCCGGAGATGATGGAGTCGCGCCGCCGGTTCCTCGACGCGGGTCACTACCAGCCATTGCGTGACCTTGTGGCGCAGAAGCTGGATGAGTCACTGCCAGCAGAGGCCTCGACGCTGTTGGACATAGGCTGTGGCGAGGGCTATTACACCGCTGAGGTGGCTCGTCGTCTAAGCCAGCTGCGCGCAATTGAAGTCTATGGCTTGGACGTCGCCAAAGTGGCTATCCGCAACGCCGCTAAACGCTATCGCGAGGTGAATTTCTGCGTGGCCTCCAGCCATCGCCTGCCGTTTGCCGACCAGTCGCTTGACGCCGTGCTGCGTATTTATGCCCCGTGCAAGGCAGAAGAGCTGTATCGCGCCGTTAAGCCCGGCGGGCTGGTGATGACCGTCGCGCCGGGGCCGCGTCATTTATATCAGTTGAAAGGGCTTATCTATTCGCAGGTGCAGCTGCACGCCGAGTTGGATGAACAGCTAGAAGGGTTTGAGCGGGTGAGTCAGGAGACGCTGGCCTATCCGATGATGCTAAACGGCAGCGAAGCTTTTGATTTACTGCAAATGACGCCCTTTGCGTGGCGGGCTACCGAAGAAGTTAAAGCGGCGCTGCTGGCTGAGACGTCGTTCTCCTGTGAAACCGACTTCCTCATTAGGCTGCATCGCCGCCTGTAGCAGGCTTCTCAGCTAAGATAACCCAAGTGCTCCAGCAGGATATTACAGCCAATACCAATCAGCACCACGCCACCCAGCACTTCGGCCCAACGCCCTAACAGCGGGCCGATAAAGCGTCCTAATAGAATGCCAATAGTGGCCATAATCGTGGTTGCCAGCCCGATGGCCAGCGCGGTATGGATGATATTCACCTGAAGGAAAGCCAAGCCGACGCCGATAGCCATCGCATCAAGGCTGGTGCCGATGGCGGTGGCGGCTAAAATCCAAAAGCCGTGGCGGCTCTGCGTGGTGGCTTCTTCCTGCGGTTTATTCTTCAGACCTTCCATGATCATGCGCGCACCCAGAATGAACAGCAGGGTGAAGGCGACCCAGTGGTCCCACGCCATAATGTATTTGCTGGCGACCAAGCCAATGCCCCAACCAATCAGCGGGGTGATAGCTTCGATGATGCCAAAGATTAAACCGGTGCGCAGTGCTTCACGAAAGTGAGGGCGGTGCAGGCTGGCGCCTTTGCCTATCGAGGCCGCAAAGGCGTCCATCGACATGCCGAAAGCCAGAATCAGTGTTGCAGATAAGTTCACGAGTGTTACCTCGGCCGGGTGTTTCCATATACACGTAACCCACCCCCAACCTTACGACGGAGCTACGCGTCTATGGTCTCGCCAACCTCACGGCTGCTCGCACCACGTTTTATTTCAAAACGAGTATGTTGATACGAGCGTTTTCACATCCATTGTGCGAGACAATTGATGCAAAAACCGGCTACTCCCCAAATGACGGCGCAACCTTAACATAATATTTTAATTGATAACAACAACAAATAATTTAGGGTTTAGCATTCCCAAAGATAATGATTTTCATTAAGTACCCGCACACATCATATTGATTGGATAATAAACTCACAAATTGTGGAATTAAACATCAATAACAACCTTGCGGGTAATTAGGGTTATTTAAATATAATGCTATTAAATATAGCCAATAGCATAATTAACGTAACTTACTGATGTTCAACCATTAAATTATAGATGTTTTGCAGGTCGTCTAACTGGTTAACCCTTATTAACAGCTTGCGTTGTTCCAGTTCAATCACTAAAACGCCGTCCTCTGAGAGATTCATGGATTTGATTCGATCATAGGTGATAAATGCATTGGCGTAGTAAAAGCCTGTCGATTTAAACAACATTTTTGGCCAACGGATAAACGAGATATAGAACGCAATCAGCGCCAGACCAATTAATAAGTAGTTGGTGATTGGCGAGCCCTGAGCATTCACATTGTTATAAAGCAGGATAGCCAACAGCCCGATAAAGATAATGCAATCAATCTTGTTGCGGCGACGCAGGTTGACGCGCAGCAGCGTTTTCCCTTTGTTGGATCCCATCAGGAATTCGTCGTAAATGGCGTAGGCCAGAAGCAGAAGGGCGAAGACAGCGAGGACGATATCAGTGAGGGACATGCAAACTTCTCCAGCGTGAAAGCATAAAAAAGCCGGGGGATAGGCTCCCCCGGCTTAGTGATTACTTAGAGACCTAACAGGCCAATCCAGTAACCGAAGATACCAATGGCGAAGAAGCCAATGATGATCCACAAGGCGTTAACTTTACGGCGCAACAGCCACATACAGCCGAAGGTCAGCAGCAGTGGCACCAGACCCGGCATCAGCTGGTCGAGAATGGTTTGCACGGTGGTGACCGTGGTTTTACCGGTTTGGTCGGTAATGGTCGACACCACCAGCGGTATGTTGACGTGCGTCCACTTGTTAACCAAGGCCCCCATGACAAACAGGCCGAGAATTGACGCCCCCTCGGTCAGTTTTTGCAGGAAGCCGCCGCCCATATCGTTAACGATATCGACACCTTTTTTGTAGCCGTATGCCACGCCGTAGTAGCGAGTCAGCAAGCGTACAAGGTTAAACAGTACGAAGAACAGCAGCGGACCCAACAGGCTGCCGCTCATCGCGATACCCGCGCCAAGGGCGGCGAATACCGGGCGAACAGTACCCCAGAAGATGGGGTCACCCACGCCTGCCAGTGGACCCATCAGACCGACTTTCAGGCCGTTGATGGCCGCGTCGTCGATAGGTGCGCCGTTGGCACGCTGCTCTTCCATCGCCAAGGTTACGCCCAGAACCGGCGCTGCAACGTATGGATGGGTGTTAAAGAACTCTAAGTGGCGTTTGATCGCCGCTTTACGATCATCGTTGTTCTCTGGGTAGAGACGACGGATGGCCGGAACCATGCAATAACAGAAACCCAGTGCCTGCATACGTTCAAAGTTCCATGAACCTTGGAACAGGTTCGAACGCATGAACACACCGCGAATGTCGCCTGGCGTCAGTTTCTTTTCAGGAGTTTGGCTAACTACAGTTTGATCAACCATTTCTCTCACCCTTAATCCAATTCGTTATCGAGATCGTTAACACCCTGTGCTGGCCCAGCCGCTTGCGCCGACTTGTTGTATTTCGGGCTCAACTGGATGTACAGCACTGCCATAACCACACCAATCACACCCAGCGCAACCAGGTTGAAGTTGGTGAAAGCAGCGGTGACGAAACCGAGGTAGAAGAACGGCATCAGGTAACCGGCACGCATCATGTTGATGACCATCGCATAACCTACGACCACGATCATACCGCCCGCAATGTTCAGACCGTTAGTCACGACAGCAGGGATAGACGCCAGCATTTCCTGTACAACTTCGGTGCCTACAGAGACGGCAACGATCACGGCAGGGATGGCGATACGCATCGCTTGAAGTACCAACGCCGAAACGTGGATCCAAGAGATGGCGCGCAGATTGCCGCGTTCTGCCGCACTGTCAGCCGCGTGCTGGAAGGCAACGGTGATGGTACGAACGATGATGGTAAGAACCTGACCTGCCGCTGCCAGTGGGATAGCAAGCGCGATACCTGCACCCACCGACTGACCACCGGCAATAACCAGAATGGTTGAAATAATGGAGGCGAGGGCGGCATCGGGTGCAACTGCCGCACCGATATTCATCCAGCCAAGGGCAATCATTTCCAACGTACCACCGATGATGATCCCGGTTTTAACATCACCCAGAACAAAACCGATTAAGGTACAAGCCACTAAAGGACGGTGGAATTGGAATTCATCAAGGATGGAACCCATCCCCGCAATACATGCAACAATAAATATCAGCACAATCTGTAGTGTGGTGATCTCCATTGCACTTCTCCTATGACAAAAGGACTCTGAGTAAAATAAGCTCATCAGAAACAGATTATTTGTTAACAACCTGCTGCTTTAATTCGCTGAGTTTATTAATTCATTTTATTAATGAGATCCATCATCTTCAGGCGACTGTCAGAAGAGACTTTACGCACCTCAAGCTCGATACCTTTGGCGTTCAATTGCTTGAAAGCATCAATATCTTTTTCATCGACGGAAACGGCGTTATTAACCTGAGTTTTACCCTGACGGAATGCCATACCACCAATATTTACCGACGTGATATTTACCCCACCTTCCACCACGCGCAGAACATCAGTTGGGTTGGTAAATAACAGCATGACGCGGTCGCCAGCATATTTTGGGTTGTCGTAAACGCGAATGGCTTTAGCCACATCGACGACGTGCGCCGTCACGCCAGGAGGAGCAACCTGAGTCAACAATGTCTTACGGACATGGTCGGCGGCCACTTCGTCACTGACGACGATGATGCGGTTAACGTTGGTTTCTTTGGTCCAGCGAGTTGCCACCTGACCGTGGATTAAACGGTCATCGATGCGAGCCAGGCCAATTTTCATGTGATCATTCGGGCCTGCCGGACGCGCTGGTGCAGCGGCCTTTGGTGCCGAAGCCACGGGTTGAACAGCGGCAGTTTCTGCTTCTGGTTCAGGCGTTTTCAGCGCTTTCACGCCAACACGCCCGGTTTCCACCGCAATGGCAACCAGTTCAGCAAACGAAGGGTTATCGTCACGCGCCATGAAGGTTTCTGCCAGCATAGGGATATTCACCCCAGTGACCACTTCATAATTCTCTTTGTCGACGACAATTCGGCTGGCGGCGTTAAACGGACTGCCACCCCAGGTATCTACTAAGAAGAGCACGCCGCTGCTGGTATCAAGTCCACCCAGTTTTGCCGTGTATTTCTCAATTAATGTTTCAGCATTTTCGCCGGGAACGAAATCAATAAAGGCCACGTTATCCTGTTCGCCTAAAATCATTTCCGCCGTTTTCAGCAGCTGTTCGGCTGCTGACCCATGCGTGCCGATGATAATAGCAATACTCACTCGCTACCTCCTCTGTTAACCCCATTAAGGGTTATGCACATAAGTGTGGGTGCTCATTAGATTCGACACTTTTTATAACCCGTGGCGAATGTTGCTGTCCTTGCGCGCAGTTCTTTGAGAGATGACTCAGAACCTCCGTGCATTTCAGTCTTTAATTTCTGATAAACAACAAGAAGCGTGCATTGCAGAACCTCATCAGGTTGTGCGACCGGATTTATTTTAGTGTGTGAAAAAATAAATTATGTGACGACTGTCTGCTATTGAACGACGTAACATGAATGAGTTACGTCATTGCATACAAAAACAGCATAGTGGAACTCCAAGAGAGTGGAGCCAAAAACATTCTTTTCCCAATAAATGATTCCTGATAGAGTTGCTTTCCCAATAATTGCACAGGAGTATCGGGCCTCAGCCCTCCCTATGGACTGTCACCGACGTCACTTATCCTCTTTTTCCTTCTTTTCTCAGCATTTCGGCAACTTCGCCTATTTAGGTCGGATAAATGCCGCATTGAAATCGTTTACTCAGATCACCACTGATCTCAACCACCGGACCAGCTCTGGCGGGAACGTCTTGCGTCTTTTTTCTCATTCTGTGAATCACGGGGCCTAATATGGAATTTTTAATGGACCCATCGATTTGGGTCGGTCTGCTGACATTGGTCGTGCTGGAAATCGTTCTCGGCATCGACAACTTAGTTTTCATCGCCATCCTGGCTGACAAGCTGCCGCCTAAACAGCGTGATAAGGCCCGTATCATCGGCCTGTCGCTGGCGCTGATCATGCGCCTCGGCCTGCTGTCATTGATCTCATGGATGGTGAAACTCACCACGCCGCTGTTCAGCATCGCGCAATTCAGTTTCTCCGGACGCGACTTGATCCTGCTGCTGGGGGGAATATTCCTGCTATTTAAAGCCACGACTGAACTGCATGAGCGGTTGGAAGGGCAGCAAAGCCACGGCGGTAATAACCGCGGTTACGCCAGTTTCTGGTCGGTGGTGGCGCAGATAGTAGTACTCGACGCGGTATTCTCCCTCGACGCGGTAATTACCGCCGTCGGTATGGTCAATAACCTCGCGGTAATGATGACCGCCGTGGTGATCGCCATGGGCGTCATGCTATTGGCATCCAAGTCGCTGACGCGCTTTGTGAACAATCACCCGACGGTGGTGGTGCTCTGTCTGAGCTTCCTGCTGATGATTGGTCTGAGCCTGATTGCAGAAGGCTTTGGTTTCCATATTCCAAAAGGTTACCTGTACGCCGCTATTGGTTTCTCGATTCTTATCGAATTGTTCAACCAAATCGCCCGTCGTAACTTCCTCAAGAGCCAGTCGAATCGCCCAATGCGTGAACGCACGGCCGAGGCGATTCACCGCCTGATGGGGGGTAAAAGCCACCGTCATGAAGAAGAAGACGATCAAGGCCCGACGCTGCCAAGCAAAGAGACCTTCGCCGAAGAAGAGCGCCATATGATCAGCGGCGTGCTGACGCTGGCGTCGCGCTCACTGCGCAGCATCATGACGCCGCGCACCGACATCTCTTGGGTCGACTGCGAACGCTCTCCGGCGGAAATCCGCATGCAGCTGCTGGACACGCCGCACAGCCTGTTCCCAATCTGTCGCCACTCGCTGGATGACGTGATTGGCGTGGTGCGTGCTAAAGACCTGCTGGTGGCGCTGGAAAATGGCGAAAACATTGTTGCCTTCGCTGAGAAGACCGCGCCAATCGTGGTGCCGGAGACAATCGATGTCATTAACCTGCTGTCGGTTCTGCGCCGTGCGAAAGGCCGTTTGGTGATTGTCAGCAATGAATTTGGCGTGGTGCAGGGGCTGGTAACGCCTCTCGACGTGCTGGAAGCCATTGCCGGTGAATTCCCGGACGAGGACGAAACTCCTGACGTGGTGGTTGACGGTGACGGCTGGATTGCCAAGGGCGGCACCGATTTGCACCTGTTGCAGCAAACGCTCGACACCTACGAGCTGGTCAGCCCGACTGACGACTACGCCTCGTTGGCCGGTCTGCTGTTAGCCCAGTCTGGGCAGATGCCTGAAGTGGGCGAGATCATTGAGATCCCGCCGCTGAAATTCGAAATTATCGAACTTGCCGAGTACCGCATTGAGCGAGTGAAGATAACCAAGATGAAATCAGACAATGATTGGCACGACGCGGATTAACCTTTTCGGGTGATTCAGCATTAAAAACGGCGACTTCGGTCGCCGTTTTCTATTTATGCCTGCGCAAACCCATTAGAAGGAGAAGGGCGGGGCCAGTTGGTTGTTCTGCTCATAGCGTTCCAGCCACTGCGGGAAGATGTCGATGGGCATAGGGCGGGCGAAGTAAAAGCCCTGCAGCGAATCCACCTGACGCTCGCGCAGGTAGTTGGCCTGCTCCAGCGTCTCCACCCCTTCGGCAATCAGCTTCAGCTTAAGGCGGTGGGCCAGCGTAATAATGGTGTCGGTCACAGTAGCGTTGATGGCGTCAGTGCCAATCGAGGCGGTAAAGGCGCGGTCAATCTTCAACACGTCAGGATTTAGCGTCTTAAGGTAGCTCAGCGAGCTGTGTCCGGTGCCGAAATCGTCAATCGCCAGCATCACGCCCATGGCTTTCAACTTGGCGATTTGCTGCGCGCTCAGCTCTTGCAGGCGAGTGCGCTCGGTCAGCTCCAGCATCAGCGAGACTTCAGGCTTGGCCGACAGCCAGAGGTCGCGGACGTCATCAATGATTTCCATATTGTGGAAGTGCTGGGCGGCGACGTTGACGCTGATATAAAAGTCTTGCCGCGCCGGGAACATGCTCAGGTTCTCACTCACCTGTCGCAGCAGGTAGCGCGTCAGCGGAATGATTAACCCATGCTGCTCGGCCAGCGGGATAAACAGGTCGGGGGAGACCCACTCCTGGCGGCGATTCTTCCAGCGCATCAGGGTTTCGACCCCGACGCAGTTGCCATTGGAGCTGTTAATGATCGGCTGGCAGTAGACCTGAAACTCGCGATTAGACATGGCGTGGCTAATCGGATAACCCAGACTGATGCGACTGGCCGACAGCAAATAGGTGGCGATGGCGACCAGCAGGCTAATCAGCAAGGAGAGGGGCAAGTGGGCGGGCAAGTCGCCCCAGGCAATGGTCGCGGCGTCGTCACCATACAGCGAAATAGAAAACTCATTGTGGGTGGAATAGGCCTGCACCACTTCATCTTTGCCGAGCTTGCTGCGCGGCACGATGCGGTTTTTATCATACTCAAGGCTCTGATTGAGCACGTTGAGCACCACGCGGTTGGCGTAAGGCGGCTGCGGCTCGAGCAGGAAATTGGCCAGAATGCCGATGTTATAGACAAACAGCACGCCGTTGCGATTGTCAGTATCCGCCGGCTGCCACTGCACCAGCGTCGGGATGCTTTCTGGCGTCATGATCGAGTGGCGCAGCTGCACGTGTTTGTTGCCCAAGGCCAGCTCGGGTAGCATCTGGTCGAAGTCTAAATCCAGCGCCCCGGCGAGGCTCGAACAGACAATTTTGCCATTCACCACCAAGGCGATGGCGCGCAGGGTTTGAATTCTCGCCACCGCGTGCTGTAAGGCGATTTGCTGCTGCGCACAGCTTGTCCCAGTCGCAGTGAAGTCGCTAAAAGAAACTTTCGTTGCAGGTTGTAAGAGGTTTTCCAGCTTTTCCACGGTGTGGTTTGCCAGCCGCTGTTGATTCTGGCTGATAGCCCGGCTCTGTTCGCAAATGCGAATGCCGAGCGTCATGATCAGGGCGAAAAGTCCAATAGCAACCGCGAAAGCCACGCGGTAGGAGCGATATTTTGCGAGCGCGATCGGTGAAAAAGGCATGCTACGAATCCTTAAATTCCGACAAATTGCGCCAAAGTGACGTTGTCACGGGTGAATGCCCTTATCATGTCCACCATCAGAGATGGCGGTTTATTCGTTTTTATGGGTAAGTGAACCAGAATAGCTGACGTAACAGGTGTTTCAGTTATAACGCAGCATGCCGTAGCAGCGGCGGGGAAAGCAAGAGGGCTAAATCAGTTTTTCCTGATATTACAGGGGGTTTCTGTTAATAGAGAACAATTGGCTGCGGAGTTTGCTGAAGGGCAGATTTCATGCGGCCGCTTCTCGGTATTTCTGCATAAAACCGAGGGCGGCCGGGTGGTCTAGACCTGTCGAGGCGGGTTAATCACACTGCACTTTGATTGCCAAACCGCCGCGAGAGGTTTCGCGGTATTTGGCATTCATGTCTTTGCCCGTTTCGTACATGGTTTCGATCACTTTATCCAGAGAAACGCGTGGCTCGCTGGTACGGCGCAGGGCCATACGCGCCGAGTTAATGGCTTTGACTGAGGCAATGGCATTACGCTCGATGCAGGGCACCTGCACTTGCCCAGCAACTGGGTCACAGGTCAGGCCGAGGTTGTGCTCCATGCCGATTTCAGCCGCTACGCACACCTGTTCCGGGCTGCCGCCGAGCAGTTCAGCCAGGCCCGCCGCCGCCATCGAGCAGGCCACGCCTACTTCACCCTGACAGCCCACTTCCGCACCGGAAATCGACGCATTCATCTTATACAGAATGCCGATAGCGCCGGAGGTGAGGAAGTAGCGCAAATAGATGTCTGGGCTAACGGATTCAATGAACTGGTCATAATAGGCCAAAACCGCAGGCACGATACCGCAGGCGCCGTTGGTAGGCGCCGTCACTACGCGGCCACCGGCGGCGTTCTCTTCATTGACCGCCAGCGCGAACATATTCACCCAATCAATGACGTTCATTGGGTCATTGGAGAGCTTATCGTTAGACACCAGCATCCTGCGCAGGGCAGGAGCACGACGCGGCACGCGCAGCGGCCCCGGCAGCACGCCTTCGGTATTCAACCCGCGATCGATACAGGCTTTCATGGTCTGCCAGATATTTTCGAAATACAGCTCAATATCCTGCTTACTGTGCTGCGCCAGCTCGTTCTTCATCATCAGCGCGGAGAGCGACAGGCCCGTCTCCTTGCATTTGGCCAGCATTTCGCTTGCCGAGTTGAAAGCGTAAGGCACGGTGACTTGGTCCAGTACCGGCTGGCCGAAATGTTCGTCATCGACGATAAAACCACCGCCGACCGAATAATAGGTTTTGCTGTACAGCAGCTTGTCGCCCGCAAAAGCGTGGATCTGCATGCCGTTTTCATGTTTAGACAGATTTTCGTTGCGGAACACCATCCCGGTGTCCTGCGGGAAGTCGACTTCGTGGTGAGTGTCGCCCAGCGGCAGACGGCGTCGCTGCTCAACATCGCGGATGAAGTGCGGAATGCCATCAATGTCCACGGTGTCAGGCTTGTTGCCCGCCAACCCGAGAATAATGGCGATATCCGTATGGTGTCCTTTACCCGTCAGCGACAGCGAACCGTAGACATCTACCGCAACGCGAGTGACGTCGGCCATCATGCCTTTTTCGAGCAGGTCATCAACAAACTGTTTACCCGCTTTCATCGGCCCCAGCGTGTGGGAGCTGGAAGGACCAATACCGACTTTGAACATGTCGAAAACGCTAATCACGTTGAATACTCCTGTTTTGGCCGATGGCACTGTCATGTGCATCATGCCCGGATAGATTTACTGTTTAATTAATCTTTAGCAGTGGATTATCGCAGTTTTATTCCGGACTTAACACACAGTGTAAAAGGCCCTGTGATGTAAAGTGGCTTTTTTCGCATGAAATAAAGTAATTTGATGCCGAAATGTGACCAATGTGTAAATTATGGCCACATCAAGAGAAGGGATTAAGCGCGGATTTGCTCCGCCAGACGGCGAATAATGGCGGCGGTCAGCCCCCAAACGAACTGCTGCTGATACCAAGAGAGATAAACGCGATGGTGAGTACCGGCGCGGTGGATATCCAGCGGGTGATAGCGCGACAGGTTAAACGCCTCTTCCAGCGGCATCTCGAACAGCTCGGCCACTTCGTCTTCGCACGGGTGCAGCGGCACATCTACCGGCAGTAACCCGACTACTGGCGTGACCTGAAAACCGGTGCTGCTGTCGAGCGGGGCCAGCGTGCCGAGCACGTTGACGTCGCCGTAGGGGATCGCCACCTCTTCCTGCGCTTCACGCAGCGCGGTGAAGATAATAGAAGAGTCAGAGGCGTCTACCGCGCCGCCGGGGAAGGCGACCTGCCCGGCGTGCTTGCGCAGGCGGTCCGAGCGGCGGGTGAGCAGCAGCGTCGGCTGCTCGCGGCAGATGATCGGAATAAGCACCGCCGCCTGACGTTTTCCCGTCACCTTGGCTGGCGCTGAGGCCGGAAGTTGTAGTTGAAAACGGCGCACGAACTCTTCTACCGCAGGTGAATAACGCGGCATCTCGATCGCTTTTTCAAGGCTCATCAAAGCTCAGGTTCTCCCAGTTGGGGCAGAATACGGGCCACTTTGTCGAAGGTCTCCTGATATTCCGCCTGTTCTACACTGTCCGCCACAATACCACCGCCCGCCCAGCAATAAATGTGATCGCCCTCGGTCAATAGCGTGCGAATAGTTATGTTGCTGTCCATCGTGCCACAACAACTAATATAGGCGATGCTGCCGCAATAGGCGTTGCGGCGATGCGGCTCCAGCTCTTCAATGATCTGCATGGCCCGCACTTTTGGCGCGCCGGTGATTGAGCCGCCGGGGAAGCAGGCGCGCAGCAGGTCGCTGCCGTGGCACTCTGCCGGGAGGTCGGCGGTGATGGTGCTGACCAAGTGATGGACCGCCGGGAATGGCTCGACCACGAACAGCTCCGGCACCCGCACGCTGCCGGGCGTGGCGACGCGGCCAATGTCGTTACGCAGCAGATCCACAATCATCAGGTTCTCAGCGCGGTCCTTCTCCGACGCCGCGAGGCGCAGAGCCTGTTGGGCGTCGGCCTGCGCATCGGCCAGTCGCGGCAGGGTGCCTTTGATTGGGCGCGTCTGCACGTGCTGGTTCTCCAGCCACAGGAAACGCTCTGGTGAAAGGCTCAGTACGGCGTTTTCTGGCAAGCGAATAAAGGCTGAGAAGGGGGCGCGGTTGGCGGCGTTCAGGATGAGGAAGGCTTGCCACTCGTCGCCGGAATAGCGGGTAGAAAAACGCTGCGCCAGATTGATTTGGTAGCAGTCGCCGCTGTGCAGGTACTCCTGAATCTGGCGGAACTTCTCGCCATACTGCTCGCGGTTCATGTTGGCCTGCCAGCCGCCGTGCAGCCTAAACTTGCTGCTTTGCGCCGTCGAGGTCTGTCCCTCAAGCCACGCCAGACGCTGCTCAAGGTCGCCGTGGCACGCCAGCGTCAGGCGCTGCAACTGGTGGTCGGCAATCAGCGCCCAGTCATAAATGCCTACCGCCATGTCGGGCAGCCGAATGTCCTGCGCGGCAATGCTCGGCAGGTTTTCTACCCGACGGCCCAAATCATAGCCGAACAGCCCCAGCGCGCCGCCGAGAAACGGCAAGTCTTCGCGTGACTCGGCCCGCAGGCCCGAAAGGGCTAGCTGCTGGTCAATCAGCAGAAACGGATCCGCGTCGCTCACCTGAGTGCCTGTCGCGCTGGCAATCTCCGTGCTGTCGCCACGGGTGGTCAGCCGAATCAACGGATCGGCGACCAAGATATCAAAGCGATTATGGGCGTGATCCGCCGAGCCGGAGTGCAGCAGCATCGCCCACGGCTGAGCAGAGAGCGGCGCGAACCGCGCCAGCAGGGCGTCAGGATGGTAAGGGAGCGTATGTAAACGGTAAGTCTGGGCAGGCTGCATGGATGGCTTCACGATTTCTGACGAGTAGGCTGGAACAGGGTGTCGATCCTAACATAGATTTCCGCCCCTGAAAGCTGCATAGGCCAATGCGGCAAGAAGGAGTATACTGGCGATCCTTCACGTTGTAGTGGCGCTTGAATGGCGACATTGCTGACCGTATTTCCCTAATGACCCACAAACAGGACACTCCCATGCTGACAGGTATGCCTTCACTTTCACATAGCGAACAGGAACAGGCCGCCGACCGTATCCGCCAATTGATGGCCGACGGCATGAGCAGCGGCGAAGCCATTGCCACGGTAGCGGATGAAATCCGCACTAAGCATCAGGGCGACCGCGTTACCGTTATTTTTGATGACGAAGACGAATAATGCCCAGCCGAGCTGAAAAGCTCGACGCAAGAGATAAAAAAACCGGGTCCTTCGCAGGCCCGGTTTTTTTTGCATTCCCCTTCAGCAGAAAAAAGCTTAGCCCTTAACTACTACCGACGCCGCGGCTTTCTTGGCGGTCTCGACGGCTTCTTCCACGCTGTCGCCAATCGACAGCGCCACGCCCAGGCGGCGTTTGCCGCTGATTTCTGGCTTACCGAACAAGCGAACCTGATTCGAGCCAACCAAGGCATTTTCCAGCCCGCTGAAGGTCACGTTGTTGCTGGTCAGCTCTGGCAAAATCACCGCAGAAGCCGACGGGCCGAACTGACGAATCTGGCTGATTGGCAGGCCGAGGAAGGCGCGCACGTGCAGGGCGAACTCTGACAAGTCCTGAGAAATCAGGGTCACCATGCCGGTATCGTGAGGGCGCGGAGAGACTTCGCTGAACACCACCTCATCGCCACAGATAAACAGCTCAACCCCAAACAGGCCCTTGCCACCCAAGGCTTTCACTACGCTTTCGGCGATATCTTTGGCGCGTTGCAGCGCCAGCTCGCTCATTTGCTGCGGCTGCCAGGATTCACGGTAGTCGCCATCTTCCTGACGATGGCCGATTGGCGCGCAGAAGTGAATGCCGTCCACCGCGCTGATGGTCAGCAGGGTGATTTCGAAATCAAACTTCACCAGACCTTCAACAATGACGCGACCGCCACCGGCGCGCCCGCCTTGCTGGGCGTAATCCCACGCCTGCTGCAACGTGGCTTCGCTGCGGATCAGGCTCTGGCCTTTGCCGGAAGAACTCATCACCGGCTTGATGATGCACGGGTAGCCAATTTCATCGACGGCGGCGCGGAAAGCGGCTTCGTCGTCGGCAAATTTATAGGTAGAAGTTGGCAGCTTCAGGGTTTCTGCGGCCAGACGGCGAATACCTTCGCGGTTCATGGTCAGGCGCGTGGCTTCGGCAGTCGGCACCACGTTGTGGCCCTGTTTCTCAAGCTCAACCAGCATGCTGGTGGCGATAGCTTCAATCTCAGGCACGATGAAATCAGGGCGTTCGTGCTCAATAAGCTGCTTCAGCGCTTCGCCGTCGAGCATATTGATCACGTGGCTACGATGGGCAACCTGCATGGCGGGAGCATCGGCATAGCGGTCAACGGCAATCACTTCCAGACCAAGACGCTGGCATTCAAGGGCGACTTCTTTACCCAACTCGCCGGAACCCAATAACATGACGCGAGTCGCGCCGGTGCGCAGTGCAGTACCAATGGTTAACATAGCTTCGTACCCAGATCTGTGGTGGTTGAAAAGGTGTGCTGATGGCGCATTTACAGGCCAAATTCGCCGCCCTGTGAGCAGTTCGGGCGCATTATAACGGAAAAAAAACGCGACGAAAACGATTGCGCGGCAAAGAGTGCGATTTGCGTGAGGCGGCTGAATGTGCGTTAATATCACCGCACTCGCGATCGAGGCGGGTGCTTTTAAAATAGTAAAGGATATAAAAATGAGTAAGTTAACTGGTCAGGTCAAGTGGTTCAACGAAAGCAAAGGTTTCGGTTTCATCACTCCGGCCGACGGTTCTAAAGACGTTTTCGTGCATTTCTCCGCAATTAACAGCGATGGTTTCAAAACGCTGGCCGAAGGTCAGAACGTTGAGTTCACCATTCAGGACAGCCCACGTGGCCCGTCCGCTGCTAACGTTGTTGCACTGTAAGTCTTACAGCAAAAACGCCTGAGCGTCTTGACCTCGGGGCGGTGACAGACAATCTGTCGCTGCACAGCATGAAAAACCCGCCTAGTGCGGGTTTTTTTGTGCATGGCGTTCGCTGAGTAAGGCGGGCAGGCCGTCTCTCTGTTATCATTTAGCCCAAATCATGGCGTCGTTTTTTCCGTCGCTGCCCCGAATTTTCTGCCTTATATAAAGAGTTATCGCCTTGAGCACGCATTCATTCTCCGTCCTGCCACTGCCCGCCGAGCAGCTTTCTAACCTGTCCGAGCTGGGTTATGCCGAAATGACCCCCATTCAGGCCGCGTCTTTACCGGCTATCCTGCAAGGGCAGGACGTCCGCGCCAAAGCCAAAACGGGCAGCGGTAAAACGGCCGCGTTCGGCATCGGGCTGCTGGATAAAATCACCGTCGGGCAATTTGTCACCCAATCGCTGGTGCTCTGTCCAACCCGCGAACTGGCCGATCAGGTCAGCAAAGAGCTGCGCCGTCTGGCACGCTTCACCCAGAACATTAAAATTTTGACCCTGTGCGGCGGGCAGGCTATCGGGCCACAGCTTGAGTCTCTGGTTCACCCTGCGCACATCATCGTCGGCACGCCGGGCCGTATTCAGGAGCACCTGCGTAAAGGCACGCTGAAGCTGGATCAGCTGAAAGTGCTGGTGCTGGACGAAGCGGATCGCATGCTGGATATGGGCTTTAGCGAAGATATCGAAGACGTAGTGAGCTACGCGCCGCAAGACCGCCAAACCCTGTTGTTCTCCGCGACTTACCCGGAAGGCATCGAGCGCATCAGCAACAAATTCCAGCGTCAGCCGGTGAAAGTTGAAATTGAAGGCGAAGATGACATTGCCGACATCAAGCAAGTGTTCATCGAAACTGACCGCAATCAGCGTCTGGCGCTGCTTACGGCGGTGCTGTATCAGCAGCAGCCAGCTTCCTGCGTGGTGTTCTGTAACACCAAGCGCGACTGTCAGGAGATTTACGAAGCACTGGCAGGCAAGGGCATTAGCGCGCTGGCGTTGAATGGCGACCTCGAGCAGCGCGACCGTGACCGCGTACTGGTGCGTTTCGCCAACGGCAGCTGCCGCGTACTGGTGGCCACCGACGTCGCCGCGCGCGGTTTGGACATCAAACAGCTGAGTTTGGTGATCAACTACGAGCTGTCGTTTGACCCAGAAGTTCATGTTCACCGCGTAGGCCGTACGGGCCGTGCTGGCACCAGCGGCTTGGCGGTGAGTCTAGTCACGCCGCAGGAGATGGTGCGCGTTCACGCCTTGGAAGATTACACCCGTCAGGCCGTGGTTTGGCAGCCTGCGGCGCAGGTGATGTCTGCACCGCCCGTGGCGCTGGACCCTGAAATGGCGACCTTGTGCATCGACGGCGGCCGTAAAGCCAAGATCCGTCCCGGCGATATTTTAGGTGCGTTGACCGGTGATGCCGGGCTGACGGCGGCGGAAGTGGGGAAAATCGACATGTTCCCGGTTCACGCCTATGTAGCGATTCGCCAGAAGAGCGCCAAGAAAGCCCTTCAGCGCTTGCAAGAAGGCAAAATCAAAGGCAAAAGCTGCAAAGCGATTATCTTGCGATAAGCCGTCGGCGAGAATTAAGTTCGCGCCGCCGCGATGTTAACGTTGTGTTATGATCTTGTCATGGATTAACATGTCCCTGTTAAAAATGACCCTGCACTCAGCAAGGATATCGCCGGGTGCAGTGCTCGGTCAGGGACAGAAACAGCATACGGGAGGCGGAACGTGAACAAATTAATTCTTAGCGCAGTGGTGGCAGTAGCAGGATTGAGTGGCGCAGTGCAGGCCGCGCAGACCTCAGAGCAACAGAGTCGCACGGTAACCATCGCGCCTTGCAACAATGCCAGCAAGGACGAAGTGGCGGCTTTGGTAAAACGTGATTTTCTGCAAAACCGTATTACCCGTTGGGATGAAGATAAAAAACTGCTCGGCACCTCAACGCCAGTGGTGTGGATCTCCACCGACAGCATTACGGGCGACAGCGCCAACTGGAGCATTCCGGTCAAAGCGCGCGGTAACCGCGCCGAGAAAACTTACCCGGTAACGCTAAACTGCCAGCTCGGCCAAATCACCTACGGCACGCCGCACTAAATTCTGCTCAAAGCGCCTCGGCATCTTGCCTGACGGCGCTTACTCCTCTGCTTGCCATTTCCTGCTCTACACCTCGCTTGCCCGCTTAGTGCTTGGTTTCGCAAAATAAACCTGTCACTCTGCATAAACCTTCAAGAACATTGAGAGAAAGCCTGATGACCACACCTCCAAAGGCTGAAAAACGCCCTAAAACGCTATCCATTCACGGTGAAGACCGGGTTGATAATTACTATTGGCTGCGTGACGATGACCGCGCCAATAGCGACGTCCTGAGCTACTTGCAGGCTGAAAACGCCTATACCGAACAGGCGCTGTTACCCCATCAGGCGCTGCGTGAAACCCTGTATCAAGAGATGGTGGCGCGCATTGCGCAGCAGGACCACTCGGTACCTTATGTCAAACACGGCTATCGCTATCAGACTCGCTATGAGCCGGGCAATGAATACGCGATTTATCTGCGCCAGCCAGCCGCCGAGAGCGAGCAGTGGCAGACGCTGATTGACGGCAATGAGCGCGCCAGCGACAGTGAGTTCTACACGCTGGGCGGTCTGGATATCAGCCCGGACAACAAGCTGATGGCGGTCTCCGAGGATTTCCTGTCGCGTCGCCAATATGACATTCGCATCAAGAACTTGCAGGATGAGAGCTGGAACGATGACCTGCTGAAGAACACCGCAGGCAGCGAGTGGGCCAACGACTCCCAGACCCTTTATTATGTGCGTAAACACAAAAAGACCCTGCTGCCGTATCAGGTCTACCGCCACACCGTCGGCACTGACCCGAAAAACGACCAGCTGGTGTATGAAGAGAAAGATGACACTTTCTATGTCGGGCTGGATAAAACCACGTCCGACCAATATGTGATCATTCACCTCGACAGCACCACCACCTCTGAAGTGCTACTGCTGGATGCCAACGACCCGCAGGCCAAGCCGCAGGTATTCGTCCCGCGCCGTAAAGACCACGAATACGGGCTGGACCACTATCAGGGCCATTTCTACATTCGCTCCAACCGCGATATCTCCGCGCCAAAAGACGGTAAAAACTTCGGTTTATACAAAAGCGCCGATAACAACGAAGCCGGCTGGCAGACGCTGATCGCCCCGCGCGAGGCAGTGATGCTGGAGGGCTTTAGCCTGTTCCGCGACTGGCTGGTGGTGGAAGAGCGCGAGCAGGGGCTGACCAACCTGCGCCAGATCCACTGGACCAGCGGCGAAGAGAAGTCGCTGAACTTCGACGACCCGACCTATGTCACATGGCTGGCTTACAATCCTGACCCGGACACCTCGCTGCTGCGCTATGGCTACTCCTCGATGACCACGCCAAGCTCGCTGTTTGAGCTGGATCTGGACACCGGCGAGCGCGCGCTGTTGAAGCAGCAAGAAGTGAAAGATTTCGACGCGGCCAACTACCGCAGCGAACGCGTCTGGGTGACCGCGCGCGACGGCGTCAAGGTGCCGGTTTCACTGGTTTACCGCCGTGACACCTTCAAGCCCAACAGCAATCCGCTGCTGGTCTATGGCTACGGCTCTTACGGCAGCAGCATGGATCCGGCGTTTAGCGGCAGTCGCCTGAGCCTGTTGGATCGCGGCTTTGTCTTCGCCTTGGCGCACATTCGCGGCGGCGCGGAGCTGGGCCAGCAGTGGTATGACAACGGCAAACTGCTCAACAAAATGAACACCTTCCACGACTTCATCGACGTCACCAAAGAGCTGGTGGCCGAAGGCTATGGCGAAGCGCAGCAGGTTTATGCCATGGGCGGCAGCGCCGGCGGCTTGCTGATGGGCGCGGTAATTAACCAAGCGCCAGAGCTGTATCGCGGCATAGTGGCGCAGGTGCCCTTTGTTGACGTGGTGACCACCATGCTTGACGAGTCTATCCCGCTGACCACCGGCGAGTATGACGAGTGGGGCAATCCGAATGACAAAACCTACTACGACTATATTCTGCAATACAGCCCTTACGATCAGGTGAAGGCGCAGGATTACCCGAACATGCTGGTGACCACCGGCCTGCATGATTCTCAGGTGCAATACTGGGAACCGGCCAAGTGGGTGGCGAAGCTGCGTGAGTTGAAAACAGACGATAACCAGCTGCTGATGTACACCGATATGGATTCTGGTCACGGTGGCAAGTCGGGGCGCTTCAAGGCTTACGAAGACATTGCGTTGGAATATGCTTTTGTTCTGTCTCTGGCGGGCAAATCGTAATTCAGTGAGTGAATAGCGCGGCCTTTTCGCGATGAAAGGGCCGCGTGACGTCAGCAAGTTCTTATTACTTCTCCAGAAAATGCTCAATGCTAAAGCGCATATCGCCGCTTAAATCTTTAATCGACTTCAACATCCAGCGCAGATAATCCGGATCTTGCAGCGCAATGTCTTCAATCTTCTGCCCACGGTATTTACCAAATTTCAGCGTCCGCAGCAGGGTCGGGCTGTTGCTTATCTCGAGCATTTTCTCCACGCTCCAGCCTGAATCCGCAATAATTCGCTTGAGCAGCGCGGCGGTGACATAGCAGTCATACAGCGCGCGGTGCGGGTACAGGCCTTCGGGAACAGTGACGTCGAGCTTCAGGGCGTAGCGCAGATACTGGTTGCTGTAGCGAATATTCGGGTAGAGCGCCTGCGCCAGCTTCAGGGTGCAAATCCACTGCCCGTGCATCTCCGGCAGCACGCCACGATCGAAAGCCGCGTTGTGCGCCACGTAGTAAGGGCTGCCGTGATACTTGCCGATGACCGCCGCGATGCGCGGTTTGCCGTCGACCATCTCTTCGGTGATGTGGTGGATGGCCATCGCCTCGTGGCTAATCGGCCTGTCAGGGCTTACCAGATCACTCATCGGCTGCACGATCTCGCCGTCTATCAGGTCAACGGTGGCGATTTCAACAATGCCGCCGTCCAGTCCACAGGTTTCCGTATCAATTACCCGGAATGTCATACCTTTTCTCCTGTTTCACTCTTATTAATGAGCAAGCTTGTTAATGCGTAAAGTGTAAAGGATAGGTGGCCCCAGTCCAACCGTCGGTACTTTTCTGCGCATGGCCCTGTGCGGAGAACAACATGCCAGCGGATAGCGGTGAGGGCGCTGACGCAGAGGTTAAATAAACAAAAAAACCCGCTATCAGCGGGTTTGTATCAATACGAAGTGGTGTGTCTTGAATGACAGAATCGAACCGTTACGCAGAAGCCTTTTTGGCTCTTTTCTCAGCTTTTTTTTCAGCTGGAGTTTTCAACGGCTTCTTCTTCGCATTCTTTTTGCTATCCATTCCTTTACTCATGGTGGCTTGCCTCTCTAAAGCTTGTGGATTGGGTTGCTCACCTATTTACTGCTTAATTCGCGCAACTTGCAATAGCCGCTGGAGAGGTTTCGCTCAACGGCATGTTTCTATGCGAGTTATTGTTTTTTCTCCTCATCTTGCAGGGACTTTTTCGCGGCGTGATGCCGTTTCTTTATACAACCGCGCTGAATTACTGTGCGACTGATAGAAAAAATGCATTTTTTTATTGTTAACAACATGTTGTTGATTGACCGACTTAGCCTGATGCGCTGTTATGAGAAAGCGTAAATGAGAAATTGATATTCTGGACCTCAAAAAAACAGGAAACGCCATGCCGAAATTGAAAGGTTTATATCCGCCAAGAGAGGCGTATGCCAGCGGGATGCTGGACACCGGCGACGGTCACCAGATTTATTGGGAGCGCAGCGGCAATCCGCAGGGCAAACCCGCAGTATTTATCCACGGCGGGCCGGGCGGCGGCTGTTCCTCTGTTCATCGCCAGCTGTTTGATCCCAACGATTACGACGTCATGCTGTTTGACCAGCGTGGCTGTGGGCGATCCAAACCTCACGCCAGTCTGGACAACAACACCACTTGGCATCTGGTGGAAGATATTGAGCGTCTGCGCAAAATGGCGGGCGTGGATAAATGGCTGGTGTTTGGCGGCTCGTGGGGCGCGACGCTGGCGCTGGCCTATGCGCAGACCCATCCCGAGCATGTCAGCGAAATCGTCCTACGCGGTATCTTCACCCTGAGAAAGCAGGAGCTGCATTGGTACTATCAGGAGGGGGCGTCGCGCTTCTTCCCTGACAAATGGCAGCGCATGCTCTCGATTTTATCGCCAGAAGAGCGCGGTGACGTGATGGCGGCTTACCGTAAACGCCTCACCTCAAAAGATCGCGCCGTGCAGCTTGAAGCCGCCAAAATCTGGAGCCTGTGGGAAGGGGAGACGGTCACGCTGCTGCCGACGGAAGACGCGGCTTCGTTTGGCGAGGATGATTTTGCACTGGCCTTTGCACGCATTGAGAATCACTACTTCACCCATTTGGGCTTTTTAGACAGTGACGATCAGCTGCTGAAGAACGTCGAGCGCATTCGCCATATTCCGGGAGTTATCATTCACGGGCGCTATGATATGGCCTGTCAGGTGCAGAACGCGTGGGATCTGGCGCAGGCATGGCCGGAAGCCGACCTGCATATTATTGAAGGAGCAGGGCATTCGTTTGACGAGCCGGGTATTCTCGACCAACTGATCCGCGCCAACGAGCGTTTCGCCCGCGCGTAAAGCGTCTACCCGCGCCTGCTGGCCGAGCTGAGAGCTACTTCTGCTTAGGTTCGTACGGTAGGCGTGAGTATTTGTGTGACTCCGCGCGGTAGTGCGCCACACGCTCGCGGAAGTAATCCCGCAGGTGTGCTGGCTGCTCGCGCTCGGCCATTTCTGCCACCACCGGCATGTTATAGCGCTCTTTGAACGCCACGCCAGACGCGGCCAAATCAACGTTCACCTTATCCATCTCTTCTTTACTCAGATCAGCCAAATTCTTGTTCATTGATTTTCCCCAAAGCGAGCCTTGGCGCGCATTGTACTCGACCCAGCGCGCCGGGTGAATGTTCGCAGCCGATTTTTAATCTGCCAATTAATTTCATGGAATAAGAATCATTCTTAATTATTGACTGAAATAATGAATGGAATAACTAAAAAAGAAATAAATAAAGAATAAGAATGATTCTCTTTTAATATTTATTTTCACTGTGAATAATTCTCAATAAGATTTGAATTGAATTTTTAATTCATTAAATATCAACAGTTTACTTGTTTTCGTTATTTATATTCATATTATTGTGAATCAGGTGTTTTTATTTTGTTCGACGATCGGCATAATGCGTGAAAATAATGAATTCATCCTGCTATTCGCCAATTTATGTGGAGCTATCATGCTTAAAAAAGAAATGATCGATCAGTTGAACGAACAACTGAATCTTGAGTTTTATTCTGCCAATTTATATCTGCAAATGAGCGCATGGTGCAGCGATAAAGGTTTTGAAGGCGCCGCCGCTTTCCTGATGCAGCATTCTCAGGAAGAGATGGAACACATGCACCGTTTGTTCAAATACGTCAGCGACACTGGCGCTCTGCCACTGTTGGGTGCGATTGCCGCGCCGCCGGTGGAATTTGAGTCACTGTCCGACGTGTTCCAGCAGACTTACGAGCATGAGCAGCACATCACCACCAAAATCAACGAACTCGCTGACTTGGCGATGACGCTGAAAGATTACTCTTCCTTCAACTTCCTGCAATGGTACGTGGCAGAGCAGCATGAAGAAGAAACCTTGTTCAAATCTGTTCTGGATAAACTGGGACTGGTTAGCAACACCGGCAATGGTCTGTTCTTCGTCGACAAAGACCTGAAAGGCATGGTCAACCAAGGTCCATCAGCCTAATTACTTCGTCGTCAAAAACGTCTGGTAATAAACCGCAGTAAGCTTCAGGGCAACCTGATAGCGCTGCGGTTTTTTTGTTTTTGCCTTGGGGCAAAAAGTGCCAAACTTCGGCTCTGCTTAACGATTCCCTAAACCATCCCTTAAATTTGACAGACTTGCAGGGCGACTTTGCGCTAAAGTTGCGGCGTTAAAATCCCTCAACCAGAAAGCTAAGGAAAAATTGTGTCGCAAAAATCCTCTTCTCTCTGCCGTATTTTGGCTACTTCCGCGGTGCTTGCTTTAGGTCTTATGTCACAACAGGCTCTGGCGCATGCTCACTTGAAAACTGAAACCCCGGCTGCCGATACCACCCTTAAATCTGCACCCACCGAGCTGACTCTGGGCTTCAGCGAAGGGATTGAACCTAATTTCAGCAAGGTCGCGCTGAGCGGCCCTGACAACAAAGCTATCGAGACGGGCAAACTGGCTCTGGCGGCGAATGACAAAACTCAGGCCATCGTGCCGTTGAACGCGCCACTGACCGCGGGGAAATACACCGTTTCATGGCACGTCGTGTCAGTTGATGGTCACAAAACCGAGGGGCAGTACAGTTTCACGGTGCAATAAGCCATGACTCTGGCCACTTTGTTTGTTCTGTGCCGGTTTTTCCATTTTGCCGCGGAGATGCAGATATTTGGTATCAGCGTGATGACCGGATTGCTGGCACCGAAAGGATTCGCAACAGGATTGCTTAACCAGAATCAGCGGCTGATGACCCTCTCGGTCGGGGTTGCTGCGCTAACTGCGGTTGGCATGCTGGCGATTCAAGCCGGATTGATGGGCAACGGCCTTGAGGATTGTTTAAACCTCAACGTCTGGTTACTGGTGCTGACCACCACCTTTGGTGAGGTCTGGCGCTGGCACCTGTTACTCACCGCGATTGCGCTGATGGTGTGGCTGATGGACTGGCTGCCGGGGCGGGTGATGCTGATGTTCTTGACCAGCACCGGCCTGCTGTTCAGCCAAGCGTTGATTGGTCACGCGGCCATGAACGAAGGCGTGCTGGGCCTGTTGCAACGCGGCAATCACACCTTGCACCTGCTCAGCGCCGCCTACTGGTTCGGCAGCTTACTGCCACTGTTAGGTTGCCTGCTTTACACCGAACGGGACGAGACGCGGCCTTACGCCATTGCGACGCTCATTCGCTTCTCAACCTGCGGGCACGTGGCGGTCGCGCTGGTGATCCTCACCGGGATACTCAACAGCGCCATTATTTTGCAACGTCTGCCTACCGACCTGTCGTCGCGCTATATCCAGCTGTTGCTGGTGAAAATCGCGCTGGTAATGGTGATGACCGGCGTGGCGATATTTAATCGCTATCGGTTAGTTCCGCTGATCCCGACGCAGCCGCAGTTGGCCTATCAGCGATTGGCTTCCGCCACCAAGCTTGAGTTAGTGCTATCGCTGGTGGTGATGCTGCTGGTCAGTTGGTTTGCCACGCTGTCGCCGTTCTAAATTAGATAGCGGGAAAGGGCGACTCGCTTCGGCGTGATCACGTTTTAAAGTTAGTTATAAAGGAAAAAGCCATGAGGAAAACATTCCTTGCCACTCTGCTGCTCGCTGTGTCAGCCAGTAGCTTCGCCGCGCCTGAATTAGTGACGGTTTCGCGTCTCCAGTACGGCAAAGATTGGGCATTCACCCGCGAAGAAGTCATGCTGCAATGCCGTGCAGGCAAGGCGCTGTATGTGATTAACGACAGCACGCTGGCGCAGTATCCCCTGAACGATGTCGCGCGCGAGCAGGTGAAGAGCCACAAAGTACAGGCCGTGCCGCTGGAGAAAATCCTGCTCGACGACCCGAAAAATCCAGGTCAGAAGATGAGCCTCGCTCCGTTCATCGCCAAAGCGGAGACCCTTTGCTAAGTCTTAAAACCTTGCTCCATGCCAGCAAACTCATCTCTGTTTTGAGATTGTTATCACAAAGAGCAACTAATTTAGCGAAGTTATTATCACTTGGTTACAAGTTGATTGGAAAACGAGCAACTCTCAACTACGCTTTAAGTTGTACGGCTTAACCGCCTGCATTAATGCCAACTTTTAGCGCACGGCTCTCTCCCAAGAGCCATTTCCCTAGACCGAATATAGGAATCGTATTCGGTCTTTTTTTTGGTTAAAATCAATAACATTTAAAATTCAATAAATTATATTTTGTTGAGAGTGGTTTCACTCTGTGGTGCCGTTTGCCCTTCAGGTAGTATGGGTGAAACGCAGCAGCCCTGAAATCAAAACTGCCATGCTGCTAAATAGAATTGCGTCGCTACCAACTTGACGAACCCTTTATGTTTTGAATGTATACCGGAAAAATATATTCGTCGCAGAGTTGAGGGGGGGGGACGTACTTGTTTGTGCAGGAGTGGAAAGAGCTGTAACAGTTCGCAAAGGGTAGGGTATTTCACCTTATCGAGTTGGATATAAATTAGTAATTATGCGGTCTGCTTGAATATCTCCGCGTATTAAGCTCGGCCTGACTGAATAACTCAGCCACGTTATTCTGCCGCAAGTACCACTAGAACGGCGCGCATGCGGATACGTATACATCTTATATATGACTGACGCCGCGCAGAGCAGAAGCGATATAGATTCAATGCGTAAGGCAATGAGGAAAACAAAAGGCTTGGGAAACTTCCGCAACCTGTTCATGTAGGCGCCGAATGTCAAGAAAGACGGCATCCAGATCCTGCCGCTGAGTGAGGTCGCCACTAAGTATGATTTCTTCAATATCAAAAAATCCAGCAGAGATGACCTGCTGAGCGCGCACCGCCGCAGATGATATGGATCATTCCTGATAATGCGGGAGGGTTTGGAGATGTGGAGAAGGCGGCGCAGGTCTTCATAAGGAACGAGTTGACACCGCTGCAAGAGAGGATGAAAGGGATTAACGTTGGGGAGCATAGCCCGATAATCAATTTTTTGTCATATAGCATCTAAATCAATTTAATTAGAAATGGAGGCGTTAAGACATGAGGCATCTTCTTAGCCTATAAAATTAATGAGGTAAGTATATTAAAATTTAGATATCTTGTGTTTAAGTGGACTCCACAAAAGGTAAGGGCAACGAGGTTATAACTGCAAAAAATGCTGGTCATGCACAAGACTAAAGTTTATAAAATAGCAATGGATAAAATCTGAATTGAGATAAGCATAGTGCGCCTATGGGTATCATTAGTCTGCTAACTATTTTAGCATTTTCGTTGTCTATTATCTAATGAACGTCCAAATCATTTTTGTCCTAGTAGGCCTTATTCACAGCAGTTAGTTTAATTTATGAGCTTTTAGATTATAAATTAAACTATCAACAAGGAGCGTGTTATGGATTTTGGATTTTTTAAAAAGGCACTTAAGTTAAATACCCCTGTCACACTTACTTCAGTGTTTATTTTATATTTATTGAAACCTATGTTTGATGATGTTGGTTTTATTACCGCACACCCACTTATAAGCCTATCTTTTTTCATCGTTGCTATAAATGCTTTTCTTCTGGTGGTATTTTTTTCAAAAAATGAAATTAGTAAAAAGAGTAAAACAATAAATATAAAGAATAATGTAATTTCAGGGAATAAATCTAAGGGACTGAGTGTTCTAACTAATGGTGATATTATAAAAAATAGGGTTACCAATAATGAAACTGATGGCGACATTATCATTGGGCAGAGGCCTAAGAATGGCAAATAATAGCGTTCCAAACATCAGTAATAATGATATAAGTAATAATACTGCTTCAAGGGATATCGTTGTTGGAACAAATTATTCATTTAATGAATTAAAAACAAAAAGTAATGCTCTTGCAAATTTGTTAAACAGATCAAAGCAACTGTGTGATACAGATAGTGAATATAGATATATGATCGAAGAGTTGCAAGAGTATCTCCAACCTCGGCCAGGTAGGAAAATAATTGGACTTCAAGCGAAACTTAAAGAAGGCGACAGGTTAGACCTTTTAGATGATGCTATGTATCTGGAGAACAGATTTGCGAGACGAGTCACCAGAAACCAATTTTCTACAAGTGAAGAAGTCATCTACTGCCATTGTTTGAGCAAAATAAATTCAACTTTTGCACATTTTGTAAAACCACTGTTTAAAAACACAGTAAGTGCTGCTATAGTTGATAGGATGATTTACGATAGAATTGTCGAACCGCTGTACGAAGAAGTCTCGGAAGTCAGCACTAGCATTTCAATCGATCTCATCAGAGGAATGATTTTCTTTTTAACTGGTAAATGTCACTTACGGTGGGTTGAATAATGATAATTTATCATCCATTCAGAGATGCGAATCATTGCTTATATCGCATTATTAATCTGCTTTATAAAAATGAAAGTGAAGTCAATGAAGGGAATATTGGTTTTATGGATTTTTATTACTTATTTCCTAGCCAATTGACATGTATCGATAAATGGCCTCGTTCGAATTCAAAGCTTGCTAAGAATATTCGTGAAATCCAAAGTGAATATGAAAATATAGAAAACCCAAGGAGAATATTTTTTGAATTAAATATTGTGAGGAAGAATACATTATCTCATTTGCTTTCAAAAGGAGTGGTTTCATTAAATGAGGACGTGCTGTGCCTTCATGAAAACAAAGTTCCTCAAAATCTAATCACCACCCTTGATAATGATAGTTTTAGGGATACAGTTGAGTATCAGATAATTACCAAGGAGATTCCTAAACTCCCTATTAAAGGAAGCAGGGGCCTTAAGGCAAGAACAAATTTAATGGAATATCGTTATGATTAATAATGCATCAAGATTAAAACTTAATAGGCTTGTGATTAATAAAAATGGCAAGCAAGTTTATGATGAGCTTTTTCATGAGGGTATTAATATTATCAGAGGGGAGCATTCAGTAGGAAAATCAACAATTCTTGATATGATATTCTATGTATTAGGTGGTGAGTTAAAGAAAGATGATTGGAAATATCCTGCTGATCAATGTTCATTCGTTAATGCGGAAATAACCATTAACGGCAGAGTTATAACATTATCAAGGCATATTGACGCTACTGGTGGAGTACCTCATATAAAAGTTTATGAAGGTGGCTACGATATCGCAATGGGCGATGTTCAGGGATGGATTGACTATGGACCTAGACGTAGTAACGAAAAGTTGAGCTTTTCTGAGGTAATGTTTGAGTTGTTCAATTGGGGGCAATATAAATCAAACGATTATCAAAACCTCACCATGCACCAAATTTTACGCTTGATTTACCTCAGTCAATCGTCAGATTCTAACAGGATTTTTCGAAAAGAGGCTAGTCGATCTGATAATGAAAATACGCGTACTGCTATTGCGGAATTCTTATTAGGGCTGGACGATCTCGAGACACATTCCTATCGTCAAAACCTATTGAAATACGAGAGGGAGTATGAGTTAAGTACGACAGAATTGAAAACATACTTTTCCTTCCTTGGTGATGATGCTGATTTAACAGTTGAAAAAATAACTGACAAAATAAAAACAAAAATAAATGAGCTTGAACAAATTGATGTCAAAAAAGAGTCTCTTTTAGATTCTAAAGTTGATTTAAAGAATACTGATGAATATGACTTAGCCACCGAAAGAGATTTAGCTCTTACAAAATCTCAGCATTTAACTACTAAAATAAATAATAAAATCAATGAGTTAGATTCTAGGAAAGTTGAAATACAGGATTGCATATTATTTGGCAAGAGCCTAAATTATAGAATTAAATCTTTAAACGAATCACAGAGTACTCATGAGAGTTTAGGGAAAATATCTTTTGAATATTGTCCTTGCTGTTTTACTCCAGTAATTGAGTCTGTATCCGACGATGTTGGGTGTGCTCTTTGCAAATCTAATGATAGTACTTCGTCGCTTGAAGAAAAGTATATTGAAACCTTAAATGAGTTACAATATCAAAGTAGGCAAAATGAAATTATCATTAAAAAAACTAACTGAAGAGATTGATTATTTAGACGGCTATATTGGGGGAGTGAGGCAAGAATTACATTTTACTCAGAATAGGCTTTTTGAAATAAGCCTGGTTTCTAATCAAAGAGAGTTGTTTCTCACATCTCTGATTGAGGAAAGGACACAAAAACTTATTGAAATAAATTCATTGCAAGAGAAGATTGATTCCGTTTCGAAAGTTGATGATTTGAAGAAGAAAAGAGAAAGTTTGAGAGAAGATATAGATAAGTGCTTCACAAAAATTGCTTCATTAGAAGCGGCAAATGCAAAAAGAAGAGAATTTGTTAATTTCAAATTATCTGAGTTAGCTACTAAAGTTTTAGAGGAGGACTCAGGTAATGAAGAGAAGTTTAAAACAGCAACAACTTTATCCTCAGAAATTGATTTTGCGAAAGATCGCTGGTTGATAAATGAGCGCGTCAATTATTCGGATAGTTCAAACGTAGTTAAAAAAACAGCCTTGCATTTGGCATTTTTACTATTAGCTATCCAAGATAGAGAGTGCAGGTATCCACGTTTCTCTATTATGGATTTTGAATGTGGAGACATAAATGAAGGACGTAGCCGTAATCTCCAAAAGTTAATAGTCTCGAGCCTGAAAGATGCTGAAAATTATCAGTTGATAATGACAACTTCTAAGGTAGAACCAAGTTTAAACAATGATATATATGGAGTTGGTCGGTATTACGACAAAAATGACTATATCCTTAAAGGATAAAATCACTGAGACTTGAGCAGCTCTGGGCGCAATGCTACCCCCGCCACGCCTGCCCGCTTTATGGGTCGCTTTTAATGGACTTCCGTAAACTTATCCGCTCCAAGCCAGCACTTGGCTGGCTTGGAGAAAAGAGTAGGGTGATCGCCATGCAGAATCATGCACTCCATGCATAGCGCTGAACTCAATTTTTCTAGTCACTCCTCATCGTCATCGTAAACACTGGATGACAATGAGGCAGGCTTTTCTTCACAAATTACGTTATCGGCCATATCGGAAATCATCGACCTCAGTACACTTATTTTTAATTTTTACAGGGGAACTACGAGATATCAACCATGTGTCTGGTTGAGTTTAAAGCTATTGCTATAGAAAAATGCTGCAAATTGCAGCTCAGCTTGAGGCAAGAGTGATAGATGATGATAGTACAGTTCATAGCGGGCCAAAATGGCTGGGAATATCTGCCTGAATCATGAGTGTTTTGCCTTTCAGGGTTTATACCTCATTCTCCTTCTGTTGCTGCTGGCTAATTCATATCTGACATCCTGACGTCTAAATCCAGTTAGGTTGTATAAACCAACTCATTTCCCCCACAAACCCCACCCATACACTAAAATTACCCCAAAACTCATCCTTCTAGCTTTACACCAAACCCACAACCATAAGGACCATCCTGATGAAGTACGTGGTTGTCCTCATTATTTTCTTGGTCGCTCTGCTGTATGCAGCGCCTTGGATCACGGAGAGGGTGCCTTCGCGCTATAACCCTTTTACGCCGCTGTCTGTTAACGATCCGCCGAATGTTATTACCAAGTACAAACTCCGTCGGTTGGACAATAATCCTGAGGCTTGTTTGTCTGTGCTTGATAGCGCGGAACAGGAGGGGGCGATTACTTTCACGCGGGTTGCCAGCACGCAGGGGAACTGCCCATTGCAGTCTGCGGTGCGGGTGCAGAAATTCGGTTCTGTTTCTCTAAGCTCAAGCTTTTTGGCGAGTTGTAGATTGGCGCTGAGCAGCGCGATGTTTGTTTCGCAGGTCGCGAAACCTCAGGCTGAAGCACAACTGGGAGCAGGGCTGACTCGCATTGACCATCTCGGCAGCTATGCCTGTCGCAATGTTTATCATCGTGCAGAAGGCCGATTAAGCGAACATGCCACTGCGGAAGCCTTGGATGTAGCGGGGTTCCGACTTGCCGATGGCAGAAATATCACTGTGCTGAAAGCCTGGAAGCAGGATGACGCCAGCGGCAGTTTCATCCGCGATATGTTCAGTCGCAGCTGCCCTTACTTTGGTAACTCCATTGGGCCAGACTATAACGCAGCGCACGCCAATCACTTCCACTTAGGCATGCGCTGGTTTGGTTTTTGCCGCTAACCTTCTGAACTAATCAAGGTTCTCAGTAAGGTAACGCTCGACTAAACGCGTCCAGTAAGCCGCTCCGATAGTTAGGCTGTCGTCGTTGAAATCATAGGCTGGGTTGTGCAGCACCGCACTATTGCCATTGCCCAAACGCAAGAAGCAGCCCGGTTTGTTCTGCAAGAAGTAAGCAAAGTCCTCACTGCCAGAAATAGGCGGCAAGTTATCCACCACGTTCTCTTCCCCAAGCAACTCTTTTGCCACTTCTAAGGCAAAGGCCGTTTCCTGCGCATGATTGACCAGCACCGGATAGCCCGGCACATACTCAATCTCCGCCACCGCGCCATAGCCCGCGCTGTGCAGCTCGGCTAAAGAACGGATGCGCTCTTCAAGAATTTTACGCACTCCGGCGTCGAAAGAGCGGACGCTCATTTCAATGCGGGCAGTTTCAGGAATGACATTAGACGCGTGGCCTGCGTGCAGCGAGCCAATGGTGACGACGGCGGTTTCGTTCGGGTCGATATTGCGCGAAACCACGGTTTGTAGCGCCACCACCAAGCTGCTGGCGACCAGAATAGGGTCAACGGTCATGTGCGGGCGCGCGGCATGGCCGCCTTTGCCGCGAATGGTGATATTCACCGTGTCACACGCCGCCATAAATGGCCCGGCGCGGAACATCATTTTATCTGCCGGATAGCCCGGATGGTTGTGCAGCCCATAGACCGCATCGCAAGGGAAGCGCTCGAACAGGCCCTCTTCGAGCATGCGTTGTGCGCCACTGTTGAAACCAATCTCTTCCGCTGGCTGGAAGATAAGGTGTACGGTGCCGGAGAAGTTTTTGCTGCGGGCCAACTGCTTGGCAGCACCTAATAGCATGGTGGTGTGGCCGTCGTGGCCGCAGGCATGCATCACGCCGGCAGTCTGGCTGGCATAGGCCGCGCCGGTCTCTTCATTAATAGGCAAGGCGTCCATATCCGCGCGAATGCCTATGCTGCGACTGCCCGTACCACGTTTCATGGTGCCAACGACGCCGTGCCCGCCCACGCCCATGGTGACGTGATAGCCAAGCTGGCTGAGTTCTTTGGAAACGAAATCGGCGGTTTTGGCCTCTTCGTTGGAGAGTTCCGGGTGTTGATGCAGGTGCTGGCGAATCTCACGTAGGCCAGCCTCAAGGTCGGCCACGTCGGCCACGGTACAAAAATTTTTATTATTCATGGCGTCATTCAGTCTGATGGAAAAGAGATCGGCTTGGGGCCGAACGGCGGTGATGCTCGAAATACAGAATGCAGTCTGGTTGGGGGGATGGCAATAAGTAAACTGAGCTATTTCGACTCTTTTTCAATTGTTGGAATGTTCAATCTAATAACGCTATGTAACTGATGTAACGGTTAATATTTTTTACGAGGTTTCTTGGAAACCGGTGAATCGGAGATAGACGCCGGTGGCGGTTTTTTCTACGATTGTGCAGAAGGAAATTGCACATCGCCGAACGCTGGAAAGTTGTAAATAGAGGTTTTTATGGACACATTTTCAGTTGGGAAGCATTGATTCCATAAGTGTGCAAAAGCAACGCGAAAATAAATCTTAAAATAACGTTGAGTTTTCATGCAGAAGTGCCGTTATTAAGTGTATTCATGCGGGTTGAGGCAATAAAATAGCTGCTTTTTATCTCACAAGCTGACACCCTGTAAGCCGTAGCGTGTAAGTACCATTGAACTTGATTATTCACGGATTTTTACCGTTTAACGCGTCACTAGCGAAATCATCAGGGTTATGTGCGCTAAACTTTCTTATTATCTTGTCATAAGGGAATCGGATGATTTGCTCCGAAACACTCAAACATCTCAGAAACTTCAGCGCCTTAGCGATAGTTCTGAATGCTACTTTTAGCTTGCCGGCCCATGCAGACGATGCGTGGTTGCGGGCGTGCAGTAACGCCAAAACAGCTGAAAAGTGCCAATTGCCTTTCCAGCAAGGCTTATCCCCAGTTTTGATGGGGGCCTCGCGCGATGCCCAAGGGCTGTGGGGTTATGTTGATCTCACCGGCCATATGGTCATTGAACCTCAGTTCCGCGAAGTCAGCGGCTTCTCTAATGATATTGCTGCGGCGAAGAAAGACGATCTCTTTGGCTATATAGATAAGAAAGGCCACTGGGTGATTGAGCCTCGATTTACCCGCGCGACGGATTTTAATGCTGCTGGCACTGCGCTGGTGGTGATTGATAACCGTCTTGCGCTGATTGATCGTAAAGGTGCGGTGATTCAAACCCTGCCGTTTGGCGCGTCGCTGGACAGTGAAGGCTTTGTCAAAGGGCAGGCGCTGGCAAGTGTTCAGGCTCAGGTTTCTCCTGCGCTGTGGAATGCGCAAACCGGCAAATCCCTCGCCTTACCTGATGACGTGATGGCGCTGCAAGAGCCTCAGTCAGGGCTGGTTCCAGCTCAGAAACGCGATACCGCCGACAGCGGCTATTGGGGATACCTCAATGATAATGGCGAATGGGCCGTTGATCCTATGGTATTGAAAACCCGCAATGAGCCAGTGCTGAATGGTGAAGTCATTGCCGTTAAGGATAAGACTGACTGGACATTCCTTGATAAACAAGGCGTTGCGCTCAGCAAAGAAAAATACAAAGCCGTGCATGCTCTTAAATCTGGAAGCTGGTTAGTTACCACCGATAATGGCGGTCACCTACTGCTTAGCAGCACCCTTGAGAAAGTGCAGGATATTGCTGCCGATCAGGCAGAAGATTTGCAGGACTGGGGCGACTGGTTAGTCGCCAAAGGCGGCAAGGGTGTAACCCTGATTGGCCCGCAGAACCAAATCGTGAATGTGAAAGCCACAAAGCCACAACTGCTGATGCAAAACGGCAATCTCTGGGTACTCCAGAATGAGGGTAAATCGCCTCAAGTGGTGCAAATCTATAACAGCAATGGTGTTGGCCTGTTGGCTGATTCCGTGCTGAACGCCCTGCGCGAGTTTGAGGTTCAGCCTTTAGGTGCTCAGGAGCTAAGTTCTCAGAAGTCAGGCAATGGCAGCGCCGGGCAAAATGCCCAAGCACAAGGCCTACCTTGGGCGCTGCTAGAACCTAATGACGCCAAAAAATCCGTTGCTATCTTAACCTCGCAAGGCGAAGTCTACTCAGATCCGCAGTGGGCCAGTGTTGACGGCGACATTCGCCATGCGCCGCTGTTGGTGAAAACTGAGAACCATAAGATGGGCGCCATTGATGCTGATGGCAAATGGGCGATTCAGCCAACCTTCGCACAAATTACGCCTTTCTCGGGTGATTACAGCTGGGCGACCACTGAAGATAACAAGCCTGAAAGCAAACGCATCATCGATAACCATGGCAACGTGGTTGATGCACCGGACAACATTTTGCAGAGCGGCCAGCGCATTAGCTCTGGTGTTCTGTTAACGGCAGAAGGCGAAGGTAAAGACCGACGCTGGGGCCTGTGGGATATTCAAAGCAAAAGCGTCTTAGCCGCACCGCAGTTCTTTGAGGTTGATGACTTTAAAGCAGGTTATGCCGTGGCGAGAGCTGATGGCGGCTGGGGCGTGATTAACCGCACCGGTCAATGGGCCATTGCACCCGATGAAGATCGCTCAGGTAAACCACAATATATTGGAGATGCCATGTTTAGCATCTCCGACGATGACCAGCCAAACGACGCGGCCAACGCTCAACACCATTTCAGCCTGTTTAACGCCGAAAATGGTCAATCGATTGCCAGCAACTTACTTGGCAAACCGCTGAACGTCGGTAATGAACATTGGTTGGTACAGCCTGCAGACGGTGGCGTAGCCGTAATCGACAACGATGGGCGCGCCGCGGTGAGCAAGGCGATTATCCCTTCATCCGTTAACATTGATAACGAGTGGGTACTGCTCGGCTTTGGCCCGCGCTTTGGCGCAATTGATGGGCAGGGCCAGTGGCAAGTTCAGCCTCTCTATTCCGCCGCACTTAACTTTGTTCAGCCGCAAGATTGGGCCAGTGCAGTCAGCGACAACCATGTCACGCTGATTGACACCACGGGTGGCGAGCCGCTGGAAGGTTTTGCAGCTGCTGAACCCCTTGCTTCCATGGCGCGTTTAGCCCTCAACGATAATGCGACTGGCGAGACCGTGCTGTTTGATAACTCGGGTCACGAAGTTCAGCGTTACCCAGGTTTAAGCAGCCTTCAGGTCAGCGATGCCAGCGAAGGGACAGTGCCATTCAAGGACACCAACGGCCTATTCGGCCTGATTGATTCGAATGGCAAAAAAGTCATTGGTTCCTACTTCGACAAGATTGGCGGCATGAACGACGGCCTTGCCAAAGCCGTGAAGCAGTCAACCTACGGGGCGAACTTCGGCTATATCAATCTGGCCGGTCGCTTTGCCGTGGTGCCTGAGTTCGAGTGGGCGCAAGACTTTAGCGAGAAACGCGCATGGGCCGGAATGAAAGGTCAGGCGCAGTTGCTCAATACCAATGGCAACGTGCTGGCGCAGCTCGAAGTACACTGTAATCAACGTATTATTACCGATGCGAAAGGGCACCAGTTCTGGCCGCTGAAGCCGGTGACTTGCGCCAATGGGAGTGGTCAATGATCCAACCTGTTGGTGGTGTTTCCCTGCGCGCTGCCATTCGCGGCGCATTACGCACTGGCGGCATGATGGCCTTGGTCGGGTTTGCTTACCCGGCCTTAGCCGAGCCGAGCAGTGCCTGTTTTGCTGACCTGAATGCGGCGAATGGCGCACATCAGGCCGAACTCGCGCTACCTGCGACGCAAAACTTATGTATTCGCAGTGTGCATGAAGGTCGCGCGGCGGTTCAGCTGCCTGCTGCGCAAATTCCTACTGCTCAACCTTCTACCGATCAGCAAACTCCGGCTGAAGCGCCTGCTCAGCCAGCACAGCCTGCAAGCCAAGCAGCGCAAGCTTCAGACCAGCCAGCGGCTGCTGAAACTCAGCCCGCAGCTTCGCCTTCACCAGCCGCGCCAACGGGCAATCGCTGGGGCTTCCTTGATGCTCAGGGCCAGCTGGTTATCAAACCGGTGTTCGACAACGTTGGTGATTTCCACTTTGGCGCGGCGAGAGCCGAACAAGCGGGGAAATGGGGTTATATCGACGCCACGGGTAGTTGGATAATCAAACCGACTTTCGATCAGGCTGAGAACTTTACCCAGTCAGGTCTGGCCGTGGTGACACTCGACGGCAAAGTGCAAATTATTGACCGCAAAGGTAGTCAGGTCGGCCAGCCTTTGGATCAGCTGGTGGATACCGCCACGCTGAGCGACGGTGAACCAGCACGTCTGCGCTTGGACTATAAAACGGTCTTGCTGGCGCCTGACGAATCCCGTCATGTTGCCAGTGACAAGATGGAAATCTTGCAGCCTTTTGGCAAAAATCAACTGTTTATCGCCCGAGGCATTGAAGGTTATGGCATTGCCGACCAAAACCTCGAATGGCGACTCAAGCCCCAATTTAAAAACATTCAGCTGGATGCCAATAATCAGCATCTGGCCTTAGCGACCAGCAATGACGGCATCACGCTTATCCGTGATGATGGCACGCCGGACACGCAAAAATATCTCTCCGTAAAAGCCGTGACGCCAACGTTTTGGCTGGCAAAAGCGACCGATGGCATAAAGCTGCTGGATAACAGCAGCGCCGTGGTGGCCTCTTTCGACGAAGAGAAAGCCAATTCGCTTATTTATCAAGGTAACTATGTTCTCTCGACTCAGGGTAAAGAGTCGGTCGAGGTCTATGTGCCGGGTAAAAAAGCGGCGTTAAATCTTCCTGCTGGCAGCGTGCCGCTGATTCAAGATACTGGTAATTTCCTGCTGACCGTCAAAGACGGATCGCCGAAGGTGAATGCTATTATCTCGGCCTCCGGCGGCATGATTGGTGGGGCGCAAAATGTGGCTTGGCTGAGCCAAATTGCTGATAATGATGTGATTAACGGCAACCTGTGGCTCAAAAATGAGCAGGGAAAAGTTATCAATATCGTTGATAGCAGCGGCAAAGCGTTGATAAGCCAGAAGAACAATTCTGCGCTTGAAGGCTACCGCCTTGAGCCTCTGCGTGGCAACGCGGCTTCCGACACTACCCCAATCGCCCTGATTCGCCCTGACTCACCTTCAAAAACCGGCGCTGGCTTTATGCGCGCCGACGGTTCATTGCAGATTGATAGCAAGTGGCTGGACATTCAGCCCGCTGCGGCCGAGGTCACTGCTGACCCTAAAGGTGATATCTCCCAGCAATTTATTGTGAAAACTGCGCAGGGCACGGGCATTGTGGATGAGCAGGGGAAAGTTCGTGTTCCGCTGACTGAAGACAATATCTCGCCATTTGAACAGGGCTACGCGCTGGATTATTTGAATGGCAAACTGACCGCCATTGATACCAGCGGCAAGCATTTCACTCTGCCTGATGCTTTTGAGCTGGAGTCTATCGGCAACGGCTGGTTCCGTTTCCGCGAGACGGCCTCTGAAGGCGCTCTGTGGGGAATTTACGACGTTCTCACCCAGAAGGTTATCTCTTCGCCAGCCTATAAAAGCGTAGACACCTACGCCGGGCAGCAGGCGGCAGTACAGCTGCCGAATGGCCTGTGGGGGCTGGCGGATGAGAGCGGCAAGCTGGTGGTTGACGCTACATATGCCAAAGCCGAGCGAATCAATCCGGCACTCTGGTTGCTAACCGATCCTCTTGTCGCCGACCAGCCTGAAACCTCGGTATTGGCCTCAGTGATGGGGACGGACATCAAGCAGCGTATCGCTCCGACCACTGGTTTGGATGTTACACAGTTCAAAGATGGCCGTATTCTGGCGACGGCAGCGGGTGGGCAATCTTGGCTGCTGAGCAGTCAGGGGAACATTGAGTTACATGAGCAGCAGACGCAAATCACCGCCGTGGGCGACTGGATAAAACTCTCTCGCCAGCCGCAAGAGGGTTATCTCTCTACACAGGGCAGTTGGCAAATTGAGCCAGCTTTAGCAACCGAAAGCTCAGCTTTTGTGAAAGACCGTGCTTTGCGCAGCAGCGAGCAGGGTACTGAGCTGATAGACAACACTGGCGCGCGGGTGGCGCTCATGCCTGCTGGTCAGTGGCACTGGCCGCTAGCCAGCGATATGCCAGTTTCTTACGATGCTCAAGACGACGTGGCTACCACGCGTTATGTTGATGGTACCGGCAAGTTGGCGCTGACAGTACAGGGCAAGGCCAGTGTTATCAGTAACGGCCGTGCAGTGCTGACCCGTGACGATGGGCAGAAAGTGTGGATTGACGCGCAGGGCAAGGTATTGCCTGACGTCAGCTATACCGACCTTGGGCTGCCGGTAAATGATTTGGCCTTTGCCAAAGTGGAAAACCACTACGGGTTTATTAACGCGGCGGGGAAATTTGTCATTCCGCCAGTGTTTGACGCGGTTTCTACCTTCGACAGCGGCGTGGCTATTGTCTCTACTGGCGATACCTCAATGATGCTAGACACCACCGGCAAGCCGTTAGCCCGCGTGGATATCGAATGTGGCATACCCGTGTTGTACGGCGCAGGCAGCACGCGCCAATGGCCGGTGGAGCTTCCTAATACCTGCACTGCTCCAGCAGCCGAGAGTAAAAAATAATGTGTACGTTTAACGCGCACCCTTTAATGGAAAAGGATAAAACATGATCCCTCAAATCCCACAAAAATACATAGCCGCAGAGCGTTGGTCTTTTGGCGATACCGAGGCTCAGGCAGATGCATTGGCGAAGCTGGTTATCGATGGCGTTAAGACGGCGACCTGCGCCAATCTGGATGATGAACCCGAGCCAGAAGCTGGCGAGGTTTTCGTGGTGGTCGATGGCCGCAATAACCCAGTGTGTGCAGTGAAGCTGACTGAGGTGAAGCAGGTGCCATTCGATTTAGTGACTGAGCAGCATGCTTTCGAAGAGGGTGAAGGTGATAGAACGCTGGCTTATTGGCGTAAAGAGCATCAGCGTTTCTTTGAAGAGTACGACCTGTTTTCACCAAACATGCCATTGTTATTGATGAAGTTTGTGCTGGTGGAAACCTTCTAACTTTTTAGCGTTAATGGCTTGGCGTTCACAGCTGGTGCCGTTAACTCTGGCTTGTCACTAAGTGTCCTAACAATGAAACATGGCGAACTGAACTCCGTTCGCCATGTTTTTTATTCAAGACGCATAATCCATTCATCTTTTTCTTTGTCGTATTTTTCTTTGTACAGCACCGAGTGTCGGCCATCAAGAATGGCGGGAACGCTGGTGTGATCGTCCCACGCATCTAGCTGCATGCATAAATCCGGGTCCGATTTGCAGGGAATGAAAACCTTGTCCCCGCCTTTGGCTTCCGGCGTAGATAACTGTGCGTCATCTATTTCATAACTACCGATTCGTATAACAGATTTCCCCATAAGGTACTCCTTAACTTGTGAAGGTTAGAATGCGCAAGAGGAGGTATGACCAGTTAAGGCCACTTACTGAGAATAGCTGAGCGCGTTAAAAGCGCCATAAGAATTTTCTAGCTCGGGAAAATTAAAGCAAATTGGGCCAGCAAATGGCTGACCCAAGTTAGGGGAGTGTTAGAAGTAGGCCACGGCTTTTAAGGCACCGACCCAAGCGTCAGAAGTCTGTTTAACGCCGCCTGGATTGTGCCAATACTGCACGCCGGGTTGCAGTTCAAGCCATTGAATAGGTCTCCAACGATAGAAAACCTCTCCGGTCAATGAAACGCCCGGCACTGGGCGATATTGTGAAGAATTAACATCCGTAACCCCACTCAGCTGGTTGAGGTAGCGGCGATTGTCTTTGAAATGGTCTCCCGGGACATAGCGCCCTATGCCCACACCAATCATATCTTCCGGGCGCGCATCAAACAGCCCGCGATAGCGCAAACCGACGGAGGTTTTGTAGTGCATTGGCAAAGCGCGTTGGTCAGCTAGCCCAAGGCTGGCGTAGACGCTCATGCCACGGTCCGCATCAGTGCTGTGCTGAGTCACTTGCTGGTTAAGACCGGCGTAGAGATACCAGTTCTGCTGGATCTCATCATAGCCATCGGGGTCGGTGGCACCGGGGCCGCCGTTCTTGCCTTTATAACGATCTTTCTGGCTGGCATTGGTGTAAATCACCCCGAGATTGTAGGCGCCGGGGAGCTGATTAATGGCACGGGTGCGCCATTCAACTTCCAACGGAACCACCACGCCACGGCTGCCGGTGGTTGAGATACTCCACGCATGCCCCCGGCTGTTGGTTTCAGGGTTTTGTTCATACAAACCGGTTTTTAGCGTAATCCCGCTATCAAACTTGTACTTCAGCGACGTTCCCCAGTAGTGCACGTTCCAGTTGTACCACATGCCGCCGCTGGCGGACTTGCCACCGCAAAGGCCGAGGGTCTGGAAATCGCAGGGAATAATTTGGTCGAAATCGAGCTGTTTATTCATCAGGCCGACTCGCCAACTGAGCTTGCGGTCCATAAAGCTTCGGCTGAAGGTCAGCCAGCCAAGGCGCGTAATTGAACCGCCACCCCAGCTCTCCTGTGCAATGTCGGTGAAGCCGCTGCGCGGGTCTTGCGTGCGGTCGCGAGTGAGGTTTGAGTCGTGGTTGCGATTGACGATATTGCCATCAATGGTGGCGTCGGGAATACCGGTCAGGCCTTCCAAATCTTGTTTGAACATCAGCCAAAACTGGTCGATATATGCCAGTTTGCCGCTCTGGTCATAGCCTCCGTCAATGTTGTAGGCACTTTGACTCAGGTAGCCGAGGGTGTATTTGAACCCGTGCTCCTTCAATGCAGGTTTTACTCCCAGCCAATCCCCCAACAGCCCTTCTTGAGGAGATGGCTCAAAGCCCAGCGCTTTAGAAGCCCAAGGTTTGGCGGCTTTATCTTCAATGGCCGGAATTTCATTATCATCCGCATAACAAAGTGGATTAATGAACGTCATACAAAGTACAAAAACATTTAATTTATGCGTCCTGAGAAACATAATGGCTTTCCTTATTAGTCGAATCTATTAGTGAGTAATTGCGGGAGAAGTGTGATTGTTTTTATTTTGCTTCGACACCCACTGCCATAATTCACTATTTTTATGTGCGGTTAACCAAGATGATTCATGATTTCCACCTTCTATTTCGGTGTAACGCAAATAGCGGGTGCTGCCACCTTGTTTAATTATGCTGTCGACCATATTGCGGCTGTAATTGACATCAGTCACTTGGTCGTCCGTGCCGTGAAATACCCAGATCGGTAACTTAATTAATTTCTGTGCGTACTCTGGGCTGCCTGAACCGGCAATCGGCACAATGGCGGCGAAATAATCGGGGCGCAGCAGGGCCGCGTACCAAACGCCTTGCCCGCCACGGGACAGGCCAGCGAGATAAATTCGGTTTTTGTCGATAGGGTGTTGGGCCACGGTTTTATCAATCAGCGCCAGTAAGTTCTCCATAGAGGAGGTGATGGGCGTTTGCTTAAAGTCATATTCAGCAAGGCTAGTGCTGGCCCAGCGAATGGCCGCCGGGGTTTGTGGTGCTAAAACGTAAGTAGCTTGATGTGACTGGCTGGCCGGGCTGGTGAAGTAGTCTGGCCCGATATTTTCACCTTGGTAAAGCTGCGCCTGATTGTCACTTCCTGCCTGCCCGGTACCATGTAAATAGATCACCAAAGGCAATAACGTTGAACTCTTTTCTGGCGTATAAAGCTGATATGGCAGATCAATTTTCTCTGAGTGAAAACTACCTTTTTCCCACCCTTTAGCCTGACAGGGGGAGAGTGATAATAATAAAATTGCCATTGAAGTTGAGGTAATAAATAATTTATTCATATAGTGCGTCCCTGATGCATATCCAAAATATATAATTAAAATAACGCGAGTGTTAAATGCAAAAAAAAACCTAAACCACGAATTTATTCTTTGGGTGAATAATTCGTAAGGTTTAGGTTTTGCCTGCGTTTGCAGTAACAATCCATTTATCTACGCGGGGGACGGTATCACTAGTTTTATTATATTGGCAATTCATGATGAATTTAATGATGAGGAAGTGTGACTCATTCGACAAAATATATCCCGTAAAGAGTCACACTTTGATCTGTTAATTAAAGCAGGTTGTGGCGGGCAGAGATTGGCATGGCGTTAATTTGGTTGCGGCCATTATTTTTGGAAATATACAGGGCTTGGTCTGCCGCGCTGACGATATCCGACTGATCTTCAATATCCGGGTTTTCACGCGGCGTGTAGGTGGCAATGCCCTGACTGATGGTCACCCGATTGAACTCGCTAAAACTATGTTTAATACCCAGCGTTTCAATGGCTTCCATGATCTGGCGCGCCACAATCCATGCACCTTTTAAATCGGTATCAGGCAGGATAGCGGCAAATTCCTCGCCACCGAAGCGAGTTATCACGTCGGTATTGCGTTTCAGCGCTTTTCGCAGAGTACGGGCCACCAGTCGCAAGCAGGCGTCGCCGGACAAATGGCCATAGTGGTCATTGAAGTTCTTGAAGTAGTCGATATCAATCATCACCACCGTCAACGGGCTGCTGTTGCGCTTGGCCCGCATATACTCGTGGCTGAGCACTTTTTTGAATTCGCGGCGGTTAGGCAATTTGGTAAGAGGATCGGTGCGCGCCTGAATTTCCAACCGACGATTAGCCTTCACCAGTTTCAGCTCCAGCAGTTTGCGCTCGTGAACGTCTTCTGCCGTGCCGTACCAGCGTTGAATAGATCCATCGGGTGCATAGCTGGCCGCCGCGCGAATGCGCATCCAGTTCCAGCCGCGATCGACGTGGCAAAAGCGCACTTCGATATCCAGCGGCGCGCCGGTTTTCAGGCACTGCTCCCAGGTTTGCACCGCACCGCGACGGTCTTCGATGTGCATACTTTGGATCCACTTGTCAGCCAGAATGTCCTGCCGGGTCATGCCGGTAATGCGTTGGAAGCGCGAACTGACGTCGTTGAGCAACCCTTTAGGGTCGGCGGTCCACGGAATTTGCGGGTTCAGCTCCACCATATTGCGGTAATGCTCTTGGCTCTCGCGCAGCGCACGCTCCATGCGTTTCAGGCTGGTGATATCGGTCATGGCGACGGAAAGGCCGCTCAGCTGATTCTGCGTATCATAAGCCGCTTTAATTCTTACGAAGAAAATCTGGTTGTTGCCAGGCAGTGAGAACTCGCGGTCGGGCGTGGCTTCATTGCGCTGAGCCAGTTCCAGCGCGTTAGTCAGCAGCGGGGCGAGGCCGGGCAGAAATACGCCGACTCGGCGGCCAATGGCCTCATAGGGCTGAAGGCCAATGATGTTAGCCATGGCGTCATTTACCGTCACATAACGCATTTGCAAATCGATGAAACACAGGCCGACCGGCGCGTTGGAATAGATGGTTTCCAGCTGGAACAGGCGCTGGCCCGGAGCTTGATCGAGATTAGTCAGGTTGCGGTCAATGCCCCGATAGCCTCTAAACTCACCGGCAGCATCAAACAGCGGAATACCGCTGCTTTCGAGAATAATTTCAGTGCCGTCGGCGCGAATATTTCTATTCAGCAAGCCACCAAAAGGCGCACGGCGGGCGGCAATGGCGGCGAACTGGGCGCTAACGCGCGTGGCTTCGTCAGCTGGCATGAAGTCAAACGGCGTTTTGCCCAACACGTGTTCAGGCGGCACGCCAAGAAACTCTTGGCATTTATTGGAGGAGAAAACGTATCTGCCCTGAGTGTCGACTTCCCAGATCCAGTCAGAGTTGTTGTCAATGATATCGCGAAGGCTGGCCATTTCTCGCAGAAGATGACCTTCTGCCGACTGGAACTGTATTTCATCCGCCATGATACTTCTCCGACTGGCAAAACTTTACTCGACACGGGCTATATGCTTCATATCTGGAAATAATATTTCCAGAAGTGTCATTCATTTCCGCAATAATACATGGCTGCTTAGGATTATTCCTACTACTAATTCCAACAAAAAATTGAGGATATGTGCAGGTCCGTCAATCAAATAAGAGAAGCTTGATTGACGGGCGCTTTAAAAATAACTCAAGTTTTGCTAATGGCTGAGTGCCATTAATGGTGGACTAATGCTCACTTATGAGGGCGAATAGCACCATCGCGCACCAGTTCGCGGGGTAAGCTGTTTTTAATTCTGCTGCCGATGCGTTTCGCCAGCCCTAACGGTTGATTCTGCCAAGTCACCACGCACTCATCGCGTTCGGGAGATTCCGGCGGGTAAATGTCCACGCCGCGGAACCACGCCTGCGTCAGCTCGTCATCAATGGCGAAATGAGTCTCTGCCGAATCGGCGGTGAGGGCGATAACGGCTTCATGCTGCCAGCGGAAACCTTTAGAAAAACGCTCCGCCAGCTTCATGCCAATGCGTGAGAAGCGCACTTTGCCAAACAGCGGCTCGAGCACGCGCGGGAAGAGCCATAGCTCTTTATCGCGCTCCCAAATCGCCATCTCTTGGTCAGACCAAACGATGCCGGACTTTTGCGCCGCCGCAATCACCTCGGCGCTATCTTTGCGCGATAGCGGGAAGAACGGGAATTTCCCCACTTTGTAGCCCGGCGTTGGCAGGCGATCAATCGAGGCCGTTTTACGCAGGCGGGCAACAAAAAAGCCTTCGCTATCATAAACCTGTGGGAATACGTGCAGATAGCCCTCGGCGGTCAGCGCTTTCTGCGCGCCGTCGAACAGGTCGGCCAGTGACTCCACTTCTACCGCGTCGGGATATTCATCCAGCAGCCATTGGCAGACCTGCTGGTTTTCCTGCGCGTTCAGGGTGCAGGTGGAGTAAACCAGCGTGCCGCCGGGCTTCAACGCGTGGAAGGCGCTGTTGATCAGTTCGCGCTGGGTGGCGGCAATCTCGACCACGCTCTCGGCTGACCAGTTGCTCATGGCGTCCGGGTCTTTACGCACTACGCCTTCGCCCGAGCAGGGAGCGTCGAGCAAAATGGCGTCGAAGGTTTCCGGCAGCGCCGCGCCAAACACTCTTCCGTCGAAATGGGTGAGGGCGGTGTTGGCTACGCCGCAGCGGCTGATATTGGCATGCAGCACCTTCACGCGGCTGGCGGAGTATTCGTTGGCGACAATTCCGCCCTGATTATTCATCAGCGCGGCGATTTGCGTGGTTTTAGAGCCGGGCGCAGAAGCCACGTCCATCACCAGCGTTGGTCGAGTGTCGTTGGCAAACAGGGCGGTGACCGGCAGCATCGAGCTGGCTTCCTGAATGTAAAACAGCCCGGCGAGGTGCGCGAGAGCATTGCCCAGACGGGTTTCATCATCCCCCTGACGCACTATCCAGAAGCCTTCTGCGCACCAAGGCACCGGCGTCAGTTCCCACTGGTAGCTGGCCGCCAGCTCAAGGAAGTCGGCGACGCTGATCTTTAGCGTGTTTACCCGCAGGCTGGGACGCAGTGGCTGATTACAGGCAGCAATAAAGTCATCCATGCTCAGCGCGGCTGGCATGATTTCGCGGGTGGCATCAAGGAATGCGGGTGGCAATTTCGCCACAAATTGAGTTGGTTTGGACAAAGGAAAGTCTCGTCGCAGAGGAAACGGAAAATCAAATTGGCGCAAGTTTACCATGTTCCGGCGAAGCGCGGTGCAGCAACAAAAAGGCCACCCGAGGGTGGCCTTTGAGCATTACGCGGCGACCTTTAGTTTTTCGGGATTGCCGTGCCCCATTTTTGCCAATCTTTCGGCTCTTCCGGGTTAAGCAGGAAGTGGCGACCCGCGCCCGCTTTCGGCGCAACTGGCGTTGAAGGCGGGGTGGCGAAGGCGATACCGCCGCGAATGAACTGCTGGAAGGTGCCGCTTTTCAGCATCCCGCCGGTCAGCCCAAATTGCAGGTTATAGCCCGACGCCAGCCAGAACACGCTATTGTCGCGCACCAGATACTGGTACTTCTTACTGATACGCAGCGTGACGTTGACGCGGTCAGCCATGGCGCCCAGATAGAATCCGGTCACGGTACCGACTTCGATACCACGGAACAGCACTGGCGTACCGATTTGCAGCGAGCCGACTTCGGCTGCGTCAACCACAATGCCCAGACCGTCGGTGTAGCGGGAATCCGTAATGGTCGACTCTTGCAGGTCGAAGGTGCGCGAGGACGGGCCTTTACCTGCTTCCACATTGATATAGGGCTGCAACAGGGTGTCTAGGTTGCTGACGCCGCCTGCGGAGATCTCCGGCGAGACGATAGAGAATCGCGTCCCCATGCGGGCGAAGGTGTCGACATACTCAGGGTAGAGCACGGCTTTGGCGGAAACCTGATTCAGTTTCGACTCCAGCTTCAGTGACTCAACCTGACCAATGTTGATGCCTAAGTAGCGAATTGGCATTCCGGCTGAGAGCTTGCTGGCGTCGTAGGTATTGAGCGTAATCTGGCTGCCTACCGCGCGCGCTGCGGTTTCTGACTCATACAATACGCGTTTGGCACCTTTACTCAGGGTGACGCCTTCGTTGTTGTCGAAGCTGATCGCGCCTTTCAGCGCGCGGTCGAGCGGCGAGGCCTGAACCGTTAAGCCGCTGCCATTCAGTTGCACTTTCGCGCCGCCTTCGGCCCAGAAAATACTCTTATCAGTGAGCAACTTGCGGTATTCAGGGCGGATATAGACGTCGACGTCAAACTCATTGGCTTTTGGCGTCACGTTAACAATCTGGCCCACTTGGAATTTGCGGTACAGCACCACGGAACCGGCCTGAACGTCTGGCAGGCTTTTGGCGGTGAGCGTCAGGGTTGCGCCCGGCTGTTCGCCTTGAATGCCTTCGGCGGCTTTTTCAGCATTGCTGTAAAGCGGGTATTTTTTCGCCGGTTCGCCTTTGCCGCCCGGAATAATGCGCACGCCGCCGTCCACCCACTCTTGGGCGCTGGCACCCAGCACTTCCATGCCGTCGATGCCCAGTTTGACGTCAACGCGGCTGTTTACCACGAACTTGCTGTCTTTGTGCAACAGGCCTTTGTATTCAGGCTTCACCGCGATGTTAAACAGAATGCCTTCATCGGTCATTTTGCGGTCGAGAACCTGGCCGACGGCGATGCCGTGCAGCATCACCGGCTGCCCGGCATCAATACCAAAGGTTTCCGGAGCAATCAGCTGAACTTGTAGCACGCCGGGGTCTTGCAGCAGGCGCTGGCTGCTGTCGAGTACGGTGAAGTGCTTCTGCGGCTGACCTTCGCCGGGAATAAGCTCCAGCGTGTTGCCAGTCAGCAGTTGGCTCAGCTTGGCATTGCTCAGGCTGATTTTCGGGCTGTTCATCTCAATGCGCGTGCCGGTGCGCATCATGTCGATCACCGACGGGTCAACGGTCAGTTTGCCGGTCACCTTGTTGTCTGGCTGAAGGGTCACTTTGGTCAGCGTACCCACCTGTAGCCCTTGGTACATCAGCGGCGTGCGGTCCTCTTTCAGGCCGTCGCCGTTAGGCAGATCGAGATCGATTTCTACCCCGCGCTGGCTCTGCGCCAAGTCCGGGTATAGCTCGTAGGACTGCTCTTGCTTGGCGACGTTGCCGTCAGCAGGCGAGTCGAGGGCAATCGCGCCGTTGACCAGCGCCGCGAGGCTTTCCATCTCAACTTTCGCGCCGCTGAGGCTGAAATCGCCTTTGAAGCCGGAGACATTCCAGAAGCGGCTGGTGTCTTTGACCAGATGGGCGAAGCGGCGCTCGATCAGCACGTCAATGGTGACGCCGTCGTTTCCGGCTTCAATATCGTAATCGTAAACTTTACCGACCGGAATTTTGCGGTAGTAGACCAGCGAGCCGGTGCTGAGTGAGCCGAGATCACGGGCGTGCAGGTGAATCATCAGCTCGCCAGTGTTCAGGCGATATTTCGGCTGAGTATCCAGCGCCACAAAGTGATCTTTCTCTTTGCCGCTGCCCGGCATCATGCCGATGTAGTTACCGCCCACCAGCGCGTCCAGCCCGGAAACCCCGGCCAGAGAGGCTTTCGGCGTGACCAGCCAGAATTGAGTGCCATCGCGCAAGGAGTCCGACAGGTCGCTCTTGATGCTGACCTTGACCATGATGGTGCGCAGGTCTTTGCTCAGGCTGATTGACTCAACGGTGCCGACTTCCACCCCCTGATAGCGCACAGGGGTTCGCCCCGCGACAATCCCGGCGGCAGACTGGAAATCAATGGTAACGGTGGTGCCTCGTTCCTGATAGTTGCTGTAGATAAGCCAGCCCGCTATCAGTAAGGCAATAAAAGGCAGAAGCCAGAAAGGCGATATCCGGCGTCTGTTCTTAACCCGCGCTTCAGTCGGTGTATTCGGCGTTTCCTGTTGCATGTGCATCCCAAATCAAGCGGCTATCAAGCCATTCTACGGCAAGTATTGTGAGGATCACGGCGGTGCCAAAGAAGAAGGCCGCCGGGCCCATTGTAAATGACAACAGTTGGTCACGGTTCACCAACGACATCATCAAGGAAATTACAAACAGATCAAGCATCGACCAGCGACCAATCCAGGTCACCACCCGCAGTAAGCGTATCCGCGTTTTCAATCCTTGAATCGCCTTAAAATGAATACTCAACAGCAAGGTGAGCATCACGATAACCTTGGTGAAAGGCACCAGCACGCTGGCAATAAACACGATGGCGGCAATTGGCACGTTGCCGGACGTCGCCAGCGAAACGACGCCGGAGAATATCGTGTCCTCGGTGCGTTGCCCATTCAGATAAATGACAGAAATCGGCATGAGATTAGCGGGCAGCAAGAACATCATGGCGGCAATCAGCGCCGCCCAAGTCTTCTGCAAGCTGTGTTTGTAACGCACCGCCATCGGCACGTGACACCTCGGGCAGCGACCTTTGTCATCGGCGTGGCCGGTAAATTTGCACGACAGGCAGAGCTTGAAGGTGGAAGGCAAACCTTTCGGGCGCGGCTGCGGGTAAAACTCCTCCCAAAGCTGCTCGATATTCAGATTGATCAAGGTCAGCGTCACTAGCACGGTCATCATCAGATAGGCCAACAGCGCCGGGCCGACGTCAATGTCAGCGTACTCTTTTACTTTGATGCTGGCGACGGCCATGCCGACCAGATAGATGTCGAGCATCACCCAGTCTTTCAGCCTGTCGAGCATCAACAGCACCGGCTTGAGGTTCATCCCCAAACGGCTGCCGAAGTGCAGATAAAGGATAGAACCGGCTAAAGTGACCGGCGCGCCAATGGTGCAGAAAGCCACCATGCTGGCAGTCAGCGGTGAGCCTTGGCTCGACATCTGCCAGATACCTTCAAATAGGCTGGCGTCAATGCGGGTGCCCAGCAGACGAATGCTGATTAAAGGCTCGGTAAAGGCGAAAGGCATCAGCACCAAGATGCTAATGGCGATAATAATCAGGCGCGGCAGCGAGCAGACCCGGCCTTTTTCAACCTTGGCATTGCAGCGTGGGCAATGAGCTGTTTGCGTTTTCTTCAGGTCAGGAATAGAAAAAAGGTAATCGCATTCATTGCAACGTTGATAGCGTGGCTGCGGTAAAGGTCCTGACATTGTGCGTATTTTCATAGAGCCCGGGTGTAAATTTGCCAGTTGTTATCATTGTACTTACCCTGAAATGCTCTACAGGGCTAGGATGTTAAGTTCTGTCAGGTATTTTTAACAAAATAACGTATTATGCGGTCGGCAAACAGTCATTGTAGGTCAGTCTTTTTGAAGTCACATAGGATTAACCTTGTTCAGATGGGCATTTAATGCTTATTTTATAGGGGTTAAGCACAACATATCGGCTGACTGCCCTTGGGTCATTATTGGTTATTACATGAATAAACAAGAATTCTACGCGGAATTAAAACGTGATCTGAACGCGCTCATCGCCGGAGAGAACAATTTTATTGCTACTCTGTCGAATGCCAGCGCCTTACTTTATGAGCGTCTTGAAGGGGTTAACTGGGCGGGATTCTATCTTATGGATGGTTCCACTCTGGTGCTTGGACCTTTTCAGGGCAAAATTGCCTGCGTGCGCATTCCAGTAGGAAAGGGCGTTTGCGGGACGGCCGTGGCTGAAAACACCGTGCAGCGCGTCGGTGACGTGCATGCGTTCCCCGGGCATATCGCCTGCGACGCAGCAAGTAACGCAGAAATCGTCTTACCGATTAGCGTTAATGGCACAGTGATTGGCGTCTTGGACATCGATAGCACCGTCTATCAACGCTTCGACGAAGCGGATGAACAAGGGCTGACAGAGTTAGTTGCCGGGCTTTGCCAGCATCTGCAAAACAGCGATGCAGCAAAATATGTCAATCTGATCGCAAGTTGATCTACGGATAACGTGGCATTTAACGGTGGCGTCATTATAATGACGCCTGTTCATGCCTGCGCCGGTTGGCAAACCCGTTGTAATCAGGAAATTTCATGGAAAATCAACCTAAGTTGAACAGTAGTAAAGAAGTCATTGCCTTTTTGGCCGAGCGTTTCCCGCTCTGTTTTAGCGCCGAAGGCGAAGCTCGTCCTTTAAAGATCGGTATTTTTGCGGATTTGGTCGAGCGCGTGCAAGGCGAAGAGAACCTGAGTAAAACTCAGCTGCGCTCTGCTCTGCGTCTGTATACCTCAAGCTGGCGTTATTTGTACGGCGTTAAAGTTGGCGCACAGCGCGTTGACCTTGACGGTAATGCATGTGGTGAGCTCGAAGAACAGCACGTCGAACATGCCCGTAAGCAATTAGAAGAAGCAAAAGCTCGTGTTCAAGCACAACGTGCTGAACAACAGGCTAAACGTCGTGAAGCGGGTGAAGCCGAACCACGTCGTCCACGTCCGGCTGCTAAAAAACCTGCGCCGCGCCGTGAAAACGCGCCTGCTGCTGTAGCTGGTCAAGAAAATCGCAAACCACGTGCACCTCGCCCACCGCGTGAGGAAAAACGTGAACCGCGTCAGGTGCCAGTCACAGATATCTCAAAACTGCAAATTGGCCAAGAAATCAAAGTCAGAGCGGGTCAGAGTGCTATGGACGCCACCGTATTGGAAATTGCCAAAGACGGTGTCCGAGTTCAGCTCTCTACGGGTCTGGCGATGATCGTGCGCGCAGAACACTTGCAGTTCTGATACGGAGGCCAACTCAGGCATGAACAAATTTGTCAGATTAAGCGTTATTGCAGGTCTGTTGTTGTCAGGAGCCAGTCTGGTTAACACCAGCTATGCGAACGATAGCGCCCCGGTGACTATCGACCAGCTCAAGCAACTGACACAAGAGCCTCAGGACGCAACGGTAAGCGAGCGTGTTACGGCACGCTTTACCCGTTCGCATTATCGTCAATTTGACCTTAATGCAGATTTCTCCGCTAAGATTTTCGACCGTTACCTCAATATGCTCGACTACGGCCATAACGTATTAATGGCCTCGGACATTGCTCAGTTTGCTGATAAACGCAGCACGCTGGGTGAGGAACTCAAAACCGGTCAACTGAATACGCCTTACGCGTTGTTCAATCTGGCCCAAAAACGCCGTTTCGAACGCTATACCTATGCGTTGGAAGTGCTGGCGCGCCCAATGAATTTCACGGGCAACGACACCATCAATCTTGATCGCGCAAAAGCCCCTTGGCCGAAAGATAAAGCCGAGTTGGACAGCCTGTGGGACGCCAAAGTCAAATATGACGAGCTGAACCTCAAGCTGACCGGGAAAACCGATCAGGAAATTCGTGATGTGCTGACCAAACGCTATCGTTTTGCGATGAAGCGTCTAACTCAGAGCAACAGCGAAGATGTTTTCCAGTTGGTGATGAATGCCTTCGCGCATGAAATCGACCCTCATACTAACTATCTGTCTCCACGCAGCACCGAGCAGTTCAATACTGAAATGAGCCTGTCTCTGGAAGGTATTGGTGCCGTTCTGCAAGGCGACGACGATTACACCGTGATCAACTCGATGGTAGCTGGCGGCCCGGCGGCCAAAAGCAAAGCTATCGCAGTGGGTGACCGTATCGTCGGCGTTGGACAGGTAGCCACCAGCAAAGGCGTGGTTGATGTGATTGGCTGGCGTCTCGACGACGTCGTCGCTCTTATCAAAGGCGCGAAAGGCAGTAAAGTTCGTCTCGAAATCCTGCCTGCTGGTAAAGGTACCAAAACCCGTACTGTTATTTTGACCCGCGAGAAAATCCGTCTGGAAGACCGGGCCGTTAAGATGACCATCAAGAAAGTCGGCAACGAAAAAGTCGCCGTGATGGATATCCCGGGCTTCTACGTTGGCCTGACTGATGATGTCAAAGTACAGCTGCAAAAAATGGCTAAGCAGGATGTCAGCAGCCTGGTTATCGACTTGCGTACCAACGGTGGCGGTGCATTAACCGAAGCCGTGTCTCTGTCTGGTCTGTTTATTCCAAGCGGCCCGGTCGTGCAGGTGCGTGATAACAACGGTCGCATTCGTCAGGATAGCGATACCGACGGCGTGGTGTACTACAAAGGCCCGCTGGTGGTGCTGGTTGACCGCTTCAGCGCCTCTGCGTCAGAGATTTTCGCCGCTGCGATGCAGGATTACGGCCGTGCTCTGATTGTGGGTGAACCGACCTTCGGTAAGGGTACTGTGCAGCAATACCGTTCTCTGAACCGTATTTATGATCAGATGCTGCGCCCTGAGTGGCCTGCGTTGGGTTCCGTTCAGTACACCATCCAGAAGTTCTATCGCATCAACGGCGGCAGTACTCAGCGTGAGGGCGTAACCCCTGACATCCTGATGCCGACCGGGATTGAAGCGATTGAAACTGGCGAGAAGTTTGAAGATAACGCCTTGCCGTGGGACAGCATCAGTGCTGCCACCTACACCAAGACCGGCGATCTGAAACCTTTCGTACCTGAATTGCTGAAAGATCACGATGCGCGTATCGCTAAAGACCCAGAGTTCCAGTACATCCAGCAAGATATCGCGCGCTACAAAGCGTTGAAAGACAAGCGCGATACCGTCTCTCTGAACTACGCCCAGCGTGATAAAGAAGACAAAGAGGATGATGCAACGCGTCTGGCTCGTCTGAACGAACGCTTCAAACGTGAAGGTAAGAAGCCGCTGAAATCTTTGGATGAATTGCCTAAAGATTACGTCGCTCCAGACCCGTATCTTGATGAAGCTGACAACATCGCCGTAGAACTGGCTAAGTTGCTGAAAGAGCAGGGCGACAAAGCTCCCGCTGCCAGCAAATAAGTCCTGACTTCGGTCGATACGAAAAGCGCACTCCGGTGCGCTTTTTTATTGCCTGCGATTCAGCGCCAGCGAACTCTTAAGTCGCGGCGGCGCTGTGAATATGCACAATTGTGGATAAATAAATGAGATCAAACGCTGCAATTTGTAAAGTATTGTGATTTTAGGGGCATAACGACGCCCGACTCTTGAATCTGCACCATAAGCCCATAGGATCTAGGCAGGTCGACGTGATTTGTCGATTTTCACCTGACAATAAAAAACGAAACAACAATGAGGAAGTGACATTTTATGATGCGTATAGGGTTGTTCCTGATAACTAACCTGGCGGTCATGCTGATTTTCGGTCTGGTGCTGAGCCTTACGGGCATTCAGTCAAGCAGCGTACAGGGTCTGATGATCATGGCCGGTCTGTTCGGTTTCGGTGGCTCCTTCGTATCCTTACTGATGTCTAAATGGATGGCGTTACGTTCGGTAGGCGGCGAAGTTATCGAGCAGCCGCGTAACGAAACCGAGCGCTGGTTGGTTGAAACCGTGCGTCGCCAGTCTCAGCAGGCGGGCATTGCCATGCCACAGGTGGCGATTTACCACGCGCCGGACATCAACGCCTTTGCTACCGGTGCGCGCCGCGATTCATCTCTGGTCGCCGTCAGTACCGGCCTGCTGCAAAGCATGAGCCAGGACGAAGCCGAAGCGGTTATCGCCCACGAGATCAGCCATATTTCTAACGGCGACATGGTCACCATGACGCTGATTCAGGGTATCGTGAATACCTTCGTTATCTTTATCTCGCGCCTGATTGCTCAGGTAGCCTCTGGTTTCCTTTCCGGAAACCGTGACGGAGAAGAGAGCAGCGGCGGCAACCCGATGATTTACTTCGCGGTCGCCACCGTGCTTGAACTGGTATTCGGTATCTTGGCCAGCATCATCACCATGTGGTTCTCGCGTCACCGTGAGTTCTACGCCGACGCCGGTTCAGCCAAGCTGGTGGGCCGCGAGAAGATGATTGCCGCGCTGCAGCGTTTGAAAACCAGCCATGAGCCGCAAGAAGCGGGCAGCATGATGGCGTTCTGCATCAACGGTAAATCCAAGTCGTTCAGTGAGCTGTTTATGTCGCACCCGGCCTTGGACAAGCGTATCGAAGCATTACGCAGTGGCCAGTACATCAAGTAATAGCGCTTGGTGACTCGCCAAAGAAAAACCCGGCTCAGGTGGCCGGGTTTTTTTATGCCTGCGATGTATCACACCAGCCGCTAGGATTTCTCCGCCGCTTCCTTCTGGCTGGCCGTTTGCTGGGTCATACGCATAAAGCTGACCAGCGCACCGCCGCCCGCCAGCGTACCGGCGAGGATCAGCGAAGCATGAGTGCCATGTTCCGGGAACAGGTTGAACATCAGGGCTACCAGCGCCGCGCCGGTGGTCTGGCCGAGCAGGCGCGCCGTGCCGAGCAGGCCGCTGGCTCCGCCGCTGCGGTTACGCGGCGCGGAGGTAATAATGGTGTGGTTGTTTGGCGACTGGAACAGACCGAATCCGGCACCACAGATAAACATGCGCCACACGATGTTCAGATTCGACGGGTCATGAGGCAGCATCGACATTGAATAAAGGCCAAATGACAGCACAATCAGCCCAATACCGCCGAGCATTCCCGGATGGAAGCGCTCAACCAGACGGCCAGAAATAGGTGCCATCACCATGGTAGCGAGAGGCCACGGGGTGAGCAGCAGGCCGGTGGAGACAGAATCCAGCCCCAGCGTATTCTGCAAGAAGAACGGCAGCGACACGAATGCCAGCATTTGCGCGCTGAATGAGCACAGCGAGGTGCCGAGCGACATGGCGAAGATCGGAATGCGTAGCAAATCGATCGGCAGCAGTGGGAAGGGGCGCGACAGCTGGCGGCGTACAAAGAACCAACCGATGATCACCAGCGCCACCACTTCAGCCAAGATCAGCAGGCGATTTTGTCCCTGAGCGAAGCCGCTGATGGCGGTGATCAACAGGCCGAAGGTCAGGGCATTCATCAGGCTACTGGTGAAGTCAAAACGCTGGCCCTGACTTTTAGTGCTGTTAGCTGGCAAGAACTTCAGCCCCAGCGCCAGCGCGGCGATACCAATCGGCAGGTTGATGGCAAACAGCCACTGCCACGAAGCAATAGACAGAATACCTGCCGCCACGGTCGGCCCAGCCGCCGAAGAAACCGCCACGATCAGCGCGTTAATCCCCATCCCTCGCCCCAAGAAGCGCTGCGGGTAAATAATACGGATTAGCGCAGTGTTAACACTCATGATCGCCGCCGCGCCAAACCCCTGCAAGATGCGCGCGATGGTCAGGGTGGTCAGTGAGTCCGACAGGGCGCAAAACAGCGAGGTAATGCTGAAAACTAATAGCCCGGTCTGATAAATACGGCGATAGCCAAAAATATCCCCCAATGACGCCAGCGACAGCAGCGAAATCGTCACCGCCAGCTGATAGGCGTTCACCACCCAAATCGAAGATGCCGGGCTGGCATTCAAATCTTTGGCAATGGTCGGCAATGCCACGTTGGCAATCGCGCCATCGAGCACGGAAACGGTAATGCCGAGAGCGATAGCCAGAATCGCCCCATAGCGTTGAGGAACGGGAAGCCCGTCATTTGGCGTGAGTGTCATGAATGAGTGTCGGCATTAGGGGTAATAATAAGAGGAAATATTATCACGCTAATCACTCTTGAGAGACAACCGTGATTATTGGCAAACGTTAGTAATATTGTAAGAAAAGTTATGAATTATTGGCGCAAAATCTCAGCTTTTCTTCTGGATGATTGCGGTTGTTAAAAGCTTGCCATTATAATGAAAACTGTGTTCTATTTTTTTTGAAACAAAACTAAAGCGGGCAGGTAAGAGAGTTATGGCTAACGCAGATCTTGATAAACAACCGGATTCCGTCTCCTCAGTTCTGAAAGTTTTTGGCATTTTGCAGGCGCTGGGAGAAGAGAGAGAGATTGGTATTACTGAACTTTCGCAACGCGTCATGATGTCGAAAAGTACCGTTTACCGCTTTTTGCAGACGATGAAATCGTTAGGTTATGTGGCTCAAGAAGGCGAGTCGGAGAAATATTCTCTCACCTTGAAGTTATTTGAGCTGGGCGCGAAAGCCTTGCAGAACGTTGATCTGATCCGTAGCGCGGATATTCAAATGCGCGAGCTGTCTCGCTTAACCCGCGAAACGATTCATCTGGGCGCGCTGGATGAAGACGGCATTGGCATCGTTTATATTCATAAAATTGATTCCATGTACAACCTGCGCATGCATTCGCGCATTGGTCGCCGCAACCCGCTACACAGCACCGCCATTGGTAAAGTGCTGCTGGCGTGGGGTGAACGTAGCGAAGTGGATTCATTGCTGTCAGAAATGGAATTTACCCGCAGTACCGAAAACACGCTGCTTGATGCCGACGCGCTGCGCAATGCGCTGGTGAAAGTTCGCGAGCAGGGCTTTGGCGAAGATATTGAAGAGCAAGAGCAGGGGCTGCGTTGTATCGCCGTGCCGGTGTTTGACCGTTTTGGCGTGGTGACCGCTGGTTTGAGTATCTCCTTCCCGACCATTCGTTTCTCTGAAGAGAGCAAAAACGATTATGTCAGCATGCTGCACACCGCGGCGCGCAACATCTCCCAACAGCTGGGTTACCACGACTACCCATTCTAAGCTGCCGACTCCCCTAAGCTTGCCGGGCAAGGTTAGGGGAGGGAGTTACAAGTGGGTCCGCTTAGGTTAAATCAGAAAGCTTGCGCCCGGCGTCGATCAGCTCTTTCAGCAGCATCTGGCGGCGTTCTTCTGGCGTGTCGCGACTGACCATAAAGCAGATAGCCGCTACTGCCTGACCACTGCGAGAGCGAATTGGCGCCGCCATGCAGCAGGTAAAACTCTCAGACAAGCCTTCCGTCATGCAATAGCCCAAATGCCCCGCGTAGTGGATCTCATTGAGAAAGGTCTGTTTATCCAGAATCTGACCATTGGCCAGCTGGTAGTCCTCTTCCGGGATCAGCTTGAGAATATCGCTATCCGACCAGTTACTCAGCAGTAAACGACCGGTGGCGGTCCAGGTGATAGGCACCCGCACGCCGATATCCGAGGTTATCTTGAACGGATGGGCATTACTTTCTGACAGCACCACGGTGTACTTATTGCCTTCCAACATGCAAAGCTGAACGGTTTCCCCGTGGCGCGCCACAATCTCGACCATGGACTGGTGAGCGCGACGGATCAGGTCATTGTGCGCCATATAGTCCGCACCGTAATAGTGCATCTCGCGGCCGAAAAACACCGCGCCGTCGGCATCTAACTCCAGCAGGCCAGCGTCACCCAACAGGCTGACTAAGTCATAGACGCTTGAGCGCGGCGCGCCCGTCGCTTCAATCAGATCCCGCATCGCCATTGGCCTACCGGCAATATGCAATTGGCGAAAAATATCGATAACCCTGTCAACACCGCGCGCCCGTGATACTTTCTCATCTGGCATAAGCCAACTCCCCTGTTGTAATGGTGCGAACGGAATATATTAAACGCATCATACACGGCCCTAAGAATTTAACCCATCCCCGGCGTTAAAGAATTAATCCTGCTGTCCAATTTAAAGGGAAATAACCTGTTCTATTTTGGTGCCCCGTTTTGGCGCGCTGCTATTAATGGCGGCGAAAGAAATAGGATTAAGATCACATTTCCACCCTGATTCACAGATTGAAAGTTTTATTTATGAGACGCAGAACACATCGCCGAAAACTAATTAATCCGCTGCATATTGCAAAAGCTCATTTCATATGCAAATCTGAAGTTGTCCGGTATCAGAGATTGATGTCCAGTATATCGGACAGTTGATGTGCCGATGCAGGCACAGCATTTTCTCTAACAGGAGCAGTAATGCATGGCGATTAAACGTTACGGTGTTGAAGGTGGAACAGGCACGGGCGGCCAGAAACTCCCCTTCGCACGGGCCGTAGAGGCCGATGGCTGGTTATATATTTCCGGCCAGACGCCGATGCTTGATGGCGAAGTAGTCGAAGGCGGCATCATCGAACAGACGCAGCTGGCCTTCGAAAACTGCTTAACCATCATGCGCGAAGCCGGCTATCAGGTCGAAGATGTGGTTCACGTCACGGCGGTATTAACTGACGCGCGCTATTTCAGTTCATTTAATAAAGTATTCAGTGAGATATTTAAAGGCAACCCTCCAGCCCGTATTTGTAGCGTTCAAGATTTAGTTGTGGACTGTAAAGTAGAAGTGGATATGAAATGCTTCCGCTCCGATCGTAAATAATTATTACTATTTAATTTGGTTGTCGATTTATTTAATACTACGACCACACCAGGACAGTATTTATTCACCATGCTTTTCATTTTTCTGTGAATTTATTTTTCATATCAGTCTCCATTTATATAAAGAGAGAAAAAATGAATACAACATCGCTGAAAGTAAGTGTCAAAGCCGTTGCTGCCACCTTGGCATTATTGACTCTGGCAGGCTGCACGCCGACCGACGATAAAAAGAAGCGGGTGCTGCGCCGCAATCCGCCCTGCAAACCGTGCTCCAGCGCGGCACGCTGCGCGTTGGCGACTGCCTGAGTTTCGCGCCATTTGGTTTTTACGATAAAGATAATAACCCGGACGGCTATGACGTTGATTTAGCAAAAGCCCTCGCCAAAGAGATGGGCGTTAAGCTGGAAATGGTCAATACCACCAGTGCTAACCGAATTCCAAACCTGCAAACCAATAAAGTCGACGTGGTGTTCTGTAACTTCACGCGCAATCTTGATCGCGCCAAAGAAATTACTTTCACCAACCCGTATGTGGTGGCGAGTGAAGCGATGTTGGTGCGTAAAAATAGCGGCATTCAATCTGCCCATGATATGGCGGGTAAAACCATTGCCACGGTGAAAGGCTCAACCAACGGCGATGAAGTGCGTAACTTGGGTATTAAAGTCAATATTCAGGAATATGACTCCTCGCAGGCGGCCATTCTGGCGGTGAAACAGGGTCAGGCCGACGCCATGATTGAAGATAACAACTTCTTGGCTTATCAGGCCAAGCTCGACCCAACCCTGGCCGTGACCAATGAGGCGCTGGTGCCGCTTGAGTACAACGCCTTTGCCGTCAAGCAGGGCGATCAGGTGTGGGCTAACTATCTGAATGAGTTCCTCTTCGAGATTAACGCCTCTGGCGACAACGCCACGCTGTATCAGAAATGGTTTGGCAGCAAACCTCGCTACCCGCTGAACCCACAATATTGATAGTAAATGGCGCGGCAGTTGATGCCGCGCCACTCGAAGGAGTAGGACCATGAGTTATCAATGGCTAACCCTGTGGCGCTATGGCGATACGTTTCTTTCCGCCGCGTGGCTGACCCTGCAAGTCACTATTATCGCCTTTGCGCTGGCCTTAGCGCTGGGACTTATCTCGGCGCTGGCGAAGTCATCCCGTCTGGCGGTGGTGCGCTGGATAAGCCACTGCTATGTCGAATTCATTCGTAACACGCCGGTGTTGTTGCAGATATTCATCATTTTCTTCGGCCTGCCTTCTATGGGTATCACCATGAGTGCGTTCACCGCTGGGGTGCTGGCGCTGGGGATTAACGTCGGGGCGTATCTGTCAGAAACCTTCCGTGCGGGCATTCAGTCAGTGCCGAAAGGTCAGCTGGAAGCCGCGTGGGTGCTGGGTATTCCAAGAAGTCAGGTGTTTATCAGCGTGGTGCTGCCACAGGCGGCGCGGGCCGTATGGCCAGCCATCATTAACAACCTGATCCAGCTGCTGCTGGGCACCTCTTTACTGTCAGCCATCGCGCTGCCAGAACTGACCGGCACGGCGACAGTGATTAACGCCCGCACATTGCTCTATATCCAGACCTTCAGCATCGTGACGGTTATCTATCTGCTGTTTAGCAATATCTTCTCGTGGCTGGGAAATGTGGCGGGGCGGAAGTTATTCCATCCGGCGCTGGTGACCTCGAGTAAAAGAGCCTCATGGTGGCAGCCAATGAAATGGCTGACCCCTACAGCGAAAGGAGGGAAAACCTCATGAGCGATTTAATCACCAGTTCTTTACCTATCTTGCTGCAAGGCTTAGGGATCACTTTAATGCTCTCGGTGGCGGCCATTATCGGCAGCACCTTGCTCGGCCTGCTGGCGGCAGTGCTTCGCACCAGCAATCTGCCGATTGCCAAGCAGATAGCCGTGCTCTACACCGAGCTGTTTCGCGGCACGCCGGTGCTTATCACCCTGATGTTTATCTATTTCGGCGTGGCTTATTTTGGTTATGACATCAACCTGTTCGCGGCGGGCATTTTGGGCCTGAGCATCTATCAAGGGGCTTATATCGCCGAAGTGTTTCGCGGCGGGATTGAAGCCGTGCCGAAAGGCCAGTGGGAAGTCTCATGGATCCTCGGCCTGTCGAAACGCCAAACCTTTATGAACGTGGTTCTGCCACAAACTCGCGGCATCGTGCTGCCGCCGCTCGTCGGCCAATATCTGTCACTGATAAAAGATACCTCGATTGTCAGCATGATTGGCATGTCCGAGCTGATGCACCAAGGTCAGGCGATTGTCGACCGCATCGGCCAGCCGGTCGTGATTTACGGCCTTGTTTCCTTGCTCTATTTCGCGGTCTGCTTCCCGCTTTCGCGTTGGGTTCAACATCATCAAACCAGGAGTCAGTTATCATGAGTAAACCCGCCATTACGCTGAATAATGTGACGAAATCGTTCGGCTCAACCCAAGTGCTGAAAGAGATCAGTCTGGACGTTTCACTGGGCGAGGTGCTGGTGCTGATTGGTGCTTCTGGCTCCGGAAAAAGTACCGTGCTGCGCATCATGAGCGGGCTGGAAACCGCCGACGGCGGCGAAATTTGGGTCAATAACGTGCCGCTGCATGACAAAAAGCGCTCGCGCGAAATCTGCGGCCACGTCGGCATGGTATTCCAGCAATTCAACCTGTTCCCACACAAAACCGCGCTCGGCAATGTCACGCTGGCGCTGATTAAGGCGCAAAAGCTCTCCGTCGCCGAAGCCAATAAGCGCGGCATGGCGGCCTTAGCGCGCGTTGGCCTGTCCGAGCGTTCCCACCATTATCCTGCCCAGCTCTCCGGCGGACAGCAGCAGCGCGTGGCCATTGCCCGTGCGCTGGCGGTTGAACCGAAAATCATGTTCTTCGATGAAGCCACGTCAGCCCTCGATCCAGAGCTTGTGGGCGAAGTGATGGAAGTGATGCGCAGCTTGGCTCGCGAGGGCATGACCATGGTGGTGGTGACTCACGAGATGGGCTTTGCGCGTAAAACCGCCGACCGCGTGGTGTTTATGGACCAAGGCGTGATTGCCGAGCAGGGCACGCCGGAGCAGATTTTTGTTAATCCGCAAAATCAGCGTACCCAGCAATTCTTATCCCGCGTGCTTGAGCACTAATCGGAGGAAGCATGTCTGTTCAATTTCCATTGCGGGCCGACGGCCAGCTTGACCCACAGCAGGCCGCGCCGCGCTTTAAATCGGTGGCGGGCGCGGGCGATGCCCCTCTGCCGCAGGGCACGGCGGTACTGAGTAGCGATAAGGTCTTTTCGCCACTGATGATCATGAAGCAGTCGGCGTTAGAGAATAATTTGCGCCAACTGGCGGCTTTCTGCCGTGAGAATGGCGTGATGCTGGCCGCCCATGGCAAAACCTCGATGTCGCCGGGCGTGCTGCGCCGTGCCATTAGTGAAGGCGGCGCTTGGGGACTGGGTGCGGCGACCCCGGCTCAGGTGCGCGCACTGCGCCAGTTCGGCATTCGCAACGTATTCTTAGCCAATGAGCTGGTGGACCCGGCGGGGATCCGCTGGATCGGCCAGTGGCAGAAAGATCACCCTGACCACGGCTTCCTCTGTTATGTCGATTCGCTGCAAGGCGTGAAGCTGCTGGAGCAGAATCTGGGTGACAGCCAGATCTCCGTGCTGCTGGAGATGTCGGTCAGCGGCGGCCGTACCGGCTGCCGAACACAGGATGAGGCAGTTAGCATCGCCGAAGCCATTGCTGCCAGCAGCCAACTGCGGCTGGTCGGCGTGGCGGGATATGAGGGCGCACTGGGCGCAGGGCGCGACGCGGCGGGCATTGCGCGGGTGAAAGCCTATTGCGAAATGATGATCGCCACGGCGGCGCTGCTGGCCGACAAGCAGTTGTTCGCCAGTGACAACATTATTCTTAGCGCGGGCGGCGGGGCGTGGTTTGACGTGGTGACGTCCTGCTTCACGGCGGCAAGCTTGCCTCTGCCGGTCACGCCGCTGATCCGCTCGGGTGCCTACATGGCCCACGACAGCGGACTCTATTCGCGCATTGCGCCCTTTGCTCAGCCGGGCGCAACCCACCATTTTGAAGCGTCTTTGGAAATTTGGGGCAGGGTGCTGTCGCGCCCCGAGCCGGGACTGGCTTTTGTTGATTTTGGCCGTCGCGACGTGCCTTTCGACCAAGACTTGCCAAACCCGCTGTGGATCCGCAATGCCGACGGCAGCGAGCCGCGCTCGGCCAGCCATTTGACCATCAGCGACGTCAATGACCAGCATGCCTATCTGCTGCTGCCAGAGGATGAGACGCTCCAGCCGGGCGATTGGGTGGGTTGTGGTATTTCCCATCCTTGTACCGCGTTTGATAAATGGCGCTATCTGCCGCTGGTGGATGACAACTACTGCGTGACGGATTCGCTGGAAACCGCGTTTTAAGCACTAAGCGTCTGAAATACAAAAAGGCCGCAACGTTAACCGTCGCGGCCTTTTTTATCGTCTAGCCAATCAATAGAAGATTAGCGATGCGCCAGTTCGGCGTTGTCATCGGCTTCTAATAAAGACTTATCGGTCTGGCGCAGTAACTGGCTGGTGATAGTACCGGCAGTCATTGAGCCGCTGACGTTCAGCGCGGTACGACCCATATCAATCAAAGGTTCGACCGAAATCAGCAGGGCAACCAGCGTTACCGGCAGGCCCATCGCTGGCAGCACAATCAGCGCCGCGAAGGTCGCACCGCCACCCACACCGGCAACACCGGCAGAGCTGAGGGTCACGATACCCACCAAGGTGGCGATCCACATTGGGTCAAACGGGTTGATACCCACGGTTGGCGCAACCATCACTGCCAGCATGGTCGGGTAAAGACCCGCACAGCCGTTCTGACCAATGGTGGCACCAAAGGACGCAGCGAAACTGGCGATAGATTCTGGAATACCCAGACGACGCGTTTGCGCTTCAACACTCAGTGGAATAGAGGCTGCGCTAGAGCGGCTGGTGAAGGCGAAGGTCAGCACTGGCCACACTTTGCGGAAGAATTTCGCTGGGTTAATGCCGGTGAAGGAGAGCAGCACCGCGTGAACCACAAACATAATGGCCAGACCCAAGTAAGACGCCACCACGAAGCTACCCAGCTTGATGATGTCCTGCACGTTAGAGCCTGCAACCACTTTGGTCATCAGGGCCAGCACGCCGTATGGAGTCAGTTTCATCACCAGACGAACCAGTTTCATCACCCAAGCTTGCAGAGTGTCGATGAACGCCAGCACGCGCGGGCCTTTCTCTTGGTCATCTTTAACCAGTTGCAGGGCAGCAACGCCAACGAAGGCCGCGAAGATGACCACGCTGATAATCGACGTCGGGCTTGCGCCCGTTAAATCGGCAAACGGGTTTTTCGGAATGAAGGACAGGATCAGCTGCGGCATGGTCAAGTCAGCGACTTTACCCACGTAGTTGCTTTGCAGCGCAGACAGACGAGCTGTTTCTTGAGCACCCTGAACCAGACCGTCAGCGGTCAGGCCAAACAGGCCGGTGACAAACACACCCACCAGAGCGGCGATAAGGGTAGTGAACAGCAGCGTGCCGATAGTCAGGAAGCTGATTTTGCCCAGTGAAGAGGCGTTATGCAGCTTGGCAACCGCGCTCAGAATGGAGACGAATACCAGCGGCATGACGATCATTTGCAGCAACTGCACATAACCATTACCGACGATATTGAACCAAGTAATAGAGGTTTTCAGTACTGGGTTGTCAGAGCCGTAAATCAGCTGCAATGCCAGACCAAACACCACGCCGATCACCAGACCGACCAGGACTTTTTTTGCCAGACTCCACTGCTTGTGGCGGGTTTGCGCCAAAAGCAGAAGGAGGGCGACGAAGACCACCACGTTAATCACGAGCGGAAGATTCATACCCAGATCTCCAAATTTCTAATTATGTTTTGCTTTCTGATGTTCCCACTTCGGGGAATGCACCATCCCATAGCGTTGGGGCATAGAATAACAGTTCATAAGGAGGGGTATTTATATCCAAAAAGAATGCTTTATAACTTTCCGAGCTAAAAAGGCACTAAATATGCCTTTTTAGGTTATTTTATGCGCGATTTTAGGTGATCAGGTTCAATAATTTGCTAAATGACTCCGGTTTGATTGCACCAATAATGGGCGTCCAGTTGGGCCAGAACAGGGTGAAGCCCACCAAGAGTAAGCATAATGTGCGCTCCAACTGGTTGCCTTTCTGACTATTGATCAGCGGCAGGCGAAAACGCCAGCGGCAGGGCCACAGCAGAGGCACCCCTGCAGGGGTCAGCATGTCGGCCAATATATGGCTGAGATAGCCGATAATCATCGCGTGGAAAGCGTCGATCGGAATCACCCAATCATGGGGGAAGTGGGTGCGCATCAGGAAGATGCCGCCGACCACTGCCAACAGGCTGTGGGTGAAGCCCCGATGCCCAAAGACTCGGGCAATGGGCGCGGAGACCCACTTAAGCCGTTGGCCGATCAGCGATTTTGGGTGATCAATGTCGGGCAGCAGTGACGTCAGCAGCGAGGCTGGGATAATATGCCACCAGTCCCCGTGCGCCAGCTCAGGAGAGAGCTGTGCTTTTTTGGCGAATACCGCACAGGCGATTGAAAATATGAGATGGCCTTCCGCCGTCATGACGCTTCCGAACTTAATAACTGTTATTTTATCCAGTATAAGTGAAACTGTCACAATCAGGGAAGAGTTACCCTGTAACGAATTGTCAACTATTTGAAATATAATAAAAAAGACGCCATTTTAGACGTCTTTTTTCGACTGATTTTACAGCTTAACGCGCCAGCCAGCCGCCATCAACCGCCACGGTGTAACCATTCACATAGTCTGAGGCTTTTGAGGCCAAGAACACCACTGGCCCCATCACGTCTTCAGGCACGCCCCAGCGGCCCGCCGGAATACGCTCCAGAATCTCTTTACTGCGGCCTTCGTCGGCGCGCAGCTGCTCGGTGTTATTGGTCGCCATGTAGCCCGGCGCAATCGCATTGACATTAATGCCGTGCTTGGCCCACTCATTGGCCATCAGGCGAGTGATGCCCATCACCGCGCTTTTTGACGCAGTATAAGAAGGCACGCGAATGCCGCCCTGATAGGAGAGCATGGAGGCGATATTGATGATTTTGCCGCCGTGCCCCTGCTTGATGAACTGGCGCGCCACGGCCTGAGACATAAAGAACAGCGTCTTGCTGTTGACGTTCATCACGTCATCCCAGTTCTTCTCGCTGAACTCGATGGCGTCTTCGCGGCGAATGATCCCGGCATTGTTAACCAGAATATCCAGATGCCCAAACTCGCCAACGGCCTTCTCAATCAGCTGTGGAATGCCTTCGATACTGCCCAAATCGGCGCGAAGATCGAGAAAACGGCGACCCAGCGCGGTGACTTTTTCCGCTGTTTCATTGGGTGAACTGAGGTTAACGCCAACAATGTCACAGCCCGCCTGCGCCAAGCCAATCGCCATACCTTGCCCAAGGCCGGTGTTGCAGCCGGTCACTAGCGCGACTTTTCCTGCCAAATCAAATGCATTAAGGATCATAGTCTTTTCTCTTTTAACAACGGCGCTCGGGCCGAAAGATAACTCTGCTGGCCGATTAGCGCAGTTCGCTGACCTTCACGTGGTCCATATCGTCAAACACCTGATTCTCGCCCACCATGCCCCAAATAAAGGTGTAGCGCTTGGTGCCCACCCCGGAGTGAATCGACCAGCTCGGGGAGATCACGGCCTGTTCATTGTGTACCAGCAGATGGCGCGTCTCTTGCGGCTGGCCCATCATGTGGAATACGGAGGTTTCTTCGTCCATATCAAAGTAGAAATAGACTTCCATCCGGCGCTCGTGGGTGTGGCACGGCATGGTGTTCCACAGGCTGCCTTGCTCAAGCTTGGTCAGGCCCATGGTCAGTTGGCAGGTTTCCAGCACGTCAGGAACAATAAACTTATTGATGGTGCGACGGTTGCTGGTGGCTGGGTCGCCGATGGTCTGCGGCGAGGCTTCGGCCAGCGTGATTTTCTTGTTAGGGAAGGTGGTGTGGGCCGGGGCGCTGTTGTAGTAGAACTTGGCAGGCTTGGCCGGGTCGAGGCTGCTGAACTCAACGTTTCGCGCCCCTTTGCCGACATACAGGGCTTCTTCGTTACCAATCTCATAAGTGGTGCCATCGACCACAATCAGACCCGGGCCGCCAATGTTAATCACGCCTAGTTCGCGGCGCTCAAGGAAATAGCTCACACCAAGCTGCTTGCCGACTTCGTCACCCACCGACACCTTGGCATCAATCGGCATCACGCCGCCGACGATAATGCGGTCGATATGGCTGTACGTCATGGTGTAGTTGTTTTTTTCGAAGATTTTCTCAATCAGAAATTCGCGACGTAATCCCGCAGTGTCGAGCTGTTTGGCGTGGTCGCTATGGATGCTTTGACGGACTTGCATGTCGGTGCCTCTCGTGCGTGGTAAGTGCAATGAAGGAAGGAGTTGTCGGCGCTGACTGAGGTGACGCGTGGCAGTGACATCACCGCAAAGATCAAACCGCCGGCTCGTCCTTGGTATTTGCAGCATAAAGTCATTGGCATATGAATTCAATAAAAATGAAATGATGTTTTATTTATTTTATGAGGGAGGTCAAGATTTACGAAACTGATCCTCTGGCGGGCGCTAAGGCCGAGTAGAATGATTTTCAGCTTTGAGCCGCCAAGGCTCGCTTTCCCCCTTAACTCATACCGACAGGAGCTGCGATGAAAACGTTCTTTATAGATGAAGAAACCCCATGGGAAGAGCTTGGGCACGGCGTAAAACGCAAAATCATGACCTGGAGCGATGACCTGATGATGGTCGCGGTGCACTTCGATAAAGGAGCGATTGGCGTGGCGCATAAGCATGATATTCATGACCAGATTGCTTATGTGGCGGCAGGCAGCTTTGAAGTGGAGATAGAAGGCGAGAAGAAAATCTTGGGCGTGGGGGATGCTTACCGGGCGGTGAAGCACGAGATGCACGGCGTGGTGGCGCTTGAGCAAGGCAGTGTGCTGATTGACACCTTTTCACCCAAGCGCGCGGACTTCTTATAAAGCTGTGATGACGAAGCGCTTAGCGAATATGCTCGGCCCGCAGCAGCTCAAGAGAAGAGAGTTTGACGTCAGCCAAGGCCCAGCGCGGGTCTTCGCTAAATGCATGGTCCGGCACCACGATAGAGCGCATGCGGGCGGCCTTGGTGGCAATCATGCCATTAAAGGAGTCTTCCAGCGTGACGCAGTTCAGCGGGTCAACCTGCAACTGGCCCGCAGCCTGAATATAGACCTCTGGGTGCGGCTTGCTGTAAGGCAGGTGCTCGGCGGAGGCGCGGATCTGGAAGTAGCCGGTGAGGTTAAACATCTCCAGCACTTTATCCAGCATGTGCAGCGGAGAAGCCGAAGCCAGGCCTATCTTCAGCCCTTGCGCACGGCACAGCTCTAACGCGTGGGTGACGCCGGGCAGCAGCGGCCGAGTCTGTTCCACCAGTTCGATGGCGCGAGCAATCACGCGCTGGGTTACTTCTTCCTGCGTCGGGCCTTGCCAAGGCATGGCCTGATACCACATCCGCACCACCTGATCGATGCGCAGGCCCAGCGTGTCAGGCAGCAGATGGCGCTGCGAAAGGTCTAATCCCAAATCGCCAAAAACATCCAGCTCGGCCTGTGTCCACAGGGGCTCAGAGTCGATCAGCAGACCATCCATATCAAAAATTGCCGCAGCAATCGGACGCGAGTACGCCATTGTTTTTCTCTCCATGGTTGAGGTTTTCGCCACTCTATCACTCGTTGGCTCAGGGCAGAAGCCGGATGAACGGAGCGAGTAACGCGAAAATATTGTCTGACTTTGTGTCTAAGCCATTAAAACAGTGGGCGACATTCCTAATCTGCGGGTAGACTTAGTCGATATCTGAGACGTCTTCACAAGGGGAATTCATGACGTATCAACAGGCCGGGCGCGTTGCCGTATTAAAGCGGATCTTGGGTTGGGTAGTTTTCATCCCCGCATTGCTGTCGACCATCATTTCATTGCTGAACTTTGTCTATGAGCACAGTAAAGCCCAGCAGGGTATCAACGCGGTGATGCTGGACTTCGTTCACGTCATGGTGGATATGGTGCGTTTCAATACCTCGTTTTTAAATATGTTTTGGTACAACTCGCCGGTTCCGGTGCTCGGGCAGGGCGTGACCTCCGCCAACATCGTGTTCTTTATTATCTACTGGCTTATCTTTGTCGGGTTGGCGTTGCAGGCTTCCGGCGCGCGCATGTCGCGTCAGGTTAAGCACATCCGCGAAGGCATTCAGGATCAGTTGATTTTGGAGCAGGCGAAAGAGGGCGAAGGGCGCACCAAGCAGCAAATCGAAGAGCGTATCGTCTTACCGCGACACACTATTTTTGTGCAATATTTCCCGCTGTATATCCTGCCCATTATTCTGGCGGTGATTGCCTATTTCATTCTTAAATTATTAGGTTTACTGGCCTGATAAACGCTTTGCTAAATCATTATTAAGCGGCGAACATTGAGCCTGAATCTTTAATAGATTCAGGCTCTTTTATTATGCCCAGTCGCTTTGCATCAAGCGTTCAATTGCCCGCTGCGCCACTACCAGATGTTGGCCGCCAAAAAGATTACTGCGATTGAGCAGATAATATAATTGGTAGATCGGCTGGCGCAGGACGAAATCATCGGGAAGGGGAGTACGACTTTGATATCCATCATAAATATAGCTTGGGACATTGGGATATAAAGGCAGCATGGCGAAATCGCATTCGCGATCTCCCCAGTAGCAAGCCGGGTCGAAAATAACCGGGCCGTTCTCGGATAAAGCGCAGTTGTGCGGCCACAGGTCGCCGTGCAGCAAAGAGGGCTGCGGCTGGTGGTTATGCAGCCGGGCCAGCACCTTATCCGTGATGTCTTCAATATTGCCAAACACCATGCCTTTCTCGGCGGCTAACTGGAGCTGCCAGCCAATCCTCTGCTCGGCAAAGAAGCTCGGCCAACGCTTCTGCCAGCTATTAGGCTGGGGCAGTGTTGCCAGCTCGTTATCAAAATCCAGCCCGAACTGTAGCTGCTCGCTCCACTGATGCAGAGCCGACAGCTGCTGGCCTAGCAAGTAGGCATTGTGCTGATCCAGAGGTTTAAGGGGGAGATATTCAAGTAAGAGGAAGCTGTAATCACGGTCGCTGCCAACGCCATACACTTCAGGCACTTTCACCGTTTTACTGCGAGCGAGCAGGGCGAGTTGGTCAGCCTCGGCGGCAAAAATGGGCAGCATCTCGCGTGAATTACACTTCACGAAGATATCCCTATCCCCATAACTGAGTCGCCACGCCGGGTGGATTTCTCCTCCGGGAAGCTCAACCCGCTCACGGATTTCGGCGCTACCAAGATGTTCACTTAACAAACGATTAACGGCTTGCCACATGGAATCACCCCTTCTGACTGGCCTGATAATTCATTAAGTTAGCGTCTTTCTCACTTGAAAAACCCGATCTGGTGCACAGCAAAATCAGGTTGTGAAGTAAATACGCGTGATCTGCTTCATCTGTTTGTCACAAAGAGAATATGAAATTAGGAATAAGAGACAGTAATAGTGCATATATAAGCAGAATTATCTTATCGACACTTTCCTAATACCTTTGTTTAACAGAACATTATTCAGCATAGACTAAAAATATATTCAGGTGTGCGAAGAAGATGTATATGCTGGCTTTCGTCAAAGTCGCGAGAGGCATAACGTGAAACCAAACATTCTTTATTTGATGGCCGCGCTTTTATTAGCGGGTTGCGCTAAAGAAACGCCGGTACAACGGACTCACTTTCTGAATCCGCCGGCCGCATTACCGGATACGTCCATGATGCACCAAGGACCTTACGGCAGCGTGATACACCAAGCAGCAAATACCTATGGTGTTGATGAAACATTGGTTAAGGCGATTATTCAGGTCGAGTCAGGTTTCAATCCGACCGTGGTCAGTAAGTCTAACGCGATTGGCCTGATGCAGTTAAAAGCATCCACGGCGGGGCGGGATGCTTACCGGATGAAAGGGCGCTACGGGCAACCGAGTACCCATGAATTGAAAGACCCAGCGGTGAATATCGATTTAGGTACAGCTTACCTAAGCATGTTGCAGCAGCAGTTGGCGGGTATCAGTGACCCACAAACGCGCCGTTATGCAACAACAGTGGCTTATGTAAACGGTGCAGGGGCACTACTGAGAACCTTCTCCAGCGACAGAACCTACGCTGTAGCAAAAATTAATCAGATGACACCACAGCAGTTCTACGAACACGTGCAGCAAAAACACCCGGCTCCGCAGGCCCCTCGTTACCTGTGGAAAGTGAACAATGCTTATCTGGCCATGAGATAAGCACTGTTCATTCTACCCGTCAGCAGCGCAATCAGGCTGCTGGCGGGTAGTGTGAAATAATCTCCAGAATGCCGTTAATACCAAACTGAACGCCCATACAGACCAGCAAGAACCCCATCAGACGCGAAATCGCTTCAATCCCGCTTTTCCCCACCAGACGCATAATCGCCCCTGAGCTTCTTAAACAGAGCCAGAGGATCAGGCCAATAATAAAGAAGGTCAGTACTGGCGCGACGGCAATGACCCACTCTGGGAAATCCACGCCGTCTTTGATGGCCGACGCACTGCTGATGATCATCGCGATGGTCCCCGGCCCGGCGGTGCTTGGCATAGCGAGAGGCACGAAGGCGATATTCGGCGAATCCTGCTTCTTCATCTCCTCGGTTTTGTGCTCCACCATGGTCTTCTCCGCAGCGTGTGGCTGAGGGAACAGCATGCGGAAACCGATAAAGGCGACAATCAGACCGCCAGCGATACGCAGACCCGGAATGGAAATCCCGAAGGTATTCATCACCAACTGACCTGCATAGAACGCCACGGTCATAATGGCGAACACGTACACCGAGGCCATCAGCGACTGCTGGTTGCGCTCCTGGGTGGTCATATTGCCCGACAGGCCGAGCAGCAGCGCGACGGTGGTCAGCGGGTTCGCCAGCGGCAGCAAAATCACTAACCCCAGTCCGACGGCTTTAAATAATTGGGCAATTTCGGTCATGTTCTTCCTTCCATTTTCAATGTCCTTTCAAGATAAGTGCCTTGCAGAGAATTACACGAAAAATAGCACCATTAAGCAACCAAGGTTGCTGGAAAACTGCGCTTTACGGATGTTACACTGGCTGGCGTTTTTTACGTCGCATCTTGAGGCAATGAAATCAGGGCCTCACGGGTGCATGTATTCGGCAAAGTAGAGCTGAATAGCGTAACTAACTAAATGAATTTAAACCCAAATATTTTCTATATGTGCTCTGTCGTGTGGGGCACCACTGTAGATAAGGAATTAACATGCCAGTTATTACTCTTCCTGACGGAAGTCAGCGTTCGTTTGATTCCCCCGTTTCTCCTCTTGATGTCGCCCTTGATATCGGTCCAGGTCTGGCGAAAGCCTGTATCGCTGGTCGTGTAAATGGCGAATTGGTTGATGCGACGGATTTAATCACTCAGGACGCCCAGTTAGCGATCATCACGACTAAAGATGAAGCCGGTTTGGAAATCCTGCGTCACTCCTGTGCGCACTTGTTGGGTCACGCAATTAAACAATTGTGGCCGAACACCAAAATGGCTATCGGTCCAGTTATCGACAACGGTTTTTACTACGATGTTGATATCGATCGCACGCTGACTCAGGAAGACCTCGATCTGCTTGAAAAGCGTATGCACGAGTTGGCTGAAAAGAATTACGACGTAATTAAAAAGAAAGTCAGCTGGCAGGAAGCGCGCGATACCTTTGCAAGCCGTGGCGAGCAATACAAAGTGGCAATTCTGGATGAGAACATCAGTCATGATGACCAGCCGGGCTTGTACCACCACGAAGAATACGTCGACATGTGCCGCGGTCCGCACGTGCCAAACATGCGTTTCTGCCATCACTTCAAATTGCAGAAAACCTCCGGTGCTTACTGGCGTGGCGACAGCAAAAACAAAATGCTGCAACGTATCTACGGCACCGCGTGGGCTGAGAAGAAGCAGTTAAATGCTTATCTGCAACGTTTGGAAGAAGCGAGCAAACGCGACCACCGTAAAATCGGTAAGCAGCTCGACCTGTATCACATGCAGGAAGAAGCACCGGGCATGGTGTTCTGGCACAACGACGGCTGGACTATCTTCCGCGAGCTGGAAGCCTTCGTGCGCATGAAACTGAAGTCTTACGACTATCAGGAAGTGAAAGGTCCGTTCATGATGGACCGCGTGCTGTGGGAAAAAACAGGTCACTGGGATAACTACAAAGACGCGATGTTCACTACCTCTTCCGAGAACCGTGAATACTGCATCAAACCGATGAACTGCCCGGGGCACGTGCAGATCTTCAACCAAGGTTTGAAGTCTTACCGCGACCTGCCATTGCGTATGGCGGAGTTCGGTAGCTGTCACCGTAATGAGCCGTCTGGCGCATTGCACGGCCTGATGCGCGTTCGTGGCTTTACTCAGGACGACGCCCACATCTTCTGTACAGAAGAGCAGGTCCGTGACGAAGTAAACAGCTGTATTCGCATGGTTTACGACATGTACAGCACCTTTGGCTTTGAAAAGATTGTGGTGAAACTTTCTACCCGTCCTGAGAAGCGCATCGGTACTGACGAAATGTGGACTAAAGCCGAGGATGACTTGGCTGCGGCACTGACTGAAAACAAGATTGAATTCGAATATCAGCCGGGCGAAGGCGCGTTTTATGGCCCGAAAATTGAATTCACCTTGCATGATTGTTTGGATCGTGCGTGGCAGTGTGGTACCGTGCAACTCGACTTTTCATTACCGAGCCGCTTGAACGCGTCTTATATTGGCGAAAGCAACGACCGTCAAGTGCCAGTAATGATTCACCGCGCAATTCTGGGCTCTATGGAACGCTTCATCGGTATCCTTACCGAAGAGTACGCAGGTTTCTTCCCAACGTGGATTGCTCCGGTTCAGGTAGTGGTAATGAATATTACCGATACACAAGCTGCCTATGTCGAAGAATTAACTAAAAAACTGCAAGATGCAGGCATTCGCGTTAAAGCCGACTTGAGAAATGAGAAGATTGGCTTTAAAATCCGCGAGCACACGCTACGCCGTGTCCCTTATATGTTAGTTTGTGGCGATAAAGAGGTCGAAGCAGGCAAAGTTGCCGTTCGTACCCGCCGCGGAAAAGACTTGGGAAGCATGGACGTTAGCGAAGTCGTTGACAAACTGCTGGCGGAGATCCGCAGCAGAAGTCTTCATCAACTGGAGGAATAAAGTATTAAAGGCGGAAAACGAGTTCAACCGGCGCGTCCTAATCGCATTAACAAAGAGATTCGCGCGCAAGAAGTTCGCCTCACCGGCGTCGATGGCGAGCAGATTGGTATTGTCAGTCTGAATGAAGCTCTTGAAAAAGCTGAGGAAGCGGGCGTCGATTTAGTAGAAATCAGTCCGAATGCCGAACCGCCAGTTTGTCGAATCATGGATTACGGCAAATTCCTCTACGAGAAGAGCAAGTCGACCAAAGAGCAGAAGAAGAAGCAAAAAGTTATTCAGGTTAAGGAAATCAAATTCCGACCTGGTACCGATGATGGCGACTATCAGGTCAAACTACGCAACCTGATTCGCTTTCTGGAAGATGGCGATAAAGCCAAAATCACCCTGCGGTTCCGTGGGCGTGAGATGGCGCACCAACAGATCGGTATGGAAGTGCTTAACCGCGTCCGTAAAGACCTGTGTGAAGATTCTGAATTGGCCGTTGTCGAATCCTTCCCTACGAAGATCGAAGGCCGTCAGATGATCATGGTGCTCGCACCTAAGAAGAAACAGTAAGGCTTCCAAGTAACTTTCCCCGCGCAGTGCTTGCGCTGCGTGGGTTTAGTTCGCCTTTCTGATTCATGTAATTAACAATGCGAAGTGGAATTTAAAATGCCAAAGATCAAAACAGTACGTGGCGCCGCTAAACGCTTCAAAAAAACCGCTAATGGTGGTTTTAAGCGTAAGCACGCTAACCTGCGTCATATTCTGACCAAAAAAGCTACTAAGCGTAAACGTCACTTGCGTCCAAAAGGCCTGGTATCCAAGAACGATTTGGGTCTGGTCTCTGCATGTCTGCCGTACGCATAAATACACTTTTTTTAATCAAGAATAATACTCAGGAGAGCATATGGCTCGCGTAAAACGTGGTGTGATTGCACGTGCACGTCACAAGAAAATTTTAAAGCAGGCGAAAGGTTACTACGGTGCCCGTTCGCGCGTATATCGTGTTGCATTCCAGGCTGTTATCAAAGCTGGTCAATACGCTTACCGTGACCGTCGTCAAAAGAAACGTCAGTTCCGTCAGCTGTGGATCGCGCGTATCAACGCAGCAGCTCGTCAGAACGACATGTCTTACAGCAAATTCATTAACGGCTTGAAAAAAGCTTCTATTGAAATTGACCGTAAGATTTTGGCTGATATCGCAGTTTTCGATAAGTTCGCGTTCAGCGCACTGGTAGAAAAAGCGAAAGCAGCTCTGGCGTAAGTCAGCTAAAAAGAGGGAGCTTGCTCCCTCTTTTTTGTTTATAATCAGTCAAGTTGTCATCTCACTGTGTGACATTAACGCCAGCAAACTGAGCATCAACAAGGTAACGCAAGCATGAACACTGCTATTTTCCGTTTCTTTTTTTACTTTAGCGCCTGATTCAGGAAGGCTTTCGCGCGTAAGAGAAGAAACGAAAAGTAGCGCCTAAGCCTCCCTCGTGGAGGCTTTTTTGTATCTGTTCTTTATTTACTAAAGTTCAGGGCTTAACGCGCGCCCCTGATAAATTACCGGTTATTTCACATCCGGCCATATAAGCCAGAAGAAGAGGAAAGCAATGCCACATCTCGCAGAACTGGTCGCCAGTGCCAAGGCCGCCGTAGAGAGTGCTCAGGATATTGCCGCATTAGAAACAGTGCGTGTCGAATACTTGGGTAAGAAGGGCCATTTTACGCTCCAGATGAAAACGCTGAGCGAATTACCTGCTGAAGAACGTCCAGCCGCAGGTGCCGTCATTAACCAGGCGAAGCAAGAAGTTCAGGAAGCGCTCAACGCGCGCAAGAATGAGCTGGAATCAGCGGCAATGAACGCCCGTCTGGCAGAAGAAACCATTGACGTTTCACTGCCGGGTCGTCGTATCGAAAATGGCGGTTTACACCCGGTGACCCGCACCATTGACCGCATCGAAACCTTCTTCGGTGAGTTAGGTTTTTCTGTCGCTACCGGCCCTGAAATCGAAGATGACTATCACAACTTCGACGCCCTGAATATTCCAGGCCACCACCCGGCGCGTGCCGACCACGACACCTTCTGGTTCGACGCGACCCGTCTGCTGCGCACCCAAACGTCAGGCGTACAGATCCGTACCATGAAAGGCCAGCAGCCACCGATCCGCATCATTGCGCCGGGCCGCGTGTACCGTAACGACTACGACCAGACTCACACCCCGATGTTCCACCAGATGGAAGGGCTGATCGTTGATAAAGACATTAGCTTCAGCAACCTGAAAGGGACGCTGCACGACTTCCTGAATAACTTCTTTGAAGCTGATTTGCAGATTCGTTTCCGCCCGTCTTACTTCCCATTCACCGAGCCTTCCGCTGAAGTTGACGTGATGGGCAAAAACGGCAAATGGCTGGAAGTGCTGGGCTGCGGGATGGTGCATCCCAACGTGCTGCGCAACGTAGGTATCGATCCAGAAGTCTACTCAGGCTTCGCATTCGGTATGGGCATGGAGCGTCTGACTATGCTGCGTTATGGCGTAACCGATTTGCGCGCTTTCTTCGAAAACGATCTGCGTTTCCTCAAACAGTTTAAGTAAGGCGGGAATATCACATGAAATTCAGCGAACTTTGGTTGCGTGAATGGGTAAACCCAGCCATCAGCAGCGAAGCATTATCCGACCAGATCACCATGGCCGGGCTAGAAGTCGACGGCGTGGAGCCTGTCGCCGGTGCCTTTAACGGCGTTGTCGTAGGTGAAGTGGTTGAGTGCGGCCAGCACCCGAACGCCGACAAACTGCGCGTGACAAAAGTCAACGTCGGCGGCGATCGCCTGCTGGACATCGTTTGTGGCGCACCGAACTGCCGTCAGGGCCTGAAAGTGGCAGTAGCCACCGTCGGCGCGGTATTGCCGGGCGACTTCAAAATCAAGGCTGCGAAACTGCGCGGTGAGCCTTCAGAAGGCATGCTGTGCTCCTTCTCCGAGCTGGGTATTACCGACGATCACGACGGTATCATTGAGCTGCCGCTGGACGCGCCGATCGGTACTGACATCCGTGAATTCTTGAAACTGGATGACACCACCATTGAAATCAGCGTGACTCCAAACCGCGCTGATTGCCTAGGTATCATCGGCGTGGCTCGCGACGTGGCGGTGATTAACCAACTGGCATTGAACGAGCCGGATATGTCGCCTGTTGCGGCGACCATCAGCGACGTTCTGCCTATTGAGGTTCAGGCGACCGAAGCCTGCCCGCGTTATCTTGGCCGCGTAGTCAAAGGCATTAACGTTAAAGCCGCTACGCCACTGTGGATGCGTGAAAAGCTGCGTCGTTGCGGCATTCGTTCCATTGACCCCGTGGTTGATATCACCAACTACGTGCTGCTGGAACTCGGCCAGCCAATGCACGCCTTCGACTTAAATCGCATTCAGGGCGGCATCGTTGTGCGTCTGGCGAAGAAAGATGAAGCGCTGACCCTGCTTGATGGCACCAAAGCCAAGCTGAATGACGACACGCTGGTGATCGCTGACCACGAGAAAGCCTTAGCCATGGGCGGCATTTTCGGCGGTGAGCACTCAGGTGTGAATGAAGAGACGCAGGACGTCCTGCTGGAAAGCGCCTTCTTCAACCCGCTGTCTATCACCGGCCGCGCGCGCCGTCAGGGCCTGCATACTGATGCATCCCATCGCTACGAGCGTGGCGTTGACCCACAGCTGCAATTCAAAGCCATGGCTCGCGCCACTGCGCTGCTGCTGGAGATTTGTGGCGGTCAGGCTGGTCCGGTTATCGATGTCACCTCTGAAAAAGACTTGCCAAAAGCCGCTACCATTGAGTTGCGTCGTGAAAAACTGGATCGCCTGATTGGTCATCACGTTGAAGATGCACAGGTTACCGACATTCTGACCCGCCTTGGCTGCAAAGTTGAACATCACGGCGCAAGCTGGACGGCGGTCGCGCCAAGCTGGCGTTTCGATATGCAAATCGAAGAAGATTTGGTCGAAGAAGTGGCCCGCGTCTATGGCTACAACAACATTCCTGATGTGCCGGTTAAGGCTAATCTGGAAATGACTAAACATCGCGAAGCCGATTTGTCCCTGAAGCGCGTGAAAAACCTGCTGGTGGACCGCGGCTTCCAGGAAGCTATCACCTACAGCTTCGTTGACCCGAAAATTCAGAATTTGCTGCATCCGGGCGAAGAAGCCCTGATTCTGCCAAGCCCAATCTCAGTAGAAATGTCAGCTATGCGCCTTTCTCTGTGGACTGGCTTGCTGACTTCAGTGGTTTATAACCAGAATCGCCAGCAGAACCGCGTGCGTATTTTCGAAAGCGGCCTGCGCTTTGTTCCTGATACTCAAGCTGATTTGGGTATCCGTCAGGACGTCATGCTGTCTGGCGTGATCGCAGGTAACAAAAATGAAGAGCATTGGGATCTGGCGCGTCAGGCAGTTGACTACTACGATTTGAAGGGCGATCTTGAGGCGATTCTTGAGCTTACCGGCAAATTGGATGATGTTCAGTTCAAGGCTGAAGTGAACCCAGCACTGCATCCGGGGCAGAGCGCAGCAATTTATTTACGCGGCGAACGTATTGGTTTCATTGGTGTAGTACACCCAGAGCTGGAACGTAAGCTGGACTTGAACGGTCGCACAGTAGTGTTCGAAATGCTGTGGAATAAGGTCGCAGACCGCATTCTGCCTGATGCGAAGGAGGTTTCCCGCTTCCCAGCTAACCGTCGCGACATCGCCGTTGTAGTGGCTGAAAACGTTGCCGCAGACGATATTTTGGCAGAGTGTAAGAAAGTTGGCGCAAATCAGGTAGTTGGCGTAAACTTATTTGACGTGTACCGTGGGAAGGGCGTGACTGAAGGCTATAAAAGTTTGGCCATCAGTCTGGTATTGCAGGATACCGCTCGTACACTGGAAGAAGAGGAGATCGCCGCTACCGTTGCAAAATGCGTAGAGGCTCTAAAACAGCGATTCCAAGCATCCTTGAGGGATTGAACCTATGGCGCTTACTAAAGCTGAAATGTCAGAACACCTGTTTGAGAAGCTTGGGCTTAGCAAACGGGATGCCAAAGACCTGGTCGAACTGTTTTTCGAAGAAGTGCGTCGCGCTTTGGAGAATGGCGAACAAGTTAAATTGTCTGGTTTTGGCAATTTTGATCTGCGTGACAAAAACCAACGTCCGGGACGTAACCCGAAAACCGGCGAAGATATCCCAATCACGGCGCGCCGTGTGGTGACTTTCCGTCCGGGACAGAAGTTGAAAAGCCGGGTTGAGAATGCCACTCCAAAAGAGTAAGTGAGTTGGTCAAAAAGGTCGCGAAAGCGGCCTTTTTTTTATGCTTTCGCGCTTCAAAGCCAGATTCGTCTTTTTCCTAAATATCCTTTTTAAAGATTTTCAATAGAGTTCGAAAAAATAGCGTTAAGAGACTTTAGGCTTCAGGAATAGTCTGATAGATTAATTTCATCGGCCGCGAGTTTTTATTTAAAAACTTTTGCTGATTTGAATAAGTGAAAAGTTAAATAAACAAAAAGGGACCGAAGTCCCTTGATGAAGAAATAATTGATGCGTTTCTTGCTCATGCCAGTGAGCAATAACCGAATAAATTAATGCCAGTAGTAAGGATGGCCGTAGTAACCGCGATGATAACCACCATGGTAGCCGCCGTGGTCGTAAGGGCCGGGGAAGATGCAGCCGCTCAGGCTCATGACCACCAGAGCAACGCCAACGAAAGCTAATAATCTACGCATGGAAATATCCTTTATCTGAAGAGACGCTCTCAGTATAAATAGATGGCCGTCAGATTGTTGTCAGGCTAGCGTTAAGATCTGTTAAGGCTACTATAATATTTGTCGAGTTATTCTTGGCCAATTTAATTATTTATTTCCCCTGAGATACATTTGTTTTAATTGAGTAAGCAAGAAGAAAGTTAACCGCAAAACTCCCGTTATCCGATAGCCTATTTAATTCCCCTTGTTATAAGTTTTGCCTTGAGCACGACGCAAACTAATAAGGCGGATACCATGAATAAATCATTCTTACTCTTATGCTGTGTACTGGCCTTACCCGTGGTTGCGCAGGCCAACGTGGTGGTAGACATCAACACGCCGGGGGTGACGCTGCACATTGGCGATCAGGACCATCGTGGGTACTACTGGGACGGCTATGACTGGCGAGCGCCGCAGTGGTGGCATGCGCATCAAGGACACTATGTGGGCGAACGCAACAGCCGAGGCATGTACTGGCGCGGTGACCGCTGGCAGCCCGCTCCGCCACCGCCGCCAAGACCGGTGCACTATCAACACGGCCAGCCTCACGATCAGGGTAGGCCGCATCCAGACGGCTGGCACGAAGATAATCGGCAGCCCATTCCGCCACAGGGACCACGCGGTTAATCTCTAATCAGTTAGCCGGTACGTCGTACCGGCTACAAAAGATGCTTTTTTGTGCGTATTTCCCCCGTTTTTACCCCGCAAAACCCGGTTTTAATCCCTGAGTTATAAACCCTTTAAGGTCGCCATCTAGCTGATTGAAAGGCATTTTTATAGCCGTTCGGATTACGCATCACGGCTCTATCAGATTTAACGTGGTCAATTAACGGCCAATTTATTGATTCGTATAAGAAAAATTATAAACAAACCTTAACAAAATAAATTATTGAGCCTAGGGCTAAAAAGCCATATATTGGCCGCGTTTTACACACTGTGATTAATTATTTATTCATTTATTCAACTTTGGCGTTAGCGATAACCCCCAGTTGTAGGAGAGATATGATGACGGATAAAGTCCGTATTGATACTTTTGGTGCGAATTCATTAAACGGAAACAATGAAGCCTATTTAGCGAGACAAGCTGAATTTGAATCGAATGTTAGGAGCTATCCACGCAAATTGCCGTTCGCAATTGCGAAAGCCCTAGGGGTTTGGATCACCGATGTTGAGAATAATCAATATCTTGACTGCCTTGCTGGCGCGGGAACGCTAGCCTTAGGACATAACCATCCGGATGTGTTGCAAAGCATACAAAATGTCATTACCAGCGGCTTGCCGTTACATACTCTTGATCTGACAACTCCGTTGAAAGATCAGTTCTCTGAATACCTGCTGTCGCTGTTACCGGGACAGGGTAAAGAGTACTGCCTGCAGTTCACTGGCCCATCGGGTGCCGATGCGGTTGAAGCTGCGCTGAAGTTAGCGAAGAAACACACTGGCCGCAGTGGCGTGATCAGTTTCTCTGGTGGCTACCATGGGATGACCCACGGTGCGCTGGCGGTGACGGGTAACCTGTCTCCGAAAGAAGCGGTTAACGGCATGATGCCAGAAGTTCAGTTTATGCCTTACCCGCACCTGTACCGCTGCCCACTGGGTATCGGCGGCGATGCTGGCGTAAAAGCATTAACTTACTACTTTGAAAATCTGATCAATGACGTTGAGAGTGGCGTGCGCAAACCTGCGGCGGTCATTCTGGAAGCTGTTCAAGGCGAGGGCGGGGTTAACCCGGCTCCGGTTGAGTGGTTGCAGCGCATTCGTAAAGTGACTCAAGAGCACGGCATTCTGCTGATCCTCGACGAAGTTCAGGCTGGCTTTGCCCGTACCGGCAAGTTCTTCGCCTTCGAACACGCAGGCATTGAGCCAGACATCATCGTGATGTCGAAAGCCGTCGGCGGCGGTCTGCCATTAGCCGTTCTGGGTATCAAGAAGCAGTTTGACGCGTGGGAACCGGGCCACCATACCGGGACTTTCCGTGGCAACCAGCTGGCGATGGCTACCGGCCTGACCACGCTGAAGATCCTCAAAGACCAGAAAGTGGCTGACAAAGTGGCTGCGCAGGGCGAATGGCTGAAAGAAAGATTGGCCGAAATGCAAAAACGCTACCCGGTGATTGGTCATGTCCGCGGTCTGGGCTTGATGATGGGTATCGAGATTGTTAAGCCAAACGAACCTCAGGACCACATGGGTTGCTATCCGGCTGACGGTCAGTTGTCCGCATTGCTGCAGAAAAAATGCTTCGAAGCAGGCTTGATTCTGGAACGCGGCGGCCGTAACGGTTGCGTTCTGCGCCTGTTGCCTTCTCTGTTGATCACTAACGAAGAGCTGGGCGTATTCTTGGATAAATTTGAACAGGCCTTGTTAGCCGCTGGCATCAAGCCTGTCTAAATGGAGCAGTTGAACACAATGTCCAAGTTAAACCCGATTCTGGCGTCCTCGATGCAGAGCACCGAGGCTTACCAGCAGGCTATCGCGCAGAGCAGCGCGGCCGTGGTGCAGTGGCTACAGCAGCCAGAAATGTATCAGGGCAAAACCGTCGCTGAACTGCGTGAGCGCATCACGCTTGATTTCAACCCTGAAGGCCTTGGCAATCAGGCAGCGATTGAACGTGCGATTGAATACTTCTTAAAAGACAGCCTGTCCGTGCATCACCCACAGTGCGTGGCGCATTTGCATTGTCCAAGTCTGGTGGTTAGCCAAGCTGCGGAAGTGTTGATTAACGCCACCAACCAGAGCATGGACTCTTGGGACCAAAGCCCGTCAGCCACCATCATTGAGATGAAGCTGATTGAATGGCTGCGTACCCAAGTGGGTTATCAGGCTGGCGACGCCGGTGTCTTCACCAGCGGCGGCACCCAAAGTAACCTGATGGGCCTGATGCTGGCGCGTGACGCTTTCTTCGCTCGTCAGGGCCACTCCATCCAGCAGGATGGCTTAGTCGGCAACCTGCGTAAAATTAAAGTCTTCTGCTCCGAGAATGCCCATTTCTCCGTGCAGAAGAACATGGCGCTGCTGGGTCTGGGCTACCAGTCCGTGACCTTAGTGAAAACCGATGAATTTGCGCGCATGGATCTCAACGATCTGCGCGAGAAGCTGGCGCAGGCGAAAGCCAACGGCGAGCAGGTTCTGGCTATCGTGGCGACCGCAGGTACCACTGACGCTGGCGCTATCGACCCGCTGCGTGCCATTGCCGAGCTGGCTGCCGAGCAGCAGATTTGGGTTCACGTCGATGCAGCTTGGGGCGGCGCGCTGTTGCTGTCCGAGAAGTATCGCGACTATCTGGACGGCATTGAGCTGGTGGACTCCATTACTCTGGACTTCCACAAGCAGTTCTTCCAGACCATCAGCTGTGGCGCGTTCTTGCTGAAAGAAGCTCGCCATTACGAGCTGATGCGCTATCAGGCGGCTTACCTGAACTCAGAATTTGACGAAGCGCAGGGCGTGCCGAATCTGGTGTCCAAATCCTTGCAGACCACCCGTCGCTTCGACGCGTTGAAACTGTGGATGGGTCTGGAAGCCTTGGGCCAGAAGCAATACGCTGAAATCATCGACCACGGCGTGACGCTGGCTCAAGAAGTGGCTCAGTACGTGACCGAGCAGTCATCCCTTGAGTTGGTGATGAAGCCGCAGCTGGCGAGCGTGCTGTTCCGTTACCGTCCAGAGCAGTTGGCTGGTGCGAGTGACCAAGCGGTTGCACTGCTTAACCAACGCATCGGTGATGCCCTATTAGATTCCGGCCGCGCCAACGTGGGCGTGACTGAGTCTAACGGCGTAACCTGCCTGAAACTGACTCTGCTGAACCCAACGGTGACGCTGGAAGACATTCAGGTGCTGCTGGCGCTGGTTGACAGCACGGGTCAGAAGTTACTGAACGCCTAATTCGCCCATCTCGTGCGAACTGCCATTAAGCCGATAACATGATTGTGTTATCGGCTTTTTTATTGGATTTTTCGTCTAAACAAAAAGCAGCGGCTATCGAGCAGGCGGCTATAGAGCTAAGCGACTAATATCGGTAGGATAGCTTTCACTTATTGATGGCCGAATGCCATACATCGCCTCAGGATAATGCCTCATTGCTAAACCCTAATCCCACCTTCAGCCAGCTTGAGTCCCAGCAGCGTCGCCATGCCTATGCGCGGCTAGGGGGGCTTGGGGGATTTCTGCTGCTGGTGTTTGTCTTCAGCCTGTGTGCCGGTGAGCAGTGGCTGTGGCCGACTCAATGGTTTGAAGCTCAAAACCAGCTGTTTGTTTGGCAGTTGCGTATGCCTCGCGCGCTGGCGGTGATTTTGGTCGGAAGCGCGCTGGCCGTGGCCGGAGCCGTGATGCAGGCACTGTTTGAAAACCCATTGGCTGAGCCGGGATTGCTGGGCGTCGCCAATGGCGCGGGCGTGGCGCTGGTGCTGTGCGTGATGCTGGGCAACGGCCTCACGCCGGTATGGATTTTAAGCCTTGCCGCCATCGCCGGGGCGCTGATCACTACTTTCATTTTGCTCTATTTCGCCAGCAAACGGCTGTTAGCCAATGCTCGCCTGCTGCTGGTCGGCATTGCCATTGGCATCGTGTGCAGCGCGGTGATGACGTGGGCGGTTTACTTCAGCAGTAACCTCGATTTACGCCAGCTCATGTACTGGATGATGGGCGGCTTCGGCGGGGTAGACTGGCGGCAATACTGGCTGGGGTTGATGCTGCTGCCGCCCCTGATCTGGATGATAGTGCAAGGGAAATCGCTGAATCTGCTTTCACTCGGCTTGGCGCAGGCGCAGGCAGTTGGGCCTGCCCGTCGCCCTGTGGCGTAACCTGCTGGTGCTCGCTGTCGGCTGGGTTGTCGGGCTGAGCGTGGCGCTGGCCGGGGTGATCGGCTTTGTTGGCTTGGTTATCCCTCATATATTGCGGCTGTGCGGCATCACCAATCAAAGACATTTATTACCCGCCTGCGCGTTGGCCGGGGGCAGCGTGCTGCTGCTCGCCGACGTGCTGGCGCGCATCGCGCTTTATTCGACCGAATTGCCGATTGGCGTCGTCACGGCGACCTTGGGCGCGCCGTTGTTTATCTGGCTGCTGCTTAAGTCCGCCTAAATCGAATAGATTTTGAAGAAAAACGAGTCACTAAACCTGCAAATCACAACGGGAAATAATCATGAGTAATGCAATTTTTGACGTTGAACTGAAAAAAATTAATGGCGAAAAAACCACGCTGGGCGAGTTTAAAGGCTCCGTGCTGCTGGTGGTTAACGTGGCGTCCGAATGCGGCCTGACCAAGCAATATGACGGTTTGGAAAAGCTGTATGAAGAGTTCCACGGCCAAGGTTTTGAAGTCTTAGGCTTCCCGTGCAATGAGTTTGGCGCACAAGAGCCGGGCACCGAAGAAGAGATCCACAGCTTCTGTACCACCCAGTTTGGCGTGAAATTCCCCATGTTCAGCAAGCTGGAAGTAAATGGTGAGAACCGTCACCCGCTTTACAAGGCGCTGATCTCCGCTCAGCCAAAAGCGCTCGAGCCAGAAGGCAGCGAGTTCTTGGCGCGCATGACCAGCAAAGGCCGTGCTCCCGCGCAGCCGGGCAACATTCTGTGGAACTTCGAAAAATTCCTGGTGAGCCGCGATGGTGACGTGATCCAGCGTTTCGCGCCAGACATGACCCCGGAAGATGCCCAGTTGGTTAGTGCAGTTAAACAAGCATTAACCAAGTAATTTAGGGGCCGAAACGCTGATGCTGGAATGCAATAACCTGAGCGTAGCCGAGCGGCTGCGGGCTTTTTCCACCCAAGTGGAGGCGGGCAGCCGCGTCCATATTGTCGGGCCGAACGGCGCGGGGAAGAGCAGCTTATTGGCCCGCATGGCGGGTTTGCTTCAGGGAGCAGGGGGCGTCAGCCTTGCGGGGCAATCATTGGATACCCTTTCCGGGCCGCAACTGGCCAGACGGAGAGGGTATCTGTGCCAGCAGTCCGCGCCGATATCCATGATGCCGGTGTTCCAGTATTTGTCGCTGCATCAGCCCGCCATGGCCGAAGCTGCATTGGTCGCAAGCACCGTCGCGCATTTAACCCGCGAACTGCATTTGGAGGATAAGCTCCATCGCCCGGTGACGCGCCTTTCTGGCGGCGAGTGGCAGCGCGTCAGGCTGGCCGCGACGTTGTTGCAAGTCTGGCCGACGCTCAATCCGCAAAGCCAACTTTTGCTGCTGGATGAGCCGATGAACAGCCTCGATGTAGCTCAACAGCAGGCTCTGGATGGCCTGATCGACCACTATTGCGCCAGTGGCAGAATTGCCATTATGAGCGACCATGACCTCAACCATACCCTGCACCACGCGGGCATTGTCTGGCTAATGAAAGCCGGGCAGGTGCTGGCGGCAGGTGATTGTATAAATATTATGCAACCCGAGGCGCTTTCTGGCATATTTGGCGTGAATTTTCAGATGCATAACCTAGAAAATCAGCGCTGGCTGAGTGCCGCACCGGGAATCATTGCGCATTAATTCAGCTTAATATGACAAATTCATTATTTAAGTAATGCTTGTTTACAATATTATTGCCGTTCAATAATAGCTCGCGGGCTAACAATAATTTTCCCCACTAAGACTTAAGAAATATCGTATTTAATTTCCAAAAAAAGCCATCTTTTTCGCTATCAGATTGAAATTACAGACCTATTTACTAGTGAAAATATAGGTTAATTCACACTTATCCTATTTTCTTTACAGATAACTTGACGCCCCTTAAGGTTAAATTAAGCTTAGGCTGGCAATGTGTCTGATTATTTCGGCTCGGCGTTTAATTATTGTTAAATCAAACCGCTTTAGAGTCTGAACTGAGTTATTACCTCTTGGGATAGTGTCATGGAAAATTTTTTGCCTTTCTCTCGCCCGTCAATCGGTGAGGAAGAAATTGAGGCTGTGAGTCAGGTTCTGCGCTCAGGTTGGATTACCACCGGGCCTCAGGCGAACCAGCTCGAACAGGATTTTGCGGCGACCTTCGGATGTAAACACGCTATTGCCGTCTCATCGGCAACCGGTGGGATGCACGTTACCCTGATGGCCTTGGGCATTGGCCCCGGCGATGAAGTGATCACGCCTTCTCAAACCTGGGTTTCTACCCTGAACATGATTGTTCTGCTTGGCGCAGAGCCGGTCATGATTGACGTTGACCCTGATACCTTGATGATTAACGCAGACGACGTTGCTGCGGCAATCACCCCGCGCACCAAAGCGATTATCCCCGTGCATTACGCGGGCGCGCCGCTGGATCTCGACCCTATTTATGCTTTAGCTGAACAGCACGGCATCGCCATTGTCGAAGATGCCGCGCACGCCGCAGGCACGCGTTACCGCGATCGCTGGGTTGGCGCTCAGGGCACGGCCATTTTCTCTTTCCACGCCATCAAAAACATGACCTGTGCCGAAGGTGGTTTAGTCGCCACTGACGACGACGAGCTGGCGGCGAAAGTGCGCGCGCTGAAGTTCCACGGTCTGGCAGTTGATGCCTTTGACCGCGAAGTGCAGGGGCGTAAGCCGCAGGCTGAAGTGGTTGAGCCGGGCTTCAAATACAATCTTGCTGATATTCAGGCGGCAATTGCCGTGGTGCAACTGCGCCGTCTGCCTGAAATCAACGCGCGTCGCACAGAGCTGGCGAATCTCTATTTAGAGAAGCTTCAGGGTTCACCTTTCATCCCAATGAAATCCCCTGACTACCCGCACTTGCACGCGTGGCACCTGTTTATGATCCGCGTCGATACCGACCGTTTGGGCTTTAGCCGCGACCAGTTGATGGAGCGCCTGAAGGCTAAAGGTATCGGCACCGGGCTGCATTTCCGCGCGGCTCATACCCAAAAGTATTATCGCGAGCGTTATCCAGAACTTAGCCTGCCGAATACTGAATGGAACACCGAGCGCCTGTGCAGCTTGCCTCTGTTCCCTGATATGCAGGACAGCGATGTTGATCGCGTTGTTGCAGCCCTTTTTTCACTTCTGGAGACGCAGTAGTGGCGCAATTTGAACCAATCCGTAAAGTCTCGGTAGTTATTCCGGTCTATAACGAAGAAGAGAGTCTGCCGGCTCTGCTTTCGCGTACGCAAGCAGCTTGCCGCCAACTGACTCAAAAATATGAAATTATCTTAATTGATGATGGCAGCAGCGACCGTTCAGCCGAAATGCTAACCGAAGCGGCTGAAGTCCCTGAAAACTGCATCGTAGCCGTGCTGCTCAACCGTAACTACGGCCAGCACTCGGCAATCATGGCGGGTTTTAACCACGTATCGGGCGATTTGGTTATTACCCTTGATGCTGACTTACAGAACCCGCCGGAAGAGATCCCGCGTCTGGTGGCTAAAGCCGACGAAGGTTATGACGTGGTGGGTACCGTGCGTGCTAACCGCCGTGACTCGTGGTTCCGCAAGTCCGCGTCGAAACTCATCAACATGATGATTCAGCGCGCGACCGGCAAATCTATGGGTGACTACGGCTGTATGCTGCGTGCTTATCGCCGTCACATCATCGAAGCCATGTTGCACTGCCACGAGCGCAGCACCTTTATTCCTATTTTGGCCAATACCTTTGCGCGCAAAACGGTGGAAATTCCGGTGCAGCACTCAGAACGCGAATTCGGCGATTCTAAGTACAGCCTGATGAAACTCATCAACCTGATGTACGACCTAATCACCTGTTTGACCACCACGCCGCTGCGTATGCTCAGCGTTGTGGGCAGCGCCATCGCGCTGTTCGGATTCGTGCTGGCCGTCTTCCTGATCCTCATGCGTTTGATTCATGGTCCAGTCTGGGCCGCAGAGGGCGTCTTCACGCTCTTCGCCGTCTTATTTATGTTTATTGGCGCACAGTTTGTGGGTATGGGATTACTCGGTGAGTACATCGGGCGAATCTATAACGATGTTCGTGCGCGTCCCCGTTATTTTGTTCAAAAAGTCGTTGGAATGCGTTCTGACGAAAACAGCCAGGAAGAAGAGTAATGAAAGCGATTGTATTTGCCTACCATGATATTGGTTGCGTTGGGCTTCAGGCCTTAGTTGACGCGGGTTATGACGTACAAGCAGTATTTACTCATACTGATTCGCCAGACGAAAATAACTTTTTCTCTTCCGTTGCTCGTGTGGGCGCGGGTTTGAACCTGCCGGTTTATGCGCCGGAAGATGTGAATCACCCGCTGTGGGTTGACCGTATCCGTGAATTGCAGCCGGACGTTATTTTCTCCTTCTACTACCGCAACATGCTCAGCGAAGAAGTGCTGTCTCTGGCGCCGCTGGGCGGCTTCAACCTGCACGGCTCTCTGCTGCCACGCTACCGTGGTCGCGCGCCGGTTAACTGGGCGCTGCTCAAAGGCGAAACCGAGACTGGCGTAACTCTGCACAAGATGGTTAAACGCCCAGACGCTGGTGACATCGTCGGCCAACTGGCTGTGCCAATCAGCAATGACGACATCGCGCTGACGCTGCACGCGAAAGTGCGTGACGCGGCGAAAGTGCTGTTGACCGACGTTTTGCCAAAAATCAAGCAGGGCAACGTGACCCTGACTCCGCAAGATGAGTCTCAAGCGAGCTACTTCGGCCGCCGTACCGCTGCTGATGGCGAGATCCACTGGCACAAATCTGCGACTGAAATTAACAACCTGATCCGCGCCGTGACTGAACCTTATCCAGGTGCTTTCACTTACCTCGGCCAGCGCAAAATGACTATCTGGCGTTCACGCCCGCTAGACACCGCTCACGACAAAAAGCCGGGTACCGTGCTGTCCAGCGATCCGCTGGTCGTGGCGTGTGGCACAGGCGCGCTGGAAATTCTGGCCGGCCAGAGTGAATCTGGTCTTTACGTGCAGGGTTCTCGCTTGGCGCTGGAACTGGGCATCATGCCTGACGTTAAACTCAGCTCGCTGCCAACCGCGGTGATGAAACGCCGTACTCGCGTGCTGATCTTAGGGGTTAACGGCTTCATCGGTAACCACCTGAGCGAGCGTCTGCTGCGCGAAGACAACTATGAAATTTTTGGTCTCGACATCAGCTCTGATGCCGTGAGCCGCTTCATGGACAACCCGCACTTCCACTTCGTCGAAGGCGATATCAGCATTCACTCCGAGTGGATCGAGTATCACATCAAGAAATGTGACGTGATCTTGCCGCTGGTGGCTATCGCAACCCCAATCGAATACACCCGTAACCCACTGCGCGTGTTCGAACTGGACTTCGAAGAGAACTTGAAAATCGTTCGTGATTGCGTGAAATACAAAAAACGCATCATCTTCCCATCCACTTCTGAAGTGTATGGCATGTGTGACGACAAAGAGTTCGACGAAGACACTTCTCGCCTGATTGTTGGCCCAATCAACAAACAGCGCTGGATCTACTCGGTGTCTAAGCAGCTGCTGGACCGTGTGATCTGGGCTTACGGCGTGAAAGAGGGCCTGCGCTTCACTCTGTTCCGTCCGTTTAACTGGATGGGCCCGCGTCTGGACAACTTGGATGCAGCACGTATCGGCAGCTCACGCGCCATTACTCAGCTGATCCTCAACTTGGTTGAAGGTTCTCCAATCAAGCTGGTTGACGGTGGCGAGCAGAAACGTACCTTTACCGACATCACTGACGGTATCGAAGCGCTGTTCCGCATCGTTGAGAACAAAGAAGATCGCTGCGACGGCCAAATCATCAACATCGGTAACCCAACTAACGAAGCCAGTATTCGCGAGTTGGCCGAGATGCTGCTGCGTAGCTTTGAAGCTCACCCACTGCGCGACCAGTTCCCGCCGTTTGCTGGCTTCAAATCCGTGGAAAGCAGCACTTACTACGGCAAAGGTTATCAGGACGTTGAGCACCGCACGCCGAGCATCAAGAATGCCAAGCGTCTGCTGGGCTGGACCCCTGAAATCGCGATGGATAAAACCGTCGAAAAAACCCTCGATTTCTTCCTGCGTTCGGTTAATCCAGACAACAATCAGGCATAACGGTAAGGCTGCATGAAAAAAGTCGGATTACGAATTGATGTCGATACCTGGAGCGGCACCCGAAAGGGTGTCCCTCAGTTACTGCGAGTTCTCGCGAAGCATAACGTAACTGCCAGCTTCTTTTTCAGCGTAGGTCCGGACAACATGGGGCGTCATTTATGGCGCCTTTTGCGTCCGCGCTTTCTGTGGAAAATGCTGCGCTCCAACGCCGCGTCTCTTTATGGGCTGGATATTTTGCTGGCGGGCACCGCGTGGCCGGGCAAGCAAATCTATCGCGATTTCGCGCCATTAATGAAACAGACTGCCGAGCAGGGCCATGAAGTGGGTCTGCACGCTTGGGATCACCAAGGCTGGCAGGCGAAAGTCGGCAAATGGTCAAAACCACAGCTGGAAAAGCAAATCCGCCTCGGCCTTGATGCTTTGCAAAGCTGCATTGGTCGTCCGGTAGATTGCTCTGCGGTGGCGGGCTGGCGAGCTGACCAGCGGGTTATTGATGTGAAACAGACCTTTGGTTTTCGCTACAACAGCGACTGCCGGGGGACGCATCCTTTCCTGCCATTGTTAGAAAACGGCCAAACGGGCACCGTGCAAATTCCCGTCACTTTGCCGACCTATGACGAAGTGATTGGCAGCGAAGTGACCACTGCGACCTTTAACGATTTTATTCTCGACGCCATCAAGCAAGACAATGGCGTGCCGGTGTACACCATTCACGCCGAAGTGGAAGGGATGTCGCTGGCAGACATGTTTGACGATTTACTGACGCGCGCCGCACAAGAAGGTATTCAGTTCTGCGCAATGGGTGAGTTACTGCCCGCTGACCTGAACACCTTGCCGGTGGGCCGCGTCGTTCGTTCAACCTTCCCAGGACGGGAAGGGTGGTTAGGTTGCCAGAAAGAAGGTCTTTCCTGATGTCCAAAGCGTACAAAGGTGTGTGGAGCACCGTACTGTTAGTGTTCTTCGCGCTGGTCTATTTAGTGCCTCTGAATACTCGTTTACTGTGGCAGCCTGATGAAACGCGCTATGCCGAAATCAGCCGTGAAATGTTGCAGCGCGGCGATTGGGTGGTGCCTCATCTATTAGGTTTGCGCTATTTCGAAAAGCCAGTGGCGGGATATTGGTTCAACAATATTAGCCAGATGATTTTCGGCGAAACCAATTTTGCAGTACGTTTCGGCTCGGTCTTTTGTACGCTGCTCAGCACCTTGCTGATTGGTTGGCTGGCGATGCTGATGTGGCGTAACCGCCAGAAGGCGTGCATCGCCGCGCTGATTTATCTCTCTTTCACGCTGGTTTTCACCATCGGGACCTACAGCGTTCTCGACCCGATGATCACCCTGTGGATGACCGCCGCGATGGTGGCCAGCTATTTCTGTATGCAGGCCGTCACCACCAAGCAGAAGGTTGGCAGTTGGATTGCCCTCGGCTTGGCCTGCGGTATGGGCTTTATGACCAAAGGTTTTCTGGCGCTGGCGCTGCCGGTTATCGCCGTGCTGCCGATTGTTGTCCGTGAACAACGCTTCAAAACCCTGTTTGGCTGGGGGCCGCTGGCGGTACTCAGCGCGCTGGTATTAAGCCTGCCGTGGGTGCTGGCAATTGCTCATCGCGAGCCTGACTACTGGAACTACTTCTTCTGGGTCGAACATATTCAGCGTTTCGCTGAGCAGAATGCCCAGCATAAAGCGCCATTCTGGTACTACATTCCGGTGCTGTTCTTAGGCGCACTGCCGTGGATGGGGCTCGTGCCGGGAGCACTGATCAGCGGCTGGACCAAGCGCGTGATGCGCCCTGAGCTGTTCTTCCTGCTGAGCTGGGCCTTGATGCCGCTGATTTTCTTCAGCGTAGCGAAAGGCAAGCTGCCGACCTACATCCTGCCGTGCTTTGCGCCGCTGGCGCTGCTGATGTCCGATCACCTCGAGCAGATCCGTATCTCCGGCAAGCTGCGCGCGCTGAAAGCCAACGGCATCATCAACATCATTTTTGGTGTGGTGACGGTGCTGGCGGTGGTAGCGATTTCCGGCCTGACGCCTCTGCACATCAAACCGGTGTATACGCCAGAAGAACATTCCCGCGTTGCCATTGGCATCCTGTGCTTTGCGCCTTGGGCCTTAGCCGGTGCGCTAAGCCTGACCTCGCTGCGTGACCGTTGGTACTGGGCGGCCGTTTGCCCGGTGGTGCTGGCGCTGCTGGTGGGGCAGGCTATTCCGCAAAAAGTGGTGGATTCCAAGCAGCCGCAGGCCTTTATGGACACCAATCTTGCCTTACTTCAGCACAGCCGGTATGTGTTGGCGGATAACGTCGGCGTGGCGACAGGACTGGCCTGGACCCTCAAGCGCAGCGACATTCTGATGTATGACGAGAAGGGCGAAGTGGAATACGGCTTGGGTTATCCTGATGCGGAAGGGCATTACATCAGTGCCGCCAACTTCCCGGCCTGGCTGCAAGCTGCTCGCCAACAGGGGGATGTTTCCGTGGTCATCAAACTGGACAGCAAAATCAGCACCACTTCTGAGTTGCCGCAGGCCGACCAGCGAGTGCAGATGAACCGTCTGGCCTTACTGTTCTACCGTAAGTTGCCATGACAGCGTACTTCTTCGTCTTAGTGGTCAGTATCCTGACCTGTGCCGGGCAGCTTTGTCAGAAGCAAGCGGCACAGGTCGGCGGCGACTCCTTCAAACCTGCCATACGTTGGTTCATCTTGGCCATTGCCTTACTCGGCTTGGCCATGCTGTTCTGGCTGCGCGTACTGCAACAAATTCCTCTCAGCATTGCTTACCCAATGCTGAGCCTGAATTTCGTGCTGATCACCCTGTGCGCGCGCTGGATTTTCAAAGAGCATGTGGACCGCCGCCACTGGTTGGGCGTGGCGTTCATCATGCTGGGAATAGCCTTAATGAGCATTAACGCATGACCAGTGCTGAAACCAAACGCGGATACAGCTGGGGCGTCGGCAGCCTGCTGCTGGTGACTCTCGCACAGCTATTATTGAAGTGGGGGATGGTGCGCATCCCGCTTTTCTCACTGTCTGAACTGCAGCTTTCTTTTATTTTCAATAACCTGACGTCGCTGGCGGCGGTGACGATTGGCATCATGTGCTACGCGTTATCCATGCTCTGCTGGTTCTTCGCGCTGCGGATTTTACCTCTGCACCGCGCCTATACCTTGCTTAGCCTGAGCTACGCGCTGGTCTATCTGGCCGCGGTGACACTGCCTTGGTTCAATGAAAACGTGCATTTACTGAAAGCCTGCGGTGGAATATTGATCATGTTCGGCGTCTGGTTAATTCACAGCAAGCCAAGCCAACAGCCGCACTGAAAGCCACTAATTCCACTGAATTTGCGATTTTCGATTGGATGACGGATAAAATAGCGCTAAATTCTTTTTATCCTCTAATAACCTGCTCTTAGAGCAAGGCGACATCTGACAGGGACCGTTCTGCCTGTTGATATCGTTTGACCGTCATCCCGAAAGGAAGGACTGCCATGCGTTGGACCACCGGAACCTTGTATTCTCTGCTGGTATTAGCTGCTCTGGTACTGAATGGTTGTAGTAGCCATGCGCCCCCGCCGAGCGGAAAGTTATCCGACTCTATCGCCGTGGTCGCGCAACTCAACGATCAGCTCAGCCAGTGGCGTGGTGCGCCTTATCGCTATGGCGGCCTGCAACCTAGCGGCGTCGACTGTTCTGGCTTTGTCTTCCGCACCTTCCGCGATCGTTTCGGCATGGTGTTACCACGCACCACCACCGCACAAACCGAAATCGGCACCAAAGTCTCCCGAGATGAACTCCTGCCCGGCGATTTAGTCTTCTTCAAAACCGGCAGCGGCGAAAACGGCCTGCACGTCGGTATCTACGACACCGGCGACCAATTTATTCACGCATCGACCAGTCAAGGTGTGACGCGATCGTCTTTGAATAATGTTTATTGGCGAAAGGTGTATTGGCAGGCTCGCCGCATCTAAAATTCCGCGTCACCCTTCACGTTGTCTTTGCGTTGGCTGCCCTCGCAAAGCCAAGTCACTTACTTGTGTAAGCTCCTTGGCTTTGCTCGGTTGCCGCCTTAATACAACGCGAATGGTTTAGCGGAATGCTAGGAAGTGCTTCAGTTGGCTTTGCTCGGTTGCCGCCTTGACGCGGCTTGAATGATTTTGCGGAATGCTAGGAAGATTTCGCGGTATCTTTTGACGTTTATTGTCTATTCCCTCGCAGGCTCTGCGTATTTGATCGGCTTTTTTGCTGATATCATCGGGTGAAACTCTTTCAGGATGAAACGTGATGAAACCTATCAGATTGCTGCTTTCCGACTCTTATGATCCTTGGTTCAACCTTGCCGTTGAGGACTGTATTTTCCGGCAGATGACCAGTCAGCGGATCCTCTTCTTGTGGCGTAATGCTGAGACGGTGGTGATTGGGCAGGCGCAAAATCCGTGGAAGGAGTGCAATACCCGCCGGATGGAGCAGGATGGTATTCGTCTGGCGCGCCGCAGCAGCGGCGGCGGGGCGGTGTTTCATGACTTGGGCAATACCTGTTTCACCTTTATGGCTGGCAAGCCGGAGTATGACAAAAGCGTCTCAACGGCCATTATCCTCAATGCGCTCAACGCGCTGGGGGTTAATGCCAGTGCGTCAGGTCGCAACGATTTAGTGGCGCAAACGGCGGACGGCGAGCGCAAGATCTCCGGCTCGGCCTATAAAGAGACGCCGGATCGCGGCTTCCACCACGGCACGCTGCTGCTCAGCGCCGACCTTAGCCGTCTGGCCGACTACCTCAATCCCGACCCGAAAAAATTGCAGGCCAAGGGCATCACCTCGGTACGCTCAAGGGTGGCGAACCTTAATGAATTAATTCCTGAGATTAATCATCAGCAGGTGTGCGACGCAATTATCGACTCCTTCTTTGACTGGTACGGGGTAGAAGTCGAGCCGGAAATTATCTCGCCAGACGTCTTCCCTGATTTACCCGGCTTTGAGGCGCAGTTCGCCAAGCAGAGCAGCTGGGAGTGGAATTTCGGCAAGGCACCAGCCTTCAGCCACCTGCTCAATGAGCGTTTTGTCTGGGGCGGGGTGGATATCCATTTCGACGTGGTAAAGGGCCATATCAGCCGCGCGCAGGTGTTCACCGACAGCCTGCAGCCCGCACCCTTAAACGAATTGGCGGTCGAATTGGTGGACACGCCATATCGCCCGGCGGAGGTGGAGCAGGTGTGTCAAAACATCATTCAGCGCCATCCGGCACTGAAAACAGAATTAAGCCAATTGCAGCAATGGCTGGTCAGCTGCATTCAGTAAAAAATAATCATTCTAATTAGCCTTCTTTTTGCCGTAACGCTGGCTAAAAGAGGGTTCATTTCCTAAGTTGCGCTTAATGTTCGCTAACGATAAGATTGAAGTGTAACGCCCTGTTTCACCCCCCTAACATTTATAAACAGACTGTTATATGGGGGTATAATTCTAAAATCAGTTTCATGTTTAAAAGCGGGAACTTAGCAGCAGACTTAACACCAGACAGGCACTTTTTTGGTATCGATAATAAGAGTGATTAACGGCTGATAGGGTCCGAACATCGTTCTGGTTTGATTGGTATACAACAAAGTTATTAATCAATGTGTAGTGCCGTTGATGTTTTGGAAAAAAATGAAAATACAATTCGATACGGCCTTTAGCAGCAACTATTTGTGCCAGCCGATATATTCAAACAAGGGCAAACTATTAGCCGTTGAATTAATTTGTCGTTTTGCGAGCACAGACAGCAAGCTTATTATGCCGACTGAACTGGTTTTGAACTTATTAAACACACAGCAACTCTCTCGTTTTTTGTCCGAACAAGTGGCCTTTGCCAAAGAACATGCAGCTTGGTTTGAGAAAAACCAGGTGATCCTCAATATTACGGTTGAAGAAAAATTAGCCAATATTATTACTGATGACGATGTATTACGTGATGAAATTAAACAGCTTAGGTTTATTCATCTGAGTATAAATGAGTCATTTCCACAACTTTCTGCTGGCAAGAACAATGCGCAATTAGTGGCATTGAAAAATGATTTCACCCTGTGGCTCGACGGGATGGGGTCGGGTAATGCCAATATGGCGCCGATTTTTGACCATATTTTCACCTGGGTAAAACTCGACCGGGCTCTGTTCTGGGAGTTATATCAAGGCGAAAATTTCACCATTATTTTGCCTTCATTGTTAAGAAACCTTAATAGGTTTTGTCGCAATGTGGTGATTGATGGCTTAGACAGTGCCGAGTATTTCGACGCTTTGAATAAAACGGACGTTCAGGGGATGAAAGGCATGCTCTGGCCGGGTGTGGAGGCCGCAGCGCTGGATAATTTACTTGAGAGCCCCTCTCAATTTCATTAATAGACAGAGCCATCACCGACGAGAAGCTGCTCCAAAACCCAGTAAATTAGGCTTTACTGGGTTTTTCTTTGTCCGTCATCCCTTAATCTCCCTGTTTTTACTCCGTGTTAATCCCCCGCAGGCAGTTCTACACTGAGAGAAAGGGGGATTTATGCCACAGTTTGAACACCATTATGCCGACCAGCTCGCGGGTTTTTACACCGAGCTGCAACCGACGCCGCTGCAAGGTGCAAAATTGCTTTATCACAGTGAGCCTCTGGCCCAAGAATTGGGGCTGGATGAAAGCCTGTTTGCTGCCGAACATCGGCCATTCTGGACTGGAGAAGCCTTCTTCCCCGGCATGAAGCCGCTGGCGCAGGTCTACAGCGGCCATCAGTTTGGCGTCTGGGCCGGGCAGCTCGGCGACGGGCGCGGTATTTTGCTCGGCGAGCAGGTGCTGCCCGACGGTCGCCGTTTTGACTGGCACTTAAAAGGCGCCGGTTTGACCCCGTATTCGCGCATGGGCGACGGCCGCGCGGTGCTGCGCTCGGTGGTTCGTGAGTTTCTGGCGTCAGAAGCGCTGCATCATCTCTCCATTCCGACCACGCGTGCGCTGACCATTGTCACCAGCGATGAGCCGGTATTCCGCGAGCAGGCCGAGCGCGGCGCGATGCTGATGCGGGTGGCTGAGAGCCATATCCGCTTCGGTCATTTCGAGCATTTCTACTATCGCAAGCAGCCGGATCAGGTGAAGCAGCTGGCGGATTATGTGATTGCTCACCATTGGCCGCAGTTGTTAGAAAGCGAAAGTGACCCCGCGACGCGTTACGCGCTGTGGCTGCAAGACGTGGTGGAGCGCACGGCAAAACTGATCGCCCAATGGCAGAGCGTCGGGTTCTCCCACGGCGTGATGAATACCGACAACATGTCGATCCTCGGCCTGACCATCGACTTCGGCCCTTATGGCTTCCTCGATGACTATCAGCCGAATTTCATCTGTAATCACTCCGACCATCAGGGGCGCTACAGCTTTGATAATCAACCGGCGGTGGCCTATTGGAACCTGCACCGTTTGGCTCAAACGCTATCAGGGCTGATGAGCGCCGAACAACTGCAAGGGGCGGTGAATGCCTACGAGCCAGCTCTGATGAAGGCTTACGGCCAGCTAATGCGCGCGAAGCTCGGCTTCTTCACGGAAAATAAACAGGACAATGACCTGCTGACCGGGCTGCTGAGTATGATGGCGAAAGAGGGGCGGGACTATACGCGCACCTTCCGCCTGCTGAGTGAGGTGGAGCAGCAACAGTCGCTGTCGCCGCTGCGCGATGAGTTTATTGACCGTGAAGGCTTCGACAGTTGGTTCCAGCAATATCGCCAGCGCTTGCAGTTGGAAGAGCAAAGCGACGCCGAGCGCCAACAGGCGATGAAGCAATCCAACCCGCGGGTGATTCTGCGTAACTATCTGGCGCAACAGGCGATTGAGCGAGCTGAGCACGATGACATCAGTGTCTTGTCCCAGCTGCATCAGGCGCTGCGCGACCCTTACAGCGATGCGCCGCAGTATGAAGCGATGGCCGCGCTGCCGCCGGACTGGGGCAAGCATCTGGAAGTTTCTTGTTCTAGTTAAAACTACGGATAAGCCGCCATAAAAAAGGGTTCAGCATGCTGAACCCTTTTTACATTCCTTTTGCAAGAAGGCTATTGGCGCAAAAATACCTGCGGCACCGCGCTTTCCGGGTGCTGATTCACCCCAAGATCGGCGTGATACCACTGGCCCAGCGTCTCGGCGGTCAGCACCTCCGTTGGCGTGCCGGAAGCTACCACTCGGCCTTGGTGCAGCAGCACGATGCGGTCGGCGTAGAGCGCGGCGAGATTCAAATCATGCAGCACGCAACACACCGCCAGCGGGCTTTCTCGAGTCAGCCTGCGTAGCAATCTTAAGGTGTGCTGCTGGTGGTAGAGGTCGAGGGCCGAGGTCGGTTCATCCAGAAACAGCCAGCGCGGAGTTGGGGTCGGCTGCCAAAGCTGCACTAACACTCTGGCGAGCTGCACGCGTTGCTGTTCGCCGCCGGACAGCTCGCGGTAATCTCTGTCCGCCAGCGTCAGGCAGTCGGTTTGTTCCATCACCTGCTGCATCGCCTGCGCGTGGTGACCCTTGCCGTGGGGCGCTCGCCCAAGGTTAATCACTTGGCGCACGCTGAAGTTAAAGGCTAACTCGCTGCTTTGGCGCATCACCGCCCGCGTGCGCGCAAGCTCCTGCGGCGCCCAGTCGGAGAGGGCTTTACCGGCTAATTCACAATAACCTTGGTCGGCAGGTAAAAAGCCGGTGAGTAAGCGCAGCAGGGTGGATTTCCCCGCGCCGTTAGGGCCAATCAGCGCCACCACTTCACCACTGTTGAGTTGCAGCGAAACGTCATCGATCAGGCAGCGCGGCCCGGCGGTGAGCCGCAGGTTTTCGGCGCGAAGGCTAGAGGGAATGTGGTTCATCGTGGTGTCCCCGGACGCAGAATCAACCATAGGAAGTAAGGCCCGCCAATCAGGCTGGTCAACAGGCCGACGGGCATTTCTGCCGGAGCCACCAGCGTTCGCGCCAGTGTGTCCGCCAGCAGCAGCAAGCATGCGCCGCCGAGGGCTGAGCCGGGTAGCAGCCAGCGATGATCCGCGCCCACGCGCAGGCGCAGCAGGTGAGGGATAACCAGCCCGATAAAGCCAATCACCCCAGTCACCGCCACGGCAACGCCCACCAGCAGGGCGCTAATCAACAGCAGTTGAAGCTGGGTGCGGCGAACATTCACCCCGAGGTAATGCGCGTCTTCATCGCCCAGTTGCAGCAGGTTCAGGCGACGCGATAGCAGGAATGAGGCGATACAGGCCGGGAGGATAAGAGTTGCCGCCACAATCAGCGTCGGCCACTGCGCCTGACCCAGACTGCCCATCATCCACAGGGAGAACTGGCGCAGCTGCTGGTCGTCACTGACGTAGGTCAGCACGCTAACCATAGCGCCACAGATGGCGTTGATGGCGATCCCGGCCAATAGCAGGCGGGACAAATTACCGTGGCCGTAGCGGCTGAGAGTAAACACAATCACCGACACCACCACGCTGCCCGCGAAGGCGGCGACCATTTGCCCATACAGCGCGATAACCGGCGGCAGCGACATTGGTAACACGATGGACATGGCGACAAACAGCGCCGCGCCGCTGCTGATGCCAAGTAAACCGGGGTCAGCCAGCGGATTGCGAAACAGCCCTTGCATCACGGCGCCCGAGCAGGCCAGCGCGCAGCCAACCAGCACCGCCAGCAGCACGCGGGGTAGGCGGATGGTCAGCCAAATCTGCCACAGGCCATCATCGATATGGCGGCTGAATAAACTGCGCAGCGGCACAGAGAGCGCCCCGGAGTTCATGGCGATACCAACCAAAATAAGCAGGATGATCGCCAAACCCGCTAGTACCCGCACTGGGGTACTGATGCGGGAGTGGGCGAAGGTCGTCATGGTACTCATTATTTAACCTGTTCTGCGGCCTGACGAATCTTAACCAGCACGTCCGGCGTTTCGAGGCCAAAACCGAGCAGCGCCATATCGTCAAGGACCAACACGCGATGGTTCTTACCGGCTGGCGTTAGCGCCACGCCGGGCAATTTCCACACTTGCTCAATGCCGCCCAGCGATCGCACGCCGTCAGTGGTTACCATCAAGATGTCTGGTGCGCTGGCAATAATGCCTTCCTGCGCCAGCGGGCGGTAGCGGGAGAACCCCTGCATGGCGTTTTGCGCGCCAGCGGCGGTGATCATCGCGTCTGCCGCGGTGTGCTGACCGGCGGCCATGGCATTGGTGCCGCCGTGATTCATCACAAACAAAATTTTCACTGGCAGAGGGCTGTGAGGCACTACCGCCAGTTTCTGGCGGTAGGTCGCAATCAGTTTCTCACCTTCTTGCTGGCGGTTGAGGGCATCGGCAATCACTTCAATCTTTTGCGGCACGGTGTCCAGCGTGGTATTCCCCGGAATGCGCACCACTTTGACGCCATTCTGCGCCACCTGCTGTAAGACCAGAGAAGGCTCGGCCAGCTCGCTGCTCAGCACTAAGCTTGGCTTCATCGCCAAAATGCCTTCCGCATTAAGCTGGCGCATATAGCCGACGTTTGGCAGCTTTTTCACCTGCTCGGGGTTCAAGCTGGTGCTGTCACGCGCCACCAATTCATCTCCTGCGCCTAGGGCATAGACGATTTCAGTCACGTCGCCGCCGATACTCACCAGACGCTCTGCCGCTTGGGCCAGCGGGGCACAGGCCCCGGCCAGCGCGATCACCCATGCACTCAACCGACGTTTCATGCTGCGACGCCCTCGCTGCTCAGTGCGGCCACTTGCTCACGCCACTGGTTCTGCTCTGGCTGGCCTTCGGTGCGTTGACCGTAAAGCTGCGCGATTTGCGTGCCGTCAGCCGCGAACAGCTCAAGGCTGGTCACGAAACCGTCTTTGGTCGGTTTGCGAGTCACCCAGCTTTCGGCGATGGCGCTTTCAATCAGATGCATGGTGAAGCGGGAATTGAAGATGTTGATCCACTCGCCGTGCGGGCGGACACTCTTAATTTGGCCGGTGAAGATCTGCACACAACCGGCATTGCCGATGAAAATCATGATTTCATTCTGCTGGTCGCGAGCCGCTTCCAAAATAGCGGCCAGCGAGCCGTTATCCACGCGATAAGCCAAATCATCGCCGACGGCTTTGAATGCCTGCTGGCGGCTAAGGTTGTGGCGTTTCAGCAACTGGAAGAACTGGTGAACGTCAGTCATGGCGCGCCATTCGCTGTCGATATCGCCACTGGCGGCTTGCGTTTTCTCTTCGGCTTTCACCGCCGGAACCAGCTCAAGGGCAGGGTTTTCAGCGCTGCGATATTGCGCAATAAGCGCGTGCCACGCATCCATGTCAGTTTCGTCGGTGGTATAGACTTTGTGTACCGCCGTGCCTTGGGCATCAAAGAATTGAATGCTGTGACGGTCGCCTTTCGGGTGGCTCTCGGTCATGCAGAAGATGTGCAGCCAGTGCTGCAGGAACAGACGCAAATCCAGCTCGCGCGGGTTGAGGATCAGCCCAGCATGGCCATTCAGGTGCTGGTTCTCATAGCGGCCCATTTGCTCATGGACAGCATAATCATTGCGGGTGATGGATTTGGTCACGCCGACTTTCTCAAGGGCGGTCAGTAAGGTTCTGGCATCAACGTCCATACGACCTGCATCATGACCCACGCGCAGGGAAGTCAGTTCGGCTTCGCTGATGCCCATAATCTCCGCCAGATCGCGAGCATACTTGCCCGGATTCGCTTCTTTAGCTTGCAGATAACTTTGGTAATTTAATGAACTCATTGCTCTATCCTCATCTTTTTTATTGATAGCGCCCGGAACGAGGCCGGGCGATTTTTAGGGGTGCCTTACAGTGCAATTACCACTGATAGCTGACGAACAACTTGGCGTTGCGGCCGTCTTGTGGAATGCCCTGTGGTGAATACGATTCTTTGTCGAAGGCGTTGCCCAGCACCACGGCGGTGGTCATGCCTTTCAAGCTGTCTTGCCCTTTATAGCTCACGTAGAAGTCATTGATGGCGTAGCCCGCTTGCTGCGCCGTGCCGGTATTGACGTGGGTTGAGCGTTCAACAAAAGTGCCCACCCAGCCGAGAGAGAAGGCGGATTGCGCGATAGGCACGTCGAGGCTGCTGGTCACGGTGTCTGGATTGATGCTGTCAATCCAGTTGCCGGTGGCTTCATCTTTACCGCGAGTGCGGTTGTAGGCCACGTCCCATGAGAACAGGTCAGTTTTGTAGCTCATCATGGCATCCCAGCCCCACAGCTTAGCGCGGTCGATATTGGTGGAGTAGGTGCTGCAATCGATGCAATAAGGCCCGGTACGCCCAACGCCAAGCTTCATGTTCACCGCCGTGGTGATGTAATCCTTTGCGTTGGTGTCGAAGTAGCTGGCTTTGAATTGCAGGTCATCATTGGCCATCATCAAGTCGTTGAAACGCAGACCGAAGCCGTATTCCTGCGTGGCGTTGGTTTCAGGTTTCAGATTTGGATTCGGCACCCAGTTATTGACGATGGTGGTCGGGCCCATTGGGATGCTGAAATGCACCGAGTCGTTGTACATTTCGCCCATGGTCGGCGCGCGGAAAGCCTGTGCGTAGGAGCCGAACACCATCAGCCAGTCGGTCGGGTTAATGGTCAATGCGCCACGGGATGACCACTTGTCGGCGTCAACGTCGGAATAACCGTCGCTGCTGCCGCGATAGTTGTCATAGCGAGTACCGGCCAGAATCGAAACCGGCAGGTCGCGCAGAGTGATTTCGTCCTGTAACCAGCCGGAAGCAAAGTTGATGTCTGCCTGCGGGAAGCTGGTGGTTGCGCCGCCCGGCGTCTGCTCCTGCTTGTAAGCCTCGGTGCCGTAAGTCAGCAAGTTGGCGGCAAAGCTGTCGGTGAAGACCCGAGAGCGGTTTTCAAGCTTGGCGCCTTTGGTGGTTTGCTTGCGTTTCTCTTCTGGCGTGCCTTCAGGGCGCGCATTGATATTCACGTCGGAATAATAGGCGGTGGCTTTAGCATCCAGCCAGTTCTGATCTTCAGGTTTCAGGTTGTAGCTCAGTTGGGCATCGCGCTGGATGGTCGAGCGATCGGTCCATACGTTACCACTTGAAATATCAGGCGTTTGCGGGTTTTTCGGCTCCTTGGCGCGGTTGTCGTAATAGCGCAAATTGGCGCTAATAGACTGCGCTGGGTCGAGCTTCCAGGTGCCTTTCGCCAGCACGTTGCTGATGCTCTCATCATTCGGCGCGTTGAAGTCATCGCTCTGTTTCAGGTCGCCCACGTCGCGGGTGCCGAAGGAGAGTAAGCCGTCAAAATTGTCGGTTTTTCCATAGGTGCTGGCACCCATGCCGAGGCTATGGTCACCCGTCGCGCCGGTGCCAAACACGCGGTAACCGATATCTTGTCCCGGCAGCAGCAGGTCAGCGGCGTCTACAGTTTCATAAGAGACCACGCCACCCAGTGCGCCGCTGCCGTACAGCAAGGCCGACGGGCCGCGCACCACTTCTACGCGTTTAATTAACCCGGGGTCAATAAAGGTGCTGTTGAGGTGACCGGTGTCGGTCCCTTGGCGAATGCCGTCGACCAGCGTCAGCACGCCGCGACGGTCATAGCCGCGCAGTGAGATATCTTGACCATTAGTACGGCCGGTGCCGGAGACGCTCAGGCCCGGAACGCGGCGCAGCATGTCGGCGGAAGTGGAAGAGGTCAGGCTTTCAGCGCTGGTGCCATCAATCACGGTCACCATCATTGGCGCTTCAAAGCTGTCGCGTGGGTTACCTGTTGCAGCAACGGTCATGGTGTCTTCAGACACTTTCTTGTTGGAATCAGCCGTGGTTTTGCTGTCTTTTGCTGGGGCAGGTGTGGTGTCGGCTTGGGCTACCAGCGGCAGAGCGCAGGCAATCGCCAGGCTCAAAGTTGAATAACGCAGCCGTGTGGTAAGGGTATGAAGCATGGGGCAATTCTCCGTATGTTTTCACATATCAATAAGATTTGCTGGCTGCCTTGATCCTTAGACCTGGGTGGCTGGCGGGTAAGTTAAATGGGTAAACCGGTTATTTTGTCAGTATCAGTTTTCCGGCTTTGGTCTGACGCAGTTGGTAGCGTTGCCCTTGATGAATAATGGTCGCAACGCCAGCATCACCCAGCAGATCTGCACTGGAAATGCAGATTGCACCCTCGGTATTTTCTCCATGGCTGTGCAGCGGCGGGTGGCCGATAGCCTGTGGTGAAATGGGTTGAGTTTTGTCATTCATAGTTACAGATGTTAATAGCAATTAATATCAATGTGAGAATCATTATCAAATCATTGACCAAACACATCAAGAGAAATCTGATGTTAAATCGTCAGTTATCTGAGGGTTAACCCTATTTCTGTCAGGGGGAAGGGCAAAACTGTGAGGAAAATCAGCGGCGGGGCGTAAAGATAATCTCACTGTGGGGATAAATTTTACGCATTGAAAAGGGCAGCCTGAGCTGCCCTTATGTGTGACTTAGCGCAAATATTTTAGCTAAAGGTCAAAAACGGCTGTCCACGGCGTCGGCCAACATCTTGAGCAAGGTCTCGGTATCTTCCCAGCTCAGGCATGGGTCGGTTATCGACTTACCATAAGTCAGCGGCTTGCCAGCAACAATCGGCTGGGTACCTTCTTCAATGAAGCTTTCTGCCATGATACCGGCAATGGCAGTTGAACCCGCGCGGATCTGCTGGCAGATGTCTTCCGCCACGTCCAACTGGCGGCGGTGCTGCTTCTGGCAGTTGCCGTGGCTGAAATCGACCACTAAACGTTGAGGCAAATCGAACTCGGCCAGATTGCGGCAGGCTTCCTGTAGGTCGGCCGCGTGGTAGTTTGGCGTCTTACCGCCGCGCATGATCACATGTCCGTAAGGGTTGCCTGAGGTGCGGTAGATAGTCATCTGGCCGGTTTTGTCCGGCGAGAGGAACATATGGCTGGCGCGCGACGCACGGATCGCATCAATGGCGATGCGCGTGTTGCCGTCAGTGCCGTTTTTAAAGCCGACCGGGCAAGAGAGCGCCGACGCCATTTCACGGTGAATCTGGCTCTCGGTGGTGCGTGCGCCGATGGCTCCCCAGCTGATCAAGTCAGCAATATACTGGCCGATCACCATATCGAGGAACTCGGTCGCCGTTGGCATTCCCAATTCATTGACTGCCAGCAGCACTTTGCGGGCCAGCTCAATGCCGTGGTTGACGCGGAAAGTGCCGTTCAGCTCGGGATCAGAGATCAACCCTTTCCAGCCCACCACCGTGCGCGGCTTTTCGAAGTAGGTGCGCATGACGATTTCCAGACGGTCTTTATAGCGCTCACGCAACACGTTGAGCTTACCGGCATAATCAATCGCCGCTTCGATATCGTGAATGGAGCAGGGGCCAACGACCACTAAAAGACGGGGATCTTCACCGGAAATTATCTGTTCAATTCGCTTGCGTGACGTTGTCACGCTGTTGGCAACCGACGAGGAAACTGGCAGTTTTTCCGCCAGTGCCTGAGGTGTGATCAGGCTGTCGATGCGCGTCGTACGCAGTTCATCTGTTTGTGACATGTGATTCTCGAAATGTGTTTCTTCGCTACGGCAGGAATACCGGGAAGTGATGGCGATCACAATAACGCAAAACAAGATGATTTCAACTGTAGACGGCAGGTTATGCCGTCTACGTCATTAAAAGCCTTTAAAACATCCGACGGCTCATGCCGAAACTGTCCATTATTTTGGCCGAAATCTCTTCTACCGAATAGTTTGTACTGTTCAGGTAGCGTATTTGGTTCTTACGGAACAGGGCTTCCACTTCTGACACTTCCATCCGGCACTGGCGCAGCGAGGCATAGCGACTGTTCTCTACGCGCTCCTGACGAATGGCAGACAGCCGCTCAGGGTTGATGGTTAAGCCAAACAGCTTATGCATATGGGGCTTAAGGGCAGGTGGCAGCTGGATGTTATCCATGTCGTCGGCAGTAAACGGGTAGTTCGCCGCGCGAATACCAAACTGTAAGGCTAGATAGAGACTGGTGGGGGTTTTGCCGCAGCGCGAGACGCCCAGCAAAATCACCTGCGCCTGATCCAAATTGCGCAAAGAGATTCCGTCATCATGAGCCAGCGTGTAGTCGATGGCCGCAATACGGGCGTCATACTTGCTGATGTTGCTGGCGGTCAGGCCGTGCGTGCGGTTGGCAACGGGAGTGGGTTCAACGCCCAGTTCGTTTTGCAACGGCGCGACCAATGACTGCACGATGTCCTGACAAAAGCCCTCACTGCTGGCAATGATGTCGCGAACTTCGCGCGAGATAATGGAGTAGAACACCAGCGGGCGAGCGCCGGTCTTGGCATAGATATCATTGATTTGCTGGCACACCGCCTTGGCTCGGCCTTCGTTCTCTACAAAAGGCAGCGAGAAGGTTGTCGCATTAACCGGGAATTGAGAAAGGACGGCGTGCCCCAACACTTCCGCCGTAATGGCGGTGCCGTCCGAAATGTAAAATACACATCTATCCACATCAAACTCCTGAATTTCGTTAATTCGGCAAGCTCGCTCTGCCAGCATTTTCATTTATATTTCGCGATAGATAAACAGTAATAGTCTTATTGGATGGAAATAAAAAGCAGAACAATTTTATTGCGCAAACTTTGCGAGATATTGCGCAAATCGGCTGAGAAAAATGAAATGACATTTTATTTTTCCCGAGGCGTGCCGCAGGGTTTTGATTTGCTTCAGCACGGCTTCAGCATCTGGTGTAGGGTAGTTGGCAAGCAGAAGATGTGTTGCATGTCTTCATGATTTGTAAGGAATTACTGGGTTTGCTCATGGGCTCAAGTGAGGTTGAGTGTGGAATTTTCTTAAACAGAAATAGTTTCAGTTGCTGGATCGATTCACCTGTCCAAAGATTATTGTTCTCTATGCTAGTCTGAAATAACTGACCGTTTTTCAGTAATACGCCAATTTCCGTACATCAACTATTAGTCTGCTTATTCGCCAGCAGCCTATTGAAATTAAGAAAGGATTGTTTCATGGCCAATCTAGAACCCGATTTACGCAATGTTATCTGGTACAACCAGTTAGGTATGAACGACGTTGACAAGGTCGGGGGTAAGAATGCGTCCTTAGGGGAAATGATCACCAATCTGTCTGATTTGGGTGTATCCGTACCTAATGGCTTCGCGACCAGTTCAAAAGCCTTTAATGACTTCTTGGACCAGAGCGGCGTCAACACGCGTATCCACGATTTGCTCGACAGCATTGATGTGGATGACATCGCCCAGTTGACCAAAGCCGGCACGCAGATTCGTCAATGGATTGTCGAAACACCTTTCCAGCCTGAGTTGGAAAAAGATATCCGCCAAGCCTATCAGCAGCTGTCTGAAGGTGAAAAAGATGCCTCTTTCGCCGTGCGCTCCTCCGCCACCGCCGAAGATATGCCAGACGCGTCGTTTGCTGGCCAACAGGAAACCTTCCTTAACGTACAGGGCTTTGATGCCATTTTGACGGCCATCAAGCACGTGTACGCTTCTTTATTTAATGACCGCGCGATCTCTTATCGCGTACATCAGGGCTATGACCATCGCGGCGTGGCGCTCTCCGCCGGGGTTCAGCGCATGGTGCGTTCTGACTTGGCTGCGGCAGGCGTGATGTTCACCATTGATACCGAGTCCGGTTTCGATCAGGTGGTGTTCATTACTTCCGCCTACGGGTTGGGTGAAATGGTGGTGCAGGGGGCGGTTAACCCTGACGAGTTCTATGTCCATAAGCCGACGCTTGCCAAAAATAAACCGGCTATCGTGCGCCGCACCATGGGGTCGAAAAAGATCCGCATGGTTTACGCCGACAGCCAAGAGCACGGCAAGCAGGTACAGATTGAAGATGTACCGGCTGAACTCAGCGATCGCTTCTCACTGACCGACGAAGAGATTCAGGCGCTGGCCCAGCAGGCGTTATTAATTGAAAAACACTACGGCCGCCCGATGGACATCGAGTGGGCCAAAGATGGTCACAACAACAAACTCTACATCGTGCAGGCTCGTCCAGAGACAGTACGTTCTAACGGGCAGGTGATGGAGCGCTACCAGCTCAATGGCAGCAGCAAGGTGCTGGTGGAAGGGCGTGCTATCGGCCACCGCATTGGCGCGGGTCCGGTGAAAATCATCCATGACATCAGCGAAATGCACCATGTTAAAGCCGGTGACATCTTGGTAACCGACATGACCGACCCGGATTGGGAACCGATCATGAAGAAAGCCTCGGCTATCGTCACCAATCGCGGCGGACGCACCTGTCACGCGGCGATCATTGCCCGCGAGCTGGGTATTCCGGCGGTGGTTGGCTGTGGCGATGCCACTGAGAAGCTGAAAGAGAACCAGAAGGTCACGGTATCTTGCTCCGAAGGCGACACTGGCTATGTCTACGAAGATGAGCTGGACTTCAGCGTGCAGAGTTCGGAAGTGAACGAACTACCAGAGCTGCCGCTGAAAATTATGATGAATATCGGTAACCCTGACCGTGCTTTCGACTTTGCCTGCCTGCCGAATGAAGGTGTAGGTCTGGCGCGTCTTGAGTTCATCATCAACCGTATGATTGGCGTGCATCCAAAAGCCTTGCTGGAGTTCGACCAGCAGGAACCAGCGTTGCAGGAAGAGATCAGCAAGCTTATTCAGGGTTATGACAGCCCGCGTGAGTACTACGTGGCGCGTTTGACCGAAGGGATCGCCACGCTTGGCGCGGCATTCTGGCCGAAACGCGTGATTGTGCGTCTGTCAGACTTTAAGTCTAACGAATACGCCAATCTGGTCGGCGGTGAGAAGTACGAGCCGCACGAAGAGAACCCGATGCTGGGCTTCCGTGGAGCGGGCCGCTATGTGTCGGACAACTTCCGCGACTGCTTCGCTCTCGAGTGTGAAGCCATGAAGCGGGTGCGTAACGACATGGATCTCACCAACGTTGAAGTGATGATCCCGTTTGTGCGTACCGTGGCGCAGGCTGAAGCAGTGGTGGCCGAGTTGGCGCGCCAAGGGCTGAAACGTGGCGAAAATGGCCTGAAAGTGATCATGATGTGTGAGATCCCTTCCAACGCCTTGCTGGCGGAGCAGTTCCTCGAGCACTTCGACGGCTTCTCCATCGGTTCAAACGACATGACTCAGCTGACGTTGGGCCTTGACCGAGATTCTGGCGTGGTGTCTGAACTCTTTGACGAGCGCAACGAGGCGGTGAAAGCGCTGCTGTCGATGGCGATTAAAGCCGCCAAGAAACAGGGCAAATACGTGGGTATCTGCGGGCAGGGACCTTCTGACCATCAGGACTTCGCTCAATGGTTGATGGACGAGGGAATTGACAGCCTGTCCCTGAACCCTGACACCGTGGTGCAAACCTGGCTAGCGCTGGCAGAAAAGAAATAATCGGCAGTAATTGCTGAGCCAATAAACTGCAAAAGCCGTGGTCTTCAAGCCACGGCTTTTTTCATGGCGACACGGCGAGAAATGCGCGTGGAGGAGCCTACGAAGAGGATAATAGCAGTGGGCTTTTTTTATACGATTTGCTGAATTTTGGACAAAAAAAGGCCCGTCATTGGAGACAGGCAAAGACTACACACAGCAATTTTGTTTTATGCCAGCTAGGGGAAAGCTTGCATATAAATCAGGAGGTTGAAATCCAAACTGTTAATAATACTAGGGTTGCCCAGCCTTTCAGTCTGTAAGAATACTCTTAATAGTAATTATTTCGATAGTTAACTAATTAACCGGGTTTATGTATGAAGAAAATTCAAAAGGAAAACTGTGGGGAAGTTTTATTGCGGAGGGATTTGCGAAGTGAAAATGCCGCCTGCACAACGCGGGTGAAAAGCGCATGCAGACGGCGTTCTTAGCGATTACTCGTCGAGCGCTTTAACCACTTGCTCAACATTTTTCTCAGGTTCTGGCGCTTCATTAACCCATAAGGAAATCAGGCGATAAGAGACGGCCAGAACCACCGGGCCGATAAACAGACCAATCATGCCGAAGGCGAACAAGCCACCGATAACCCCTGAGAGGATCAGCAGCATTGGCAAATCCGCGCCCATGCGAATCAGAACCGGGCGCAGCACGTTGTCCAGTGAACCTACAACGCAGCTCCACACCAGCAGCACGGTGCCCCAGGTGTTATCGCCGGTCCAGTACAGCCAGACTATGGCCGGGATCAGCACCAGCAGTGGCCCGATTTGCGCCACGCAGCAGACAAACATCACCACGGTCAGCACGGTCGCGTAAGGAATACCGGCGATGGCTAAACCAATGCCGCCCAACACGGACTGCACAATCGCGGTTACCACTACGCCCAGCGCCACGGCGCGGATAGCTTGACCGGCAAGGATAACCGCCGCGTCGCCGCGATCGGCTGCCAGACGGATAGCAAAGTGGCGGATGCCCATGCCAACCTGTTCGCCACGGCTATAAAGCAGGGCGCTGAACAACAGCATCAGAGAACAGTGGACGATAAAGCGACCCAAATGCCCGGCCTGAGTCACAAACCACGAGGCAGTCTGGCCGACATACGGCTGGACCTTGCCCATCAAGGCGCTGCCGCCGCCGTTAATCAGCGAGTGCCAGCCGCTATACAGCTTGTGTCCCACCAGTGGGATAGCCTGCAACCATTTGAAGTCCGGCATATGCAGACTTGAAGGGTTACTGGCGAGCTGCACCAGCGGTGTACCATTTTCAATCGCGCTGCTTACCAGCAGGGCAATAGGTAAAACGAAAAGTAGAATTAACAGCAGTGTCATCACTATCACCGCCAGAAAACGCTTACCCCAGAGCAATTTTTGCAATTTGATCATTAACGGCCAAGTGGCGATAACCACCATGCCAGCCCAAGCAAAGCCTAAAATAAAGGGTTGAACAACCCAAATACTGGCCACCGTCATCAGAGCAATAAACAACACCCCAAACATAATTTGAGGTAAATCATAACGCTTCATCGGGAGATTCATTCTTGGTTCTCATAGTAAAAACAAGGCTTAAGCCCACATATTACGGACAAGTACTGCTTTGCATAACTGGATAAGCATGGAGCATTTCTCCAGCTTTGGACAATAGATCGCACTTTTTGTTGCGCCAGACATCTGTCCGCGCAACCGCTATCGGTGGATGATTATAGTCAACCTTACGCAGACGAAGCGCTTGAAAACGAAGTATGTTAGTTTTTATGTTGGGTAATGAACAGGGCCCGGCAAACAACAACAAAATAGAGTCGAAATAAATGATCCCACAGATTTCACAGGCACCCGGCGTCATTCAACTGGTGCTCGATTTTTTGGAAGCGTTAAAAAAAGACGGGTTCACCGGCGATGTGACCACCACTTACGCCGATAGATTGACCATGGCGACCGACAATAGCGTCTATCAGCTGCTGCCGGATGCCGTGCTGTTCCCGATGGCGACCTCTGACGTGGCCTTGCTGGCGCGCCTCGCAGGGCAGGAGCGCTTCAAATCTCTGGTATTCACCCCGCGCGGTGGCGGTACTGGCACCAACGGGCAATCGTTAAACCGAGGAATTGTGGTTGATATGTCCCGTCATATGAACCGCATCCTTGACGTTAACGTCGAGCAGGGCTGGGTGAAGGTTGAAGCTGGGGTGATTAAAGACCAGCTCAATGACTATTTGCGCCCCCTCGGCTATTTCTTCTCTCCAGAACTCTCCACCAGTAACCGCGCGACGCTGGGCGGCATGATCAACACCGATGCCTCGGGGCAGGGTTCATTGGTCTATGGCAAAACCTCAGATCACGTTCTCGGGCTGCGGGCGATTGTGATTGGTGGCGAGATGCTTGATACCACCTCCATGCCGACGGCGCTGGCTGACAAGCTGGGCGAAGAGGATTCGGTGATCGGCCGGATTTATCGCACCGTGCTGGACAGCTGTCGCGACAACCGCGCGCTGGTTATCGAAAAATTCCCTAAACTTAACCGTTTCCTCACCGGTTATGACCTGCGCCACGTATTGAGCGACGACCTGCAAAACTTCAACCTGACTCGCATCCTCACGGGTTCAGAAGGTTCGCTGGCCTTTATTACCGAAGCGCGGCTGAACATCACGCCAATCCCGAAAGTGCGCCGTTTGGTCAATATTATGTATGACTCTTTCAACTCTGCGCTGCGCAATGCGCCACTGATGGTCGAGGCCAACGCCTTGTCGGTGGAAACCGTCGACTCCAAAGTGCTCAATCTGGCGCGGGAAGATATCGTCTGGCACACCGTGCGTGACTACATTACCGATGTTCCCGGTAAAGACATGCAGGGGCTGAATATCGTCGAGTTCGCCGGTGATGACGGCGTGCTGATAGAACGTCAGGTTGAAGCGCTTTGCGAACGCCTCGACAGCTTAATCAGCGACGGCGAGGCCGGGGTGATTGGCTATCAGATTTGCGCCGACCTGCCGGGCATTGAGCGTATCTATAATATGCGCAAAAAGGCCGTGGGCCTGCTGGGTAACGCCAAAGGGCAGGCCAAGCCGCTGCCGTTTGCTGAAGACACCTGCGTGCCGCCGCAGCATCTGGCGGACTACATTGTTGAATTCCGCGCACTGCTCGACAGCCATAATCTGAGTTACGGCATGTTCGGCCACGTCGACGCCGGGGTGCTTCACGTCCGCCCGGCTCTGGATATGTGTGACCCGCAACAAGAAGTCCTGCTGAAGCAGATTTCCGACCAAGTGGTGGCCTTAACTGCCAAATACGGCGGCCTGCTGTGGGGCGAGCATGGTAAAGGCTTCCGCGCTGAATACAGCCCGGCCTTCTTCGGCGAGGAGCTGTTCCACGAGCTGCGCCGCATTAAATCGGTGTTCGACCCGGACAATCGGCTTAACCCCGGCAAGATTTGCGCGCCATTGGACGACGACGAGCCAATGATGAAAGTAGACGCGGTCAAGCGCGGCACTTTTGATCGACGCATCCCTCTTGAGGTCCGCCAGTCCTTCCGTGGGGCGATGGAGTGTAACGGTAACGGCCTGTGCTTTAACTTCGATGTGAAAAGCCCAATGTGCCCGTCGATGAAAATTACCGGTAGCCGCATTCACTCGCCGAAAGGCCGTGCGGGGCTGGTGCGCGAATGGCTGCGCCTGCTGGCAGAGCAGGGCGTCGACCCGCTGGCGCTGGAAAACGCCTTGCCTCAGCAAGGAGTGAGCTTCCGCGGGCTTATCGACCGGACGCGCAACACCTGGCATGCCAATAAAGGCGAGTATGACTTCTCCCATGAAGTGAAAGAGGCGATGTCCGGCTGTCTGGCCTGCAAAGCCTGCTCCACCCAGTGCCCGATAAAAATCGACGTGCCGGGCTTCCGCTCGCGCTTCTTGCAGCTCTACCACACCCGCTATTTGCGCCCAATGCGCGATCATCTGGTAGCTGGCGTGGAAAGCTACACGCCGCTGATGGCGAAAGCGCCGAAGGTGTTCAACTTCTTCTTTAGCCAGCCGTGGGTGCGGGAGATGAGCCGCAAAAGCATCGGCATGGTTGACCTTCCTTTATTATCCACGCCAACCCTGCGCCAGCAGCTGCTGGGCCACAGTGCCACTACCATGACGCTGGAGCAGTTGGAGAAAATCAACCCTGCCCAGCGCAGCCAGTACGTGTTGATTGTGCAGGACCCTTTCACCAGCTACTACGACGCACAGGTGGTGGCCGACTTCGTGCGGCTGGTGGAGAAGCTAGGCTTGAAACCGGTGTTGTTGCCATTCTCGCCGAACGGCAAGGCGCAGCACATCAAAGGCTTTTTGCAGCGTTTTGCTAAAACCGCCAAGAAAACCTCGGTGTTCCTTAACCGCGTGGCGCAGCTGGGCATGCCGCTGGTGGGCGTCGATCCCGCCTTGGTGCTTTGCTATCGCGATGAATACAAAGAGATCCTTGGCGAAGCGCGCGGATCCTTTGAAGTACAGCTCGTTCACGAGTGGCTGAGTGCCTTACTGGCCGACCGCCCGGAGCAGCAGCAAAGCGGCGAGTCTTGGTATCTGTTCGGCCACTGTACTGAAAGCACGGCGCTGCCAACCAGCGGCAAGCAGTGGGGGGACATTTTTGCCCGCTACGGCGCTAAGTTGGAAAATGTCAGCGTCGGCTGTTGCGGCATGGCCGGGACTTACGGCCATGAGAGCAAGAACATCCAGAACTCACTGGGTATTTACGAGCTGTCCTGGCATCAATCCTTACAGCGTTTGCCGCGTCAGCGCTGTCTGGCGACCGGCTACTCGTGCCGCAGTCAGGTAAAACGTATCGAAGGCAATGGGCTGCGCCATCCATTGCAAGCCTTGTTGGAAATGATCCCCTAACGGACAGGAGACGCTATGACATTTTGGAAACGGCAAACCACCCTTGAGGCGCTAAACGCCAGCGGGCAGGGCTGTATGGTTGGACACGTGGGCATTGAGTTTACGCTGCTGGCGGATGACCACCTCGAGGCCACCATGCCCGTTGACCAAAGAACCACCCAGCCGTTCGGCCTGTTGCACGGCGGCGCTTCGGTGGTGCTGGCGGAGTCGATGGGGTCTATGGCGGGCTACCTGTGTAGTGAGGGCGAGCAGAAAGTGGTGGGAGTCGAGATCAATGCCAACCATCTGCGCTCGGCTACTAAGGGCAGGGTGAAGGGCGTGTGCCGCGCGCTGCACACCGGCAGACGCAATCAGGTGTGGCAGATTGAGATTTTCGATGAGCAGGAGAGGCTGTGCTGCATCTCGCGGTTGACCACGATGATCATCGATTGATCGACTGAAATGTTAATAGATGTGCATCAGGCAGACATATTTCGCTATGTCTGCCTTTTTATTTGCGGCAAGCCGAGGCGCTAATTGATTGAATTGACGCTAAAGCTGAAAGGGGACGCGTTTTACAAAGTCAGTTTGAAAGGCTGTCGCTTTGTCCCAGATGCCCATCATGGCATAATAGTGACAAATCAGTTTTAACGTATGGCGGGCAAAGTGATAACTCTGCACGCGGAATAGCTCATTACGGTGAGCGGTATTTATTTCTAAAATAAGCCGGTTATGTAATTTACACAGCGCGTGAAGGTAGCTGTGATCATCACCGTTTTGCAGGCACATGTTCGCCATGTCCAGACAGATACTGTTGAAGCGCTTGAGCTGGCTGATTTCGGCATCCACTCTTTGCAGCGCGGCTTCCGCCATATAAAAATCTACCGTGGCATCACGCACGCTGAATTTGTATTCGTCGATTTTAGTTTGCAGCCATGCATTAACCGATTGAGTCATTAGCAGCAGTCCAGTTTTGTGAATGATAACCATTATCAAAGTGGAACTTATCATATTTGCAAAGCGGCGAGTGATCAATTAGCCAACGGGATTTTTTATTGGTCAATTTATTAGCCATAAAAATCCGCAATACCCCTGTGAAAACTGCGGAAATAGGGGCGAAAAAAGGCATTTCCTGACTATAAAAGAACGAATTCATAAATAGGTATTTCCGATGAATGTTTTATAATAGTTATCAGGAACATTATTTTTTATATTGAAAATCGGCAGTTTGGTTTTTTTTAACAAAAAATTGACAACTTATTCAATTAGTTGATGGTCGCGGTGTTGAAGACCCGCCAGCGGCCAGCCTTGGAAAGCGGCTGCGTAGAGTGAAGTTCCTCGCGCTAAATCGCTATACCCTCTTAAAACAAGAGGTTGAAGTGATACCTGTTATCACTAGAATAGGCACAATAGGTCTTGTCTATGACCCTGAAACGATGAGGTAGGACAGATGCAAACTGAAACAGTCGGCACGTTCTCTTTAGATGAGAATGTTTGGAAAGGTGTGACGTTGACTGACTCTGCGGCTAAGCAGGTCAAGACGCTAATCAACCAAGATCCAGAAGTTAAAGGGCTACAGCTCTCTGTGAAGCAGTCGGGTTGCGCGGGTTTCGCGTATGTCCTTGATCTGACTAAACAGCCAGCCGGCGATGATCTGGTGTTTGAACACGATGGTGCCAAGTTGTTCATCCCGCTGAAGGCAATGCCTTTCATTGATGGCACCGAGGTGGATTTCGTCCGCGAAGGACTGAATCAGATATTTAAATTCAATAATCCTAAAGCTCAACACGCCTGCGGCTGTGGCGAGAGCTTTGGTGTCTAACATTATTGTAAACGAAGCGATGTAACCAACATGTCACGAAGCAACGTAGAAATTCCAGACAATGTGCAGTCTTGGGTCGGCGAGGAGACGAAATACAAGGAAGGCTTCTTCACTCAGCTGGCAACCGATGAATTAGCATCTGGCATCAACGAAGATGTGGTGCGTGCCATTTCCGCGAAGCGCAATGAGCCTGAGTGGATGCTGGAGTTCCGTCTGCAGGCTTATCATGCTTGGCTGAAAATGGAAGAGCCACACTGGTTGAAAGCGTATTACACGCCGCTCGACTATCAGGATTACAGCTACTACTCCGCACCTTCCTGCGGCAGCTGTGATGATACCTGTGGTTCTCAGCCGGGTGCCACGCAGCAGCCTCCAGCGGATTCGCTGGGCGTGCCTGCAGTTGACGGCAAAAATTACCTGACCAGCGAAGTCGAAAAAGCGTTCGAACAGCTCGGTGTTCCGGTTCGTGAAGGCAAAGAAGTGGCGGTCGATGCAATTTTCGACTCCGTTTCCGTCTCCACCACTTACCGTGAAAAACTGTCTGAATCCGGCGTGATTTTCTGCTCCTTCGGCGAAGCCATTCATGAATACCCGGACTTGGTGCGCAAGTACCTCGGTACCGTGGTGCCTGCGCAAGATAACTTCTTTGCTGCACTGAATGCCGCCGTGGCCTCTGACGGTACTTTTGTTTATGTACCAAAAGGCGTGCGCTGCCCGATGGAGCTGTCCACCTATTTCCGTATTAACGCGGCGAAAACCGGTCAGTTCGAACGTACCATTCTGATTGCCGACGAAGGCAGCTACGTGAGCTACATCGAGGGTTGTTCTGCCCCGGTGCGCGACACCTATCAGCTGCACGCGGCGGTGGTTGAAGTCATTCTGCACAAAGATGCAGAAGTGAAATATTCCACCGTGCAGAACTGGTTCTCCGGCAGCAAAGACAGCAGCGGCGGGATACTGAACTTCGTGACCAAACGCGCACTGTGTGAAGGTTCAGGTTCAAAAATGTCCTGGACTCAGTCTGAAACTGGCTCCGCGATCACGTGGAAATACCCGAGCGTTATCCTCAAAGGGGATAACTCAATCGGTGAATTCTTCTCTGTCGCGCTGACCAGCGGTAAGCAGCAGGCCGATACCGGTACCAAAATGATCCACATTGGTAAAAACACCAAGTCGACCATTATCTCTAAAGGTATCTCTGCCGGTCACAGCCAGAACAGCTATCGCGGTCTGGTGAAGATTCTGCCAACGGCTGAGAATGCCCGTAACTTTACTCAGTGTGACTCCATGCTTATCGGCCCAGACAGTGCCGCGCATACTTTCCCTTATGTGGAAGTGCGCAACAACACTGCCCAGCTTGAGCACGAAGCAACAACGTCGAAAATCGGCGACGACCAGCTGTTCTACTGCTTACAACGCGGTATCAGCGAAGACGATGCGATTTCGATGATTGTTAACGGCTTCTGTAAGGATGTCTTCTCTGAGCTGCCGCTGGAGTTTGCCGTTGAGGCCCAGAAGCTTCTGGCCATCAGCCTTGAGCACAGCGTCGGGTGATTCTCTTTCTCTTATATAACAACGCTATATAAAGAGAACTGACGCTTTTCCCGCTCGTCCACCCACTTCTTTCCCGTGAGAAGACGATTTAGACGAGCGCTGGAAATTGAACGACTGAACCAGTGAAAGAACCACAGAATTATGAGCGCGCAGGCGCAAACTCAAGGATACGTATGTTAAGCATCAAGAATTTAAAAGTCCGTGTCGAAGAAAAGGAAATTCTTAAAGGGCTTGATCTCGAGATCAAACCAGGGGAAGTGCACGCTATTATGGGCCCGAACGGCTCCGGTAAAAGTACGCTTTCCGCGACGCTGGCCGGACGCGAGGACTACGAAGTCACCGACGGTACTGTTGAATTCAACGGTAAAGACCTGCTGGACCTAGACCCAGAAGAGCGGGCAGGCGAGGGCGTATTCATGGCCTTCCAGTACCCGGTTGAGATCCCTGGCGTCACCAACCACTTCTTCCTGCAAACTGCCGTTAACGCCGTACGCAAGTACCGCGGTCAGGCACCAATGGACCGTTTTGACTTCGCTGATTTCATCGAAGAAAAAATCTCCATGCTGAAAATGCCAGAAGATTTGCTGACCCGTTCTGTCAACGTCGGCTTCTCCGGCGGTGAGAAAAAACGTAACGATATCCTGCAGATGGCGGCTCTTGAGCCAAATCTGTGCATTCTTGATGAAACCGACTCAGGTCTGGATATCGACGCGCTGAAAATTGTTTCTGACGGCGTTAACAGCCTGCGTGACGGCAAACGTTCATTCGTTATCGTGACCCACTACCAGCGTATCCTCGACTACATCAAGCCTGACTACGTGCACGTTTTGTGGCAGGGCCGCATTGTTAAATCCGGCGATTTTACCTTGGTTAAACAGTTAGAGGAGCAGGGTTATGGCTGGCTTACAGACCAAGAGTAATGTACCTGCGGCGGGCAGTTCGCACGCCATGCAACAGTTGTATCGCCTGTTCGAAAGCGCAGGCGGCGAGAACTCTGCCCACGCGCATGCGCACTGGCAGCAAGTTCTGCGTATAGGTTTCCCGCACGCCAAACTTGAAAACTGGAAGTACACTCCGGTTTCATCTTTGCTCGGTAATCAATTCTTTGCTCCGCAGCCACAGGCGTTGAGCGCAGAAGAGTTGAAGGCTCTGGCTTTGCCGCTGGATGCTTACCGTCTGGTGTTCGTTGATGGTCGCTTTGACGCCGACCTCAGCGACGTGCAAACCGGCGCGTTTGAAATCGAAAAACTGAGTCCTTCCGTTCAGCAGACTCTGCCTGAGCCGATTGAGTCAGAAGTCTTCCTGCACCTGACCGAAAGTCTGGCGCAAGACGGCCTGTCTGTGCGTTTACCTGCCGGTAAACAAGCTGAGAAACCACTCTATTTGCTGCACGTCAGCAGTGGTCGCGAACAGGCTCGTGAGATTAATACCGTTCACCATCGCTACCACTTGGCGATTGAAAGCGGCGCCAATGCTGAAGTGATCGAGCACTACGTCAGCCTGAGTGACAAAGGTCATTTCACCGGCTCACGTATGACCGTCAACGTTGGCGACAACGCGGACTTCACTCACTACAAACTGGCCTTTGAAAGCCAGGCGAGCTTCCACTTCTCGCACAATGATTTAGTGATTGGTCGTGACGCCCGCGTTGCAAGCCACAGCTTCTTGCTGGGTGCGGGCCTGACCCGTAACAACACCAGCGCGCAGCTTAACGGTGAAAACAGCAATCTGGACATCAACAGTCTGGTATTGCCGGTTGACGCAGAAATTGCCGATACCCGTACTTATCTCGAACACAACAAAGGCTATTGCAACAGCAATCAGCTGCATAAAGTGATCGTGCGTGACCGCGCCAAGGCCGTGTTTAACGGCATGATTAAAGTGGCAAAACACGCGCTGAAAACTGACGGTAAGATGACCAACAACAACCTGCTGCTGAGCAAACAGGCTGAAGTGGACACCAAACCACAGTTAGAAATTTATGCCGATGATGTGAAATGTAGCCACGGTGCGACAGTGGGCCGTATCGATGACGAACAGCTTTTCTACCTGCGCGCGCGTGGTATCAGCGGGCAGGACGCACAGCATATGATTATCTTTGCTTTTGCGGCGGAATTGACCGAAGCCATCGAAAACGAAACCCTGCGCGATGTAGTCATTGCCCGTATTGCTGGCCGACTAAATCGAGGTGAGTAATGAGTTTTCCACTGGAAAGAGTGCGTAACGATTTCCCTCTGCTGAGCCGTGAAGTTAACGGCCAGCCGCTGGCCTACCTTGATAGCGCGGCCAGCGCGCAGAAACCCCGTCAGGTTATTGAGCGCGAGCTTGAATTCTACCAGCATGGCTATGCCGCGGTTCACCGCGGCATTCATACCTTAAGCGCTGAAGCCACCGAGCAGATGGAAAATGTCCGCCAGCAAGCGGCAGAGTTCATCAATGCGGTTTCTGCCGAAGAGATTGTGTTCGTCAAAGGTTCGACCGAAGCCATTAATCTGGTTGCTAACACCTTTGGCCGCGCGTTGCTGCACGCTGGCGATCGCATCATCATCACTGAGATGGAGCACCATGCGAACATCGTTCCATGGCAGATGCTGGCGAAAGAGCGTGACCTGCATATCGACGTCTGGCACTTAACGCCAAACGGCGAGCTAGACCTGTCTGAACTGGAAACCTTGATCACCCCGCGCACCAAGCTGCTGGCGCTGGCCCACGTGTCCAACGTGCTCGGCACGGTGAACCCAATCGAAACCATCATTCCTCAGGCTAAAGCCGCCGGGTTGACGGTATTGGTTGATGGCGCGCAGGCCGTGATGCACCACACCGTGGACGTGCAGGCGCTGGATTGCGACTTCTATGTCTGGTCGGGTCACAAGCTCTACGGGCCTTCCGGCATCGGTATTTTGTATGGCAAGAAAGCCTTGCTGGATCAAATGCCACCTTGGGAAGGCGGCGGCTCGATGATCAAACACGTCAGCCTGACCGAAGGCACCACCTTTGCTGCAGCGCCTTGGCGCTTTGAGGCGGGTACGCCAAACACGGCTGGCATCATGGGGTTGGGCGCGGCGATGAGCTACGTCACTGACCTTGGCATTGCCGAGATCCATGATTACGAGCAGTCGCTGATGAGTTACGCACTCGAAGCTATGGCTCAGATCCCTGATATTGTCATCTATGGCCCGGCAATTCGCTCTGGCGTGATTGCTTTCAACTTAGGCAAGCACCACGCCTATGATGTCGGCAGCTTCCTTGACCAATATGGTATCGCTATCCGTACCGGTCACCACTGCGCCATGCCATTGATGTCATTTTACGGTGTGCCGGCCATGTGCCGGGCGTCGCTCGCCATGTACAATACTCGCGAAGAAGTCGATCGCTTGGTCGCAGGGCTGCAACGCATTCATCGTCTGCTGGGTTAACCCGCAGTCTATTATCAGGATCTATTTTTATGGCTTTGCCAGATAAAGACAAATTAGTGAAAAACTTTTCCCGGTGCCCGAACTGGGAAGAGAAATACCTGTACGTGATTGAACTGGGTGGCCAGTTACCCGCGCTTGCCGATGAACATCGCCAAGATAAAAACCTGATCTCCGGCTGTCAAAGCCAAGTCTGGATTGTGATGCAGACTAACGAGGCGGGTGAGCTGAGTTTTGCGGGTGACAGCGATGCCGCTATCGTTAAAGGCCTGTTGGCGATTGTCTTCAGCCTTTATCAAGGTCTGACCGCGCAGGAAGTGGTGGAGTTGGACGTGCGTCCGTTCTTCACCGCCCTTGAGTTGAGCCAGCATCTTACGCCTTCACGCTCGCAAGGGCTGGAAGCGATGATCCGCGCTATTCGTGCTAATGCCCAGCAATTGAGCTAATCACGACACGTTGCTCGTTAGGAATGTTCTGCTAATGAGCAACGTTATTTCTTCCCCTGTCTCATCCCACCGTGCCATTTAATTCTGATAATTCAGCTGCTTAAAACGCTTCTCTCGCCTTAATTCTCATTCCGCCGAGCTTTTGTAACGCTTTGATTTTAAGCGTTTTAATTGCCTTTGCTTTTAGCGTTGCTACTATTAAAACTCAACAGGAAGTTGATGCCTGTGCATCTGCCTTGGCATCGGGTTTCAACCCTTACGATAATCATCAGTAGGAATGAGTATGAAACGTGTATTACCCCTGATGGGGATGTTATTCGCGGGCTATTTAACCGCCGGAACCGGTGCGGCCAACGCCGCAGAATATCCACTGCCGCCGGATAACAGCCGCCTTATCGGTGAGAACACCACCTACATTGTGCCAAACGATGGCAAACCACTCGAGGCGGCAGCCGCCAAATATCAGATTGGTTTGATTGGGATGCTGGAAGCCAACCCGGGCACTGACCCTTATCTGCCGAAGCCGGGCACCGTGCTGACCATTCCATCGCAGATGCTGCTCCCCGACACCAAGCGCGAAGGCATTGTGGTAAACCTTGCCGAGCTGCGCCTCTATTACTACCCGAAAGGGGAGGACAAGGTGATCGTGTTGCCAATAGGTATCGGCCAGTTAGGGCGTAATACCCCGGAAATGGTCACCTCGGTTAGCCAGAAAATCCCTAATCCCACTTGGACGCCAACCGCCAATATCCGCAAAGCCTATCTGAAAGACGGCATTAAGCTGCCGGGTATGGTACCGGCCGGGCCGGATAACCCGATGGGGCTGTTCGCCATGCGCCTGTCCGCAGGCACCGGGCAGTATCTGATCCACGGTACCAATGCCAACTTTGGTATCGGCATGCGCGTCAGCTCGGGCTGTATTCGCCTGCGCCCGGATGATATCGAAGCGCTGTTCAACATGGTGCCGAAGGGCACGCGCGTGCAGATAATCAACCAGCCAATCAAAGTGGCGGTTGAGCCGGACGGCAAGCGCTACATTGAAGTACACCAGCCGCTGTCTCACACCGACAAGGACGATCCGCAGACCAAGCCGATTGTGCTGACCGCCGCTGAGAAGAAGTTCATCAAGAACAAAGAGACCAATGAAGACGTGGTGAAGCAGGCTATCGAGCGCCGCTCGGGCATGCCGGTGATTGTGAGTCACGGTACTGATGCTGACTCAGCGCAAGATGCGCCAGCATCCCAAGTGCCTCAGCCGCAAAGTGCTGCTATCACTCAGGCACAGTCTTACCAAACCGCCGATAACCAATAATCGCGCTGTACGGCCCGTAGAGGCATTGCATATAAAGGAGCTGATACCAGCTCCTTTTTTTATGTGCGTTTGATAGAAGGTGCTGTAGCGAGTTTTAAGGGTATGTAGACAGGGAATGTCAGAAGGGGAAGAGGGGAGTGATGAGATGCTGAATGACAGGCAAAAAAAATGGCGCACTGAGTGCGCCATTTAACTATTGAAGTAATATTACTTCTTGTAAGCGTGAGCTTGGTTGTCCAGACGTTGGTTAGCGCGAGCTGCATCGTCTTTAGCTGCTTGAACGTCAGAACGGATTGCGTTCACGTCGTTGCTCAGTTGGTCAACTTTAGAGTTCAGAGTAGAAACGTCTGAAGACAGTTGGTCGATTTTAGCATTGCTTGAACAACCAGCCAGCATAGTAGAAGCCAGGATTACAGCGCCCAGTACCAGTTTAGTGCGATTCATTATAAAACCCTCTAGATTAAGTTAATCTCCATGTAGCGTTACAAGTATTACACAAACCTTTTTCTAATGAGAATAAATTTTTGCTCGCAATCGCTTTATTTTGATCGTTCGCTCAAAGAAGCATCTTTTTTTGCGAAAAAGTTAAAAAATGCAGCGAAAACAGCCGGATTCCATGAGACTTGTCCCATTTATTTGTTAGCTGTTTTTACTGTCTTGTCTAATTATTTACATTGCAGCCAATAAAAAACGCCGCATTACGCGGCGTTTTGGCACAAAGCGATGTCACTTTTCTAATTAAACAACGTGTACCGATGCAGTATTGGTTGTGCCGCTCTGAACCAGTGCGCCAGAAACCATCACCACAACATCACCTTTCTGAGCCAGACCGCTTTCCAGCGCCGCTTCTTTACCGATACGGTAGAAGTCGTCAGTAGAAGCGATTTCTTTGACCAGCTGAGTGATCACGCCTTTAGTCAGGATCAGCTGACGTGCGGTCACTTCGTTAGTGGTCAGTGCAAGAATAGTGGCGTGTGGGAAGTATTTACGCACGGCTTTAGCTGATTTACCGCCGCTGGTTGCGACAACAATCAGAGGCGCGTCCAGCTTTTCTGCGGTTTCAACAGCACCACGGCAAACGGCTTCGGTGATGCGCAGTTTGCGGTTTTCGTTCTGACCGTCGATACGGCTGTGCATCACGCGGTCGGTACGATCACAGATGGTTGCCATGATAGTCACGGCTTCCAGCGGATATTTACCTTTCGCACTTTCGCCAGACAGCATAACTGCGTCAGTACCGTCGATGATGGCGTTAGCCACGTCGCCAGCTTCTGCACGAGTAGGGCGTGGGTTTTTGATCATGGAATCGAGCATCTGGGTCGCAGTGATAACGACTTTACGCGCGCGGTTACATTTCTCGATCATCATCTTCTGCGCGAAGATAACTTCTTCAACTGGGATCTCAACGCCTAGATCGCCACGAGCAACCATGATGCCGTCAGAAGCTTCGAGGATTTCGTCGAAGTTGTTCAGGCCTTCTTGGTTTTCGATTTTAGAGATGATCTGGATGTGCTCGCCACCGTGTGCTTTCAGGTGTTCGCGAATTTCCAGCACGTCAGAACGTTTACGGATGAAAGAAGCCGCAACGAAATCAACGTTTTGCTCGCAACCGAAGATCAGGTCACGTTTGTCTTTTTCAGCCAGAGCTGGCAGCGCGATAGAAACGCCCGGCAGGTTAACGCCTTTGTTTTCGCCCAGGTCGCCGTTGTTCAGCACTTTACAGGTCACTTCGGTTTCGGTGACGTTGGTCACTTCCATGCCGATCAGGCCGTCATCAACCAGAATGGTGTTGCCGATTTTCAGGTCAGCTGCGAAGCCTGCGTAAGTCACAGCAACGCGCTCGCTGTTACCAATCACGGATTGGTCAGTAGTAAAGGTGTAAGTCTGACCAGCAACCAGCGCGGCGTCTTTACCACCTTCCAGCTTCATGGTGCGGATTTCTGGACCTTTGGTGTCCAGCAGGATGCCCGCTTTGTGGCCAGTTTTAGCCATAACGTTGCGGATGTTCTTGATGCGCTGACCGTGTTCTTCGTAATCACCGTGAGAGAAGTTCAAACGCATAACGTTCATGCCTGCATCAAGCAGTTTGGTCAGCATTTCTTCGGATTCGGTTTTCGGGCCGATGGTACAAACAATTTTGGTCTTTTTCATGACGATTTTATCTACAAGTTGTGATGGATTGGGAATATGTTCGCCCGGCAGCGCTGCTGCCCACGAGGAATTTGGGTGGTGCCTGGTTGATTCAAAACAATATTAAGCGTAGGCGACTGGAGAAGAAATGGTGTGTAAAGTTCAGCCAAGGCATGGCTTTCTGTACGATTATTCATCGTCTTGGGTAAGGTGCTGCTTTTATAAGTACGATATCGACAGATCAAGGGGCTGAAACCATTCAATCGGAGAGACGGTGCGTATTATAGGGGCTAAGCGGCGGGAAACAAAATAAAAAACATGACGCTGCGCAAGCTTCTGGCATCTGAGAGGCGTTCGTTGCGCAAATCGCCGAAACGGGCAGGGGAGAAATCACTATAGGGACTATTTAGAGCAGGATAAAGCGTAGCGAGGAGCTTGGGTTATAGGATCTAAAACTAAAATTGAAAAATATTGGGTTTTGAATTCGAAGGAGAAATGACTGCAAGATTGGAAAGCGAAGGAGTGTTCATCTGGTGCGTCCGAGTGGACTCGAACCACCGACCCCCACCATGTCAAGGTGGTGCTCTAACCAACTGAGCTACGGACGCACATCTGATGAAGCAGGTACTACGCAGAATTTGGTGCGTCCGAGTGGACTCGAACCACCGACCCCCACCATGTCAAGGTGGTGCTCTAACCAACTGAGCTACGGACGCATCGTTTTCTGTCTGCCAGTGCGGCAGCGGGGACGAATATTAGCGACCTACCCGATGACTGGCAAGGGAAAAAAACATTTTACGACGATATTGTGACTGAGTGGTGCGCTAATGTTCATTGCGTTGATTTTTTAAACATTAATGCTGGCAACTCAACCGCAGGAAACAGGAGTCCGGCGGTTGAGTTGTGCGTTAAAGCAGCTTATCGGCGCGCTTTATCCAAAATCACGAATGAAGATTGGTTTTGGATCCAGCGAATACGCAGCGACACCATCACCGCCGCGAAGGTCAGGCCGATAATAAAGCCCCACCAGAAGCCGCTAGGCCCCATTCGCGGCACGACCCAGTCGGTCAAGCCCAGCGTGTAGCCAATCGGCAGCCCCAACACCCAGTAAGCGACAAAGGTGATGTAGAAGATAGAACGCGTGTCTTTATAGCCGCGCAGTACGCCAGTGCCGATCACCTGAATGGCGTCGGAAATCTGGTAAACCGCCGCCAGCAGCATCAGGCTAGAGGCCAAGGCTACTACCTCCGGGCTGTCGTTATACAACGCGGCGATCTGCTCGCGGAAAATCACCGAGAGGGACGCCGTGAAGCAGGCAATCACCACCCCGGTGAAAATACTGGTGCGGGCTGCGACTCGCGCTCCTTCCACCGATGACTCACCCAAGCGCGAACCCACGCGGATGGTGGTCGCCATGCCCAAAGAGAGTGGGATGACGAACATCAGCGAGCCGAGGCTCAGGGCTATCTGGTGACTGGCCACCGCAACAATGCCCAGCGGAGAAACCAGCAGGGCGACGATAGCGAACAGCGTCACTTCGAAGAACAGCGCTAGGCCAATCGGCAGGCCCAGCGAGGTTAAACGCTTGAGGGTGGCCCAATCTGGCTTGGCAAAACGGCTCGGCGCAACGATATCCTTCATGAAGTAAGCATGCTTCACGTAGTAACGCATCATCAGGAACATCACCCAATAGACCGTGCCTGTCGCCACGCCGCAGCCTACGCCGCCCAGCGCCGGTGCGCCAAAGTGACCATAGATGAAGATATAGTTGAGCGGAATGTTAACCATCAGCCCAACAAAACCAAAAATCATCCCCGGCTTGGTTTTCGACAAACCTTCACACTGCACGCGCAGCACTTGGAAGAACAGGTAGCCCGGCGCGCCCCACATGATGGCATGCAGGTAGCCAATGGCTTTCTCTTTCAGCTCTTCATCGACGTTATGCATCAGGCCGATGATGTGCTCGCAGTTATAGATGACGGCCATGATCAGCACCGACACGCCTGCCGCCAGCCAGAAACCTTGCTGCACCTGATGGGCGATTTTATCACGTCGCCCGGCCCCGTTGAGATGGGCCACGGTCGGGCTAAGTGCCAGCACTAAGCCATGACCCAATAGAATTGCCGGCAGCCAAATCGAGGTACCGACGGCCACTGCAGCCATGTCCGTTGCGCTGACCGAGCCAGCCATGATGGTGTCCACTACGCCCATTGCGGTCTGCGCAATTTGAGCAAAGATGACGGGAACAGCGAGCGCTAATAAGACACGCGCTTCTGTAAGGTACTTCTGCACGTATACACCTTTATACAGTTAATCCTTCGTTCCTGAAGTTATCGCGTCGAGAGCCGTACGCCGGAGAGGGGAATATTCCTTATGAATATTCATTAAGGAACAAGCCCAAAGGCGCTTTACGTGCTGTATTACCGAAACTCCAACCACGTTGGACAGTGATTAAATTTAGAAAACGTCATGAAAAACATGACGCTAAAATAGCGGGAAATAGCCCGAAGATTGTACATCTTAAGATTTTTTAAGCAATAAAGCTGTGAATGTCGAGTTAAATAATGCGCTTTTAAATCGGGTTGATATTTTAGGTTCATTGATTTGGCTTTCCCTCAATTCTGCGGCAAACTGACGGATAAGAGAGCAAGCATTTAATGAGGCATGACCTATGTTTACCGGTATTGTTCAGGGCACAGGAACACTGGTGTCCATCGATGAAAAACCTAATTTCCGCACCCACGCAGTGAAAATGCCAGCCCACATGCTGGACAACTTAGAGCTGGGCGCATCCGTCGCGCACAACGGCTGCTGCCTGACAGTGACCGAAGTGAATGGCGATCTGGTCAGTTTTGACTTGGTTAAAGAGACGCTTCGTCTGACTAACCTTGGCGATTTACAGCCCGGCTCTGAAGTGAATTTGGAACGCGCGGCGCGCTTCGATGATGAAATCGGCGGCCATTTAATGTCCGGGCATATTATTTGTACGGCGGAAGTGGCGAAAATTTTGACCTCAGAAAATAACCGTCAAATCTGGTTCCGCATGCCGCACGAAGATTTAATGAAATATGTGCTGCATAAAGGTTTCATCGGCATTGATGGAATTAGCCTGACCGTCGGCGAAGTAACCAAAACCCGTTTCTGCGTGCATTTAATTCCTGAAACGCTGCAAAGAACCACTTTAGGCGCGAAACGTCTGGGCGATAAAATCAATATTGAAATCGACCCGCAGACCCAAGCGATTGTTGACACCGTCGAGCGCGTGTTAGCAAGCCGCGAAGCCGCCATGGCTACCGCGCAGGCGCTGGCCGAGCAGCAAGACCAGTAATTCGCCAAATATAAAATTAGCGCAATAAAAAAGCCGGGCAGCTCATCACTGTCCGGCTTTTTTTCGTCTGTCACTTAGCGTGGAACGCGAATACCGCCTTCGACGCCTTGCGCGCTGAATACCACCTGCCACAACTGAATGTCACGGGCGCGGAATGCCCCGGCACAGGCGTTGAGATAGTAGGTAAACATTCTGTAGAAGCGATCGCCGTAGCGTTCTGCCAGAGAAGGCCACGCCTGCTGGAAACGTTCATACCAAGCCATCAGCGTCCGGTCGTAATCCGCCCCGATGTTGTGCCAATCTTCCATCACAAACAGTGATTCGCTGGTTTGCGCGATTTGCTGAACGGAAGGCAAGCAGCCATTAGGGAAAATGTACTTATCGATCCACGGATCAACGTTCAGGTCGGTTTTATTCGAACCAATCGTATGCAGAAGGAATAAACCGTCAGGCTTAATATTGCGTTTCGCCACGTTGAAGTAAGTCTGATAATTCTTCGGACCCACGTGTTCGAACATGCCCACGGACACAATACGATCAAACTGATCGTTCAGGTCACGGTAGTCTTGCAGCAAAATAGTGACGTCGAGCCCTTTGCAGCGCTCTTGAGCCATTTTTTGTTGCTCAGCCGAAATAGTTACCCCAACGACGCTAACGCCGTAATTTTTCGCTGCGAATTCAGAAAGCCCACCCCAGCCACAGCCGATGTCGAGCAAGCGCATGCCCGGCTTCAATTGCAGCTTATCGCAAATCATTTTTAATTTTGCTTCCTGAGCCTGTTCGAGAGTCGTTGCCTCTTTCCAGTATGCGCAGGAATATTGCATATAAGGGTCTAGCATTAGGCTGAACAAGTCGTTGCCCAAGTCATAATGCTCTTTACCCACAATCCAGGCGCGTTTTCTGGATTGAAGGTTGGTTAGCCGTGCGGCTGCAATGCGGAGTGTATCTTTAAAATGGCGCGGAAGTTTACTCTCAAGACCGGCGTTAATGACCCGCTGGAAGAACATATCGAGACGTTCGCATTCCCACCAACCGTCCATATAACTTTCGCCCAGACCCAAAGAACCTTCCTGCAAAACACGCTTAAAGAAATCAGGATTTTTTACTTTGATATCAAAAGGTCGAGTACCGTTAATCTGGATATCGGCCATCCCGAGCATTTCATTGGCGATTCGATACCATTGATTATCTTGAATACTCAGGTCTTCTACACACGATGAACTCATAGCTTCTCCATCACTTTCTCTTCTGACTTATTAACCTGCCATGAAAACATTAGGCAATTTACGCAGGTCATTATGAGAACAGACGGTTAATCCGCCTTGTCTGATATGCGACTATGAACAGAGGAAATTATTAGAAGAACACCCACTGCCACTAAGATTATGGGTGAAAAATCCATTTTATAAAGTGTGATGCACTCCCCGCATCGACAACAAGTTGTGATAAAAGTTTTGGAAAAATGTTATTTTTTTAGGTTCGATTGAGTATAAGCCCGCCTTTCCGCATTCTCAATAATAAATCGTGCGGGGCGAGCATATACTTTAAGTGATTGTTACAGTGGGTAATTATGACGATCCGTTAGCATGTTAAGCATCGTTTCGTGATAATTCACCTCCGCCAGTCACCGCCGACGCAGCCGCCTGATGTTCCCCTTTTTTGGCCATAAAAAATCCCAATCCAACCAAGACGACGGTACCAAGCATCACCGTCACCGTAGCCAGAAGTGGCAGGGCAATAAAAGTGGAAACCAATAGGCTGGCAACAAAACACAAACCTAATTGTAGTGTATTTTGCAGTGCAGCAGCCTTGCCTGTATTAGCAGGAAATGACATTAATGCATTTGCTACAACAATTGGATAGCACGCACCATTCACCAAAGCCATCAAACAGAAGGGGATCAGCAGGGTAATGAGCGTGGCGTGAGTCAGGGTGGCCACCAGATAAAGTGCCACGACGCTCAGGGTATAACCCGCTAGCAGGCAAGGCAGAATGCGGTTTCCGTCAATTTTGGCGATCAGCAAACGACAACCAAATCCCCCCACCAAGAACGCAATCGTCTGCGGAACATAGCTCAGACCAATCACTCCCGGCGTATAGCCCATATCACTTAAAATAAATGGCGAACCCGTCAGCCAGGCAAAGAAACCTGCCGAGCAGGCGGCGTAAATCATCACGTTGCCGCTAAACGCTGGCGAAGCCATCAGGCGGAAGAAGCTGATGTTGTCCGCTTTTTTCTCATCACTGGCTTTTTTGGCTTCTTTAATGCCAAAAGAGAAGGCCAGCAGCAGCACGCCAACCGCCAACAGCAAGGCAAAAATAGCCTGCCAGTCGAAATGGTTGAGTACCCATGCGCCCAGCAGCGGGGCCAGCGCCGGAGAGAGCGCGACCAGCGGCATGATAGTCGCAAAGGTGCGTTTCGCCACGTCAGACGAGTAGCGGTCAACCACCAGCGCCTGCCAGCTCACTGCCGCGGCACACACGCCGATGGCTTGCAGGAAGCGCAGGGCGAGCAGCAGATAAATGTTTTCCACCCACAGCATGCCGAGGCAGCCCAGCGCGAACAGCGTCAGCCCGGCAATCAACACAGGTCGGCGACCCAGACGGTCGGAGAGCGGCCCCCAGACCAGTTGCCCAATAGCAAAGCCGCCCAAGAAGATACTCAGGCTGGCGCTGATCAGGCCCGGCGTGGTGACTAAAGAGGTTTGCATTGCGCTGAATGCAGGCAGGTACATATCGGTGGCTAAAAAGCCCAGCATACTCAGCCCGGCGAGGTAGAGCATAAATCCAAAGGAGGGTTTCATTTTTCTCTTCTTAAATGCGATGTATCAATGAGGTTACGCGATGGCAAAAATTGCAGGAAAACGCCTAGAAGTTTAAGTGTTTGGTAAAGCCCTTGTGAAACGCTAATATTTGCAGTGATGTATCAAAAAAATTGAAAGCAAGCCGAGGGCGAATGAAATGTGGTCAGAATACTCGTTAGAAGTGGTGGACGCCGTGGCGCGCACCGGCAGTTTTAGCGCGGCGGCTGCAGAACTGCACCGCGTGCCCTCGGCGGTGAGTTATACCGTCCGCCAACTCGAGCAGTGGCTGGCCGTGCCGCTGTTTGAGCGCCGTCACCGTGATGTGGAATTAACCCCCGCCGGGCAGGTTTTCGTCGATGATGCGCGGTTGCTTATCAAAAAAATGATGGCGACCCGCCGCCAGTGCCAGCAGGTGGCAAACGGCTGGCGCGGCCAGCTCAACGTGGCGGTTGACCGTATCGTCAAGCCAGAAAGGGCGCGGCGGCTGGTGACCGACTTCTATCGCACCTTTCCCGATACTGAGCTGATTATTCATTCCGAAGTGTTTAACGGCGTGTGGGACGCGCTGGTTGATGGCCGTGCCGACGTCGCCATCGGCGCCACTCGCGCGGTGCCGACCGGCGGGCGTTTCAGCTTTCGCGACATGGGCTTTATGGACTGGCACTGCGTGGTCAGCCCGAGCCATCCGCTGGCGGCATTGCCCGCGCCGCTGATTGACGACCAACTGCGAGAATACCCCGCGCTATGTCTGGAAGACACCTCGCGCAACTTGCCCAAGCGCGACACCTGGACTTTAGATAACCAGCGTCGCCTCGTGGTGCCGGACTGGACCTGCGCCATTGAGTGTCTGTGTGCCGGGTTGTGCGTTGGCATGATGCCGGTGCATATGGTGGATCAATGGCTCGAGCAGGATAAGCTTCGCGTTTTGCAGCTGGCTACGGATTTCCCGGAAAGCGCCTGCTGCCTGACGTGGGACCAAAGCAACCAATCGCCCGCGCTGGCGTGGCTGCTGGACTACCTTGGAGACAGCGAAACCATGAATCAGGAGTGGCTGCGCAATTAAAAACGCCTGCGTGAGAGCAGGCGTTGGTCGGTTGACTATCTTATTCGCGGCGCGCTATTAACGACGATAGTCGCGATACGGGCCGTCGGCTACTGAGCGGCGTTCAACCAGTTTCGGGTGAACCTCAATGGTCTGTGACTCTTCGCGCTTGCTGACAATACGGTCGAGCAGCATGGTGAAGGCCATCTCGCCCAGACGCTCTTTCGGCTGGTGGATGGTGGTCAGGGCAGGGGAGAAGTAGCGCGCGTTACGCACGTTATCATAGCCAATCACCGAGATGTCTTGCGGCACGCGCAGGCCCATTTCGTCAGCGGCGCAGATTGCTCCCATGGCCATCACGTCGCCGCCGCAGAACACCGCGGTCGGGCGTTGCTTCTGCATCAGAATCTTGTGCATCGCCTGATAGCCAGATTCCGGCTCGAAATCCCCTTGAACCACCCACTCTTCGCGCAGCGGAATATTGGCTTCGGTTAAGGCTTTGACGAAGCCTTGGAAGCGGCCGCCGCCGGTGTTACGCGCCAACTGCCCAGGGATCACGCCGATATCGCGGTGACCGCGTTCAATCAGGTAGCGCCCGGCCATGTAGCCGCCTTCAAAGGCGTTATCAATAATGCTGTCGGTGAAATTCTTACGCGCTTCGCCCCAGTCCATCACCACCATTGGGATTGAGCGATACTCTTCGAGCATGTCCAGCAGGGCGTCCGGGTATTCGGCGCACATCACCAATAAGCCGTCGACGCGCTTTTGCGCCAGCATCGCCAGATAGGCTTGTTGCTTGTCGAGGTTATTGTGTGAGTTACATAAAATCAGCGTATAGCCTTTGGCGAAGCAGCTGTTTTCTACGGCTTCAATCACTTCGGCGAAGTAAGGCGCTTCACTGGACGTTGCCAACAGGCCGATAGACTTGGTGTTATTAACCTTGAGGCTGCGGGCCACGGCGCTAGGCGAGTAGTGCAGCTCTTTAATGGCAGTCTGCACGGCGGCTTTAGTTTCTTCGGCGACGAAACGTGTTTTATTGATGACGTGCGACACGGTAGTGGTGGAAACGCCAGCCCGCTTTGCGACATCTTTTATCGTTGCCATGAAAAGAATGACTCCTGTACCGACGTGCTCTGGCACGTTAGCATTATGTTAATCGTTTGCCTGCGTGGATTTGACTGCTGAATAATAAAAGCGCAGTGAAATCGTTGGTGGGTTTTTCAGAAAAGGACAACTGTCTGAAAGAACATCGGGATGAATCGACCGGCACGCAGCGTGGTAACCGCGAATTTTCTCTTATATTGTGGAAAAGGGAAAGTAAAAAGTCTTGTTAAGGCAGGGAATGATCACGGGATTTTAGCCTGGAACTGTGAGAAACTGCTTTGGCACACAAACTGTATGGCTTACAACGTGGCCGCATTTGATCCAGAAGGAGTTTTAATGGACAGCAATCTGAAATTCGCATTGATCACGACAGTCGGCGCATTAGCTATGATTTTGGCTTTTAGCTTTACGGCGGTAATGCACTAATCCTCTGTTTGCGATCAGGGGTTAGGCGCGTTAAATCGTGTTCGGTAATAGATCTAGACGTCGTTATAGATAAATAAATTGATAGATAGAGAAAAGGGCGACCCCATCACTGAGGTCGCCCTTTTTGTTTTCCAACTTTATGCCGTCTTGGTAACTCAACAACTTCATAAGCGTTTCGTTAAATGCTATTCAGTGACTGATTAGCGGTGGAGCTGACTTAACGAATCGTTTTAGGCGTCATAACGCGACGCGCGCCAACATAGTGATCTTGCCAGTAATCATCACCCAGTGAGGTGATTTTAATATCTTCACCGGTTCGCGGTGACTGAATAAACTTGCCGTTGCCGAGATAGACGCCCACGTGGTCTGCTGCGCCGCGCTTGCTGATGCGGAAGAAGACTAAATCGCCGCTCTCCAGTTCACCGCGCTTAACCGGCGCTGCGTCGCGAAGGTGGTACATTTCGTTCGCGGTGCGTGGCATTTTAATGCGAATCAAATCTTTATAGGCGTAATACACTAAACCACTGCAATCAAACCCGGTATTCGGTGAGGTACCACCCCAGCGATAAGGTTTGCCAACCTGATGCATCAACTTGGTCATCGCTGTCTGCTGCGCGTGTTGGTAACGTTTCTTGTGCGCGGCGCTTAATGTTATAGGTTTACTGTTTTTTGCCAGAACGTCTTTGTCACCTCGGTGACGCCCGTAAGCTTTTTTGCCGTTCTTTTTCGTTTCGTTCTTCGCCAGTTTTGTTCGACTTTCTTTTTTTGTTTCGGTTTTGTGTAGCGCGACTTTGGCGGTTTTCTTTTCAGCTCGCGAGTGGTGAGCAAGCTTGGCCGGTGCGGCCTTTTTCGTTTCTTTGGTCTTGGTACTTTTGGTTTTCTCTTCTTTTACCGGCTCTGCCTTAGACTTTTTACTGGTCTTGGCCACGGCTTTTCGCTTTCGGCGCTCATCGGGTTTAGCCTGACTCACGTGGCTTTTCTTCTGATCGGCGGAAACGTTAGCATTTGGCGCTGCATGCGCCAAATTGAGAAATAGCTGGGTAAATAGCAGTACGGAAAGCGTAATCAATAAACGCATGGCGTCGTTACCAATATTGGCCCAAAGTTAAACATCAGAGATGTCAGAGTATTGCCCAAATGAACCGGACAAAACAGCACGAAATGCCTCGATTCTAGATCATATTGTGAGAAAAAGTTAATAGCTTTTTAAATGCTGAGAAAATAGTCATTAAACGGTTTTAAAAGCACCATATTTCAGTGGGTTGAAATAATGCTCTATGCCGTGCGCATGACTAATTCGGCAGTTAAATTTGTTCGGCAAAAATGTTATTCTGAATGCCAGTTTATTTTTGAGACCTGTTAGGCATTTTAATAAAAATGGCACAGGCAGTTAAATAATGCATGGCGCAGAGGAGAAAAACCCTGCAAAAAATGGCGTTTTTATCCCATGCCAGCCATCGTTACAATAGAAGACAAGCGACAAAGGCTGCGGGTTCCCATAAGCAGCCTGCGCATAATGAGTAATGACCGTGACAGCCAGCTTTGGCTTGAGGAAGCAAGAAATGACCACACCAACTATTGAAAAAATCCAGAAGCAGGTTTCCGAAAACCCAATCCTTCTGTACATGAAAGGTTCACCTAAGCTGCCAAGCTGCGGTTTCTCGGCTCAGGCTGTTCAGGCTCTTTCTGCCTGTGGTGAGCGTTTCGCTTACGTTGATATCCTGCAAAACCCAGATATCCGCGCTGAAATGCCAAAATTTGCTAACTGGCCAACCTTCCCGCAGCTGTGGGTTGATGGTGAGCTGGTCGGTGGTTGTGACATCGTAATTGAAATGTATCAGCGCGGTGAGCTGCAGCAGCTGATCAAAGAAACTGCTGAGAAATACAAATCTTCTGAAGAGCAGCAACCTGAGTAATTTCAGGCTCCCGCTGTAACAGCAGAGAAAATAAAAAGAGCGGCCATCTGAGCCGCTCTTTTTTTATCTATTTGTTCCGATTAGTTCTGACTGAGGCCAGTTATTCTGCTTCGCTGTCCGTCTCGCAAGAGGCTTCAGTCTCATCGCCCACCGGCAATGGCCAGCCGCCAAGGCGTTTCCAACGGTTTACCAACTCACAGAACAGTTTGGCGGTCTGCTCGGTGTCATACAGCGCAGAGTGCGCCTGACTGCTGTCGAACACCATCCCGGCGCTGATACAGGCCTTCGCTAACACCGTCTGCCCGAGCACCAATCCGCTGAGTGCGGCGGTATCGAAAGTGGCAAAAGGGTGGAAAGGGTTGCGTTTCAGCCCGGCGCGCTCTGCGGCGGCCATCAGGAAGCTGTGATCGAAGTTGGCATTGTGCGCCACGATGATCGCCCGGTTGCAGTTCTGCTCTTTCATGCCTTTGCGAATGGCTTTGAAAATCGCGTGCAGCGCATCGTACTCGCTCACCGCGCCGCGCAGGGGATTGGTCGGGTCGATGCCGTTAAAGGCCAGCGCCTCTGGCACCAGAATGGATCCTTCGAAAGGCTCGACGTGGAAGTGCAACGTTTCGTCGCTCTCCAGCCAACCCTCTTCATCCATCTTTAAAGTAATGGCGGCAATTTCTAGCAGCGCATCGGTTTGGGCATTAAATCCTGCGGTTTCAACATCGATAACTACGGGATAAAAACCACGAAATCGGCCTCTCAGGGCGTTAATGTCACTATTCTCGGCCATTAGCTTCTTATCTTCATCGAATTCAGCCGGCATTATGACAAATTTTTCTGTCAGTTGCAGGAGGGGAGGAAAAAAGGGCAACAAAAAAGGGCGCTTATGCGCCCTTGTTAGCGGAAAGCGGGATTAGTGACCCAGACCCTGACCCGCGTGTTTGGATTCGATCAGCTCGATTTTATAACCGTCTGGATCTTCGACGAAAGCGATGATGGTAGAACCGCCTTTCACCGGGCCAGCTTCGCGAGTCACGTTACCACCGGCTTTGCGGATGTCTTCGCAAGTCTGGGCAACGTTGTCTACGCCAAGGGCGATGTGACCATAGGCCGAGCCCAGATCATAGCTTTCCACACCCCAGTTGTAGGTCAGTTCGATAACCGCACCTTCGCTCTCATCGGTGTAACCGACGAAGGCCAGGGAGTATTTGTATTCAGTATTTTCGCTGGTACGCAGCAGGCGCATGCCCAAAACATCGGTGTAGAAATTGATGGAGCGTTGCAGGTCGCCAACACGAAGCATGGTATGAAGTAAGCGCATAATGTCCTCTGAATGCAGGGGGTAGGTAATAGATAACAGACTAACTGATTATGGGGATTCAGGCAAAAAAAGCGGCAGCCGGAGGGGCGGCTGCCGCAATGGTTGATTTTTTGCACTAATGGCTTTTAAACCAACCAGTTAGTTACTCTTCGTTTTATACGGACTCGCCGTTTTTATAAAGTCGGGTAGTCGGTGTAACCCTGAGCGCCGCCGCCGTAGAAAGTTTCTGGCTGTGGTTCGTTCAGTGGTGCATGGCTTCTCAGGCGCTCAACCAAGTCTGGGTTAGCAATGTAGCTGCGGCCAAACGCCACGGCGTCAATGAAACCTTTCTCAATCAGGTCTTCGCCTTTCTCTGCGGTGTAAGCACCAGCACCGACAATCACGCCTTTATAGTGGGCGCGGATCGCTGCACGGAACTCATCAGAGTAAGGCTTGCCGCCTGCCCAGTCTGGTTCAGAAATGTGCAGGTAAGCCAAGTTGCGTTTGTTCAGCTCGTCGAGCAGGTACAGCGCGGCTTGCTCTTGATCTTCGCCATTGTCCAGACCGTTGAACGGGCCGAGTGGGGAGATACGAATACCCACGCGCTCTGCGCCAATCTCTTCGATGGCGGCATCAACCACTTCCAGCGTCAGGCGGGTACGGTTTTCGATGCTGCCGCCGTACTGGTCGGTACGGTTGTTAGAAGCCGGAGCCATGAACTGGTGCAACAGGTAGCCGTGCGCGGCGTGCAGTTCGATATAGTCGAAATCTGCTTCACGAGAGCAAGCTGCCGCGTGGCGGAAATCATTGATGATGCCCGGGATTTCGCTCAGTTCCAGCGCACGTGGCGTCGGGGTATCCACGCGGATGGCGTTACCCTGTTCATCACGCAGGCTAGTACGGGTGTTAGCATTGATAGCAGAAGCCGATACCGGCGTCTGGTTCTCTGGCTGCACGTCGTTGTGAGAAATACGGCCGGTGTGCCACAGCTGAACGGCGATATGGCCGCCTTTCGCGTGAACGCCAGACACGATTTTTTTCCATGCAGCAGTCTGCTCCGGCGTGTGCAGGCCCGGTGCGCCAGCATAGCCTTTGGCTTGGAAAGAAACCTGAGTCGCTTCAGTAATAATCAAACCTGAAGTGTGGCGTTGGCCATAATACTCACCCATCAGTGGGGTAGGGATATCACCCGGCTCAATGCTACGCAGACGAGTCAGTGGAGCCATGAATACGCGATTCGGTAAAGTTTTATTACCGACAACAATCGGGGTAAAAAGCTTAGTCATTTTCTAAAAACTCCTCAGTAATAGACTGGTCGGTCTGATTCATATCTTAAAAAAGAGGTCAAACATTTGACCTGATTAAGTTTACTGCGCGGCAACTCACCGCGCTCTTGACGCATTACCCTGACTCTCTTGCGACAATCAGGATTTATTCGGGTCCTGCAAAAACGTTTCTATCGTCTCTACCGCAGTAGCCAGCGGGGTGACAGAACGTTTGATCTTAGCCAGTAATGACGCACCCAGCCACATAGAGTAGAGGGCTGACGCTGTGGCCGCTGGGGAGAAAGGCACCTTAAGTGAACCTTCGGCAATGCCTTTTTCTACCGCATCTTTTAAGCGACCTACCACCCGCACCGTGCCTTGTTCAAGGGCGTGGCGCATTGGCTCTGACAGGTCGCTAACCTCTGCCGACAGCTTCACCGACAAACAGGCGTTGTAGTTTTCACTAGCACAGAAGTTGGTAATGGTTTGTGCGTAATAGTTCAGGATGTGCTGACGCTGATTGCCGTGCGGCGCACTGAACATAGCCAGCAGATGCGCATCATAGCCGTCGTAATAACGCTGAATCATTGCCTCACCAAACGCCTCTTTTGAGCGGAAGTGGTGATAGAACGAGCCTTTAGGCACTTCGGCCTTTTTCAGCAGTTCAGTCAGCCCCATGCCGTTAAAGCCCAGACGTAAGCTGAGTTCCTGGCCGGTTGCCAACAAATGTTCGCGTGTATCGCTATGTGGATGTGTCATCTTGTTCATGGCTCTGAGAGTATTAGACCGGTCGGTCTAGGTCAACCCTAAATGTGGAGTAGAGCACATTTTGACACGTTGCTGCGAATAAGAGCAACGTGGTGAAGTGTAAAAGGGGGTTGCGGGAACGGCGCAAAGCGTCTTCAATAAGAGTTCAATGCTCGATAGGGAGTCACTGTGGCTCAACAGTTAGAGTTTTTTGACATTCCAAGCCCGTGCCGCGGTATCTGTCAGGCAGATAATCGAGGATTCTGCCGTGGTTGCCTGCGCAGCCGCGAAGAGCGTTTTGGCTGGATGACCATGACCGACACCGAGAAGCGCCACGTGCTGCGCTTGTGTCACCAGCGCCTGCTGCGTTTGCAGCGCGCGGCCAAGAAACCCGACGACGACGCCCAGCCAGAACAGCCCACTCTTTTTTAGTTTTTAGCACCAGCTCACCTTTCAACTTGCTCGTATGGCGGAGATCAATACAGGCCGCTGGCAATTCTGTATGCTTAAATCATTCAGCCTTTAACTAATAACTCAATAACCTATCGATAGAGGTAATAACATGGATCCTCGTACCTTACTCTCCACACAGGGCCCGGAATTCTCTCGCATGATTAGCGGGTACTGGCGTCTGATGGAGTGGAACATGACGCCGCAACAGCTGCTGAGCTTTATTGAAGAGCACGTTGAGCTGGGCATTACCACGGCGGACCACGCGGATATCTATGGCGGATACGCCTGTGAAGCGGCGTTTGGCGAAGCGATGCGTCTGAAACCCGCGCTGCGTGAAAAGATGGAGCTGGTGAGCAAATGCGGTATCGCCACCAAGGCGGACCCGGCGAATAAAATCGGCCACTACATCACGGACAGTAAATACATTATTGAGCGCGCCGAGAAGTCGCTGACCAATCTGCACACCGATCGTCTCGACCTGTTGCTGATCCACCGCCCGGACCCGTTGATGGATGCCGACGAGGTCGCTGAAGCCTTCACCGCCTTGCACAAAAGCGGCAAAGTGAAGCATTTCGGCGTCTCTAACTTCACTCCGGCGCAGTTCACCCTGTTGCAGTCTCGCCTGCCGTTCGCGCTGGTGACCAACCAACTGGAGATCTCCCCAATCCATCAGCCAGCCATTCTTGACGGCTCTTTAGACCTTTGCCAACAGCTGCGCATCAAGCCAATGGCTTGGTCCTGTCTGGGCGGCGGCCGCCTGTTTAGCGATGCTGAGTTCCAGCCGCTGCGCGACGAGCTGCAACAGGTTGCCGAGGAGATTGGTGCGGAAAGTATTGAGCAGGTGGTGTATGCGTGGGTGCTGCGCCTGCCTTCTCAGCCGCTGCCAATTATTGGTTCTGGCAAAATCGACCGCGTGAAGTCGGCGTGGAAGTCATTGTCACTTGAGATGACGCGCCAGCAGTGGTTCCGAATTAGAAAGGCTGCTTTGGGCTACGACGTCCCATAACTCTTCGTCCTTGGCGCTGTAGCGGCGTTAGCTTCATTCGTTCACCCGAATCACTGACCTGTGTCAGCTCATCGGGATGAACTCATTTGCTGCCTTGCTACAGCACCAATGTCTTTGAGTTAAGTTCTAATCGGCTGGGTGCTACTGTTCTCAGCCGCCACTTCCTCAATAGAAATCGCCTGCTGTAGCTGTGACAGCGAGCAGTAGAGCCGCCAAATAATCCCCGCCAGTTCCCGCGCTGATTCATCAGGATGATGTGCCAAGGATTCGCTGATCCGCGATAGCTCCGCCAAACTTGAATCCAGCACCGTGTGGCTAACGCCGCGTTCGGTCATGATGCCTTTCAGGCAGTGAATGCAGACGTCGCGCACCGCAGAGAGCGGATCTGAGCGAATCTCCCACTCGCGCAGCTGCCAGACGATATGGCTGCAATTGAGCAGCACCACGCCCCAGCGCAGCAGCCAAGTCCGCGAAACCTGATCTTTACTCTGATTTAACTGGTTGATGCGATGATAGATCAGCGACTCAAACTGCAAATGGCTGAGCTGCGGTTTGCGGCTTAGCTGGTCAATAAAGTCACGGCGCAGGGCGCGGATAATGCGCCGACTTTTGCGCTTATCCGAGCTTGGTCGCAGCACTTGGAAAGCCACGCCAGCCAGCATTACGCCAACGATTCTGCCAATCCCATCATTGATAAATGCGCCATAGTCATAGCTCGGCGGGTTAGTCACCGCCAAAAACGAGCCGCTGAACACCAGCAGTTGCCCCCACAGCCCGGCGTACTTTTTATACTGCAACTTCATCATCTGCATGGTGACCAAAATAGGCAGCAAGAAGGCGCAGAACACCCAGAAATCATTCAACTGGATCATCAGTCCGAACTTGAGAATAAAGCAGCCGACAAACAGCAGAAGCAGGGATTTGATCAGCAGGGTAATGCTGCTGATCGGCGACGCTGTGGAGGAGTAGAGCACGCAGCTGACGGCGGTCAGCGCCACCGCCGAGGTGCCGGAGCTCCACTGGGTGCTCATCCAGAAGGCGCAGGCAATCACGATACACAAAAAGGTGCGCAGGCCGTTGTAGGCCGCTTCGTAGGTGTCGGTGTGCTCGGTGAGGCGGCTGGCGCGAGGCGGCTGCAAGAACTCCACCTGCGCGGCGTTGGTGTTTTCCACCCGACGCAGCCAGCGTTCGTTATGCAAATAGAGCCAGCAGAAGTCGCGCAGCCGTTTCCAAAACGCCTGATAGCGATAATCCGAGGTGTCGTGCGGCTTGATTTGGCTGAGGATGCGGGCAATCTGGTACTTATTGCTTTCCGGGTCACGCAGCGCCTCAATCAGCGTTTCCAGCGTCTCATAAAGATGCTCGGGCGGCTGCGGCCAGTTGAGCAACATGCGGCGCAGGCTGGAGATGTAGCTGGTCATGCGCAGCTGCTGGTGGAGCAGATAGTTGAGCAAATTATTTTGCCGACGCAGCCGGTAGTGGCTCCAGACCGCCTGAATACGCAGCAAATTCATGGTGAGGATCTGCCCAATCACTCCTTCGTGCGAGGTGCGAATTTGCTCGGTAATGTCCGGTCGCCACAGCAGCTTGGCGTGATCCAGCAACTGGGCGTGCATCTTGCGCAGGGAAGTGAGCAGGGCGTCGCCGTCAGAGGTGCTCGGCAGGATCATCATCATAAAGCCGCCGCACAGGATGCCGGTGATCACTTCACACACGCGGGCCTGCGCGATGTCGAAAATCTTGCCGGTGTCAGTCACGTTAACGGTGGAAAACGCGATGATGGCTGCGGTGTACCCGGCCAGTGCGAAGGCGTAGGAGACGTTGTTCTGATAATGGTTGGAAACGTAAGTACAAAGCCCCAGCCAAGCGGCAATGGCAAAGGTGAACAACCAAGGTTCATTCAGGCAGTGCCCGGCAATCAGCACCGAGGCCAGTGCGCCGAGCAGGCTGCCAATCACCCGGCCGATACTTTTACTGATCACCCCGCCGACGGTGGGGAAGCTCACCACGGCGGCGGAGGTTAGCGCCCAGTAAGGGTCATCGAGCTGTAACACGAAGGCGATGTACAGCGACAGGCACATGGCAATCGAGTTGCGCAGGGCATAGCGCCACTGGCCGCCGGTGGCTTTACCCCAAGGGGTATTTTTCCATTCGAGCCAAGAGAGATTCACGTCACCGGCCCTAGTCGTGTACGGAGATAGTGGCGGTGGTTCCGGCGACTAACACTACGTTGGCGGGCACGTTGAGCAGCTTAATGCGCACCGGCACGCGCTGGGCCAGCCTGACCCAAGGCACGTTGGGTTTCACATTCATCAGCAAGTCGGCAGAAGGATCCACGCTCTGGTCATAGATAGCGCGCCCGATGCTTTCAACCTGACCCTGCAATGGAATGTCGCCGTTATACAGGGTGATATTCGCCAAACTGCCCTCTTTTATATGGCGCAGCTTGGTCTCTTCGAAATAGCCCAAAATGTAGAAGGAGTGAGTATCAACCAGCCCGACCAGCGGCGTGCCGGTGGTGGCGTAGTTGCCACGGCGGGTTTGCAGATTGGTGATATAGCCGTCGGTTGGCGCAAAGATCTTGGTTTTGCTCAGGTTCCACTTGGCTTGCTCAAGAGAGGCCTGCGCGGCTTCATACTGCGCTTTCATCGCCTTGGCGGCGATATTGGACTCATCCAGCGTTTCGGCTGAGACAATTCCGGCACCCAGACCACGGCGGCGCTGCGCTTCATGATTGGCTTTATCAAGGTCGGCGGAGGCTTTGGCCAGCGCGGCCTGCGCGTTATCCAGCGCTATCTGGAAAGGCTGCGGGTCGAGAGTAAACAGCAGATCTCCGCCCTTAACCAGCTGATTATCATGCACATTGATGCCAATGATGCGCCCTGAGACTTCTGGCGTAATGTCGACTAATTCGGCGCGCACCTTGCCGTCACGGGTCCACGGCGACTGCATGTAGTAATTCCACATCCACCAACCGGCGCAAAGCGCTACCGCAAAGACCAACACCGTGGAGAAATATTTAAGCGTTTTGAATTTCATTTTTTTACTCGTTGATCAGCAGTAGCAGGGCACCACAAATAGAAATGACGAAAAGAGATAAGTCCATCAAGGTCGGATGCCACACTTCGCCGGAATAGATCCAATCGCGTAAAAGGTGGTGGATTAAAATCCAAAAAAGCAATCCCAGTAAAATGGCTTTGAAGATCGGAGGGAAATAAAGCGAAGCCCCTAAGACTAAATCCGTGAGCGGGTAGCCTGTATGAAAGATTTGCGCATCCACAATATTAATCTCTGCGGGTGATTGTGTTATAAACAAGGTCAATCAGGGAGTTGAAGCTGGCTCCTGAGCTGACGGTAATAAGATCCAGTATATATAGAAATGTAATTACACGATTAAAATTCCGAAAACTAGGCTAAACTCTGGGGAGTTATCTTAGCATGCTAATTATAAGGAGGGGATAATTGGAATCGAACCTTGGATCAGATCTAGCACGATTAGTTCGTGCGTGGCGCTCATTGATTGATGAACGCTTAAAGCCGCTGGAGTTGACGCAGACCCATTGGGTAACGTTGCATAATATCAACATGTTACCGCCAGAACAGTCGCAGATTCAGCTCGCCAAAGCCATTGGCATTGAGCAACCTTCCTTGGTGAGAACGCTCGACCAACTGGAAGAAAAGCGGCTGATCACCCGTCAAACCTGCGCCAGCGATCGCCGTGCGAAACGCATTAAACTGACCGAAGAAGCCTCGCCGATCATCAATGCGATGGAGTCAGTGATTGATTCAACCCGCAAAGAGATCCTCAGCGGCATGTCTCAGTCGGATATCCAACAGCTGTCTGGAATGTTGGCGCGACTCGAACAAAACATCGCTTCTTTACAAAGTAAATCACAATAAATCATTAATACCCGCCGTTGAATAAACGGCTTTCTGCTTTATTTTTGCATACAGCACACTCTTTTTTGTTCATGCGGCCTATTTGCCGAACAAAACCGAACAAAAAAAAGCCGGGAGCTTCCACTCCCGGCTTTTTTATTGGGTTAACTCCGTGCCGATATTATCAGGCGCTTGGAGATACCGTCACGGTGCTGCCGCTGGTCGCTAAGCTAACACGCTGGCCGACGCTGAATTTGGTTGGGCCAACTTTCTGTACCACCTGAATGGTGCTGCCGTCGTCACGACGAATTTGCAGCTCAACACCGTTAGAACGGTTAAGCGTACTCTGTACACCCTGACCGGCTACGCCGCCCAGGACCGCACCGCCGGCTGTTGCCAGGCTTTTACCTGCGCCGCCACCGATGGTGTTACCGAGGAAGCCACCCAGCACCGCACCACCCAGTGCACCGATGATGTTGCTGTCATCGCCGCCTTGAATCTGTACCGCACGCGTAGAAAGAATGGTGCCGTAAGAGACTTGTTGAACTTGTTTCGCCTGAGAGGATGAGTACACATCGCCAGAGGCAGTGTTGTCGCTGACACAACCAGCAAGAGTCACACCCGCAAGGGCGACAGCCAGAAAACGCTTAATCATAAATTGCTCCTGTTTAAAGTCACGTCATCGCAGCGTCATATCATATAACCAGCAATAGCGTAGATGATGCATTCCACATTTCAACATCCTGTCGAGGGTGTCGAGTCTTGTTTATAGCGAACTAGGGCTAAGGTGCATAACGCTGATACTACATTAGGCCTGTTCAACTAATAATAAACGGTGGTTTAGGTTTTAGACAGCTTTGTCTGGGGATAAGGCCGTCGGCAAGTCAATTGTACTGTTAGTCACTTTTTATTTCCGGTTGGTTCCCAAAATCCTCTCTGATTAACAAAAAACAAATACACCAATCACATAGCGCAATAAAACCTGTGCAACTCATAGCGTTGCAAGATGAATTCTGGTTAAGTTAAATGAGTTATTTTTATTTAAGTGGACCGCCTTCACCGGCCTTTTCACGGGAGATTCGAGGATGTTATCTATGAAATCAGGGCGCTATATCGGCGTGATGTCTGGCACCAGTCTTGACGGGGTCGACGTGGTTCTGGCCGCGATTGATGAACGCATGGTGGCGCAGCAGGCCAGCTACTCTCATCCTATTCCTCTTGAATTGAAAAACGCCATTTTAGGTATGTGTCAGGGCCAACAGGTGACACTGGCACAGGTCGGCGATCTCGATACCCGGCTGGGCATACTGTTTGGCGAGGCGGTATTAGGTTTGATGAAACAGGCTGGGATCACTGCTGAAGAGGTGACCGCCATCGGCTGCCATGGGCAGACGGTGTGGCATCAGCCAAAGGGCGACGCCACCTTCTCGATGCAATTGGGCGATAACAATCGCATTGCCGCCATGACCGGCGTAACCACCATCGGCGACTTCCGCCGCCGCGATATGGCATTTGGCGGGCAGGGCGCGCCTTTGGTGCCCGCTTTCCATCAGGCTTTGCTGGCACACCCGACTGAACGCAGGATGATTTTGAATATCGGCGGCATCGCCAACTTGTCCCTGCTGCTGCCGGGCCAGCCGATTCGCGGCTACGACACCGGGCCAGGCAACATGCTGCTCGACGCCTGGATTTGGCGTCATCGCGCCCAGCCTTATGACAAAAACGCCGAGTGGGCCAACAGCGGCAGAGTCAACCTGACGCTGTTACAGCAGATGCTGTCAGACCCTTATTTCGCCGAGCCTGCGCCGAAAAGCACTGGGCGAGAATATTTCAATATTGCCTGGCTTGAGAAGCAACTCAGCAAGGTTCACGAGCTGGCTCCTGAAGATGTACAGGCCACGCTTGCCGAACTGACCGCCGTGAGCATTGCCGAGCAAGTTCAACTGGCGGGAAGCTGCGATCGCCTGATGGTCTGTGGCGGTGGGGCGCGCAACCCGCTGGTGATGGCGCGCCTGTCGGCGATGCTGCCGGGCACCGAAGTTTCTACTACCGACAGCTTTGGCATCAGTGGCGATGACATGGAAGCACTGGCCTTCGCGTGGCTGGCGTTTCGCACCTTGTCGGGCAAAGCGGGCAATTTGCCGTCAGTCACCGGCGCGTCGCAAGAAACCGTGCTGGGGGCGATTTACCCGGTGCCGAACAGCCTTTCGCGCTAAAGCCTGCGGCCTCTCTTGAGGCCACTTATGACGTTATCGGTTTAATCTCAATGTGCTACGCCGTCAGGCGTGGTACTAAACGGACTAAACCAAGACTCATGAGGAACATCAGGATGAAAAAGGCGATTTTCGCTTTGGCGACGTTAACCTTGGCTGGTTGTAGCCAGTTTCACCATCAGCAGGAAGCCACCACCGAGCAACTGCACTACCAGTGCGGCACCACGCCGCTGACCGTCACGCTGGACAAACCGGCGCAGCAGGTTGATTTCCTGCTCGACGGCAATCAGCTGAAACTGAAACAGGTTGCCGCCGCCTCCGGCACGCGTTACAGCGACGGCAATTACACCTTCTGGTCGAAAGGGCCGCAGGCCTTTGTGCAGCGCGGCGATGACATCATCCTTAACGACTGCGTACAAAAATAATCTTCACTTTGCCTCCTAACTGGCGCGTTGGGTGATTGAGATCCCAACGCGTCAGGCGCAGAATAGCCCCACCACACTTTCTCGCGTACAGAACTTCATATGACTGATAATAATGAATTTGATGTGTCAGCCTCGCGGCGTGAATACACCCGTGGCGGGCTGCGTCGTGGCGATTTACCGGCCGAGCCTCTGCCGCTGTTTGAACACTGGCTGAAGCAGGCTTGCGAAGCCAAGCTCGCCGACCCTACGGCGATGGTCGTGGCGACGGTTGACGAGAACGGCCAGCCGTATCAGCGCATCGTGTTGCTCAAGCATTACGATGAAAAAGGGCTGGTGTTCTACACCAACCTCGGCAGTCGCAAGGCCCAGCAGTTAGCCAACAATAGCCACATCAGCTTGCTGTTCCCTTGGCATATGCTGGACCGTCAGGTGGCGGTGATTGGCCGCGCCGAGCGTTTATCAACGCTGGAAGTGATGAAATATTTCGCCAGCCGCCCGAAAGACAGTCAAATCGGTGCTTGGGTGTCGCAGCAGTCGACCCGCATTTCGGCCCGTGGCGTGCTGGAAAGCAAATTCCTCGAATTGAAGCAGAAGTTCAGTCAGGGCGAAGTGCCATTGCCGAGCTTCTGGGGCGGTTTCCGGGTCAGCGTGGACTCGATGGAGTTCTGGCAGGGCGGCGAGCATCGCCTGCATGACCGCTTTATCTACCAGCGTGAAACTGTTTCAACCGCCGGTCAGCCAGCAACTGGTTGGAAAATAGACCGCCTCGCGCCATAACCACGAAAAAAAATGCTAAATCCTAGCGCTCGCGTCGCGGGCGCTTTATTCTATGCCATTCCCCTGTAAAGGCGAGAGAACGGGCACATGCGCAGCATGATGTCAGGCGTGATGTTGCATCGACGTGATGCACAAAATTAATGGAGTTTTTGATGGCAAGCAGCAACTTGATTAAACAACTGCAAGAGCGGGGCCTCATTGCCCAGGTGACGGACGAACAAGCGTTAGCAGAGCGACTGGCGCAAGGGCCAATTGCACTCTATTGCGGTTTCGATCCTACCGCAGACAGCTTGCATTTGGGTCATCTGGTGCCTTTGCTTTGCCTGAAGCGCTTCCAGTTAGACGGCCATAAGCCCGTTGCGCTGGTCGGCGGAGCCACCGGTTTGATTGGTGACCCAAGCTTTAAAGCCACCGAGCGTAAGCTCAATACCAACGAAACGGTTAACGAGTGGGTAGAGAAAATCCGCCAGCAAGTGTCGCCTTTCCTTGATTTCAACTGTGGCGACAACAGCGCGATCACTGCCAACAACTACGACTGGTTTGGCGGCATGAACGTGCTGACCTTCCTGCGTGACATCGGTAAACACTTCTCCGTTAACCAGATGATCAACAAAGAAGCGGTTAAGCAGCGTTTGAACCGTGACGACAGCGGCATCTCCTTCACCGAGTTCTCTTACAACCTGCTTCAGGGTTATGACTTTGCTGAGCTGTACAACCGCCATAAAGTTGTTCTGCAAATCGGCGGTTCCGACCAGTGGGGCAACATCACGTCAGGTATCGACCTGACCCGTCGTCTGCATCAGCAACAAGCATTCGGCCTGACCGTTCCATTGATCACCAAGTCTGACGGCACCAAATTCGGTAAAACCGAAGGTGGCGCAGTGTGGCTGGATCCGAAGAAAACCAGCCCGTACAAATTCTACCAATTCTGGATCAACACCGCGGATGCCGACGTTTATCGCTTCCTGAAATTCTTCACCTTCCTGAGCCTTGAAGAGATCAATGCGCTGGAAGAAGAAGACAAGGCCAGCGGCAAAGCGCCACGCGCCCAGTACGTGTTGGCAGAGCAAGTGACCGGCATGGTTCACGGCGAAGAAGGTTTGGCGGCGGCTCGCCGTATCACCGAAAGCCTGTTCTCTGGCGCGCTGAACGACATGACCGAGGCTGACCTGGCTCAGTTGGAGCAAGACGGGATGCCGGTAGTGAATCTGGAAGCGGACGCTGACCTGCAACAGGCGCTGGTCGCCGGTGGTTTGGCGCCGTCTCGCGGTCAGGCTCGCACCATGATCTCCTCTAACGCTATCACCCTGAACGGCGAAAAGCAGACCGATCCTGAGTTCCGCTTCAGCGACAGCGACCGTCTGTTTGGCCGCTATGCCCTGATGCGTCGTGGTAAAAAGAACTACAGCCTGCTTATCTGGAACTAAGAGAGCAGCAGTAAGAAAAGGGGCTTTTGGGCCCCTTTATCTATTCCGCCAAAGGCAGTGTTTCATCATCTTTATATGCGCCATCCACCGATGACGTTGCTATCGGACATTCCAAATGAAAAATATCCTTTCTATCCAGTCGCATACCGTTTTTGGACACGCCGGAAACAGTGCAGCAGAATTCCCAATGCGCCGCATGGGCGCAAACGTTTGGCCTCTCAACACGGTGCAATTCTCCAACCATACGCAATATGGTAAATGGACTGGCTGCGTGATGCCTGCCAGCCATCTGACTGAAATTGCTCAGGGAATTGCCGATATCGATCGTCTGAAGGATTGCGACGCGGTGCTCAGTGGCTACATCGGTTCGCCGGAGCAGGGCCAGAGCATTTTGCAGATTGTCCGTCAGGTAAAAGAGGCCAATCCGAACGCATGGTATTTCTGCGACCCGGTGATGGGTCACCCGGAGAAAGGCTGTATCGTGGCGCCGGGCGTGGCGGAGTTCCACTGCAATCAGGCGCTGTTGAACTGCGATATTATCGCGCCAAACCTGCTTGAGCTGGAGTTGTTGAGTGGTCACTCGGTGCAAAACGTCGAAGAGGCCGTTGCCTCGGCGCGCGAGCTGATTGCCAAAGGACCGAAAATCGTGCTGGTTAAGCATCTGAGCCGCGCGGGCTATCACACCGACCGTTTCGAAATGCTGCTGGTGACCGCCGAAGAAGCTTGGCACATCGACCGCCCTCTGGTGGATTTCGGCGTGCGCCAGCCGGTTGGCGTCGGCGACTTGACCAGCGGCCTGCTGCTGGTGAACTTGCTAAAAGGCGAAGCTCTGGATAAAGCCTTGGAGCACGTCACTGCGGCAGTCTATGAAGTGATGTTGGCGACCCACGCGATGGGCGAATATGAGCTTCAGGTGGTCGCAGCGCAAGACAAGATGGTCACGCCAGAGCACCATTTCGCGGCGGTAAAGCTGTAAATTTCCGCTGCATTTAGAATATAAAAAAGCCCCGCCAGTGCAGACTGTGCGGGGCTTTTTATTGCCTTAAGCTTAGGGCCAAACCTCTTACTTCAGGCCTTCGGCAGTCAGCGCGGCATCTACCGCCGGACGCGCAGCAACGCGATCCAGATAGCTGTTCAAGTCGGTGAAGGCGCTCAAATCAAACTTCAGGGCTTTGGCCCAGCCCATGACGGTGAACAGGTAAGCGTCGGCCACGCTAAAGCGCGCGCCCAGCAGGAATTGCTGGCCTTGCAGCTCTTCGTTGACGTAGGCGAATTTCTTCATCAGCGCTTCGCGGGTCACGGCTTTGAAGTCATCCGGCGTCTTAGGGTTGAACAGCGGGCTGAAGCCTTTATGCAGCTCGGTCGCGATGTAGTTCAGCCACTCTAGCGCGTGGTAGCGCGCAAGAGTGCCAAACTCTGGCAGCAGGTTGCGGTCTGGCTTCTGGTCAGCCAGATACTGCACGATAGCCACGCCTTCGGTCAGCAATGTGCCGTCGTTCAGTTCGAGAGTCGGGATCTGGCCTTTAGGGTTAACGGCAAAAAAGTCATCGCCGTGTTCGGTTTTCTTGGTCGCCAAATCGACTTTGACGATACTGAAATCCAGACCGGCTTCGCGCAGAACGATATGCGGAGAAAGGGAACAAGCGCCGGGTTTGTAATAAAGTTTCATAGTGACTCCGTGAGGTTACCTTGAGTAGCGTGCAGACCCGCGACCTGAGCTGAAATAAGCCTCAGCGCCGCGGGAAAAATAAAGCTGCCGCTATCCTAGATCTACCGCTGACAAATGTCAGTGACAGAATCGTGATGTTAGCGAGAATGCTGATTCAAGTGGTCACGGACTGCGCGTTCGACGCTCTCCGGCGCGGGCAGCAGCGGGGCGCGAAGCTCGTTGTGCATCATCCCGGAGAGGGAGAGCGCGTATTTTATCGCTGCCGGGTTAGGGGCGCTGAACATCAAACGGATCATCGGCAGTAGCTTGAAGAAGGTTTGGCGTGCGGCAGCCAAATCGGAAGATTTCACCTCTTTCACTAAACGCACGAACTCATCGGTATAAAGATGTGAAGAGGCGGCAATCGCCCCGGTGCCGCCGTGGCTAAGGGTGGCGAGGATCTGCGCGTCTTCGCCACACAGCACGTCCAGCTGGCCGTCGGCAATCAGTGACAGCGTCAGATCCCAGCTTCCGCCGCAGTCTTTTACTGCCACAATGCGTGGGTGAGCAGCCAGTTCGCGCAGGGTCGCCAGTTCAAGGTGAATTCCGGTGCGGTAAGGCACGTTGTACAGCACGATAGGCACGCTGGAGTGGTTAGCCAGCTCGGTAAACCAAGCGCTGAGGGCGGCCTGTGACGGGCGGATATAGTACGGGGCGGGCAGCAAGACCCCAGCAATAGGGCGCTGCTGAATGGCATCCTGCATGGCTCTGACGGTCGGCAGGTGAGTGCCCGACAGGCCCATCATCACTTGAGAACCCGGCACAATTTCTAGCACGGTATCGAGGACTTGCAGCTGCTCATCTTTGGTCAGCATCGGGGATTCGCCGGTCGTGCCACATACCACAACGCCGTCCACCCCCTGTTTCAGCAAATGAACACAAAGCTTGCGCAGAGCCGGGAAATCAATCTCTCCCTGATGGAATGGTGTGACTAGCGGAACCCAAATACCTGAAAAAGATGGCATGATTTACTTCCTTCGACGGCGTGATTATTACCCGCGATCATGTCAGGAGATCGGGGGGCAACGCCAATTGAAAGAATTTATCGCGGGTTTTGAGTTATTTGTCAGGCTAATATCAGGCTTCGTTTTGCATATTTAGTGAGCTATCCAGCAAGGTGCGCAATACTTCGATTGGCACCGGGCGAGAGAACAAATAGCCCTGAAGATGCGAACATCCCGCTGATATTAAGAAAGTTTTTTGCAGCTGATTTTCCACGCCTTCGGCAATCACGTTTAATTTCATCTTATTACCCAATTGGGAAACCGCTGAAACGATGGCCGCTGTATCATTCACTTCTGTGACGTACTGAACAAAAGAACGGTCGATTTTCACGCTATCTACCGAAATATCCTTCAGCAGGCTGAGGCTGGAATAGCCGGTGCCGAAGTCGTCGAGAGAGATTTTCACCCCGGCTTTGCGCAGCTCAACCAGATGGGTCAGGCTGGTGCAGTTGGCATTCATCACCGAGGTTTCGGTCAGTTCCAGCTCAAGGCGATTAGCCGGGAAACCCTCTTCTTCGAGCAGGGTCAGAATTCGGTCGGCAAAGTTGCTTTCGCCCAGTTGCACGGCAGAGACGTTAATCGCCAGATTCAGTTCTTCAAGGCCGAGAATATCCTGACAGGCTTGACGCAGAATGATTTCACCCAGTTGGATAACCAAGCCGGTTTCTTCCGCCAGCGCGATAAACTGTACCGGAGAAACTGCCCCCAGCACGCCGTGATTCCAGCGGGCGAGGGCTTCGACGCACACCACTTTCTCATCGGAACTGCGCAAAATCGGCTGATAGACGCAGGTCAAATCCCCTTGGCGGGAGAGGGATTCCGCCAGCGCTTTCACCATAATTCGCTTACTCACGCTGCTGGCATCCAGCAATTCGGAATAAAACGAGAACATATTTTTGCCGCGCTGCTTGGCTTCCAGCAGGGCAGTATTGCCCCGGCGCATGATTTCACCGGCCGTAATATTTTCCGCACCGAACATCACAATACCCAGCGAGAGCGTCACCATCGGATTGGCCCGCGTCAGGCTAAAAGGCTGGCGCATCATCACCAGAATTTCTAACGCCAGATTATTAGCCTGTTCCTGCGTCGGACTGTTGCGCAGAATAATCGCGAACTCATCGCCACCAATGCGCGACACCGTACCGCTGCTGCCAATCTCATTGCGCAGCCGTTGGCCGAATTCGCACAGGATGGCGTCGCCAGCCTGGTAGCCGTAGGTGTCATTGATATAGTTAAATTCATTCAGATTGAGCAGAAACAAGGCGTAGGGCTCGGGACGGTACATCCGCTGGGCGGCGATCTGGCTGAGGTCTTCATTGAGCGCGGTGCGGTTTGGCAGGCCGGTGAGCACGTCGTGGCGCGCCAAATAGCGAATCTGCGCCTCGGAGCTGCGCTGCAATGAAATATCCATAATGGAGGTCAAAATATAGTGGCGGCTTTCCAGCGTCACGCGGGATTTGCGCACGAGAACATTGCGAATCTTGCCATTGGCATCAATCAACATCTCTTCGCTGACGTTTTTAATGCCGCTGGTCAGCACTTCAATATCTCTCTCTCGCTGGCGCGCCGACTGGTTTTCTTCGGTGAAGAAGGAGACGTCGCGGCCAATAAGATCTTCACGCCGCCGGCCAAATAACTCACAGGCTTTCTGATTAAGAAAGACCAATTTGCGCTGATCATCTTTCAAGACGGTGGCTTCAGTAAGCGCGTCGAGAACTGCCTGGCATATCGCAATATCAGTAAACATGAGTTAAAAACCCTGACGGAAAATGAAGAGATCGTGGCGTTTAATAAGACCAACGCGAAATAAGAGTGACCTTAAAAATCGTTAAGAATTCTGATTATTGCCTACATTGCTGTAGGAAGATTACGGTTGTTTTTAAATTTGCTATTTCAATCAGTTATCGCGACTTAAGTCGGGTGTGCCAGATAATATATGGCGATATAACAGCCGCTTAAGCGTTATGGCTTCGGGCCATACTTCTCATCCCACTCGCGGCGATATTTGCGCGACTGGCGGCGGCCTTTCAGCCATAAATAAGTACAGACAATACAAACCCCAGCGGAGAAGATGATATTGCGCATATCTTGGTCATAGAAAATGACTAATACGCAATCCAATGCCGCCACCATGGCAAACCATTTATGCATGTGCGATTGGCGGCGAATTTCCGCATTAAGTCGTTTTAACTGCCGCCCTTCATCCAGGACCTTATTTTTTTCCATCACTGCTTTCCTGGTATTCGTTGGGAGAAAAGATGCAACGCTGCATCCGACATGACATTACTACAGACTTTGGTTAATTATTGCTGGGTCGAGCGCAGATAGAAACGTCTCATTATCGCATTAATGTAACATGACGTCAGCGGATTCAATTCGTTGATTAACGGCCCTTATTTGCTCTCTTAACCACTCTAGCGCCGGATCGTTCTCGGCATTCACCGGCCAGACAATCGAATTAGGGAAGACTTCAAGCTGTAGCGGCACTTCACAATAGACCAGTCCGAACATGGCGCAGTAGCGGCGCGCAATGCGATTCGGCAGGGTCACCAGCACCGGCGAATTCTGTGCGAAAGAGAGCAGAGCCAAGAAATTTTGTGCCGAAAATACCGCGTTCAGCGTCGCCCCGGCGCGGTTAAAGGCATTCTCCACGCAGCCCATCAAATTGCCCGAAAATGACATCAGCGCGTGAGGCTGGTTGAGATAATCGTCCTGCGACAAAGGCGTGCTGAAGGGCATCAGCGCTGGGTTGAAGCAGCAGGCCAACTGCTCGGCGAACAGCACTTCACTGCGATGCCACTGCCCCTGCTCGCCAAAGCAGCCGAGTGCCAAATCTATCTCCCCGCGCTCCAGCAGGCCGTGCAGATTCTGCCGCCCGGCATAGCTGGCGATAACCCGCACGCCGGGTGCGACCTTGCGCAGATGAGTCATCAGCTCCGGCAGCAGATGCACTTCCAGCTCACTGGAGAAGCCCAGCCGGAAGGTGCGCTGCTCGGTCAGCGGCGAGAACTGTTCACTGAAGGAGAGGGCGTCTTCGGCCTTTTGCAGCACCGAGCGCACTCGGCTGGCGAGGCTTATCGCCCGCGAGGTCGGTTTCATCACTTGCCCCACGCGCACAAACAGCTCGTCGTCAAACAGCATGCGCAGGGTTTTCAAAGCATGGCTCATCGCCGGTTGCTGGATCTTCAGCCGGGCGGCGGCGCGGGTGACGTTCAGCTCCTCCATCATCGCGTCGAAAGCAATCAGCAGATTCAGGTCAAAATTACGTAAATTGAAATGGTCGATAGTCTTCATGCTTGGTATCGATTTGAGTAATGGTTCTACTGTTTATACGATGCTTTTACTGACTCCACAAGTGAAGGTATGCAATGAAACGTACAAATAATGTGTTTCACGTCGGCGATTTAACCATAACCCGCCTTGATGAGTTAACCCTGACCGGCACGGCTCCCGAGGTGTTGTTCGTGGGCGATTGGCAGCCCGAAGCCTTAGAGCAGCACCGCCACTGGCTCAGCCCGCAAAACTTCGACTTCGCCAGCGGCAAGCTGATCCAGAGCACCCACGCATGGCTGGTGCAGTCGCCTCACTTCACCCTGCTGGTGGATACCGCGTCGGGCAATGATAAAGAGCGACCAAATAAACCGATTTTCCACCGTCTGCAGACCGACTTTCTTGCCCAGCTAGAGCGCGCGGGCGTCGCGCCGGAGTCGGTCGATTATGTGCTGCTGACCCATCTGCACGTTGACCACGTGGGCTGGAACACCCGACTGCTGGACGGCAAGTGGCAGCCGACATTCCCCAACGCCACCTATTTCTTCTCGCAAACCGAGGCCCAGTTCTATGGCGATAGCGAAAGCGATAACCCGGCGGTGGTGGGCAATCGTCAGGTATTTGCCGACAGCGTGCAGCCAATCATCGACGCCGGGCAGTTCCAACTGGTACCTGCGGGCGGTGGAGAAGTGCTGGAGGGCATCCGCTTTACGCCAACGCCGGGCCACAGCATTGACCATATGTCGATTAGCATTGAGTCACAGGGGGAAGAGGCATTTTTCGCCGGGGACCTGCTGCACCATCCGCTACAGGTTTACTACCCGGAGCTGAATTCAATGTATTGCGACTTCGAAGGCATTGCGCGGGCCTCGCGCCTGTGGGCGCTGCACCACGCGGCGGATAAGCGGGTGACCTGGTTTTCAACCCACTTCGCCGACAGCTCTGTGGGGCGCGTTACCCAGCGGGGGAATGACTTCCAGTGGACCTTTCTTCAAGCCTAATCATTGAGAATAACCAGATGAAATCACAAGATCACAATCAGGCGCGGGTGGATGAGATCCACAGCGAATCCCTGATGATTAATAGCGACACGCCGGGGATCAGTCTGCACCTGCGCCACAAATATTTACCGTCGACAAATGCTTTTACTGCCGACAACACGCTGGTGATGGTGCACGGCGCGACTTACTCCTCGGGCAGTTTGTATGACGTCAGGCTCGACGGCGTCTCCTTTATGGACGCGCTGGCGCTGCGCGGTCTGAATGTCTACGCCGTCGACGTGCGCGGCTACGGCCATTCAACTCGCCCGGCCGAAATGGACGCGCCGCCGCTCGACAACCCGCCGCTGTTTGGCACTGAAACTGGCGTGCGTGACTTGGGTAGCGCGGTGGACTGGGTGCGGCAAAAACTCGGGCTGGAGCGCGTGCAGGTGTTTGGCATGTCGTGGGGCGGCAGCGTGGCGGCGGCCTATACCAGCCAGAATAATGAAAAAGTGAATCGGCTGGTGGTGCTGGCACCGCAGTGGGTAAATGAAGGAGGTTCGCGGCTGGACGAAGGCGGGCAACTGGGAGCTTATCGCCGAGTGGCGGTGGGAGAGAGCAGGCCGCGCTGGGTTAACGCCGCACCCGAGGCGCATCGCCATGACCTGATCCCAGACGGCTGGTTTGAGGCGTGGGCGGCGGCCTCGCTGGCCGAAGAGCCACAAAGCCAGCAGACCCAGCCACCGACGCTGCGCGCGGTCAACGGCACCATTCAGGATGTGCGCGACTACTGGGGAGCCAATCGGCCGTTTTATCGCCCGCAGGACATTACGCGGCCGGTGCTGCTGGTCCACGGAGAGTGGGATGCCGACGTGCCGCTGAAGTTGATGACGCCTTACTTCACCTCATTCACCTCGTCGCCGGAAAGGCGCTGGGTGGAAATCGGCGAGGCGACGCACATGATGCTGATGGAGAAAAATCGCTGGCAGGTGTTCCGCGCGGTGGCGGATTTCTATGTGAACTGAGGTTCAGGCAATAAAAAACGCCTCCTTGCGGAGGCGTTCGTCAACCATCTGGATAGAGAGTACGTGATTAGCGGGCAGCAGCCAGCTCGTGCTCTTTATTGTCATCTTCGCGATCGAGCGTCATGCGATGCAGTTTAGACGCTGTTAGCAGCATCAGCAGTGCAATCACGCCAGTAGCAATACCGATTTGCATAAACACGTGGCTGTAAATCGCCAGTGAAGCGTGGCTGTCCGTGATGTCAGTGGCAGGAACCGCAGTCAGACCCGCAACGTAACCAGCTATGATCGCCGCCGCCGCGGTAGTCAGGAACCACGCACCCATGATGAAGCCCATCAGGCGCTGTGGAACCAGCTGTGCCACCATCGCCAGACCCAGACCGGAAATCATCAATTCGCCAATACTTTGCAGCGCGTAGCTCAGCACCAGCCAGTTAACAGAGACGATGCCTTGCTCGCTCGCCATGGTTGCGCCCCAAGGCAGAACCAAGAATGCACAAGAACACAGCACCATACCAATCGCAAACTTGTGCGGCATTGGCATTTTGTCGCCGACTTTGGTGTAAATCGCCGCCAGAATCGGGCTAGCCACCATGATCCAGAACGGGTTCAGCGCCTGGAACTGCTCCGGCTGGAAGTTAATGCCCAGCAGGTCGTGATTGACGTTATGGATAGCGAAGAAGTTCAGAGAGGTCGGCATCTGGCTGTAGAGCACGAAGAACACAATGGCTTCTAACATCAGAATGAACGCGACAATCATCTTGCGACGGGCAATGCCTTGCATACCAAATGTCTCTTTGGCGAAGACAATAATGATACCCACAGACACCACTGCCAGCACCAGACGGGCAATAGTTTGGTTATGCAGCAACCAGCTGGAGATAAACACCAGCACCGCCACGCCAACCAGCACCATCAGCAATTTTTTGAATTGCAGCGGTTGGAAGTCAGGCTTAGAACCTTGGCGCTTAACCCATTTGCGGCAGAACATGAAGTTCAGCAGGGTGATCAGCATACCCACCACGCTCAGGGAGAACGCGACGCTCCAGCCGTAAGTCGCCGCCAACCAAGGCGTCGCCAGCATAGAGAAGAAGGAGCCGATGTTCACCGACATGTAATACATGGTGAATGCGCCATCAAGACGCGGGTCATCTTTTTCGTAGCAGGTTGAAAGCAATGAGGATGGGTTTGCTTTAAACAGGCCGCTACCGACGGCGATAGTCGCCATACCTAAGTAGACCCAGAAGATGTCGTGGCCAGAATAGGCAACGAATGAGTAGCCAAGCGCCAGAACGATAGCACCGAGAACAATCACACGTTTCGAGCCGAGAACTTTATCCCCTAACCAGCCACCGATAGCCACGAAACCGTAGACCAGCGCGCTGAAGGAAGAGAAGAGGGTAATGGAGTCCGCTTCGCTGAGGCCAAGCATTTTGACCAGATAGACGGCCATGATCCCTTGCAGGCCGTAGTAACCAAAACGCTCCCACAACTCGATAGAGAAGATCAGGTAGAACGCTTTAGGTTGTTTGAAAGCGTTCAAACTGACGCTTTCTTCTTTGGATGTGTTTTTGTTTGCTGTTGACACTAGAACCTCGGTTTATCACTCCCTGCCCTGAACGACAGGAGACACATAAGTGGCGCGAAATAAGCACCCTTTGCATTGTTATAAGATGGGATGACGGCGGGTAATGTTCCCTATCTTCGTAAACGAGGCAAGGAGTTTGACATCTTCTGTTACATATAACTCGGCCATGCTGATGAAACTGTGTTCGAAATGTTATGCAGAATTAAAAATTATGTTTTTGTCGTGCAGCAAATGATTCTATCGTTCAAATAACAAACTAATAAATTATCCACCTAATATATGGGGTTGATTAGTTTTGATAGTGAATGTGTTTGATTTTCAATGAATAAACCGTGCATAAACGCCGCGTAAGGTTTTTTAGCTAGTTTATTGTATTTATGAGGATGTGCAGGGAGAGTCTTTACAAAGACGGCGGCGATTGTAGTGTGATCTACTTCACTTTTTAACACTAAATTTTCGCTAGGAAATAAGATTAATACGACTAATAGCGGTTATGAAGGGAAAAGGCTGTAACAAAAAAGCTACCGGCAGGTTAAAACTCTGCCGATAGCTTTGAAAATAGCGCGGGGTAAAAAGGCGTCTTAACCTTGCTCGGTGGTGTCGCCTAGCGTCTGGATCAGGCGATTTGACCAAGCGAAAAGGGCGCTGGTCAGCAGAATATCCAGAGAGTGCGCCGCGCTGTAGCCTGCGTCAGAAAGCGCCTGCAAGGCTTCAACATTAAAGCGTTCCGGGGTGCGAGTCAGCGACGCGGTGGTGTGCAACAGAATTTGCTCCGGCGAGGCGTCTACAGGCGCTTTGGCGGCTAAAGCACCGGGTTTGCTGACATCGCACTCTTCATCAAACAGTGACTCGATAAGACCTTTTTCGCCACCGGCTTCCAGATAGAAGCGGCCGTGGATGCTGGCACAGTGCAGGCAGCCATTGAGCCGTGAAGTGGTCACCGCCGCCAGCTCGCGCCAGGTGGCTTTTTGCTGCTCGCGGGCGTGCATCACGTGGTTAAACACGGCGGAGAATTCGCTAAGACAGGGCGCATCCTGCACTAACAGCCGGTAGAAGGAGGATGAGCGCGCGTCTGGCGCGATCAGGTCCAGCACGTCCAACTGGTACTTATTGGCTTTCTCCAAATCTACTTCTGGCAGACGAGATTGCCACTGGCGCAGGGTCAGTGAGAAACCGTTTTGCGCGCAGTTTTCAGGCGCCGGGAAACCGGGAAGCACGGCAGCCACGCGCCCGCGCAGGGCACCCAACACCGCCAGTACCCGCGCCTGATAGCTAACAAATCCGATCAGCTGGGTAAAGGTGACGATATCCTTGGTGCTCAGGCCGACTTCGGTCAGTTGGGTGAGCATCGGCGGCGTGATAAGCGTCGGGTGGGTCGCCAACAGGCGGGCGAACTGGGTAATGTGGGTTTGGCGGATATTACTTTCACGGGAGGCGTCTGGGCTGGAGAGGGGGGCGAGGCGAGCAGCGTAATGGCTACAAAGTGGCTGCACCCCGGTCACCTGAGCGACGGTCAGCGCGCTGCTTAAACGGTCGTAGAGAGACAGCGTTTCAGTGCGCGATAAAACCACTTTTTCCGGGAATAGCGCGTCATAGGCCGCGCGCGAGCCTTCCAGCAAGCCGGAGTGTTCGGCAAAAAGACGACGTAATGTTGGGTCGAGTTGGGCATCTAGCCCAAGAAGAAAACGATCTTGCACAAGAGCAGCGTGCGGGTCATGCGGCAAATGACCATGCTGACTGGATTGTGTTTCGTGATACCAGCCGTTATGAACGGCTCGGCGCTGTTGTTCCATGATCGGGTCCTTTGCATGAGGCAAAATTTCAGACCCTATCCTTGCTGATACGCGTTGCCATATAAAATAATGTTAAGCGATAAATAATAGCTAAAAAGAATAGAAAGCTAAGGAATCGCGACAGAAAGCCATAAGGCGGGGCTTTCTACTGGCAGAGAATAAAAAAACCGGCCAGTAAAAAATTTACCGCCGGCTCTTATTCGCTGCGCACTAACGCAAATTTTTGCTTAATTTCACTGGATATGAAGTTTACTTTAGCTTTTCCCACCATCGCGTCGCCATGCGTCAGCGCTTAATGCTTCACCGAAATGGCTGGAAATTAACCGTTTGGTCAGGTCATGCAGCGGCGCGGCGAGCACTTCGGCGGTATTTCCGCGCTCCACCACTTCACCGCCGTGCATCACAATCACCTGATCGCTGATGTGCTTCATCATGCCCAGATGCTGAGTCACATAGATGTAGGAGATACCCTGCTTCTCTTGCAACTCAAGCATCATATTGATGATTTGCGAACGCATCGACATGTCCAGCGAGGCCAAGGCTTCATCGGCGATAATCACCTTTGGCTGCAAGATAAGCGCGCGGGCCAGCGCCACGCGCTGCTTCTGCCCGGAGGCCAGCATGTGCGGATAATAATAAGCGTGGTCCGGCAGCATGCCCACCAGACGTAAAGTCTGGTTGATGCGCTGCTCGCGCTGCGGGCCGTCCAGCTCGCCGTTTAGGCGCAGCGGGGCTTCCAGCAGTTGGCCGATACGCTGGCGCGGGTTGAGCGAGGTGCTCGGGTCCTGAAAAATCATGCGGATTTGCTGACTGCGGAAACGGTAATCGCCGTAGTTCAGCGGCTGGTCATCAATCAGGATCTCGCCGCCCGTCGGTTCTATCATCCCCGAGAGCATTTTGGCCAGCGTCGACTTGCCGGAACCGTTTTCACCAATGATCGCCAGCGTTTGGCGCTCGCGCAGGGTGAAACTCACCGGTTTCACGGCATCAAGGTCCATTTTGCGGAACAGTCCGGTGCGATAACGGAAGGTTTTGCTCAGATTGCGAACTTCAAGCAGGGTCTCAACCATCATTGCTCCTCCATGTTGAGCGGGAAGTGGCAGGCGAAGGCGTGAGTCTTAACCACTCGCAGACGCGGTGTCTCAATACATTTCTTTTGTGCATAAGGGCAGCGCGGCCCCAAACGGCAACCCACCGGCAGATGCTCCAGCGAGGGAATGGCGCCGGGCAGGGTGTTTAGGCGGCTTTTGTGCGGCAGCGAGCGGCCAAAGTCCGGCATGGCGCGGATTAAGGCTTGGGTATAAGGGTGATGCGGCGCCACCAGCAGGTCTTCACAAATGGCGCTTTCCACCGTTTGCCCGCAATACAACACGTTAACCCGATTGGCCCACTTGCTCATCATTTGCAGGTCGTGGCTGATAAGCAAAATGGTGGTGTTGTTGTTCTGGTTGAGCCGCGAAAGCAGGCGGAAAATCTGCGCCTGCGTGGTCGGCTCCATGGCATTGGTCGGTTCGTCGGCAATCAGCAGCCGTGGCTGATTGGCCAGCGCGATGGCAATCATCACTTTCTGGCATTCACCCTCGGTCAGCTCATAGGGGAAGCTCGCCATGATGTCTTTGTGATCTTTAATCCCGACGCGGTGCAGCAGCTCAATGGCGCGGCGCTTGCGCCAGCCGAAACGCTGATACCAGTGGCCTTTGTAAGTCCATCCGGGGATCGCCTGCATCAGCTGCTTGCCGATGCTTTCGGACGGGTCGAGACAGGACTGCGGCTCTTGGAAAATCATCGAAATGTTCTGACCAATCAGGCGGCGGCGTTCGCGCGGCGACAGGTGCAACAGGTCAATGTCGTCGAAACGCATACGGTCGGCGGTAACCCGCCAGTTGTCTTTGGTGACGCCGCAAATAGCTTTGGCTATCAGGCTCTTGCCTGAGCCAGACTCGCCCACCAGCCCGCGAATTTCGCCGGCGTTGAGCGTCATGCTCACTCGGTCGACGGCTTTTACCGGGCCGTCGGAGGTCATAAATTCAATGGTCAGATTGCGGATATCGAGTAACGGCATTATTCCACTCCCGCATTAATTGCCCGACGCATACCGTCACCCAGCAGGTTTATCAGCAACACGCTGACCAAAATCGCCGCGCCCGGCAGCATCACCGACCAAGGAGCAACATAGACCAGTTCGAGCGAATCCCCGAGCATGGCTCCCCATTCCGGCGACGGCAGTTGCGCGCCTAAATCAAGGAAGCCCAGCGCCGCGATGTCCAGCACCGCCATCGACAGCGCGCGGGTAAACTCGGTGACTAACACCGCCACGATATTTGGCAGCACCGCGTAACGCAGGATTTGCCAAGTCGACGCGCCGTCCAGTCGCACCGCGATGACATACTCTTTTTCCAGCTCGTCGTGTACCGCGCTATAGATAGTACGGGCGATGCGAGGCAACAGCGCCATCCAGACCGCGAGCATGGCGTGTTCAAGTTTCGGGCCGATAAAGGCCACCACGATGATCGCCAGCAGCAGCGACGGGATAGACAGTAAGGTGTCGAGAATATGGTTAAGCACCGCCGACTTCAGCCCGCGGGTAATGCCAGCCAGCACGCCGATAATCACCCCGAAGAAGGCGGCGGCGAGCGTCACCAGCACTGCGCCGCCGAAGGTCGGGGCCGCGCCGGTTAAAATGCGACTCAGCAAATCGCGGCCAAGGTCGTCCGTGCCCAAGAAGAAGGCCACGTTGCCGTTTCGCGACCATGAAGGTGGCAGCAGCTGCGAGCCCAAGAACTGTTGGTCGAGGGCATAAGGTGCCAGCAGGTGGCCAAAAATACATAAGAACAGCAAACCCAGCACGCCATAAAAGCCAATCATCGACAAGGTGTCACGATAGAAAATCCCCCACATCTGGCGGAACGGGCTTGGCATCTGTTTTTCACGGTATACGTTATCGAAGGGCATACCATTCCTTATGTTTCAATGGGTTGGTTAATGCACCGAGGATGTCGGACAGGACGTTGACCACAATCACCAGACTGCCAACAATCATCACCCCGGCGGAAATGGCGGCGTAATCCTGCTGGCGAATGGCGTTAATCATCCAGCGGCCAACTCCCGGCCAGTTAAAGACCATTTCGGTGATCATCGCCAGCGTCAGCATGCTGGAGAACTGGAGGCCCAGCTTAGGGATAATCGGCGGCAGGGCGTTGTGCAGCACGTGGCGGCGAATGATGGTCAAGCGCGACAGCCCGCGAGTGGCGGCGGCTTTGACATAGTTTTTGGTTAGCACGTCGTCGGTGCTGATGCGCATCAGGCGGATCACTTCGGTGGTCGGTGCCACCGCCAGCGCGGCGATAGGTAGGATCATATGGCGAATGGCGCTGACTATCATCTCATGGCGATAAGGCGAGTCTGACATCCAGGCGTCAACCAGCGTCAGTCCGGTCACCGTTTTCAATTGATAGAGCAAATCCAGCCGCCCGGATACTGGCAGCCAGCCGAGCTGTAGCGAGAAGAACAGCATCAGCAGCAGGGCCAGCCAGAACACCGGAATGGAGAAGCCGAGCAGGGCCAGCGTGCTGATGGCCACGTCGGGCCATTTGCCGCGCATCACGCCCGCGGTGATCCCTAGTGGAATACCCACCAACAAGGCCAGCGTGAATGCCAGAACGCACAGCTCCATGGTCGCCGGGAACACGGCTTTCAGCTGGCTGCTGATGTTCTCGCCATTAATGCTCGAGACGCCGAAGTCAAACTGGAACAGGCTGGTGAAGTAGAAGCGATAGGCGTCCCATAAGGATGCTCCGCGCAGTGGCGCATTCGGCGTGAAATAGCTCAGGCTGAAGGCCACCATGCTCAGTAAGAACAGGGTGATCATCAGCAGCAGCAAACGCCGTAAAATGAAGATAATCATGGCGCTTCCTTGGTTTCGGTATCGCGGAATACCCCGGCAAACGAGGAGTTACCAAACGGACTCAGCACCAGCCCTTTAATGTCGTAGCGATAAGCCTGAAGGCGCAGCGAGGAGGCCAGCGGCAGCACCGGCAACTGCTCTTCAAGGATGTGCTGCGCCTGCTGATAATACTCAATGCGCTGGGAAAGCTGCTGAGACAGCAAGCCTTGGCGCAGCAGCTGGTCGAAGTCAGGATCACACCAATGAGCATAGTTGGTCTGCGAACGGATTGCCGCGCAGCTCAGCATCGGGCGGAAGAAGCTGTCCGGGTCATTACTGTCCGTCGCCCAGCCCGCCAGCGTCAGATCATGGTTCATCTCCATCAACCGGGCTTCCTGAAAACGCCCCTCGACCGGCACGATAATCACTTTGATCCCCACCTGAGCTAAATCCGCTTGGATCAGCTCGGCGGTTTTCAGCGGGCTAGGGTTGTAAGACTGCGAAACGGTCGGCACCCACAGGCGCAGGGTGAGTTTTTCCTGACCGAGATCTTTGAGAATTTGCCGCGCTTTGTCCGGGTTGTACTCGGTAACCGTGGCGTTGCTGTCATAGGCCCAAGAGGCGCGTGGCAAGATAGACGCCGCCGTCTCGGCCGTGCCGTAATAGATCGACTGCATCAGGCGCTGGTTGTTGATAGACAGGGCAATCGCCTGACGAATGCGCGGATCGTTGAGCGGCGCTTTATTGGTATTGAAGGCCAGATAAGCCACGTTCATGCCGGGGCGCAGGGTCAGCCGCAGCCGTGGGTCATCGCGCAAAATAGAGAGCTGACTGGCCGCCGGATAGGCCAGCACGTCGCACTCGCCGGTGAGCAATTTGGACAGACGCCCGGTACCACCGACGCCCATGTCAATCACCACTTGCGCCATGCGCGGCACGCCTTTCCAGTATTCGCCATTGCGCGCTAGACGCACATATTGCCCAGTGCGGTACTCACTGAGCTGGAAGGGACCGGTGCCAATTGGCTGGCGGTCAATCTGCTCTTCATTGCCTTTTTTCTGCAAATCATCGGCGTACTCCGCCGACAGAATAGGCGCGTAGTGGGTGGCTAAATGCCACAGGAAAGAGGCGTCCGGCTTGTTCAGGCGGAACTCCACCGTGTAGTCATCCAGCTTTTTGACGCTTTTCACCGCGTGGGCGAATTGCAGGCTGTCGAAATAGGGATAATCGTCGCCGTTGACGCTGTGATAGTGATTCTGCGGATCGATAATGCGCTGGGTGCTGAACACCACGTCATCCGCGTTCATTTTACGCGTCGGGGTGAACCACGCTGTGGTCTGGAACGGCACGTCTTTGCGCAGGTGGAAGCGATAGGTCGCGCCGTCATCCAGCACTTCCCAGCTCTGTGCCAACTCCGGGATCAGCCGGTAGGTATAAGGGTCAACGTCTAACAGCCGGTCATACAGCTGCGCCGCAAGGGTATCAATAATCAGGCCGCTGCTGGCTTTCTGCGGGTTAAAAGTATTCACCATGCCATTCACGCAATAGACGAAACCGCTCTGGCGGATATCGGCGTTTTGCACCACGGGGCGCGGGCTGGTGACGGGTGGCTGTTCGGGCGGTGTGGCAGAAATCGCCGCATTCGCGAAACCACCCAGTAATAGCATCCACAATGTTAGACGACGCATAAGGGCTTCAATGTTAAGTAGCAATGGCTTAAGTGTACCGTACTCTGCCAGCCTCCCCAATCCATTGCGTCAAACTCCGGTTGATCTGTCGAGACTTCACGCAATTTAATGCAACGACGTGAAATAAAGGCCTTGAAATTCTACGTCAATTGTAATGTTATAATATAACAATTCATCATAATGTAGGTTGAACCGTTGCGGCCTGCATCATTTCTTTCGAGGTCTTTATGGCGTTATTACCCGTTACCGTGCTGTCAGGTTTTCTTGGCGCAGGTAAAACCACCGTGCTCAACCATATTTTGAATAACCGCCAAGGGCTGCGCGTAGCGGTTATCGTGAATGATATGAGTGAAGTGAATATTGATGCCGCGCTAGTCTCCAATGAGATCACTCTTGACCGCCAGCAGGAGAAGCTGGTGGAGATGAGCAATGGTTGCATCTGTTGCACCCTGCGCGAGGATTTGCTGATTTCCGTGCGCGAGATGGCGCAGACCGGGCGGTTTGATTATCTATTGATTGAGTCGAGCGGCATTTCTGAGCCGCTGCCGGTGGCTGAAACCTTCACCTTTGAAGACGAAGAGGGGCAGAGCCTGTCGAAATTTGCCCGTCTCGACACGCTGGTGACGGTGGTCGATGGCGTCAACTTTATGCAGCAGTATCAAGAGGCGCGCAGCGTGCAGGAGGCGGGGGAGAGCCTCGGCGAAGATGACGAGCGCAGCGTGACTGACCTGCTTATCGACCAAATCGAATTCTGCGACGTGCTGCTGGTGAGCAAAACCGACTTGCTCGACAGCTTCCAGCAGCGCGAGGTGATTGCGCTGCTGCAAAGCCTCAATCCAGAAGCTGACATTATTCCGATTGCGCCGGGCACCTTGCCGCTGGACCGCGTGCTCAACACCCATCGCTTTGATTTTGCCAAAGCGCAGCAAGCCCCGGGCTGGCTAAAAGAGCTGCGCGGCGAGCACACGCCGGAAACCGAAGAGTACGGCATCAGCAGCTTTGTCTACACCGCGCGCAGGCCGTTTGATCCCGATAAGTTCTATCGCGTGGTACATGGCGACTGGGGCGGCGGCACCTTATTGCGCTCCAAAGGCTTCTTCTGGCTTGCCACTCGCCCGCGCCACGCGGGAAACTGGAGTCAGGCCGGGGGCATCGCGCGCTATGGTCTGGCGGGCACCTTCTGGAAAGCCTTGCCGGAGCGCGACTGGCCGCAAGATGAAGAAACCCGAGCCCATATTATGGAAAAGTGGCAGGAGCCGTTTGGCGATATGCGCCAAGAGATCGTGTTTATCGGGCAGAACTTAAATAAGGAAGAGATCGTGCGCAGGCTCGACGACTGCCTGTTGAGCGTCGAGCAAATGGCGGAAGGCATTGATAGATGGCTAGAAATGGCCGATCCCTTCCCGGAGTGGTGATCCACAGGGACATTAGGGCTATTAGTTCAAAAGAAACAAGTAGTTGCATGGTTAGTGTGGTAATGAGAAAAATTCTCAACAAACCACTTTACAGACGATACTGATAACCATTATCATCCTTTCATCGCTTGAGGGAGACCTGCTTGGGCCTCGCTTAATCGGTACGACATTGCTCACATTGCTTCCAGTATTACTTAGCCAGCTCGGGTGCTGGCTTTTTTTTTGCCTCTTTTTAGCCGTTCTCCTCGCCCTTCACCTGAATATCATGTTTCTTCAGCATTCCGCGCAGCTGGTGATAAGTCACATCCAGCAAATCGGCGGCTTTGCGCTGATTAAATCGCGCCTGCTGCAAGGCTTGCTCAATTAACTGCTTCTCCTGCGTGTTGACCCACTGCTTCAAATTCACCGGCAGGGTGGGTAAAGCGCTGGCGGAGGAAGTCTCAGGTGCAGGCTCCTCAGAGGCCGCGTTATGGCGAGCAAAAGGGTTAAGAATAATGTTGTCGAGCGGGAAGTCGCTGCTGCCATGGCGGTACATCGAGCGCTCCACCACGTTTTTCAGCTCACGCACGTTGCCCGGCCAGCGATAGGTCAGCAGAGTGTGCTTGGCGTGAGGGGTGAAGCCGGGGAACAGCGGCAGAGACAGCTCGCGGCACATCTGGATGGCGAAGTGCTCGGCCAACAGCATGATGTCCTGCTGGCGCTCGCGCAATGGCGGCAGCTGGACCACGTCGAAAGCCAACCTGTCGAGCAGGTCGGCGCGGAATTTCCCCTCGGCGGCTAACGCGGGCAGGTCGTCGTTGGTGGCGCAGACCAGACGCACATCCACCTGTAGCGGCTGGCTGCCGCCCACGCGCTCCAAGTGCCCATACTCAATCACTCGCAACAGCTTTTCCTGCACCAGCATTGGCGCGGTGGCTAGCTCGTCAAGAAATAGGGTGCCGCCGTCGGCGCGCTCGAATCGCCCAAGATGGCGCTTTTGCGCGCCAGTAAAGGCGCCCGCCTCGTGACCAAACAGCTCGGAGTCGAGCAGGTTTTCATTCAGCGCCGCGCAGTTCAAGGAGATAAACGGCCCCTGCCAGCGCGGAGACAGATAGTGCAGGCGGTGGGCGATCAGCTCCTTGCCACTGCCGCGCTCGCCGGTCACCAGCACCGGCTTATTAAGCTTCGCCAATTGAGAAACCTGCTCCAATACTTCGATAAACGCATTGGCTTCGCCCAATAGGTTGTCGGTAGTTTCGGCCATCCTTGCTCCCTTTGATGCTAATTGGCGGTTTTGAGGTGGTGAAAAAAACTAATTTTTAGTTAATTTAATCATACGTCAAATATCGCTAAATGGACGGAAAAATAAAAATCGCTATAATTCAATATGATATAAGAATTAAAAAAGTTGGCACGGGATTTGATATAGGTATTACACGCAGTCGTTAACTGATTAATGGCTGGCAGTATTCACCGGTAACACTTGGCCGGACGTTTTATGACTTGTTGCCCGGGGTTACCGGAGGACAACAGAATCAAAGAGGAATTTTGACTATGGGTATTTTTTCTCGTTTCGCTGACATCGTAAATGCCAACATCAACAACCTGTTGGACAAAGCCGAAGATCCACAGAAGCTGGTGCGCCTGATGATTCAGGAAATGGAAGATACGCTGGTGGAAGTGCGTTCTACCTCGGCTCGCGCCTTAGCGGAAAAGAAACAGCTGAACCGCCGTATCGAGCAGGGTGAAGCGCAGCAGGCCGAATGGCAGGACAAAGCCGAGCTGGCTCTGCGTAAAGACAAAGACGATTTGGCTCGCGCCGCGCTGATTGAAAAGCAAAAGCTGGCTGACTTGGTCGCCACGCTGAAAAATGAAGTTACCGTGGTTGAAGAGACGCTGGATCGCATGAAGTCGGAAATTGGTGAGCTGGAAAATAAACTGACCGAAACCCGTGCACGCCAGCAGGCGCTGACGCTGCGCCATCAGGCAGCTTCTTCTTCACGCGACGTTCGCCGCCAGTTAGACAGCGGTAAGATTGATGAAGCCATGGCGCGTTTCGAGCAGTTCGAACGCCGTATCGACCACATGGAAGCTGAAGCAGAAAGCGTTAGCATTGGTAAAAAGAAGTCGCTGGACCAGCAGTTTGCTGAGTTGAAAGCTGACGATGAAATCAGTGCGCAAATCGCGGCATTGAAAGCTAAGATGCAAGGCAATCAGGACGCGTAATTCGCTTGAAAAACCTGCCTGTTCGCAGGCAGGTTGTTGCAGGATAAATGTCGTTCCCGGCAGTAATAAGACTCATAAGGAGATGCAATGAGCTTCCTGTTTTTAGCCATTCCACTGACCATCTTTGTGCTTTTTGTCGCACCTATCTGGTTGTGGCTGCACTACAGCAACCGATCGCAAAGTGGTAATCAGTTAACCCAGCATGAGAAGCAAAATCTCGCGCAGTTAACCCAAGACGCGCGCCGCATGCGCGAAAGAATTCAGGCGCTGGAAGAGATTCTGGATGCCGAGCACCCAAGCTGGAGGCAGTCATAATGGCGAGAAGTCTTGCAGAACGTAAGCTGTACCGCGTGCCGGAAGAGGGCGTGTTTAAAGGCGTGCTGGCCGGGCTTGCTCACTACCTTGGCGTGCCGGTAATGCTGCTGCGCGTGATGGCCGTACTGTCGATTTTCTTCGGCCTGTTTATGTTTACCGTGGTGGCCTACATCGTGCTGTGCTTTGTGCTAGAACCGGCACCAGCCCACGAGTTTGATGATGAAAATCAGCCGTCACCAAGAAATTTGCTGGATGAAGCCGACCGCGAATTAAAAGCCAGCGAGCAGCGTTTACGCCAGGTTGAGCGTTACGTGACCTCGGAAACCTTTGGCGTTCGCAGCCGTTTCCGCCAGTTGTAATGTCCCTATTTGCCGAAGCTGCCGTGCGGCGGCTTCGGGCCTTTCCTTCCATCCGCTAAGGGTTTTCCCCGCAAAAGGAGTGTATTTATGCGTACTCTGACTTCCTCGCTGCCGGGCAATCGCAGCCTGCTGAAGAAAGTGTTCAGATTCGCCGTCATGGTCGCACTGACTTTCGTGCCCGCTGGGATGGCCGCTCGCGTGCTGGGCGTGGTAGGAAAAGGTCCACTGCGCTATGTTTTAGCACTATTATTAGAGCCCCTGTTCAAAAGAATTTTGACCGCGTTATTTGGGCGCTACGCCACGGAGAGCAATGAAAAGACTACAAAACGAGTTTAATTCACTGGTCAATCGCGGTATGGACCGGCACCTGCGTCTCGCGGTGACCGGTCTTAGCCGTAGCGGCAAAACCGCCTTTATTACCGCCTTCGTCAATCAGCTGCTGCACTTACACAGCGGCGCACGTTTACCCCTTTTCTCCGCCGCGCGCGAAGAGCGCCTGCTTGGCGTCAAGCGCGTGCCGCAGCGCGACCTCGGTATCTCTCGCTTTACCTATGATGAAGGCATCGCCCAGCTGCACGGCACGCCGCCGAACTGGCCGACCCCAACGCGCGGCGTCAGTGAGATTAGATTGGCCCTGCGCTATCGCTCCAACGAGTCGCTGTTGCGCCACTTCAAAGATACTTCCACCCTTTATTTGGAAATTGTCGACTATCCCGGCGAATGGCTGCTGGATTTGCCGATGCTGGAGCAGAACTATCTCGACTGGTCGCGGCAGATGGCGGGCCTGTTGCAAGGGGATCGCGCCGAATGGGCCAAGCCTTGGTTAGCACTCTGTCAGCAATGTGACCCTTTGGCTCCGGCGGACGAAAACCAGCTGGCGGCTATTGCGCAGGCTTACACCGACTACCTGCATCGCTGCAAACAGGAAGGTTTGCACTTCATTCAGCCGGGGCGCTTCGTGCTGCCGGGTGACTTGGCCGGCGCACCGGCGCTGCAATTCTTCCCCTGGCCTGAGATGCAAAAGTACAGCGACGCCCAACTGGCGCAGGCTGACAAGAACAGTAATTTGGGCATGCTGCGCGCGCGGTTTGACTATTACTGCCAGTCAGTGGTCAAGGGCTTCTATAAAGACCATTTTGTCCGTTTTGACCGCCAAATAGTGTTGGTGGACTGCCTCCAGCCCTTAAACAGCGGGCCGCAGGCCTTTAACGACATGCGGCTGGCGCTGACGCAGCTGATGCAGAGTTTCCACTATGGCAAACGCACGCTGTTCCGCCGCCTGTTCAACCCTTGCATCGACAAACTGATGTTTGCCGCCACCAAGGCTGACCATATTACGGGCGATCAGCATGCCAATCTGGTGTCGCTGCTCCAGCAGTTGGTGCAGGAGGCGTGGCAGAACGCCGCCTTTGAAGGGATCAGTATGGACTGCGCGGGCTTGGCCTCGGTGCAGGCCACCGAAACTGGGATTGTGGAATATCAGGGGCAGTCAGTGCCTGCCTTGAAGGGCCATCGCCTGCAAGACGGCGCGCCGCTGACCGTGTTCCCCGGAGAAGTGCCTGCCAGACTGCCGGGCGCGGCGTTCTGGCAGCAGCAGGGGTTCCATTTTGATGAGTTCCGCCCGCGCGAAACCAGCGTGGACGCGCCTTTGCCGCACATTCGGCTGGACGCCGTGATGGAGTTTTTACTGGGAGATAAAATGCGATGAGCGAACCTATCAAACCGCGTATCGATTTCGAACAGAGTATTAAGGAGCCGGAACAGCCGGTTCTGCGCGCTGGGCAGGCGTTTGACGGCGTTCAGGCCGAGCGCTTTCTGCCGGTTTCCAGCGAGGCTGAGATTGAGCAGCAAGAGGGCGAAGCCGAGGCGGTGATTAACCGCGCGCTGAAGCCGCGCCGCAGCCTGTGGGGCAAAATGGTGCGTCTCGGTGCCGCCGTGTTTGGCGTCAGCGTGATAGCTCAGGGTGTAGAATGGGTGCATACCGCGTGGGTTCAGCAGGATTGGGTAGCGCTGGGGGCTTGCACCGCCGGTGGCCTGATCGTGGTGGCGGGCGTGGGTTCACTGCTCACCGAGTGGCGGCGTTTGTATCGCCTGCGCCAGCGTGCCGACGAGCGCGACGTTGCTCGCGATTTGCTGCACAGCCACGGTTTAGGGCAGGGGCGCGCGTTCTGCGAAAAATTGGCCGGGCAGGCCGGGCTGGATAAAAGCCATCCGGCCTTGCAGCGCTGGCAGGCTTCTCTGCATGAAACCCAGAATGATCGCGAAGTGGTCGAGCTTTACGCCCGGCTGGTTCAGCCAGTATTGGACGCTCAGGCGCGACGCGAAATCAGCAACTCGGCGGCCGAGTCGGCGCTGATGATCGCCGTCAGCCCGCTGGCGCTGGTGGATATGGCCTTTATCGCTTGGCGCAATTTGCGTCTGGTGAATCGCATCGCGGTGCTGTACGGCATTGAGTTGGGCTATTTCAGCCGACTGCGCCTGTTCCGACTGGTGCTGTTAAATATCGCTTTTGCCGGGGCTTCTGAGCTGGTGCGCGAAGTCGGCATGGACTGGATGTCGCAAGACTTGGCGGCTCGCCTCTCGGCCCGTGCGGCTCAGGGGATTGGTGCCGGGCTGCTGACCGCCCGTTTGGGTATCAAGACCATGGAGCTTTGCCGCCCGCTGCCTTGGCTGGAAGGGGATAAGCCGAAGCTGGGGGATTTTCGCAGTGAGTTAATCGGCAAACTCAAGGCCAGCATGACCAAAACCGACAAACGCAATGTTGGGGTTTAGCGAATTGCTTTGCGGCAAAAAGGTGCGGTAAAAACATGCACCAAAAAGAAGGCGCTCACCGAGGTGAGCGCCTGCATGAACCCAATTATAAACTCAGGTTGTGAGCTATTAGGTTTAGATACTATTTACCGTCAGACTAGGAGGTCAGGTAATCGTTAGCTCTACCCAGCGCGTCTGAAATTTGGCCGTAAGCCTTATTCACCGCATTGCCGGTATCATCTACCGCTTTTTGACCAAAGTTTGACAGGCGGTCAGCAACTTTATTTACATCTTCCGACCAACCAGCACCATTAACCATTTCAATGTCACGTTCTGTTAACTGTTTCATCTTGGGTCATCCTCTTAGTTTGTGAAAACTGAGATCCCGACTTCCTGAGATCCGATGAATACAGGAGTAAGAAAGATATTTGTTTTCGTACTCATGTCCTCATGTGACTTAAGCCTAGGACACTCAGCGGCTGAGGTGATTAGGAATAATCTCCATAAATGTAATATTTATGTAAATTGTTGATATGTAATAAATTAAAATTAAACATTTTTGAGTTTTTATATTTACCCGCCATTTATCACTATTGATGATTATTAAGTAACCTGATGAGAACGTTACGCAAAGTTCTATTTTTAACCGCCCAGCGCCAAGTGTTGTTATTTATTTCTAAGTCTGTGTGGATATAAATATTTCGCTATTACTTAGCAGATAATCAGCAAAGGAAATATTAACGCTGCGTGATTGGATTGCTGGGAAGATATTATGACATTGGCGATAAACAGAGCAGTGGTCAACTTTACCAATAAATTCATCTATTTCAGATGAATCACAGTTGCCAGTTATCCAACTGCTGACTATCTTTCAATGAACATTATCCAGAGGTTTCAACATCATGTTCATTGAGGGTTAAGCTAGATGCTCTTTCGTAAAGAAGTGAATGAACATCAACAAAACCACTGGGCCGGTAAGGCGCTGCTATTAGCGGGATGGCCCGTTTGGGTAGTCACCTCATTGACCGCGCTATTTCTTATCGCACTGCTTAGTTTCTTGATTTTCTCCAATTACACTCGCCGAATTAATGTCAGTGGTGAAGTGATCACCCAGCCGCACAGCATTAATTTATTCAGCCCGGAGCAGGGCGTGGTGACCAATTTAATGGTGGAAACCGGCAAAACGGTCAAAAAGGGCCAGCCGCTGTATCAAATTGATGTCAGCCGGGTGACGCAGGCCGGTAATGTCAGCACCACCACGCTGTCAGCAATCAATAAACAGCGCGACCAGATAGACACCATCATCACTCAACTGCAAAACAACAAGCGCACGACGCTGGACAATTTGCAGCAGCAGCTCGAGCAGTATGAGAAGGCGCACAAGGTGTCCCAGGACATGGTGGCGTCGGCGCAGCAGGGGCTGGATGCGATGAAGCAAAGCATGCAGAACTACGGCGCTTATCAGCGTAAAGGGCTGATTAACACCGATCAGCTCAATAACCAGCGCTACCTGTTCTACCAGCAACAAACCTCGTTCCAGAGCCTCAACACCCAATCTATCCAAGAGTCATTGCAGATAACCAACTTGCGCAGCGAGCTGGTGACCCGCGCCGCCGATTTCGACAATCAAATTTCGCAATACGGCGTGCAGCGCAATGATTTAGACCGCCAGTTGGCCGAGGCCGATGCCAAAGGCTCGCTGCTGATCACCGCGCCGACCGACGGCAAGATCTCCTCACTCAGCGTGACGCCGGGGCAGATGGTCAATGCCGGTGACAGTCTGGCGCAGCTGGTTCCGGCCAAGAATTCGCCTTTCTTCTTGGTGGCATGGTTGCCAAATGAGAGCGTGCCTTACGTCAAACCAGGGGAAGAGATCAATATTCGCTATGAAGCCTATCCATTTGAAAAATATGGCCAGTTCCCCGGGCGTGTAGAATCTGTTTCCTCCGCGCCGGTCTCCGAGCAGGAGCTGAATTCCTACTCCAGCGCGCCGAAAAACCCCAATGGCACGGTCAGCGGGCCTTATTACAAAGTGATCGTCTCCTTAGATAAAAGCCAGCTCAACTGGCATGGCGAAACGCTCAATTTATCCAGTGGCATGAAAGCGGAGTCTACGATGTTCCTCGAAAAACGCCCGCTCTATCAGTGGATGCTATCTCCGTATTACAGCATGAAGAAAAGTGTGGTGGGGCCGATAAATGAATCTCGATAACGTGCGCGAACTGGCAAACAGTCTGCATTTCGGCTTCCGTCATAAAGTCCCGCAAATCATCCAAACCGAGGCCGCCGAGTGCGGGTTGGCCTGTCTGGCGATGGTCTGCGGTTACCACGGCAAGCATGTTGATTTGCAGAGTCTGCGCCAGCGTTTTGGCATTTCATCCCGTGGCGCGACCCTGCGTACCCTGATGGATATTGCCACCTCGGTGGAGCTGAAATCCCGCGCTCTGAAGCTCGACATTGATGAGCTGAATGCGCTGAAAACCCCCTGCATTCTGCACTGGGATCTTAACCATTTCGTGGTGCTGGTGGCGGTGAAGCAGGGCAAAGTGATTATTCACGACCCGGCCTTTGGCCAGCGCTCGCTGGGTATCCGCGAGGTGTCGGAGCATTTCACCGGCGTGGCGCTGGAGCTGTGGCCGGACAGCGGATTTACTTCGGAAAAGCCGCGCGTTCGCCTAAATCTGCGCAAAATGATGGGCAATGTCAGCGGCTTAATCCCCGCGCTGACCAAGATCTTCTGCCTGTCGCTGATGATCGAGTCGGTCAACCTGCTGCTGCCGGTGGGCATGCAGTTGGTAATGGACCACGTGATCCCGGCCAAAGACCCCGACCTGCTGACTCTGATTTGCCTCGGGCTGCTGTTCTTTATCATCTTCCGCACAGGCGTGAGCATGCTGCGTGCTTGGACCTCTTTGGTGATGAGTACGCTGATTGACGTGCAGTGGAAAGCGCGGCTGTTTGACCACCTGCTCAAGCTGCCGCTGGACTATTTCGAGAAGCGCAAACTCGGCGATATTCAGTCGCGCTTTACCTCTCTCGACACGCTGCGCACCACGCTGACCACCAACGTGGTCAACAGTATTATCGACGGCATCATGTCCATCGGCCTGATTGTGATGATGGTGCTGTACGGCGGCTGGCTGATTTGGGTGATTCTTGGCTTCACCGCAATTTACGTCATCTTTAGGCTTTCCACTTATAACGCCTATCGGCAGGTGTCCGAGGAGCAAATCGTCAAAAGCGCCCGTGCCGGTTCCCACTTTATGGAAACCCTGTATGGCATCAGTACGCTGAAGGCGCTGGGGCTGTCGAAGACGCGCGCTAACTTCTGGCTCAACATGAACATTGATAACGCCAACGCCACGGTGCGCAAAACCAAGTTCGAGATGATGTTCACCGGCGGCAACACGCTGATTGCCACTCTCGATCAGGTGGCGCTGCTGTGGCTGGGGGCGAGTCAGGTGATTGACGGCCATATGACGCTGGGGATGTTCGTCGCTTTCAACACCTATCGCGGCCAATTCTCCGAACGTGCGGCCAACCTGCTCAACATGGTTTTACAGCTGCGGATGCTTTCGCTGCATCGCGACCGTATTGCGGATATTGCGCTGACTGACACCGAGAAAAGCCTGCCGGAGCGCGAGTTACTGCGCGGCGGCGAGGCGGCGTCGCTCGACGTGCGCGATTTGGTTTTCCAGTATGACAGCCTATCTGCGCCATTAATCAACGGCCTGAATCTGTCCGTCGCGGCGGGCGAGAGCGTGGCAATTGTCGGGCCGTCGGGACAGGGTAAAACCACGCTAATGAAGATCATGACCGGGTTGCTGGCTCCGACGCAGGGCCGGGTGCTGATTAACGGCATGGATATCACCACCGCCGGTCTAAATAATTACCGCAGCTGCATAGCCTGCGTGTTGCAGGACGACACGCTGTTTGCCGGTTCGATTGGCGAGAATATTGCCAGCTTTGATGAGCAGAAGGATGAGGCGCGGATTGTTGACTGTGCCCGCCGCTGCAACATTCATGCTGATATCGAAAAGATGCCGATGGGCTATGAAACGCTGATAAGCGAACTCGGCAACAGCTTGTCCGGCGGGCAGAAACAGCGGCTATTGATTGCCCGCGCGCTCTATCGCCGCCCGGCAATTCTGTTCCTTGATGAAGCGACCAGCCATTTGGATTTGGATAATGAATCCAAAATCAATCAGGCCATCAGGGAACTGGATATCACCCGCATCTTCATCGCCCATCGGCCTTCCACCATAGAAACGGCAGACCGGGTGATTAAGCTCGGATAGGGATTGAATCAGGTCTTCTCTTCGGGATTGGGGGGAAGGCTTGGATTACGGTGAGTATGAAATAAAATCAGAGAAAAAAGCAGACTCGGAAGTAATTAGGGAATGGTTTTTAATAGTTGAGAAGGAACTCAGACTTGATGCTTTGAGATGGTGGTGGGGGAAGGATTACTCGGCCGCTGGCCTCGCCCTTCGGGTCGTTGCTGCGCAACGCTGTCTCGCTTCGCTCGGCTCGAACCTTCAATCGAAGCTTCTCCATCCTTCCCAGCGCGATATTCTATTTTAGGTTGGTTTTTTTGAGAGGTAATGCAGGAGTATTTAAGATGGTGGTGGGGGAAGGATTCGAACCTTCGAAGTCGATGACGGCAGATTTACAGTCTGCTCCCTTTGGCCGCTCGGGAACCCCACCACGAAATTCGTGGATTTCGAATTGTTTACTACATACTGCATTCAACGCTTCGGCTGTTGCGGTGAACGGGGCGCATAATACCAAATGGAACTGCGGTGTAAAGCCCTGAAACCGCTAAAAATGTTCGTTTGTTGTTTTTTTGCCCTTGGCGGTGCTTCTCTGTACAGAAAACACCGCCAATTTGAGCAATTACAAAATAACGGTGCGATTGCCGTAAACAAACACGCGCTGGGCCAGTACGCGATAAAGCGCGCGGCTCAACACATTTTTCTCCACGTCACGACCGGCACGCATCATATCTTCAGCGGTATAGGTGTGATCGACGTTGATGGTGTCCTGCATGATGATTGGACCTTCGTCCAGACTGTCATTCACATAGTGCGCCGTCGCGCCGATAATCTTCACGCCGCGCTCATAGGCCTGATGGTAAGGGCGCGCGCCAATAAAGGCTGGCAGGAAGGAGTGGTGAATGTTGATCACCTGATGCGGATAGTGCTGCACAAAGCCCGGCGTCAGCACGCGCATGTATTTCGCCAATACCACGTAATCTGGCTGATACTGGTCAATCTGCTCCATCATCGCGCTGTCGTGCTGCTCGCGGGTCAAGCCTTCGTGGCTCACCAAGTGGAAGGGAATATCAAAACGCTCGACCAGCGTTTGCAGCGTGTCGTGGTTACCAATAACCGCGGCGATTTCAACATCCAGACCGCCGTATGCTGATTTCATCAGCAGATCGCCCAGACAGTGGGCTTCTTTGGTCACCAAAATCACAATGCGACGGCGATCGGTGCTGTGCAACTCGCGCACAGAGCCTTTCGGCAACGCGCTGTCCAGATCGGCCAACAGCGTATTATCGTTAAAAATCCCCTCAAGCTCGGTACGCATGAAGAAGCGCCCGGTGCGGTGATCGACGAATTCGTTGTTTTGCACAATATTCAGTTCGTGCTTGTAGCAAATGTTGGTGATCTTGGCGATCAGGCCCTTAGCGTCAGGGCAAATGGTGCGTAATACCTTAGTTTGTATATTTTGTTGCGGCATGGGGGTGTGGATCCTGTCCTAAGCGTCTACTGGATATCGTTAAAATAGTGCGGGCAGAATCAGCGACCGCAACACTTCTTATATTTTTTACCTGAACCGCAGGGGCAACTGTCGTTTCTGCCCGTCTGGGGTTTAATTCCGTCAATATAGTACCAGCGTTCATTCACGCGAAGAAAGCGCGAACGCTCGTGAACCAGATGAATCTCTGCTGAATCCGGCTCTTGGAAGCGGGCGGCAAACTCAACATAGCCTTCGTCAGCCTGTTTACCCGGCTGGGCGTCAATGACGTTCAACCCCAGCCATTGGGTGTTTTTAAAGCCTTCTTCTAAGTTTTCTCTCCAGCGCTCCGGCTGGCAGTCCGCGTGCCAAGTGGCAATCAAATAGTCAGCGTCTTGCATGGCATAAGCGCTGTAGCGAGAACGCATCAAGGCTGACGGAGTCGGGGCAATCTGGGCGTTGAGTAAAAAAGGCTGGCAGCACTTTTCGTATACTTCACCGCTCCCGCAAGGGCATGGCTGTGACAAAATAGCTCCTGAATGGCGTTTGGCAGCGCAAAGCGCGCTATTGAATGCGTGTTGTCGATATGTTACCTAACAACCTCGCTGGCTGACAACGCACTTACTGAGGCGACTTCCTCGGTCATTCACTCGTCATTGCACGAATCTGACAATTCTGACAAGCAGAATCGGGTTTTATGGGCCACTATTAGAAGAATATACGCAGGGGGACCCCGATGGATAAGCCACTTACAAGCAAGCACATTCTGATCGTCGAAGACGAAGCCGTTTTCCGGTCAGTGCTGGCGGGGTTCGTGAGCTCATTGGGGGCAACTTACACGGAAGCAGTCAATGGCCTCGATGCCCTTGAGCTGGTGGAAGACCATCCCCCGGACCTGATTTTGTGTGATTTGGCGATGCCCGAGATGGGCGGCATTGAGTTTGTGGAAAATTTGCGGTTACAGGGGATAAAAATCCCAGTGCTGGTTATCTCCGCCACCGATAAAATGACCGATGTCGCCACCATGCTCAGGCTAGGCGTGGAGGATGTGCTGCTAAAGCCAATCAATGACCTCCAGCGGCTGCGCGACGCCTTGCTGACTATCCTCTATCCAAAACTCTTCTCTTCTGACGTTTTGCAAAAAAGCGATCTGATGAATGACTGGGAAGCCTTGTGCCGTAACCCCAATGAGGCTGCCAGACTGCTGCAAGAGCTCCAACCACCGGTGCAACAAACCTTGGCTGGCTGCCGGATTAACTATCGTCAACTGACCATGGCCGAAAATGCTGGCTTAGTGCTGGACATCGCGGCGCTCTCCTCAAAAGACCTCGGATTTTACTGCCTTGATGTGACGCGAGCCAAAGAGAATGGCGTGTTGGCGGCGCTGCTGCTGCGGGCGATTTTCAACGGATTATTGCGCGACCACTTGAGCAACCAGCACCAACGCCTTCCCCAGATGTCAACGCTGCTTAAACAAGTTAATCAAGTCTTCAAACAGGCACGACTTGAGGGCCAGTTTCCCCTGCTGTTGGGGTATTATCACGCCGAGCAAAAGAACCTGATTTTGGTCAGTGCGGGTCTGCACGCCAACGTCAATACCGGCAGTAATCAGATTCAATTGAGCAATGGCGTGCCGCTGGGCACCACCGGCTCGACCTTTTCGAATCAGATAAGCCAGCGCTGTGACGCCTTCCAGTGCCAAGTATGGGGGGCCGGTGGCCGCCTCAGGTTAATGCTTTCGAATGAATAATCGGCTGGCAGCAGGCGTAGGAAGTAAACCGCCTACTGAATAGCCAAGTGATAGATTTTGGACGCCTTTTTTCTGGTTTTTCTCATTCTTATCCGCTGTTTTGTTATGCAAAATAGACCATTCAAGGCGCGCCACACAGCGAACCTGTTATACTGCGCGGCAGTAATAATAGTGGGTGTCCGAAATCCCCTTAAGAAATTTTTACGCTAGGAATTTTCCAATGAAAGTTACTGTCTTTGGTATCGGTTATGTTGGACTGGTACAAGCTGCAGTTTTGGCAGAAGTAGGTCATGAAGTCCTCTGCATCGATGTCGACGCGAAAAAAGTCGAAAACCTGAAAAATGGTCAAATCCCGATCTTTGAGCCTGGCCTGACGCCTTTAGTACAACAGAACTATGAAGCTGGCCGCCTGCGTTTTAGCACTGACGCCAAAGAGGGCGTGGCGCATGCCCAGATCCAATTCATCGCCGTGGGTACGCCGCCGGATGAAGATGGCTCTGCCGACTTGAAATATGTCACCGCCGTAGCTCGCACCATCGCCGAACACATGACTTCGCCAAAAGTGGTGATTGATAAATCCACCGTGCCTGTCGGGACCGCGGATAAAGTTCGCGAAGTGATGAGCGCTGCCCTTGCTGCTCGCGGCTGCGACATTACCTTTGACGTCATCTCCAATCCAGAATTCCTCAAAGAGGGTGCGGCAGTCGCCGACTGTATGCGTCCTGAGCGTATTGTTATCGGTACTGATAACCCAAACGCTATCGACCCTATCCGCGAACTGTACGAACCTTTCAACCGCAACCATGATCGCATGATCCTGATGGATATTCGCAGCGCCGAGCTGACGAAATATGCTGCTAACTGCATGCTGGCGACCAAAATTAGTTTCATGAATGAAATGGCTAATTTGGCCGAGCTGCTGGGTGCTGATATTGAGAAAGTGCGTCAGGGCATTGGTTCCGATTCCCGCATTGGCTACCACTTTATCTATCCGGGCTGTGGCTACGGCGGTTCTTGCTTCCCGAAAGATGTTCAGGCGCTTATTCGCACCTCTGAGCAGATTGGTTACCAGCCGAAAATATTGCAAGCCGTTGAGCAGGTTAATTATCAGCAGAAATATAAACTGCCTGAATTTATTTACCGCCACTTTGGTAAAGACCTGCAAGGTAAGACCTTCGCATTGTGGGGGCTTTCATTTAAGCCTAATACCGACGACATGCGCGAAGCCTCAAGCCGGGTACTGATGGAACAATTGTGGGCCGCAGGCGCAAAAATTAAGGCTTATGATCCCGAGGCGATGAATGAAACTCAACGCATCTATGGTCATCGCGACGATTTAGAATTAATGGGAACCAAAGAAGCTGCGCTTCACGGTGCCGATGCCTTGGTAATTTGTACCGAATGGCAAAACTTCCGTGCGCCAGACTTTGACGTGTTAAAAGACGCGCTAAAAAATCCGGTTATTTTCGATGGTCGTAATTTGTTTGACCCTGAGCGTTTGCTTAAGCGTGGCTTTACTTACTACGCGATTGGCCGTGGCGCCTCAATTAATCCAGTTTTATAGGGGAGTATATGAAGTTTTTAGTGACAGGAGCTGCTGGATTTATTGGATGCTTTGTGGCCAAAAGGTTGCTGGAAGAGGGGCATCAGGTCGTCGGCATTGATAATCTCAATGACTATTATGACGTTAATCTGAAATTATCCCGTCTTGAGCTTCTGACGAATAATTCAAATTTTGAATTTATTAAATTAGATCTGGCGGATCGCAGCGGTATGGCGGATCTTTTTGCTACCCACCAGTTCGAGCGCGTGATTCATTTGGGTGCTCAGGCCGGTGTGCGTTATTCGCTGCAAAACCCTTTAGCTTATGCTGATTCTAATTTGATTGGCTTTGTTAATGTGCTGGAAGGCTGTCGCCATAATAAAGTGGGGCACCTGCTGTACGCGTCTTCCAGTTCGGTTTATGGCTTAAATAGAAAGCAGCCGTTCTCGACTGATGACTCGGTTGATCATCCTATTTCATTGTATGCTGCGACCAAAAAAGCCAACGAGCTAATGGCTCACAGTTATTCGCACCTTTATGGGGTGCCAACCACTGGGCTACGCTTCTTTACCGTCTACGGCCCTTGGGGGCGTCCGGACATGGCCTTATTTAAGTTTACTAAGGCTATTCTGGCGGGAGAGAGCATTGATGTTTATAACCACGGCAAAATGAACCGTGACTTCACATATATTGATGATATCGCTGAGGCCGTGGTTCGCCTTCAGGACGTGGTTCCTGTCGCCAATAAAGAGTGGACGGTAGAAGAAGGCTCGACCGCTGAAAGCTCCGCGCCTTACGTGGTGTACAACATTGGTAATAGCGATCCTATTAGCCTGATGACCTATATAAAGGCGCTGGAAACGGCTCTGGGCATTGAAGCGAATAAGAACATGCTGCCAATGCAGGCGGGTGATGTGCTCAACACCAGCGCGGATACAGAAGCACTGTATCAGGCGATTGGCTTCCGTCCTGAGACGTCAGTAGAGCAGGGCGTGAAACGCTTTGTGGAGTGGTATCGCGAGTTTTATCAGCGCTAAACACCCTTCGGACGAAAGAGGCTGCTTCGGCGGCCTTTTTTTATGTCTGGCTTTTAGGGGGATTAGGCCTTGATGCATATTTCATCGAAGGGTTAACAGGTCTCAAGTATTCATAGAATGAAAGTTATCTAGAGATAGAAATGAAAAAACCCGCCTCGAGAGGCAGGTTTTTTTCAAAACGTATTAAGCAGAAGCGGTAATACTTTATTACAACAGAAAGATTACAGCAGGAAATCGTCCAGCGATTTACCTTGCTCTTCGATAGCTTTCTTGATCACGGCTGGAGTACGGCCTTGGCCGGTCCAAGTTTTGTTTTCGCCGTTTTCGTCGATGTATTTGTATTTAGCAGGACGCGCAGCACGTTTCGCTTTACCAGTCGCTTTAGTAGCAGCCATAGTTTGCAGCAATTCGTTCGGGTCAATGCCATCAGCAATCAGCATTTCACGGTATTGTTGCAGTTTACGAGTGCGTTCTTCGATTTCAGCAGCTGCCTGAGTATCTTCTTCACGACGTTCGTTAACTACAACTTCTAATTTCTCAAGCATCTCTTCCAATGTTTCCAGAGTACATTCTCTTGCCTGCGCACGCAGAGTACGGATGTTGTTCAGAATCTTTAATGCTTCGCTCATTATACTAGTCTCGAATTATATTGGTGGGGGGCGTTGAGGTAATAATAGATTGCTCTTTAGCGTTCTGCAATAGCCAATTTGTTTTGTACACTCGAATTTACCAATTAAAAGCATAATTACATTAGCTGATAAAAATATAACCGTCTTAAAGAGCCCTATTTAACTGGTGGCTGTAAGCTAAATTTCAATATCAGGGCAGACGTTTTTTTGTGACCTGATGCGGGAGTTTTTATAACTCAGTGGTCAGAGTTCACAAATAAAATTGGTGCTAAGCCCTGTGTATGGCGGCTTGTAATGTAAGGGTTGGCTTAACGAGTTCTTGTCTATTAGTGCCACCGCTGAGCAGTTTAGGAACACTAAATGCTTAGGCCGCCGAGGTTAAAGGTTGGTGGTTAATAAGGCTAAATGTTGTTTTAGTTCTGTTATATGGGTCTGGGCGCGGCGTCTAAAACCCACAAAAAAAGCAAACGTCTTATAAACTTTAAACTTAATCCTAATATTGGATTGTAAATAACTGTGACTTTAAAATTTGAAATAAAGCACTGTTTTCAGGCCACTTGCTGTGCGCTAACAAGCGAATGTCAGTCAGCGTAAGCCTTATGATACAATTGGCAACTTAGCGGTTAACCTTTCAATATACTTACGGAGTCACCATTTTATGGCTCAGCTTTATTTCTACTATTCGGCCATGAATGCAGGGAAATCGACCTCTCTACTGCAATCATCTTATAACTACCAAGAACGTGGTATGCGCACTCTGGTATTAACCGCAGAGTTTGACCATCGCTTTGGTGTGGGTAAGGTGAGCTCGCGCATAGGGTTGTCTTCCCAAGCCCAGTTATATAATAAAGATAGCGATCTGTTTGGGCTGGTGGCGCACGAGCACCGTGAGCAAACCGTGCACTGTGTATTAATAGATGAAAGTCAGTTTCTGACTAAAGCACAAATTGCACAATTAACCGATGTGGTCGACAGCTTAGATATTCCGGTTCTCTGCTACGGGCTGCGTACCGACTTCCGCGGTGAGCTGTTTGAAGGCAGTGAATACCTTCTGGCTTGGGCCGATAAGTTGGTCGAGCTGAAAACTATCTGTCATTGCGGCCGTAAGGCCAACAGGGTGCTGCGTTTAGATGAGCAGGGCGAGCCTATGCACGATGGCGCACAGGTGGTGATAGGCGGCAATGAGAGCTATGTTTCGGTGTGCCGTAAACACTTCAAAGAGGCAATGGCTACCTGCGCTGAGAAAGCTTCTAAGGAGTAATAAGCCGCGTGATATTCAGCGTAAGCCTGCAAGCTTCAGGACAAATAAAAAAACCCGCCATCAGGCGGGTTTTTGCATAATCACTCTTTATAACGACTTAAAGATTATTTTTTAGCAGACTTCTTTTCAGCTTTCGCTACTGGAGCAGCAGTAACCACTTCTGCTTCTTCTTCTTCGGTGAATTTACGACCGTAGTAAGTGTCCATCAGAATCTGTTTCAGCTCGGAGATCAGTGGGTAACGTGGGTTAGCACCGGTACACTGGTCATCGAAGGCATCTTCAGACAGTTTGTCCACTTTCGCCAAGAAGTCAGCTTCCTGAACACCCGCTTCGCGAATAGAGGTTGGGATACCCAATTCCCCTTTGATGTCATCCAACCAGTTCAGCAGTTTCTCAATTTTCTGTGCAGTACGGTCGCCCGGTGCGCTCAGACCTAAATGGTCGGCGACTTCTGCATAGCGACGACGCGCTTGTGGGCGGTCGTATTGGCTGAAAGCTGTCTGTTTAGTTGGGTTGTCATTGGCGTTATAGCGAATAACGTTGGCAATCAACATCGCATTGGCCAGACCGTGTGGGATGTGGAACTCTGAACCCAGTTTGTGGGCCATGGAGTGACAGACACCCAAGAAGGCGTTGGCGAAGGCGATACCCGCGATAGTTGCAGCGTTGTGAACACGTTCACGAGCCACTGGGTTTTTCGCGCCTTCTTTGTAGCTAGCTGGCAGGAACTCTTTCAGTAGTTTCAGCGCTTGCAGAGCCTGACCGTCAGAGTATTCGTTAGCCAGAACAGAAACATAAGCTTCCAAGGCGTGGGTTACTGCGTCCAGACCACCGAAGGCACAGAGTGACTTAGGCATGTTCATCACCAGGTTGGCATCAACGATTGCCATATCTGGAGTTAACGCGTAGTCAGCCAGTGGATATTTCTGACCAGTAGCATCGTCGGTTACCACGGCGAATGGTGTAACTTCTGAACCTGTACCTGAAGTGGTGGTGACGGCGATCATTTTCGCTTTCACGCCCATTTTCGGGAATTTGTAGATGCGTTTACGGATGTCCATAAAGCGCAGTGCCAAATCTTCGAACTGAGTCTGCGGATGTTCGTACAGAACCCACATGATTTTGGCTGCGTCCATTGGTGAACCACCACCCAGTGCGATAATCACGTCTGGTTTGAAGGAGTTCATCTGCTCAGCACCTTTACGAACGATGCTCAGGGTTGGGTCAGCTTCAACTTCGAAGAACACTTCAGTTTCGATGCCGTGACCTTTCAACACGCTGGTGATCTGGTCGGCATAGCCGGCATTAAACAGGAAACGGTCGGTTACGATGAAGGCGCGTTTTGCACCATCGGTCGCCACTTCTTCCAGAGCGATAGGCAGTGAGCCGCGACGGAAGTAGATAGATTTCGGAAGTTTATGCCACAACATGTTTTCTGCTCGCTTCGCTACAGTTTTCTTGTTGATCAGATGTTTAGGACCGACGTTTTCAGAGATGGAGTTACCACCCCATGAGCCGCAACCTAAAGTCAGTGATGGAGCAAGTTTGAAGTTGTAGAGGTCACCGATACCACCCTGAGATGCTGGGGTGTTAATCAGGATGCGCGCGGTTTTCATTTTGTCGCCAAAATAGTTCACACGTTCAGGCTGATTATCTTGGTCGGTGTAGAGGCAAGAGGTATGACCGATACCGCCCATTTCTACCAGTTTCTCAGCTTTCTCTACCGCGTCTTCAAAGTTCTTAGCACGGTACATGGCGAGGGTAGGGGACAGTTTTTCATGAGCGAAAGGTTCTGACTCATCAACGTTTTTCACTTCACCAATTAATACTTTAGTGTGTGAAGGCACTTTGATGCCGGCCATTTCGGCAATTTTAGTTGCTGGCTGACCCACGATAGCGGCATTCAGGCCACCATTTTTTAAGATAATGTCTTGAACGGCTTTCAGCTCTTTGCCTTGCAGCAAGTAACCGCCGTGAGTTGAGAAGCGCTCACGCACGGCGTCGTAGACGGAATCAACCACGATAATGGACTGTTCAGACGCACAGATAACGCCGTTATCGAAGGTTTTGGACATCAAGATTGAAGCAACAACGCGTTTGATGTCAGCGGTTTCATCAACCACTACTGGGGTGTTACCTGCACCTACGCCGATTGCTGGTTTACCAGAGCTGTAAGCTGCTTTCACCATGCCTGGACCACCTGTCGCGAGGATCAGGTTGATGTCTGGGTGATGCATCAGTTGGTTAGAAAGCTCAACGCTTGGCTCGTCAATCCAGCCAATCAGGTCTTTCGGTGCGCCAGCAGCGATAGCAGCTTGCAGAACGATATCTGCGGCTTTGTTGGTCGCATTTTTAGCGCGTGGGTGTGGGGAGAAGATAATACCGTTACGGGTTTTTAAGCTGATAAGCGCTTTAAAAATCGCAGTAGAAGTTGGGTTAGTGGTTGGGACGATACCGCAGATGATGCCGATAGGTTCGGCGATAGTGATGGTACCGAAGGTGTCATCTTGTGACAGGATACCGCAGGTTTTTTCGTCTTTATACGCGTTATAAATGTATTCAGAGGCGAAGTGGTTTTTGATGACTTTGTCTTCAACAATCCCCATGCCAGATTCTTCGACAGCCAGTTTCGCAAGTAAGATACGGGCATCAGCGGCGGCCAACGCGGCGGCACTAAAGATCTTATCAACTTGCTCTTGGGTGAAGTTAGCATATTCGCGCTGGGCTTTTTTGACTCGTGCTACGAGTGCGTTCAATTCAGCGACATTTGTTACAGCCATAATGCTCTCCTGATAAAGTTAAACTCTTTTAGTAAATAATCCGCCAGAATTCAGTATAGCTGTGCTATAGCCCACTGCCCGAAACAAATTTACACATTTATTTTCAGTCAGTTATATCTGTCTCATTATTTGCTCAAACAGCTTTTATAAAGGTTGAACATCCTGTAGGAGAAACCGAGTTAACTTCGCCAGCTTGCAAGGTGTTTATCCTGTCGCCTACTCACTGACTACGTGAAAAGCATACTCACTTGGAGGCAGGCTATTTTTGATCTGGATCAGTAAAGTGATTTGCTGACACCTTTCAGCAGGTTGGTGATGAGATTGGTTATCATTAACCCAATTATATTTAACAAAATGTGCGATTATTGGTCGGATTGACGCCTATTATTTTTAACATCAGCATTTATCACTGCTTATATTAAAAAATCTGGTTATACACGCTAAAAAGTCTCGTGGAATCCCAACGACAATTACAGTACATTAGCGCCCATTGAAACCTTCCTCTTCTGGCGTATTGTGCGGAGTTCTGCGTGAGCCAATCTCTGTTAGATCTTTCAGGCTATATCAAATTCTTCGTCGGGCTTTTCGCATTGGTCAACCCAGTGGGGATCTTGCCGGTCTTCATTAGCATGACCAGCTACCAAGCCGCCGCCGGTAGAAATAAAACCAATATGACCGCCAACCTGTCGGTGGCCATTATATTGTGGACGGCTTTATTCCTCGGCGACGCCATCCTGCATATCTTCGGCATCTCTATTGATTCTTTCCGCATCGCGGGCGGCATTCTGGTGGTGACCATTGCCATGTCGATGATCAGCGGCAAGTTGGGTGAGGATAAGCAGAACAAGCAAGAGAAGTCGGAAACGGCGATCCGCGAAAACGTCGGCGTTGTGCCGCTGGCATTGCCTTTAATGGCCGGGCCGGGCGCTATCAGTTCGACCATTGTCTGGAGTTCGCGTTTTCACGGCTGGCAGAATCTGTTAGGGCTGACGGTCGCCATCGCGGTTTTTGCTTTCAGCTGCTGGCTATTGTTCCGCGCCGCACCTTTATTGGTGAGACTGCTAGGGCAGACCGGCATTAACGTTATTACCCGTATTATGGGTTTATTGCTGATGTCGCTGGGCATTGAATTTATTGTGACCGGCATTAAGGCGATTTTCCCCGGTCTGCTGCAATAAGACCCCTGAATCTACTCTTTATCTTTCTTAACATTCGGTTATTGGCAATGACGTTATTAACTTTGCTAATAACCGGATGCCTCAATATAGTGCAACTAATGACTTATTAATGACCAGTTGCACCTAAATGTAGCTTAAACTCCATTCCTAAGCATATTTCTACCCCAAACTGCTATTTATATAAGTTTCCCCGCCCGAAAAATCCCTTTTTTATCACTTTCTCTGCCCGAATCGATGTTAATTTAATCACATCATTCTGTAGGGCTTGTGCATGCTGTATCGAGATGTTATTAGTGTTTACTCAGTCAGAAACAGCCGTTTATTCTTCAAAGCTACAGAATGTTAACTTTTTGTATCAGTCGAATTTTTAAACAGAAGCGCGGGATGACTGCCAGAAGAAAACTTATAAATATTTAATAAAAACAACGCGTTGATTTACTGCTTGTCAGTGGCATGCCAGATGGCTAAAAGGCTTCGATACTCAGTAAAGGAGAAACGCGTAACATTTTCGCAAAATTTATTGGCGCAGTTAACAGGCTTCTGATAATTTTCGGGACGTCTTCACAAATGGAAAGTTGTTTCGGGCATATGCCGAAGTGAGAATGGATCTTGCAAAGAGATTTAGAATTAGCAATTTCATTTGTTTTTGGAGAATGTCGTGGTCGCAACGTTGCATCCTTTCAGAGCCAAAGCGCTCTTGGTGTCACAGCTTTTCCCAAAGGCTATCTTTGGCACTGTTGATGCATGTCGTCGGTTAAGTCAGAAACACAGCGCATTAGTTCCCACTAATACTATTTTTTCAGACTGCTAAAAATCGCAGTCCGCGCGTGTTCGCCTGAAATTGCAATATTAAGTCAAATTAAGCATTAGCCTGCCGTGTTTGAAAAAGGTATTACCACTCTGCGTGAAATACTTTTAAACAGGGCGAGCAAAAGGAGCGAGGTCTTCCTTAAAGGATCTCTGAAGTTGAAAGACGATTAACAGTCTCAAATTTCAAACGTTAGAAATGTAGTAGGGGATAGTCGTCTTACTCACAGCGACTAATACATGCGGTTTTTCTATCGGGTAATTCGTTCCTGCCCGCGATAAACCAAAAGCCCAGCAAGGGTTTATCTTGCTCCACCGTGCGCAAGTTCATAATAAAAACTGGAGTTGAATATAAAATGACCAACATCACAAAAAAAACTATCCTCGCTGCCTGTGTTTTAGCAGCGTTGGGCGTGGCGACCGCGGGCAGCGCTTTCGCTGCTACCGTACCAGCTGGTGTGCAACTGGCTGACAAACAAGAGCTGGTTCGTAACAACGGTTCTGAAGTGCAATCACTGGACCCACATAAAGTGGAAGGTGTTCCAGAGTCCAACGTTATCCGTGACCTGCTTGAAGGTCTGGTTAACACCTCTAACTCAGACGGCCACGTGATCCCAGGCGTTGCTGAAACTTGGGATAACAAAGACTTTAAAGTCTGGACTTTCCACCTGCGTAAAGACGCTAAATGGTCAAACGGCGACCCAGTAACCGCTGCTGACTTCGTTTACAGCTGGCAGCGTCTGGCTGACCCGAAAACTGCATCCCCGTACGAGAGCTACCTGCAATATGGCCACATCGCTAACATCGATGACATCATTGCTGGCAAGAAAAGCCCTGACACGCTGGGCGTGAAAGCTATCGACGACCACACTCTGGAAGTGACTCTGACTGAGCCAGTTCCATACTTCGTTAAAATGCTGTCTCACACCGCGATGAAGCCGGTAAACAAAAATGCTGTTGAGAAATTTGGCGACAAATGGACTCAACCAGAAAACTATGTGAGCAACGGCGCTTATAAACTGAAAACTTGGACCGTCAACGAACGCATCGTTCTGGAACGTAACCCACAATATTGGGATAACAAAGACACTGTTATCAATCAGGTAACTTACCTGCCAATCTCTTCAGAAGTGACTGACGTTAACCGCTACCGCAGCGGCGAAATCGACATGACTTACAACAACATGCCGATCGAACTGTTCCAGAAACTGAAGAAAGAAATCCCAACTGAAGTCCATGTTGACCCATATCTGTGTACTTATTATTACGAAATCAACAACCAGAAAGCGCCATTCACCGACGAGCGCGTTCGTGAAGCTCTGAAACTGGGTCTGGATCGCGACATCATTGTTGATAAAGTGAAAGCACAGGGCGACCTGCCAGCTTACGGCTTCACCCCGCCATACACTGACGGCGCTGACGGCAAACTGACGCCTCCAGCCTGGTTCAAAGAGACTCAGGATCAACGTAACGCACAGGCGAAGAAACTGTTGGCAGAAGCGGGTTACACCGATGCTAAGCCATTGACCTTCAAACTGCTTTACAACACTTCTGACCTGCACAAGAAGCTGGCTATCGCCGCTGCTGCAATCTGGAAGAAAAACCTGGGTGTGAACGTTCAACTGGAAAACCAAGAGTGGAAAACCTTCCTGGATACCCGTCATCAGGGTAACTTCGATGTTTCTCGTGCGGCATGGTGTTCTGACTACAACGAACCTTCATCCTTCCTGAACATGCTGTTGTCTGACAGCAGCAACAACACGGCTCACTACAAGAGCGCAGCCTTCGACAAAGCGATTGCTGACACTCTGACTGCCAAGACTGACGAAGAGCGCGCATCTTTGTACCAGAAAGCTGAACAGCAACTGGATAAAGATTCCGCCATCGTTCCTGTTTATTACTACGTGAACGCCCGTCTGGTGAAACCATACGTGGGTGGCTACACCGGTAAAGATCCACAGGACAACGTCTACGTTAAAGATCTGTACATTATCAAACACTAATTAGTGACTGGCAGGGTATCCCCGAGATGCCCTGCCTATTTTGATAAAGGTATCGTTCTTGGCGCTGACCGTTTCAGCGCTGAAGCAGAGAGCCACCGTCGCAATATTTTTATTATTGCGACGATAAAGCCAAAACTATCAAGCTGTAGTGCAGGCTTAGAAACAGGTACGGGCAATGTTAAAGTTTATTTTACGCCGCTGTCTGGAAGCGATTCCGACGCTATTCATCTTAATTACCATCTCGTTTTTTATGATGCGTCTCGCACCGGGAAGTCCATTTTCAGGTGAGCGTAATCTTCCGCCAGAAGTTATGGCGAACATTGAGGCGAAATATCACCTCAATGATCCAATCTATAAGCAGTACTTCAACTATTTAGGGCAACTGGCGAAAGGTGATTTCGGCCCGTCGTTCAAATATAAAGACTATACCGTTAATGATCTGGTAGCCGCTTCTTTCCCGGTTTCTGCGAAATTGGGTCTGGCTGCTTTCATCATGGCGATTGTATTTGGTGTTTCCGCCGGCGTGATTGCCGCGCTTAATCAGAACACTAAATGGGATTACACGGTAATGGGGGTAGCCATGACCGGCGTTGTTATCCCGAGCTTTGTGGTTGCACCTTTATTGGTGCTGATTTTCGCCATTACCCTGAAGTGGTTACCGGGCGGCGGTTGGAACGGCGGTGGGATCAAATTTATGATTTTGCCAATGGTGGCTCTGTCACTGGCTTATATCGCCAGCATCGCGCGTATTACCCGCGGTTCAATGATTGAAGTCTTGCACTCCAACTTTATCCGTACAGCTCGTGCTAAAGGTTTGCCGCTGCGCCGCATTATTCTGCGCCACGCGTTGAAGCCTGCACTGTTGCCGGTACTGTCCTATATGGGACCTGCCTTCGTCGGTATCATCACCGGCTCAATGGTTATCGAAAGCATTTTCGGATTGCCGGGCATCGGCCAGCTGTTTGTTAACGGCGCACTTAACCGTGACTACTCGCTGGTTCTGAGTCTGACCATTTTGGTTGGCGCACTGACCATTTTGTTCAATGCGATCGTCGACGTGCTTTACGCCGTTATCGATCCAAAAATCCGTTATTAATGCTGGAGCTTGTCAATGATGTTAAGTAAGAAAAACAGCGAAGCTCTGGAAAACTTCACCGAGAAGATGGAAGTTGAAGGGCGCAGCTTATGGCAGGACGCGCGTCGTCGCTTCATCAGCAACCGCGCGGCTGTTACCAGCCTGATCGTGTTGGCGGTGATTGCGTTATTCGTGACCTTCGCGCCAATGATTTCACAATTTGCCTACGCAGATACTGACTGGAACATGATGTCAGCTGCGCCGGACTTTGCGTCTCACCACTATTTCGGTACCGACTCCTCGGGCCGTGACTTGCTGGTTCGCGTGGCAATCGGCGGGCGTATCTCTCTGATGGTTGGCGTGGCGGCGGCACTGGTCGCGGTTATCTTGGGCACCTTATACGGCACAGTTTCCGGCTACCTTGGCGGCAAAATTGACTCCGCGATGATGCGTTTCCTGGAGATCCTCAACTCCTTCCCATTCATGTTCTTCGTTATCCTGCTGGTGACCTTCTTCGGCCAAAACATTTTGCTGATTTTCGTCGCCATCGGCATGGTTTCATGGCTGGACATGGCGCGTATCGTGCGTGGACAGACCCTGAGCCTGAAGCGTAAAGAGTTCATCGAAGCGGCGCTGGTGAGCGGGGTGTCTACCCGCAATATCGTTCTGCGTCACATCGTGCCAAACGTACTGGGCGTGGTGGTGGTTTACGCCTCCCTGCTGGTACCGAGCATGATCTTATTCGAATCCTTCCTCAGCTTCTTAGGGTTGGGTACGCAAGAGCCGTTAAGCAGTTGGGGTGCGTTGCTGAGCGACGGCGCCAACTCTATGGAAGTTTCACCTTGGTTACTGCTGTTCCCGGCAGGCTTCCTGGTTGTAACTCTGTTCTGTTTCAATTTTATCGGCGATGGCCTGCGTGATGCCCTCGACCCGAAAGATCGTTAAGGAGTGCAATCATGAGCACCATTGAACATACAACGTTGGCGTCATCGGCGTCCGTTGACGGCAAAGTGCCGCCAATCCTGCTTGATGTGAAAGACCTGCGCGTCACTTTCGGCACGCCAGACGGCGACGTGACGGCGGTTAACGACCTGAACTTCGACCTGCGCGCCGGTGAAACATTGGGCATCGTGGGCGAGTCCGGCTCGGGTAAATCTCAGACCGCGTTCGCGCTGATGGGGCTGCTGGCCAGCAACGGCCGCATCGGCGGTTCGGCTAAATTTAATGGCCGTGAAATCCTCAACCTGCCGCCACGCGAGCTGAACAAGCTGCGTGCCGAGCAGATTTCGATGATTTTCCAGGACCCAATGACCTCGCTGAACCCGTACATGCGTGTTGGCGAGCAGTTGATGGAAGTCCTGATGCTGCACAAGCACATGAGCCGTCGTGAAGCCTTCGATGAGTCTGTACGCATGCTCGACGCGGTAAAAATGCCTGAAGCGCGCAAGCGCATGAAGATGTTCCCGCACGAGTTCTCTGGCGGTATGCGCCAGCGCGTGATGATTGCGATGGCGCTGCTGTGCCGTCCAAAACTGCTGATTGCCGACGAACCGACTACCGCACTGGACGTGACCGTTCAGGCGCAGATCATGACCCTGCTGAATGAGCTGAAAAGCGAGTTCAACACCGCCATCATCATGATCACCCATGATCTGGGCGTGGTCGCTGGGATCTGTGACAAAGTGCTGGTGATGTATGCCGGGCGCACCATGGAATATGGTCAGGCGCGCGACGTGTTCTACCAGCCGTCTCACCCGTACTCCATCGGCCTGCTTAATGCCGTTCCTCGTTTGGATTCCGAGGGTGGCATGATGACCACCATTGCCGGTAACCCGCCAAACCTGCTGCGCTTGCCTAAAGGCTGCCCATTCCAGCCTCGCTGCCAGCACGCGATGGAAATCTGTAACACCGCACCTCCGCTGGAGCGTTTCGGTGAAGGGCGTTTGCGCGCCTGCTTTAAGCCGGTTGAGGAGTTGGTATGACAGATCACACAGTAATTCACAGCCCGTCTAAGCACGAAGCGCCACCAGACAAAAAAGTTCTGCTGGAAGTGGCTGATTTAAAAGTCCACTTTGATATCAAAGATGGCAAACAGTGGTTCTGGCAGCCGTCCAAAACCCTGAAAGCGGTTGATGGCGTGACGCTACGTCTCTACGAAGGGGAAACTCTGGGCGTAGTAGGCGAGTCAGGCTGCGGTAAATCGACCTTCGCCCGCGCCATTATCGGTCTGGTGAAAGCCACCGACGGCAAAGTGGCGTGGTTGGGTAAAGACCTGCTGGGCATGTCTGCGGCGGAGTGGCAACACACCCGTAGCGATATCCAGATGATTTTTCAGGACCCGCTGGCATCGCTTAACCCGCGTATGACTATCGGCGAAATCATTGCTGAGCCGCTGAAAACCTATCATCCGAAAATGCCTCGCTCTCAGGTTAAAGAGAAAGTGAAGGCGATGATGCTGAAGGTTGGCCTGCTGCCAAACCTGATCAACCGTTACCCGCACGAGTTCTCCGGCGGCCAGTGTCAGCGTATTGGTATCGCCCGTGCGCTGATCCTCGAGCCGAAACTGATTATCTGTGACGAGCCGGTTTCTGCACTCGACGTGTCGATTCAGGCACAGGTGGTTAACCTGCTGCAAGACTTGCAGCGTGAGATGGGCCTGTCGCTGATCTTCATCGCGCACGACTTGGCTGTGGTGAAACACATCTCCGACCGCGTGCTGGTGATGTACCTCGGTCACGCCGTGGAGTTAGGGACTTACGATGAGGTTTACCACAATCCTCAGCACCCTTACACCCGCGCATTGATGTCAGCCGTGCCGGTGCCAGATCCAGACAAAGAGCGCAATAAAGTGATTCAGCTGTTGGAAGGGGACTTGCCGTCGCCAATCAACCCGCCGTCAGGCTGCGTGTTCCGCACCCGCTGCCCGATTGCTGGCCCAGAGTGCGCGGTAACTCGCCCACTGCTGGAAGGCAGCTTCCGCCACGCCGTCTCTTGCTTGAAAGTGGACCCGCTCTAAGCCACTGGCGTCAGTGTTGAAGCATAAAAAAACCTGCCATTGGCAGGTTTTTCTTTTTATAAATTAACTGCATACCCAAAATCATTCGACCTGAATCAAGCCGGCAGCCAACGCCGAGTCAGGTTGAAGGATGCAGGAGGATTATTCTTTCCACAAAATATGGCACAGCTTGTGGTCTTTTTCGCGGCACAGCAGAACGCGCGCGAAAATATCATTAATTGGCTGATCTTCAGCATCGGCCAGCCCGATAACCACTTCGGCGAAGAAGTCCGGGTTCAGGTCGAAATCGACGTGCTCAACCCAATCTTCGGCTGGGTCATACAGCTCGGCGCCGCCGCGTTCTTCAAATTGCAGATTGAAGATCAAGATATCCGCCGGATCGAGATTGTCGCCCGCCAGTTCCAGAAAAATGTCGTAGGCTTGCTCAAGGGTTTCGTCTTCGGTCAGGCGGTTATTTAAATCCATAACGTTCCCATCAATAAATGTTAATCAGTAAAAGTGTGTCTCGCGCTATTAGAACATTCTCGCTGCGGCTTTTACAGCAGCGGGCTGAAAAAGTAGAACAGCCGTTCAATAATGCGATGCCAGAATGGGCGTTTTAACCAAGCCTCGACGTCCAGCAGGTGCGAACGGGCGATATAATCAGCCTGAACCTGCGCCAAATCGTTGCCAAAACCATCATCATCAATTACCAGCGTGATTTCGAAATTCAGCCACAGGCTGCGCATATCAAGGTTCACGGTGCCTACCAGACTCAGCTGGCCGTCGACCAAAATGCTCTTGGTATGCAGCAAACCATCTTCGAACTGGTAAATCTTCACACCGGCTTCCAGCAGCTCGTTGAAGAAGGCGCGGCTGGCCCAGCCAACCATCATCGAGTCGTTCTTCATCGGCATCACGATGCTGACGTCAACGCCGCGCTGGGCTGCGGTACAAATCGCATGCAGCAAATCGTCACTCGGCACGAAGTAAGGGGTGGTCATCACCAACTGCTCGCGCGCCGAATAGGAGGCGGTGAGCAGCGCCTGATGAATCATATCCTCAGGGAAGCCCGGACCGGAGGCGATAACCTGAATGGTGTGGCCGCTCTCTTGCTCAAACGGCATCTGATTGACGTCAGGCTCCGGCGGCAGAATGCGTTTGCCGGTTTCGATTTCCCAGTCGCAGGAGTAGACGATACCCATGGTGGTGGCGACCGGGCCTTCCATACGCGCCATCAAATCGACCCACTGGCCCACGCCCGCGTCCTGCTTGAAATAGCGCGGATCGACCATGTTCATGCTGCCGGTGTATGCCACGTAGTTGTCAATCAGCACCACTTTACGGTGCTGGCGCAAGTCCATGCGGCGTAAGAAGACACGCCACAGGCTGACCTTCAGCGCCTCGACCACTTCAATCCCGGCATTGCGCATCATGGCGGGATAAGGGCTGCGGAAGAAGGCCACGCTGCCCGCGGAGTCGAGCATCAGGCGGCAATGAATGCCGCGGCGCGAGGCCGCCATCAGGGATTCAGCCACTTGGTCAACCAAACCGCCGGGCTGCCAGATGTAAAACACCATCTCGATGTTATGCCGCGCCAGCTCGATGTCACGCATCATGGCGTGCAGGGTGTCGTCGCTGGTGGTCAGCAGTTGCAGCTGATTACCTTTCACCCCCGCGATGCCCTGACGGCGTTCGCAAAGCTGGAACAGTGAGCTGGCAATCTCGCTATTTTCGGTGGCGAAAATTCGGTGACAGCCTTTGAGGTCATTCAGCCAGCGTGCGGTAGAAGGCCACATTGCCTTGGCGCGCTCTGCACGGCGTTTCCCGAGATGCAGTTCGCCAAACGACAGGTAAGCAATAATTCCAACCAGCGGAATAATATAGATGATTAGCAGCCATGCCATAGCCGAAGGCACCGCGCGGCGCTTCATTAAAATGCGCAGCGTCACGCCGGCAATCAGTAACCAGTAGCCAAAAATAAGAAGCCAGCTAATTACCGCATAAAAAGTTGTCATTGGGCGAAAAGTCCTGTTCGCGAGCCGTTGAGAGAGTGTACGCAGAGTCGATGAAAGGGGAAACTTTTTAACGAATTTAAACCTTTCAATCAATCAGCTACCTCTGAAATCATTATCAGAAACCGTGAATTTCATCTGATTGTCATCAAGGGTAGCTGATAACTGACACATTAGGGTGAAACAGGGCTTGGATCACAATTTCATCGGCCTATAATGTGCACGCATTCTGCGTTTTAAAACGCAGGGAAAGTTGTCAACGGGAACAATGTGCATGAAACGTAGTAAGAATGAAGTTGGTCGCTGGCGCATGCTACGCCAGTCTCAGCGCCGCAGAAGCCGCTGGCTGGAAGGTCAATCAAGACGTTATCGCCACATCTACCGCATTCGGCAGATCCACCACCAGCAACATCAACGTCTTTCTTTATATGCCGTTACTTACGAATGGCGTTCGTGATCACTGTGATTTCGGCTGAAATAAAGCACCGCATTTAGGGCAGACCAGCGTTGAGTTCTTGCGCACTTTGGTGCTCATCTGTTCACTCACTGCTTTGCATTCCGGGCAGGTGACTTTGGTTTTCTGGCTAGAAAGAAACTTCAATCCGTCGAAGAATGACATAAGAGCTTACCTCTGGGGTAGGGGAAAGCAGTCTATCACAGCAACGGCTCGCGCACTGTGATTGCTTTTGCGTCTATGACATATCCCAGAGTACCCGCAAAAAAATAGGCCACATGAGTGGCCTTTGTCATTTATAGCGCGGGGAATTAATTGCGGGTAAATAAGTGCGGAATTAGAAAACGCGCTTAAACGGCTTCACGGTCACGCTCTTATAGACCCCAGCGGCGACATAAGGGTCTGCATCGGCCCAAGTCTGGGCATCTTTCAGGGTTTCAAATTCAATGATAACCACGGAACCTGACATACCTGCCGCGCCCGGATCTGCGCTATCAATCGCAGGCGTTGGGCCAGCGACGATCACACGGCCTTCATCATGAAGCTTTTGCAGACGTTCGACGTGTGCAGGACGCGCAGCGGCACGTTTTTCCAAAGAGTCGGGTACATCTTCAGAATAAATTACATAGAGCATGCATCACCTTTAAAATCATTAGCTTTAACAGGGAATAACGCGAAAATGCCTGTCATCACGGCAGGTGTTAACACCATAGCGAAACCCGTAGTCGTAGGAAAGTGCTTTGCGTTGGATCAATTCAGCTTTGATTTGAGAATAGTTGTCATTGCGGTGTTGAATATGATTGCTATTTGCATTTAAACTTGCGGCTTCACGGGGAAACAGACTCATTATGCCGCTAAAAAAGTTTAGATTTGTTCGCAAGGTCACACTGCCACTGGTATTTTCTGTCGCCTTCCACAGCGCGGTTATTGGCACCTTGCTTTATGTCACCATGAAAGACGCCGTAACACTGCCCAAACAAGAGCAGCAGGTCATGAGCGTCACTATGGTGAACCCAGCGGATTTCGCTCCGCCGCCGAAACCACAGATTCAGCCGCAACCGGAGCCAGAGCCCGAACCTGAACCCGAGCCAGAAGTGAAGCCTGAGCCGCCACCGCCGCCAGAGGCCGTCGCACTTCCTGAGCCAAAGCCAAAACCTAAGCCGGTCAAAAAGCCGGTTGAGAAGCCGAAGCCAAAAGTTAAACCTGTTGAGAAGCCGGTGCAGAAGGTTGATAAGCCGAAAGTCACTGATGACGCGTCGCCGTTCAACAACAGCAAGCCGGACGTCAAGCCCGCGGCCCAGCCGCCAGCGCAGTCCACGCCAAGTGCCAGCAGCGGGCCGCGCCCGTTAGATCGCTCTAAGCCACAGTATCCGGCCCGAGCCTTCGCGTTACAGATAGAAGGGCGCGTTCGCGTGCAGTTTGACGTCGACAGCGACGGTCGGGTGGATAACATCCGCATTCTGTCCGCCGAGCCGCGCAATATGTTTGAACGCGAAGTGAAACAGGCGATGCGCAAATGGCGCTATGAGCCGAAAGCTGCCAACAATCTGGTGGTAAACCTGGTGTTCAAAATCAACGGCGGGTCATCCGTCGAGTAAGATTTTCACTGGGTGAAAACAAAAAGGTCGCCTTCGAGGGCGACCTTTTGCTTTATGGCGCGGCTTAAAACCGGCGGCTTAGTCTTGCGACACGCCGTCAGAGTCCACGCTGAAGTTGCTTCTGCCATCCGGCAGCTTGCGCGACTTACCTTCGTCATCGACCGCCACGTAGGTAAACACGGCCTCGGTGGCGCGGTAGCGCTGACCAATCGGCTCAGAAGAGACCTTCTTCACCCACACTTCCACATTGATGGTGATCGAACTGTTCCCAGTTCGAATACAACGCGCGTAGCAACATACGACATCACCTACAGCAACGGGCTTGAGAAACGTCATGCCGTCAACACGGACAGTCACCACGCGGCCTTTAGCGATTTCCTTCGCCTGAATAGCGCCGCCCATGTCCATCTGTGACATCAGCCATCCACCAAAAATATCACCGTTAGCGTTGGTATCCGCTGGCATAGCCAGTGTACGCAACACCATTTCACCATTAGGTAAGCTATGTTTTTCGTTCATTGAGTTGCTTCACACTGAATTAATCAAAATTAAGGTCTTTCAACCAGAAAGACCCATGCAGGAGAATGCTTATTTTTTTTCTTCATCCGGCATATGCCGGTAGATGTAGACCCCACTCAGCAGGGTAAAGACCAGCGTGAGCACGGTCAGGCCGAACACTTTGAAGTTAACCCATACTTCTTGCGGTAACCAGAACGCAACGTAAATATTTGCTAAACCGCACAGCAGGAAGAAGATGGCCCAACTGACGTTCAGCTTATTCCAGACATGATCCGGCAGCGTCAGTTCTTTGCCCAGCATGCGTTGAATCAGCGGCTTTTTCAGGATCAACTGGCTAACCAGCAGCGCGCCGGAGAACAGAACGTAAATCACCGTCACTTTCCATTTAATGAATTCGTCATTATGGAAGACCAATGTCAGGGTGCCGAAAATGGCCACCATGGCGAAGGTGATCAGCGTCATCTTCTCCACTTTACGGTATTTAATCCAAGTGAAAATCAGCGCAAGAGCGGTGGCAACAATCAGCGCACCGGACGCGTAGTAAATGTCGTAAAGCTTATAAAAAACAAAAAAACCACCAGGGGAAGAAAATCGAGGAGCTGCTTCATACTTCATTCCATATCTAATGTAGGGTTTGACTATACCGGAATCATTTCTTCGACAAAAGAAAAGGGCGCCAGAGCACCCTTTTGTCATCGCCGAGATTAGGCACGCAACTTCGAGTACAGACGGAACAGGTAGATCAGCAGGAAAGCTGAAATCAGGTTGCTCAACGTACTTAACACGATGGTCGCTGCCATGGTTGGCAGGGCGCTCAGATGGCTCACCGCCAGCAACACCAGCATCTTGGCAGCCAGCCAGAACATAATCGCTGGCAGCACCAGACGCGCATTGCTAAAGGCCAGCTTGCTGCTGACTTTAATCGACTTAAACACGCCCATTCTTTCGACGCTGCTAATCACCGGCGACAGCGAAACCGCCACTGCGATCAGCACGCCCGGCACCACAAACAGGGTGATACCCAACTGCACCAGCAGGGTACAGAGCAGCATCAGGCCCAGCAGGCGAGGCAGGATTGGGGTGGAAGCACCAATTGAGCGCAGGGCGCTGGTGCGCATCCCGCTGGACACCATCTGAATCAGCGTCAGCATGCCGCCCACTAACAGCACATTGCCGACCAGCGCCGAGAAGGTGGCCGCGCCGGAGACTTTCAACAGCACCATCTGCTGCTCAGGCGACATGTTCTGGATAAGTTCCTGAAGGCTCATGCCTGCGGTACCGGACAAATCATCGCTGTTAGCACTCAGCAGGCTGAGTTGCTCAGCGCTCGGAGTGAAAATCTGATTCAAAATGACGGTGATCAGCGCGGTCAGCAACGCCAACAGCAGGATGCTGGTGAACTGATTACGCAGGAAATTGAAACTGTCACGGTACAAGGTATTGGCCGCGATAGGCATGAACGCTCCTTGGCAAAATAATCAAAAGACAATCAGGCGGGGATTGTACCCTGTAATGTGGACAGGTGGCACCCCGCCATAGGTTATCTCACTGATTTCTTATCAATCGACGTGATAAGTGAGGGGAGTTGCCATTGCGGCGGCGACCAGTGGCATAGGGATCTCTATTTCCAGCGGCGGCAAACCATATTTGGCCCGCGCGCGGTCACAGGATTCGTTGCCGATGCCGTTCAAACCCGATTGGTCGAACTCTCGGCAGGGCGTCGGGCGATTCAGATAGATAGAACAAGACACAGACTGGCCAATTTCACCCTCCAACGCCACGCAGCGCGGAGATTTACTGTTGGTGCCTTGCATACAACTTAGAAAAGGAGTGACTTGCTCCGTCAAAGCTTGCGGGACGACGCCACCGGCTTCTTCAGATTCAGCCCAATAAAAGGAAACGCGGAAATAAGCGCAGCACGCGCCACAAGAAACACAGGGATTGTTAATTTCGCTCATCTTGGAAGCCACCGACTCCTTACGGCACTGACCCAAAACCAACCTAGGAGCAAGCAAATTACTCAGGCCATTTTTTTTAAGCAATAGATATTTATCAAGGTTGAGAGGTAGCGGATGAGGGGCCGTTTTTGATCTAGATCAATTCCTTGTTTTTTAATAGTTTAGAATGAATTGCTAGGGATGCATTTTCTTAATAAATCATTTAAAGATGTGATCCGACACGGATCAATACCTAACCCAGAATAGGTATATTCGTGCTGGTTATAAATCCACACAAAGGGAATGGATATGAAAGCAGCATCTTGGGTTCTTCTCGCGGCGGCAGCTTTGCCGTCAATCGCCAGTGCCAATCAGGCTGGAGATATCATTTTCCGCGTTGGTACCGCAACGGTACGTCCGACCGAAGGGTCTGACAACGTAATGGGTCTGGGATCGTTCAACATTGATAACAATACTCAGATGGGGTTAACGCTGGGGTATATGTTCACCGACAACATTGGGGTGGAGTTACTGGGCGCCACGCCTTTCAAGCACAAAGTCGGCCTGAACAGCACCGGCACCATTGCTGAAGTGAAACAGCTGCCTCCTTCATTAATGGCGCAATACTACTTTGGCGACCGTCAGGACAAACTGCGTCCTTATGTCGGTCTAGGCGTCAACTACACCACTTTCTATGATGCTGATTTCAACCAAACCGGGCGCGATGCCGGATTGTCAGATTTGAGTGTTAAAGACTCGTGGGGCGTGGCGACGCAGGTCGGGATGGATTACAACCTGAACGACAACTGGCTGCTGAACATGTCGGTCTGGTGGATGGACATCGACACTGACATCAAATTCAAAGCGGCAGGGGAAGACCAGTCAATCCATACGCGCATCGACCCTTGGGTATTTATGTTCGCCGCGGGTTATCGTTTCTAATCAATCGGTCTGGTGTGAATATCCAAAAAAAGAGGCGCTCTCGGCGCCTCTATGATGTTTGACGTGGTGCATTAAAACTCGGGTTATTTTACCCGGGTATCATTTTCGATAGATTTCACACCCGCCACGCCACGCGTCACTTCTACTGCGCGATTCGCCTCAGCCGTTGAGGTCACAAAGCCACTCAACTGCACGCGGCCTTTGAAGGTTTCCACGCTGATTTCACGAGATTTAATGTTTTTGTCAGCTAACAGTGCAGACTTAACTTTAGTGGTGACCACGGTGTCGTCGATATATCCGCCAGTCCCTTCAGATTTCTGTGTTGGCGCACAGGCCGCAACGGACATTACCACCACCGCTGCCATGCAAAATGCCGACAAAGTCTTGAATAGCTTCATAAAATAACTCTCCATGCTAGGTTTGAAACTCACCATTTATCATTCATAACGCGCACTTCCCGCGCGGTCACTAAAACCGAACTGATCCTGCGGGTAGTATGATTGTGGTTTAAGGTCGCGGGATATACAAATCCACCACGCTAAAAAAGCACATTCCGCCTCATTTTACCCATAAAGAAACAAGGCCTTATCCGCGCAAACAGATAAGGCCTTGGGCTTCTAAAAAGTGGGAAATGACTTAAGCGCGGGTGGCGGCTTTCATTTCACTGGTGAAGCGCGAGAGCTGTGCCAGCATTTCGGACGGCTGGTGGACATTGTTCTCGATGATGCGCACGGTAGCAGAGCCGGAGATAGCGCCAGCTGCGCCAGCGGCCAGCGTCTCTTTCACTTGTGAAGGTTCGGAGATACCGAAGCCTTGCAGTGGCGGAGCCGCGTTGTATTCACGCAGCTTATCGACCAAGTGGTTCAATGGCAGCAGACCGCGTTTCTCTGTACCCGTAACGCCCGCGCGTGACAGCAGATAGGTGTAGCCACGGCCGTGAGAAGAGATCTCGCGCAGCAGGTCATCTGAAGCGTTTGGCGGGCAGATGAAGATGGGCGCAATGCCGTGGCGCATGGCTGCTGCACGGAATGGCGCTGACTCTTCAAATGGCACGTCGGCGACCAGCACCGAGTCCACGCCCACTTCGGCGCAGCGCTGATAGAAAGTATCAATGCCGTTGTGGAACACCAGATTGGCGTACATCAGCAGGCCAATCGGGATATCCGGGTGCTTTTCACGGATGCGTTGCAGCATGCCAAAGCACTGCGTTGGCGTCACACCGGCGGCGAAAGCGCGCAGGTTAGCGCCCTGAATGGTCGGGCCGTCGGCCAGTGGATCAGAGAAGGGAATGCCCAACTCTAAGGCGTCGGCACCGGCTTCAATCAGCGTATCAATGATAGACAGCGACAGCTCTACACCCGGATCGCCCAGCGTCACGAAGGGAACGAAAGCGCCTTCTTTTTTGCTTTCCAGACGCTTAAATAATTGTTGATAACGTTCCATTAGATTTCTCCCCGCGCGGACAGGATGTCGTGAACCGTAAAGATGTCTTTATCACCACGGCCAGAAAGGTTAACCACCAGAATTTGTTCTTTCTGCGGCGTCTCTTTGATCAGTTTCAGGGCATAAGCCAGAGCGTGAGAAGACTCAAGCGCTGGGATGATACCTTCGCTGCGCGACAGCTCTTTGAACGCGTCCAGTGCTTCATCATCAGTAATTGAAACATAGTCGGCACGGCCAATGCTGTTCAGGAAGGCGTGCTGCGGGCCGACGGATGGGAAGTCCAGACCGGCAGAAATCGAGTAAGACTCTTCGATTTGGCCTTCTGAAGTCTGCATCATCGGGGCTTTCATGCCGAAATAGATCCCCACGTGGCCGTGTTTCAGCGGTGCGCCGTGCTGCCCGGTTTCAATCCCCAGACCCGCTGGCTCAACGCCAATCAGCTTAACGGTGGTTTCATCGATGAAGTCAGCGAACATGCCGATAGCGTTGGAACCGCCGCCCACGCAGGCAATCACCGCGTCTGGTAGGCGACCTTCGCGCTCAAGCATCTGCGCCTTGGTTTCTTCGCCAATCATGCGCTGGAATTCACGCACGATGGTTGGGTAAGGGTGCGGGCCTGCCGCCGTGCCGAGCATGTAGTGCGCGGTTTCATAGCTGCCAGACCAGTCGCGCAGTGCCTCGTTACACGCATCTTTCAGCGTGGAGGAGCCGCTGTGTACTGGAATGACTTCCGCACCCATCAAACGCATACGGAACACGTTTGGTGACTGGCGCTCAATGTCTTTGGCACCCATGTAGATGCGGCATTTTAGGCCGAGTAGGGCACAGGCCAGCGCCGAAGCCACGCCGTGTTGACCCGCGCCGGTTTCTGCGATGATCTCAGTTTTGCCCATGCGCTTAGCCAGCAGAGCCTGCCCCAGCACTTGGTTAGTTTTGTGCGCGCCGCCATGCAGCAAATCTTCACGCTTGAGGTACAACTTGGTGTTGGTACCGGCGGTCAGGTTCTTACACAGAGTCAGGGCAGTCGGGCGACCCGCGTAGTTCTTCAACAGGTCGATAAACGCGGCCTGAAACTCCGGGTCACGCTGGGCGCTGACAAAGGCTTCTTCTAATTGGGTAAGAGCGGGCATCAAAATCTGCGGAACGTACATACCGCCGAATTCGCCGAAGTAGGGATTTAGTAAAGTCATGTTATTCCATCCTGTCTGTCAATTTTTTCATCGTCACGGGGAGATTAATAAGCCCGTAACGTCTGGAATACCGCAGTTATCTTGTCAGCATCTTTGATGCCCGGCTCGCGTTCGACGCCGGAGTTGAAATCCAGCCCCGCGCAGCCTAGCTGGGCGGCTTCAACGCAGTTATCCGCGCCTAGCCCACCGGCTAATAAAACGTTGCTCAGGTCCTGCCCGGCCAGCTTGCTCCAGTCAAAACGCTGGCCCGTGCCGCCTTTGCCGTTGTCGAGCACATAGCGGTCGACATGATTCAGTTCGCGCGCTGGCATAGTCTCTTTGACGCTCAACGCTTTCCAAATCTGGCACTCTGCCGGAAGAAGCGGGCGCAGGCTGTCGATGTAGCTCTGGTCTTCGCTGCCGTGCAGTTGAACGGCGGCGAGTTGTAAATTTTTAGCGATGTCGGCCACGCTGTCTGGCGCGTGGTCGCGGAACACGCCGACATATTTCAGTGGCGCGCCGGCCTGCACGTCGAGGGCTTTATCCAGCGTGACGTAGCGCGGCGAGGCTTCGACGAAGATCAATCCGCCGTAAATGGCTCCTGCCTGATGGGCGACCGAGGCGTCCTGCGGACGAGTCAGGCCACACACCTTATTATCGCCTAAAGTCACGCGGCGCACCGCGGCACTCAGGTCAGGTTCGGACATCAGCGCGCTGCCAATCAGGAAGCCATTGGCGAAGCGGCTCAACTCGCGAATTTGGCCATAAGTGTTAATGCCGGATTCGCTGATCACCGTCACGCCGTGCGGCACGCGCGGTGCCAGCTGGCGAGTGCGATCAAGGTCAATCGACAGGTCGCGCAGGTCACGGTTGTTGATACCCACCACACGCGCTTTCAGCTGCACGGCGCGGTCTAACTCTTCTTCATTACTGGCTTCGGTCAGAATACCCAGCTTCAGGCTGTGCGCCACGGCGGACAACTGGACATACTGCTCGTCGCTGAGCACAGAAAGCATCAGCAAAATGGCATCCGCCTGATAATAGCGGGCCAGATAAATTTGATAAGGGTCGATGATGAAGTCTTTGCACAATACCGGCTGCGTCACGGCGTTGCTCACCAGCGGCAGGAAATCAAAGCTGCCCTGAAAATACTTCTCATCGGTCAACACCGAAATGGCGGACGCGTGGTCTTTATAGACGCCAGCAATCTCTACCGGGTCAAAGTTGTCGCGAATGGTGCCCTTAGAAGGGGACGCCTTTTTGCACTCAAGGATGAACGCGGTTCTTGCCCCTTGCAGTGCGTCGTAAAAGTTGCGCTCGCTGGGCTTTATCTCGTTTTGAAAACTCGCCAGAGGTTGCTGTTCTTTACGTGCTGCAACCCAAATTGCTTTATCAGCAACAATCTTGTTAAGCACGGTTTCCTTCTGCATGACTTATCCTCTTGCTGCCAGTGCGGTGACGCGCTGATAGGCGGCTCCGCTGCGAATCACTTCTAGCGCCTGTTGCGCATTTTGCTTTAAATCTTCCTGACCAAAAAGGCGCAGCAGCATGGCGACATTTACCGCCACGGCGGCTTCGTGCGCCGGGTCGCCTTTACCTTGTAGCAAGCGTGCCAGAATGTCACGATTTTCTTCCGGCTCGCCGCCCAGCAGGGCTTCGATAGGGTAATTGTCAAGTCCGAAGTCCTGCGGGGTCAGCTCATAAGTGGTGATTTCGCCATCTTTCAACTCGGCCACTTGCGTCGCTGCGTGGATCGCCACTTCATCCATCCCGGCGCCGTGAACCACTGCGGCACGTTGATAACCCAAGGTGCGCAGGGTTTCAGCTATTGGGCGAACCAGCTCAGGGCTGTAAACACCAATCAGCGCCAGCGGCGGACGCGCAGGGTTGATAAGCGGCCCCAGCACGTTGAACAGGGTGCGGGTTTTCAGCGCCTTGCGCACCGGCATCGCGTGGCGAAAACCGGTGTGGTACTGCGGCGCGAACAAGAAGCAGATGCCCAAGTCGTCCAGCGCGGCGCGGGATTTCTCTGCTGACATATCTAACTGGATGCCAAAGGCCGCCAGCAGGTCGGAAGAGCCAGAGCGGCTCGACACGCTACGGTTGCCGTGCTTCGCCACGCGGATACCACAGGCCGCTGCCACAAAGGCGCTGGCGGTCGAAATATTGATGCTGTTGGTGCCGTCGCCGCCGGTGCCGACGATGTCAGCAAAAGCGTAATCCGGGCGCGGGAAAGGCTCGGCGTTGGCTAACAGCGCTTGAGCAGCCCCGGCAATTTCTGCCGGTTGCTCGCCGCGCACTTTCATACTGATAAGCGCTGCGGCTAACTGCGCGGGTTCAAGTTCACCATTCACAATGGCGGTAAACAGCTGCTGGCTCTCCTCCTGCGTCATCACCTGAGCGCGATACAGATTTTCGAGGATGCCGGAAATAGTTTGTTTTTGCATGATCAGCTCCTCACCTTACGCCAACGCCCAAGCCAGCGTCTGTTCCAGCAGACGCGCGCCCTGAGAGGTCAAAATTGATTCTGGATGGAACTGGAAGCCGCACACGCGATCTTCTTCATGACGCACCGCCATCACCATCTCGCCGTAGCGCGCGTTGACCACCAGACCTTCTGGGATCTGGCTGCCAACCAGTGAGTGGTAGCGGGCAACTGGCAGCGGGTTGTTCATCCCGGCGAACATGCCTTCGTTGTCATGAGTAATAGAAGAGGCTTTACCGTGCAGGATCTCGCCAGCCTGACCGACGTAGCCGCCGTAGGTTTCGACAATCGCCTGATGTCCCAGACAGATGCCGATAATCGGCAGCTGGCCGCGCAGGCGTTTCAGCAGCTCAGGCATGCAGCCTGCTTCAGACGGCGCCCCCGGACCCGGAGAGAGCATCAGCACCGGTTTTTCCAGCTGGCTGAGTTTCTCAATGATCACCTCAGCAGGAATTTGGTTACGGTAAATCACCACGTTGTGGCCGCTGGAGCGCAGTTGGTCCACCAAGTTGTAGGTGAAGGAATCTACGTTATCAATCAGTAAGATATCGGCCATCTTAGAACACCTCTTTGGCATTGTGGGCAGTGGCGATGGCACGCAGCACGGCGCGGGCTTTATTACGAGTTTCATCAGCTTCGGCTTGCGGGACGGAGTCCAGCACCACGCCGCCGCCAGCCTGTACGGTGGCAATACCGTCTTCGACATAGGCCGAGCGGATCACGATGCAGGTATCCAAGTCACCCTGCGCCGTGAAGTAGCCCACCGCGCCGCCGTAGCTGCCGCGACGGGTTTTCTCAGAACCAGCAATCAACTGCATAGCACGAACTTTTGGTGCGCCAGTCAGGGTGCCCATGTTCATGACCGCCTGATAGGCGTGCAGCACGTCTAAATCGGCGCGCAGGGTGCCTACTACACGAGAAACCAAGTGCATCACGAAGGAGTAACGGTCAACCTTGGTCAAATCCGCCACGTAACGGCTGCCCGGCTCACAGATGCGCGCTAAGTCGTTACGCGCCAAGTCAACCAGCATCAGGTGCTCGGCCAGCTCTTTGTGGTCGGTACGCATTTCCAGCTCGATGCGGCTATCCAAATCGTTATCCAGCGAACCGTCAGCACGGCGACCGCGCGGGCGAGTCCCGGCAATCGGGTAAATTTCAATCTGGCGGTTGGTCGCGTCATATTTCAGCGCGCTCTCCGGCGATGCGCCGAACAGGGTGAAATCGTTGTCCTGCATGAAGAACATGTACGGGCTTGGGTTGTTGTTTTTCAGCGTTTCATAGGCCGCCAGTGGAGCAGGGCAAGGCAGGGAGAAACGGCGTGAAGGCACAACCTGGAAGATTTCACCGGCACGAATGCCTTCTTTCATCTTCTCAACCACCGCGCCGAACTCTTCATCGCTCTGATTCACGCTCAGTTGCATGTCAGTCACGTCTTGGTGCGGGATAGCGTGCGGTGGCAGTTGCAGCTGGTGTTGCAGCTGTTCCAGACGGCCGTGCAGGCGCTGTTTCTCATCGCTGTCCGGCGTAAACAGGCTAGCTTGCAGGCGGCTGCTGCGATTCTGGTGATCGAGAACCAGTAAGGTTTCGGACAGATAGAAGCAGAAGTCCGGGCAGCGCTGGTCGGCGCGCAGTTGCGGCAGGTCTTCGAAACCGGCAACCAAGTCGTAAGCGAACAGGCCGCCGAGCAGCATGGCTTCGCGCTCTTCTTCCGGTGTTTCCACCAGATCAAGGATGCTGCGCAGGGCGTCGAACACCGAACGCGAACGCAGACGGGCGTCTTCTTCTTGCATCTGGTCGATAGCCGGGAAGGTCAGCTCGCGGCCGTTCGGGCGAACTTCATTCTGCACGTCGTTTGGCAGCGCGGCGTCCATCAGCGGCAGCAGGGACGCGCCGTTCGGGGTCAGTGCCTGTACGGAGACTTTGTTGCCAAGGGCGGTGATGCGCAGCGCGCTGTCGATAACCAGCAGGCTTTTCAGATTCTGTTTGCTGCTGATGTCAGCCGATTCGAGCAACAGGGTTGCCGGGCGAGCGCCGCAAAGCTGGTGGAAGATGGCCGTCGGGTCACCACGGTAGCTTCCTTGTACTGTCAGCAGTTCTAAGCGAGGTTTTTGAATAGTCATGATAGTTCCTAAAATTTTTCTACCAAATGGTGAAGAAGACGGCCATAAAAAAGCCCGCATTCAGCGGGCTTCGGGTATCTGCATGGTCTGTAAACCGAAATGCGTGATCACACCGCCCGCGAAGGGAAGTGGCGCCACCAGCTGAGTACAGAAATCATTAAAATATTCATCATCAGATACCTTGCGTCGTATTTCATATATCGGGCATAAAAGGGTTATCACGTTATGCCGTGAACTTGCGTACTAGTAAACTAGTTCGAGAGGCGATAGTCAACCCTCTTTTTACTCTTTCTCGCAGGAATTGCCATTTGGCAGCCAAGCTTTGGCCGCTATCCCCAAGTATCTCGGCTGATTCAGGCCAATAGGGTTAACCGCAAAGGGTTAACGGGTTATGATAACCGTCGCTTTCAGCAACAGGTTTACAACCCTTACCTTATGACTTTACTTGCCACAGAAACGCCAGAGCTCGGTTCCGCCTTCACTCTCTATGACTTGCACAGCCACACCACGGCCTCTGACGGCTATTTGACGCCCGAGGCGCTGGTCAGCCGTGCTGTAGAGATGCGAGTCGGCGTACTGGCTATTACCGACCACGACACCACTGACGGCCTTGCTCGCGCCGCTCAGGCCATTGCGGCGCAGAATTTGCCGCTGCATCTGGTGAATGGCGTCGAAATCTCCACCCTGTGGGAAAATCACGAAATCCATATTGTGGGATTGGGCATCGACCCAACGCATCCCGCGATGATCGATTTACTGGCATTGCAGACTTCATTGCGCATTGAGCGGGCTCAGGAAATGGGCCGCCGCTTAGAGAAAGCCCGCATTGAAGGGGCATGGGAAGGGGCGCTGCGTCTGGCGCAAAACGGTGCCGTAACTCGCGCCCACTTCGCCCGCTATTTGGTGGAAATCGGCAAGTGCGACACCATCGCGCAGGTATTCAAAAAGTACCTCGCCAAGGGCAAGACCGGCTACGTTCCGCCACACTGGTGTACAATAGAACAAGCAATTGCAGCAATTCATCAGTCCGGCGGTCAGGCAGTTGTCGCCCATCCGGGGCGCTATGACCTCTCCACCAAATGGCTAAAACGGCTTCTAGCCTACTTTGCCGAGCAGGGTGGAGACGCGATGGAAGTGGCACAGTGTCAGCAGGGGCCAAACGAACGCACCCAGCTTGCCACCTTCGCGAGAGACTATAATTTACTGGCATCGCAGGGATCTGATTTCCATCAGCCCTGCTCGTGGATAGAACTGGGACGCAAACTCTGGCTGCCCGCGGGCGTCGAGCCTGTGTGGAAAGACTGGACCCAGACCGCGACCATTACAGAATGAATTAAGAAGGGAATTATGAGTCAATTTTTCTATATTCACCCCGAGAACCCGCAGCCGCGCCTGATTAACCAAGCAGTAGAAATGCTGCGTAAAGGCTCGGTTATCGTTTACCCGACGGATTCAGGCTACGCGCTGGGCTGCCGTCTGGAAGACAAAAGCGCCATGGAGCGCATTTGCCGCATTCGCCAGCTCGACGGCAATCACAACTTCACTCTGGTGTGCCGCGACCTGTCCGAGCTGTCGACCTATGCTTATGTCGATAACACGGCTTTCCGCCTGATTAAAAACAACACGCCGGGCAACTACACCTTCATCCTCAAGGCGACTAAAGAAGTGCCGCGCCGCCTGATGAGCGAGAAGCGTAAAACCATCGGCCTGCGCGTGCCGTCCAACCCGATTGCACTGGCCTTGCTGGACGTCTTGGGCGAACCGCTGATGTCCACCACGCTGATGCTGCCGGGCAATGACTTTGCCGAGTCAGACCCAGAAGACATCAAAGACCGTCTGGAGAAAGTGGTCGATTTGATTATTCACGGCGGTTCGATTGGCCAACAGCCGACCACCGTGGTTGACCTCACCGAGTCCACGCCAGAAGTGGTGCGTGAAGGTGCCGGTGACCCCGCGCCGTTCAGATAATTGCGCGATTATTGGTTATAATTAAACCAGCCTGCGGGCGGCTAATAGATACAAAAGCACTGTAAATGTGTATAATGGCGGGCTGACTTTTCATAACTCTTTGTTTTTCAATCCTGAGTTATGTTGAGCAATGCTGTTAACGCGATGACGAGACTTTCCTGTGTATCAGGCATTCCGCGACAGCCCGCTGACCGATTTATGGGTTAATGCTTTAATCATTAACCCGCACTGGATAGGTCAGACAAACATTACCGATATATATTCTGGCGGGCAGACAATGGGTCACATTGTGCTGCTGGCTCTCCCCGACGCCTGTGAAGGCGACAAATGAGGTTGCTCAATGAGCGAGAAGTTTAATTCCCAGAAGCCGTCAGGCGACAGATCCAAATCAGGCCGTCCGGCCACCGACAAACCAAAAAACGGCAGAAATTCCGGTGCAGCCAAAGGCCGCCCTGAGTCAACGCGCAGTGATTCTCGTGGTAAAAAAGCCGGTGGCGACAAGCCACAGACTGACAAAGCCCGTTCAGACCAATCACGCGGCCGTTCACGTTCAGACAACAGTCGTGATGACTCACGTATTGAAAAGCAGCGTATTGAAAAGCCACGCGGTGAGAAATCACGTATCGAAAAAGCGCGTCCGGCTGGCAAAGGCCGTCCAGACAGCGCGCGTGCAGATAAGCCACGTTTTGAAAATTCACGTAACGCAGCCAAGCCAAAGGCTCCTGCGGCGCTGAAAAATGTGGCTGAAGAAGTAGAAGACGACGAACCAAAATACGAAAAGCCAAAGAACGCGCTGGACTCCACCGAAGGTCAGAGCGAAAAGCTGCAAAAAATCTTGGCTCGCGCCGGTCACGGTTCACGCCGCGAAGTGGAAGCCATGTTGCAGGCTGGCCGTATCAGCGTTGACGGCAAGATTGCGACCTTGGGCGACCGTGTAGAAATGCACGCTGGCACCAAAATCCGTCTTGATGGCCACGTGCTGTCGATTATCGAGTCTCAGGACACCGTCTGCCGCGTGCTGGCTTACTACAAGCCGGAAGGCGAGTTGTGTACCCGCAGCGACCCAGAAGGTCGTCCGACCGTGTTCGACCGTCTGCCAAAAATGCGTGGTTCACGCTGGGTTGCCGTAGGGCGTCTGGACGTTAACACCTCGGGCCTGCTGCTGTTCACCACCGACGGTGAACTGGCAAACCGCCTGATGCACCCAAGCCGCGAAGTTGAGCGTGAATACGCCGTTCGCGTATTCGGCCAGATTGATGATGAAAAAATCAAACAGCTGAGCCGTGGCGTGCAGTTGGAAGATGGCCCGGCGGCATTCCGCACCATCAAATACCAAGGTGGCGAAGGTCTGAACCAGTGGTACAACGTGACCCTGACCGAAGGCCGTAACCGCGAGGTTCGCCGGTTGTGGGAAGCGGTTGGCGTGCAGGTTAGCCGCCTGATCCGCGTTCGCTACGGCGACCTGACCTTGCCGAAAGGCTTGCCGCGCGGTGGCTATAAAGAGCTGGATCTGCCGGAAACTAACTACCTGCGCACGCTGGTGGAGATGCCGGAAGAGACCGTCAGCAAACTGCCGGTTGAGCGCGATCGCCGCCGCGTGAAAGCTAACCAGATCCGTCGCGCCGTGAAGCGCCACACTCAGGTTGCTCCCGCTCGCCGTGGCGGTACGCCGTCAAAACGCAGCTAACGATTAGTTTATAAGTTCTTATTTTATAAGTTCTTAGCCAATAAATGAAAAACCGCAGCCAATGACTGCGGTTTTTTTTGCTTTTAATTCAGCGAATTAGCTCAGAAGAGAAGATGGATGGGCTACCAGTCAATACCCTGCTGGGCCATAATCCCGGCGTCAAAAGCGTGCTTCACTGGGCGCAACTCACTCACCGTGTCTGCCAGCTCTAACAGGTCGCGGTGGCACCCGCGGCCAGTAATAATCACCGTTTGATGCACCGGCCTTGCCTTCAGCGCGTCAATCACTTCCTGCAAGTCAAGATAGCCGAAACTGACCATATAAGTCAGCTCGTCGAGCACCACTAAATCCAGCGACTCATCCGCCAGCATGCGTTTGCCGTGCTGCCAGACGGCCTGACAGGCGAGGGTGTCCGTCTCTTTATTTTGCGTCTCCCAAGTGAAGCCGGTGGCCATCACCTGAAACTCAACGCCGTGCGGCTCGAGCAGGTTCTTCTCGCCGTTTGGCCATTCACCCTTGATGAACTGAATCACCCCGGCGCGCTGACCGTGACCGACAGCGCGTGTCACCGTGCCAAAGGCGGCGGTGGTTTTGCCTTTGCCGTTGCCGGTGAAGACGATCAGGATGCCGCGCCGCTCCTGCGCGGCTTCAATCCGCGCATCGACTTGCTCTTTCAGCCGCTGCTGGCGCTGCTTGTGTCTGTCTTCGCTCAAGGTGATTATTCCGCAGGTCCGGCTTTGCGGCCCGGCTGAGCGTCAAAGCTAATGCCGGTTTTACGGCGGCTGTCTTCACCCATCAAATAGAGGTACAGCGGCATAATATCAGCCGGAGTTTTCAGCTTGGCGCTGTTCTCATCCGGGAAAGCAGATGCCCGCATACTGGTGCGCGTTCCGCCCGGATTGATGCAGTTAACCCGCAAGTTGGTCTGTTTATACTCTTCGGCCAGCACCTGCATCATGCCCTCGGTGGCGAACTTGGAAACCGCGTAGGCTCCCCAGCCGCTGCGGCCTTCGCGACCAACGCTTGATGAGGTAAACACCAGCGACGAAGACGGCGCTTTTAGCAGCAAGGGCAGCAGTGACTGGGTCAGCATGAAGGTAGCGTTCACATTCACCTGCATGACGTTGTGCCAGTCTTCGAGCTTGATTTCGGCCATTGGCACGATTTCGCTCAGCAGGCCCGCGTTGTGCAGCACGCCGTTGAGGTGCGGCACCCATTCAGCAATTTGGTCAGCCACGCGCTGGCAGTCGGCCTGCGAGGCGGTGAGCAGATCGAGAGTATAAATGTGCGCCGGACGGTAACCGCGCTCGGCGATCTCTTGCTGAACTTTCGCCAGTTTGCTTTCGGTGCGGCCAAGTAAAATCAGCTGCGCGCCGAAGCGCGCGTAGGTCAGCGCGGCTTCGCGGCCAATGCCGTCGCCTGCGCCAGTGACCAGAATAATGCGTTGATTGAGCAGATCGGATTTTGGATGGTAATGCACGGGAATTCCTCTTACCTGAGTCAGGACACGGCGATGGAGTGCATCGCCACATCGGCGCAAAGCGGCGCGCTGGCAGGAGCAAAAGGCTCAACCGCGGGCGGGCGCTTGGCTGGAAAATGGATCATCACGAAGATGAATACTGGGTTTATATGCCTGAAATGACCACCGGTTTCAATGTTTACCCCGATTATCGGCGGATCTTTTGTAACAAAAATGGAACAAGCCTGCACCCCTTTTTGCCATCTGCGCGGCCTAAGCGGGCAGGTTATGCCCAAACGGCGGTATTCGGACACAATCACACAAGACGCTTTAGCGCCAATTGTCTAGAATAAGCAGCATCTTATTACCACTGCGTAAAAGGCGGTATGTGTGGATCTATTATCTCTTTATGGTTTGTTCTTGGCCAAAGTTGTCACCGTGGTGATCGCCATTGGCGCGTTAGTGGTGCTGGTTATCGGCCTGAGACAGCGTAAGTCTCATGGCAAAGGTCAGTTGCATCTGGTTGATTTGGGTGAAGAATACCGTGAAATGCAGCGCGAAATGCGCACGGCTCGCCTCAATCCAATCGAGCAAAAACTGACGAACAAAGCGTTCAAAAAGCAGGAAAAAGCGGACGCCAAACAGAAGAAATTACAGGCCAAAAGCGGCGCGACGATAAAAAGCAAACCTTGCCTGTACGTGCTTGATTTCAAAGGCAGTATGGACGCCCACGAAGTCACTTCGCTGCGCGAAGAGATTTCGGCAGTACTGGCAGTTGCTACGCCGGAAGATGAAGTCCTGCTGCGTCTGGAAAGCCCGGGCGGCGTGGTTCACGGCTATGGTCTGGCTTCTTCACAGCTGGCGCGTTTACGTCAGGGCGGGATTCGCCTGACGGTGGCAGTGGATAAAGTCGCAGCCAGCGGCGGCTATATGATGGCCTGCGTGGCTGACCGCATCGTGGCGGCACCTTTCGCCATCATCGGTTCTATCGGCGTTGTGGCGCAAATCCCTAACTTCAGCCGTCTGCTGAAAAAGAACGATATCGACGTGGAATTGCACACCGCCGGTGAGTTCAAACGCACGCTGACGCTGTTCGGCGAGAACACTGAAGAAGGCCGCGAAAAATTCCGCGAAGACCTGAATGAAACTCACGTACTGTTCAAAGAGTTTGTTCGCCAGCACCGCCCATCGCTGGACATTGACAGCGTCGCCACCGGCGAGCACTGGTTTGGTACTCAGGCGCGCGAGAAAGGGCTGATTGACGCCATTGGCACCAGCGATGATTTGCTGATTGCCGAGATGCAAAATCACGAAGTGATCGCGGTGCGCTATAGCCGTCGCAAACGCATGATGGACAGATTCACCGGCAGCGCAGCAGAAAGCGCCGATCGCCTGTTCTTGCGCTGGTTGCAGCGCAGCCAGAAGCCGCTTTTGTAATAGAATAAATTAGGAATTTGAGTAATGAAAAAAGGGACCTCGGTCCCTTTTTTATTGGCCGCAGCGCGTTAATACGTACTAAAAGTAAACAGCCAGATTTTCTTCCTTTATTACGTTAAGGAAACACGGTCATTTTGGTGACAATTTGGTTAATCTTGCAGATGATATTTTTCTGAAAAAAGATGTGCCAAATGTTTAAACATATTAAATACGGCGGTGGTTTTTAAGGTCGGCAATCCATTATCATCGAGAAAGAATTCCCCGCGAAACACCAACACATCTCCTTTCTGCTCTACCTCTGTTGCCTCCATGCCGTGTAGAAAAGCTTCGTGTTCGCGAATGACTTTATTCGCCTCGGCCAGTAAAGCTTCTCGGCTAATTGCCGTTGTATTTCCCTGCATGATATTTACTCCCATGTAGAATTTCTGCCGATATTGTAATCCCGCGCTGAACAAAACCGCAAACCTCGTGCGGGTAGGGTGAATTTATTGCTGCATTTTTGTTCGTGTTGGCGAAAAGCGGTTTTCCGTGCTAATTAAGTTGCGTGGCAATTTTTATCAGGTAGAGTGTGGGATTTTGTGGCTTTAGGTGGAATGTTTTGTTTACGCTTCACAAAATTTTATCATTTCATGCTCTATAAGTCTGTGGGAGGGATAGCGTTAAACCTCCGTTAAATCAGAGAATTGTGCCTCTGGAAGTCAGTTAGTGTTGCTAATTAAAAAAATTAGTTGACCTCCTGACTCACTGCCGCAATATAAAAAAAGACGTTACATTGTGCCGCGGCATAACAAGTTAAAATCTTCTTCGATTGGAAGAACAAATTAGGTAAAAGGTAATTATGGGCAAAGCTCTCGTAATAGTTGAGTCCCCGGCAAAAGCCAAAACGATTAATAAGTATTTAGGAAATGACTACGTGGTTAAGTCCAGCGTCGGTCATATCCGCGATTTGCCTACCAGTGGTTCCGCCAGCAAAAAAACTGCCGCCTCAGCCGAAGAAAAAACAAAGAAAAAAGTAAAAAAGGATGAGAAAACGGCGTTAGTTAACCGCATGGGCGTTGATCCATACCACGGTTGGGAAGCGCAATACGAAATTCTACCCGGCAAAGAGAAAGTGGTTGCCGAGTTAAAAGCCTTGGCGGATAAAGCCGACCACATCTATCTCGCAACCGACCTTGACCGCGAAGGAGAGGCTATTGCCTGGCATTTGCGGGAAGTGATTGGTGGTGATGACAAACGTTTCAGCCGCGTGGTGTTTAACGAAATTACCAAGAACGCGATTCAGAACGCCTTTAAAGAACCGGGCGAGCTGAATATTGATCGCGTGAATGCTCAACAGGCGCGTCGCTTTATGGACCGCGTGGTGGGTTACATGGTATCGCCGCTGCTGTGGAAGAAAATTGCGCGTGGCCTGTCCGCTGGCCGCGTTCAGTCGGTCGCCGTGCGTCTGGTGGTTGAGCGCGAAAAAGAGATCAAAGCCTTTGTTCCTGAAGAGTATTGGGAACTGCACGCTGACCTCAACGCGCAAGACAAAACCGCGCTGCAAATGCAGGTGACGCATCACAACGATAAGCCGTTCAAACCGGTGAATCGTGAGCAGACTCATGCCGCCGTCTCTTTATTAGAAAAGGCGCGTTACACCGTTGTTGATCGCGAAGACAAACCGACCAGCAGCAAGCCAAGTGCACCTTTTATTACCTCCACGTTGCAACAGGCGGCCAGTACGCGTCTGGGCTTTGGCGTGAAGAAAACCATGATGATGGCGCAGCGTCTGTACGAAGCCGGTCACATCACCTACATGCGTACCGACTCCACTAACCTGAGCCAGGACGCGGTAGAAATGGTGCGTGGTTATATCGGCGATAACTTTGGCGCGAAATACCTGCCAAAAGCCGCAAACCACTACAGCAACAAAGAGAATTCACAGGAAGCGCACGAAGCGATTCGTCCTTCCGACGTCAATGTCGTATCCGAGCAGTTGAAGGATATGGAAAACGACGCGCAGAAGCTGTATCAGCTGATTTGGCGCCAGTTCGTTGCCTGCCAGATGATGCCAGCGCAGTACGACTCCACCACCCTGACGGTGAAAGCGGGCGACTACTCGCTGCGCGCCAAAGGCCGTACTCTGCGTTTTGACGGTTGGACCAAAGTCATGCCAGCGCTGCGCAAAGGCGATGAAGACCGCGTGCTGCCAGTGATGGAAGTGGGCACCGAGCTTAACCTGCAGCAGCTGTTGCCAACCCAGCACTTCACCAAGCCGCCAGCACGTTTCAGCGAAGCGTCATTGGTTAAAGAGTTGGAAAAGCGCGGCATTGGGCGTCCGTCTACCTATGCGTCGATCATTTCGACCATTCAGGATCGCGGCTATGTTCACGTTGAAAACCGTCGCTTCTACGCCGAAAAAATGGGCGAGATCGTCACCGATCGTCTGGAAGATAACTTCCGCGAACTGATGAACTACGACTTCACCGCGCGTATGGAAGATGGCCTTGACCAGGTTGCTAACAATCAGGCCGAGTGGAAAGCCGTGCTGGATGAGTTCTTCACCGAATTCAGCAAGCAGTTGGAAACCGCTGAGAAAGAGCCAGAAGAGGGCGGTATGCGCCCGAATCAGATGGTACTGACCAGCATCGAGTGCCCAACCTGTGGCCGCCCAATGGGTATCCGCACCGCCAGCACCGGCGTGTTCCTTGGCTGTTCAGGTTATGCCTTGCCGCCGAAAGAGCGCTGCAAAACCACCATCAATCTAATTGCTGATGCTGAGATCCTGAATGTGCTGGAAGGCGACGAAGCTGAAACTAACGCACTGCGCGCCAAGCGCCGTTGCGGCAAGTGCGGCACGGCGATGGACAGCTACCTGATCGACAACCAGCGTAAATTGCACGTCTGCGGTAACAACCCAGAGTGTGATGGCTATGAAATCGAGCAGGGCGAATTCCGCATCAAAGGCTATGACGGCCCGATCGTTGAGTGTGAGAAGTGTGGTTCTGAAATGCACCTGAAAATGGGGCGTTTCGGCAAGTACATGGGCTGTACCAACGACGACTGTAAAAACACCCGTAAGATTTTGCGTAACGGCGACGTCGCGCCACCGAAAGAAGATCCGGTGCCGCTGCCAGAACTGCCTTGCGAAAAATCGGATGCCTACTTTGTTCTGCGCGATGGCGCAGCAGGTGTCTTCTTAGCGGCCAATACCTTCCCTAAATCGCGCGAAACCCGTGCGCCGCTGGTGGAAGAGTTAGCTCGCTTCAAGGACCGCCTGCCGGAGAAACTGAGCTACTTGGCTGATGCGCCGGTTGCTGACCCAGAGGGCAATAAGTCCATGGTTCGCTTCAGCCGCAAAACCAAGCAGCAATACGTCTCTTCCGAGAAAGACGGCAAAGCCACCGGCTGGTCAGCGTTTTACGTTGACGGCAAGTGGGTTGAAGGCAAAAAGTAAGCAAAGTGTTTTAACCCGCTAGCAAACGTGCAAAAAACCAGCCTTTCGGGCTGGTTTTTTTATGAGGTTAAGATCTATCATCGCAAAGCTTTACGCCTTTTCATGCCAAGGCCTTTTGGGCAGGTTATTCACGTGCTGAAGTCATTCGCATCCGACTATACAACGTGCAAATAATTGATATAATTGTTATATAAAATCTCTTCTTATACTTAAAAATTATAGATATCCGCCGACCACGGCTGTCGGTACGGAGTGAATTTTGGGTATCAACAAGTAGATAACAGTATGTTTCCAGACCTCTCAGCCGCAGGGCGAACAGGAATGGCTGACAGGGTTTGAAAACTAGGATGGTATAAGTTATGAAATTGCAGCAACTGCGCTATATCGTCGAGGTTGTTAATCACAATCTTAACGTTTCTTCGACGGCGGAAGGTCTCTACACCTCGCAACCCGGCATCAGTAAGCAAGTTCGTATGTTAGAAGACGAACTGGGTATCCAGATTTTTGCCCGTAGCGGCAAGCATCTGACGCAGGTCACGCCAGCGGGGCAGGAAATTATCCGTATTGCTCGCGAAGTGCTGTCAAAAGTCGACGCCATCAAAGCGGTTGCTGGTGAACATACTTACCCGGACAAGGGTTCGCTGTATGTCGCTACCACCCACACTCAGGCCCGTTACGCGCTGCCAAACGTCATCAAAGGCTTTATCGAGCGCTACCCGCGCGTTTCCCTGCATATGCACCAAGGCTCGCCAACCCAAATCGCTGAGGCGGTTTCTAAGGGCAATGCCGACTTTGCTATCGCCACCGAAGCGCTGCACCTGTATGACGACCTGATCATGCTGCCTTGCTACCACTGGAACCGCGCGGTGGTGGTTCAGCCGGACCATCCTCTGGCAGGCAAGGAGAAAGTGACGATTGAGGAGCTGGCCGAGTACCCGATTGTGACTTACACCTTCGGCTTCACCGGCCGTTCAGAGCTGGACACCGCCTTTAACCGCGCCGGGCTGACGCCACGCATCGTGTTCACCGCCACCGACGCCGACGTAATTAAAACCTACGTGCGCCTTGGCTTGGGCGTCGGGGTGATTGCCAGCATGGCGGTTGACCCTATCCAAGACCCGGACTTGGTCACTGTCGATGCTCGCGACATTTTCACCTACAGCACCACCAAAATCGGCTTCCGCCGCAGCACCTTCCTGCGCAGCTACATGTATGACTTCATCCAGCGTTTTGCCCCGCACCTGACGCGCGACGTGGTGGATACCGCCATCGCCCTGCGCTCCAATGAAGACATTGAAGCCATGTTCAAAGACATCAAGCTGCCGGTGAAATAAGCTCAGCTTCGGCAATTCATCTTATGATTCAGCCCTGCTTATGCGGGGCTGAATTTTTTGCTTTATTGCACTTTGCTCGGCACACGGGCAATAACTTTGATTTCAAAATCGAAGCCAGCCAGCCAATTCACGCCCACTGCGGTCCAGTTTGGGTAGGGCGCGCTTGGAAACACTTCACTCTTCACTTCCATCACGCTGGCAAACTGCTTTTCCGGATCCGTGTGGAAAGTGGTGACGTCCACCAGATCCTCCAACCCGCAGCCTGCTGCACTCAGCGTGGCTTTTAGATTGTCGAACGCCAGTCTGACCTGAGCCGTAAAGTCAGGCTCCGCCGAGCCATCGGCGCGGCTGCCCACTTGCCCAGAGACAAACAGCAAATCGCCGGAACGAATGGCAGCGGAGTAACCGTGTTGTTCATAAAGAGCGTGGCGATCGGCGGGGAAGATTGCTTGATTGTTCATCATGGTTTTACCTTCTTTAGAGGGAATGTTGGGATGCGAAAAATACAACCTTGATTTAATATACACTTCGTATACGAATGTAATCACATACGGAGCGTATGTCAATTCATGTGCGCTCCGTATGTTAAGTTGAGGAATGATGGCTGCGAAACGTCGTGCAGAAACAATGGAAGAGAACCGTGAGAAGCTGATCGCAGCCGCGCGCAAGGCTTTTGCTGAAAAGGGCTTTGCCGCCGCCTCGATGGATGAACTGACCGCCAGCGTCGGTTTGACCCGTGGCGCGCTGTATCACAACTTCGGCGATAAAAAGGGGCTGTTGGCCGCGGTGGTGGCGCAGGTGGACGGGGAAATAGCCCAGCGGGCGAAGCAGATTGCCAGTGTTGCGCCAGACGATTGGAGCCAGTTGGTGGCCGAAGGCGAGGCTTATATAAAAATGGCCCTCGATCCAGAGGTTCAGCGTATCGTGCTGCTCGACGGTCCGGCTTTCCTCGGCGATCCTTCCCTTTGGCCTAGCCAGAATACTTGCCTTGAGGGCACGCGATCGGCGGTGGCGAGGATGGTGAAGAATGGCACGCTCAAGCCGGTGGATGTAGAAGCCGCCGCGCGGTTGCTCAGCGGCACGGCGCTTAACGCGGCGCTGTGGGTCGCCGCCAGCGACAATCCGCAGGAAAATCTGCCAAAAGCCCAAGAGGCTTTCGCCATGATGGCCAGCGGCTTGCGCCGGTAGATAAACCGCCCGCCAGAAAGGTGGGTGGACCTGACTTTACGTAGCCAGCACCTCGTCGATTTTTAGAATGTGCATTACGAAGTCGATAAAGGCGCGGACTTTGGCGGCGGGGAGGTGGCGCGAAGGGTAGAGAGCGTACAGCGGGAAGCTTTCGCCTTTCCAGTCGGTCAGCAGTTCGACTAAACGGCCATCGGCCAGCAAGTCCTGTATGCCGCTGGTTTTAAGCCGCGCAATTCCAGCACCGGCAAGGCATGCGCCGAGCAGGGTGCCGGACTCATTCACCATTAGTCGGCTGGCGATCTTGGCCGGAACAATTTCGCCGTTTCGTGAATACTCCCACTCCAGCGGCTGTCCGGTCATCGAGCTTCTCACCTGAATACAAGCGTGGTGAATCAGTTCATCCGGGCTTTGCGGAACCCCGCGCAGGCGCAGATACTCCGGCGAGGCGACGGTGGCGGTGCGCGTCTCCAGCAGCTTGCGCGCGACCAGCGAAGAGGAGGGCGGATGGCCGAAACGCACCGCGATGTCGAAGCCTTCCGACACCATATCGCCCAGTTGATCCCGCACGACCAGCTCTAGCGAGATATCCGGATAGCGCTGCAAAAAGTCATTAATGTGCGGAGCGAGAATGCGCCGCGAGAAGAAGGTGTCGACATTGACCCGCAGCCGCCCGTTGACCGCAGTGGAGGCACCCGAGGCCAGACTCACCGCGTCGCCAATGCCCGCCAGCAGCGGGCTGATCTCCTCATAAAGTCGGCGGCCTTCATCCGTCAGGGTGACGGCGCGGGTAGTGCGGTCAAACAGCCGCACGCCAATGCTGCCCTCGAGCCGCGTCACTGCCCGGCTGACGCCCGAAGGGGACAAGTTCAGGGCTTCTGCAGCACGCGCAAAACTGCCACTGTGGACAATCGCGGCTAACACGCTGATATTCGACAGCAGGCGTCCATCAAAGCTCATGGTAAATTCTCTTGGTGACTGAATGGTGATTTTAAGTCATCAAAGTAGTGAGTATTCGTGCATTCTGTCAAGCAGTCCACTTCTCTATACTCCCGTTCACTGATTTAGCATCAGGCTATTTCTCAGCAAACAGGAGCTATCAAATGTATGTGATCACAGGTATTACCGGAAAAGTCGGCGGCGCAGTTGCCCGCACGTTATTGAGCAACAATCTTCCTGTTCGCGGCGTGATGCGTGATGCCAGCAAAGCCGACAAATGGCGCGCTCTGGGTTGTGACGTGGCGATTGCCGAGATGGATGACGCCGAGGCACTGACTGAAGCTTTCAAAGGCGCGGCTGGCGTCTTCATCCTGCCGCCTTCCGATTTTGACCCAGCTCCGGGATTCCCGGCGGCGCGTATTTTCATAGAAGCTATCGTCACGGCCATCAGCGCGGCCTCGCCGGAAAAAGTGGTTTGCCTCTCCACCATTGGTGCTCAGGCGGCGCAAACTAACCTGCTGACTCAGCGCACCTTGCTGGAACAGGCACTCAACGCATTGACCCTGCCCGTGACTTTCCTGCGCCCCGGCTGGTTTATGGAGAACTGTGCGCTGGACGTGGCTTCCGCGCGCGACACGGGGGTTATTCACAGCTACTTGCAGCCGCTGGATAAAGCCGTGCCGATGATTGCCACCGCTGACGTCGGCAAGCTGGCGGCGAGCTTGCTCCAGCAGCGCTGGCAGGGTCAGCGCGTGGTTGAGCTGGAAGGCCCGCACCGCGTTTCGCCAAACGACATCGCGAACACCTTCGCGCAGATTCTAGGCCGTCCGGTGGTGGCTGAGGTGGTTGAGCGCCACACATGGGAAGCCGTTTTCCGCGCGCAGGGGCATCAGCACCCGTCACCGCGCATGCAGATGATCGACGGTTTTAACCAAGAGTGGATCTGCTTCGAAGGGCCAAAATCAGAGCGCGTGATTGGCGAAACTGAGCTGGACGAAGTACTGCGTAAGCTGCTGGAAGCCTAAACTCAGGCCAACACCTGCTTTTTATATTGCAGCGGCGACATGCCGACGTGATTTTTAAAGGCGTGGATAAAGCCTGACTGGGTGTCATACCCGGTTTGCAGCGCGACATGAACAATGGGCATGCCATCCTTAATCAGCAGGGTGGCATACTCCATTTGCAGGCGGCGCTTGTTTTCCGAAAAGGTCATGCCGGTAGTTTCAATAAATAGGCGCGTCAGGGTGCGCTCGCCGACGCCAATCTTCTGGCAAATCTGAGCCAGCGTGACCGACAAATTGTCGTGATCCGACAAGATATACAGCGCCTTTTTCACTCGCGGATCCTGCGGCAGCATCACGGCCTTCTCCTGATGCACCGCGCCGTTGAGCTGGTCGATAAACACCTGATACAGCCTTTTCTGCTCCTCGCTGACCGGGGTTCGGTTCTCCATTTTGACGATTTCATCACTCAGCGCCTTGAGCAGCGGGCTGATGCTGAACTGATAAGGCGTGTCGCTGCGAGCCAGATACTTGTCATAAGAGAATAGGCTCAGGGTGCGCAGCACGGTCTTGCGCGACATCTGGATCCAGTGCTCGGCGCGCTTTGGAATAAACACCGCGCTGCCCTTAGCGCCAATGATGATCCGGTCTTCAAAGCAGAAGCTGGCACAGCCCTCGGTGATGAAAATTAGCTGCACGAAGTCGGCGTGGCTGTGGCGCGCAATGTTGGTGCCGCCGCCGTGCTCCAGCTCCGACATCCAATACTCGCCGCTGGAGAGGGGAATGCCCAACACGGATTCAGGTTCCACTAACTGCGCCTTTTTGTTCTTCACGGCACCTCCCAGACTGACGGCAAAATCAAATCGATACTTTATCTTTATTTCTATCTTTTATCTTAGCGAGCAGAATTTGCAACCTGCTGGCTGCGATAGGCGCGGGCGATCAGCAAAGACATCAGCAGTATCAGCAGCACGCAAAGGCCCATAAAAATCTTCAGCCCGTGGGTCATGCCGAAGGTGCTGGCGGCAAGGCCGGTCAGCCAAGGGATCGCCCCGCCCAGCAGGTAGCCGCCGGATTGAGTAATGCCCGACAGTCGGGTGGCCTGAACGCGGTTTTCGGTGAAATCCAACGGCAGGATCAGTGCCATCGGGAACAGCCCGCCGGTACCAACGCCAAGAATGAGCGGAGCGACCCACGGCAGATTTTGCAGGCTGAAGAGCGCAATAATGCCCAGCAGGGTGATGAGGGAAAACACACCCGCCGCCGCGCGGTGGCTTATCCTCAGTTGCCGGGTGATCAGGCTAAACAACAGACCGGTGAGGGTTTGGCTGACAATCAGCATCGCAACCAGCGTGCCCGCCGCGTGCTCAGCAAAACCTTGCTGAATGTAGAAGCTTGGCATCCACGCCAGCAGCGCGTAATTAATCCCCGCCTGTAGCCCAAAGAACAGGGTGAAGGTCAGCGTGATGCCGCGACTGACGGGATTCTTAATGGAATTTTGTGCCTGCTGCGCCGCGTGCGGCTGCTCGCTCGGGCCGAACCACCAGACCAGCAGGGCAATCAGCGCGGGCAGTGCCCAAAAAGCTAAACCCGCGCGCCAGCTGCCCGTTGTCAACTGACTTAGCAGCGGCGTGCCATAGGCGGCCAGCGCCGACCCTGTGCCCATGCTGGCGGAATAGACGCTCATCGCCAGCGCCACTCGCTCGGGGAATTTATCCTTGATAAAGCCTGACAGCAGCGGGCGAATGATGGCGTCAGCTACCCCGACGCAGCCTGCGGTCAGCATCAGCAGGCCAAAACTGCGGCTGTACAGACGCAGCAAAAGTCCAATAATCAGGATAACAAAAGCCATCAACATGCTTTTTTTCATGCCGAAGCGCTGCTCCAGCCGATGGCCGAGAGGCGACAGTACCCCCATGCAGATAACCGGGATTGCGGTGAGCATCCCCAGCCATGTGGTGCTGACCTGTAAGCTGGACTGAATTGCCTCTAACACAGGCGCGACAGAGGAGATGCCGGTTCGCAGGCAGATCCCGCCCATAAATAACATCAGCCACATCACAAAAGATTTCGACAACATAGACGCCTCGCAAAGTGAATGAGGGGTATTTTGCCCGTCCGCCTGCGCCTTTAATTTATGCTTTTCGCCAAAAAGTGTCGATTAACTGCCAATTTTTTGCCGTTCTGGCGGTAGATAACCCAAGGCTCACCGGTTTTGCCTCTATGAATAAAAGGCCAGAGTGATGAACACTTCGTGTTGTTATCAAAATGTTAACCAGAATTTGTGTTATCTTTATAAGTGGACTTATTGACCGTCCGGTTATTGGTCTTTCACCCGCTTTGCACTTTTTGAGGCAAAAAGCCCTTGAAAAGCATTGAGAAAGAACAGAAGTCTGAAAGATAAGCGTTATAAAAAGGAGAAGCTATGTCGTCCGATCTTCGCAAGAATAGTCAGGATAAGCTGGCAGCCCTCGATAAGGAATATCACTATTACAGCCTGCCGAAAGCGGCACAAAAGCTGGGTGACATTCAACGCCTGCCAAAATCTCTAAAAGTTCTGCTGGAAAATTTACTGCGTAATGTCGATGGTGACACTGTCACCGAAGAAGATTTACAAGCGCTGGTGGATTGGCAGAAAACCGGCCACGCCGACCGCGAAATTGCCTACCGACCGGCTCGCGTACTGATGCAAGATTTCACCGGCGTTCCCGCCGTGGTTGACCTCGCGGCCATGCGCCAGGCGGTCAAGCGACTGGGGGGGAATGTCGACCAAGTCAATCCACTCTCCCCGGTGGATTTAGTTATTGACCACTCGGTCACCGTGGATGAGTTCGGCGACGACGAGGCGTTTGATGAAAACGTGCGTCTCGAAATGGAACGTAACCACGAGCGTTATATCTTCCTGCGCTGGGGGCAAAAGGCCTTCAACCGTTTCCGCGTTGTGCCGCCGGGCACCGGGATTTGCCATCAGGTTAACCTTGAGTATCTCGGCCAAACCGTCTGGCACGAAGAGATTGACGGCCGCACCGTCGCCTATCCCGACACCTTAGTCGGCACCGACTCCCACACCACCATGATTAACGGCCTCGGCATTCTTGGCTGGGGCGTGGGCGGTATCGAGGCGGAAGCCGCGATGCTTGGCCAGCCGGTTTCCATGCTGATCCCCGACGTGGTGGGCTTCAAACTCACCGGCAAACTGAGCGAAGGCATCACCGCTACCGACTTAGTGCTGACCGTCACCCAGATGCTGCGTAAACACGGCGTGGTGGGCAAATTCGTCGAGTTCTACGGCGACGGCTTGGCGGACCTGCCTCTGGCCGACCGCGCGACCATCGCCAACATGTCCCCTGAGTTCGGCGCGACCTGCGGCTTCTTCCCTGTGGACGAAGTCACTCTCAGCTACATGAAACTCAGCGGGCGCAGTGACGAACAGATCGCACTGGTCGAGTCCTACAGCCGAGCGCAGGGCCTGTGGCGTCACGAAGGCGACGAGCCAATCTTCACCAGCTCCTTAGAACTGGACATGTCACTGGTGGAATCGAGCCTCGCTGGCCCGAAACGCCCGCAGGACCGCGTCGCCTTGCCGAACGTGCCAAAAGCCTTCAATGCCGCGACAGAGCTGGAAATCGGCAATGCCAAAGGCAAACAGAGCCAGTCCGAAAGCTTCACCCTCGACGGCCAGCATCACCAACTCGCCACCGGCGCAGTCGTGATTGCGGCGATCACTTCCTGTACTAACACCTCCAACCCGAGCGTGCTGATGGCGGCGGGCCTGTTGGCGAAGAACGCGGCGGATCGCGGCTTAACCAGTAAGCCTTGGGTGAAAACCTCGCTTGCGCCCGGCTCGAAAGTGGTGACCGACTACCTCAACGCCGCTGGCCTGATGCCGCATCTGGAAAAGCTCGGTTTTAACCTCGTCGGCTACGGCTGTACCACCTGTATCGGTAACTCAGGGCCTCTGCCTGACCCGATTGAGGCGGCGATCAAAGAGGGCGACCTGACCGTGGGCGCAGTGCTTTCCGGTAACCGTAACTTCGAAGGGCGTATCCATCCGCTGATTAAAACTAACTGGTTGGCCTCGCCGCCGCTGGTGGTGGCCTACGCGCTGGCGGGTAACATGAAGGTCGATTTGACCCATGATCCTCTCGGCGAAGACCAAAACGGCAAGCCGGTCTACCTGAAAGACATCTGGCCGTCAGCCAACGAGATTGCCAAAGCCGTGGAGCAGGTGAAAACCGACATGTTCCACAAAGAGTACGCCGAAGTGTTCAACGGCGACGCCAACTGGCAGGCAATTAAGGTCGAAGGCACGCCAACCTACGCGTGGCAGGAAGACTCCACCTACATCCGCCATCCGCCGTTCTTCAGCGACATGAAAGCCCAGCCGGACCCGGTAGAGGACATCAAAGACGCACGGATCCTGGCGATACTGGCCGACTCGGTGACCACTGACCACATTTCACCGGCGGGGAATATCAAGGCTGAAAGCCCGGCAGGACGCTACTTAGAGCAGCACGGCGTGCCGCCAAAATCCTTCAACTCCTACGGCTCTCGCCGTGGTAACCATGAAGTGATGATGCGCGGGACCTTCGCCAACATTCGTATTCGCAACGAAATGGTACCGGGCGTGGAAGGGGGCTTCACTCGCCACATTCCGTCGCAGGACCAGTTAGCGATTTACGACGCCGCCATGCGCTACCAGCATGAAAGCGTGCCGACGGCGGTTATCGCCGGTAAAGAGTACGGCTCCGGCTCCAGTCGCGACTGGGCAGCCAAAGGCCCGCGCCTGCTGGGCGTTCGCGTGGTGATTGCCGAATCCTTCGAGCGTATCCACCGTTCGAATCTGATCGGCATGGGCATCCTGCCACTGGAATTCCCACAGGGCGTGACGCGCAAAACGCTGAAACTGACCGGTGACGAAACCATCAGCGTCAGCGGCATGCAGTCCCTCAAACCGGGCCAGACGGTGCCAGTAAAAATCACCTTCGCCGACGGCCACGTCGAAACCGTCGACGCCCGTTGCCGCATCGACACCGGCAATGAGCTGACCTACTTCGAGAACGGCGGCATCTTGCACTATGTGATCCGCAAAATGCTCTAAGTGGTGTGTTTGGTGATGAAATGAAAAAAGCCCCGCGAGGGGCTTTTTTTGCATTCAACCTAAACCAAGATTACTTCTCTAACAGATGGCCCATCTTGGCGGCTTTGGTTGCCAGATAGTGTTCATTTTTCGGGTTCTTGCCGACGATCAGCGGCACGCGCTCGACGATGTTGATCCCGGCTTCGGTCAGGATTTCGACCTTTTTCGGGTTGTTGGTCAACAGGCGAACGGCAGGGACGCCCAGCAGCTTGAACATATCGGCACACAGGGTGAAGTCACGCTCGTCGGCGGCAAAGCCGAGCTGGTGGTTGGCTTCTACGGTGTCGTAGCCTTTATCTTGCAAGGCGTAGGCGCGGATTTTATTCAGCAAACCGATGTTACGGCCTTCCTGACGGTGATACATCAGAATGCCACGCCCCTCTTCGGCGATATGATTTAGCGCGGCTTCGAGTTGGAAACCACAATCACAGCGCAGGCTGAACAGCGCGTCTCCCGTCAGGCATTCGGAATGAACGCGAGCCAGTACCGGCGCGTCGCCAGTAATATCACCAAAAACCAGTGCCAGATGGTCGTGACCGGTCGCCAGTTCTTCGAAACCCACCATCAGGAAATCACCCCATGGGGTAGGTAATTTGGCTTCTGCCACACGTTTCAGCTGCATTTTATACTCCAATACTCTTCATCCTTCACGCTGGGGCTGCGTTAGCTGCCTTTCGGTTGCGTCATTTCATCGCAATCTTAGCGCGGGGTCGCAGGTGAGGGTGATAGAGTGTTTATTAACGTTCAGTATTTTATTTATTGTTGCGCATGCTACGTTCCAATGCGCGGATTGACCAGAAAAAATCTCGGCGACAGCAGAGATTGCAACAATCCTATGAATATTCTGCCACAAATCGCAGCGGCGCTTAGCGCGAATATTTGAATGATTACGTCATAAGATATGAATTAACGGTCGCAGCAAAAGCAGAATTTCTAATTAGATGTTAAGCAGTAACAAGATTGTTACACTGCGATTCTTTGGCTGTTTAAGGATGCTTATGTATCACATCGTCAGACGTGTCTTGCTAGGCACAGTGATTCTATTAGCCATGCCCGCCGTCGTGTGGGCTTCGGGATGGTTATGGACGCCGGGCATGAACCCGGACATTTTGCGCCCGCTGTTCTGGGTAACTGAAACCGTGAGTGAGCCTTGGGGCATTCTCACCACTATCGTGCTCTGCGCTTGGTTCCTCTGGTGCCTGCGTTTTCGGCTCAAGGCGGCGGTGGTGCTGGTGGTCATCCTCTGCGCTTCTATTGTTATCGGCCAATATGTGAAGGATTTCATCAAGGCAGAGGTCAAGGAGCCGCGCCCTTATGTGGCATGGCTGGGCACTTCTCATGAGATGGACGTGCTGGAGTTCTACGCCATGAAAGGCAAGGAGCGGGGAAAAGAGGTGAAAGCCTTGCTGGGTGATGACAGCGACCTGCCAAAATGGCTGAAAAAGAGCTGGCAGAGTGACACCGGCTACGCCTTCCCGTCTGGCCACACCATGTTCGCCGCGACTTGGGCACTCTTGGCGCTGGGCATTCTCTGGCCGCGTCGTCACTTCAAAACCGTGACCTTTATGATGGCGTGGGCGGTGATTGTTATGGGCAGCCGTCTGGTGCTCGGCATGCACTGGCCGCGTGACCTGATGGCGTCTACCGCCATCAGCGCGGTGCTGGTGATCATCGCCTGTTGGCTGACCGAAAGGTTTATCGGGCCACTCAAGCCGCCTCCGGCAGAGCAGCGCGAGATAGCCGAGCGCGAGGCCGACGAGGCAAAATAGCCCGTCAGGGTAGGCGGCGCGGAGCATCAACTCGCCGTTTACCCTTTTAACCGGGGATTGGCGTCCCCATATATTATCTATCACGCCCGCGAAACTGCGTGGGCGATAAGCTAAATAGGGAGTTATGCCACGCTTTTGTCTGAAGTTTATCCTAAGTAGGGTTTATCCCTTCTGAGCATTTCCCTGCTTTGTTTGGAAATGCTAACTTATTAGGTTAGGACGCGTATTTTTGGCATAATTCATCCGGTACATCCGGCATTACAGGACTGAATGTGAAATATTTGCTGATATTTTTAGTTGTGCTGGTCGTGTTGGTGATTTCCATCACCCTCGGCGCGCACAACGATCAGGTTGTAACCTTCAATTATCTGCTGGCGCAGGGCGACTACCGTGTCTCCACGCTGCTGGCTGTACTATTTGCGACTGGCTTCGTGCTGGGTTGGGTGATCTGTGGTCTGTTCTATCTGCGCGTTCGCCTGTCACTGGGCCGCGCTCAGCGCAAAATCAAGCGCCTGGAACAGCAGATCGAGCCTGAGCCAGTGGTTGTTCCCACTGTCACGCCTACTGCTATCAGTAAGGAATAATCCTTTATGTTAGAGCTGCTGTTTCTGTTGTTGCCCGTTGCGGCCGCCTATGGCTGGTACATGGGGCGCAGAAGTTCTCAGCAGGATAAACAGGAAAATGCTAACCGCCTGTCGCGTGAGTACGTGGCGGGCGTTAACTTTTTGCTGTCCAACCAACAAGATAAAGCCGTCGACCTGTTCCTCGAAATGCTTAAAGAGGACAGCAGTACCGTCGAGGCTCACTTAACGTTGGGCAACCTGTTCCGTTCGCGTGGTGAAGTTGACCGCGCCATCCGCATCCATCAGTCATTGATGGAGAGCGCCTCGCTGACCTTCGAACAACGTCTGCTTGCCGTGCAGCAACTGGGCCGTGACTATATGGCTGCCGGGCTGTATGACCGCGCCGAAGACATGTTCAACCAGCTGGTGAAAGAGCAGGATTACCAACTCTTTGCTCTCGAGCAGCTGTTGGTCATTCATCAGGCGACCAGCGACTGGCAAAGCGCCATCGAGGTGGCCGAGCGTCTGGTTAAGCTGGGTAAAGACAATCGTCGCAAAGAGATTGCCCATTTCTGGTGTGAGCTGGCGCTGCAAGCCATGTCCAGCGATGACCTAGATAAAGCCACTGGCCTGCTGAAGAAAGCCGCCTCGGCTGACAAACTCTGCGCCCGCGTCTCTATCATGCAGGGCCGTATCCTGATGGCTCAGGGCGAGTACGCCAAAGCCGCCGACGCCTTAAAACGCGTGCTGGAGCAGGATAAAGAGCTGGTGAGCGAAACCTTGCCGATGCTGCAAGAGTGCTATCAGCACCTAGGTCAGCAGCAGGCGTGGGCCGAATTCCTCAAACGCTGCGTGGATGAAAATACCGGAGCCAGCGCCGAGCTGATTCTGGCCGAGATCATCCAGCAAGCTGAAGGCCGTGAAGTGGCGCAGTTGTACATCAACCGCCAGCTTCAGCGCCATCCGACTATGCGCGTGTTCCATCACCTGATGGATTACCATCTGGCGGATGCAGAAGAGGGGCGTGCCAAGGAGAGTCTGGTCTTACTGCGTGACATGGTCGGCGAGCAGATCCGCACCAAACCGCGCTATCGCTGCCATAAGTGTGGGTTTACTGCGCATTCGTTGTATTGGCATTGTCCGTCTTGCCGGGCGTGGTCGACCATCAAGCCGATCCGCGGCCTCGACGGCCAATAAAAATCCTCGTCGTCCTTCGCGCTGCTTCTGCGTTGGCTTCCTCTGCTCACCCCAGTCACTGACTTTTGTCAGCTCCTGGGGATTCACATCGTTGCCGCCTTGACCCAACACGAATGACTTAGAGGATTTCCGGTGATCGGGGCGAGAAAAACTTCGCTTACTTCTTCTTACTGATGGTCTTGCGGACGGAGACCAGCAGGGTGCGGAGTTTTTTGATCTCTTTTTGGGTCAGGGCTGGTTCGGTGTTTTCGCTGGTGTGCTGGCTGTCGATTTCATGTTCTGGGTTTTTGGCGGCCTTTTTCCCCTTCGGTGCAAAGCTTTCCTCAAGGCGCTCGCACACTTCGGCACTTAATGAACGCTCTGATTCAGCCGCTGCGGCACGAATTAACTCTTTTAATTCCACAGGTATCTTGATGGTCAGGGTCGATATCTCGCTCATTTTATTCTATTTCCTTCAGCCTAAAGCTTTACGCTATGTCAGCTAGATTAAGCTGTCTAGTGTGTAACAAATAATTCATAAAAATGTAACACAACGCGCGACTGGGATTTAGGGGAGATGACAGGTAAAATGCGGGCGGCTTTTTCCACTGAAGAATTTGCCCAAGCCCGATATCCTTAAAAACTGACAAGAGGTTGACGACATGAAGTCTGAAAATAATATCCATAACAATGACTTAAACTCCTCTCCCATTGTCGTTGCTCTCGACTACGCTGATAAATCAGCGGCGCTGGCCTTTGCCGACCGCATCGACCCGCGCGATTGCCGTCTAAAAGTGGGTAAAGAGATGTTTACTCACTTCGGCCCGCAAATCGTTAAAGACCTGCAGTCTCGCGGCTTTGACGTGTTTCTTGATTTGAAATTCCACGACATTCCTAACACCACGGCCCACGCGGTGGCCGCTGCGGCCGACCTCGGCGTATGGATGGTCAACGTTCACGCCAGTGGCGGTACGCGCATGATGACCGCCGCCAAAGAGGCGTTAAGCTCATTCGGTGCCGACGCGCCGCTGCTGATTGCCGTCACCGTGCTGACCAGCATGGAAGGCAGCGACTTGGCCGATTTAGGCATTCAACTCTCTCCGGCGGACTACGCCGAGCGTCTGGCGCGCCTGACTCGCGACTGCGGCTTAGACGGCGTGGTGTGCTCGGCGCAGGAAGCCAGCCGCTTCAAAGCCGCGCTGGGCCAAGAGTTCAAGCTGGTGACGCCGGGTATCCGCCCTGCGGGCAGCAAGGCCGATGACCAACGCCGCGTCATGACGCCGGTCGAAGCACTGGCGGCGGGCGTCGACTATATGGTGATTGGGCGTCCGATCACCCAATCCGCCGATCCTGCTCAGACCCTGCGTGATATCCGCGCTTCACTGCGATAAGGCCAGCCGATGAAAAATGATGACAACAGCCGTCTGGTTTACTCCACCGAGACAGGCCGCATTGATGAGCCAAAAGCCAAAGTCGAACGCCCGAAAGGTGACGGCGTGGTGCGCATTCAGCGCCAGACCAGCGGGCGCAAGGGCAAGGGCGTCTGTTTGATCACTGGCGTAGATGCTGACGATGCAACACTGGAGAAACTGGCTGCCGAGCTTAAGAAGAAGTGTGGCTGCGGCGGTTCGGTCAAAGAGGGCGTGATTGAGATCCAAGGGGACAAGCGGGATTTACTCAAACAACTGCTGGAAGCCAAAGGCATGAAGGTGAAATTAGCCGGTGGCTGATATTGGCTGCATTTAAGGCGTGGCTTTAAATCGGCAAAAATTAATTTTTTTGCCGATGGTTATCCCGAGTGAAAATAAAAAAGAGTTATTGCCAAGATGCTGCTCTCTCATCAAAGCAGCATCTTGAAAATACCGGATTGCCTTCTAACCAGAAGACCAATGAAAAAGACCTGAAAAAAGCAAACAACCTATTTTTGTTTTAATCCTTTATTCTGCTTTAACCATTCTCAACTGCTATTTGCTCACCTGATGACCTACGATCCCGCCGACTGCCGCACCACCTAATGTCCCTAAGGTACTGCCATCAGTCAGAACTGCACCACCCAATGCACCGGCACCCGCACCAATGGCGGTGTTACGGTCGCGTTTAGACCAGTTGCCACAAGCAGTGACCGACATTGCCAATGTCATCACTAAAGCAATGCTGGCAATACGTTTAGAGGTAAGACTTGATAATTGCATCATGGTAACTCTCCTTAAAAGGATTAACTCTCAGACACACTCATAAGTATAGGTAATAACCAGTATTTCGCTGAAAAATTAACCAGCGCAATATTGCCGCTATCACCTGGGTGTTTAACGCGAAACCTCCGCGAAAAACGTAAAATAATGAGAGTGGGTCGAACAGTTATCTCAACTTGCTCAATTTCTGGTTTCACCGGGCGCAATAGCGACCCAGTGGAATAAAACTAATGAAATTGGCATTTTTGCACTAGGTGAATAGTCCTAATTCACTACAAAGTCTTTTGCTCAAAGCACAAAAACCTCATCACTGGCTGATGCAATCCACCACGATGCCGGAACTGCTCAGGTGCGCTTTGATAGGCTCGGCCAGCTGATCGTCAGTGATTACCCGGCTGACGAGGCCCATAGGGCCGAGGGAGTGGCCGGTTATCTGGCCGAACTTGCTGGAGTCGGTTAGCACGATATTTTCGACGCCTTTCGCCAGCACGGCGTTGACGATATCGGCGCGCAGCATATCGCGGCCAGTGAAGCCGGTTTCAGGGGTATAGCCGTCGATACCAATAAAGGCTTTGCTGAAGTTGACTTGCTGCAAGCAGAGCTTGGTCAAGGGGCCGACCAGCGTCTGGCTGGCTTTTTGATACATGCCGCCGAGCAGGATCACTTCGCACGGCATGCTCTTCAGGAGAGTGGCGATATAGCTGCTGACCGTGACCACCGTCAGGCTGCGCTTATCACTCAGGTATTGCGCCAACAGCGCGACGCTGCTGCCACTTTCGAAAAACACCGTTTCGCCTTCGTGGATCAGTGACGCCGCGTACTGCGCCAGCTTCTGCTTGCGGCCAAAGTTGGACATCATGCGCTGGTCGACATCGTCGGTCTGCACCGCCACGGCAAACCCGTGCTCGCGACGCAGATAGTTGCGTCTTTCGAGCAAAGTCAGATCATGGCGAATGGTCACTTCCGACACCTGACACACCTGCGCCAGCGTATTGACGCTGACCCGCTGTTTATCATTCACCCATTGCAAAATAATTTGCTGTCTGTCGTTCATGCGATTCCGAAACGGCGGGCAAGGTGTTGATTGCCCGCACTGTGGTAAGGGAAGGGTTAGAGCGAGTGCTCGGTACGGGCGATGATATCATCCTGCGCTTCAGGTGATAAGGCTGTGAAAAATGCCGAATATCCCGCGACGCGCACCACTAAATCCCGGTAATTCTGCGGCGTCTCTTTGGCTTTCAGCAAGGTTTCGCGCGACACGATGTTGTACTGCACGTGCCAGCCGCGATGCTCTTCAAAGAAAGTGCGCAGCATGAGCATTAAGGTTTGCCGGTCATGAGGGTTTTCCAGCGAAGCCGGGTTCAACTTCTGATTGAGCAACACGCCGCCGAGGATCGCCTCGGTCGGCAGCTTGCCAAGGGAGTTGAACACCGCTGTAGGCCCAAGGTGGTCAGTACCGGAAGAGGGGCTGGCACCCTCGGCCAGCGGGGTAAAGGCTTTGCGGCCGTCCGGCGTGGCGGTGGTGGCGGCGCCAAAAGGCACGTTGGCGGAAATCGAAGAGGTGCCCGCATAATAGGTGCCGCCAATCGGGCCGCGGCCAAAACGGGTATTGTGATAATTCGACAGCTCGTCGATATAGCACTGATAGGCGCGCACCAGCAGGTCGTCCACCTCGTCGCTGTCATTGCCGTATTTGTCCGCGCCGTTGATGAGCCGCTGGCGCAGGCGTTCGCCGTCCAGCCCGTCATAGTCGGAGGCCAGCGCCGCCGCCAGCTCTTGCTGCCCAATCTGGCCTTGTTCGAACACCAGCTTTTTCACTGCCGCCAAACTGTTGCCCAGATTGGCGATCCCCACCTGTAAGCCCGACACCCAGTCATATTTCGCGCCACCCTGTTTGATGGTTTTGCCGCGCTCGATGCAGTCATCAACCAGCGCCGAGCATAAGATGTCGTGAGCATTTTCTTCCAGCACCGTGTCTACCACGCACTCGACTTCAATCGATTTGCGGGTGTAGTAGCGGATCTGCTCATCCCACTGGGCGAATGCCTGCTCGAAATTGTCGAAGTTACCCAGCGACAGCCCGCGCTGCTGGGGCAGGAAGCAGCGGCCGCTTTTGGCGTCTTTGCCTTGCTCCAGCGCTGCCAGCATCACGCGGGCGAAGTTGATGAAGCTCATGCCGGTACAGCGATAGCCCCACTTGCCGCCGACGGCGGTTTCGATACAACCAATCGCCGCGTAGTCATAGGCGTCCTGTGGTTCAACGCCGAGCTTAATGAACTCAGGAATAACGATTTCATCATTATTGAAGGCCGGCATGCCGAAGCCGCAGCGGATCACCTGCACGCAGGCGTCAAGGAAGTCATCGCTGATCCCGGCGTGATAGCGCACGCTGAGATTGGGCTGGGTGGAGCGCAATTGGCCGCAAGATTCCAAAATGGCGTAAGAGAGCGGGTTGACGGCGTCACTGACCTGGCCGTCGCGCCACTGCTGGCCGCCAATGGTGACATTTTGGTACAGCGGGCTGCCCGCCGAGGCTTTGGAGTGAGTGCCTGAGCGGATTTTATTGACCTCCAGCAGCTTCAACCAGCAGCTTTGCAGCAGCTCGATGGCGGCGTCGCGGCTCAGGGACTCAGCCACTTCCACATCGCGGCGAAAATAAGGATAGAGATATTGGTCGAGGCGGCCGAAGGAGACGGAGTGGCCGTTGGACTCGATTTGCAGAGTCAGCTGGATGAAGTAGCACAACTGCAACGCCTGCCAGAAGGTCTGCGGCGGCTGGTGGGCAATAAGCTCGCAGTTTTCAGCCATGCTCAGCAGCTCGCTGCGGCGCGCTTCGCGGCTTTCAGTTGCCGCCATTTCCCGTGCCAGAACAGCAAAACGCAGGATGTGCTCGCTCACCGCCGCCAGCGTGATATCAATCGCTTTCAGCAACTGCTCTTTATGCAGATCTTCCCAGTCGGTAAGTTGCAGACGCTCGCGGCGCTCCGCCACTTTATTGCGCAACCCGTCCAGACCTAGATCGAGCAGCAGGGGGAAATTGACCGCCAAGTGCGCGTCGCCGGAGGTCATGTTGCCTTCAGCTTTGACGATACCGCTGTCGAGCAGGGCTTTCTGCTCATCGGTAAACATGCCGTAGCAGCGGTCCTGCACCGTCTGGCCGCGCCACCACGGGCAAAGTTCGTGCAGGATGGCTTTATTGGCTTCGCTGACCGAGAAACCGGCTCCCGGCCTGTCGCCTAGCGCGTCGATTTCACTTTCAATCCAGCCGACGGTGTACTCGGGGAAAATCGGCGCGGCGCGGACTTCGCTGGCTTGGTTGCCGACAATCAGCTCGTCGTGCTTAATCCAGATAGTGCGCTTTTGCAGATGCTCGGCCAGCGCCAGTGCGCGACGCACGGCCAGCGGCTTGTCGGCATGTTGCTGATAAACCTGAGTATAGTGCTGTGCGCGTTCGGTACAAATCGGCGGTTTGACGATATGAATCAGCGCCTCTTTGTGTGCTTTGATGCGGTCAGACAGCTGTTCCAGCTTCAGTTGAGTCATTATTATTATCCTCTTAGTAGGGCAGTCAGCCCCTTTTCGGCGGCGTAATCTTGGGCAAACGTCAGCAGATCGGGGTCATTCAGCGGTTGGCGCGGGGCCAGATAGGGTTGGTCGAGCAGGGCGTATTTATTGATGCCCAGCGTGTGGTAAGGCAGAAAATGGATCTCCCGGCTGCCGGTTTCTCCGGCAGCGAAGTCGACAATCGCCCGTACCGAGGCGCGGTCGGCGTTGAATTCGGGGATCAGCGGCACGCGAACAATCAGTGATTGCCCGGCATGTGCTAGTCGGCGGAAATTATCCAGCACCCGCTTGGCCGAGCCGCCGGTCAGGCGTTTAAACGCGGTTTCATCCACGTGTTTTAAGTCGGCCAGCAGCAGAACCAGCACGTCCAGCGAGGGTTCGATGTATTTCCACGGCACGTGCAGGCAGCTTTCAATCGCCGTGTGCAGCCCCTCTTGGCGGCAGCGTTGCAGCAGCCGATGAGTCACCTGCGGCTGCATAAACGGCTCGCCGCCGGAAAGAGTCACTCCGCCGCCGGTGCGCTGGTAAAACGGCTTGTCGCGTAGGATCTGCTGCATCAAATGGTCAAAACTCACTGATTCGCCGCACAGGCTCAAGGCTCCGGCGGGGCAGGTGTGCTCAATGGCGGCTCGGTCGGCGGCGCTGAAATTTTCGCGGCGGATAACCAACTTTCCGTCTTCAACCTTTATGGCGTGAGGAAAGGCGCTGGCGCAGTAGGTGCAGCCTTCACTGCATAAACGCGGGTCAAACAAAACGTCCGGCTCGGCCGAGCGGCTCTCCGGGTTTTGGCACCACGTGCAGCCCAGCGAGCAGCCTTTCAGGAACACCACGGTACGCACTCCCGGCCCGTCGTGGGTTGAATAGCGTTGAAGGTTAAAAATCATCGGGGCACTCCACTTAAAACGGCCTATTTATTTTCTTTCGCAATTAAGCTACTTTCATTCGAAAGTGATTTTGACTGCGATCAACAAAATAGGCGTTTGAAAGAGTAGACTCATCGATACTTTGTTTTGGTTCACAAGTTTAAGGAGAGAGTGATGGAGCTTTATCTGGATACCGCCGACGTTGGCGCGGTAAAACGACTTTCACGCATCCTGCCGTTGCAGGGTGTCACGACCAACCCGAGCATTGTGGCGAAAGAGCGTAAATCGCTGTGGGAAGTGCTGCCCGCGCTGCGTGACGCGCTGGGCGGAACCGGCAAACTCTTTGCGCAGGTGCTGGCCTCCGACGCCGAGCAGATGGTCGCCGAAGCCGTGAGCATGACCCAACGCGTGCCTGGCCTGGTGGTCAAAGTCCCGGTGACGGCCGAGGGCTTGGCGGCAATTAAAAAGCTCAAGCTGATGAATATCCCGACGCTGGGAACGGCGGTCTATGGCGCAGGTCAGGGGCTGCTTTCCGCACTGGCCGGGGCAGAATATGTCGCGCCTTACGTTAATCGTTTGGATGCGCAGGGCGGTGATGGCATCGCGATGGTGACCGAGCTGCAACAGCTGCTTAGCCTGCACGCGCCGGGCGCTAAAGTGCTGGCCGCCAGTTTCCGCACGCCGCGTCAGGCGATGGACTGCCTGCTGGCGGGCTGCCAGTCAATCACCTTGCCGGTCGACGTCGCCGAGCAATTGCTGACCGCACCTGCCGTGACTGCCGCCGTGATGCAGTTCGACAATGACTGGCAACAAGCTTTCGGACGCAGCACGCTGGACTAACCCCGCACTCTTCCCACCGACCTCTTCAACCCGCCTCGGCATCCCCGACGCGGGTTTTTTTATGCCTGAAAATCCGCATGACATTTAAATGAAACCATTGATCTATAAAAAAGAAACGTCGTTTCAAAAATATGTGTTTGATCACTTTTATAGAACCGAGAAATAGATACCTTAGCGATCATTGAAAGGGCATATGAGAGAACCGCGCAGTCAGGCCAACCGGAATGGCACGTCACAACCATAACAACAGCTTTCACTACAACACCGCCCGGCGCTGGCTAACCCGCACCGTGAGCGAACAAAACGATCAGGTGGAAACAACATGCAAATCAAACGTGCTATTGAAAAAATTCCCGGTGGAATGATGCTGGTGCCGCTGTTTCTCGGTGCGCTTTGTCACACCTTTGCGCCGGATGCAGGTAAATATTTCGGGTCATTCACCAACGGATTGATTTCCGGCACCGTGCCGATTCTGGCGGTATGGTTCTTCTGTATGGGCGCGTCAATCAAGCTGAGCGCCACCGGCACCGTGCTGCGTAAATCCGGCACGCTGGTGGTCACTAAAATCGCCGTGGCATGGGTGGTCGCTGCGCTGGCGTCGCACTTCATTCCGGAGAACGGCGTCGAGTTCGGCTTCTTCGCCGGGCTTTCGACACTGGCCTTAGTGGCGTCGATGGATATGACCAATGGCGGCCTGTACGCCTCGGTGATGCAGCAATACGGCACCAAAGAAGAGGCGGGCGCGTTCGTGCTGATGTCTCTGGAATCCGGCCCGTTGATGACCATGATCATCCTCGGCACCGCCGGTATCGCCTCTTTCGAGCCTCATGTGTTCGTCGGCGCGGTACTCCCTTTCCTGATTGGCTTCGCGCTGGGTAACCTCGACCCTGAACTGCGCGAGTTCTTCGGCAAAGCCGTGCAGACGCTGATCCCATTCTTCGCCTTCGCCTTGGGTAATACCATCAATCTGGCGGTGATTGCTCAAACCGGCCTGTTGGGTATTGCGCTGGGTATCGCGGTCATTATCGTCACCGGCATCCCACTGATTCTGGCCGACAAGTTTATCGGCGGCGGTGACGGCACCGCAGGCATCGCTGCATCCAGCTCCGCTGGTGCCGCAGTCGCCACCCCCGTGTTAATCGCCGAGATGGTCCCCCAGTTCAAAGCCGCCGCCCCAGCAGCCACCGCGCTGGTCGCCACCTCAGTCATCGTGACCTCGATTCTGGTACCGATTATTACCGCGATGTGGTCGCGCAGAGTGAAGAACAAAGCCATCAAGGGGAAAGTGAATTTGGATGACCAAATGGCGAGAATTAAGTAAGTAGGGGCTGCTGCCCGGGGGCGCTTTTTAAATTCAAATTCAAATTCAAAACCGTGGGCTCGCCGCCCACACTGACCCAAAGGTCAAGGTCGTGCGCTGCCGCCACACCGGCCTTAAGGGGCGCCTATCGCCGCGCCCCTTAAGAATCCCCGGCTCTTTACTGCGCGCTCCGCTCGCTGGATGGACGTGTTTCAGGGGCTTCCGTTATTCACCGCAAAATGTCGCCGCTTAGGCGGTGCCTTCGCTTCAGGCTTCGAGCCATAGGTCTCGAACCGTTCGCTCAGCGCCATTTTTGACTGCGGTTTTGAGGCATCTCAGCCGTGCCGTTTCAGTGATTTTGCTTTGCTTCTCTGCTATTCAGGAGAGGAGCAGAAAAAAAATCCACTGAAACGGCACGGTATAGATGCCAGTAAGTCGCGTTCAGAAGTGACGCCGAGCAAGAGGTGGAAAACCGCGCGTTAGTTTGCGCGGGTTGTAATCCCGCCGCGAGGGAACCGCCTAAGCGGCGGCACTTCGCGACGAACACAATGGCCGCTGGAACATGTCCATTCCAACCCTGCGCAGCCTCGATCTTTCAGCAGCAAAAAAACGCAGGATTCCAAAGGGTTTCGTTTAAAACCCTTTGGGCCAGTGTGGGCGGCGAGCCCACGGTTTTGACCTTAAGGCCGGTGTGGCGGCAGCCCACAACCGTGACCTATAAAAGGTGAACAGCAGTTCACCCACCTGCCCCTAACATGGGCATTTCCCCATCTTCCCACCTTCGCTCGGGAATCTCGCCTCCAGACATCTGCGATGAAACTCACGTTCTGACAGCGGGGTGCCTCTTGGGTGCCGCACCCGAAAATGCGCCACGTAATTGCCGTAATCCTGCACGCCAACCATCAGCCGGAAGCTTTGGGCGACGCGGCGTCCGGCGAGTCTTAGCCACTGCAAAGCGTTCTTGGGGCGAGGCTCGACCACGAACAGCGGCTGGCAGCGGTGGATGACGAACGCCGCGGGCCGCGGCGCTTTAAACAGTAGAGCGTTTTCAGACATTGCGGGCCTCCCGGCGTTGTACCACGGCGGTTTCATGCACGGTCGGGGTGGAGGAGTTCAGCGCGCGGCGGATCACGAAGAATGACGACACCAGCATGGTGACGGCGACCAGCATGAAGAAGGCGCACAGCGCGGCGTTGATCTGATTGTTAATCACGATGGTGTGCATATCGGCAATCGTTTTGGCCGGTTTAATGATTTCACCACTGTCGATGCCCGCCGAGAATTTCTTCGCCTGAGCGAGGAAACCAATCGACGGCTTCTCGTGGAAAATCTTCTGCCAGCCCGCGGTCATGGAGGTCACAAACAGCCACACGGTCGGCAGAATGGTCACCCACGCATAGCGCTGCTTCTTCATTTTGAACAGCACCACGGTGCCGAGGATCAGCGCCATTGACGCCAGCATCTGGTTACCGATACCGAACAGCGGCCACAGCGTGTTGATGCCGCCCAGTGGGTCGACCACGCCTTGATAGACGAAGAAGCCCCAGCCAGCGACCGCCACGGTGGTCCCGGCAATAGTGCCTACCCAAGAGCGGTTATTGGCCAGCGAAGGCACGGCGACGCCGACCAAATCCTGCACCATAAAACGGCAGGCACGGGTACCGGCATCTACCGCAGTTAAAATAAACAGGGCTTCGAACAGAATCGCGAAGTGATACCAGAACGCCATCATGGCGCGGCTGTTAAACACTTCGGTGATAATGTGCGCCATGCCCACGGCGAAGGTCGGTGCGCCACCGGCACGGGAAAGAATCGAGTTCTCACCCACGTCTTTGGCAATCAGCGCCAGCGTGTCCGGTGTCACCACAAAGCCCCAGCTGTTAATCACCTGCGAAGCACTCTCTACCGTGGTGCCAATCAGCGCCGCCGGGGAGTTCATGGCGAAATAGACGCCCGGATCGATAACCGAGGCGCAAATCATCGCCATAATCGCCACGAAGGACTCCATCAGCATCGCGCCGTAGCCGATAAAGCGGATGTGGCTTTCACGCTCGACCAGCTTAGGCGTGGTGCCGCTGGAAACCAGCGCGTGGAAGCCCGAAATTGAGCCGCAGGCGATGGTGATAAACAGGAACGGGAACAGGCCGCCGGAGAATACCGGGCCGCTGCCGTCGATAAACTTCGTCACCGCAGGCATTTTCATTTCTGGCATAGCGAACACGATACCCACCGCCAGCCCGGCAATGACGCCGATTTTCAGGAAGGTGGAGAGGTAATCACGCGGAGCCAGCAGCAGCCAAACTGGCAGTACCGAGGCGATAAAGCCGTAAATCACCAGTACCCACGTCAGCGTAGTGCCGTGCAGCGTGAAGAACGGCCCCCAGTAAGGATCCGCCGCCACGTTGCCGCCATAAACAATCGCCAGCATCATCAGCACAAAGCCAATAATCGACACTTCGGCGATTTTACCCGGACGCAGGAAGCGCATATAAACGCCCATAAACAGCGCGATAGGAATGGTTGCGGCGATGGTGAACAGCCCCCACGGGCTGTCTGCCAGTGCTTTAACCACCACCAGAGCCAGCGCGGACAGGATAATAATCATCACGCCCAGCGCGCCGAGCATGGTGATCACTCCGGCGAATTGCCCCAGCTCCTGCTTGGCCATTTCACCCAGCGAGCGACCATCGCGGCGGGTTGAGATAAACAGAATAAGGAAGTCTTGCACCGCGCCCGCCAGCATCACTCCGACCAGAATCCAGATAGTGCCCGGCAAGAAGCCCATCTGCGCGGCAAGGATCGGGCCGACCAGCGGGCCTGCACCGGCAATCGCTGCAAAGTGGTGGCCGAACAGCACCCATTTATTGGTCGGAACATAGTCCAGACCGTCATTGTGGCGCTCGGCGGGTGTCATGCGACGGTCATCCAGCTCAAACACTTTCTTGGCGATAAACAGACTGTAGAAACGGTAGGCGATGCTGTAACAGGCGATGGCTGCGATCACCAGCCACACCGCGTTGACGTGCTCTCCGCGGCTGAGGGCCAACATGCCAAAGGCAAAGGCGCCGATTAACGCCACCACCAGCCAGGTTATCCCGGACTTGACGCTTTTCATGTGTACTACTCCTTGTGTCACGGGTCCTGTAGGCCCGTTTTATGTTTTATAGGTGCAGAGTTTGGGTGAGGTATGAATGGAACATGCTCAACCGCAGCGCAGAAATTCCTGAACGATCAGCTTAAATCCCAGTTTTAAGGTAGTGGCTTGGCGGCGACAGGTGAAATGAGAACAACAGAATTGTGATATGGCTTGGGATTTAACTTAAGAAGCCGGGCGGAAGAACAGCAAAAAGCGGTGAAAAGCGCGGTTTGGGCTATTACAAACATATAAAAGCAGACATAAAAAAACCGGCCAGCAGGGCTGACCGGTTGAGCGTTGATGTTGGCGTTTAAGCGATTATTCAGCAGCAGCCGGTTTTGGCTGGCCTGGTTTGTGGTCGCGCATTTTTTCCATTTTCTCAGCGCGTTTCTGGTAGTTCTCGTTGAACTGTTTCTTCTGCTCTGGCGTCAGCAGGTTGTACATTTTGTTCTCAGCGCGAGCGCGGTCCAGCATACGCTGGGACTGTGCCTGCGTGATAGTGTCAATCTGCGACTTCACTTTGGCTTCGTCGAAGCTGTCAGAGGCAACCAGACCGTGCATGGTGTCCATCTGCGCTTTCATTGCTGCGCGGTCAGGGCGCGCGCCGCTGTCTTTCATGATCTCTTTCATCTGAGTTTTTTGCTGCTCAGTCAGGTTCAAACCGGCGAACGGATTCATATGATGCGGGCCTTTATGGTGCATCATTTTGCCTTGGGTGGCAGGTGCATCAGGTGCTGGCGTAGTGTCAGCGGCGAAAGCGAAAGAAGCCGAGCTAAGAGCCAGAGTTGAAGCCACAATCATTGCGGTAAGTTTACGCATTATTAGATTCCTCATAGGGTTTCAGGCACGTTGCCCGTTTTGTGTTGACGAAGGAAAGTCTAAACCTATGAATGAATAGTAATACGAGGAAGATGTAAAAGAGTGAAAGGCGCGCTAACGTTTTTCCGCCGAAAGTGGAGAAAACGTTTAGAAAGCGTAAGGTTGCAAACGATCCCTTAGCACTAGCTCGGAATTATCCGACCGCAAAGCGGGTTGCAAAAACATTATCACGGTTAATGTTTGGTCGCTAGACGACACTCAAACTAATCATTCGCCGTTTAACAGCGGTTTCGTTCGCCTTGAATTAACCAATCTGCCTATAATAGTTGGCATTTCATTAACATTATCTATAACAGTGAATGACTCTATGGCACTTTCTCGTTATGAAAATCTGGCGCAGACCCTGCGTCGGCAGATTGATTCACAGGTGTGGCTCCCCGGCGACAAGCTGCCGTCGCTGCGAGATAGCTGTAAGCAGTCCGGCCTGAGCTTGATGACCGTCTTGCAGGCATACCAGCTGCTGGAGAGTCAGGGGGTGATTGTCGCTCGCCCGCAGTCGGGCTATTACGTTGCGCCGCGCAAGGTGCGTGAGCTAAACCGCCGCGCCAATCAAACCCTGCACGCCGCCGAGCAGGTGGATGTTAATGACGCCATCTTCGACATTCTCAAAGGCGGCCAAGACCCGTCGGTCGTGCCTCTAGGCTCGGCATTCCCAGACCCCACGCTGTTCCCGCAGCCGCGCCTTGCCCGCTCCCTTGCCAGCGCGGTGCGCCGCATGTCGCCACACAGCGCCATGGCGAACCTGCCGCCGGGCAACGAAGAGCTGCGCCGCAACATTGCCCAGCGCTATGCGCAGAACGGCATGGAAGTGCCGCCGGACGAAATCGTCATTACCTCGGGGGCGATGGAGTCTCTGGGCCTCAGCCTGCAAGCCGTCACCGAGCCGGGAGACTGGGTGGCGATTGAATCCCCGGCGTTTTACGGCGTGCTGCAGGCCATCGAGCGCCGCAAGCTAAAAGCCGTGGCGATCCCCACCGACGTGCGCACCGGGATGGATCTCGACGCGCTAGAGCAGGCGTTGGAGACCTATCCGATCAAAGCCTGCTGGCTGATGTCCAACTTCCAGAACCCGCTCGGCTGCACGTTGTCGGTAGAGAAGAAAGCCCGGCTGGTGGCGATTTTGCAGGCCCACGGCGTGGCGCTGATTGAAGATGATGTTTATGGCGAGCTGTACTTCGGCGGTGAGCGACCTATGCCGCTGAAGGCGTCGGAAAATCGCAGTGAAATTCTGCACTGCTCCTCGTTCTCTAAATGTCTGGCGCCCGGTTTCCGCGTTGGCTGGGTGGCGGCGGGGGCCTACGCCGCGCGAATTCAGCGTCTACAGCTGATGAGCACCTTGTCAGCCAGCGTGCCGGTTCAACTGGCGTTGGCCGACTATATGCAGCAGGGCGGTTACGACACCCATCTGCGCCGATTGCGCCGCCAGCTAGAGCAGCGGCAGATGGCGATGTTCAATGCCATCACCGAGACATTCCCGCCGAGCGTGTCGGTGAATCAGCCGCAGGGCGGATATTTCCTGTGGTTGGATTTAGGCGAGAAGGTGGATGCGGCGAAGGTCTATCAGCGCGCGCTGGCGCAGGGGGTGAGCATTGCGCCCGGCACTATGTTCGCGGTGGATGACCGCTATCGGCACTGCATTCGTATCAATACGTCGTTTGAATGGGGCCCGCACACCGCGCGGGCCATCCAGATTATTGCCAATATTGTGGCTGACGAGCTGAAACACTGATCTGACTGACGTCTAGGCTTCATTCTCGCGCAGAGTTTTACCAACGTTGCCGCCGGGGTGAACCGCCAGCAGCGTCTGTTTGTCAAAACCGTTGCGCAGCATGATGCAGCCACAGATAGCGTCGAAGATAGCCAGCACCAGCATAATCGAGGTGGTGGCGAGCATGTCCAGCGGATCGATCTCCCGCTGGATATGGGTCTTCAACACCAGCTTGGAGGCCAGCGCAATGGCCGAGTCCAAATTCTCCGTCACGCTAATCAGCGTCACGCCTTTGCTGGCAAGCGTCGGCAGCAGGCGAGTCAGCTCGTCCGAATTCCCGCCGCGCGAAATCATGATAACCACGTCGTCGCTGCGCAGGAAACCGAGGTCGCCGTGGGCGGCATCAGTCGGGTTGAGGTAAATCGCCGGTTGTTCGACACAGGCCAGCATGTGCGCCACCTTGCGCGCCGCGATGCCCGAGGTGCCGACGCCGGTCACGGCTATCTTGCCTTTGCACTCGGCAAGGGTATTGAGCACCCGCTGCCAGACCTGCTGGTCGATATTCTGCTGCAAGGCCAGAATCTCTTGGCTGTAGGTCTGCCAGCCCGCACAGGCTAGCTGCCACTCATTGACATCAAGGGCTGGCGACATATCAAACATCCTCCTGCATTAGGCGGCGGTATTTCATGTGGTCGTGGTACATCTCATGGAACACCTTATATTTGCGGTCGTAATACTCTTTGATTTTGTTGGTTTGCGGCGTCACGGTTTTACCAATGCGGCTCATCGCCGCCATCGCTTCCGGCAGGGAGTCATAGGCTCCTGCGGCCACCGTGCCCATCATGGCGCTGCCCAACAGCATGGCTTCGCTCTCTTCCGGCAGTAACATCGCGCAACCCGTGGCGTTGGAGTGTTCTTGCACAAACACCGGGTTCTTGGTGCCGCCGCCGCTGGCCATCATAGTGTCGATGGAGTAGCCGCTCTGATTCATGGTTTCAATGATATGGCGAGTGCCTAACGCCAGCGCCTGAATGGTCGCCAAATAGTGCAGCGCCATATCTTCTGGAGTACGCGACAGCTTGAGGCCGGTCAGAGTGCCGGTCAGCGTTGGGTTGGCGCGCGGCGAACGGTTGCCGTGGAAGTAGGGCAGCATATGAATGTCTTTGGTCAGGAAGGCGATATTTTCTGGCTCGCCCGCCATTTTGCGCAGAATGGCGTTCAGCACTTCATAAATGGTTTTGCCGCTGTCTTTGCCCTGTTTCAGCAGATCCTGATAGCAAGGGTGCGACTGGATCACGTGATCAATAAGCGCGCCGGTGGTGGACTGCCCACCCTCGTTCAGCCAGTAATCCGGCAAGATCGCCGAGTAGTATGGCCCCCAGATGCCGCTGATATAGCGCGCGCTGCGTGACATCGCCATATGTGCTGTCGAGGTGCCGCCAATCAGCGCAATGCGATGGTCGAAGTCGGCCGTTTCGCCAGACGCGCCGCTGGCCCCTAAAATCCCCAAGCTGCCCGCGTGGGCGTCAATGATTGACACGCTCACCGCCGTGCCGGGCATCAGGCCCATTTCGCTGGCGGCGCGTTGAGTCAGCCCGTGGCCCAGCGGCTGGCCCATGGTTTTCACTTCGCTGCCGATTTTCGCCGCGTTGTTTTCCAGCAAATCTTCCAGCCCAATCTGCTTGAAGTAGCTCGGATCCCAGCGGTCTTCGTGGCCGATATAGGTCCACTTACAGACGGTGGAGCAGAGAGAGCGGGTCGGGTCCTGCGTGGCGCGCCAAGTCAGGAAGTCCGGCAGGTCAAACAGATGACCGACGTTGTTCCAAGTGCTCGGCATGTGCTGCTTCAGCCACAGCAGTTTTGGGGTTTGCATCTCAGGGGAGATGATGCCGCCGACGAACTCCAGCACGCGGTGGCCGGTGGCGTTGATGCGCTCGGCCTGCGTGATGGCGCGGTGGTCCATCCATACAATAATGTTCTGCTCGTTGCGCCCGGAAGGGCTGACGGTCAGCGGTTTGCCTTCTTTATCCAGCACCACCAGTGAGCAGGTGGCGTCGAAGCCCAAGCCTTTCACCTGAATTGGGTTGATATCGGCCTGACTCATCGCGTCTTTTACCGCGTTACACACTGCTTGCCAGATCTCGTCGGAAGATTGCTCGACAAAATCAGCTTTAGGGCGGAATAAGGTAATATCGCGGCTGGCCTGACCCACCCGGCGTCCTGTCATATCAAACACGCCTGCGCGAGCACTGCCTGTCCCGACGTCAACGCCAATAAAATAACTCGCCATGTTTCTTTCCCTTAATGTTCTAAAAGTCTGTCAGGACTTACGATTCTGTAAAGCGATAAACAGGATCAATACTCCGCCCCATAACGCCATAGTTAAGTAGCTGCTCACGCCCATTAGGTTCAGACCACTTTCCAGCATTTGCAGTACCACCAATGCCAGAACCAGCCCCAACACGCGACCAAAGCCGCCATCCGGGTTAATACCGCCGAGGACCGAAGCCAAAATCGTCACCAGTAAATAGGAGTCGCCATAACCGGCCTTGGCCGAGTTGAATTTCGACATCATCAGCAGCGCGGCGCCCCAGCCCAGCAGGGCGGAGAGCACATAAACCGCGATAGTGACTTTATGGGTGTTCACGCCGCTAAAGCGCGTGGCCTGTTCGTTAGATCCCATCAGATACAGGCTGCGGCCAAGCGTGGTGTGCTCCAGCAGCACCCACAGCAGTAGCGCGACCAGCAGGAACAGCAGCAGGGCGACAGGAATGCCCAGCAGGCTGCCGTTGCTTAAATACTGAATGGCTTTCGGGAAACCGGAGATAACCGTGCCGTTGGTCAGCAGAATGTTCAGCCCGGAAATCAGCGTCATGGTGCCGAGGGTGGCAAGGATTGGCGACACGCCGATATAAGCAATCAGCACGCCGTTCAGTGAGCCAATCACCAGCGCCACCGCCAAACCGGCCAGCATTGCCAGCAGGAAGAAGGCTGGCTGGTCGGGATGAGCGACCAGAATCGCCGCCATCACCAGCGAACAGGCGTTGGCTCCGGCGATCACCGACAGGTTGATCCCGCCAGTCAGCATGGTGATACCCATTCCCAGCGCAAGCATGCCCAAGATAGGCAACTGGGAGGAGATTGACTGGAAGTTACCCAGACTAAAGAAGCGTCCACCGAGCGTGAAAGAGAACAGCACGGCGACGGCCAGAATGATCAGCAACTGCAAACGGATGATGCGGTCACCGGGGAAAAATCGGGTTAAGGTTGTCATGTTACATTCCCTTCGCCAGTTTGCGTTTTTCGTTCCATGCGGTGCTACTGATGCTGACCAGAATGATCACGCCGCTGAAAACTTGGTGCCAATATGAGGAGATACTCAGCAGAGTCAGGCCGTTTTGCAGGAAGGCCAGCAGCATCACGCCCAGCACGGTGCCGGTGAGTGAACCGCGCCCGCCGGTCATACTGGTGCCGCCCAAGACCACCGCCGCCAGCACCGTCAGCTCATAGCCCAGCAGCGAGTTAGGGGCCACCGACTGGGTTATCTGTGCTTGTACCACTGCGGCGATGCCCGCCAACAGCCCCATAAAGCCATAAACATAGAAGTGCAGGCGCAGGATGTTCAGCCCAAGGCGCGAGGCCGCGTCGCGGTTGCTGCCCATGGCGTAGATTTGACGCCCGACGCGGGTACGATTCATTAGCACGCCGGTGGCGATAATCACTCCCAGCAGGCTGAGCAGCGGCAGCGTCAGGCCATAGTCGTAGCCGTCGGCGGCGGTAAAGGAGAACCAGTTGATGCCGGTCATAAACCAGTCCGGGAAGCCATACAGCCAAGTGCCGTTAGTCAGATACACCAGCAGGCCGTAGAACAGGTTCAGGGTGGCGATAGTGATGATAATTGCCGGAACGCGCAGCCAGTAAACCAAGAAGCCGTTAACCAGTCCGAGCAGCAGGCCGACGCCCATTGCCATGCCAAAGGCCAGCGGGAAGCTGCCGCCGTGGTGGATGATGTAACTCGCCATCACGTATTGACCAATTGAGGTCATGGCCGGGAAAGAGATGTCGATACCGCCCGCAATCAGCACCACAAACAGGCCACAGGCCAGAATGCCGAGGATGGCGTAGCTGGTGGCGACGTCAGTCAGGTTGCCGAGGGTTAAGAACTCTTTGGTACTAATGCTCAGGCCAACTGCCAGAACCAACACCAGTAAACCCAGCCAAAACTCATGCTGGCCGATGGCTTTACTCAGCCAACTTTTTTCCATTTTTGAACTACCCATTAATCGCCTCCGCAATCTGCGCTTCGCTGCACTGGTGCGGGGCGAATTCAGCAATCAGTTCGCCTTTACGCATCACCAGCACGCGGTGACTGTTGTAATAGGCTTCGGGGATCTCGTCACAAATCATCAAAACCGCCATGCCGGACTCAGCAAGATCGCGGGCAATTCGGTAGATCCCCTCTTTGTTGGCGATATCAACGCCCACGGTTGGCGAATCCAAAATCAGGATGTGCGGATGCGTCGCCACCCACTTGGCAATGGCAATACGCTGCGCATTACCGCCCGAGAGGGTCTTCACCGGCAGGCCGCTGTCCGAGACTTTAATGTTCAAATCACGGATCAGGTCTTTAACCACTGACGCAGCTTTGCGGTGATCCATCAAGCCCGTGCGGGTGTGCAGCTTGTTGAAAATCGACACCAGCGTGTTGTCGTAAATCGACTGTTCCATGATTAAGCCCTGCGTCAGGCGGTCTTCCGACACATAGGCAATGCCGTGGCGAATGGCGTCGCGGTTGCTGCGCAAAGTGACCTTCTTGCCGTTCACTTTGATGTCGCCGCTGTCCGGCTGGCTCATACCAAACAGGCTCATGCACAGCTCGGTGCGCCCGGAGCCTAACAGGCCAATAATCGAGGTGATCTCCCCTTGGCGCAGAGACAGGGAGATATCCTGATACTGCCCGGCGCGGCTGAGATGGCTCACTTCCAGCAACGGCGTGACGTCAGCCGGTGCGCGGTGCGGCAGGTGGCTGTAGCTAAAACGCTGGCCGGTCATCAGGAAGGCCAGCTCATTGCTGTCGAGTTGGCTGGCAGGGTATGTGCCCACCAGTTTGCCGTCGCGCATCACGCTGATGCGGTCGGCCACTTCCATCACTTCGTCCAGACGGTGGCTAACGAACACCACGCAAATCCCGGCGGCTTTCAGCTCATTGACCACCCGCAGCAGGCCATTAACCTCGGTGCGGGTCAGGGAGGCGGTGGGTTCGTCCATGATGACCAGACTCGCGTCAGCAGCGATTGCCCGGCATATTGCCACCAATTGGCGGTCGGCGATCGACAACTTTTCTACCTTACGATCCGGATCGAGAGAAACCCCTACGCGTTGCATTGCAGCGACGGCTTTTTTGCGCATTGCCTCGCGATGTACCCAGAAATCGCCGCCCGGCAAATAGCGGTGAATGGCAATATTCTCGGCCACGGATAAATTGGGGAATAACGACAAGTCCTGATAAATAACCTGAATGCCGTAATAAGAAGAGAGTTGTGGCGTTAAAGAGTGGAACAATTTGCCATCAATGGTGATAGCCGCGCCTTTTTCAGGCTGATAGACGCCGGAAATCACTTTAATAATGGTACTTTTGCCGCAGCCGTTTTGGCCGGCAAGACAATGCACTTCACCTTTATTTAATGTCAGCGTGACATTATCCAGTGCAAGTACACCGGGGAATTTTTTGCTTATTCCCTCAAGGCTAATAAATGCCTCGGCGGAATGAGGGGAGGTAGGTGAACTGGAATTAATCGTCATCGACTGAATCCTTACTGCGTTCAAACTGGTCAGTTAAGAAAGCAGATACGGCACAACAAACTACGCCGTATCCCTTCCTATTTCTCTGGTGTGGCTAATAACCCGTCATTCTTTAAGGTGCCTCTGCGTTGGCTGTCTTCATTCATCCCAGTCACTTACTTGAGTAAGCTCCTGGGATTCATTCCGTTGCCGCCTTGATGCAACTTAAATAATTCAGGGTTTAAAAAATGAGTAAATACTGATCTATTAGAAGCCCAGCGATTTCGCGTTGTCTGGTGTAACTTCCAGAATCTTATTAAAGCGAATCACGTGTTTATCCATATCTACGTCGGCTTTTCCCAGACCATCGATGGTTAAATCTTTGGTGACAGGCTTGCCTTGCAGCATCTGGTCAGCCACGGAGACCAAGGCGTAACCGGCATCTTTAGGATCCCACAGCAGGACTTTCTTGATATCACCGCGCATCAGGTAAGGTGCGGCCTGACCCGGCATCGCGATACCTACTACTGCGATTTTATTCTTGGCGCGTTTTTGCTGAACGGCTTGGCCTGCACCAATTGGGCCTAATGAACCGAAACCGATAATCCCTTTCATTTCAGGGTAGGTTTTCATTAAATCCAGCGTGGTGGAATATGACTTATCAATATTTTCGGCAACTGGCAGGCGAGAAGTGACTTCATGCATATCCGGGTATTTTTGTTTTTGATACTTAATGGCCGCGTCGGCCCAGGCATTATGTAATGGCACCGTTAATGAGCCGACATAAATAGCGTAACCGCCTTTGCCGCCCATATCTTTGGCTAATTCATCCATGTTCGCTTCGGCATATTTCTGGCTGTCGATGGTTTCAATATCCCATTGACCAATTTGCTGGTCTGGAGATTCGTGGGTTAATACCACGATACCGGCGTCGCGGGCTTTTTTAAGCACCGGCTCTAATACTTTGGCGTCATTAGGGACCACAATGATGGCGTCAACTTTCTTGGCGATTAAATCTTCGATGACTTTAACCTGTGCCGCCGGGTCTGGAGTAGAAGCACCCACTTGGTAGGCATTGACGTGCAACTTCTCGGCGGCGTCTTTCACCCCCACTTCCATGCGAGTGAACCAAGGAATACCGGTGACTTTGGCCACCAGAGCGATGTCGTAGGGTTTATCGGCAGCAAAGCTTGGTGTTGAGATCAACATGCATGCAGAAACCACACATGCACTGACTAATGCGAGGTTAAATTTCATGGCTGGTACCTTCTTATGATCTTATGTGTAGGGCGTGGGGTAGTGGTTATTTTTTCCACGGATTGAGATTAACAAGCCGCCATGCGCTTCTCGCCACAAAGTAAACAAAATGTGATCAAAGCCCAGTGGTGTTAATTTATATGAATTTATTTGTTAATTTTAGGTTAAATAAAGTTCGAAGGTGGAAGAATTGAGAAGTTTGAAAGATGAATAAGTGCGTTTTTGGATCAAATTGGCATCATTTAATTAACATAAAAATAACATCAAAAATTGAGGAATTGGCTTAAATCGCGCCTACAGAGTCGGCACTGGCAACATAATGCACAGATTGTGAGAGCTATCACGAATTGCCCTTGACCCAGCAAGGCGCAGTCTCCCCAAAAGGGTGCGCCATTTTCACCAATATTGAGCAACCCCCTCTGTTGCCCACACCGTCAACATGCCTTCGATCACAATCCTGAGCGAAATATTCCTCCAAATCTTGCTGCATATTCAGTCGGAACACCTTCAAGGCGCAAAAGGGTTTGATTTTCTATTATTCACTTTTTATTCATTTAAAGTGAATAAGTGCAGTTATTAAGTGGTTGTTTTTTCGTGACGCAGCCGATTTTATGCATTTATTACCTTTGCTGGCACGAAGACTGCAATCTATCATCAACCAAAGAGAGTAAAATTTTTAACTTAAATGTAACAACTTCACAGCAGTTTGGTCCCCTTTGACTCTGAGGTAGATATGCAACAACAACTCAACGTTAGCCGTGAAAACTTTGATGACTGGCTGGTACCGACCTACGCGCCAGCCTCCTTCGTGTTGGTACGCGGAGAGGGCTCATGGCTGTGGGATCAAGAGGGCAAAGACTATGTCGATTTCGCCGGAGGTATCGCGGTTAACGCACTGGGCCACGCGCATCCACAAGTGAAAAAAACGCTGGTGGAGCAGGCCGATAAAGTCTGGCATCTGGGCAACGGCTACACCAACGAACCCGTGCTGCGCTTGGCGAAACAGCTGATTGACGCCACCTTCGCCGAAAAAGTCTTCTTCTGTAACTCAGGGGCTGAAGCCAACGAAGCCGCGCTGAAACTGGCTCGCCTTTATGGCCACAAGCAGGGCGGCAACAAGAGCGAAATCATCGCCTTCAAAAACGCGTTCCACGGCCGCACGCTGTTTACCGTGACCGCGGGCGGTCAGCCGAAATATTCAGAAGATTTCGCGCCGCTGCCGCAAGACATCACCCATCTGCCGTTTAACGATTTAGCCGCAGTGGCTGACCATATTTCTGACCGCACCTGCGCGGTGATCGTCGAGCCAATTCAGGGCGAGGGCGGCGTGGTGCCTGCCGACGCCAGCTTCCTGCAAGGGCTGCGTGAACTGTGCGACAAGCACGGCGCGCTGCTGATTTTCGACGAAGTACAAACCGGCGTTGGCCGTACCGGCGAGCTGTACGCCTATCAGGGTTACGGCGTGGTGCCAGACATTTTGACCACCGCCAAGGCGCTGGGCGGCGGCTTCCCGATTGGCGCGATGCTGACGCTCGACAAGTACGGCGTGCTGTTCCAGCCGGGCACTCACGGCACCACTTACGGCGGTAACCCGCTGGCAACGGCGGTGGCGGGCACCGTGCTGTCGATGATTAACACGCCAGAGGTGCTCAACGGCGTGCAGAAGCGCCACCAGTGGTTTATCGATGGCCTGAAACGCATCAACGAGCAGTATCAGGTGTTCTCCGAAGTGCGCGGCGCGGGCCTGCTGCTCGGCGCGGTGATGAGCGAACGCTTCAACGGTCAGGCCAAGCAGCTCAACACCTTGGCGGCGGAAGAGGGGCTGATCGCGCTGATTGCCGGACCAAACGTGCTGCGTTTTGCGCCATCCCTGATTATTTCCGGGGCGGATATTGAAGAAGGCTTGAACCGACTTGAGCGTGCCGTAAAACGCCTTTGCGCCTAAGTTAAGCTCCCCCTATTAGCGAGGTAGACAATATGATGTTAATTAGACCCGTGCGGCTTGGCGACCTCGCCGATATTTTGAAGTTATCCGGTAAAACCGGCATCGGTTTGACCTCATTACCCAAAGATGAAGCCCAGCTGCGCGCGCGAATTGAACGTTCGCTCGCCACTTGGGCGGGGAAGCTGGACAAGGCCGAGCAGGGTTTCCTATTCGTGCTGGAAGATACCCAACTCGGGCAAGTGGTTGGCGTGAGCGCCATTGAGGTGGCGGTTGGGCTGAGCGAGCCTTGGTACAACTTCCGTCTTGGTACCTTGGTTCACGCCTCGAAAAGCCTGAACATTTATAAGCCGGTGCCGACGCTGTTTCTCAGCAACGACCACACCGGCTTTACCGAACTCTGCACGCTGTTCCTCGACCCCGACCACCGCAATGGTAAAAACGGCCACCTGTTATCCAAGGTGCGTTTCCTGTTCTTGGCCGCCTTCCGCCAGCACTTCTCGCCGAAGGTGATCGCCGAGATGCGCGGCGTGTCAGACGACCACGGCCATTCGCCGTTTTGGGACAGCGTGGGGCGTCACTTCTTCGGCATGGAATTTGTCGAAGCCGACCGCCTGACCGGCATGGGGCAGAAATCCTTTATTGCCGAGCTGATGCCAAAACACCCGCTTTACACCGAACTACTTAGCCCCGAGGCGCGCTCGGTCATCGGCCAAGTGCATCCGCACACCGCCCCGGCGCGAGCCGTGCTGGAAAGTGAAGGGCTGCGTTACACCGGCTACGTGGATATTTTCGACGGCGGTCCGACGCTGGAAGGGGAAATCGACCAATTGCGCGCGGTGAGAGAGAGCCGCCTGCTGCCGGTGCATATCGGCCAGCCAAGTCAGGAGCAGGACGCGCCGCTGTATGTGGTGGCTCGTGAAGATTATCAGGGCTTCTGCGCCACGCTGGTGGCGGGCGATCCGGTAATGAACCGGCTGACCCTTGACCCCGCAACCGCCGAGCAGCTGGGCGTGAAAGAGGGCGACCGCGTGCGCGCCGTGGCGCTTTATCCCTTTCGGGAGAACCGCGTCACGCCAAATCAAGTAACCGACTCAAACCCAGAGGAAAGTCTCGCATGATGCATCCAGCACTCTTTATTCAAGGACAGTGGCGTAGCGGACAGGGCGCGCTGCTGGAGAAAACTAACCCGGCCAACAATGTGGGGCTGTGGTCGGCGCTGTGCGCCAGCCCGGAAGATGTCGAAGCAGCCTGTACTGCGGCGCGCACGGCTTTCCCCGCATGGGCGCGTCAATCTTTGGCAGACCGCGCGGCGGTGATTGCACGTTTTGCCGAGCTGCTGACCGAGCATAAAAGCCGTCTGGCCGAAGTTATCAGTTTGGAAACCAGTAAACCACACTGGGAAACCCTGACCGAAGTGCAGGCGATGATTGGCAAAGTGGCGATTTCCCTTGAAGCCAATCAGGTGCGCACCGGCGAGAAACACACCCCAATGCCCGACGGCGAGGCGGTGCTGCGCCACCGTCCACACGGCGTGCTGGCGGTATTCGGCCCCTATAACTTCCCCGGCCACTTGCCAAACGGCCACATCGTACCGTCGCTGCTGGCGGGAAATACCATTGTCTTTAAGCCGAGCGAGCTGACGCCGAAAACTGCCGAAGAGACCATTAAGCTGTGGCAGCAGGCCGGTTTGCCGGATGGCGTGATCAATCTGGTGCAGGGCGGGCGCGCCACGGGCGAAGCCTTGGCGGCGTCGGCACAAATCGACGGGTTGCTGTTCACCGGCAGCGCCGGAACCGGCTACCAGCTGCATCGCCAACTGGCGGGCCAGCCTGAGAAAATTTTGGCGCTGGAGATGGGCGGCAATAACGCGCTGATCGTCGAGCCGGTCCAAGACATCGACGCGGCGGTTAACCTGACTATCCAGTCGGCCTTTATCTCCGCCGGGCAGCGCTGCACCTGTGCGCGCCGCCTGTTGGTCAAAAAGGGCGAAGCGGGGGATAGATTCCTCAAACGTCTGGTGGAAGTGACTTCAGCACTGGTGGTGGGGCACTGGGACGACCAGCCGCAGCCATTTATGGGCGGCGTGATTTCCGATGTCGCGGCCAAACACATTTTGGCGGCGCAGGATGAGCTGATTGCCCTCGGCGGCAAGCCATTGCTGACCATGACTCGCCCCGACCCGCACAGCTCGCTGCTACTGCCGGGCATCATTGACCTGACAGGCATCGCAGGCGTGCCGGACGAAGAGATCTTTGGCCCGCTGCTCAGCGTGCTGCGCTATGACGATTTCAATCAGGCTATCGAGATTGCTAACCAGACGCGCTACGGCTTGGCCGCCGGGCTGATTTCCACCGACCGCGCCCAGTTCGACCAGCTGTTAACCGAAGCCCGCGCCGGGATTGTGAATTGGAATAAGCCGTTAACCGGCGCATCCAGTAACGCACCTTTCGGTGGCATTGGTGCCTCGGGTAACCACCGCCCAAGCGCCTATTACGCGGCGGATTACTGCGCATGGCCGATGGCCTCGCTGGAAACAGACAAACTTGAACTGCCTGTGACGTTGTCACCGGGAATTGATTTTAGCGGCGCTTAAGCCGCATTGCAGACGGCGAGAGGAGAGGTTTATGTCGGGAAGTGAAGCGAATTTTGATGGTTTGGTTGGGCCGACCCACCACTACGCCGGGCTCTCTTTTGGTAATGAAGCGTCCACCCGCAATCAGAACGCGGCGGCCAACCCGAAGCTGGCCGCCAAGCAGGGATTGCTCAAGATGAAGGCGCTGGCGGATTTAGGTTTCGCGCAGGGCGTGCTGCCGCCGCACGAGCGTCCGCACCTTGCCACGCTGCGCCAGATGGGCTTTGGCGGCAGTGACCGCGAGGTGCTGGCACAGGCGCAGGCTTACTCGCCGCGCCTGCTGTCTTCTCTAAGTTCGGCCTCTTCTATGTGGGTCGCCAACGCCGCGACGGTGTCGCCATCGGCCGACAGCGCCGACTGCCGCACCCATTTCACCGTGGCTAACCTTAATAATAAGTTTCACCGTGCTATTGAGGCGGACACCACCTCGGCGATTTTGCGCGCGACTTTCAAGCATGACGGCCATTTCGCCCACCACGACGCGCTGCCACAGGTGGCGGCACTGGGAGACGAAGGGGCGGCCAACCATAACCGACTGTGCGGCGATTACGACAAGCCGGGCGTGCAGGTCTTTGTCTATGGCCGCGACGGGTTAGTCACCGGGGAAAATGAGCCAGTGCGCTACCCGGCGCGGCAAACCCGTCTGGCCAGCGACGCGGTGGCCCGTCTGCACCAGCTTTCCGCTGACAGAACGGTGTTTGTGCAGCAGAACCCAGAAGCTATCGATCGCGGCGTGTTTCACAATGACGTGATCTCGGTCAGCAACCGCAACGTGCTGTTCCACCATCAGCAGGCCTTTGCCAATAGCGACGCCGCGCTCGATGAAATCCGCCGCAAAATGGCCGCGCTAGAGCTGGATTTCCATCCCATTGAAGTGCCGCAGGCCAAGGTCTCCATTGACGATGCGGTAGCGACTTACCTGTTCAACAGCCAGTTGCTGAGTAAGAACGACGGCAAGATGATGATTGTGGTGCCCGAGGAGTCGCGCCAGCACAGCGGCGTGTGGGACTACTTGTGCGAGCTGCAAGACAGCGGCGGGCCGATTAATCAGGTGGAAGTGTTCGACCTGCGCGAAAGTATGCGTAACGGCGGTGGCCCGGCCTGCCTGCGCCTGCGCGTGGCGCTTAACCGCGCCGAGCTGGCGGCGGTCAATGATGGTTCGCTGATGAATGACGCGCTTTTTGCCCGTCTCAACCAGTGGGTCGACAGCCATTATCGCGACCGAATGCACGCTGAAGATCTCGCTGACCCACAGCTGCTGACCGAAGTTCGCTATGCTTTAGATGAACTGACGCAAATTTTGGGCCTTGGAGTGATTTACCCCTTCCAGCGCTAAATTGCCGCCATCAAGGAGCGAAATATGTTTGATTTTCTGGCGCAGACCCTCAGCGCCGAAGCCCCGGCAGCCATCACCGGGCAGACACCCAATCTCGACTGGATCTGGCGCGAGGAGGGGATTCTAGAGCTGTCGCCGCACCAGACCTGCCACAGCGCGGTGGTGATTTCGGCGGGCATTCACGGCAATGAAACCGCGCCCATCGAGCTGCTCAATCAACTGGTGAGCGAGCTGTTGAGTGGCCACCGGCCGCTGCACGTTAGGCTGCTGGTGCTGCTCGGCAACCCGGCCTCAATGCGCATCAATAAGCGTTTTGTCGATGCTGATATGAACCGGATGTTCGGCGGCAGGCACACCCGCTATTGCCCCACCGGAGAAACCCGCCGCGCCCACGAGTTAGAGCAGGCGATGGCGCTGTTCTATCGCACCTCGACGGCGGCGGGAGCCACTTATCGTTATCACTATGATCTGCACACCGCCATTCGCGGCTCACTGCACGTGCGCTTCGGCATGTTGCCATTGCAGGACCGGCCCTACAGCCCCGACATGCTGAAATGGCTCGACGCCGCGGGCCTCGACGCACTGGTTTACCACCGTTCCCCCGGCGGCACCTTTACCCATTTCAGCAGCGAAGTTTTTGGTGCGGATAGCTGCACGCTAGAGCTAGGTAAGGCGTTGCCGTTTGGCAGCAACGATCACCAGCAGTTCACCGGAATTCGTCTGGCGTTGCAGTCTTTGGTTAGCGCAACCCAGCTGCCCTCAAGGCACGCCGACCAACCGCTGGAGAGCTACCGCGTCACGCAGGATATCATCCGCTCGAAAGAGGATTTCCAGCTCCACGTCCCCGCCGCAGCCCTAAACTTCACCCCGTACCCGAAGGGATTTTTGATAGCGGAGGAGAGTGGGAAGGTTTATCAAGTCGAAAAGAATGAGGAGTTCGTGTTGTTTCCGAATCCGTCAGTAGCGATGGGGTTAAGAGCGGGGCTGATGTTGGAGCGCTTTTGAATTGCGGTTACTCCTTCTCCTCTCAGAGGAGAAGGCTGGGATGAGGAGTGGTTTAATCAGCGCTCAATGCAGCCAACCCCACACCCCATCCCAGCCTTCCCCTCCTGAAAGGGGAAGGAGCAAAA
>NZ_JMPJ01000052.1 GCF_000735345.1 Ewingella americana ATCC 33852 | reverse complement strand
GGTTTAATTCAGCGCTCAATGCAGCCAACCCCACACCCCACCTAGCCTCCCCTCCTGAAAGGGGAGGGATAAAACCAAAACAACTGGAACGGCATGATTTAAATGCCACTAAGTCGCATTCAGAAGTGACGCCGAATGAATGGTTCGAGACCTATGGCTCGAACCCGAACTGAGGGAACCGCCTAAGCGGCGGCATTTCGCGGCTGTCACTTAGGTGCCTGAAACACGTCCATTCCAACCCTGCGCAGCCTCGATCTTACAGCGAAAAAAACGCAGGGTTCCAAGGGAGGCGCGTTTACGCCTCCCTTGGTCGGTGTGGGCCGACGCCCACGACCTTGACCTTGACCTTAAGAAAGCCAATTTTGGTCGCAACCCAACCTTTTACCAGCAAAATCCCCCGCCAACGACTACCCTTCCATTAACATTATTGCGATTCCAAAAGGTCAAAATGTTTACTCATCGCTTGGTATTCCCCGCTAGCGTGCTGCGCGGTCGCGGGGCGATAAAACATTTAGGGTCGATGTGTGGCCGTCTGGGGCAGCGGGCGCTGTTGGTAGGCGGCAAGCGGGCGATTGCCAGCGTTGAGGCGAGCGTGATTGACCAACTTGAGCAGCAGATGGTCAGCTATCTCGGGCATGAGGTACTGAGCGGCGAGTGCTGTCAGGAGGAGATCTCGCGGCTGGCGGAGGCGTTTCGGGTGCAGGGTGTCGAGGTGATTATCGCCACCGGCGGAGGGCGCGCGCTGGACACCGCCAAGGCGGCGGGTGTGGCCTGTAACTTGCCGGTGGTGACCCTGCCGAGCATTCCCGGTACCTGCGCGGCGGTGACGTCGCTGGCGTTCCGTTACCATCAGGACGGGCGTTTTCGCGACATGCTGCCATTGAACTATGGCCCAGCGGCGGCGGTGATTGATGCCGATTTACTGGCACAGGCACCCCTCAACTGGCTAGCGGCCGGGATCGGTGACACCTTGGCGAAATGGTATGAATACCGCGCCATCAGCGACGAACACAACCTTACCGGGCTGGCGGGCGTGGCGCGGACCAACAGCGCGCTGTGCTTCACTCAAATTGAACATTTTGCCGCTGACGCCTGTCTGGCGGTGGAGCAGGGCAAAGCCAATAACGCGCTGGAACAGGTGCTGGACGCCATCTTCCTGTATGCCGGTTTGACCTCGATTATGAGCAATGGCGCGCATACCGGTGCGGCTCACGCCTTATATGAAGGTTTCACGGTATGCAGCAAAACGCGGCATTTCCCGCATGGTTTGCTGGTTGGCTTCGGCAACCTATGCCTGTTGGCGCTGGAAAATCGCAGTGATGATGAGCTGCAAGCCGCGCTGGCACTGGCGCGGGCCAGCGCTATCCCGACTCAGCTGGCGCACCTCTCCGCTGAACTTACCGAGCAGGATCTTGCCAGCATTATTGACCACAGCCTGACCGCGCCTGACATGGCGAACATGCCGTTTGAAGTAGATTTTGCTGCCATGAAGGCGGCAATTGAGCGAGTGGACAGTCTGGGGCGCAGCCTGATTTAGCCAAGCAATAAGGCTTACAGGCATTCAAGCAATAAAAAAGGCTACATCCCGCAGGAGTAGCCTTTTTCACATCAAAGGGTTATCAGTCAGTTTCAGGGTTACAGCGTGTGGATATCAATACCGTCGCCAATATTACTTTTCTGATAATAGTTACGCGGGACTTCTACCTGATACTGCTGGTCGGCGTAAGCCACTTCCAGAATGTATCTTTCGTTCTCGTAGGATTCGATGGGAATGAACCCAAAGAAGCCTTCTGCAACACTGATAGTGCGCGACGAAGGTACGGCGTAACGGTGAACAATCCTTGCTCTGAGTGGCTCTTGCTTGCCAGTTAACATATTCCAAACACGGCTAACGGGTTGCGCCAGTGTGCCGAGCACATCTGAGGCCAGCGATTTCTTATTCATGATGGTTTCTCTCAATGAAAAGCTCGTTGGTCTATCCCCGTCATCAGTCAGTTGTCTGATTGGCGGGGCTTATAACTCAATTCTTATAATTTTCTCAGTTTAAGATCCAATGATTTTTTACGCTAAGCTTAGGCGCTTTTGTATGTGCTGGAATCGTAAGCAATTCTCAGGCCGGACTTTTGCGTTTTTTTCCAGATTTGCGTTCTGCTAGCAATAATGGGCAGGAAGGGCACATGGCGTGGTCGGCCAATTCATAGCGCAAGCAGCATTGGCGACGGAACTGCGGGCTGTTTTCATCCAGCGGATTTTCCGGGCGCATCGGCTGGAAAAGTGGGTTCTTGCCGCCGTCGGGCAGCTCGCGAGCGTTGAGCAGCGCCATACCGTCGGAAATATCCGCGTCAACCAGCTCCGCCTGCTTAATTCCCCAGCCGACGCGAATCCCCGCGTTACTCCAGTAAATCCCAGGTTTCAGGCCGGAAATCTCCGCCATGGCGTGACACACCGGGCGCAGATGCTGCTCAATCATCTCTTCGAAACGGTCCATCGGCTGCGGCGAAGTAAAGGCCGCGCCGGGGCCATCAAGATAGATCTGGTGCGGCAAACCTTCATCTTGCAGGGCGAGATAGACATTGTCGGCGGCGATAGGCAGCTGCCAGCCGTGGCTGAGGGAGACGATCACCCAGCTCGGCAGCAGGTTGGCGAAGTACCACTGGGACCACATTGAGATGCGCGCGCGGCGTTTTTCCACGTGGCTGGCGTCTTCGGCGTGCAGCGCTAAATAACGCTCGAGCACGCTGGCGCAGCCGTCGGCGGTGGTCAGCAGCGACATCGGCAGGGCATTAGTCACCAGCGGCGTCATTGGCTTAAAACTGTCGGCGACCCAGCTAATCGGGCCATCGCGGAAACTATCAAGAATTGTTTGCATCGTCGCTGTCAGAGAGATTGATAAACCAAGCTAATAGAAACAGGGTAACGAATAATAAAGTGAAATAATAATGATTTCTATTTGTATTGGCATTTGAGCGCGGTTTGCAGCGGGGATGTGACCGGGCGCAGAAACACGCCCGGTCGGCATTGATTTTTCAGCAGTTACAGCGGGGCGGCGACGGTGGAGAAACCGGTCAAACGTGACTCAGACGGCTGCGGGCGGCCAAAGTAGTAGCCCTGGAACAGCGAGCAACCCTCTTCTTTCAGGCGGCGGAACTGCTCCGGCGTTTCCACCCCTTCGGCGGTAGTTTGGATATCCAGACTGCGGCTCATGCCCGTTATGGCGCGGATGATCGCCAGCGCTTCGCGGCTGTCCTGCATATCGTTGATAAACGACTTGTCGATTTTGATTTTGTCGAACGGGAACGAGCGCAGGTAGCTCAGCGACGAATAACCGGTGCCGAAATCATCCAGCGCAATGCGCACACCCAGCTCTTTCAGGCGACCCAGCGTGGCCACGTTAGCGTTGTTATTGTCGAGCAGCACCGATTCGGTGATTTCGACCTCCAGCCGATTTGGCGCCAGCCCGGACTCACTCAGCGCCGACTCAATCACTGAAATCAGCGAGCTATTTTTGAACTGCACCGGCGAGAGGTTAACCGCGATGGTCTGATTGCCGACCCAACTGGCCGCTTCGTGGCAGGCTTCGTGCAGGGCATAAGCGCCAATACTGTGGATCAGCCCGGTCTCTTCGGCGATCGGGATGAAGTCCATCGGCATGATCAGCCCGTTAGTCGGGTGATTCCAGCGCATCAGGGCTTCATAACCAATTACCGCGTCGTGGGCGCTGTCGGTGATTGGCTGGTAGTAAAGCTTCAGCTGCTTGCTGGTGATGGCATAGCGCAGATCCAGCTCGATATCGCGACGTTTGCGCGCCGCCTCGTCCATCTCTTCGCGGAACATTTCATAGCGATTGCGGCCGTTGCGTTTGGCTTCGTACAGCGCCATATCGGCGCAGCGCAGCAGGTGCTCCGGGGTGTCGTCGCTGTTTTCGGCGATGGCTATCCCAACGCTCAGGCCGACGGTCAGCGAGTGGCCTTCAATGGTGATGGGCGGCTTCACGGCTTCAATCAGCCGCTGGGCAATCTGATACGCCTTGTCTATGTAAGGTAGGCTTGGCAGCACGATGGCGAACTCATCGCCGCCGACGCGCGCCAGCGTATCGCGCTCGCGCAGCACAAAGCGCAGGCGTTTGGCGATGCCGCGCAGCAGCTCGTCACCAATCTGGTGGCCGAGGGCGTCATTCACATTCTTGAAGTTGTCCAAGTCCAGACAGAGCGTGGCGGTCAGGCGATGAGTGATTTTCGACAGCTGCAAGGCTTCGTTCAGGCGCTGGCTAAACAGCACGCGGTTGGGCAGGCTGGTCAGGTTGTCATGGTGCGCCATGTGGTGAATGCGGGCGTTAGCGGCGTGCTGGTCGGTAACGTCATCGGCAATCATCAGCACATAGCTGGTTTGCGAATCGCTGCCGTTAATCATCGAGGCGGTGGTTTGCAGCGTGCGTTCGCCAATCGGCGTCGCCAGCTGCTGCTCGCTTTTGTGCAAGCCTTCCGAGCGCAGGCACTCATCCGACTGCTTATTCAGGTAGTCGCTGATGCCGCGGTTGAGGCAATCCTGCGGGCGTTTGCCAATCAGCTGGTCGCGCGGCTTGCCCAGCAGCAGCTCGGCCTGACGGTTGACCAGCAAGATCTCCCGCGAGACGGCATTTTCTACAATCACCGACGAGGGAATATTGGCAATCACCGTGTCGAGGAACTGCGACAGGGCGGTCATTTTCTCATTGCTGGCTTCGGCAACTTCTTTCGCCGCCAGCAACTCTTGCTCGTAGAGGCGGCGTTCGCTGACATCGCGGGTGACTTTGGCAAAGCCTAATAACGTGCCGGACTCGCGCACCGCTTCAATGATGACGTGCGCCCAGAATCGCGAGCCATCTTTGCGTTGTCGCCAGCCTTCGGACTCATAGCGGCCGGTGCGGCGTGCGGTTTCCAGCCCGTGGGCGGGCCAGCCGCTGTCGCGGTCTTCAGAGATATAGAAACAGGAGAAGTGTTTGCCGACAATTTCGTCGCGCGTATAGCCCTTGGCGCGTTGCGCACCGGCATTCCAATTCGCGACGATACCCTCAGGGGTCAGCATATAAATGGCGTAGTCTTCAACGCTTTGAACCAGCAACCGATACATTACATCAGAATCTTCGTTCATCTTATTTGCCTGATAGCGTGCCGCTACGGTTCAGGTTCCTCCTAAACGATAGGCCGGCTGTAAGTTGCGTCTGTCCCGACGCATTTTTGCTGTGATGTGTAGGGTAGACGGTATCATAAGAATATTCCTAGTTCGCCTTGTGCTGGCAGTAACTAGTCTGTTTTCAAGCAGATACAGTAAAAAGATCGGACTTAAGCAAAATTTTTAATGTTCAATCGATGTGACAACTGGGAGTTATCGGCCAATGGCGCGGAAACTTTAGGGTAATTTTGCACTCTTTTTGGCCATCCGCCTTGAAGTCTGAATATGAACCAATGTTATATTCATCAAGCACAACATCGGCCCCGGCGGTTTTCATAATAAGCTTGAACAAAAAATTGTCAGGGGAAGTTTTTAGAAAAAAAGGAATTACTGATGAATGGTTTAACTTCTCTGGAGTCGTTTTTAGAACAGTTACAACAACGCGATGCCCACCAACCTGAGTACCTACAAGCCGTGCGCGAGGTCTTCACCTCGCTGTGGCCTTTTCTCCAACAAAATCCTCATTATCTTGAACAGAGCCTGCTCGAACGTCTGGTTGAACCTGAACGGGTGATCCAGTTCCGCGTCGCTTGGATTGATGACAGCGGCACGGTGCAGGTAAACCGCGCTTGGCGGGTGCAGTTCAACTCGGCGATTGGCCCGTACAAGGGCGGGATGCGCTTCCACCCGTCGGTCAATCTGTCGATTTTGAAGTTCCTCGGCTTCGAGCAGACCTTCAAAAATGCCCTGACCACGCTGCCGATGGGCGGCGGCAAGGGCGGCTCTGACTTTAATCCGAAAGGCAAAAGCAAAACTGAAATCATGCGTTTTTGTCAGGCACTGATGACCGAGCTGTATCGCCATCTGGGGCCGGATACTGACGTTCCGGCTGGAGATATCGGCGTGGGCGGGCGCGAAGTGGCCTTTATGTCCGGCATGATGAAGAAGCTTTCCAATAACACCGCCTGCGTGTTTACCGGCAAAGGCTTGTCGTTCGGCGGTAGCCTGATCCGCCCTGAAGCCACGGGCTACGGGCTGGTTTACTTCACCGAGGCGATGCTAAAACGCCACGGTTTGGGCTTTGCCGACAGCAAAGTGGCGGTCTCGGGTGCGGGCAACGTGGCGCAGTACGCCATTGAAAAAGCCATGGAGCTGGGCGCGCGGGTGATCACCGCCTCCGACTCGGGCGGCACGGTGGTGGACGAAGCGGGCTTTACGCCGGATAAACTGGCGCACTTGGCCGAGATTAAAAACTCACGCTATGGCCGAGTTGAAGAGTACGCCCGCGAGCGCGGTCTGGACTTCTTGGCCGACCAGCAGCCGTGGAACGTGCCGGTGGACATTGCGCTGCCTTGCGCCACGCAAAACGAGTTGGACATTGACGCCGCGCACCAGCTTATCGCTAACGGCGTTAAAGCCGTGGCGGAAGGGGCCAACATGCCGACCACCATTCAGGCCACCGACGCCTTCCTCGCCGCGGGCGTGCTGTTCGCACCGGGTAAGGCGGCCAACGCCGGTGGCGTGGCAACGTCAGGCTTGGAGATGGCGCAGAATGCGGCGCGTCTGAGTTGGAATGCCGAGAAGGTGGACGCGCGACTCCAGCACATCATGCGGGATATCCACGCAGCCTGCGTCGAGCACGGCGGCGAGGGCAAGCAGACGCATTATGTGCACGGCGCGAATATTGCTGGATTTGTAAAGGTGGCAGATGCGATGCTCGCCCAAGGCGTCCTCTAATATCCTCGTCATCCTTCGCGCCGCAGGGGCGTTGGCTGCGCTCAGTCTCCCGAATCACTTACCTGTGTAAGCTCATCGGGAGCCTAAGTTTGCCGCCTTCCTGCAACACGAATGATTTAGAGGATGGGTTTGGTGTCTTGAAAAACAGAAAATCCGCGCTGGTCGCGGATTTTTTATTGCCCGAAATAGGGGCCGGGGGCGACGGAGTCTCTGAGGATCAGCTCTGAGGAGAAAGCATTGTTCTGCGACAGATAGCCGCCGTCGAGCATCGAAATCAGGCGATTGATCACTTCGTTTACCATTCCGCTGACCGGGTCTTTAACGCTCGACAGCGCGGGCTGCAAGAAGGGGGCGGTGGGGATGTTGTCGAAGCCAATCAGCGAGACATCTTCCGGCACGCTAAGCTTGGCGGCGTGCAGGACTTTCATCGCACCAATCGCCATATCATCGTTACTGGCCAGAATCGCGCTAAACGGCGTGTTGGCCGCCAGCAGGGATTCAACCGCCGCCGCGCCGCTGGCCGGGGTCCATTTCCCTTTGATAATCAATTGTTCACGAATCGGCAAACCCTGCGCCTCGAGCGCGGCTTTATAACCCGAAAGACGCTCAATGGCGGTAGGGGAGTCGAGGGAGCCGGTGATAAACGCAATGTCGCGATGCCCTTGGGTCAGCAGATGCCGGGTGGCCTGAAAGCTTGAGCCTTTGTGGTCGCAAAAAATGCCGTGACTCTGGTGGCTGCGCAGCTTGCGGTTCACCACCATAATCGGCTGCTTGTGCTGGCTGATGATGCTGTCCATGGCATCCACGGTCAGGAATCGTGGGTAGACAATCACCGCGTCGCAACGCAAGTCGAGCAGGAACTGGATCGCCTGCTGCTCCTCTTCGGCGCTGTGTTTGCCGTCGACCAGAATCAGCTGCCGCCCGTTGTCCTCGAGCTTTTTGGCTGCCTGAGACAGCAACTCATTGAAGTAGCTGCCGTTATACAGGGTGTTGGTGGCGACTAAGCCAATGCACTGTGACTTATTGGTCGCTAGATTGCGCGCCAGCAAATTGGGCCGATACCCCGCCTCTTCGATAGCCTGATAGACCGCCACCTTGGTGGCCTCGCTGACATACCCTTTCCCTGACAACAGCCGTGACACGGTGGCTTTTGAGACACCTGCCTTCATCGCCACTTCTTTCATCGTAGACATCGGGTGTTCCTGAATCCTTGAAAATTATTTTCATTCTACACGCTGCTCGCGCCCTTAGGCATGGCTTGTGCGGCACGAGTTGCCCAAACCGATCAAGATCACAAATCAAAAATTCTGCAATCCAAACTCTTGAACTCATTCTCGCATATGAACACTCTTATGTGGAACCGGTTACCTATTTCATGAAACTCATCACGGAACGCTGAGCTTCATCCCTACATTAGTTCGTAACGCAATGAATTTAAAAAAATAATGCGTTTTCACGAGGGAATTACCACTCATGTCAAAAAATTATGCGGCAGTAGCGCACTCGATAGTCGATGCCATTGGCGGCGTCGGCAACGTGGCGGCTGTGACTCACTGTATGACCCGGCTGCGCTTCACGCTGGTGGACAACAACGTCGTGGATTTGCCGCGGCTGAAAGCCATCAGCGGCGTGATGGGCGTGGTCAGCAATGACCAGCAGTGTCAGGTGATTATTGGCAATACCGTCTCACAGGCTTATGCCGAAGTGGTGAAACTGCTGCCGCAAAGCGCGACGGGGCAGCCCGCGCAGCCGGTGAAGCAGCGCCTGACGCTGAGGCGTATTGGCGCAGGCATTCTTGACGCACTGATTGGCACCATGTCGCCGCTGATCCCGGCGATCATCGGTGGATCGATGGTCAAGCTGTTGGCGATGATTTTGGACATGACTGGCGTCTTCGACAAAGGCTCGTCGACGCTGATTATCCTCAACGTGATTGGCGACGGCGCCTTCTTCTTCCTGCCGGTGATGGTGGCGGCCTCGGCGGCCATCAAATTCAAAACCAACATGTCGCTGGCGATTGCTATCGCCGGGGTGCTGGTTCACCCGAACTTTATCGACCTGATGGCGAAAGCCGCGCAAGGCCAGCCGGTGGAGTTTATCGGCTTCTCGGTGACGGCGGTGAAATACACTTATACCGTGATCCCCGCGCTGTGCATGACTTGGTTGCTCTCTTACATTGAGCGTTGGGTGGACAAAATCACCCCAGCGGTGACCAAAAACTTCCTCAAGCCGATGCTGATTGTGCTGATCGCCGCGCCGATCGCCATCATGCTGATTGGCCCGCTGGGTATCTGGATTGGCAGCGGTATTTCCGCGCTGGTTTACACCGTTCATAGCTATCTCGGCTGGCTCTCGGTGGCCATCATGGGAGCTATCTGGCCACTGCTAGTGATGACCGGCATGCACCGCGTGTTCACTCCGACCATTATTCAAACCATTGCGGAAACTGGCAAAGAGGCGATGGTGATGCCTTCGGAAATCGGTGCCAATTTGTCGCTCGGCGGCTCATCGCTGGCTGTGGCGTGGCGTACCAAAAACCCGGAATTACGCCAAACCGCGCTGGCGGCGGCCGCGTCGGCGATTGTCGCCGGGATCTCCGAACCCGCGCTGTATGGCGTGGCGCTACGCCTGAAACGCCCGCTGATTGCCTGCCTGATTAGCGGCTTTATCTGTGGCGGTATTGCCGGGATTGGCGGCCTTGCCAGCCACTCGATGGCTTCGCCGGGGCTGTTCACCAGCGTGCAGTTCTTCGACCCGGCTAACCCGATGAGCATCGTCTGGGTGTTCGCCGTGATGGTGCTGGCGGTGGTGATCTCCTTTATTACCACCTTGCTGCTCGGCTTTGAGGATATCCCTGTCGAGCAGCCAAAAAGTGAAACAACTCAGCCAGAAAGCAACCCGCTGACGCCACTAAAAAATCATTGATTTGAGTAACAAGAGAGGACCTCTGATGCAGACAACCACATTTCCCGACGGTTTCTTATGGGGCGGCGCGATTGCCGCCAATCAGGCCGAGGGCGGCGTAAACCAAGGGGGAAAAGGGCTGGCGACGGTAGACACCTTGCCCCACGGCGAGCATCGTCTGGCGGTGAAAACCGGGTTAGAGAAACGCTTCACGCTGCGCGACGATGAGTTTTACCCGAGCCATCAGGCCATCGACTTCTATCACCGCTATAAAGAGGATATCGCGCTGATGGCCGAGATGGGTTTTAGCGTGTTTCGCACCTCGATTGCCTGGAGCCGCCTCTATCCGCAGGGCGACGAGTTGACGCCTAACGCCGAGGGCATCGCCTTCTATCGCGACCTGTTTGCCGAATGCAAAAAGCACAATATTGAGCCGCTGGTTACCCTATGCCACTTCGACGTGCCGATGCATCTGGTCACCGAATATGGCTCATGGCGCAACCGCAAAATGGTGGAATTTTTCACCCGCTACGCCCGCAGCTGCTTTGAAGCTTTCGACGGGTTGGTGAAGTATTGGCTGACCTTCAATGAGATCAATATTCTGCTGCACAGCCCGTTTTCCGGCGCGGGATTGGCCTTCGAAGAGGGAGAAAATAAGCAACAGGTGAAGTATCAGGCGGCGCACCACGAGCTTCTCGCCAGCGCGCTTGCCACCAAAATTGCCCATGAAATTAACCCGCACAACCAAGTGGGCTGCATGCTGGCCGGGGGGAACTTCTACCCGCGAACCTGTAAGCCAGAAGACGTGTGGGCGGCACTGCAAAAAGACCGTGAAAACCTGTTCTTTATTGATGTACAGGCGCGCGGCGCTTACCCGTCTTACACCCGCCGCCAGTTTAAAGAGCAGGGCATTGAGATCCAGACCGAGCCGGGCGATGACGACATTCTCAAAAACACCGTGGATTTTGTCTCCTTCAGCTATTACGCCTCGCGCTGCGCCTCGGCAGAGATGAATGAGAACAACAGCAGCGCGGCCAACATCGTCAAATCCTTGAACAACCCCTATATCGAAAGCAGCGAATGGGGCTGGGGCATTGATCCCTTGGGCCTGCGCATCACCATGAACATGATGTATGACCGCTACCAGAAGCCGCTGTTCTTGGTGGAAAACGGCTTAGGGGCCAAGGACGTGGTCAACGCGCAGGGGGAGATCAACGACGATTACCGCATCAGCTACCTGCGCGAGCACATCAAAGCCATGGGCGAAGCCATTGCCGACGGCATTCCGGTGATGGGCTACACCTCGTGGGGCTGCATTGATTTGGTGTCGGCGTCGACCGGCGAGATGAGCAAACGCTACGGCTTTATCTATGTCGACCGCGACGACGCCGGGCAGGGCACGCTGGCGCGCACGCGCAAAAAATCCTTCTATTGGTATAAGAAGGTGATTGCCAGCAATGGGGCGGATTTGGACTAATCCTGCCTAAGCTTCCAGCCCGCGCACTCGTTGGCGATATTCCCCCGGCGTACAGCCAAACTGGCGGGCAAAAGCTTTGTGAAAAGAGGACTCACTGGCGTAGCCGACCTGTTCGGCAATCACCGTCAGTGGTGTCAGTTCGCGGGCCAGCCGCTGCGCGGCAATTTGCATCCGCAAGGTGGCCAGCAGCGCCAGCGGCGTATTCCCCGCCACCTGCCGGAACAGCTCGGCGAAGCTGGCACGCGACATTAATGCCAGCGCCGCCAGCGACGCCACGGTCCACGGCTCGGCCGGGGACGCCATCATTTTCGCCACCGCGTTACCCAATCTGGCGTGTAGCAACGCGCCTAACAGACCTTGCTCCAAAGGCGCGCTTTGCATCCACTGGCGCACGGCCAGCGTCAGCAGCATGGAGCAGGACTGGTCGAGCAGCGCCGCGCCGCCGGGCTGAATATCTTCCTCCTCCTGTTGCAGCAGTGTCAGCGTAGAGTGTAACCACGCGCCCTGCGGCGAGTGCCGCTCAGGCTCGATATACAGCATCTCTGGCAGGGCATCGAGAAAGTGTCGGCTGGCCGCTGGCATGCGAATGCTGCCGCACAAAATATGGCTAGGCTGGCTCTCCTGCTGGCGCAGGCGGTGGGCCGAGTTTTGGGTCAGCAGCAGCAGGCCGCCAGTGGCTAACCGCTGGGACTCGCCGGAAGGCAGATCCAACCACGCTGCGCCGTCCAGTACCGCGTGCCAGCGAATCACGCACAGGTCACCCGCCGCGTGGGGCAGCTGCCAGTCACCTTGCAAAAAGCAGTGTCGGTCAATCGCGCCCGCAGGCTGATTGAGCGTAATTAAACGGCTTAGTGCATCCAAATTAGACTCCTGAACAGTATTTCTAGCGTATAGGAAAGACGTTATCACAGCCGGTTCACCTAAAATAGCCAGCATAGAGGGTGCTTGTGGAAATCATCACAAGTCACCGTTCGGCGTTTAGAGCAGTTTAAGTGAGAGGGTGCGCTATGAAACAGTATCAGGCAGTGGTCATTGGTTTTGGCAAGGGCGGAAAAACGCTGGCGGCGACGCTGGCCAAGGCGGGGTGGAGCGTGGCGCTGATTGAGCAGTCGACCAGCATGTACGGCGGCACTTGCATCAATATCGGCTGTATTCCGACTAAAGCGCTGGTTCACGACGCCCAGCAGCATCACGAATTTGCCGCCGCGATGCGCCGCAAGTCAGACGTGGTGGGCTTCCTGCGTGATAAGAACTATCACAATCTGGCGGATCTGCTGAATGTTGAGGTGATTGACGGTCGCGCCGAGTTTGTCGACAGCCACACCCTGCGGGTTGTTACGCCGAATGGCGAACTGAGCCTGCGTGGCGAGAAGATCTTCATTAATACCGGCGCGCGTTCGCAGGTGCCGAACATTGACGGCATCACCAGCACGCCGGGGGTATTCGATAGCACCGGGCTGCTGGATCTTGAGACTCTGCCTGCTAAGTTGGGCATCTTGGGCGGCGGCTATATCGGGGTGGAATTCGCTTCGATGTTTGCCAAATTCGGCAGCAAGGTGACCATTTACGAGGCGGCTTCGCGCTTCTTGCCTCGGGAAGATAAAGACATTGCCGACGCGGTGCTGGCGATTTTGCAACAGCAGGGCGTGGAGTTAGTGCTGAACGCCAAAGTGCAGAAAGTCTCTCCAAGCCAGGGCGGTGTGGCGGTTCATCTGCCGCAGGGCGAGGCTCACTTTGACGCGTTACTGATGGCCTCCGGCCGTGCGCCGAACACCCAAGGACTGCAACTGGACAAGGCGGGCGTGAAGGTTAATGAGCGCGGCGCGGTGGTGGTCGACAGCTTCCTGCATACCAGTGTTGCGCACATTTGGGCGCTGGGGGATGTCAACGGCGGCCCGCAGTTTACCTATATTTCGCTGGACGATTTCCGCATCGTTCGCGACCAACTGCTTGGCGCGGGGCTGCGCAGTACGGCGGACCGCAAACAGGTGCCTTACTCGGTCTTTATGACGCCAACGCTTTCACGGGTGGGTATCACCGAAGAGCAGGCGCGGGAGCAGGGCGCTGATTTTCAAGTGGTCAGCCTGCCGGTGGCGGCCATCACTCGAGCGCGAGTGATGAATGAGACGCAGGGAGTGCTGAAAGCGGTGGTGGAGAACAAAACCGGACAGATCCTCGGGGTCGCGCTGCTGGCGGTGGATTCCCACGAGATGATCAATACGGTGAAAACCGTGATGGACGCCGGTTTGCCTTACACCCAACTGCGCGATCAGATCTTTACGCATCCGTCGATGAGTGAGGCGCTTAACGACCTGTTTAGTCTGGTGAAATAGCAGCATGAGGCTGGCGGATGTCTCGAGGCCAAGGCATCCGCTGGTGGTCAAATCTTGGTTTTCGCCACAAACTTGCCGTCGCGCATCAGCGCTACTTGGTGAGTTCTCTTGTACCAAATCGCGGTAAAAATGCCTTTCTGGTAAACCTGAGCATCGGCGTTTTCTTCAATCAGCGCGGCAGCCGTGGATTCAATGTAACCCTGCTTGTCGGCGGGATAGATTTTGATGTCGATCCCGTCGATTCGCGCGGTGACTTTCTTATATTTCGGCGCGGCCTGCGCATACTGCGCGGCGGCATTGCGCAGCGCGGCGTTCTCAGCCGCACTGTTGATGCTGGCCTGACGGTTTTGCTCGGCAATATAACAGGCATCTTTCGAGATACCCTGCGCCTGACAATCCGCCATGCGCGACGCCGAGGAGCTGCAACCCGCCGCCGCCATCGCCACCAACACTAAACTCATCGCTTTCATCATCATTATTTCTCTTTTCAACTGCTTAATCGTGGCGAGGCGTTAACCCCGCCCGTTGAATCTCACTCTTACCACTCGGCAGAAAAACCTGCGCCAATCACCGGGTCATTGGAGGTGGTACCGGCGATAGTCGCCTTGGTCACCCAGTTATGGTTGATGCGAGCCGAGAAGCCCACGGCTATCCCAGCTTCCGAGGCATATTCACCCGCACCGGCACCCACCGAGAAGGTCGCGTTTTGCGACACCTGCGGGATGTTCGCCATCGCCGCCACGCCAGCAATACCGGCATTGGCCTGCTTCTTATTATCGTCCACCTGAGATTTCAGGTCGGAGAATTTCTGATTGGTGTAGTTCTGCGACTGCTGCAACGTCTGCTGATCTCCCGCCGCACGCGCGTGGGATTCCGACAAGACTTCCGCGTGATTCTCCTCCGCCTGACTGTTCAGCGCGGTGATCTGCTGGTCGTAGTAGTTGGAGCGGCGCTGTTGCTGTTGGGCGGCTTGCCGACTCTTCGCCTCTGTCGCTTTAATTTGTTGCTGGGTCTGTTGTTCTTGCGCTGTGACTTCAGCAGTCATTTCCGAATGCGCTCTGGCATGTAACATCGATTGGTAGCGATCGCCCGAAATAATGGCCTGCTGCTTGGCAATGCCTTCAGCCGTTTTCTGCGCATCAACGGCAGTTGAGGTGGCAGATGAAGCAGAGGATAAGGCAACTTCTGAATTCTTAACGGCTTTGTGAACCTGAGTCATATCAGCGTCTTTGCCATCTTTGCCGTCGGTACCGTCGTGACCATCTGCGCCAGTAGCACCAGTAGCACCAGTAGGGCCAGTAGCACCGTCTTTGCCGTCAGCTCCATCTTTGCCGTTGATGCCGTCATGGCCATTGGCCCCGGTAGCACCGTCTTTACCGTTAACTCCATCTTTTCCATCGACACCGTCGCGTCCATCAGCGCCTGTCGCACCGTCTTTGCCGTCAATACCGTCTAGGCCATTGATCCCGGCAGCACCGTCTTTGCCGTCAATACCGTCCCGGCCATTGGTGCCGGCAGCGCCATCTTTGCCGTCGATACCGTCATGACCATTGGCTCCGGCAGCACCGTCTTTGCCGTCAGCTCCATCTTTGCCGTCGATACCGTCACGACCGTTGGCTCCGGCAGCACCGTCTTTACCGTCAACTCCATCTTTGCCGTCAATACCGTCGTGTGGCAGGGGCTGGGATTCTAAATCACTAATGCGTTGAGTGTTGCTGGAAACTTGATGATCTTCATTATCGAGTTGGGTCCCCAGACTGTTGATGAGCTGATGGTCATCATGAATCGCTTGGGTATTGATCTTAATTTGCGGATCAGGTTCGGCAGCAGGTTGAGAAGGTTCGGAGCTAGACACTACGGGTTGAGCAGAAGTGCTGCTGAAAGTGCTGGTTGTGACTAATGGTTTAATTTCTTGTGGATCATTGAAGCGGACAAGCTGTTGCGTAGTCTGGTTATTATAACTTGAGCCAAACAGTTGTTGGTTCACCGTTGCCAGACTGTCAGCACCTAAGATGGCATTACGCATATATTGCGGCATATCGCCATGCTCAGAAATAAACTGATTCGCCGCAGCAAGTTCATCGCCCTGTAGCGCAGCATCAGCGGACTGAACCACGGTGAGGCTTGCCACGCCTAACACAACCCCAGTTAACACCCGACGAATGGTTGAGGGTGAAACGCCAAAATAGCGCGCCAGCTCGGCTTTATTGGTGTTTCCTGCAATGAAAGCTTTGATGATTTCTGCATTGCGGCTTTGAGGTTGTTGCGACATGCCTTTATTTCTCCCTTGAAGTAAGTATCCAATAGATACAAAAAATAACACTTATAGCTTCATATTTGGTTAACTTGGGCGAAGCATACACAGGGTAAATGTGACTTGCTTCACCCATCAGCTATAAGATTGACTATTGTCAAGAAATGTAAGCTTTATTAGCTACGTGAATAATTTTCACTGGAACATTTAATTTGTAGCTATTCGCTACTCTATGAAAACCCTATAAGATTCGGGTAGAATGCGGCAGGCGAATATGATGGGAGCTAACCATATGGCAGATAAAGCAAAAGAGTTTCAGGATTACGTGGCACGTTTAGGGATTGAACAGCCCGCGTTATGTATTCTGCTCGGCGTACAGCGATCAACGCTGAATAAGTGGCTGAATGGCACGGTAACGCAGATCCCCGCCGTGGCGGTGACCGCGATTAAGATGCTGTGGTTTATGAAGGAGAGCGATCCGGTGATGTTCTCTAAGTGGGCCTATGTGCAAGATTTCGGCATGACGGCAGAATATGCACTGAACGAGCGCGCGCAGGAGTTCCTGCAAACCATCAAGAAAGAGCCAAGCCTGCCGATCCGGAAGTTGCTGAGTAAAAGCTAACCCCACACCCCACCTAACTTCCCATCCTGAAAGGGGAGGGATAAAACCTAAAACCACGTACAGTCAGGATTTGGGGTTGCTCCCTCTCCTTTTTAAGGAGAGGGCTGGGGTGAGGTTTGCCGAATTGAGCGCGGTTCCAGCGTCAGCAAACCCCACACCTCTACCAATTCGCCACATCCAAAATCGCCTGCGCGAAAGCCTCAGGGGCCTCCTGCGGCAGGTTGTGGCCGATCCCGCCACTAATGGTTCGATGCTGATACTTACCCGTGAACTTATTGGCATAAGTTTCCGGGGCCGGGTGCGGCGCGCCGTTGGCGTCGCCTTCTAGCGTGATGGTCGGCACTTTAATCAGCGGAGACGCGGCGAGGCGATTCTCCAAATCATTGTATTTTGACTCACCCTCGGCCAGACCCAAGCGCCAGCGATAATTGTGGATAGTCACCGCGACGTGGTCCGGGTTGTGCAGTGCCTGAGCCGTACGCGCGAACTCCTCGTCGCTGAACTGCCATTTTGGCGACGCGGTATGCCAGATGAGCTTGGCAAAAGCTTCCGTGTTGGCGGCATATCCCGCCTGACCGCGCTCGGTGGCGAAGTAAAACTGATACCACCACGCCAGCTCAGCAGCAGGAGGCAGCGGCTTCTTGTTGGCGGCTTGGCTACCAATCAAATAACCACTTACCGACACCAAGGCCTTAAAGCGCTGGGGCCAAATCGCCGCCAGAATATCCGCCGTGCGCGCGCCCCAGTCGAAGCCGCCAACCACCACTTTTTCCAGACCCAGCGCGTCTAAAAACGCAAGGGCATCCACCGCGACCACCGCCTGCTGGCCGTTACGCGGCGTGGATTCAGAGAGGAAGTGCGTCGAGCCGTAGCCGCGTAGCCAAGGGATCAGCACGCGGTATCCCGCTGACACCAGAATCGGCGCGACATCAACAAAACTGTAAATATCGTAAGGCCAGCCGTGCAGCAACAACACCGGTTCACCGTTTTTTGGCCCCAGGTCGACATACCCGATGTTTAACTCTCCGGCGCGGATCTGCTGGATATTTTTAAAAGTACCCAGCACTTTGTTGCCAGAAGTTGCGGGTAATGCAGCAACTTGGCTTGAACTGGCAGTGGCTGGTAAGGCCGTCAGCCCCAGTTCGAAGGCGGCAAGTCCGGCTGCGGCAGTCTGAATAAAGCGGCGGCGGGCGGGGTTGTCAATGTCTGGCATAGCTCTCTTCCTCGAAGGTCAGATGGATCGATATGCAGCAGGATCGCCCGTGGCGTAACGCTGCTCTGCGCATGCCTTGATTAAAAGCCAGCGATGTATCTCCGGTGTGTCTGCTTTAACGCCCATTTGTATGCTCAAGTATCTGGCCTAGCCCCGCGCGATTTAACTTTCTATGCCCTGCGGCAAAACACGGATTCACTCTTGCTACTTTTTGCAGTATATTGCGTTTTTATGCTGTTATTTGCGTGTGGAGAGAAAATGCATAAAGTGGCTCGCCAGCAGGTATTGCTGGAACTGCTCAGTGAAAAGGGGCAAATGAGCGTCGCCGATTTAGCGCAAAAGATGCAGGTTTCTGCGGATACCGTCCGGCGCGACTTGGCAGATCTCGAACGTCAGGGGCTGGCGCAGAAAAACCACGGTGGGGCGATTGCCTTAGACCTGTCGGCCATGAACCGTCAGGGGCGCAGCCATCTGTTAGCCACCACCAAGCGAACGCTGGGGCAGGCGGTTGCGGCGCAAATCCCCGCTGGCAGCACGATTTTCCTTGATGCAGGCAGCACGGTACTGGCGGTGGCAGATGCCCTGCGCGGGCCGATGACCGTCATCACCACCTCGCTGGATATCGCCCAGTGCCTGAGCGAACGCCCGGAGGTCCAGCTGATCCTGCTCGGCGGCAGTTGGGATGCCAAACAGCGACTGTTTGCTGGCAGCGCCACGCTTGCCATGTTGGCGCACTATCGCGCGGATATCGCCGTGCTGGGGGCTTGCGCCATCCACGCCCAGCTTGGCCTGAGTGCCAGTCAGGAGGCCGATGCTGAAGTGAAACGCGCCATGCTTAAGCTGAGCGCCGCCCACTGGTTAGTCGCCGATCACCTCAAACTCAACCGCTGCGAGCCGCATCTGGTGGCTGAGCTTTCTGATATTCACCGCCTGTTCCTCGACCGCCCGTGGGGCGAGCTGGGTGAGCAAGATTCGATCAAAGTCAGCGTCACCGCCTCGGGGACGCAAGGAGAAAACCATGAGTGAAACGACCCGTACCTCCTCTAAAAGCCTCAACGTCGCGCTAATCGGCTACGGCTTTGTTGGCAAAACCTTCCATGCGCCGCTGATCGGCGCAACGCCGGGCTTAAACCTGCTGGTGGTGGCGTCGCGCGATGCAGAAAAAGTCCACGCGGACCTGCCAGAGGCGCTGGTGATTGCTTCTCCAGAAGAGGCCATTCGCCATCCTGACGTGGATCTGGTGGTGATCGCCTCACCTAACGCCACTCACGCACCGCTGGCAAAAGTGGCGCTGGAAGCAGGCAAGCACGTGGTAGTGGATAAGCCCTTTACGCTGGATATGCAGGAAGCGCGCGAGTTAATCGCGTTGGCAGATAAGCAACAGCGCCTGCTGTCGGTGTTCCACAATCGCCGTTGGGACAGTGATTATCTCGGGGTGAAGCAGGTCATTGAGCAGGGGCTGATTGGCAAGGTGGCGCATTTTGAGTCGCACATTGACCGTTTCCGCCCAGAAGTGCGGGTGCGCTGGCGTGAGCAAAACGTGCCGGGCAGCGGCCTGTGGTTCGACATCGGCCCACACCTGATTGATCAGGCACTGCAACTGTTCGGACTGCCACAGACGGTGCAGGGCAATATCGCCACCCTGCGCCCGAATGCCGAAATCAACGACTGGGCGCACGTGGTGCTGAACTACCCGTCACACAAAGTGATTTTGCATTGCAGCATGTTGGTGGCAGGTGGCGCGTCGCGTTTTGCGGTTCACGGCGAGAAGGGAAGTGTGGTGAAGGCCAACGCTGACCGTCAGGAGAGGCAGCTGCTAGCGGGCGTGGTGCCGGGCAGCGATGTGTGGGGACAAGATGATGACGCCTTGGTGCTGTTCGAGGGCACTAACCCACCGCGCACTATTGCCACGCCAAATGGCGATCAGCGCCAGTACTATATGCAAGTTCGCGACGCTTTAAACGGCGAGCGCGCCAACCCAGTCCCTGCGGTTGAAGCCTTGGCCGTGATGGCGGTGTTGGAAGCAGCGGTAAAATCTTCCGAGACGGGGCAGTCTCAGCCCTTGGACCTGACCCGCGCCGAGCAAGCCAGCTTGGGTTAATGAGTTTGGTTGTGACGTAAAAATGCAAAGCCGCCGGAGAGTCTGGCGGCTTTTTTGTTGCTGCAAATTAGGCTTAGTTGGCTTTCGGATTGTCACTCTGCGGCGCCAGCAACACATATCGACTCAGCAACTGAACAAACTGATTATCCAGCTGCTTCACCAGTTGCTGGGAGATTTGGTCATTCTGTTGGCGGGCTGCGGCCAGTTTTCGCAATGATTCTTCCACCGGCGGCGCGGCGTTCAGTGCCTGCTGGATGGAGAATACCGAGGATTTGAGCTGCGACACGGTCATGTACTTTCCGCGCTGCTCGTCCAGACCATTTAGCTTATCGGCCAACTGCTGCAGCTGAGCGCTCGCCGAGTGCCAGCCGTTAAGGCTGTCTAGCGGCGCGGCGTTGGCATTTAACTGACGGCTCCAGTCTTGAGAGAGCGCAATGGTCGCCGGGTCCGCTGGCCACAGGGCTTGTGCCTGTGCGACCAGATGCGTGCCGCTATCCAAAGCCCAGCGCGGCGACAGGCTGGCAAGTTGTTCGCTCTGCTGCTGGGTGGCGGCGATAAAACTCGGTGCGGCTTTAGCGAGCTGCTCGGCGTTTTGGTGCTTCAGCGCGGCCAGCTCCTGCGAACTCATTGGCTGAGGCAAAACGGGCAAAGTCGCTTGCAGCCGGTCTTTGGCGGGCGAAGGGCTGAAGGTCTTGAGCCCCGCCGAGACGCCGCTGCCAATCAGCACAGTTGCCAAAACGCCCAACACAAAGCCTTTCCACTCGACCGGCTGTTTAGCCGCCGCAGGGGCAATCACCACCCGTGCAGCGGCTGGTTCGGCCTGAGCCACATACACCCAACGGCTATCGCGATCGACTGGCGTTTCGGCTTCAATCCTCTCTTGTGACACAGGAAGTACCACGGCGTTCTCGCTGGTGGCCTGACTGTTTTCCAGCCTCACCGCGGCGTTTTGCAGCAGCCGACTCAAGGCCTGCAACTGGCTGAGGTGTTTCAGCTCAAGGCGCTGAAGTTGGTCGCAAAGTGAGTTGATCAGCTTTTCAGCCTGATAAATCTGCGGCAAATCGTGGTATTGCAAGGTCATGCAGCGCAGAGCCTGTTGCAACCGCTGGTTAAGGCCGTTGAGGATCTCAATGCGCGCATGCACCGCCTGCGGCCACAGCCCCGACCATTGATGACACAGCAGGGCGTCGAGAATAGCCAAGCCTTCGTTCAAGCCAGATAAACCGGCCAACTGCACCCGCGCCTGGGTGTACCAAGAGGCGGTTTGCAGCTCAATTCCGTTCTGCTGGAACAGATTGAGGCACAGCTGTTCGACCTTTTGCCAGTTCACTTCTGGCCGTGCCGGATGGATTAATTTGCCGAGTTCTTCTCGGATAACGCGATAATCAGCGAGCTGACGGGGATCGCCACCCGTGCGTAGCTGGCGCTCAATAGACATTGATCGATTCCTTTCAGGCGTGTCGTAAGGGTTTTAGAGATACTGCTGCTGTTTTAAATGGCGGATCAGCACCCGACCCTCGGGCATAAAGGCCGTGCCGAAATGCACCAGCCCGAACTCTTTTAGCTCGGCATCAATGCCGTATTCCAACTGGCCCGGCGCGGATTGCGGCAGCAGGATCACCTTAATTTTTTTCAGCCTTGGCTCATATTTCAACAGCGTATGCGAAAGCGTGGTCATCAGAGAGTGCGCAGTGCCGGGCATTCCTTGCAGGATTTTGCTCATATCCGGCAGTCCGTAGTCTGGCAAGTGGCTGAGGGTCCCCGCGCGGCAGTTAAGAATGCGCTGCATATTGTCGAGCACCGAGAGGATCACCTGATCCTGCTCGCTCACCTGATTCAGATTAAGCCCCCCGGCGAAGTTGCCGAGCAGCATTTCGTAAAGTGAGGGCGAGTGACATTGCGACATCACTTTTTCTCCTCACGCAGCGTCAGATTGTTGTTACCTAGCTCGATGACGCGAGGGGCATCGGGATCAAGTTCTTCGCGATTGATCAGCAGCCGCCAGTGATCTTTATTCATATCTGGATGGCGGAATAGGCCGACGATGGCGACAAACTTGGCGTCTTTTTCCATCGGCATGTCCAGTGATGCCGAGGTCCCCGGCTTCACCACCAGGCTGCGAGTCGCCAGAAGATCGTCTTTCAATGCGTCTTCGCCATCTTGGGCAAGCTGTTGATAAACCGTTTTCTGGAAGGTTTTGTCGTCGCGCAGCTGATAGACCCGCACCATCACCGGCTCGGAGGAAGAGTTCTGCTCGTTATCATCCGTGTTCAGTGCTTCACGGGCGGTAAAATCCAAATGCAGGACTTTTATCTGCTTGAAGAATATCGATTTGGTGGCAGCAACGGTGCCATCCGTTACGCTCTGAGTCAGCCCGCAGCCGCCCAACAAAAGGGCTAATACGGAGAGTCCGATTTTACTTTTCCAGACGGTATTTAATAACACGCGGTTTTCCTTCTTGAGGCTTGTGGGTAGCCATGCCGCTATAAAGGCCTAGCTCCACGGTAAAATAATCAGGTATGTCTTGGGTTGAAGCTTCTTCATCCAGCCCCAGTACGCCGGTGAGCCCTAGCCAAATCGGCGTATCTCCCAAGATGGGAGTAGGAAGCAGGCGAATGGGCACCGTAAGTTGAATGCGTGCCTTGTAGCGCCAGCCCAGATAGACGCGCAACAGCACCAGAAAATCGGCATAAATAGAGCCATCCGGCAGCCACTCCTTGGCTTCTTCACTATCTTCAGTGTGTAGTGAGATCAGCAACTGACTGTTGGCGTCAGTGGCTTCATCACCCAATACGGTGGCGTCGCGCAGCCAGTCAGCGCCTTCGTCAGTAAATGCCATGGGTGAGGCAATACGCACGGCACGCAGGCAGTGCGGCGTGACATCTGCCCGCGTTGCCGGAGCCAACAATCGCACCAGCGCCTGCACGCCTTCAGCCGTTCTCCCCGGCTGGCGCATCACGCCGAGTAGCGCCAAAAATCTCGAGGTCGGCGTGGCAAAATGCTGCTGCGAGCCGGGAATTCCCATGCCAATCAGACCCAACAGGTTCTGCGAAATATTGTCTTTGCCGCCCGCCTCATAGGTCGCCGGGTAGGAGTATTTGCGCCAGATACGATAGAACTGGGTCATGATGCGATGGTTGAAAATATCGAGAAAACCCGCCAGCGCCTCATGCCCTTCTCGCTGCTGGGTGATGTCGTCGATATAGGATGTTGGCAGTGGGGAATCTACGCCGTACAGCCCCATAAAGGTGGTGCGCACCGTCGGTAATCCGTCGGCATCGGTTTCCAGCGCTTTAAGCTCGCTGACGGGAAAACCCATCCCCGGATGGGGCCGGAAACGCACCGGATCGTCCGCAGGATTGGCGGTACTTCCCAGTTTTGGCATGCCCGGCTGTTCGAGCAACTGACAGAATCGGAAAAAATTAATCTTACTGATATCCCGCTCTAGCCTGGCATTTAGCCCGGAAGACGGGTTTTGTGATTCTCTTCCCATTCAAGGCGTTCTCCGGTGGGTTGCAGTATGAGGGTCAGGCGATTAAACAGGTGAATATCGGTATAAAGTGCGAAGAAGCGGCTGAGCATTTCACCGAACAGGCAGATATCCCCGGTACCGGCAAATCCGTTGCTGTCGAGGGTGATTTCAATGTGTACGCCGCGCAGCAAATAACCTCGTTCAAAACGTTCAATTTCACTATGTTTTACGTCCGCAATGGCATCCAGGCGGCGGCGGTTCATTTCGCTTTCCGTCCAGTCATACAGGGCGAGCGTGCCGCGCAGCACTTCGGCGCTGTCCATCATCCACAGAAAGCTGCTGCCCAAGTGGCTGAGCACCCGCCAATGAAAACGATCGCGGTTTGGCGGATAGCAGGGCATGGTCGGCACTGACAGGTTCCGCACCCGCACATTGGCGCCGGTGGATTTGACGACGGTATCCAGCACGGTGCTTTGCAAGGATTTGCGTGGCAGCTGGCCGTTAGTTCCTGTCAGGTTTAGGGAGAGATTCTCACTCTCCGGCACGCTGTGGTTATCAAAGGCTTCTCCACCCAATACCAGCCAAGTGTCATGCAGGCCCGACGGACCGCGCTTCACTCGCGTGTGGTAGTAATACTCGGGCGCGTCGTGGCGCAGCATGCCTCCTTTATGGCGGAAGCTGGTGAAAGGCACGTACACCTGATAACCCGAGTTTTTGGACGAGATAACCGAGTCCACCGAGTAGATTTCGGTGTAGCCATCCTGCACCCGCATTGGGCGCAGCAGGTATTCCGTCTGCAAAGAGGAGAGGGTCAGAGGATCCGACTCCAGCGAGAACAAATTAATTACCGGCACGCAGTGCAGGCGCAGGTTTTTTTCTGAGAAAGAGAAGTCGTGCTCCCAACGTTTTTCCAGCACGACGTCAATCTCGAACCATGGGAGGGTATCCGGCAGGGTCACCGATTCCAGCCCTTTGAGGGTGACGAACATAAACTTTTCGCGGAAAGTGAAGTACTCCAGCAAGAGCTGGTAGCCGCTGAACGCGGTGTCACCTTTCGGCCAGAGCTGGTCTTGCTCGGCAAAACCCTGTGGGGCAAAAAAACCGTCTAACGGCTGGCGGTCGGTCTGGCCCGGCAGGCGGATCCACAGCTTGGCGGTGTTGAGCGTTAACGCTTCATGCAGGGCGCAGGCCAGCGGGGCATCGGCATCAAGATAGAGGGGGACTTGGCCCAGCTTGATTTTTTTCCAGTCAGCCAAATCTCCGCAGCTAAAGCGCAAACGCATCACCGAACGACCGTCAGGCTCGCTGTCCAGCACGGCGCGTTGCAGCGAAATCGGCAGCAGTTCGATATCCTGAGTGGTGGTGTAGCGACAGCGCGTTGCGTGCTCACCAATCGGACGCGAGAGGACTTCGAACCCTTTGCGCATCGTCATCCGCTCTTTCATTTCCCGCCAGTCTGGGGTGAATTCCACAATCGACAGGGAAGGGATAGTGCGCAAGTAGTGCGGCCAAAGCAGGCTGACCAGCCCTTCGGTAAGCTCCGGCAGGTCATCATCAAGCTTCTCCCGCAGGCGGCCCATCAGAAAAGCAAAGCCTTCAAACAGGCGTTCAACATAGGGGTCACGAGCCCCGACTTTATCCAGATTCAATCCGGCAGCGCGGTCAGGGTGCGCGCGAGCAAATTCTTCGCCCGCTTCGCGCAGGTAACGCATTTCGGCGTCAAAATAACGCAGGGTTAGGTCGTCCATGGGATCTCAATGATAAAGAGTGGTGGTTGGGGATTTAATCTGTGAGGTGGTGGTTTAAAAGATTTAACTATTAATCAGAATCGTCAGTTATTGGAGCGAGACGTTTAATACATATATGGCTGTGTTCATTTTTTAAAGTGTAGTTATCATTACTTATCGTTAAGGAATAACTACAGTTCCCTTTTGTCGCTTTTATGAAAAACCACTTATGGCCCACTTTTGTATTGCTTTTTTCAGGAGGCATAGTTCTCCAGCCAATGTCTATTTCTTTATTTATATGTAGTAAAGTGCTGAAAGAGGGCGCTATGCTTATCTTGTCCTGAGGATTTAAAATCCTTACTTTTTTTAGCTGGTCTACTTCCTCTATGGACGGTTCGTCTTCGGAAATAACTCTTTCCATAACATAAACACGAACGATCTCGTTTGTGTTGTTTTTTATTGTAATACGTGGCTTTAACTTATAAGACAATGTAATTATAATTAGCAGGGCTAATATAGTTGTGGTGATTTTTCTTCTTTTTATGATACTAATCATCTAGTTTCCCCTAACGAGTTATTACTAGAGATTTTTATGCACCAATGTTCATCTCTCGACTCCGTAAGAACATTGTCACTTTCAGATTCCAATGCATTTAGGATATCTTGAGCTGTCAGCTCTTCCGCGTATTTTCCAAATTCTTTAAATAGAGAAAACCCTATGTTCATACAAACAATATCATCGAGAGGATCTTTTTTAGACTCAAAGCTGGTTCTTATTTGTTCAATGTTTGAACCCGCAAGTAAAGTTTCAACTGAAAACCCAGTGCTTAATCCTACATAACCATAATGTATATTAGACCAGACATCATAGAAGTAATCGTGACTTTTGTATTTGTGGTAATGACTCTTTGAAATTTCCCCGCTTGTTAATGGGCGCTCTACAGCTACTCTACCAAATTTAGATTTTATTAAATGCTTATGATCCCAAATCGATCCTGTTTTTACTTTCTCTCTCCTTTATTTTTTTAGCTATTAAAATCTAAGTAATATCATGCCTATCTAATTTTCTTAAAAGAAAACAAGATAATGGACATGGATATGACAAAGCCATAAATAGATGCCCGATAGATACTGTCGAGTGCACTGGTTAGAGCGTCGATTGCATCAAAATATTCTTTTAATGAAGTTGGGGGGGCGATTTGTATGCTTTGATTTTCATAAAATGCTCCTATTTGGAACGATGTTATTGTTATTAAAGTAAAATAAACAAAACAAGCTACGATTATCATCCCCCAGCGAAGTATGTATTTTTTGTTAAATGAATATCTCATGATTTCTCTACGATGCTCGCTAATAGCTGTCTTAAACTTGTTTAAAATGCATGAAGTTTTTGGTAACAGATGGTTTTGTTTTCTTTCTTTAAAATAGCCTTGTCGCTTTTAATGATAATTGATATTGAGCAGTTTCCTTCTTGTTTGGATAGTTTAAATAATTGCCCCGATGTGCTTATTGAGTTATATTCATATTGCCCTCCAATATACCAACCGATACCCACTTCCGAATCGTTGGCTAATAATCTTTTTAAAGAAGGTTTTAACATTATTTTTTGGCCGGGCATGAGTTCGTCGGGTCTTCTTTTTATTATCTTGTCAATCTCTTCGACGCTTGGATCTACACCATAGGTACTTTCGCCAAAGTATATGTAGATATTATGACTTGTATTGTTGTGGATTGATATTTTTGGCTTTAGTAAACTTATTATATAGAATGATGTGAAAAATAATACAATAATTAAAGTCGAGACTAATATTAGTTTTCTCATTAATTTTCACTCTAAACAGTATAGTTTGTTTTTTTTTACACTCAAACACAAATGGTCTTGTCTCGATTGTTTCAAGTTAATGTCTGGTTCATTTTCTAGTGCATCTAGAATGTCTATAGAGGTTAAGTCCCTTGCATACCTACCGTATTTATAATACAAGTTAAATCCTATGTTTACGCAAACAATATCGTCAATTGGATCTTTTTCCGAATCAATGCTGGTTCTAATTTGTTCCATGTTTGAGCCTGCAAGTAAAGTTTCAACTGAAAACCCAGTGCTTAAACCTACATAACCATAATGTATATTAGACCAGACATCATAAAAGTAATCGTGATTTTTGTATTTGTGATAATGGCTCCTTGAGATTTGGCGACTTTTTAATTGACGCTCTACAGCTATTCTACCAAATTTAGATTTTATTAAATGCTTGTGATCCCAGATGGATCCTGTTTTTACTGCTTGAAACCAAATTGCCATCGCAGTCACCGTTGAAAGTTGCGGTGGTGGGTTTAATTTATTATACCAAGGACTATTTTCCCATTCTTTCATACTTTCGTTATAAGTTTCTTTGTCTATAAGAAACCTAATCTGTTCCGCAGTCTGACTTTTTACATTCTTTTTAATTTCATTAACAATATACTCGGCAACAACTAAGGCGCCATCTGTGTGCGTACAGATTATTTGATTTTTTGGCGAGTTAGCTTGGTTATTGTTGTCGGCGGATTCGTCTGTTTGAGTACTTGGTTTAGAGTAATCAGAAGGAGTTAAATCATACGTATCATCCACCATTGACGGAATAAACTCTGCTTCGCAAGGGCAGCTGCTTTTGCTGTGAAGGGTGCCGGCGAAATTTCGGCCGTGGATCTTATCGCCGGGAATATGGCCGATAATATAGTAAGTGCCGGGGTGTTTGCCGCAGGTTACGCGATCTTCCTCGCGAGCCACGGCTCTGCCGAACAGTGTGTGGGTTGTATCACCTTCAATGATGATACCGCCACAGGTGGTTTCATCTTCCACCACCAAGTAATAACCCTTTGCCATAAATAATCCCTTATTAAGTGTTAACCACACAACACCGCAGCCCTTGCCGGGTCGAGCGCTATTAGCCCGCTGAGCAAGGTTTCCATATCGCTGTGCAGGCGAACTTTGTCGCTGTCACTGCGCTGCGCCTTCATACGCAGTAACTTGAGGCGTCGGGCTTTGACTTCAAAAACCAATCCCGGCTCCCAGTGGTTGAGGGTGAGGGACGAGCCGCCGCTATCCAGATCCGCAAGCAGGTGGAGTGCCATGTCGTTCTTGCCATATTGCTCGGCGACGCGGGCCATCACCAGTCGTAACAACCATTGATGGCGCGGGGTAGTGACTCCCGGACGTGCTTGCAACCAGAGGATCGCGGTTTCAACGCCGTCACTGTCGGCCTGCGCTAGCGCTTCGCTTTCAAGCTGAAGAATATCGTCCTCGCCGGAGGTGACGGCAGCGGCGGGTTCATTGCCCCAGCCAGTGACCGATTCCAGCACCTGTTGATTAATCCAGTCTTGTGTGACTTCATCCGCGAAGGGCGTGCCGTCGCTCCAGCAAAGGCTTTCCAATCCGGTGAGACGGGTCAGCAGCAGGCGCAAATCCTGAGTAATACAGCTGGTCCAGCTGTCGAAGGGAGCCCCCGCCTTGCTGAGCGCCTGATGCAGATACCACTGCACGTCGAGCCAAAAGTGGTTAACGCCTTCGGCAAACATCGACTCTGCCTGTTCCAGCAGTTCTATCCAGCTCTGTTGAAGATAGAGACGCTTGAGCTGTGCGCGATACTCCGGGCGCGGCGGCAGTAAGCGAGTACGGCCACTGGCATCCAGCGGAGGAAGTTCATGAACCGTATCCCAACGCACGCTCTTGATCAGATGATGACCCGAGAGCCACCCCTGAGGCTGGTCGCGCAGGTATTTTGCCAGCGTCTTTGCCTGATCCAGTAGGTCGCGGCCGGACTGCACTGGTCGCAGTGAGGGAGACGCGCTGGTGGATTCCGCCGAAGGGCTTGAAGAGCCGCTATTTTGCGGCACCACGGCATGCATCCCGCCAGACTGCGCGAGGCGATTTTCCAACACGGCGTAGAGCGCGCCGAGCTGTGGGCGACTCGCTTCAGGCCATGTGCTTACGCCTTGTTCGAGAAGTGTCAGGGCCGCCACGATGCGGGAAAAATCGGCTTTATCGACTTCTGGATAGAGTGAAAGGCTGTCCAGCATGCGCGAGCCTGCAAGCCATTCGAGCGCCGTTTTTCTGCTGGTGGCGCGCTGCGGGTGCAGCATCTCACCAAAATCCCCGATAAGTGCTGCTAATAGGGATAGGCCGTCGGCAAAGCCCGCTTCGCCATCGCGATGCAGCCGCGCCCAGATGTAATAGGTGGCGACCCGCACATCCTTGCAACTGGCGTTAAGCAATTTCTCCGACAATTCGCAGATAAGCGTGGTATTGGCCCCCGAGAGCTTATTTACCTCTTCGCGCATTTGCTGAAAGTCGTCGTCGTAGCCCGGATCTTCACCGGCTGGAAGATCCGCTGAGATCGGTTTTAACCAGTTATTCCAAAGTGCCGCCTGCTCAGTTGCCAATTGCAAGAGTGATGAAGACTCGGCGCTGCAAGCCTCTTGCAGCGTGATTAATGTGGTCATTACGGGTCCTGTTGAATTTTATGCGAGAGGAATGGATATCACTCTTGGGCTATTGCATCGGCGTCAAAGGGCTTTTCAGTAGTAGCTTGCGTCTCTGACGTCAGGAATATTTTCGTCGGCAGCGTGAAGTTGCGCAGCTGCAATAGGCCCAGCGGGCCTTTGCCAAGCTCGGTGCGCAATATCCACTGGAGCGGCTGTTTGTCGGTAGTTGTGAAGGTGAGCTGATAGCGCCCCTCATCCAGCTTTTGCTGTTTTGCCTGTTCCAACCAACGAATCAATCCCCAGGTTCCCTGATAATCGCCGTATAAACGGGCACCGGCATTCACGCTGGTCCAAGTCAGCATGGTGCCCGGTTTGTAGGTATCGCCAGGCCAGCGGAAGCTCTGCCAACTCTCCATTTGGTTGAAATAGGTGAGCTTTTGGCCATCAATCGACAGGTTGGTCTCCACCACATTAGGCACCGGGCGGGCGAGCAGCTCGAAGCGCATTCCCTGACTGCCATCAGTAAACAGGATGTCGGAAATCTGGCTGAGTTGATTAATCGCTTCAAGAAATGCCGGATTAAAGGTCAGCCCCTGACTGTTGACTCTATCCGGCACCCAGCGCGTGCCTTCTTTGTGCAGCACGCCGCTCAGTTCGCGGGTCAGGAAGCTGTCGATACGGCCACTGTCTTTGCGAATAAATTCGGCCAACATCGGCAGCGACGCATCACTCTTACTGATGGCGAAAGGGTAACGCCCGTCAAACGCCGATTTCCAGTTAGCGACAATGGCGTTTTTCCACTGATCGTTGAGGCTGGCGGAAGAGGGCTGCAGCACCGTTTCCCAAGCCTGAGTCAAAGGCTGAACAAACATCGACTGCCCAAAACCGCTCCATTCCTCTCCCAAACTGGCGGCGATTAGGCTGCCATACTCTTGGGTGTCGGTCAGATCGACGCTTTTGCCTTGGAATACCGTCTGCGCCAGCACCTGCGTCATCTCCTGCGGGTCAGAAGCATTGGCAACCTGCTGAAGTTTAAGGCGGACGCGAGTCACGCGGGTCAGCAATGTTTGCAGGCTGAGCGAGCTGTCGGAAGGCATCATATTTTGCGCACTGCCTTTACCCATCAGGGCGAGCAGGGGACCAAAGGTTTCATCCAGAGGCCCAACCGGGCCATGGGCCTGCTGGTCGATGGCTGGCTGCGCGTCTTTATTGATCAAGGCTTTCGCCGATTTCACCAGAGAGTCCGACAAGGCCTGATCTTTTTGCCCGGTCTGCCCCTGCCACGCCAGCGTGTTCATCAATGCAATCAATGGCGACTGGCGCACATCACTCATTAGGGTGAGCTGGTCGATAACGTCAGATAAATTATGAGCTTCGTTCCAATGAAGGCTGTTGAGGAAGTTCAACCAGCTCCCCGCAAAGTCTGTGAAATAGCGTTCTGTCAGGCGTTTTTTCAAGGCTTCAGGTGAGATCTCATCAGCAACTGGCCGACGGTTGTCACTCAGCACCCAGTCAATCTCTTCACGGCGCGACGCCACGGCTTTATCTATTGCCTGCTGGATTTGCTCATCCCACGCTTTGCGAGTGAACATACCCGGCACGCTTTCATCGCTGTGGAACAGGCGCTGGGCGTCGGTGTCGCCCGCCATATCGGTCAGCGTCATATCCGCATAGTTGCGGCGTACCGACAGCAGCATATTTTCGTATAAAGTGCTTTCGGCATTGCGCTGACCAATTTCCCCCAGCAGCACCTGACGCGCCTGAGTGACCAGACTGCTATCGGCGTTGATTTTCCAACTTGGCTGAGTCGGCAGGTTAGAAGCATAAAACTGCCATAAATCAGGCGCCAGGCTCTGCCATAGACCTGCGGATACCCCCGTGCGACGCGGCTCGGTGGATTTCATCACCTGCGCGTAAAACTGGCCTTCGGCTTTTTCTGGTCTTGCCATCATTAAATAGGCTTTTAACTGGTCGTAGCCTGATTTCGCCAGCGCAGCGCGCTTCGGGCTGTTCGCCGGGAGGTTGGCTAGAATGCTCAGTTTCTGCTGCAAGCTGTACGCAGCGGCATCGCGTATCAGGCGATTATTCGCCTGACGATACCAAGGGAGTAGGGCATCAAGCAGTGCCGCATTTTGATCTAAGCCAAAACGCTGATACCAAGGAGCACCGTGCTCAATACGAGTTTGTAAACGTCCGATATCGTTACGCAGGGCTTGCAGGGCAATCAGTTGCGCATCAGACACTGGAAGCGGCTTCGCCAGATTCTGCGCCAGTTCGCTGGCTGAGACCATCTGGTGGCGGTTGACTGCGAACGACATGAGGCTTCCCGCGCCCCAAAGCATAATCAGTGCCAGCAGGCCGTAACATAGGGTTTGCTCCCAAGGCAGGCCCACGCGCTGACCGCGCGCTGCTCGGCAATCTTCCAAAACGCCTTGCCAAGTCACGGAGGTCGACCAGGTATTATCATGGACGCCGACGGGGACCGCTGGTGATATCGGTTGGCTGAACATCAAGCCGCGTAAAGGAATGCGTTTGGCGTAATTGGCGAGCCACGGGGTGAGAATTTTCCCCCAATACGCGGCGGTACCGCTCTCCAGTGATTGTGCGAAGCGCAGCAGAAAGTCATGTTGTTGCTCGACAAAGACCTGCTGTAGTCCTTGTTCGCGTAGCCGCGGCGTTAGAGATTTAAGCTGAGACTCAATCGACTTAGGCGACATTTTTGCAGGGAAAATGGCCCCTATAGATTGTTCCGCACGTGCGAGACCCTCAGTTTCGCCAGCAATAACCTGCCAGAGATAAACCGCAGGTTGATAGCGTAGCGTATCGCCGATTTTCTCGAGAGAGCGCAGGCCATCATCAACCCACTTAGCGTTTCGGCTTTGCCCATCAGCCAGCGCCCAGACAATACCGTCCAGCGGCCGAGTGCGGCGCAGCTTTCGCCACTCAGCCAGACGCGAGTGATCGCCTTCTTCATGCAGGCTGCCACCAAAAATGAGCAACGTGCGCTGACCTTCAAGCCAGCCCTGAGTTGCCAGAGTAGGCGCCAGCGCGGCAACCTGTTCGGTTTCGCCCATCACCATCAGCAAACGAACTTTATTGCGCCAGAACAGGCCATAGCGAAGACGTAGATGGCGTTTGAGAAGCACCATTTCGTTCTGAGATTTATCTTTTTCTACTTTTTCAGGCTTGGGAATATCATCCCCTTGGGCTTGTTGGCGAATTTCATCAAAGTGCTTTTTACCCGAAAGGCGCGTACCGGCATAGGTTAACAACGCGCAGCAGGCGAGCACGCCAGTTCCGACCATCAGCCCCGTCAGCCAGCGATCTTGCTGCGGCGTGTTTGGCATTAACCCCACCTGTTCTGGATGCTGCCAGACTAGCCAACAAAGTAGCGCCCCGGTGAGTAAAAATACCAAGGCAATAATCCAGAACCAGACTTCTGGTTTTTTAATCGGTAAGGCAATGCGCTTCACGTTATGTTCTCCTTGTGAGAAGCATTGGGAGAGACGGCACAACTCCAGACACTTTCGCTGCCTTGTTCGCCGTTAAAAATAAAATGTGGTGCTGGGGAATAACTCATCGACTTGGCAGCAACGGCAATGGCTAGCCAAGGGGCTGCGAGTGCCGTATCGCCAAGGAAACTGTCTATATGGTGCATGTCACTTTGTTGCTCAAGACCGGTAAAAGGCAGCGCAGTTTTGACTTTTAGGATCGCTCTGTAGGCATCGCTTTTAGCCGATATCCCTGTTAACCACAGGTGTTGCACTCTATCGATGCTCATTGGCACCCAGTCCGCAGCCTGCAAAGCTCTGGCGCGTAACATTTCATCATCCGGCTCCGAAAGTTCTGGCCGATGGAGCAGAGCAATGGGTAACAAATCCTTTTGAGTCAGACGGTTGCCGAGTAATAGCCCGGCCACGGCTTCTGCGCTAAACAGGGTTATATCAGGCGCGATATGCAAGGCGACAACCAAAAGCAAATCTTCATCTTTGATATGGTTATCAAGCCAGTTGTCGATCACCCCAAGCCCGCTCCCCTGAATAAAGTGAGTAGGGTGCTGAAAGGCGCGCTTTTCCCATGCCTTTTGCCAGCTCTCTTTCACCTGTGCAGCAGGTATTGACGAGGATGACTCGAGCAAAATGGCGATAGGCTTATCTGGGCTTATAAAGCTGAATGTATCGGCGAAACTTTCCAGCAGCTCAGCAAAGGCAGCGGCAATGCGATCTTGAGGCTCAAGAACTTCGGTAGTCGGCAATCTACTGTGGCGGACAGTACTTTCTTTTTTCCAGCTAATTTGCGGGTTTAACATATCCTGATTGCGCAGCATAGCTTCAGTACAGTCGGTGAATTCAGCATTTGCCAGATGAGCTGTGCTGAAAGTCGCTGCCAGAATTTGCAACGCACGGCGTCCACGCCGTACTTCCTGCAAAATCACCTGTTCACGGCGCTTGTCCCAAGCATTAGCCTGAATCTGCTGCATCATATAAACAGCCATTCGGATTCCCATCAATACCAGCCAAACCATGGCCGGAATACCAATGGCAAACCACCAGAAAGTGTTCTCACTGACTAATTTCCCTAATAAGCGCATCAGTAATATGCCTGTCGCGACAAGACATACCAACGCGGCTAACCAGCGCAATAGCCTGGGCGGAGTAGGGCGTATATAGGGGGCTGGCATGTTATTTAGGTTTACTGGCATTTTTTGGGCTCGAATATAAATTATGGAGAGTTAAATTGTCAGTGTCCGCACAGATGAAAATATGCTAATGACTTATGACAAGCTTTTCTTAAATTAAATATTCCTAAGTCATTCCGGTTTGAATATGTCATAAATAACATAATTTATTTTACTTTATTTATAATGCCAGAGTCTTTTAGTCCATGATTCAATAAGAGGTGGATTCATATGGTTTAATCAGTTTTTGAAAAGCTAATTAATTCTAGTGGTCGAAACGGAGGGCCATTTTTTAAGCATGTACTCCAGAAGGGGTTTGTTATTTTTGAGGTTAAAGTCTGGTACTGGAGATACCTCCCCACCAAAACTATCACTTCCCATGATGATATGCTCCTCCCCCCGTAGTGAGTATTTTATACCATTTCGATATGCGAAATATTTAACAATCCCAGGGGAAATGCCTCCACTACAACTTATTCTGTAGGAAAAAAGGATGTAATAATCATCTTTTTTTAATAAATCCAAGAGCTCGAATGAATTAGGATATATAGATATATCGGAATCTTCAGTACAGTTTTTTACGCTGTCATTAATTACCCATTCTTGCTTGTTATTTAATTTTCCTTCACCATGAAGAATGACAGCGGATGATTCCCTATCAAAACCACCATCCATAACCGTTAATGTTATGTCATGTTTGCCATTCATATCCATCCATACGATTTTGTATATTCCCGTAGCAGAGTGAGCTGAAGAGGATATCACAAAAGAAATAAGAAATATTAGCTTGTTCATTTTACTCCTTATTGATAATTTTTTAGGGATTGTAATTATGGGGTGATTTAATGTTGTTTTTTATTAGTGTTTTTTTAAATTTTTAATTACTCCACTATATTTCACAGGATTGACTATGAAACTGCTTGCGTTGGTGTTGTGATTACATGCTGGTGTGTGAGATTAATTTTTCCGATATGAGGGGTGTCGAAATATCAAGAATAAATAAAATTGACTTCCCTGACTGCATGATAAAAATAGTATTTCAGTAGCGTGATGCATCTTGCTTTTCAGAAAGTTGAAGACTGACTTAATTAAATAATTACCAGTTTATCTCCATGGTATTGAATAAATCTGTGACCTTAATCAGATAGTCAATTCTCTTTACATCAGAATATTGTACTACTCCAGAGTAATAAGTAGCAGCATAATTATCCTGAGAGTAAAAAAACAATGTTTTTATAAGGCTAATCGGTGCGTTTTTCTTATCTAAGAATATAACGTCAGAAATAACTAGTGCTCCGTTTTTTCTGGGGAAGGTTTCGATGTTGACGTGATATTTTAAACTTTTCAAATAACTAAAGTTCGTGTTTTCTTTTATGACCTTGTCGATTGTCGTATTGAGTTCTTTTTGATCGTAACCATATTTATTTTTCGCATCATCCCAAGTTATGTAGCTTATGCCTCCGGTTGGATAAGCCTCCTTAGAAAGATAAAAATAGTCTTTAAAGCCATTGTAAAATATTGGCACTGGCTTTTCTCGACAACCATTTTTCTCGGATGACTTTTGTATTTCCATTTTATTGAAAACTCCTGCTGAGAATTCAATTGTTTTGCAGTAATCAATTTTATTTGCATATGTAAACGCTGGGTTTATTATAAAAATAAAACCAATGGTCAAATTTCTCAACATGATAATTGTTGGTTCATTGTAACTCTCTTCCGCTAATTGTCTGTTTTAATTTAATGATTTTTATCTTTGTCAAAGGAAATACTATTTAATAGCTTCAATGCATCTTGCGAGGAGATAAATTTCCCATTGCTTTTAACGCCCTCACCAGAGCCGCAGAGTGCATTATTATTATGAATTAAACAAAAGTAAAATCCTTCAACATTACTGCCATCTTTGAGTTTCTTCATCCTATCTGTAGCCATGAATCCATGAGAGTTTTTATTCTTGATTTTAATTAGCTCTAAGTGGTTAGCTTCCCCCTTTTTTTTGTAATTATCATCTGGCACAGACTTCCAATCTTTGCTTTTGTAATCATATATGATTTTGTTGTCAGTGCTACTTTCATCAATGCCATTATCATTAGTATGCTGAGTATCATATCCAGCCTCAAAAGCTTCTCCAGAATACAGGCAGTACCATTCTGAAATAGGAGATTTTTTTTTGTAATACTCATCATCTGACAGTGCGGGATAAATATAGTCTTTGAAGTGTACGTTGCAAGCATCAAAATTTGATGATGCTGAAATATCAGTATTGGAATTTGATGATAAACTCCTAATCACTGAAGGTGATTTATCTTTATTAAGTGGAGTCGCGGTTGATGAAAATGAGCTAAAAAACATAAAAATAAATACCCATATTATTTTCATAAATATTAACCTATATTTATTTTTTGTATGGTATGAGTAGATCGCCAACTCGCATTTTCTTATGCGATCTAACTTTTACATCATCATCTTCTGCGGGCTTATAATATGCACCCCCAAGAATTGGATGTCATAGCAGTAGGTAGTACCTACAAGAAATAATTGGTTTTATATTTAGTCACTTTTATTTAAATATACATTATTTGTGACTAATATTTATATCAGTTAGAGATACTTTATTCACATTGCAATCAATTGAATTTATAATTTTTCCATTTTTTTTCACATCTAGCCATGCTGTTGATTCGTGATCTTCACTTACTCTGTTTAAACTTTCATTAATCGTATAGCTATAGGTTCCATTTTTAAACTCAATAGAACTATCTAGTCCAGACCCTACTGGTGTTTCTTGTTTTATATTTAATTTTTGCAATTTTCTCTTAATCATAATGTCTGGTTTTGAATTCGTTTTGCCGAATTTGTAAGTAATATCATCTCCATCTTGATATAGTGATACGGCTTTATTGTTTGAAGTCAGACATTCAAATACCATTTCCTGTGCATAAACATTAATGGTAAGCATCCCACTAAAAATGATTGGAAAATATATTAACTTATTCACTTCTCTCTCCTAAGTTGATTTGATTCAGGGAATTCAAGCACGAAGTCACGATTATCATTCGGGAATTTCATTTCCGTGAGAACTGAAATAGCATTTCCATAGACACTACAACGAGTATCAAAGCCGTTTAATTCCCGGTAATTAATATCATTAATACGACTGGGTAGATAGAACAGTCAGATATGCAATTTACAAGAGTGACGCATATGCGTAATTATTTAATCATTATATTTCTTTTTACAGTGATGCATTTTTTAATTCGGTTGTCGTCGAAATATGAGCTAATTAATTCTTTTTTTTGGTTGTCAACTCTGACATCAATATAATCATCACCACAAGGTGAGTGTATCTCATTAAAGTCATGATTTTTATCTGTAAAAACAAAGATTTTAAATATTTTGTATGTCCCCATCCCTTCGTCCATGTGCCAGATAGAAAAATCTTTCTTTCCGTCAAAATTAAAATCATCAATCAACATTTTTATTTTTCTTTCTGAGTCGATATGAATGATATTTTCTTGTATTAATCTGGTTTTTTCGAAGATTTTATATTTTACTTCATAGTCTCCTTCTTGCCCTACTGTTGTGATCTCCGCATTGTATTTGTTAGATATGTTGAATTCTATTGTATTTGATGAGAAAGCGTAAAAAGACACAAGGGAAGAAATAAATATAATAATTTTTGAATATATCATCTAATTACCACGCGGAATGTGAATATTTACAGGTGATAAATTGGGTGTTATTTTATTATGAATGATAGATATACTTTATTGTAATCGCTAAATAAAGATGGGTTGCCTCTACCAGTAAATATGAAATTTACCTTTTGTGGTAATTTTATTTCCGCCTGAAAACACTGCTCAGAATGGTATCCAGCATCATCTTTATACTTACATGAAACTACAGCACTCATTCCAGTAAATTTTGAGTTGGTGTTTATATTTGCTAAAACTGGAATGCCGTCAGTTACCGCCTCCCATTTTCCGTCATCATTCATTGTAAAGTAATCACTTTCTTCATTAGATAAATTTCTGCATAGTTTAAGGTAATCGGATGCATATACATGTTCCGCCTTAATGATTAAACAGTTGTTGTTTTTTTTGACATTCCATTTCTCAGGGATATTTATTGTGGCCTCGTCTAGAGATGCTGATTTGGTATGCTCTTCGCTAAAGCAAGGAGTTGTAAAGGAAAACAGAAAAAATATTATGATTTTTTTCACTTATTCATCTCCAACAATAGAATATACATTCTGAGTTGATTGATACCTGTTTTTAAAAGATTGCTGATGCCATTACTTATTACGTTGCTAAAATATATTAAGTTATTGTGAGAGTATTCTGGGTTTTATTTTTATTAAGCAAGAATCGTTGAGGATGCACTTAATGCAATATAAATATTTTAAGGAAGTTTTAATAAATTAAATGTTATTTTATGGTGGCAAGTTTGCCACCTAATTCATTTAGGGATTGTTTCCCAGAAAACAGTTCCTGGCATTTACTATCAATCACTGATGCATCTTTATCCGAAGGGAAAAACACTTTCTTTCCTTTTGCTATATCCCATACTCCAGGGAATGAATCAATAGAACAATCTAAATCGTTAGGCGCAACAAATCTGCCATTTGGCGATATTTTTCCTAAATATAGAGTGTTGCCTGGGGAAAATGTGTCATCAGTATTTTTTACGGAGTCACTCCAAAATCCCTTACCTGAAAAAATATTTTTTCTTCCATTAAAATTAGAAACTATCGCTTGGTATGCTCTGAAGTGAGCATCAACTACCACCAACGCTAGAACCAACTTCTTTTCAAAGTTCATGTCTATAATGGTGGATATTTCTTGATCAAAATACGGAATGGAATAAACACTAATAGCATTTCCGTTACAATTCTTCACGTCTTCAGCTTCAAGATATTTATTACCGGACGCTATAAGTACTCCCACATGATCACTTGTTAATGATATTTCCCCAGCACCATTTAGCATTGAATTATCCCAATTAGAGATTTCACAGGAATGATCTATACCTGATGTTTTATTATGAACCGTAATGTAGCCGACTTTATCCTTATCCAACCTCACAATGATATCATCAAATTCTACGGAGTTATAATATGCCCCCCAACAATTTGTAGTTATAGCAACAAGCACTATCCACAAGAAGAATTTTATTTTAAATTTGATCATCAATTACCTCTTTAGCTTTTTTAGTGGCTATTTTCCTTTCAGCAATTCCCTTGTCACCACCGTTTATTCTTTTTGTCACCCTCTCTATGATGTTGTTGTCGTCTGAAACCTCTGAGCTGTCCTCATCCATAATTTTGAGTACTTTAGATTTAAAACACGCAATGAAGAAAGCGCCAGTGTCAATGCAGTTGTATGTGTTTTCCGTTACCCTTTGAGGCGAATCAATTTTGGGAGGTCTTTTCTTCATGGCCGCGGATTTTTTATTCTTATATGCTGGGTCATCCCACCAATATTTGTCGAAATCTTTTACGGATAACCACCCGCGATATACCCAATAGCTTGCATATGTATCAAGACCTGTTAACATTTTAAAACCTCGACCTCTAAATTTTTGTGCATCCACATCGCCACAATTTCCATTAATCCAACTATAGGAGCCTGTAATATAACCTCCGCGAGAGTTATATTTTTTTTCATAGAAGTATTTGTCTTTTTCAGTATCGAGTAATCCATACCAATGACCTAATTCAGTTGTTTCATTGTAAGTTGAAATTTCAACAATATTACCGCCTTTTTGAACGCCATTAACTACATTTTGTTGCTGACTGGCCTCTTGCATCGACAATAAATAGCCTGACTCTACTGCACCTTGGCCTAAAAAATGACAGATCCTATTAGCACCTGATAAATTATACTTATTCATTAATTTGTTTATGTCTACATAATATTGCAATGTAATATCTTGGATGGTGGTAAGCGCATTTTTGTTTTTTTTATTCGTATTTGCCGCCATGACCTCTTTAATTATTTTACAATCAAGCCACCCGCACTTCCTAAAATGCTCAATAAACCCACGTGGATCAAAATGCCAGACTTTCCCTGAACCCAAGGCACCTGAATCAAAACATAGAGCCTCTGCGTGTTGTTTGAATCTGTCATAGTCCTTTTCATTCATCAGAACACGATCCTTCGATTCATTTGTTACCGGTATCCGCCATATTGCCGTTTTTTCTGGTGTACATTGCTCCCATGGCAGACCAGTCATTAGCCATTTATACCGGGCATCAATAGTGCTTTTTTCCCACTCAAACGGCATACAGCAGATAAGTTTGCGGCTTTGTGCTGCATACCTGTTTTCCTCCCGAAGCTTCCTTATCGCTGCTGAATTGCACTGGCTATGCGTGTCTTTATCATCATTAACCAGTTGCCAACCTGCCCAGTGGGGGAAATCCGCATCGCTGAACTTTTTAACAGCTGCCACTGCAAGGTTCACCACACCTTGTCCACCAGGGTAATTTACTGTCATCCAGAGGGGGGCTGTAGCCGGAACCAAGGTTTCATGCTCGGTGTTAATAATCCGCCCAAAACGTAGAAGTTCATAGCCGGCACTCGGACTTTGCGGATAGCGTGAAGTAGCTGTTTTATAGAGGTTATACTCATAGTCCTTGCCATCGGCATTGACCAAAGGAGAGCCAACTATCTCAAAAGCATCTTCTGCATTGGCGCATGCCTGCCGCGTAATCATCGTGCATGCTCCTTTACTGAAGCTCATGCTTGCATACAGCGGCACTTCGCTAGTATGGATTTCATTCAAGTTTGTTGTGATATCGGTATTAGCCGAGGGGCGAGCCTCATAAAATTTAGTGCCTGCTGGCAAATAAAAATGAATATCGCCATAGATAGCATCCGTTCTTCCATTTTCATTAATATTCAACTTGCCGGTAGCTCTACCAACCAATTTACTTATGTTGGCGTCATCGCAGAAAATCTGAAAATGAAATTCATTTTTCCCATCAGTCATTCCAGATGAGCCAATAGGGGCTTTACGATAGATTTTAGAGCCCGTGTGAATCTCTGCTTCCAGATGCTTCAAGTGCATATATAAAGAGTAAAAAACAATTTTTCCGTCTTCACCTGAACCTATTTCAGTCTCATGTTTTAATAAAACATAGCCATCATCCGTTCCTCTGATAGGCGAGTATTTCAGCGGGAATTGATCTCTTTTCCAAGGCTTTGAAGGGATACGAAAAGACTCGACAGTACCGTCAGCTATAGCCCTAACTTTATTCGGCACTGCGCCTGAGTCAGTGTGTGAAATATGGATCCCACCATGCCATGAATCCGATGCATTAAGAGGATACCCTCTACTGGAACTAACAGGCATCATCGCATCAACCCAGCCAGCATCAGACTGGCTTGCATCTCTATTTCTCAGAAATGGAGGACTGATAATCATGTTGTGACTCCTTGTCAGGAAAAAGTGAAATGACTGGCAGGTTCTGTAGTTTCCGGAGCAACACTCGGGAAATCTTCTGGGATATTTGCCTTCTCCAACCGCCCATAATGCCCAGCCTTAGTCAAATACTCCCCAGCCGTTCCTGACTCGATACTATTTTCATCAATGCGGATATAACTCCCGCCAGCATTCAGCGTTATCCTTTTCTTCGCCGTGATCTTAATTTCATCCTCGGTGCTGGTGATAGTGATTGCCTTACGGGCCAGCAGTTCGATTAGGTCATTCTGCGCCTGAACGGTAATAGGTCCCTGATTGGCAATTAATTTCATTCCCAGTTTTCTGACAAAGATACTCAGAGTGTTGCCTACGCCGAGAAAGAAGTTCTTGGCGGCGCTGACGTCGGCATTCTTACCCGCAGTGGCAATCAGATTATCGCTTGCGCTGATTTGCAGGTGCTCGCCGCTGCTCAGGGCAATGCCTTTTGGCGCACTTAGCAAAAGAACGGCTTGTTTTAACTCTTTAAGGTTTTGCTGCAAGAGGTTGATTTGAGCCTGCAGGTCAGAAGGGTTGGCCGTTGAGGCCTGAGCATCAGACGAAATTGAGTTCATCTGCTCGTGCGCACTGTTCAGCAAATCCATCGCTGGCTGCATCTCCAGTACCTTCCCCTGCGCCTTTGCCTGCCCGTCGGCGCTGATGAAGATGCCTTTCTCGGCTCTGATGGCGCCGAAGCTGTCGGTGCGCAGCTCAAAGCCTTCGCCGCGCGGCTGCTTGTCGGCGTCGACCAGATGGCCGAGGTTGAGCTGGCTTTTGCCGCCGTACTCGGTGCTGAGCTTGATGTGCTCCTTGCCGCGCTCGTCGTCGAGGCGCAGCTTGTTATTGGACGGCGTGCGCAGCACGTTGCGGCGGTAGTTGCGAATGGTGACGTGGTCGCCGTGCGCCGAGTCGTGCAGCACGTGCGCGATATAGGGGCGGTCGGGGTTGCCATGTTCAAAGGCGATAGCCACCTCGGTGCCCGCCAACAGCGGCAGGTGCATGCCGTAGGTGTCACCGGCGTAAGGCCGCGCCTGGCGGACCCACAGGCTCTCGTAACCTTGCTCCCAGCCGTCGCGGTCGAACAGCATGTTGACGCGATACCGCCCGTCCTTGTCGATATGCCCGTAGGTGTCGTTGGTCGTGGTGCTGGTGACGCGGGCGGGCAGGGTGCCGGCCATCACCGGCTTGCTAACCGGCGTCGGGCGGAAGCAGTAATCTTCCGAGTAAGGAATGGCCTCAAACGCCACCTGAAAATTTTTATCCCGCGCGGCGCTGCTGCGGGTGTTAGTCACTATCACGCCTTTGGCGAACGGGGTCGGGATATTATTACCGATGACCTTTAGCTCCTGACCCGGCGTCAGGGCAGCGGCGTTGGCGACGCCGGAGAACCGCGCCTGCTGGTTAAGGTAGCGCTCGTGGCGCAGGCGGGCGTAGAACGCGCCGCTCTCCGGCTCGGGGTCACGGCCTTCACTGCCCGCCGCCAGATAATTGTCGGCGTAGTGGTAAGCCTCGCCGTAGGTGGTGTTATCGCCGCGGGTGACGTCCGCCGATGAGGTCAGGTCAGCGTTGGCGGTGCGGTAGTTGTAATCCCCGGTGCTGACGGATTTTTCCACCACCTGATAGGCGCTGGCTAAGTCCCACGCCGACTCAACGCCGACGTCGTGCATGCCGGACGGCGGCACGGCGTGCAGGGTCGGGCCGGTCGCGTAGTGGCGCTGGTCGTCATAAAACTCCACCACGTCGATGTTGAGCTTGGGGTCGGCGGTGAAGCGGAACCAGATACCCACCTCGGCCAGCAGGCGGGAGATAAAGGTCAGGTCGTCTTCGCCATACTGCATCACCTGTTCGCGGCGCGGATACTCTTTTACCAGCGTGAAGACGAAGTCCTGCCCGCGCATGGCGTGGCGCTCGCGCAGGATTTTCTCGACGATGCCGGGCACGGAGATATCCTGATAAATGCGGTTCTGGTGGCTGCGTGACAGCAGGGCCAGCCTCGGCTGCAGGCAGAGGGCATAGCGGCTCTCGTCGCGCGAGCTGGAGAGACGCTTAAAGCCGGTGACCACGCCCTGAATTACCCGCAGCGGCAAGGGTACGCCAAAGGCTTCCTCCACTGGCGCTTGCAGGGTCAGCGAGGCGTCCTTCAGCAGCAGGGTGGTTGGGTCAATGTTCCGGTCGCTGCTGGCAAAAGTGATGTCATAGCTGAACGGCAGGCTCAGGCTCTCGTTGCCGACAAAACCTTCCACGTCAATCGGCGTGTCGCAGTCGCGCACGGCGAGCTTGTGGTGGCTGTGGTCGAAAAAGAATGACTTAGACGCAGTACTCATCTCTGTTCCCCTTCAAACTCCAACAAAATCCCTTCATCATTATCCCAGCCCAGCGTCAGCAAGGTTGTGCGCTGTTGATCGCTCATCCGGCTGAGAAGCTGTTGACTCAGCACTGGCAGAATTTGTTGGTTGAGCAAGCTGTCGATGTTGCGCGCGCCGGTGTCTGGCAGTAGACAGGCGGCGACCAACTGGTCGTAAAGACTCTCTTGGATGATGCATTCAAGGCCGTAATGTCTGTTAAGGCGTTTTGCCACCTGAGCCAGTTTCATCTCGACGATTTTTCTTAACGCTTGGGCATCCAGCGGGCGATAAATCAGCGTTTGGAAACGGGCCAAAAGTGCAGGCTGGAAGTGGTCGCGCAGGATAGGGCGCAGCAGCTCGTGCAACTCGCCATGGGTGGCTTGCGGCTGTTCATCCAGCAGTTGCATCAGGTGGTCACTGCCGAGGTTGGCGGTCATTAAGATAACGCTGTTGCGAAAATCAATCTCGCGGCCTTCGCCGTCGCGCATAAAGCCGCGATCAAAGACCTGATAGAACAGGTTAATCACGTCGCGATGGGCCTTTTCCACCTCGTCGAGCAGCACCACGCTGTACGGGCGTTTGCGCACGGCCTCGGTCAAAATACCGCCCTGGCCGTAGCCCACGTAGCCCGGAGGTGACCCTTTGAGCTGGGAAACGGTGTGGGCCTCCTGATACTCGGACATGTTGATGGTGATCAGTGACTTTTCACCGCCAAATAGAGTGTCAGCCAACACCAGCGCGGTCTCGGTTTTACCTACGCCGCTTGGGCCTACCAGCAGAAAGACGCCGAGCGGGCCGTTTTCAGATGTCAGGCCTGTTTTGGCGGCGCGCAGGCGCTGGGCCATATCCACCAGTGCGACATCTTGACCGACCACGCGCGTGGCGAGATGGTTTTCCAACTGCAGCAGGTCGGCCTGTTCGTCTTTTAGCAGGCTGCTCAGCGGCACGCCGGTCCAGTCAGCAATGACCGTGGCGACGGTGCGTACGTCCACGTCAAGGCTTAGCAAAGGGCAGTTTCCCTGCAAATGACTCAGTTGCTTATGCAGCGTAACCGTCTCTTCCTGACGGCTGATATCTTGGCGAGCGTCCAGCAGTTGCTGGGTTAGCACTTTTTCAGCGTAATACTGAGTTTCAAATACGGCGAGTTGCGCGGCCAGTTCAGCGTCCTGCTGACCCATTTTCTCCAGACGGTCACCGTGGGTATGGGTTCCCAGCGCAATATCTTCCAGCAGCGCCTGTTCTTCCATCTCCAGCGCGCTGATTTGTGCTTTCAGGCGGGTCAGGTCTTCTGGCAGGGTATCGAGGCTCATACGCACGCGGGCAGAGGCGGTATCAAGCAGGTCCACGGCTTTATCCGGCAATTGGCGGCCGGTGATGTAGCGGCGCGACAGGCTGACGGCAGCTTTGACCGCGTCATCCGTAATATGCACGCCGTGGTGCTGGGCGTAGCGCGATTTTAGGCCGCGCAGCATCAGACAGGCCATCTCGTCATCCGGCTCGTCAACTTTTACCATCTGGAAGCGACGTTCCAGCGCAGCGTCCCGTTCAAAGTACTGCTTGTATTCGCTCCACGTGGTGGCCGCGATGGTGCGCAGCTCACCACGGGCCAGCGCCGGTTTGAGCAGGTTGGCGGCGTCGGCGCCTCCGGCCTGATTGCCTGCGCCGATGATGGTGTGCGCTTCATCGATAAACAGCAACACGGGTGTCGGCGACTGCTGAACGGCTTCGATGACGTTCTTCAAACGCTGCTCGAACTCGCCTTTCACGCCGGCACCGGCCTGAAGTAGGCCGAGATCTAGGGTGCGCAGACTGACCGTTTTCAGGCTGTCCGGCACGTTGCCTTCACTGATGCGTAACGCGAGGCCTTCGACTAAGGCCGTTTTTCCGACGCCGGGCTCGCCCACCAGAATCGGGTTGTTTTTACGGCGGCGCGAGAGGATGTCGACCATCTGGCGGATTTCGGTATCACGTCCAAAGATCGGGTCAATCTGTCCAGCTTTGGCTTTAGCCGTTACGTCCAGCGTGAATTTATCCAGCGCAGCCTGTAGTGCTTCACTCAATGACTGACCGGTAAGTGGATTAGTGTTGGGCTGCGTGGATGGCTCATTCAGCGACGTAGCTGGGGTAGCAAGGCTGGCCTGCTGTTGCAGCTCAGGGCGCTCGTCGGACTGAACGTTCAGCAACGGCTTGAGGCGAGCAATATGCGCCGTGCTCAGGCTAAATAGTGGCCAAGCACCGTCGCAACGCAGCAAATGAGGATGTGCGTTGAGGGCTTCAAGCAGGTGAATACTGCGAATGCGATCATCGCCATCTTGCAGGGAGGCATTCAACCATGCGCTCTGCATCAGCTCGATCAGTGAGCCCGATAACACCGGGCGAGCATGTACCGAGCGCGGCAGGGCGTCGAGGTGCGCCAGCAGGCTCTGCCACAGGCTGTCCATGTCCCACTCATAGCGGCGGGCCAGCACGGTAATGTCGCCTTCGCCCAATTCCAGTAATTTGAGTAGCCAGTGCTCAAGCGTTATCTCAGCGTGGGCGCGGGTCTGGCACAGCGTAGCGGCGGCTTCCAGCGCCTGCGCGCAGAAAGGATTGAGGCGACGAAGGAGGGTGGCTGACTGATGTTCCATGCTGAAATTCCTTGTGTTTTGGGTACGCTACCGCCCATAGCCTTCCTTTGCAGGAACCCAGGCCCATTAGGTCGATGTTCGAATTGTTTGTTGTTTGCGAAACTGCCAATGACTCTCAATAAGCAGTTTTGGAAACTACAAACAGCAGACGGCGAACCGCCTGCTTGGGGCGTTACCCTAAATAATTCGTGTCGCGGGAAGGCGGCAAGTTCGCAAGCCCCCGGGGGCATAGATAACTATGTGACCGGGGCGAGGAAACGCAGCCAACGCACCAGCGGCGCGAAGAATGACGGGTAACTAGGCGGTGGTACGTTCATTCCAAGAATCGGAATGAATGATGTTGCCGTCTTTGTAAGTCCAAGTGATTTTTTCGTAACGCAGCTCAATCTCTTCGAGGTGGTTGTGTTTCTCGAAAGAGGCGTCTTTGATGTCGTGCATTTTTGGCGCGACTTTAACCAGCTTGACGTTCTCAAGCTTGGTGTTGAAGTACTCCACTTCCTGACCTGCATCGTTGATGCGATACCATTTGAACTCGGCAGATTTGAGGGTCTGACCGGTGGTGACCGCTTTGTAGAGATACGGGCTGGAGGAGTCGATTTCCTTGGTGAACAAGAACGGGGTATGAATGCGGGTCCCCGTCAGTTTGCCGGTGTTGTTGTCGGTAGGGATGTAAACGTTATGCTCCTGAGCCACGACTTCGATGCTGCCTTCGCGATCTTTTACATCAACGGCACCTTTAATGTCCGCGCCGCCGTCGTCTTTCAGCCATAAGTAAACGGGAATTGCCATGATTTAGTTCTCCTTGCTTGGTGTTGTAGCCGCTTCAGATCCTGAGGCGGATTGAGATGCTGTTGCCTGACACGCATTTGCCTGAGGCACCAGACTAATTTCGACACGGCGATTGGCTGCTCGGCCTTCTGCCGTGTCGTTTGTTGCAATCGGGCGGGTCGCGCCGTAACCCTGAACTGCAAAGCAGGTTGGCGAGACATCGCTGGTGGAGAGCATCCAGTCACGCAGGGCTTCAGCGCGTTTAAGTGACAAGATTTGGTTGGCGCGTGCGTCGCCGGTGATATCGGTATGTCCTGCCACCACGATGAGCCAGCCGGGCTTGGCTTTAATACCAATCAGCGCATTCACCAGCAGTTTCGTGCTGTTAGCTTTGAGCTGATATTTGCCGGTATCGAACAGTGAAAGGGCGTCCAGACGCACTGTTTTAGGGGCTGTGACCACGGCAGGCGGCGGTGGCGGCAGATAGTTTTTGATGGCGGTGAACAGAGGCAGGCGCAGGCGCTCGCCTTGGTACAGCCCTAACCCGAGGCGAAGCGGCTCGCCGTTGCGGAACCAGTCATCAAGCTGGGCGGCATCGTCACGCAGAACCGTCACGGCTTTAGCCTTCGGCGCGTAGTCATGCATATCAATGCTTTCGTAATGGCGGATGTCGAAAGCCACGCGATGCAGCAATTGCCGGTTGTGCCACGCGCTACAGCACAGCGCCACCGCGATTGCCACCACGAGGAGGGTGAAACCATGGCGCAGCACGCGCTGACAGGCAGATTTGCCATAGCCCAAGGGTAGGGTGGAAAAGAGAAAGTCCGGGAATTGTAGGCCAGTTTTTGCAGCTTCTGAGTCCGGCTGCCAGCCCGCAACCGCGTTCAGCGCGGTCAGGGAGGATAGCCAGCGCAGCCAAAGCGAATCTGCCACCAGCTCTGGTAAATTGGCGACGTGATGCAAAATAATTTGCTGTGGTTGAACGCCAATCACGTCGTCATTGCGTTGAATGAAGGCCGGTAAAACCTGCTCTTTTAGCCACTGGTTGTGCTTAAAGAACATCACGGCCTGCTTGAAGCGAACGGACTGTTCCTCGCCTTCTGGCGTAAGCTGCCAGTCGCCGAGTGTTTCCGGCATAGTGACCACAGGCCAGACCGCAAAGGGCTGCGACTGCTGTTGTGACAGCCAAACCGGCGATTTAACCATGCTGTTCGCCACCGTGCTGTAGAGAACCAGCGGTACCGGCCAGTGGCTGTCCCTGCGCAGCTGTACCAGTTGCCAGCGAAGTTCAAACAGATGCGTGGAAAGTGCTTGTTCATCCGCCTGTTGCTGCGGGTTGACGGAGAACATTACGCTCAGCTGGCGCGCCCACTCAGGCCGCTGCACTAACAGCTGCTGAGTGAACTGACGCAGGCCAGTGACATCATTGACGCGTAGCCAGCAGCCCTGCGCCGACTGGTGGATAGCATCAGCGCCAAACAGCGCAGGCAGCGCGTCACCGCACACCAGTACTACCGGCAGGCGATAGTTCTCCGGCGGCAGGCCGTCAAGGTTTATGATGTCGTTTGCACGTTCGGATTTACGCCCGCTCAGATATAAGCCGCAAAGACAGATCAGCGCGACCACGGCAAAGCTTATCCAGCGAACTTTTGGCGATAAGGGCAGAAAGACCAGGCATAAAATCCCGGCTAAGATCCCAGCCCATAACCACAAACCGCGTTGCCACATCTGACTCATTGCACTGACCCCGGTAACAAGGTCGGCAGCAGCCCAGACAGCCAGTGGTCAAGACCCAACCAGAGGATAGCCACCAACAGCGCGGCTAAACCAAGGCGTAACGGCCAATAGCGCAGCCACACGCCAACACGATGGCGTGACGGAGCGACAGCCAGCACCGGATTGGCTGGCGCGGAGTTAAAAGCGGGGACTCGCGCAGAGAGTTGATCGACCAGCTGTTGGCGTTCGGCGCCTCCCTCTGGACCTAATCCTCCTTTAAAGCCGAGCATCAGCACGCGATGGAAACAGATTAAAACGGTTAAATCTGCTGCTGGCTCACGCAGCACCTGTCGGACTCGCTCGTAAAGCTGGCTCCCGGCATCCAGAGTTTTGAAAAAATGCGCCTGAAGCGGAGAGTCACACCATACGAAATAGATATCGTCGTGGATGTTGCGCCCTTTTACCGTCTCATCGAGAACCGCGCATTGGGCATACATGACGTGCTGACAGCTTTGCTCGCTGATGTTGGCCGCCTTCAGCGCCTGCTGAACATGCTTAATATCATCCACGCAGCGCTGCCAAAAAATACGACCTTCGCCTTCGCCGCAGGTCATTCCCTGCCGCAGGCTAATGAGTTGCAGCCAGGTATCGGCCAGCAGGGCATCGATATCCATGGGTTGAGTAGATACTGTTATGGATTGATTCATGCGCGTAACACCGCAAAGAGTTCAAGCTGGATCTCACCTAAGGTGCCTGGCACATAGAACACGCATGCACCGGCTTCCATCATCTGTTTCGCCGCCGGATGGTTAAGATCAAGGGAGAAATATTGATTTTCGAGGCGCAGTGGAATGGCAGCAGGCACGTGGGTCAGAGCTCGCAGTGGGATGCCGCTCAGTGCCACGTTGACCACGTTGCCGACATCATCAGGCGCGCCGACTTTGCACAGCTGCGGGAACTGCGTTTGCAATTGGGCAGACGAAAGCGTGGAGCGAACCGAGAGGTAGAAATCCACGTCTTCACGAAGCCGTGGGTCATGCAAGTCAGCACGCCACTGGTTGAATCGAGGTTCATGGACCAGTTCAACGGCAACCAAACGCGACGGCAGGCTTGCTTCGAGCAAGATGTTCAATAGTGCAAACAGCGGCGGGAAAACGGCGGTCAAATCATCGTGCTGATAAACCGGGATTGCCGTGCTGTCATGCTCCAAAGAGAATGTCAGCAAGCTACCAGCCAGCCTTGCCAGCTCCTGATATAAACGTTCAGGGTGAACTTGCGGGTAGCGTTGGAAATTCCCCAGCACGGGTTCAGCACTGTTAAGGGCGTTGAGCAGCCAGAACAGGGAAACGTCGGCCACGGCGAAGTCGGCCATGCGGGCGTTGCTTTCGCGACGCATCCCCATCAGCCGTTGTAAGCGCGCACGAAGCTGCACCATCAATATTTCCAGCTGCTCACTGCACCAGTGGCTCGCTTGCAGGCTGAGCAACGGCGGAATAAAGCTCTTGTCCTGAGTCCAGCGACCTTGCTGGTCACGGCGCAGAAGGGCGACAGGGCAGGTCTGATAATTACCGTTCTCTTGGCTGCTCAGACGCAGAGAAAGCTCGTGGGTCATCACGGCGATTTGCTTTTTATCGTCGCCAAACTGGTTCTGCACGTCCCGCCAGGCTTGGCGATACCGCACCGGGCGCTCCGCAAGTTCGTCAGGTTGCAGGCAGTTGCCGCCATTGGCATAGGTCTGCGGAACGGCCAGCAAGACGGTCGCTTCGTTGGCCTGAGCAGGCAAATTTGCGGCCAGAGTTAATGTTGCTGGCAGCAAATCGGCACTGTCGGTGTCCACTAAGGTGCCATCTTGAAAGCGAAGGTGTAAGCGTTCCGCCTTCAGGCGACCCTGAGCCAGCGCGTCTTGCTCGAAACTGGCATGCAGCACTCCCCACGGATGCAAAACGCCCATTTGCGCAATGCATTCGTTAGTCCAGGCCTCCAGAGAGGCCTGTTGTTGAAATTGCTGTGGAGAAACCAGAATTCCGCGTGTCCATAGCGGACGTTCAATCTTCATCCTGCCTCCGGGCTTCAAGCTTTCGCTTTAGGCATCTGAGAAACTAACGACAAGTTGACGTCCATGCCTTCCACTTGGAAGTGCGGCACGGCGTACAGTTTCACGCGGAAGAAGCCAGGGTTATCCTCAATATCTTCGACGGTCACTTTGGCGTCACGCAGTGGGTGAGAAGCCTGCAGGTCGTCGCCCGGATCGGTCATTTCAGTCACCAGCGAGCGTACCCAAGTGTTTAATTCCAGCTCTAACAGCCGGCGGTCTTTGGTGGTGCCGATGTTCTCGCGCTGGATCAACTTCAGGTAATGCGCGATGCGCGACAGCAGGAAGATGTAAGGCAGGCGTGAGTTGATGCGGCTGTTGGCGGTGGCGTCAGCGGTGTCATACAGCGCCGGTTTCTGCGTGGAGTTAGCCGAGAAGAAGCAGGAGTAGTCGCGGTTTTTGTAGTAAGACAGCGGGATGAAGCCCAGATTGGCAAACTCAAATTCGCGGGTTTCAGGGATCATCACTTCTGACGGGATTTTCACCTGATTGCCAGTGCCCAGGTCATACAAGTGGATTGGCAAGTCGGTCACAGCACCGCCGGCCTGCGGGCCACGGATCTGCACGCACCAGCCGTTTTTGATGAAGCTCTTCACCATGTTGGCAGCGAAAGCAAAAGAGGCGTTGGTCCACAGGTATTTCTCGTGGTCCGGGCCTTTCACTTCTTCGACATAGTTGAAGCTGCGAACTGGCACGGTGTCCGGGCCATAAGGCAGGCGGCCAAGCACGCGCGGCATGGTCAGGCCGATGTAGCGAGAGTCATCTGAGTCGCGGAAGGATTTCCACTTGATGTATTCGGCGCGATCGAAGTAGTTACCAATGTCTTTGATTGCCGCGACCTCTTCCATGGACTCTTTCAAGAAGAATTTCGGGCCAACCGAGCCGACAAATGGCATGTGCGCCGACGCGGACACTTTGGAAATATTGCGCAGCAGGGCGACGTCTTGCGCGCTGGCGTCAAACTCGTAGTTAGAGATGATGGAGCCAATCGGCTCGCCGCCCGGCGTATCGTATTCTTGAATATAGGTGTGGTGATACAGGCCGCTTTGGATGATTTCCGGGCAGTCTTCGAAGTCTTGGCGCAGGTCATCTTTCGAGACATCCAGCAATTCGATTTTAACGTTTTGACGAAAATCGGTGCGGTCAACCAAGAACTTCAGGCCACGCCAGCCAGACTCTACGCGCTGGAAGTCAGGGTGGTGCATCACCACGTCCAGTTGGCGGCTGATTTGCTCGTCGAGCATGGCGATATGGCCGTCGAGCAGGGTTTTATCAAGACGCTCAACTTTCTGCCCAGAGGCCTTCAGGCGCTGCAGGAAGACCTGTACGGCTGCAGTCACGCGCTCGTCGGTGGTGACATCAGACATCGCCTGATTGTCTTGGAAGACGTTGACGTCGCCCAGTGAAGACACTGGCGTCAGGTTAATTTTGTCGAACAGTGACGCGTAAACACTTCCTGCGTCGGCACGTTCCAGCACGGTAGTGCGGCTTTCTTGCGTATTTTCTGTATTGGCAGACATAAGCATAATCTCAGGTTGATCCGATTCAGGAAGGGTTAAGCGTCTTTAGGGGCCAGCGCGGCCAGTTCGTTGCGTAAGTCATTGCTCAAGGTTTCATCCTTAAGGATGGCTTCAAGCTCTTTGCGGAAGGTGGCGTTGTCTAAAAGGTTGGATTTGAGGTCGCGTAATAAATTACGCATCGCCAGCATGGCGCGCAGTTGGGGGATTTGACGGGCAACTTGTTCTGGCTCGAAATCTTTCATATCGCCAAAGGCCAGCTTAACGCTCTCTTCACTACCATCGGCTGCCAGCGTGTTTTCCACGGTCAGGTTCAGCGAAGGGCCGTATTCCGCCAGCACGCTGTTAAAGTTGTTTTTATTGATATTGATTTTTTCGCGTTCGGATAACGGTCGATTCTCTTTCCCGTTACTGTAATCGCCCATTACCACCAGTTTTAATGGCAGTTCGACTTTCTTCTGTGCGCCGCCGGTATGCAGATCTAGCTTTATATTAACGCGCGCTTTAGGTATTTCATTTTGAAAGCTATTAGACATGGTTATTTTCCCTGCTTGTGATCGGGGTGTGATTTTTTTGGCGACAAGCAGAAACGAAGAGCTTTGCTTCCTGCAAGGCCACTAAAGGAATTACGTCAAGATTCACTCATTACCTATGAGTTAAAGAAAAGGGAATCTACTGGTTAATAATATTGAATGCTTCGAATTAATCAATGGTTTCAAATGTTGATTAATATTGTGAGTAATGTTTTCAAGTGATTTGGCAAGTAAGTCTCATGCTCTTGTTTTGATTCTATTTCGTTGTTTTTATTGATTTTAATGTTCATTATCGAAGCATCTATTTTTCCATTATTTATAGGGGTTTTTCCTCATTAATTATTTTATGATGGCGTTTTTTCAGGCTTTTTATTAGGATTTTTCTTTCGGACTTTTCTTGGGTTGTAAGAGGTGTCTTTAAAATAGGTAGGATTTTTCCGCCGAGTTTTTCTTAAGAGTTTTCGTATATAAAAGTTATCTTTCTGTTTAATTATCATTTGAGTGAATAATAAAGTTCTTAGTATTAACCTATGATTGAAAAATCATGGTGGCCGAAATGGCAGATAAATTAACAATAATCGCGATAATGTTTTTTTTAGATCAAAAAGACTAAGTTTATGAAGGGCAGCCTGACAGCTGGAGATATCAGGCCGCAATGGGTAGGGTAAGCTCTATTTACTGGCTGGAGTGGCTTCAATAACCAAGGTTTCGAGCGGTTTTAAGGTCACGACAACAGGCTGGCGGTAATCGGCAGGCAGGCTGGTGTTGCTGCCATAAACATTTTTAACGGTGAATTGGTTGGCCTCGCCGCTCGGGATTTCAAAGCTTTTACTGAGGTCCAGATAGTAACTTTGTGCTTTATCCGACGGATTGCGCAGGCCCAGAATGGCTTTCTTTTTGCTCCATGATGCCCAGCCGTAGACCTCCAACGCCGTAGGGTCACCGCCAACCCAGTGAGTATCGACCAACACATCGCTATTACTGCGCGACCATTTGGCCGCCGCCGCGAGGCTGTCCCACTTGTTGCTGTTTAACATTGAAGGCGTGATATACAGCTCTTGCAGCTGGGTTCCCGTCGCGAAATAGCTCCACACTTGGTCGGCAAAGTCACTGTCGGTCTGCACTTTCTCCAGCCCAAAATAGGCGTGCTCAGCGCTGACAATGCCGTGATACATCAATGAGTTTATTGGGAACAGCGGGCCTTTGCGCACGATAGAGCGATAGGTCTCGGCATCGCGATAGGTCATCCATTGCTGCACTGGCGAGCCTTTGCCAAACACATTAATGTCATCGCCCTGACGCCAAATAGAGTCGGCGTAGAACAGCCACGACGGGCTGGCGTCGGTGCCGGTGGTCAGATTGATAAACAGGTCCGGATTGGCCTGCCGCATATTTTTAATCAACTCGATAGAAGCATCGAAATCGGATGCAAACTGGCTGCCTGGAATATAGGAATTGGCGTTGCCCATGCCATCTAGCTTGAAGGACGTGATGTGCTCGTTTTTAATCAGCTTGATGATTTGTTGATTGAAATTGCGGAAGTAATTCGGGCCGGAGAGGGCGAATTTGCCGTCTACGGTTTCAAAACCGTTCTCTTTGGCGTGCGAAACGCGGATATCACGCGGCTTGTTGTAGCCACCCCAAGGCGAGAGCCACAGCCCGACCGAGGTGTGCAGGCTGTCGGCTTTCTCCTTCACCGCGCCAAACCCTTTGCTGAACGCCGGGCCGAATAGCCATTTTCCGGTGCGATCGTCCCAGCCATCATCCAGTAAGAAACCATCCAGCTTCACGCCGCGCTTTTTAATCAGCTCATCGGCATAGGTGTCCATGCGACTCAGGACCTCTTGTTCGGTATAGGTGGTGAAGAAGCCGATATCCATCCAGCTGTTGTAGTGCAGATAGGGCTGATAAGGGCGTGCCCGCACGGCGTTAATGAACTGGTTGAAGCTGCGGCGCAGCTGATTGCTTTCTTCAAAAGTCCCAAAGTAGGTGGTGAAGGTGACAGGAGTATCCGTGCCAATCGGCGTTTTCAGCTCAACATTTAAATTAGTTGTAGTTTCATAGGCATAGGTATTAACGATAGGTTTTTCCGGCAGAATGAAAAAGCTGTCCGCAATGATCGGCGAGCTATTAATGGCGCCATCAACATAGGGCGCCTGAGCCTGACCTTTGGTCGGGAAGAAGGTGATTTTCGCCACTTTCTGCGGCTGGCCTTTCGCCAGAATGCTGTAGTCGATGCTGGCGTATTTGCCTTTTAGGCTATGTAGCACCACGTTGACGCTGAAGTCTTGATGCTCATAATCGATAAAAATCGCGTCATCTTTCTTCTGCACACTCTTAATTTTAAAATCGGCAGCGTGAATAACCTTTTCATCTGGTAATGTCAGGAAAAACAATTCAATAGGCGCTAACTGGTGGCCCGAAAGCTTATCTTTTAACACTACGGCGGAGTGGGTGTCGTCAAAAGAGAAAGCCAAGTTATCGTTGTTTAACTGGTACTCGGAGGCGAGAGCGCCATTACTTATCAGCAATAAAAGGAGAGAACTCTTTATGAGGGTTTTCATAGGATGTCCTGATATCTCAGAGTAAAAAGGTATGGGTGTCGCGAAGGAAAAGGCTACCCGATACGTGACAGGGTAACCTTTGTGAAAGACTTAATGTGCTGCAACAGGTTCAGGGATGAGCTTATTCGCCGAGCCGCAGACCGTCACTTTGCTGCGCACCACGTCTTTCATCGCGTCCATGCCGACGCGCATGTAATAGCGCGGGTCGTTGCCTTCCGGGTTGTCGCCGAACCATTTTTTAACCGCCGCCGCAAAGGCAATTTTCAGCTCTGTGGCGACATTCACTTTACACACTCCCAGTTCAATGGCGCGGCGGACATAGTCGTCAGGCACGTCACTCGCGCCGTGCAATACCAGTGGGATATCTACCGTTTCGCGGATCTCTCCCAGCCGCTGGAAATCAATTTTCGGCCGTTTGGTGTATAGACCGTGGGCAGTACCGATGGCGACGGCAAGGCTATCAATGCCGGTTAGCTCGACAAATCGGCGCGCCTCTTGCGGATCCGTGAGAAAAGCACTCTCTTCGTCGACGTTCATATCATCCTCCACGCCGCCCAGTCGGCCTAGCTCAGCCTCAACGCTACAGTCGTTTCGATGGCAAAAATCCACCACGTTTCGCACCAGACGGGCGTTTTCGGCAAAGGGGAAGTGGCTGCCGTCAATCATCGCGCTGCGCACCCCGGCATGGACCTTGCGGCTAATGTCTTCCAATGACTCGTGGTGGTCGAGATGCAGAGCCAGCGGCATGCCGTAGCTGGCAGAATAGGCTTCACACAGGGCGTAGATCTCTTCAAAAGCGATATGTTTGAAGGTGCCCGGCGTACCGGCAAGGATCACCGGAGACTGCATCTCTTTGCAGACTTCGAGGATCGCCTGAATGGTCTCTGCATTATGGATATTGAAAGCAGGGACGGCATACCGCCGCGCCTGCGCGTCTTGTAAAAGATATTTTGTCGAAATGATGCTCATGAGGTGATCCTCTCAGCCTTTCCATGGATGAATAACAACGCCTTTCACAACGCGATTTACCGTGCCGCTGGCGGAAGGGGTGTCAGGGGTAATGCCCGCTTTGATTGATTCGCTGAGGGCGAAAATTTGGCTGTAAATCAGGAAACAGAAAGCCTGTTCGATATCGATAAAGTCGCGTGAAGCGGGCAATAGGATGTGCGGCCCGGCGGTGATTTCAGGGCTGCTGCTGGCCGATATGGCCACTACGCGCATCGCCTGCTGGTCGCGACGCAGCTCATTTAGCAAATCGAGATCGTATTGGCGGGTATAAGGGTGGCTCGACACAAACAGCACCACCAGTGTTTCACCATTGACTAAGGATTTTGGCCCGTGACGGAATCCTGTCGGCGAGTCATAAAATGCCGCCAGTTTGCCCGCGGTCAGCTCCAGCACCTTTAAGGCAGACTCTCTTGCGACACCCTGCAAGCCGCCGCTGCCGAGATAAACCACGCGTTTGAAGGGCAAGTCGCCAAATAGCGCATCGCTAAAGTCGCCTTGAGAATCAATGATCTGTTCGCAGCGCGTCGCGACATCTTGAAAACTCTGGCTATTGATGGTTTTAGGGGCAAAAACCGCCAGACAGCTTGCCATCATGGTGCTGATGCTGCTGGTCATGGCGAACCCGCGATCGTGGGTTTCGGCTGGCATCAGCAGGGCCAGCGCGTTTTTACTCGTAACGGCATTTTGATACAGGCTACCTGCTTCATTGCAGGTGATGATCAGATGATGGGATTGGCTAACCAGCTGATTAGCTAAATCCACCGCGGCGACGCTTTCCGGGCTGTTACCCGAGCGAGCAAAAGAGACCAGCAGCGTCGGGCGGTGAGGGGATAGATAGTCCACAGGGTTGGTGACCAGATCGGTGGTCGGCACGGCGACAAAATTTTTATCCGTCTGGCGCGAAAGCCAAGGGGCAATAATATCGCCAATAAACGCCGAGGTTCCCGCACCGGTCAGGATGATTTGTAAATCAGGTTTTTGTAGCAGAGGGGTAAGAAAATTATCTATTTCAATACGTTGGCTTTCGATATTTTTTAAGGATTTGATCCAGCACCCCGGTTGTTGGCGGATCTCTTTTTCGGTCCAGGTTGCCGTACCTGAAATACTGGCAAATTCTGTTTCGCTCATCACGTGTCCTTAGTCATACCTTTCAGTGAGCCAATACAAATCATGCATGGCATCTTTCGTTTTGTTTCATTTGGTCGGTTTTGTGGATAAATGAAATCTATACAAAAGAAAATGAAAGATCAACGAAAGAAAGGAAATAAAACGAAAACTGTGATCTAAGGATAGATTAGGTTTTATTATCTAACTGATTTATATGAATATTTGGATTTTGTGAGAATATGAATCTGTGATTTACGAAAGGAAAAGAAAGGCTTGTGACCGCGCAGGCCACAAACCAAAGTGATGTGCAGTGAAAGCTTTAGATCTCGACAGGCTGACCATCAACCCATATTTTTTGCACCTGAAGCTGCGAATTTAGTGCGATAACGTTGGCCATTTTCCCCACTGAGAGTGAACCTAAACTCTGTTCAAGGCCGAGCATTTTAGCCGGATGCAGTGATGCCATATGGATAGCATCCTCCTGCGACACGCCGAGGCCAGCGACCAGATTGCGCACCGCGTCATCCAGCGAAAGGGTGCTTCCTGCAAGCCCGCCCCCAGCCGTGCGCACCATACCTTGCTGTAGGGTGACGGGCTGCCCGCAAATCGAATACTCGCCGTCGGGCATGCCCGCAGCGCGCATGGCGTCAGTGATCAGCACCACCCGATGCGCCGCGCAGTTGCAGCATAGCGCCATCGCCGCCGGATGCACGTGGTGGCCGTCGGCGATTAACTCCAACCAGGCTCGCTTATCCGTTAAGCCCGCGCCAACCATGCCGGGATTGCGATGATGAAGTCCCGTCATGCCGTTAAAGCAGTGCACCAGCCCATCGGCTCCGGCATCAAAAGCCCGGACGGTCTCTTCATAGCTCGCCGCGCTGTGGCCGAGCATCACTTTGATTCCCTGCTTTTTCAGATGCTGAATCGCCGGGATCGCCTGCGGCTTTTCAGGAGCCAGTGCCACCACGCGCAGGGTGTTTTGCGACACATCAATCAGGCTATCCAGCTCGGCGATGCTCAGTTCGCGAAACAGTTCTGGGGAATGCGCGCCTTTATTCTGCGGCGTAAAGTAGGGCCCTTCCAGATAGCTTCCCAGCACCGTCGCGCCTTTGCCGCCCTGATGGCAGCGCAGGGCAATGCGCCGCAGCGCGCTCTTAATATCCTCAAGCGGAGCCGTGACGGTGGTCGGCAACCAGCCACCGACGCCCTGACGCGCTTTGAATAGGGCCAGTTTGTCCAGTACCTCGGGGGAGTCATCCATGACGTCAACGCCATCACCCCCATGGACATGGATGTCTATGTAGGCCGGGCACAGCAGCTCGGCGTCGCGCTTTGGCACACCTGCCGGGATTGGCTCAATGGCGATAATCTTGTTGCCGTCGAGGCGCAGCTGGTGGTCTTGCAGCCAGCCATGCTCGGTCAGCACGCGATGCGCGCGCAGCAGCTGGTTCATATTCCTTCCTCTATTGGCACGGCCTCGCGGTGGCGGCCCAGTTCATCTACTAGGCTGGTGAGTCCACGGTGACCACACTCAAGGGCCTGAAGGCGGAACTCCTGACTGCTCAACCCTTCGCGTTCCAGCACCATTTCCAGCAGAAGTTGTAGATTCACGCCGGTGATCACTTCCCGTTCTGATTTTTGCATAGCAAAGGTCGAGGCCACGCGAAAAGGTGTGCCGCCCAGCAAATCCGTCAGAAAAACCAGCCCTTCAGTTTCATCCAATTCCGCCAGAGCCTGTTCAAACTGGGAAGTCAGCAGGGCGGTTGAAGAGCTTTCGGGAAAATCGATCGCCGTGATTTGTTGCTGTTCACCAAGGATTTGCTTCATGGCTTTCTCAAGCCCGGAGGCGAACCCGCCGTGACCGGTAAGAATAATGCTTAACATGTTGCGTCCTCTTGCTTACAGGAAGTGACCGAATTTGCCGACGATGCCCAACACGACGGTTAGCCCAATAAGGCGCAGCGGGCTCCAGCCACGGCGCACCAGCCAGTACATCGTCAGGGTATAAACCAGTGGCAGAAACGCCGGCATCAGCTTGTCGATAACGTCAGTTTGTAATTTAACCACGGCGTCGCCAGCGTTGATTTCCAGCGTGGTGGCTAATCGAACATAGGTCGCCACCAGCGCACCAATCACCGTCATGCCCACGATAGAGGCGGCGCGGCCCACTTTTAGTGTGTTGGCTTTGATAACCGGAATGGCGGCCACGCCCATGCGATAGGCATAGTGAGCTAACCCGAAACGCAGCCCGAGGTGGACGACGTTAAACATCACCAAAAATACCACCGCGCCGAGAATCGAACCCTGAAACGCCAGACTGGCCCCAATGCCGCCACAAATCGGCAGTAAAGTGAGCCAGAACATGGCGTCGCCGATGCCGCCCAGCGGTGCGCCAACCGCAATCTTGGTGCTTTGAATACTGGTCACATCCTGCTTTGAGCGCTCCATCGCCAGAATGATGCCGATGACAAATGTCACCAGAAATGGGTGGGTGTTGAAGAATCCCATATGGCCTTTCATCGCCCGCGCCAGATCATTCTTATTGGTATGGATTTTTTTCAAGGCGGGCAACAGGCCATACAGCCAGCCCGAAGCCTGCATACGCTCATAGTTAAAGGAGGCTTGCAGCAGCATGGATCGCCACGCCACGCGGTTGATGTCTTTCTTCGTCAGCTCGGCACCAATGGTCTGATCTTCATAGATATTGTCACTGCCAGCCGTCACGGTTTGCTCACTGGTGCTGATCCCTGGCAAAACTTGAGTATTAGATACCATCTTCAAATTCCTCTTGTTTAGAGTGGGAAGGCTGCTGGGGGGCGGGGTCTTTACGCATAAAGTCGATGATTGCCATCGCCAGAGCAGCAGCGGCAATGGCCAGCACCGGAAGCTTCAGCCAAGCGGCAGCAACAAACCCGAGGATGAAATAGGGGATGTAGACGTTCTTCATCATGATTTTCAGCAGCACGGCAAAACCGATGGCTGGCATAATGCCGCCCGCCACGCCTAGGCCGTCAATCAGGCGCGCCGGTAGGACATCAATGGCGGCTTTGGCGTGATCCGCGCCAAAGTAGATTGGCAGAAAAGCGCAGAGAAAATAGAAACCCCCCAGTGCCAGTAGCGCTAAATAGTTAACCCTTTCGATTCCTTTGGTGTCAGCATTGGCCGCCATCCGGTCGCAGCGCGCCATCACGCCGGACATGATGGAGAACAAGAAGGTAATGCCCATTTGTACCGCCACGGCGAAGGGAACCGCCACGCCGACCGCCACTTCAGGCTTCACTCTGGCGGTGATAGCAAAGGCAGTGCCGACAATCGTGCCGATAATGACATTTGGCGGCTGAGCACCTGCCAGCGGAGCCAGCCCCATCCATACCAATTCCAGCGTACCGCCGGTTAAGATCCCCGCGTGAAGGTCACCCATAATCAGGCCAACCAGTGGCCCGAGCACCACCGGGCGATGCATGTGCGTCAGGCCGTTGAACATATCCAGACCCGCAATAAAGGCCAAGATCCCTAACGCCGTTGCCTGTAATAAGCTAATTTCCATAGAAAATACCTCAAAGGAGTTTGTAGAGATCCTGCGCAGGCTCGGTGGGAACGCCCTGAACGAAACATTCCACGCCGGCTTTTTTCAGACCATTAAAAGCCGCAATGTCCTGATCGTCGACCGAGACGGTTTTGGCAATCTGTTGCTTGCCTTCGGCATAATGCATGTTGCCGACGTTGATGCGTGTCACTGGCACTTTGCCGTTGGCGAGGGTTAAAAAGTCAGCCGGATTTTTGCAGACCAGCAAGATTTTCTGCCGATCGTTGGCGCGATGGATATTGTCGATAACCTTTTGCAGCGGCCAAAAACGCACGGCGATACCTTCCGCCAACACCATTTCCATTAAATGCTGCTGAACTTCATCTTCGGCCACTTCATCATTGGCCACTAACACCAGATTAGCTCCGGCAAAACCTACCCATTGCACTCCCACCTGGCCGTGGATTAGACGCTCATCAATACGACTTAAAACAATGTTTGGCATATTTTCTTCCTTATTATCATTGTGTTAATGCGATGACTGTGTGCTCATGCAAGCGGCATGGTACTGACGCAGTACATCCTGAATGTGGTCAATAATCAGTTCATGTGGCGTGGCTGCCAGCCTGCCTTCGCGGACTCTGGTGTATTGCAGGGGCAGGTACTGGCTGATTAGCGGTAGCGGGATGGCTTCATCAGCTAAATGAGTTACAAGGCGGGAATAAGCCTCGTCAATGTCATGATCCGGCCAGTAGTAGCGAACGCGGTCGGAATAGCTGTATCCGCGCGCCAGACGGCGCTGATCGTTATTGCCGTGATAGTGCTGTTCCCAGTGCTGCGGGTGCTCCTGCATCACGCTTTCTAAGACATCCCTCAGCCCGGAACACTGGTGGGAAGGGCGCAGTTCATGCTCAATAGCCGCCAGTGAAAACAGGGTTTCGCGCAGGGCAAAAGTGAGAGCGGGACCGACTTTTAAAATCGCGAAGTGGTGCTGAACAAGCTGGCGTAGGGAGAAGGGGGTTTGATAATCGGTGGAGTGCGCTTCGAAGACCATGGTGTCAAATTCTTCGATAGTCTGGCTCAGAGCAAGAGATTTTTCAGGCTGGTAATCAATAATATGAGCATGATCGAATTCCACACCCGGTTGCACCACGAGCCCGATAATTCGAGGCCAGATTTCGTTCAGCCCCTGCTGTTCAAAAGCGTGGCGGTGAGCTTGCAGCGTGGCTTTGGCCGCCTGCGGAGAGGTGACCGCCAGCGTTGACAGCGTTTCATGCGCACCGCCGGGAACCGGAACCTCTGTCCCGATGATATACACCAGATCAGAGCTTCCCCATTTCTCCTTGCAGGTTTGCTCGGCAATCCGCGCAAGCCTTGCAGCGCGCTCTGCCACGATTTCATCGGTTAATGGCACTGGGTCATCGGCACAGGACATGCTGCAATCAAGATGGATTTTTTTAAATCCAGCAGCCACATAATGACGGATCAGCTCTTCGGCATGAGCCATGGCTTCTGCGGCAGGGGCGGTTTGCCAGCGATTTGGCCCCAAATGGTCGCCACCTAATATCAACTGATGGCGCGGCAGGTGGTGCTCATCCGCCATTTGCTCAACAAAGTGGCGGAAGTCGAGCGGCGTCATGCCAGTGTAACCGCCAAACTGGTCCACCTGATTCGAGGTGGCTTCTATTAATAAGAGCGATTGTGTTTCCCTGGCGTGGCGTATCGCCGCCTCAAGCACTAATGGGTGTGCGGAACACACGGCAAAGATGCCGCATCCTTTATCCTGCTTATGGTCAGCCACAAACTCGGTTAAATGTTTCACTTTCCACTCCATAAGGTGTTAATGGTTATTTTTCTTTCAGTTCATTTCGCTGGATATTGCTTCAACGGCTAATAAAAACAAAACGAAAGATAATGGAAATGCGATCTGTTTCGCAAAAGAAACGTAGTGAAAGATTTTTTGATCAATAACCCATCCATTTTGGTGCAGTGCAAAGGCTTGCATTTCAGCAAAAGAAAGGCGTTAATAGGCAAAGCGAAATGAAACGAAAGGCCGTGAGAAAGGATCAACTATGAGTAATACCGATTCGGCAATGGAAAAGCGTGTAACGGGAACCAGTGAAAGGCGTGAGCAAATTATTCAGCGTCTTCGCCAACAGGGAAGCGTTCAGGTTAATGATTTATCGGCATTTTTTAATGTTTCTACGGTCACTATCCGCAATGATTTAGCCTTTCTGGAAAAGCAGGGCATCGCCGTGCGAGCCTACGGCGGCGCGCTGGTCTGCGACGCCAACACGCCGGGTATTGAGCCGACGGTGGAAGATAAAAGCTCCCTTAATACTTCCTTAAAGCGCAGCATTGCGCGGGTTGCCGCCAATCTTATCAAGCCGGGCCACCGCGTCATTCTCGACTCAGGCACCACCACCTATGAAATTGCGCGCCATATGCGTCATCATAAAGAGGTGATTGCCATGACCAATGGCATGAATGTGGCCAACGCGCTGGTGGAAGCAGAAGGGGTAGACGTGCTGATGACCGGCGGGCATCTACGCCGCCAGTCTCTCTCTTTCTATGGCGAACAGGCCGACCAGTCGCTGCAAAATTACCACTTCGATATCCTTTTCCTTGGCGTCGACGCCATTAGCCTCGAGCGCGGGGTGAGTACCCATAATGAAGATGAAGCGCGCCTGAACCGCCGGATGTGTGAAGTCGCAGAGCAAATCATCGTGGTTACCGACTCCAGCAAATTCAATCGCTCCAGCCTGCACAAAATTATTGATACTCAACGTATTCATACGGTTATCACCGATAGCGGCATTCCCGAAGATAGTTTGAATGGGCTGAGAAAGGCCGGGGTGGAAGTGGTGGCGGTTGAGGGGTAGTGGGGGCAGAGAACGCGGGTAAATGGTCATTTTTATTGTCAGCTTATTTCCCATAAGCTGACATCTGCAAAAATTACTTCTTCTTATTCAGCATCGATTTTAAATCCGCGAAGGGATTATAGGTCGCTGCTTCAACATCATCTTGCGCGTCTTCCCCTGCGACTACGGTTGTGCCGTACTGGTCCGCTTCGGTGTATTTCGAGTGCTCATGATCATGGCAATACAGGCACAGCAACTCCCAGTTACTGCCATCTTCCGGGTTATTGGTGTGGTCATGATCGATATGGTGAACCGTTAATTCGCGCAGGTTGGAATAGACAAACTCACGCGAGCAGCGCCCACAAACCCACGGATAGATTTTTAACGCTTTCTCGCGATAGCCGCTTTCCAACCGCGAGTAGTTTTTAGGGATCAGTGCCATGGTGTTGTCCGTTGTAGTGTGAGGGTATGGGATTAGGGGGATAATATATCCTTTTATGAGGGAGGAGGTCATCTGTGGTATTTATATTTCTACCTGCCCATTCCCCCTTTGTCTGGTCACTGAAATCCTCGTTTTTGACCTAAAATTTTTAAAAAAGACACCGGATCGAACTCATTTTGTATTCCTTACCATCGATCCATTGTGCTTTCTAATCCAATATTTACTTTGACCAAGGATATATATTGAAAAGGAAAGATGTCATTAGAAAGACATAGCCTGAAATGAAACGCCAATTCCTTCTGATGATGAATAGTGAGTTTCTAGTTTGTCGGAATTTTTTTACTTTGTTCAGTCGAAGTGAAAGTTTGTCTCTCTGTTGGATGCTAATATTAGCTTCACTGATTTTCTTAAGTATAAAATGTTCTGATTTAGAAAATGAATTCTTATGCGGAAGTTTCAGTAACTTCCCAGCGAAGAAAAGTATGGTAAGGATAAATGAAACGATCTGAAAGGGGCGATTGGGTATCCCCCAACATCCTATAGTAGCGAGTAATGTCCATTCTGCCACATGGTCCTCCTGTAGCCTTTTCCACCACTGGTTCATGCTTTTGGCATAAAGCCTTATTTCTTTCCTTATAATTTGATAATCAACATTATCCATATAATTTTCTCTATGTAAGTTGTGTATAAATAGCTATCCGTAATTATCTTAACCATTATGAACTCTTGATATGCCACCAAATAAAAACCCCACGCATCTGCATGGGGTTTCTTTAACACAACTAAGGCCTAGACGACCTGAATTTGGACTTAGACGTTAAACAAGAAGTTCATCACGTCGCCGTCTTTCACGATGTACTCTTTGCCTTCTGAACGCATTTTGCCGGCCTCTTTCGCGCCTTGCTCACCTTTGTAGGTGATGAAGTCTTCGAAAGCGATGGTTTGTGCGCGGATAAAGCCTTTCTCGAAGTCGGTGTGGATTTTACCGGCTGCCTGTGGGGCGGTGGCGCCGACAGGGATGGTCCATGCGCGGACTTCTTTCACGCCAGCGGTGAAGTAAGTTTGCAGGTTCAGCAGCTCGTAACCGGCGCGGATCACGCGGTTCAGTCCCGGCTCTTCCAGACCTAGCTCGGCCATAAACTCTTCACGGTCAGCGTCGTCCAGTTCGGCGATGTCGGATTCAACAGCGGCGCAAACGGCAACCACCACAGAACCTTCGGCAGCAGCGATTTCGCGAACTTTGTCGAGGTACGGGTTGTTTTCAAAACCGTCTTCGTTAACGTTAGCGATATACATGGTTGGCTTCAGCGTCAGGAAGCTCAGGTAGCGGATTGCCGCTTTGTCTTCTTCGGTCAGGTCCAGAGCACGCAGCATGCCAGCTTCGGAAAGCTGTGGCAGGCATTTTTCCAGCGCGGCCAGTTCAGCTTTAGCGTCTTTGTCGCCGCCTTTAGCACGCTTCTGTACGCGGTGGATCGCGCGCTCGCAGGTGTCGAGGTCGGAGAGGGCCAACTCGGTGTTGATAACATCAATGTCTTCCGCCGGGTCGACTTTGTTGTTCACGTGGATGATGTTGTCATTCTCGAAGCAGCGCACAACGTGGCCGATAGCTTCGGTTTCGCGGATGTTGGTCAGGAACTGGTTACCCAGACCTTCACCTTTAGATGCGCCTTTTACCAGACCGGCGATATCAACGAATTCCATGGTAGTAGGCAGAATGCGCTGTGGTTTCACGATCTCGGCCAGTTGGTCAAGACGTGAATCAGGCATTGGCACCACGCCAGTGTTAGGCTCGATGGTGCAGAACGGGAAGTTCGCCGCTTCGATGCCCGCTTTAGTCAGCGCGTTGAACAATGTAGATTTACCGACGTTCGGCAGGCCCACGATACCGCATTTGAATCCCATGTTGTTATCACCTTAATATCTTAATTATCAAGCAATTAAGTTTAATTGCAGGATGTAATGATCATATTGCCCGCCATTATACACAGAATGCCGATCTCCGGCATCCTTCGCACTGTCTCTGCGTTGGCTTCCTTCGCTCATCCCGGTCACTGACTTTTGTCAGCTCGCGGGATTCACTCAGTTGCCGCCTTGATACATCACGAATGATTTTGGAGATCTCGTGTGATGGCATCCTTCGCACTGTATCTGCGTTGGCTTCCTTCACTCATCCCGGTCACTGACTTTTGTCAGCTCGCGGGATTCACTCAGTTGCCGCCTTGATACATCACGAATGATTTTGGAGATCTCGTGTGGTGGCATCCTTCGCGCTGTATCTGCGTTGGCTTCCTTCGCTTATCTCGGTCACTGGCCTTTTAACCATTAGCAAGCGATTAAAAATCTTGCCAGCATTCCGATCATTTTAGATACTGATCACAATATTTTAACCGATCGGAAAAGTGCCAGATGTCTTTCTTGCCTACGCCGCCTTGAGTTTTCCCCTCCCATAAACGGTTTTCACCGTGCTTTTTGCCGCGCTTTGCCGATGAGTGAAGCCTCTGCGGCGTGCGTTTCTCCGTCTGCGAGAAATGGTTTCTATTGATAAAAAGTGAATAACATCATGTTTAACCTGAAAGATTTCAGGATTTCTGACGTCAAGAATGAAGTCCTGGCGGGATTTGTTGTCGCGGTTTCTATGATCCCCGAAGCCGTAGGTTTTTCTCTGGTGGCAGGTCTGTCGCCCATTGTCGGCTTGCACACGGCTTTCATTATTGGCTTAGTCACCGCGCTGTTTGGCGGCAAGCCGGGCATGGTCTCCGGTGCTGCGGGCTCGATTGTGGTGGTGTTGATGAGCCTCGCGGCGCAGCACGGCATGGGTTATGTGCTGTGGGCGACCATTTTTGCCGGGGGGATTCAAATCCTGATTGGCGTTTTCCGTTTGGGGAAATTTATCCGGCTGGTGCCTCTTCCTGCCATTCACGGCTTTGTGAACGGGCTGGCGATTGTCATCATGCTGGCGCAGCTGCACATGATAGCCGGGCAGGGGCCGCTGATGTACGGGCTGGTGCTGTTGGCGATTCTGGTGGTGGTGCTGTTCCCGAAACTGACCCGCGTTATTCCTTCTTCGCTGGCGGCCCTGATCGTGGTCGCGGCAGTGACGATTGGCTTTAATTTGCATACTCTGCGAGTCGGGGATCTGGCGGATATCTCAGGTGCCTTGCCTCACTTCAGCCTGCCGGTTGCGCCGTTTAACCTTGAGATGCTGAAAGTGGTGCTGCCTTACGCGGTGGTGATTGCGCTGGTCGGCCTGATTGAATCCCTGCTCACCATGACGGTGCTGGATGAGATGGGCAATAAGAAGGGGAACGGCAACCGCGAAAGTATCGCGCAAGGTGCGGGAAACACCATTTGCGGGCTTTTTGGCTGCTTCGCCGGCTGCGCGATGATTGGGCAGTCAATTATCAACTTTACCTCGGGCGGGCGTGGGCGGATCTCCGGCGTGGTCGGGGCCATCCTGCTGATTCTGTTTGTGATTAGTCTGTCGGGTTACATTGGTCTGCTGCCGGTGGCGGCGCTGGCAGGGATCATGCTGGTGGTGTGCTACAACACCTTTGAGTGGAGCTCGCTGCGCAGGCTGCGCCGCATGCCGAAGGCCGACGCGCTGGTGATGCTGATTGTTACCTTAATCACGATTTTCACCGACTTGGCGGTCGCTGTGATTAGCGGGGTGATTATCTCCGCGCTGGTCTTTGCCTGGCAACAGGCGCGGATCCGCATTCGCGAGCATAAAACCAAAGGGGATTTGGCGATTTATAAGCTTGAAGGGCCGCTGTTCTTTGGTTCTTCTGCCAGCTTTGCCGAGTTGTTCGAACCGAAGAACGATCCGCAAAACGTGGTGTTGGACTTTGCCGCAACCCGAGTGATGGACTCTAGTGGGGTTGAAGCGATTGATAAGCTGACGGCGCGATACCTTGAAGCAGGAAAGTCGATTCGGCTACGTCACCTCAGCGATGACTGCGTGAGTCTGCTAAAAAAGGCCGGCCCGTTCTGTAGCCACGAGCTGGATGACCCGCAGTATTATGTCGCGGAAGACAGTTTGTAAAATAGGGCTGTGGGGCAATCTGCATAAGAAAAGGCGCGAAATTCGCGCCTTTTTGCTTTCTGGTAGAAGCTTAGGGCTGAGCTTTAAAGCTGTGCAGACGCTGGACGGTTTTCTCTAAACCTTCTTTCATCAGCATCTCGGTGCAGCGCAGCGACTCGTCGATGGCCTCATCAATCAGCTTCTGTTCGCTGGCCGGAGGCTTGCCGAGAACAAATCCCACCACCTTGTTTTTATCGCCCGGATGACCAATACCAATGCGCAGGCGATAGAAGTTAGGGTTGTTGCCCAGCTTGCTTTGGATATCTTTCAAGCCGTTATGACCGCCGTTGCCGCCGCCCAGTTTGATTTTCGCCACGCCCGGTGGAATGTCTAACTCGTCGTGGGCCACCAGAATCTCATTCGGCTCAACGCGATAGAAATTCGCCATCGCCAGCACGGCTTTGCCGCTGAGGTTCATAAAGGTAGTAGGAACTAAAAGACGCACATCCTGACCCGACAGCGAGAGGCGGGCGGTGTAGCCATAGAACTTGCTCTCTTCTTTTAGCTGCTGGTTATGCTGGCGCGCCAACTGGTCCACGTACCAGGCTCCGGCGTTGTGCCGCGTTTGGGCGTATTCAGCGCCGGGGTTGGCCAGACCCACAATTAATTTAATGCTGCTCACGTTGGTTTCGCTTCTTCATGAGGTGACGAACAGGGCGCTAGTTTACCCGTGTGAGGCAGTTGTGCCAAACCTGCCGAGGGGAAATTCAGGATAATGATTTTAAAGGTGAATAGTTGAGCAGTAAAACCATTCACCCTTCGAATGAAACTGACAAGAAAACGTAAAGATTTGTCATGCTATGTTCTCTGTCTGTGATCGTTGCCGCAAAGTAAAACCCCGCCGCCGACTACACTTTGAGCTAGGAAAACAGAAATAGACCTGTTCAATTGATGGATTACTGGAGGTGACATATGAAACGTAAAACCGCAACAGTATTAGGAAACGTGCTGATGGGGCTTGGTCTGGTCACTATGGTCGGCGGGGTTGGATACTCCATTCTGAATCAGATGCCCAATCTGAATTTACCGCAATTTTTTGCCCACGGCGCAATAGCCAGCATCTTTATCGGTGCGATTTTATGGCTGGCAGGGGCGAGGATCGGCGGTCGCGAGCGCGTGGCTGACCGCTATTTTTGGGTTCGCCATTACGACGCGCGTTGCCGCAAGAATCACCGCCATTCATAATCGCTACTAATGTATTTAGAGATGTAGCCTTTAGCACAAGCACCAAAGAAAAACCCGTTATTGCGTAAACAATAACGGGTTTTTTCATGCTCGCTAATCAACCCCTTCTGCAAGCAGAAGGGCGTCGGATTAATGTTCGAACATCGCAGAGATAGATTCTTCGTTGCTGATACGACGAATCGCTTCAGCCAACATGCCTGACAGCGTCAGTGTACGAACTTTCTTCAGTGCGCGGATTTCTGGAGACAGCGGGATGGTGTCGCAGACAATCACTTCATCAATTACGGAGTTCTTGATGTTCTCAACGGCGTTGCCAGAGAAGATTGGGTGAGTAGCATAAGCGAACACGCGCTTAGCACCGCGCTCTTTCAAGGCTTCAGCTGCTTTACACAGCGTGCCGCCGGTGTCGATCATGTCGTCAACCAGTACGCAGTCACGGCCAGCAACGTCACCGATGATGTGCATCACCTGAGAAACGTTAGCGCGTGGGCGGCGTTTGTCGATGATAGCCATGTCAGTGTCGTTAAGCAGTTTAGCAACGGCGCGAGCACGGACAACACCACCGATATCTGGCGAAACCACGATTGGGTTTTCCAGATTCTGTTGCAGCATGTCTTCCAGCAGAATCGGGCTACCGAACACGTTATCAACCGGTACGTCGAAGAAGCCCTGGATCTGTTCGGCGTGTAAATCTACGGTAAGAACGCGGTCAACACCGACGCTGGAAAGGAAATCTGCAACCACTTTAGCGGTGATTGGCACACGGGCTGAACGCACCCGGCGATCTTGACGTGCATAACCAAAATAAGGGATGACCGCAGTGATACGGCCGGCGGAAGCGCGGCGTAAGGCATCAACCATCACGACCAGTTCCATCAGGTTATCGTTAGTAGGCGCGCAGGTGGACTGGATAATGAAAATATCTCCGCCACGTACATTTTCGTTGATTTGCACACTTACTTCACCGTCGCTGAAACGACTGACGGCGGCGTCACCAAGGCTGGTGTATAAACGGTTGGCAATACGTTGTGCTAGTTCCGGGGTGGCGTTACCAGCAAAAAGCTTCATATCAGGCACGAGAAGAACCTCAGGCTTGCGTCCAGGGAAGACATTGGCTTATGGCACCACCGGGCGGTGAGCGATGCCACAGCATTATGCTTACGAGAAAAAATACTTCGGTACATCTTTACAACCAATACTACGAAAATCTTGGCTCTGTTACAGAGTGAGAGGCTGGCAAAGAACAGACACGGGAAACGGGACCGTGACGCTCTACGCTTTGCCTGCTGCTCTCAGCCATTCTTCGCGGAAACGGTGCAGGGGAGAGACGTTGACGCCCTTAGCTACAAACCCGGTGACCGACGATGGAATCTGATTCAAAACCTGACGGGCTTCATGCTCGGTCGCAAACTCGGCGAAAACGCAAGCACCCGTGCCCGTCATACGTGACGGCGCGTATTCTAACAGCCAAGAAACAAGCTGTTCAACCTCGCAAAAACGTTTTATCGCAATCGGTTGGCAATCATTTGTCCACGCTGTGCTTAAAAGCACATTTATCGGACGTTTTGGCGTGTCGCGGGTTAATTCAGCATCGCCAAAAATCATCGGGGTTGGGATATGTACACCCGGATGCGCCACCAAATACCATTTCTCTTCCGGTTCGACGGGTTGCAGTATCTCGCCAATGCCTTCGGCAAAGGCGGCATGGCCCATCACGAACACCGGCACGTCTGCGCCTAAAGTGACGCCTAATGCCGCCAGCTGCTGATCCGACAGGCCGCACTCCCACAGGGTGTTCAGTGCCACTAACACCGTCGCGGCGTTAGAAGAACCCCCGCCCAATCCGCCGCCCATCGGGATGCGTTTGATAAGCGAGATGTCTGCACCCAGCGGGCAGCTTGCGTGACGTTGTAACAAACGTGCGGCGCGAACCACCAGATTGTCTTCGTCAGCCACGCCGTCAATGGGCGTCGTCAGGACTATCTGCCCGTCGCTGCGCGGCGTGAAAGAGAGGCTGTCGCCGTAATCAACGAACTGAAACAATGTTTGCAGTTCGTGATAGCCGTTGGCGCGCTGGCCGGTTATATAAAGGAATAAATTGAGTTTAGCCGGAGAAGGCCACAATTGCGTCATCTCAGTTTAAGGTCCAGCTGTCCATTTTCAATTTAATGCGTTGGTCGCCTTCGGTCATTTCAAGGCGATTCGGCAATGATGGGATCACGTCGTCGCTGTAGCTCTGATACACCACGGTGCCTTGTTGGCCGTTTTGGCTGTAGTTAACTTTGGACAGGCGGTATTGGCTGTCGAGGGTGAAATCACTCTCATCGCCCGGCAGGCCCAGCATCCACAGACGTAGGTTAGCCAGCGGAATCGACATGCCGGTCAGCTTCTGAATCATCTCATCAGGGTTGTTGCTGGTGTACTTCTTGCCTTCATTATTGGTCAACTGAGCGACGCCGCTCTGAACTTTCAGCTCCATCTCGGTGCTGCCGAGTGGGTTCGTCAGCAACAGGCGGTAGTTGTCACGCGTGTATTGCTGCCAGAAGAAGCGGGCATAAACTTTTTGTTTATCTGAGATATAAGCGAAGGAGCCACGCGTTTGATAGTGCTCTAACTGCTTGATTTTCGCCTCATGGTCGCGCCACTGTGGGGAGGTCGGACTGGTCGCCGGACCCTTAGGAGCATTGATGGAACAGGCGGCAAGCACCAGGCTTGCAAGAGGAAGAAGACGAACTAAGTGAGCTTTACGCATTGGCATAACAGATTAAATCCTTGGGTGCTGAGGCAAAGTGCCTGGGCAAATTCGGCGATGGTCAGTTTAGCATACTGACGTCGAGCACGTTAGCCACTGAGAATGACCGGAATTGTTTCAAGAAAAACAGTAGCCCTTGATAGATCATGGCTATCATTGATATTGAAGTACCGAAAGAGCCGATGCAGTAAGCTCGAAGTCATCGAAATCGTCTGTTGCTTCAACAACTTTAACGGATAATGCTGCTTTGCTTTTATTGATCCGGCTCATCTTGTAGAATGCGCCACAGACGTAAACCCATACCAACATAAGTATTACTCGAAAAACGCTTCCTTATGACCCTGCTTGCATTAGGTATCAATCACAAAACCGCACCGGTTTCTTTGCGTGAACGGGTAACTTTTTCTCCCGAGACCATTGAACAGGCGCTCTCTAGTCTGCTCCAGCAACCCCTGGTGCAGGGCGGTGTCGTGTTGTCCACCTGTAACCGAACTGAGCTGTACCTCAGTGTGGAACAACAGGAAAATCTTCAGGAACAGTTGGTTAAATGGTTATGTGATTATCACCATCTCAGTGCTGATGAAGTGCGAAAAAGCCTTTATTGGCATCAGGATAATGACGCCGTCAGCCATCTGATGCGTGTAGCCAGCGGCCTTGATTCGCTGGTCGTCGGTGAGCCACAAATACTAGGTCAGGTGAAAAAAGCCTTCGCCGAGTCCCAACACGGGCAGGCGGTTTCGGGTGAACTTGAGCGCCTGTTCCAAAAATCCTTCTCCGTCGCCAAGCGCGTGCGTACTGAAACCGATATCGGTGCCAGCGCGGTTTCTGTGGCTTTCGCTGCTTGTACTCTGGCTCGACAGATTTTCGAATCCTTGTCTGACGTCAGCGTATTGCTGGTGGGCGCGGGGGAAACTATCGAACTGGTGGCGCGCCATCTGCGTGAACACAAGGTTCGCCACATGATGATTGCCAACCGTACCCGCGAGCGGGCACAGGTGCTGGCAAGCGAAGTGGGCGCTGAAGTGATCACCTTGCAAGATATCGACGCCCGTCTGGCCGAAGCTGACATTATTATCAGCTCCACCGCCAGCCCGCTGCCAATCATCGGTAAAGGCATGGTGGAACGCGCGCTGAAAGCTCGCCGCAACCAGCCGATGCTGATGGTGGATATCGCCGTGCCGCGTGATATCGAGCCAGAAGTGGGCAAACTCGCCAACGCCTACCTTTATAGTGTTGACGACTTGCATAGCATTATTCAAAACAATATGGCTCAACGTAAGGCCGCCGCCGTGCAGGCTGAATCTATCGTTGAGCAAGAAAGTTCTAATTTCATGGCGTGGCTGCGATCGCAGGGCGCGGTGGAAATCATTCGTGATTATCGTTCCCGTGCGGATCTCGTCCGTGCCGAAGCAGAAGCCAAAGCGCTGGCTGCCATTGCTCAGGGAGCAGATGTCTCTGCCGTTATTCACGAATTAGCACACAAACTGACTAACCGTCTTATTCACGCACCCACCCGTTCCCTGCAGCAGGCCGCCAGCGATGGCGATGTCGAGCGCTTGCAAATTTTACGCGACAGCCTCGGGCTGGATCAGCAATAGTTCCTATTTATTACAGGGTTAAACACCACGCATGAAGCCTTCTATTGTTGCTAAACTGGAAGTGTTACAAGAGCGCCATGAAGAAGTGCAGGCGATGCTCGGCGACGCAACTGTTATTGCCGACCAAGAAAAATTCCGCAATCTCTCCCGCGAATATGCTCAGCTGAGCGATGTTTCTGCCTGTTTTCTGACCTGGCGTCAGGCACAGGAAGATTTGGCCGCTGCCGAAGAGATGCTTGATGACCCAGAGATGCGCGAAATGGCGCAGGATGAAATCAAAACCTGCAAAGCCACTCTGGAAGAGTTAGAGCAGAAGCTGCAATTGCTGCTGTTGCCAAAAGATCCCGATGACGAACGCAGCTGCTTCCTTGAAATTCGCGCCGGAACCGGCGGCGACGAAGCGGCAATTTTCGCCGGTGACCTGTTCCGCATGTACAGCCGTTACGCTGAAACTCGCCGCTGGCGCGTTGAGATCGTCAGTGCTAACGAAGGCGAGCATGGCGGCTTCAAAGAGGTGATCGCCAAGGTGTCAGGTGAGGGTGCCTACGGCCAGCTGAAGTTTGAATCTGGCGGCCACCGCGTGCAGCGCGTGCCGGAAACCGAGTCGCAGGGACGTATTCACACCTCGGCCTGTACCGTCGCCGTGATGCCAGAAATTCCAGAGGCCGAACTGCCAGAAATCAATGCCGGTGACCTGAAAATCGACACCTTCCGCTCCTCGGGCGCGGGTGGTCAGCACGTTAACACCACCGACTCAGCCATTCGTATCACCCACTTGCCAACCGGCATCGTGGTTGAGTGTCAGGATGAGCGTTCGCAGCATAAGAACAAAGCCAAGGCGATGTCGGTGCTGGGCGCGCGTATTCGCGCTGCCGAGATGTCCAAGCGTCAGGCAGAAGAGGCGTCCACTCGCCGTAACCTGCTGGGCAGCGGCGACCGCTCCGACCGTAACCGCACTTACAACTTCCCGCAGGGCCGCGTGACCGACCACCGCATCAACCTGACCATTTACCGTCTGGATGAAGTGATGGAAGGCAAACTGGACACCCTGATCCAGCCGATTGTGCAGGAATATCAGGCTGACCAGCTTGCCGCGTTGTCCGAGCAGGAATAATGGACTTCCAACATTGGCTGCGTGACGCCACCCGTCGCCTGTCGGCGGGTGAAAGCCCCAAGCGGGATGCAGAAATCCTGCTCGGGTTTGTCACCGGCCGGTCGCGTACTTTTATTATGGCCTTTGGCGAAACCTCGCTGACGGCCAGCGAACTTGAAGAGCTAGAGGCTCTGCTGGCGCGACGCGAGCAGGGCGAGCCGGTTGCCTATCTGGTAGGCGAGCGTGAGTTTTGGTCACTGCCTCTCTCTGTTTCACCCGCCACGCTGATCCCCCGTCCCGATACTGAATGTCTGGTTGAGCAGGCACTGTTGCGTTTGCCCGCTTCGCCGCAAAAGGTATTGGATTTGGGAACCGGCACCGGCGCCGTAGCCTTGGCGATTGCCAGCGAACGCCCGGATTGCCAGCTCATCGGCGTCGATTTACAGCCCGAAGCCGTGAAGTTAGCCCAGCATAATGCGCAAAAACTGGCGATATCCAACGCCAGCTTCGTGCAGGGCAGCTGGTTTACGCCGGTCGCGGGCCAGCAGTTTGCCGTAATCGTCAGCAACCCTCCTTATATAGATGCCGCCGACCCACACTTGGCCGAAGGCGACGTGCGCTTCGAGCCCGCCAGTGCGCTGGTGGCGGACAACGCCGGGTTGGCCGACCTGCAAACGCTGATTGAGCAAGCGCCGCAGCATTTACTGCCCGGTGGCTGGCTGCTGCTGGAGCACGGCTGGCAGCAGGCGCAGCAGGTCCAACAGCTGTTTCGTCAGGCAGGCTACCATCAGGTCGCCACGGTAAAAGATTACGGCGGAAATGACCGCGTCAGTCTCGGGCAGTGGCAGGGGGCGTAATGGCCTTTGCTGCTTGATTGCCAGCCCGTAACCCTTAATTCACAAGGAAGTAAAATGTCTGCTTTTTTGGCTTTTAAATACCTGCATATCGCCACCGTTATCCTGAGTATTTTTCTGTTTGTATTACGCTTTTTTTGGAAATCGACAGGTTCTGCTATGCTGCAACAGCGTTGGGTGAAAATTACGCCTCACGCGGTTGATACGCTATTGTTGGTGAGCGGCATCGCACTGCTGATCATTGCTCGACTTTATCCATTCAGCCCACAGACACCTTGGCTGACTGAAAAGCTTTTTGGCGTTATCATCTATATCGCATTGGGGTTTGTTGCACTCAGTAAACGGCCACGTCGGCAAACCACTCGGTGGATTGCGTTTATTCTGGCAATAGGATGCTTAGCCTTGATTGTTAAGCTCGCCTTGACACAAATACCGCTGCTATTGGGATAACTATGAGTACCATTGCTGATTTCGAATTTAACGCCGCGCCGCTCAGCGCCGGTGTCATTCTGGTCACTCAGGCCATTCGCTATGATTTCAACGCGGATGACGTCAGTCGCCAGTTACAGTCGCTGGTTGAAGAGGCTCGCCGGGTCATACCGGAAGATCTCAATCAGGATCAGCAGCTTGAAGTGTTAATTGAGTTGTTTTATCGCACGTGGGGCTTTGGCGGCGCGGGCGGTATCTATCGCCTGTCAGATGCCATTTGGCTCGACAAAGTGCTGGCTTCGCGTCAGGGTACGCCGGTTTCGCTCGGGGTTATCTTCCTGCACATCGCACACCAGCTAGACCTGCCGCTGATGCCGGTGATTTTCCCGACTCAGCTGATCATGCGCGCCGACTGGCTCGACGAAGAGATGTGGCTGATTAACCCGATTAACGGCGACACGCTGAGCGAACATATTCTGCATGTCTGGCTGAAGGGGAATCTGGGCGTTACCGCCGAGATTGAAGATGATGATTTGGAAGAAGCTGAGAATAACGTCATCGTCAGAAGAATGCTCGACACCCTCAAAGCCGCGCTGATGGAAGAGAAGCAGATGGAGATGGCCCTGCGCGCCAGCGAAACCCTGCTGGAGTTCGATCCAGAAGATCCTTATGAAATTCGTGACCGTGGTTTGATCTACGCCCATTTGGATTGCAATCATGTCGCGCTGTCTGATTTAAATTACTTTGTTGAGCAGTGTCCAGAGGACCCGATTTCCGAAGTGATTAAAGTGCAAATCCACGCGATTGAGCACAAGCAAGTTACCTTGCACTGAGTTAGAATTAGCCGTAGAAAATTAAATAGGCATTTAAATACAGTGCATTACCTGTACAACTGCCCCTGATAGACAATCAATAAGGCCAAAGCATGAAACAAAAAGTGGTTAGCATTAAAGATATCAACGTCGCCAACGACCTGCCATTTGTACTGTTCGGCGGGATGAACGTGCTGGAATCTCGCGATATGGCGATGCGCGTCTGCGAACACTACGTGACCGTGACCCAAAAACTGGGCATTCCTTACGTGTTCAAAGCCTCTTTTGATAAAGCCAACCGCTCCTCTATTCATTCTTACCGTGGCCCAGGTCTGGACGAAGGCATGAAGATTTTCCAAGACCTGAAGCAAGCCTTCGGCGTGAAAATCATCACCGACGTGCACGAAAGCTGGCAGGCGCAGCCGGTTTCTGAAGTGGTTGACGTGATCCAGCTGCCAGCCTTCTTGGCTCGTCAGACTGACTTGGTTGAAGCCATGGCGAAGACCGGTGCCGTGATTAACGTAAAAAAACCACAGTTCGTCAGCCCGGGCCAAATGGGTAATATCGTTGAGAAATTCAAAGAAGGCGGCAACGATCAGGTTATTCTTTGCGATCGCGGCAGCAACTTTGGTTATGACAACTTAGTGGTCGACATGCTGGGTATCAACGTGATGATCAACGCCACTGGCGGCCATCCGGTGATTTTCGACGTGACTCACGCCCTGCAAACTCGCGACCCGTTCGGCGCAGCTTCTGGCGGCCGTCGTGCTCAGGTAGCAGAGTTGGCGCGTGCTGGCATGGCGGTAGGTCTGGCAGGTCTGTTCATTGAAGCTCACGAAGACCCGGCTAACGCCAAGTGTGACGGCCCGTCCGCGTTGCCACTGGCTAAACTGGAGCCATTCTTGGTTCAGATGAAAGCCATCGACGACTTGGTGAAAAGCTTCCCAGCTCTCGACACCAGCAAATAAGACTCTGCAACCCGGCGTGATAATCGCCGGGCTTCAGACTAAAAAAGGCGACTCTGCAAGCAGGGCGCCTTTTTGCTTTTCAGCCTTTATTCATTCTATTTCTGGCTGTGCGCGGCCTGAGCATCAGCCAGCGTGCTGTAGAAACTTAAACGCTGGTCGATAGGTTTCACTCCCGCGCGCGCCAAGGTTTTCAGTGGCTGGAAGGGAATGTCAGTTATCACCAGCTCAACGTTCTCCGGCAGCTCGTCAATGAAGTGTTGCAGAGCACTCAGGCCGCCTGCGTCCAGAATGGCCACGCGGTCCCATACCAGAATAATGCGTTTAGCCTGCAAGCTGCGGGCAGACAGCTCGCCAAACACCCGCTCGGCGGCGGCGAAGAACAGCGGGCCATTGACCCGCCAGACGGCTTCATCGGCGGCAAAATCCCCGGCCACGTCGCTCAGGCGCGTCATCTTGGCGATGCGGCGCATAAACAGCAGCGACGCCAGCACGATGCCCGCCGTAATGGCGATCACCATGTCGAACAGCACGGTGAGGCTCATGCAGGTCAACATCACCAGAATGTCGTCTTTTGGCGCGCGGCGCAGCAGATTGACCACTTTATGCGCTTCGCTCATGTTCCACGCCACCATCAGCAGCAGCGCCGCCATGGCTGCCAGCGGCAACCATGAGAGCAGCGGGGCGAGCATCAACAGCGCCAGAATCACCAACAGCGAGTGAATAACGGCAGAAACCGGCGACGTCGCTCCGGCGCGCACGTTGGCGGCTGAACGCGCAATCGCCGCCGTGGCGGTGATGCCGCCAAAAAACGGCGTCACGATGTTGCCAATTCCCTGACCGATCAGCTCATTGTTGGAATGGTGCTTTTTGCCGGTCATGCCGTCGAGCACTACGGCGCACAGCAGGGACTCAATCGCGCCCAGCATCGCCATAGAAAACGCGGCGGGTAACAGTGCCTGAACCAAGTCGAGGCTGAAGCCCGAAGTACTGCCAGTGGCGGCCCACGGCAGGGTAAATTGCGGTAAAATAGCCGGAATGCCGCTGCCCTGCGTGCCGTCGGGCAGCAGGTAGTGGAAACGCGAACCGATAGTCGCCACTGAATGGCCGGTTTGCATAAATATCGCCATCACGGCGCAGCCCGCCAGCAGGGCCGGAAGATGACCGGGCAGCTTCAACCCGAGCTTTGGCCAGAAAATCAGCACCGCCAGCGTCACGACGCCAATCGCGGCGTCACCTATGTCCAGCGTCGGCATCGCCTGAACCAGCACCAGCAGCTTGCTGAGATAGTGTTCCGGCATGGCTTCCACGCTAAGGCCGAAAAAGTCCTTAATCTGCATGGTGGCGATGGTGATACCAATCCCCGAGGTAAAGCCCAGCGTCACCGGCAGCGGAATATATTCAATCAGCCGCCCAAGGCGCAGCACGCCCATTAGCACCAACATCAGCCCGGACATCAACGTCGCCAGCAGCAGGCCGGATAAGCCATATTGCTGAGAAACCGGGTAGAGGATCACCACAAAGGCCGCCGTTGGCCCGGAGACGCTAAACCGCGAGCCGCCGCAGATGGCAATAATGATCCCGGCGACGGCGGCGGTATAAAGTCCGTTTTGCGGAGGCACGCCGCTGCCGATGGCCAGCGCCATAGCCAGAGGAATGGCGATGATGCCGACGGTGACCCCGGCAATGGCGTCTTTTAGCAGACGCTGGGGCGTGTATTTCTCATTGAAGCAGGCGTCTTTTAAGGCGCTAAACAGGCGAAGAGGGCGATTGGCAGAAGTATGCATAACAGCAGGCGTCCATGGCGATGAGGATATTAAGGCGGGAAACAACCCCGTCATCGGCTAAGCAATAAAGATACGCTCTTTTTCTGTAACAGTTATAGATGCAAATCAAGGACAAGGCGGGTGACAAGCTGGATAGTATCCGCCTATTTTTTGTGAGAAAAGTGCCGCTATCGACATAATTTCCTTGGGGGGATATCAGCAAGCTAAGAGTTCATCTATATTCAAGATAAGTCCTTATTTATCTGGATTTATTATTCAGGAACCGCTACTCCCCATGCCCGATTTTACCTCTTTAGGGAAATTATATGCTGATGTTTGCGTCACTTACGCCACGCTCTCCGTCAGCTATTTTATTCTCAGTCGCAGCGAGCCTTTCACTTCCAATGGCGATATCTGGAAACGCATCGCTTTTGGCCTGATTGCCGGTGTCGCCGCGCTATTTCTTTCCCAAGACCGGCTGATGCTCAACGATAACGTCTATTACAGCTTCGAAATGCTGCCGATGATCTTGGTAACGTTTTTTGGCGGTTGGCTCAGCGGGCTATCGTGTTACGTGCTGCTGTTTGTGCTCAAAGGCGGCTATTCGATCAATAATCTGCTGATTGGCTGCATCATGCTCGGGCTGTTTTTATTCCGCGTTTGGCGTCAGCGCAGGCATCGGGTGTTTTACATCACCCTGCTGCTGGTGGGGCTGGCGCGCATTGCGCTGGTGTCGAGCCTTTACGGCATGGTGGTGCCGTGGGCCACGCTGGTGCTCTATCAACTGCTCGCCGCAGGCTGCATGATTTTGTGTTATCACGCGCTGAATTTTAAAGAAATCTACATGAAGAAGGTGTTCGCCATCCGGGTGAAGGCCGCCACCGACCCCCTGACGCAAATCAGCAACCGCGCCAGTTTGGATTACCGCCTCTCCATTCAGCAGACCCATCGCCAGAGCTGCGGGCTGATCATCATTGATATCGACAATTTTAAGCGGGTGAATGACACTCACGGCCATTTGATTGGCGATAGGGTGCTGAGCGACGTCGGGCGCGTGCTGCGCAATGTCACTCGCAGTAAAGACTTTGCCGGGCGTTACGGTGGCGAGGAGTTTCTGGTGATCACCGGCGCTTATCAGCCGGAGGCGGTGATGGCGATTGCCGAGCGCCTGCGTCAGGAGATCGAACAGAGCCAAATGATTCTGGAAGATGGCAGCGAGCTGAAGGTTACCGCCTCGGTTGGCGTGTCACTCTATCTGCCGGGGATGCAGATCCGCAAAGCGATAAAACTGGCGGATGAAGCTTTATATAAAGCCAAGCATCAGGGGAAGAATCAGGTGGTGGCCAGCTCTATTTTGCAGTTTGCGCGACTGGGGGATAGAGGGCGGAAGAGGTGAAAAAGGCAAAGGCGGGGGAGAGTACGCTGTGAGAACGGTGCTCAGGGGTGCACTCGGGCCCTCCATGGCCCTCGCCCTTCGGGCAGCCTG
>NZ_JMPJ01000051.1 GCF_000735345.1 Ewingella americana ATCC 33852 | reverse complement strand
CAACGCCGTAGCGCTGCTGACCGGCGCTAATGTAGGGAAAAGCGCCCTCAGCGTCAACACTCTTTTGCAGGAAAGAGATCGTTTACTCAAAGTTAGAGCAATTTGCTGATTTACAGAGCAAAAATGGCGTTACGAAGCAGCAAGACGCCTGACTATTAATCTTGCTTATGATCTCAGGTGGGTTATTAGCGATGCTTGGAAAAAGAACAATTATCAGGCAAACGATTTTAAGACGAACTAAATAACAAAATTATGTTGGGAAAAAACGCGGTGACGGGAGTATAACAACGCCCCTATTCGGTTATTGCCATATAAAAACCAGCAGTATGAGGGTTCTGGCAGATCTAACTTCTATCAGTACATTCAGTACATTTTTTGTAAGACGGGGTCAAATTTGAGTCAGTTAGAAAACGCGGCGTCGCCGCAGCAGCCTCACCGGTCAAAGATACCGGCGGGCTCGGGGGCTTTATTCTTCATCCAGACCTTTGCCACGCTTGGCTTTGCCGTGCTGTATTCCACGCTGGTGCTGTACGCCACAAAACGCCTTGGCTTTAGCGAAGGCAACGCCAACGCCATCATGGGCGTGTTCGGCGCATTCAACTATGGTTTGCACATGTTTGGTGGCTACCTCGGCGGCCGCTACCTGAGTAACCGTAACCTGTTCGTGTTGGGCATGGTGCTGCAAGTCTTCGGCTGCGGCCTGATTGCCATGGAAGGGGTAGAAGGGCTGTACTGGGGACTGGCGATGTTCCTGACCGGCAGCGGGCTGAACGTCACCTGCCTGAACATGATGTTGACTCAGCGCTTTGCGCCAGAAGATGACCGCCGCGAGTCCGCGTTCCTGTGGAACTACGCCGGGATGAACCTCGGTTTCTTCATCGGTTTCGCCGTCGCGGGTTACTACCAGCTGACTGAAAGCTATAAGTCGCTGTTCCTGTTCGCTACCTTGGGCAACGTGCTGGCTATCATCGTCACCCTCTATTACTGGCGCATTCTGGCCGACATCAGCACGCCGCTGCGCGAAGTGAGCCGCAGCGTGTTTATGCGCCGCATGGTGATTGGCTTGGCCGTACTGGTAGTCTTGGTACCGATTATCCGCGTGTTGCTGACTCATGCCGAGTTCAGCAGCTACTTCGTGGTGGTGCTGGGCATTATCATCTTTGCCGCTATGGCCTTGCTGACTTTCCGTCATCGCGAACATGATGAACGCCGCCGCATGAAGGCTTACCTGATTCTGGCCCTCGGCTCGCTGGTGTTCTGGACCCTCTATCAGTTGGCGCCAATGGGCCTGATGCTGTTCTCCGAGAACAACATCAACCTGAATGTTTATGGCTTCCAAGTGGCACCTCAGTGGATCCAAGACATTAATACCGTGGTGATTGTGGTCGGCGGCCCGTTGATGGCGCTGTGGTTCAAAAAGCTGCGCCAGCGCGGCTGGAACCTCGACATTCCGCTGCAATTCTCCGCTTCTCTGTTCTGTATCGGTCTGGGCATGCTGGTTCTGCCTTGGGGTATCAGTCTGGCGGGCGGCGACGGTCTGGTGGCCTTTAAATGGATTGTTATCAGCTACATCCTGCAAAGCATCGGTGAGCTGCTAATCTCGCCAATCGGCTACGCCATGATTGGTAAACTGGCTCCGGCGCGCTATCAGGGCGTGATGATGGGCTGCTGGATGATGGTCACCGGCGTTGCCTCGGTGCTGGCAAGCTACGTCTCTGGTCTGATGCCAGAAAACACCGGCAGCACGGCGGCGCTGACCAATCCGGGTTACAGTTCAGTGTTTAGCGCATTGGGTTGGGGCTCAGTGGCCACTGGTGTGGTGCTGATTGTACTGATCCCACTGTTGCGCCGCCTGATCCAACGCGTTCCGGTGTAATTTGCAGTCATAATTCATCAAATCAATAGATGCCCAACAGGCTCCGATTATCGGGGCCTGTTCTTTTTTGTGTCTATGGGTTGCATCCTGATGATATTCGGGGAAATCTATCAGGGCTTAGGAGGCAACCATGATGAATATAATTTTTTACCACCCTACATTTGACTCGAAACAATGGATTGACGGAATAAGTAAAAGATTGCCACAGGCCAAGGTTCGCACCTGGACGCGTGGCGACGACCAACCCGCAGATTATGCTCTGGTCTGGCAACCCCCTCATGAAATGCTGGCCCCGCGCACGCAGCTCAAAGGCATCTTTGCCCTCGGTGCCGGTGTGGATGCCATAATGATGCAAGAGCAGCGCAATCCGGGCACGTTGCCTGCGGGCGTGCCATTGATGCGTTTGGAAGATACCGGCATGTCGCTGCAAATGCAGGAGTACACGCTGGCCGCCGTGCTGCGTTATTTCCGCCGAATGGACGAATACCAGCTATTCCAGCAGCAGAAGCAGTGGCGTCCGTTGGCTCCCCACGAGCATCAGAGCTTCACCATCGGCATTCTGGGGGCGGGCGTGTTAGGCCAAAGCGTGGCTGAGAAGCTGGTGGAGTTGAACTTCCACGTGCGCAGCTGGAGCCGTAGCCCAAAAAACATCGCCGGGGTGCAGAGCTTCGCGGGAGATGAGCAGCTGGATGAGTTCGCCAGCGGCTGTAAACTGCTGATCAACCTGCTGCCGAACACGCCGCAGACCGCCGGTATCTTGAACAAAAACCTGTTTGCCAAGTTACGTCCGCAGGCATATTTGATTAATATTGCTCGCGGAATGCATCTGGTGGAAGGTGACCTGCTGCGCGCCCTCGACGCGGGCCTAATTGCCGCCGCCACCCTCGACGTATTTGTTGAGGAACCTTTGCCGGGCATGCACCCATTTTGGTCACATCCGCGTGTTAGCATCACGCCTCACATCGCCGCCAACACCTTACCCGAGCAGGCGATGGACAATATTGTTGCCAATATTTTGGCGCTTGAAGAAGGGCGAACGCCGACCGGGCTGGTGGATTTGCAGCGCGGATACTGATTGCCGTCACGCACCAGACTCAAATCTTCAGCCACCCGTTAGTCCATCATGGCGAACATCGCCGCCCTGATGGTTCATTGTGAGGAGTTAACATGCCGTATCCCGTTGATTTACACATGCATACCGTTGCCAGCACCCATGCCTACAGCACCTTGCATGACTATATTGATGAAGCCATAGAAAAGGGCATCAAGCTGTTTGCTATCACCGACCACGGCCCGGACATGGCCGATGCGCCGCACTACTGGCACTTTATGAATATGCAGGTGTGGCCGCGACTTGTGAATGGCGTCGGTATTCTGCGCGGCATTGAATCCAACATTAAGAATATTGACGGTGACATCGACTGCACCGGCCCAATGCTGACCGCCATTGACGTGATCATCGCCGGTTTCCACGAGCCGGTGATGCCGCCTTCTGACAAAGAGACCCACACGGCGGCGATGATTGCCGCCATGGCTGGTGGCGAAGTGCATATCATCAGCCATCCGGGCAACCCGCGCTATCCGGTAGACATCCCGGCGATTGCCGCCGCCGCCGCGAAATACAATGTGGCGCTGGAGCTGAATAACTCTTCCTTTACCCACTCGCGGGCAGGCAGTGAGCCAAACTGTCGCGCTATTGCGCAGGCGGTGAAAGAGGCGGGCGGCTGGCTGGCGCTGGGTTCAGACTCGCACATTGCCTACTCGCTGGGCGGCTTCGAGCAGTGCGAGCGAATTCTGCGTGAGGTGGATTTCCCAGAAGATCGTATCCTTAACGTTAGCCCGCGCCGTTTCCTCGATTTTCTCGAAAAGCGCGGTCGTCAGCCCATTGCTGAATTAAAGGATCTGTGACATTGTCACGCCCTTTGCTCGCTTTCACTTTTACCTTTGGCTTAACAGGTTGCCGCTATGAATGAATTTTCGATTGTTTGCCGCGTACTCGGCTCGTTGTTTAACCGCTCGCCGCAAGACCCGGTGCTGGCTCCGCTGTTTGATTTGATTCAAAAGGGCAAGCTGCAAGAGCACTGGCCGCTGGAGCAGGACGCCTTGCTGACCCGTCTGCGTGAAAGCGCGGACCCACAGGCGCTGGCCGCCGAGTACGACCATCTGTTCGTCGGTGAAAACCGCGCGGTGTCGCCTTATCGCAGCGACTACGTTGAAGGCGCGACTGAGCAGGACGTGCGTGCTTTCCTGCAACAGCGCGGCATGCCTTTGGGCGAGAATCCGGCAGACAGCTTCGGCTCCATGCTGCTGGCCGCGTCTTGGCTGGAAGACCAGTCCGCCGAGGACGAAGTGGGTGCGCAGACCGCGCTGTTTGACGACTATCTGTTCCCATGGTGCGGCAAGTTCTTGGGCAAAGTCGAAGCCCACGCGACCAGCGGCTTCTACCGCACGCTGTCGGAAATCAGCCGTGAAGCGCTGCAAGCCATGCGCGACGAACTGGAAGAGTTGGCGGCGTCCGACATCGAGAATGAAGACGACGACGAGCAGTGATCGGCCCGTAGTGGGTTGAAGTCTAAACGCTAAAAATGCAAAAGCCCGGCGAGTGTTGCCACTCAGCCGGGCTTTTTTATGGCATTAAATCTGTTTAATCAGTGAAAGGGATAACCAACTCGCCCGGTTTCACTTCAATGCCTTTGGCCAGTTTCTTGGCCATCGCTTCACCCTTGCTCTTATCGCCATTCAGCACATAGGCTGGCTTCTGGTCAAAGTAGGATTTCAGCGACTGGTTGAGGTAAGGCATCAAGCCTTTCATCACCGACTGCATCTTCTCTGGCTGGATGGTGTAATCCACCACTTCCATATCTTTCAGATAGATAGCACCCTGTGCTTTATCAAAGCTAGGCTGTGCTTTAAGGGTCAGCGTCATGTCAGCTTTTTGCGGGCCGAACAGCGAGGTGACATCCACGCTGGCGTTGCCCGTCAGCGTCACTTTGCCCGGCTCGGCGCGGCCAATTTGGCTGCTGAGATTGGTCAGGGTAATTTTTGCATCGACCAGTCCCGGAACGCCTAACTGTTTCTGGAAATCATTATGTTTTTGCAAATATTCATTCACTTGCTGCTCACTAAGCGTGTACTGCGTGAGCTGGTTACATCCGGCAAGCAGGCCGGCGAACAGCAGGGCAGCTGCCCCTAAAAATAGCTTTCTCATCTTATCCTCTGTGCGTAATACCGCGTGAACAGCCTAAAGCCATCGCAGCATGGGCTATTTACATGGCGATGCCTATCAGACAACGCTGATTAGCCTAAGTGCTTGGCGCACAGATTAAAAGTCCAAATCGTGCAGTAGAAGAGGCGGAGGAACAGCAGCCGGAAGAGGCTCCGGCTGCCAAGGCGACTAAATCGCCAGACTGGTAAACAGATTGACCTGTGTCTGTTTGGCCATATTGTCGCGATAAGCCTGCACGCGGGAAGGCAGCACCACGCCTTTGACAATCGACAGCGAACGCAGCAGCGGCCACAGGCTGAAGTCATCTTCCGACAGTTCGCCATTTACCGCGTTAGGCTCTTGGATCAGCTCATCCAGCGCGCGCAGGTCATGGCTGATTTTTTTCACCAGACCTTCAGAGTGCTGAAGGTGCTCTTTGAAGTCGCCAATCGACGCCTGCTTTTTCTCAGTGAAATACTTCTTAGCTTCTGGGGTGGCAAACTCCTCCAGCGGGGCCTGCACAAAGCGCGGCAAAAGCAGCTTGGAAGTGTATTCAGACACCTGACGCAGCCAGGCGGCAATCTTCGGGTTGGTCGCCCCGGTCAGCAGCGGCTTGCCGTCGCTCTTATCAATGAAGTGCACGATATCCATGCTCTCTGGCATAAAGCTGCCATCCTGTTTTTGCAGGATAGGCAGGACTTTCTTACCCACCATTGAAATCGGGGTCTTTTCATCGTCATTGGCTAATGCTTTGATTTCAATCGGTATGTTTTTCAGCCCGAAGATCATTCGGGCTTTAACACAGAAGGGGCAATGTTCGTAAATGTAGAGTTTCATAGTGCGGTACTCCTTTAATCCGTGGCGGGCCTACAAGGAACAGCAAAAAGGCCAGCCGTGTGTGACGCCATTAAGGAGTATGGGTAAAGAATAGAGGGAGATCAAACCGCTCTCGGGTGAGAGCGGCGTTTAATCACAGTCAGTTACCGCTGAGCATCGCCGGTTCAATGCGTCGCAGATTGAACTGCCAGTAGAGTCCGGTGAGGGTGATCAGGCCGACAATTGCCAGTAAGAACCAAGGTAACTGAGGCAGCTCGAGTGCGCGGCCGGTGTCATACATCCAGCCACCGCCGGTATAGCCAATCACGCCGCCGAGAGCCAAACCTAAACGGCTGAAGCCCATATAGCTGCCACGTGCGCGTGCGTCGGCCAGCGAAGCACCCAGCGTTTCGCGCGCTGGTTCTGCAATGATCGAGCCAATGTAGAAAAAGCCAATCAGCATCAGCAACGGGTTAATAGAAGTCACCATGCCGACCGGGAGCAGGCTGAAGGTCATGATCAGCAGGCCGAACATCAAACGCTGCTCGAGGCGAAAACGTTTTTCGCTCCAGCGCGCAATCGGGTACAGCAGGGTCAGCGACAGCACGGCCTCAATGGCGTACATCCATTTCACCGCCGACGGGCTGCCCGCAATGTCATTGACCGCAATCGGTAGCATTAACATTACCTGCACGGTCAGCATGTAATAGCCGGTCAGGGTCAGCACGTAGGCCACAAAGCGGCGGTCGCGCAGCACGCGCATCATGCCTTCACGCATTGGGGTACGCATGGTGGAAATCCGGTAGGCGGGCAGCAGCCAGGCGTTACAAATCGCCGCCAGCACAAACACCGCGGCCCCGGCCCAGCAGACGTAATGGAAGTCGTACTGCAACAGCCAACTGCCGATCAAGGCCCCAATAACGGCACCGGCGCTGTCTTGCATCATCAATAAAGAGTAAAAGCGACTACGCTCATGAGGACGGGTGAGTTTAATCACCAGCGCGGTGCGCGGTGGATCAAACAATGTGCCGCCGAGGCCGGATAAGATGCAGGAGCAGACCAAGATCCACGGTGCGTCGGCCATCGCCATGGTGGCGAAACCCGAGGCGCGCAGCAGCATGCCGGTGACAATCATCGGTTTGGCACCAAAGCGGTCGGCAATCGCGCCGCCAAAGATGCCTAGCCCCTGTTGGGTCAATTGGCGGACGCCCAGTGCTAACCCGACGGCCATCGCGGCCCAGCCAAGCTGGTCGACAAAGCGAATCGAAATCAGGGGGAATACTAAAAAGAAGCCTAGAATAACCAGTGCATTATCTAATAATAGGAAGTATTTACCCAAGCTCCGAGCTTGCGAGACCAATGACATGCTTCACCTGAAAGGTTATTGGCACCCGATCCGACAGGTGCTATGAGGGGGGAGGAACTAGGTTCAATTCTGAACCTCAAACGGGCAATTAGATAGGGTGCTATAGATAATATTTTTTTATCGTCAAGCCGCGCTCAGACTGGCAGAATTGACGTTTAATCGGCGGATTATTCATCCGGCTTATGGTTTCCTATCAATACTTCTTATCGACCCATGCGGACTGTGGAGGGAAGGGATGTTTGGCTATAAATCTGCCACACCAAGAGTGCGGCTTACCACTGACCGAATGGTATTGCGTTTAGTTCACGAGCGCGACGCGCACCGTATGGCTGATTACTATGTTGAGAACCGCGCGTTCCTCAAACCTTGGGAGCCGGTGCGTGATGAAAGCCACTGTTATCCTTCCGGCTGGCAGGCGCGTCTTGGGCTGATAACCGAGATGCAAAAGCAGGGAAATGCCTACTATTTCATCCTGTTAGACCCTGATGAAAACCACGTGCAGGGCGTGGCGAACTTTAGCAATGTGCTGCGCGGCTCATTCCACGCCTGTTTTCTCGGATACTCGTTGGGTGAGAAATGGCAGGGCCAAGGGCTGATGTTTGAAGCGCTGCAATCGCTGATCCGCTACATGCAGCGCCAGCAAAAGATGCACCGCATCATGGCTAACTACATGCCGCACAACCAGCGCAGCGGCGCGTTGCTGCATCGCCTCGGCTTTGAGCGAGAAGGTTATGCGAAAGATTATCTCTTGATCGACGGCAAATGGCAGGATCACATCCTCACTGCTTTGACCTATCAGGATTGGACCGCGTCACGTTAAGGAAGCAGCATGAAACATGAATTAAGTGCCAAAGAGGCCCGCGTGGTGGGCTGTTTGCTGGAAAAACAGCTGACGACGCCAGAACAATATCCCATGTCGCTCAACGGCCTGACCACCGCCTGTAATCAGAAAACCAACCGCGAGCCGGTGATGGAACTGAGCGAAAGCGACGTGCAGCAAACGCTGGATTTACTGCTGCGTAAGCACATCATCCGCACCCTCAGCGGCAGCCGCACCATGAAGTACGAGCACCGCTTCTGTAACTCCGAGTTCGGCAATTTGAAGTTCTCTCCGCAGGAAGTGGCCGTGGTCACCACTCTGCTGCTACGCGGCGCACAGACGCCGGGTGAGCTGCGTACCCGTACCAACCGCCTGCATGATTTCGCCGATGTCAGCGAAGTTGAGCAAACCCTGACTGCACTCAGCCAGCGCGAAGATGGCCCGTTCTGCGTGCGTCTGGCGCGTGAGCCGGGCAAACGTGAAAGCCGCTACATGCACCTGTTCAGCGGCGAAGTGAGTCACGTGGCATTGGCTAGTGAAGATGAGACTTTGAGTGCTTCAGTTGCCGACAGTTCAGCACTGGAAGAACGCGTTGCCGCGCTGGAAAGCGAAGTGGCGGAGTTAAAACAGCGCCTTGAACATTTACTCGAACGCTTGGCAGACTAGGAGTCGCGCGGTGACAAAATTACGTATTGGCGTGGTGGGGTTAGGTGGCATAGCGCAGAAAGCGTATCTGCCGATCCTCAGCCATGCAGAACAATGGACGCTAGTGGGCGGCTTCTCGCCGAATCAGCAAAAAGCGCAGGCGGTTTGCGACAGCTATCGCATGAACTGTTTTTCGCGGTTGGACGAACTGGCGGCGCAGAGTGACGCGGTATTTGTGCACAGCAGCACGGCTAGCCACTTCGAAGTGGTCAGCCAGCTGCTCAAGGTCGGGGTGCATGTCTACGTGGATAAGCCACTGGCGGCCGAGCTAGATCAGGCCGAGCAACTGATTGAACTGGCTGAGAAAAGCGGCAAAAGCCTGATGGTAGGGTTCAACCGCCGCTTTGCGCCGCGCTACCGCCAGCTGCATCAGCAGTTACAGCAGCAGCCCGCGGCCTCGCTGCGCATGGATAAACACCGTTCCGACAGCGTGGGGCACAATCTGCGCTTCACACTGCTGGATGATTACCTGCACGTGGTGGACACCGCGCTATGGCTGGCGGGCGGTGACGCCAAGTTGCTCAGCGGCCAGATCACGGCCAACGCCGAGCAGCAGATGATTTACGCCGAGCACCATTTCAATTGTAACGGCAGCATCGTCACCACCTCGATGCACCGCCGGGCGGGCAGTTCGCGTGAAACTGTGCAGGCGGTGACCGAGGGCGCGGTCTATCAGCTGGCGGATATGAAACAGTGGCAGGAAGAGAAGAACGACCTGCTGACTCAACTGCCGGTCGCCGGTTGGCAGACCACGCTGGCCCAGCGCGGGTTCGAAGGGGCAATTCACCACTTCATTGAAAGTATCGCCAATCATACCGCGCCGAACACCAGCGGCGAGCAGGGGATTTATGCCCAACGGCTGATTGAACAGATGTTAGAAGGTGACGTTGTCACTATTTAGTGACCGGCGGGTAATATTATATAACAACTGCCAGTAGCTATTGCGTTTCGGATGCGTAGACTATGGCGCACGTTAGAGCTCTGCCAGTTCTTGCCTCCCACGCCTGCTGCCGCAGGCGTGGCTGTTTAGCCGCTGGCAAATAAGAAAATTGATATGAATCTACTGAAATCTTTGGCCGCCGTCAGTTCGATGACGATGTTTTCCCGTGTATTAGGTTTTGCTCGCGACGCCATTGTCGCGCGGGTGTTTGGGGCAGGAATGGTGACGGATGCCTTCTTTGTGGCATTTAAACTTCCTAACTTATTGCGCCGTATCTTTGCCGAGGGCGCGTTTTCACAGGCTTTCGTGCCAATCCTTGCCGAGTATAAAACGCAGCAGGGTGAAGAAGCCACTCGCACTTTTATCGCCTATGTTTCTGGCCTGTTGACGCTGGTCTTGGCGGTGGTCACCGTGCTGGGGATGATTGCCGCGCCTTGGGTTATCTACGTCACCGCGCCGGGCTTTGTTGATTCTCCAGACAAATTTGCCTTAACCAGCGCGCTGCTGCGCATCACTTTCCCCTATATTCTGCTTATCTCGCTGGCGTCGTTGGTCGGGGCGATACTCAATACTTGGAACCGTTTTTCCATTCCGGCGTTTGCGCCCACCTTCCTTAACGTCAGCATGATTGGCTTCGCGCTGTTTGCCGCGCCTTACTTCCACCCACCGATTTTAGCGCTGGCGTGGGCGGTGGTGGCCGGGGGCCTGTTGCAACTGGGTTACCAACTGCCGCACTTGAAGAAAATCGGCATGCTGGTGTTGCCGCGCCTGAACCTGAAAGATGCCGGTGTCTGGCGCGTTATGCGCCAAATGGGACCCGCCATTCTCGGGGTTTCCGTCAGCCAAATCTCGCTGATCATCAACACCATTTTTGCCTCATTCTTGGTGTCTGGCTCAGTGTCGTGGATGTATTACGCTGACCGCCTGATGGAGTTTCCGTCCGGCGTGCTGGGCGTGGCGCTGGGGACTATCCTGCTGCCTTCGCTGGCTCGCAGCTTCTCCAGCGGCAACCATTTGCAGTACAACCGCCTGATGGACTGGGGCCTGCGCCTCTGCTTCTTGCTGACGCTGCCAAGCTCGGTGGCGCTGGGCATTCTGGCGAAACCTCTGACCGTGGCACTGTTCCAATATGGCAAATTCACCGCCTTCGATGCTTCTATGACCCAGCGCGCCCTGATTGCTTATTCCGTTGGCCTGATGGGTTTGATTGTGGTCAAGGTGCTGGCTCCGGGCTTCTATTCGCGTCAGGATATTAAGACACCGGTGAAGATTGCCATTATCACGCTGGCGATGACTCAGGTGATGAACTTGGCGTTTATCGGCCCGCTGAAGCACGCCGGTCTGTCGCTGTCGATTGGTCTGGCTGCCTGCCTCAACGCCGCGCTGCTCTACTGGCAGCTGCGCAAACAGGATATCTTCCAGCCACAGCCGGGTTGGCGCATCTTCCTGATCAAACTGTTTGTGGCGGTACTGGCAATGTCTGCCGCGCTGCTTGGCATGATGTACGTGATGCCCGCGTGGGACGTTGGCGGCATGGCTTATCGACTGGCGCGCCTGATGGCAGTGGTCGTGGTCGGGGTGATTGCCTACTTCGGCGTGCTGGGGCTGTTGGGCTTCCGCGTCAAAGAGTTCGCCCGCCGTCTGGATTGATTTTCTAGCCCGCCAATAATCAAGCAATAACAAAAAGGCCAGCATCAGATGCTGGCCTTTTTTATGGCGTTGAAAACGCGAGAATTACATGCGTTCTACGGTTTCAATACCCAAGGTATCCAGACCGGTTTTCAGCGTTCTTTGGGTCAGCAGAGCCAGTTTCAGGCGGCTTTGACGGCTGGTTTCGTCGGCAGCGTTAAGGATTGGGCAGTGCTCGTAGAAGCTAGAGAATAGGCCAGCCACGTCGTACAGGTAAGCACACATGGTGTGCGGCGTGCCTTCGCGCGCCACGGTGGTCAGCACTTCTTCGAATTGCAGCAGGCGAGTGGCCAGCAGGGCTTCGCGCTCTTCGCTGATAACAATCGGCTGAGTCAGGCTGTTAACGTCGATATCCGCACGCTTGAAGATAGACGCCACGCGGGTGTAGGCATACTGCATATAAGGCGCGGTATTGCCTTCGAAGGCCAGCATGTTGTCCCAGTCGAAGATGTAGTCGGTGGTGCGGCTTTTCGACAGGTCAGCGTATTTGATGGCGCCGATACCCACGGCGTTAACCAGATTTTCCAGTTCATCGCCGCCCAGCTCTGGGTTCTTCTCGGTGATCAGCTTGCGCGCGCGCTCAATAGCTTCATCCAGCAGTTCAGACAGCTTAATGGTGCCGCCAGCACGAGTTTTGAACGGCTTGCCGTCTTTGCCCAGCATCATGCCGAACATATGGTGCTCTAACGGCACTGACTCTGGCACATACCCAGCTTTACGCACGATGGTCCAAGCCTGCATCAGGTGCTGGTGCTGGCGGGAGTCGATGTAGTAAAGCACGCGGTCTGCGCCAAGGGTTTCGTAACGGTATTTCGCACAGGCGATATCCGTGGTGGTGTACAGGTAGCCGCCATCCTTCTTACGGATGATGACGCCCATAGGCTCACCTTCTTTGTTCTTATATTCGTCGAGATAAACCACCACAGCGCCTTCGCTATCCACCGCCAGACCTTTCTCTTGCAGGTCAGACACGATGCCCGGCAGCATGTCGTTGTACAGGCTTTCGCCCATGACGTCGTCGCGGGTCAGGGTGACATTCAGACGGTCATAGGTTATCTGGTTTTGTGCCATGGTGACATCAACCAGCTTGCGCCACATCTGGCGGCAATATTCGTCGCCACCTTGCAGCTTGACCACGTAGTTACGCGCACGAACGGCGAACTCTTCGTCTTCGTCATAGTTCTTTTTCGCCGCGCGATAGAACTCTTCGAGGTCGGAAAGCTTCATCTCACCGGCGTTTTCGTTCTGCACTTTTTCCAGATAGGCAATCAGCATGCCGAACTGGGTGCCCCAGTCGCCGACGTGGTTGGCGCGGATCACTTTGTGGCCGAGGAATTCGTTGGTACGCGCGGCGGCGTCGCCAATGATGGTGGAACGCACGTGACCAACGTGCATCTCTTTCGCCACGTTCGGCGCAGAGTAATCGATAACAATGGTTTGCGGCTCAACCGGGGAGATACCGAGTTTGGCATGTTGCAGCGCGTTGTCGGCGTTGGCGGCCACAAAGGCGCGGTCGAGGAAGATATTGATAAAGCCCGGACCGGCAATCTCAACTTTAGAAGCAATTCCGCTCAGGTCTAACAGCTCAACCACTTTCTCTGCCAGTTGTCGTGGGGCCATGCCCAGCTTTTTCGCCACGGACATCACGCCATTCGCCTGATAGTCACCAAATTGCGCTTTGGCAGACTGACGGACTTGCGCTTCGCTATCAGCAGGCGCGCCTGCCGCAGTCAACGCCTGACTGACTTTATCTGAAAGTAGAGCCTGTATATTCACCGAGTTACCTTTTGAATCAATACCCTTCATCCGTGCAGATGAATCTGGGTAGGAGTTTGATGGTTTGCTGTTCACCTAACGCAGATGAACCAAAAATGATGCGTGTTTATATCATATAAGCCCCGCTGCGTCAGTATTGGCGCACGTTTGCAGCACAGCAATCGCGCAGAATGCGGGACGTATCTGGCAACGGCATGAAACCCTGTGTAAATTAGCCGCCGACAGAGATTAACTTTAAGGAAATAGCTACCATGCTGAACATGAAAGATGTCGCCGACCTTGATGATTTAGTGGCCGACATGCCGCGTTTTGTTGCCGCGCTCAGCGCCTTTGCGGAGAAGTTACAGCTCGATTTGTCGGCTTATCATGCTGATCATATTTCATTGCGCTGCCACCAAAACACCACGGCGGAGCGCTGGCGAAAAGGCTTTGAACAGTGCGCGTCGCTGCTCAATGAAACTGAGATTAATGGCCGACCAATCTGCCTCTATTCCCTGAACCAGCCGCTGGAAGTCGGGCCGCTGAGCATTGATTTGATTGAACTGCCTTATCCGGGCGAGAAGCGCTACCCGCACGAAGGCTGGGAGCATATTGAAATTGTCTTGAGTGGCGGCGAAGAGGGTTTCTATGCCCGGGCGCTGGCTGAGCTGGCCGATGAAGCACTGACCGCACCGGGCATTAAACTGAAACAGAGTTCGCCAAAAGGGGAGCACGAGCGTTTGCCGAACCCGACGCTTGCTATCACTGATGGCACGGTGACCATCAAGTTTCATCCGCACAGCCTGCGGGATATCGTCGCCAGCGAAAGAGAGTAAGTTCTAGCCGTTTAAGGTTGCCAGCGCCTGCTCCATTCTCACCAGCGCCTTCTCCAGCAAAGCGCGCTGGCAGCCCAGATTAATGCGCACGAACTTAGGCGCGCCAAAAGCCAGCCCTGAAGTAAAGCCCACCCCAGCATCCACAAAGAAGCGATACGGATTATCCAGCGGCAGGGCGGAGGCATCAATCCAGCCAAGATAGGTGCCTTCAATCGGCAACATCCGCAGGCCCGGCATGGCGTTGATCCTTTGTGTCGCGAGCTGCTGATTGCCGCGCAGGTAAGCCAGCTGCTGCTCCAGCCACGCGTCGCCGTGCTGGTAAGCGGCAGTGGCGGCAACATAGGCTAAAATATTGACGTGCGGCACGATGCCCTCGGCGGTTTGCTCGAACTTTCTGCGCAGTTCGGCATTAGGGATAATCGCCATCGACGCGCCAAGACCGGCCAGATTGAAGGTTTTCGAGGGCGACATCAGCGTGATGCTGCGCTGCGCGGCATCCTCGCTCAACGACGCAAAGGGAATATGCTTCGCCTGCGGGTCGAGCAGCAGGTCGCAGTGAATTTCATCGCTACAGACCACTAAGTCATGCTGTTGGGCAAAGGCCAGTTGCTGCATCAACTCATCGCGGCGATAGACCGTGCCGCCGGGGTTGTAAGGGTTGCACAGCATCAGCAGCCGTTCGCCACCGTCCATTTTCAGCTCAGGAGAGCTAAAGTCAGCTACCCAGCGCTGGTCAACTTCTTTCACCGGAATGCTTTTATAGTGGCGGCCTTCCGACCCTGCGGCCTGAATAAAAGGCGGGTAGATAGGTGAAGGCAGCAGGCTGGTTTGATGGTGGTTCACTGTGGCACGCACCGCGACATTCAGGCCGCAAACCAGACCGGGCAGGGAAACAATCCATTCAGGTTTAATATTCCATTGATAACGCTTAGTGGCGCGCTCAATAAAGAGTTCGATCAATTCAGGGGGCGTAAATCCGTAGCCGAAAACGCCTTCGGCGACGCGCTGTTGCAGTTCAGCTACCACTTCAGGTGGCGAAGCGAAGTCAGTATCTGCGACCCACAGTGGAATGACGTCCTGATTTTTATATTTGTTCCACTTAACGCTATCGCTGTGACTACGGTCTACCCATTGATCAAAATTGAGTGTCATAGTTAGCCTTCCAAAGCAGGCAATTGGGCGGGAGTGCTCATGCTAAAGCCTACGCGACATGGCCCGCTACAGACAAGTGTTGTAGCATGATGCCGTAATCAGGAGAGATCACATGACTAAGTTAGAAGTGTGTTGTTATAGCGTGGACTGTGCGTTAACGGCAGAGCAGGCCGGCGCTGACCGGGTTGAGTTGTGTGCTAGCCAGGCCGACGGTGGCGTTACGCCAAGTTTCGGCACGTTAAAACTGGCCAGAGAGCAGGTCACTATCCCCGTACATCCGATTGTGCGTCCGCGGGGCGGCGATTTTTGCTACAGCCAGAGTGAGTTTAATGTTCTGAAAAGCGACGTCGCCTGTATTCGCGATCTCGGTTTCCCCGGCGTCGTGGTCGGCATTCTGGATGAAGAAGGCCACATTGATATGCCAAAAATGTGGGAAGTGATGGCACTGTGCGGCAGCATGGCAGTGACTTTCCATCGCGCTTTCGACATGTGTTTGAATCCGAAGGTGGCGCTAGAGCAACTCACCCAACTGGGCGTGGCGCGCATTCTCACTTCGGGCCAGCAACAGAATGCTGAAGTCGGATTACCGATGCTTCGGGAACTCAACGAGCTAAGCCGCGGTCCTATTATTATGGCCGGTGCGGGTGTTCGTCTGACTAACTTGCAGAAGTTTATCGACATCGGTTTGAGCGAGCTGCACAGCTCAGCCGGGCGTCAGGTTCCGTCGCAAATGCGCTATCGCAAAGCGGGCGTGACCATGAGTTCTGATACCGATTTTGACGAATTTAGTCGTTACTGCGTGGATGGCGATATCGTGGCTGCGATGAAAACGGCATTAGAATTTGGCGACGAGATGTCCCGCACGGCGTAACAGTCCAAGATTGCCGTGCAAAGAGAAGGGCGAACTCTTTGCACCTCAGATTTAACCGGGCCTAACGGTCCTTATTGCGTCGCCCTGCGCAAGTACCAAGCCCCGTCATATTGGCGGGGCTTTTTTTATTTATATAAATCGCTTTTGTGCTGTTAAAACAGCTCCATCTTTTTTATTGCCTGTTTAATGAGCGGTCATATCATCAAAATGAATCATTCTTGGCATTGCCTCACGGTCACTAGCCCAAAATTTGGGTTAGAGCACCATCTTGTCGGTGCCATTTTTTGCCTAAATCATTAGATTTATTTACAATATCTTAACGTTGTTCTAGAAATGCCATGGGAAGGAACGAGTTTCCACTCATCAGCTCAATGATTGTTTCAATGGAGGGAATGGAATGTCGCGCAATCTGGCACCTGCATACTGTGTTATCCAACAACCTGGTACTCTTGATTTTCAGGCTAGGCTCCTTTTTCGTGACAGCAATTCAGAAGCTGCTCGTCTTTTCATGCAAAATAACTCAGATACGCCTTGGCTGAATCCAGGGCAGATTGTGATCGTAGCGGACCCTGCTTCTTCTCAAACCATGCACATGCTTAGTGCTCTGCGGCAGGCAAAACAACAAACTAACAATGCTTTTGTTGGTGTGAGTTCTGACGACGCTAGTTTTATGCAAAAACACTACGGGCTTATTGCTGCACTCACTACCGCGGGTGATAAAGTTTTCGGTACCATTGGGGACGTTGGCGAAAGATACTTTTCAGAGATAGAAAATACTCTCAAAAAGATTGAAACCACCTACCAAAACCAATTTCGTACTCAGGGAACACTAATAAGTCAGCAATTTTTTGTAGAACGCAATCAACTCTTCAATCAATTAAAAGAGCTAGTGAACAAACCCTTATTGAAATCTTTAAGCCGCTATGCCGTCAAATTTAAACCTTATGAAGACATGCGTAGAGCGTTGAATCTTTCCAGCCGTTCCATAGTGCATGATTGGTCAACCGTGGGACTCGGAGGAATACCGGGCTATTCGAGTTATGTAGGGAATGCAGCTAAAGCAGCAAAATTTTTGAAATCAGGTGGCTATATAGGCATAGGCTTTGCTTTTGCGGGCACAACTAACGATGTAGTCAATGCTTGTACTAAGGGGCGTGAAAGTGAATGCAAAAAAACAGCTTTCAAAGAGTATGGTAAATTTGGCGCATCAACATTGACTGGTGTCGGAGCGGGTGCAGTCGGTTCCGTCGCGGGAGTAGGGGTATGCGCTGCAATTGGAATAGCAACAGCAGGAGCTGGCGCGGTTGTGTGTGCGGCTGTTGGTTCGATAGCTGCTGGTTATCTTGGGGCTAAAGCCAGTGACTCTGTAATGGATACGATTTATGAATACATGGGAATTTGAAAAGTGAAGTCTGCCATCTTGGTCTTAATCATACTCCCTTCGGTTTGCCTGCTGGTGAGCGCTCTGCTGTATCTCATCAATAGAGGCAGATACAACAATTTGATTTCTGACTTCCAAAAAAAGCATAGTTTGCCCGCACCTTACTCATTGCATTGCAACATGGGTTACTTGGGGTCGCCACTCATGACCTATTTTTTTGTACGGTTAAAAGAGAGAAAAAAGATCTTTTTTATCGAGAAGAACAGCCAAGCCTACAATTTCCCGGTCGAAGGTGAGAATTACGCTGCGATAAATAGACTCAAACCACTCTACTACACATTTTTAATTGGCTTTGTTTGTTGTCTGCTGCTCGCAGCGATCGCGCTGCTTATTCGAACTTCTTCATAAATTAATAAATCAAAATCGCTTTAACCATCAATTGGCGGGGCTTTTTATCTCGCCATTAGGACATTAAAAAGTCCTACGTTTGCGGTTTCTAACTCAAGTTCCTAACCATTAAGCAGATCATTTTCCATACAGTAAAGCCTCGACGATAACCGCGGATTCCATCCAGCTGATAACATCCTAAGTTCCTGCTAGTTAAGGTTTGCTTTCTCTATGCCCCCCAGCCGAAATCACACCCGATCAATTTTCAATCATAAGCACAATTTAACCATAAGATCTTTAAGTGCGTTTTCTGATTGGCGCTATCGCTATTCTTCGCGGCATTGGCTATCTTTATAGGATGGAATGTTCACTTGCTGGAGATTGCAATAGGCATAGTCCTAATGCACAACAATATGCCGGATATGCAAATTTATTGCGAAAACTGTGGATCAGACAGATTTACGGTGAGCAAAACCAAACCGATGGATTTGGCGGTGAAATCGCTGATTTGTCGCGCCTGTGGGACACCCACTCGGGCTGACACTATCGTGGTGTACACCGAGCATACCTGGATAAGCCAGACTCCAATTAATGAAGTGGATGACGATTTCTCAAGGCGATCGATGTAGCTGTGCTGCATGATGCAAAATTCAAAAATGGCGGATAATTCCGCCATTTTTTATGCCTGCTATGTGCCGTTTTCGGCCTGTTTCACCTTTGAATTAAGGCTTGTTGGCGATCAGCAGAGCGCGCCTTGGGGCCGGGTAGCCTTCAATGGTTTTGGTGGGATCGTTAGGATCAAGGAATTCAGCCAGAGATTCGCTGGTCATCCACGGCGTACGGCGCTGCTCGTCCAGCGTGGTCACGCTGACATCGGCAATGCGCACGTTCACAAATCCACACTTGAGCAACCAGCCTTTCAACGCCTCGGCGGAAGGGATGAAATAGATATTGTTCATCTGGGCATAACGGTCACCCGGCACCAGCACTTGCTGGCTATCACCTTCAACTACCAGCGTTTCCAGCACCAGTTCGCCACCATTCACCAACTGGTTTTTCAGCTGATATAAATGGTCCAGCGGCGAGCGGCGGTGGTACAGCACGCCCATGGAGAAGACGGTGTCGAAGGCGTTCAGCTCCGGCAACTGCTCAATACCCAGTGGCAGAAGATGAGCGCGCTGGTCGCCGCCCAGCAATTTACGCACGGCTTCGAACTGGCAGAGGAACAGCTGCATAGGGTCGATGCCCACCGCCAGATGTGCCCCCGCGCCAATCATGCGCCACATGTGATAGCCACTGCCGCAGCCGACGTCGAGAATAGTGCGACCGGCCAGCGAGGAGATATGCGGCAAGACGCGATCCCACTTCCAGTCAGAGCGCCATTCGGTGTCGATTTCCACGTCATACAGGGAAAACGGCCCTTTGCGCCATGGCATCAGGTTGCGTAGCAGGTTTTCAATGCCTTCGCGCTGGCCCTGAGGCAGAGGTTCCAGCATGTTGGCCGTCACGCTATGCAGCAAATCGAGCTTTTCCGGCTGAAGCAACGGTAGGCGATCCACCGCGTTGAACCACATTTTGAATTTGCCGTGCAGCGACTCTTTTTGCCACGCGGTCAGCTGCGATGGCAGGGTGTTCAGCCACGGGCTTAGCGGGCCTTTGGCGATGCGCTGGTAGAAGTCACCAAACTCAATCATTTGGCGTCTCCCGCTTTCAGGGCAATCAGCGAGCCGAAGTTAAAGCATTGGAACCACACTTCTGAGTGCTCGAAACCGGCCTGCTTCAAGCGTGCTTTGTGGGTTTCCACCGAGTCGGTGAGCATGACGTTTTCCAGCATGCTGCGCTTTTGGCTGATTTCCAGCTCGCTATAGCCGTTGGCGCGCTTGAAGTCGTGGTGCATGTTGAACAGCAATTCGCCGACGTCTTGGTCTTCGAAACTGAATTTTTCGGACAGCACCAACGCCGCGCCCGGGCGCATGCCCTGATACACCTGATTCAGCAGGCGCTGGCGATCCGCAGGCTCTAAGAATTGTAGCGTGAAGTTGAGCACTACCATCGAGGCGTTGCTCAGCTCGACGTCGAGGATGTCGGCTTCAATCACTTTGACCGGCGTCTCGGCGCGGAAGGCGTCAATGTGGCGGCGGCACCGTTCGACCATGGCAGGGGAGTTGTCGACAGCAATAATTTCGCAGCCCGCGACTTTAATATTACGGCGCATCGACAGCGTGGCGGCACCTAACGAGCAGCCAAGGTCATAGACGCGAGAGTCAGGCTGCACGAAGCGTTCGGCCAGCATGCCAATCATCGAAATAATATTTGAATAACCCGGAACGGAGCGTTGGATCATGTCGGGGAAGACTTCCGCGACACGTTCATCAAATGTCCAATCGCCGAGTTTGTCTATCGGTGCAGAAAAAAGAGTATCTTGCTTAGCCATAGTACGAAGTCAGACCAAAGATTGAGGGAGCGTAATTTTGAGGGCAGATTTTAGCAGAGTACGCGTGAGGCAGATACCGGTAAAAACGAGGTATTGCTGAGGCGGAGCGGGGAGGCTGGGGGTCCTCCCCGTAAATGCTGGCTACGGAAATCCGTTATGGCGAGAAACCACTACCAGCGAATATTAAGAAACTGCGACCAGGGTAGATAAAAGGTATTCACTCCTACCATGAGGAGTAAAGCGATATAGGTGGCGGCCATGCCGTTGCGACGCCAACCAAATTCCCGATTTTTTAACCCATAGTAATGACAAAGACGACCGGCAATTAACATCAATCCACAGACGTGAACCATCCAGGCTTCGGCCCCGTTCATCTCCATCATGACCAATAATAAGCAGCCAATCGGTAGATATTCGACGGCGTTGCCGTGTACCCGGATTGCGGTCTGGAGTTCATAGGAGCCGCCGTCGCCGGTGGAAATGCGGTATTGCGTGCGCAAACGAACCACGTCGAATGACAATTTAAGCAGCAATACTGCGGCGAGCACGACATATAACGCGCTGATCATTTTACAACCTCGATATTACAGAGTTGGCTTGGGGACTAAGGCAAATAATCCGCAGAAGCCACTGACAATTTTCGAGGCAATGATAACGAGGTAACATTTCAGTGTCTTGATGAATAACGCAAATCGATAAAAAAACGCATTAATAGAACAGCTCTCACGCCCGGCGATTTAGAACAAGGAGTCCTGCTCCGGCCAGTCTGGGGCGGGCGGCAGGTCAGGCAGCGTCAGGCGTAACTGCTGCCACAGCTTCTGCGCCTGCTGGGGAGCGTCGCTGCAATCTGGCGTGTGAATAAACAAGTAAGGCTGATGCTGATTGGCCTGCCACTGTTTGAGTTTTTCCACCCAAACGTTGAAGAAGCGCTGGTTCTCTTCCAGCACGTCGCCGCCGATAAAACGCACAATCGGGCGCTCGGCGGTGACCAGCGCATGCACCGGCAGCACGGGTTTCTTTCTCTGTGCCTCGCGCACGGCTTCGGTAAGAGGCTTGGCGTGATGCACCGGGCGGCTGTCTAAAATCACCCGGCTGATCCCACGCTGATGCAAACCCTGATTCAGGGCGCGCTCATCTTCGCCCTTGGCGAAGAAATCCAGATGACGAACTTCCACGCCGTAATCAAAGCCTTTTGGCAAGGCATCCATAAACTGCCACAGCCGGTCAAGGTCACGCGGGGCGAAGGCGCTCGGCAGCTGCAACCATAATTGACCAATGCGCGGGCCGAGTGGTTCTATCACGTGATAAAACTCGGCAATATCCGCCTCGCAGTCGCGCAGCGCGGCCTTGTGGCTAATAAGGGAAGGGAACTTGAAGCAGAAGCGAAAATCTTCGGGAGTCATATCGCGCCAGCGCATCACGATTTCAGGCTTCGGCAGAGCATAAAAGGTGGTATTACCCTCGACACAATTGAAGTAGCGGGCGTAATCCGCTAAATCACGCAGGCCGATTTTCCCCCACGCGCTGTGGTTCCACTGTGGCAATCCGATATACATTCGCTGGCATCCCTTAATGAAAACGCCGCCCGTAGGCGGCGTGAAATTTCAATGCTGACCAGACTAACCTTACTGCGGCAGGGCGGCAAGTATCTCGGCGGTAGAACGAACGCGGGAGATGCGCGGGAAGATGTTCTTCACGCTGGACTGGTGGTTGTCATTGTCGTGGGCGCTGCACGCATCTTCGGCGATTACCAGCGAGAAGCCCTGTTCCCAAGCGTTACGCGCGGTGGATTCCACGCCAACGTTGGTCGAAATACCGGCCAGCACGATGGTAGTGATGCCGCGACGGCGCAGTTGCAGCTCCAGATCCGTGCCGTAGAAAGCACCCCATTGGCGTTTCACCACTTGAATGTCGCTGTCGGTAACTTCCAACTGCTCGGGGAATTCCCACCAAACTGCCGGCAGGCCGCCTTCTGGCGCAGGAGAAGGGCGATCCACTTCTTGCTTCAGCGCTTCTGCGAAGGTGTCAGACCAACCCACGCGCACCATAACCACTGGCGCGCCCAGTTTGCGAAAACGTTTTGCCAAATCGGTCGAATTATCCAGAACCTGCTGTGCACTGTGCGGGCCACCGGCGAAAGGCAAAATGCCTTTCTGTAAGTCGATTAACACCAGCGCGGTTGTTTTTGGGTCGAGTTTCATCGGTTAAGTCTCCCGAAATGTTAAGTGATGACAATAAATATAGAGGGAAATACTTGAATTACTTTGCTAGCTACCTATAAAAAGGCTGGGGCGAGTTTATGCTAAGGCAGCGGCGGAAATGTGCATAATTTTGTTAAATTATGTGTGTTATGAGGTAACGATGGAATTGCGCTAGCTTGGGCGCGTCTTCGCTCTTATCCTCAAGTGGAAATTCCTTTATACTGACCGCCTTTTTTCGAGCTGTAATAAAACTAATTCCGCGCGCCGCAGCCTCTGCGAGCGGGCGACCAGAGTGAATAACCGTTTCCGTACCCTTTGCTGTCAAGCCGGGTAGTGGGATCAAAAGGATACCGTTATGCGTACTGTATATTGTGGGAAACTGAATGCGTCCAACGTGGGCCAGGAAGTAACGTTGTGTGGTTGGGTTAATCGTCGCCGTGATTTAGGCGGTTTAATCTTCATCGATATGCGCGACCGCGAAGGCATTGTTCAAGTTTTCTTCGACCCGGATCAAAGCGCGGCCTATGAGCTGGCTTCCGAACTGCGTAACGAATTCTGTGTACAAATCACCGGTACGGTGCGTGCTCGTCCAGAGAGCCAATTCAACAAAGATATGGCAACGGGTGAAGTAGAAGTGTTCGCCAGCGGCCTGAACATCATCAACCGTTCAGAACCTCTGCCGCTGGACTCTAACCACAACAACACCGAAGAAGCGCGCCTGAAATACCGCTATCTGGATTTGCGTCGCCCGGAAATGGCTAACCGCCTGAAGACTCGTGCGAAAATCACCAGCCTGGTGCGCCGCTTCATGGACACCCATGACTTCCTCGACATCGAAACGCCGATGTTGACCAAAGCCACGCCAGAAGGCGCGCGTGACTATCTGGTGCCAAGCCGCGTACATAAAGGTAAGTTCTACGCGCTGCCGCAGTCTCCGCAGCTGTTCAAACAGTTGCTGATGATGTCCGGCTTCGACCGTTACTACCAGATTGTTAAATGCTTCCGTGACGAAGACCTGCGTGCTGACCGCCAGCCTGAATTCACCCAGATCGACGTCGAAACCTCTTTCATGACCGCCGAGCAAGTGCGTGAAGTGATGGAGAAACTGGCGCGCGAGCTATGGACTGAAGTGAAAGGCGTGGACTTGGGCGACTTCCCAATCATGACCTTTGCAGAAGCTATGCGCCGCTTCGGTTCCGACAAGCCAGACTTGCGTAACCCGATGGAGCTGGTGGACGTTGCTGACCTGCTCAAAGACATCGACTTCAAAGTGTTTGCAGACCCAGCTAATGACCCGAAAGGCCGCGTTGCTGCTCTGCGCGTTCCGGGCGGTGCTCAACTGAGCCGTAAACAAATTGATGAATACGCCAAATTTATCGAGATCTATGGCGCGAAAGGCTTGGCTTACATCAAAGTCAACGAAATCGCCAAAGGTCTGGAAGGCATTCAAAGCCCGGTGGCTAAGTTCCTCAATGAAGAGCTGCTGCTGGCGCTGATTGGCCGCACCGGTGCGCAAGATGGCGACATCATCTTCTTCGGCGCAGCCAGCGCGAAAATCGTCACCGACGCTATCGGCGCACTGCGTCTGAAAGTGGGTCGTGACCTGAAAATTACCAAAGAAGACAGCTGGGCACCGCTGTGGGTCATCGACTTCCCAATGTTCGAAGACACCGACGAAGGCGGCCTGTCTGCCATGCACCACCCGTTCACTGCGCCAAAAGAGATGACCGCAGAAGAGCTGGGCGCTAACCCAACTTCCGCTATCGCCAATGCCTATGACATGGTGATCAACGGTTATGAAGTGGGCGGCGGCTCGGTGCGTATTCACCGCAGCGAAATGCAGCAGACCGTGTTCGGCATTCTGGGTATTAACGAGCACGAGCAGCGCGAGAAGTTTGGCTTCCTGCTAGATGCCCTGAAATACGGTACACCGCCACACGCGGGTCTGGCATTCGGCCTTGACCGTCTGGTGATGCTGCTGACTGGCACCGAAAACATTCGTGACGTGATTGCCTTCCCGAAAACCACCGCAGCGGCCTGTCTGATGACCGAAGCCCCAAGCTTCGCTAATCCGGCTTCTCTGTTGGAACTGGGCATCGCCGTTGTCGCGAAGAAAGACGCCTCGAAAGAAGTGAAGTCGGACACAGATTCAGAGAATAACTGATGAGCCATAAGCGTCCTGAGTCGATACTGTGCGTCATCTACGCCAGCAACACCGGCCGGGTGCTCATGCTTCAACGACGGGATGATGCGAATTTTTGGCAGTCGGTTACCGGCAGTCTGGAAGGCGATGAGTCCCCGAAACAAACCGCGCAGCGTGAAGTTTTGGAAGAGGTGGGGATTGATATTGCGGGTGAAAGCCTGCATTTAGTTGACTGCCAACGCTGCGTGGAGTTTGAGCTGTTTGCTCATTTGCGTTATCGCTATGCTCCCGGCGTGACCCGAAACAAAGAACATTGGTTCTGTCTGGCGTTACCCGAAGAGCGGGATGTGGTTATTACCGAGCATCTTGCTTACCAGTGGCTCGACAAACCCGCCGCGGCGGCGTTGACGGTGTCACCGAGTAACCAGCAGGCGATTGAAGAATTTGTAACTATTCAGTCTACGTAGACTATTTGGAGATATTTATGGCAGGTCACAGTAAGTGGGCCAACACTAAGCACCGCAAAGCGGCGCAAGATTCAAAACGCGGCAAAATTTTCACCAAAATTATTCGCGAACTGGTAACAGCTGCCAAACTCGGCGGCGGCGATCCTGGCTCTAACCCGCGTCTGCGCGCGGCTATCGACAAAGCTCTGGCCAACAACATGACTCGCGATACCCTGAACCGCGCCGTAGCGCGTGGCGTGGGCGGCGATGACGACACCAACATGGAAACCATCATTTATGAAGGTTACGGTCCTGGTGGTTCTGCAATCATGGTTGAGTGCCTGAGTGACAACCGCAACCGTACCGTGGCTGAAGTGCGTCATGCCTTTACCAAAACCGGTGGCAACTTGGGTACTGACGGCTCCGTGTCTTACCTGTTCTCCAAGAAAGGGGTGATCACTTTCGCTCCGGGTCTGGATGAAGATGCCGTGATGGAAGCTGCACTGGAAGCGGGCGCAGAAGATATCGTTTCTTACGACGATGGCGCGATTGACGTCTTCACCGCGTGGGAAAATCTGGGCGAAGTGAAAGACGCGCTGGAAGCTGCAGGCTACAAAGCGGACTCTGCTGAAGTCTCTATGATCCCATCGACCAAAGCCGATATGGATGCAGAAACTGCACCTAAATTGCTGCGTTTGATCGACATGCTGGAAGATTGTGATGATGTGCAGGAGGTTTACCACAACGGTGAAATCTCCGACGAGATTGCAGAAACTCTGTAATGCTCTTTGCCGCCGGTGGCCCGTTCACCGGCCGGCTATCCGCAGACCCTCTCTGCGGTCTATACTCCCCACTTATGCAAAACGACAACACAAGGCGTTGATTGGCTATGGCTATAATTCTGGGGATTGACCCCGGTTCACGCGTTACCGGCTATGGCATTATCCGCCAGACAGGGCGTCAACTCAGCTATCTCGGCAGCGGCTGTATCCGTACCGTGGTCGACGACATGCCGACCCGTTTGAAGCTGATTTATGCCGGTGTTAGCGAAATCATTACCCAATTCCAGCCGGACTTTTTTGCCATCGAATCAGTCTTTATGGCGAAAAACCCTGACTCGGCTTTAAAGCTCGGACAGGCACGCGGTGCGGCTATCGTGGCGGCGGTGAATCAGGATTTGCCGGTGTTTGAATACGCCGCGCGGCAGGTGAAACAGACAGTCGTCGGCACCGGTGCCGCCGAGAAGTCGCAGGTGCAGCACATGGTGCGCTCCTTGCTGAAATTGCCCGCCAACCCGCAGGCCGACGCCGCGGATGCCTTGGCAATTGCCATCACCCATTGCCATATGAGCCAAAACGCCATTCGCCTGAGCACAGATAAGCTGCAAATGGCCCGCGGGCGGATGCGTTAGTGAGCTGAATCGTATTAGGCTGGATATTCATCCAGCCTTTTCTATGATATAAAAAGCGCAGCATTTTGAAAATATGATCCATAAAGGAAGGTGAAAGTGATAGGTCGACTCAGAGGCGTTATTCTGGAAAAACAGCCGCCACTCGTGCTGTTGGAAACTAACGGCGTGGGCTACGAAGTCCATATGCCAATGACCTGTTTTTACGAATTACCAGATCTGGGTAAAGAAGCTATTATTTTCACGCAGTTTATTGTCCGTGAAGACGCGCAATTACTGTTTGGATTTAACGAAAAACAAGAGCGCGCGCTGTTTCGTGAGTTAATCAAGGTGAACGGCGTCGGGCCAAAACTGGCTTTGGCTATTCTTTCTGGCATGTCGGCGCAGCAGTTCGTCAGCGCGGTCGAGAAAGAAGAGATCACAGCATTAATTAAATTACCCGGAGTGGGTAAGAAGACCGCAGAGCGCCTCGTGGTCGAAATGAAAGATCGTTTTAAAGGATTAAACGGTGATCTATTTAGTAATCATACTGATATCAGCCTACCGGCATCGTCGTCGCCGACGAAAGAGTCTGATGCAGAAGGCGAAGCCGTCTCAGCCCTGATCTCTCTTGGCTATAAGCCACCAGAGGCCAGCCGCATGATCAGCAAAATCGCCAAGCCGGGTCTGGATTGTGAAACGTTGATTAGAGACGCGTTGCGCGCGGCTCTGTGAGGTAAAAGATGATAGAAGCTGACCGCCTGATTTCGCCTGATGTTATCAGCGAAGAAGAAGTCATCGATCGTGCGATACGCCCGAAGATGCTGTCCGAATATGTCGGTCAGCCTCACGTGCGTTCGCAAATGGAGATATTTATTCAGGCGGCCAAGCAGCGCGGTGATGCATTAGACCACTTGCTGATTTTCGGCCCGCCGGGTTTGGGTAAAACCACGCTGGCTAACATCGTCGCCAACGAAATGGGTGTCAACCTGCGCACCACCTCGGGTCCGGTATTAGAGAAGGCGGGCGACCTCGCCGCCATGCTCACCAACCTCGAACCTCATGACGTGCTGTTCATTGATGAAATCCACCGTCTTTCTCCCGTAGTGGAAGAGATTCTTTATCCGGCGATGGAAGATTACCAGCTAGATATCATGATTGGTGAAGGTCCGGCGGCGCGCTCTATCAAGCTCGACCTGCCGCCGTTTACGCTGGTGGGCGCGACCACTCGCGCAGGCTCGCTGACTTCGCCACTGCGTGACCGTTTCGGCATTGTTCAGCGCCTAGAGTTCTATCAGGTGGCGGACTTGCAGCACATCGTCGGGCGCAGCGCCAGCTGTCTGGGCTTAGAGCTGTCGGAAGAGGGCGCGCACCAGATTGCTCGCCGCTCGCGCGGAACGCCGCGTATTGCCAACCGCCTACTGCGCCGGGTGCGAGACTTCGCTGAAGTGAAAGGCGATGGCACCATCGGTGGCGACATCGCAACCAGCGCGCTGGACATGCTGGATGTTGATGCCGAAGGTTTCGATTACATGGACCGCAAGCTGTTGCTGGCCATTATCGACAAGTTTACCGGCGGGCCGGTCGGCTTGGATAACCTTGCCGCGGCTATCGGCGAAGAGCGCGAAACCATCGAGGACGTGATTGAACCCTTCCTTATTCAGCAAGGGTTTATTCAGCGCACCCCGCGTGGCCGCATGGCGACCAATCATGCCTATAAGCACTTTGGTATGACACGCGAAGAGTAGAACTGAGCTGTTTGCAAATAACAAAAAAGGACGCCTTGGCGTCCTTTTTTAATGCGTCGAGCTAGCTGTCAGGCGACCTGTTTTTTGCTCAGGCTGAGCATAAACATAATTGCCGCGCTCAGCACCACTGACGGGCCAGCGGGTGTGTCGTAGAAGGCCGAGAAGGCCAGGCCGCCGGAGACGGCCAGAATACCCACGGCAATGGCTACCAGCGCCATTTGCTCCGGCGTCTTGGCGAAACGGCGGGCGGTGGCGGCAGGAATGATCAGTAAAGAGGTGATGATCAGCGCGCCGACAAACTTCATCGCCAGACCAATTGTCAGGGCGGTGACCAGCATCAGCACGATGCGCGAGCGCTGTAGGTTCACGCCGTCAACGTGTGCCAGCTCAGGGCTGATGGTCATCGACAACAGCGAACGCCACTGCCAGCAGAGCACGGCAATCACCACCACCACGCCCATGCCAATCATCCAAATATCACTCAGCGTGACTGACAGCAGATCGCCAAACAGGTAAGCCATTAAGTCTACCCGCACGTTGGACATCAGGCTGACCACCACCAAGCCCAGCGACAGCGCGCTGTGGGCCATAATGCCTAATAGGGTATCGACGGCCAGGTGTGGTTTTCGCTCAAGAATAACCAGCAGCAGCGCCAGCAGCAGGGTAACGGCAATCACCGCGTAGAAAGGATTGACGTTGAGCAGCAGACCGAAGGCCACGCCGAGCAGGGAGGCGTGCGCCAGCGTGTCGCCGAAATAGGACATGCGTCGCCAGACCACAAAGGAGCCAAGCGGGCCCGCGGCCGTCGCCAGCAAAATCCCCGCCAGCCAGCCGGGGAGCAGTAATTCAATCATGCGTCACGGCCTCCACTTTTACGCAAAATAACCTTTCCCTTTAAATCGTGACGGTGGTTGTGATGATGACGGTAAATCGCCAACTGCTCGGCACCTCGATTGCCAAACATGGCGATAAATTCAGGGTGCGTCGACACCACCTCTGGCGAGCCAGAGCAGCAGATATGCTGGTTGAGACACAGCACTTCGTCAGTTTTCGCCATCACCAGATGCAGGTCGTGGGAGACCATCAGCACCGCGCAGCCTAGCTCGCATCGCAGGTTGTCTATCAGGTTATAAAGCGCGAGTTGGCCGTTAACATCGACACCCTGAGTGGGCTCATCCAACACCAGCAGCTGCGGATTGTTCATCAAAGCACGGGCCAGCAGCACGCGCTGGTTCTCGCCGCCGGAAAGCTTTTGCATCGGCTGGTCGAGCAGGTGCGCGGCCTGAACACGTTTCAGGGCAGGGAGGATGTCGTCGCGCTTCACGCCGGGCTTAAGGCGCATAAAGCGACTGACCGTCAGCGGCATGGTGGCATCAAGATGCAGTTTTTGTGGCACATAGCCGATGCGCAGGCCCGGCTCGCGAGTCAGGGTTCCGCTGGTTGGCGGCACCAAGCCCAGCACGACGCGCACCAGAGTGGATTTCCCTGCGCCATTGGGGCCAAGCAGCGTAAGAATTTTACCGGGTTGTAGTGTCAGAGAGATATCCGACAGCACGCGTCGATTACCAAAGGCAACCGAGATTTTATTAAGTGTGGTTAGTGTGGGCATGTCAGTCTTGTCTTGCAGAACAAATCGAATGTTATAATATTGCATTTCCGTGAAAATAACCAGTTTTCACCTTTAAGATGAAGAGGTAATTCCAGATGACAGACCAAAAGAAGACCATTAAACGGATTTTATTAGCGACAAGTTTGCTGAGTGCGTGCGCCGTGACTGGCGCTCAGGCTGACGTCGTGGCTTCTGTCCGTCCATTGGGATTTATTGCCTCGGCAATTGCTGACGGCGTGACGCCGACCGAAGTGCTGCTGCCAGACGGCGCGTCGCCACACGATTTCGCGCTGCGCCCTTCAGATCTGAAAAAAATGTGCAGTGCCGACTTAGTGGTGTGGGTCGGTCCGGAAATGGAAGCGTACATGACCAAATCTGCTGCCCAACTGGGGCCAAATCGTCAGGTGGAAATCTCCGCATTGCCGACGGTAAAACCGTTATTGCAGAAAGGTGAAGAAGAGGAAGAGGGGCACGATCACGACCACGCGGACGGCGGTCACGACCATCATCATGGCGAGTACAACATGCACGTTTGGATGTCGCCAGAGATAGCAAAACAGACGGCGATCGCGATCCACGCCAAATTATTGGAACTTATGCCACAAAACAAGGACAAATTAGACGCAAACTTGCGTCAGTTTGAGGACGGCTTGACACAAGTTGACAAAAACCTTGGTAAGATGCTGCAGCCTGTGCAGGGTAAGGGATATTTCGTTTTTCATGATGCCTACGGCTATTTCGAAAAACACTTTGGCCTTTCGCCACTTGGCCACTTTACGGTCAACCCCGAAATCCAACCCGGCGCGCAGCGATTACATCTCATTCGAACTCAGTTGGTTGAGCAGAAAGCAGTCTGTGTTTTTGCTGAGCCACAATTCAGGCCGGCCGTAATCAATGCCGTTGCCCAAGGAACAACAGTGCGTATGGGCACATTGGATCCACTGGGAAGCGGCATCGCATTGGGTAAGGACAGTTATGTGAACTTCCTGTCACAACTGACTAACCAATACGTGAGCTGCCTGAAGTAAGATTAAAAGGACCGTATTAAAGTGCAGCTGATAGCCCGCTCTATCGCTCTGGCGTATAACAACCTTCCACGGCCCCACCGCGTCATGCTGGGGTCGCTTACCGTAGTTACTCTCGCAGTAGCCGTATGGAAACCGTTCGTTTACCACCCAGAACAAAACCCTATCGTTAAACATATCGAACTCGACAGCGAACAAGTGCGTTCGCTGCTCCCTGAAGCCAGTGAACCTATCGACCAGCCGCCGCCTGCGGAAGACATTCCACAAGACGATCTCGACGAAAAAGTGGAATCTGAAACGGGCGTCCACGAGTACGTGGTGTCCACCGGCGATACCTTAAGCAGCATCCTCAACCAGTACGGTATCGATATGTCCGATATCTCCGCGCTGGCTTCTACCAACAGCGATTTGCGTAATTTGAAAGTCGGCCAGCAGCTGTCATGGACCGTCAATGACGACGGCGAATTGCAGCGCGTGGTGTGGGAGAAGTCGCGTCGTGAGACTTACACTTATGACCGTTCCGGCTCCGGCTTCAAAGCCAGTCTGGAGACGCTCAAGGGTGAGTGGCAAGACAGCGTGCTGAAAGGGCGTCTGGACGGCAGTTTCGTCGCCAGTGCCAAAGCAGCCGGGCTTTCCAGCGGTGAAATCAGCGCCGTCGTTAAAGCTTTACAGTGGCAGTTAGACTTCAAAAAACTGCGTAAAGGCGATGAGTTCGCGGTGCTAATGTCCCGCGAAGTGCTGGACGGCAAGAGCGAGCAGAGCCACTTGCAGGGCGTGCGTATGCGCAGCAGCGGCAAAGATTATTACGCCATTCGGGCAGAAGACGGTAAGTTCTACGACCGTAATGGTAGCGGCCTAGCCCGCGGTTTCTTACGATTCCCAACCATCAAGCAGTTCCGCGTCTCGTCTAACTTCAACCCGCGTCGTTTGAACCCGGTCACTGGCCGTATCGCGCCGCACCGTGGCGTCGATTTCGCGGTGCCCGTGGGTACGCCGGTATTGGCCGTGGGTGATGGCGAAGTCATGGTGGCAAAAAACGGTGGTGCGGCAGGTAACTACATTGCCATCCGTCACGGCCGCCAGTACATGACGCGCTACATGCACCTGCGCAAAATCCTAGTGAAGCCGGGTCAGAAGATTAAACGTGGTGACCGCATCGCGTTGTCCGGCAACACCGGGCGCTCTACCGGGCCGCACCTGCACTTTGAAATGTGGATTAACCAGTTAGCCGTCAATCCGTTGACTGCCAAGCTGCCGCGTTCAGAAGGGCTGACGGGTAAAGATCGCGCTGACTATCTGGCTACGGTCAAACAAGTTATTCCGCAGTTGAAGCTGAATTAATTCCGCAAATTAGTTTGTTTCAGCGTCACGCTGACGTTTCAGGCATGCTTTTAGGGCGTGCCTGAAGCGCTTTTTGCGTCTTTCTGCTCCGACGAGGTGGTGAGTTTCTTTGCAAAATCATGCACTACACTTATCATTGTCCGAATTATTGTTTTAAGAGCTATGTATTCAGAGCCATCTATGCAGCCAGAGAAAAAATCGAACGTCGAATTTATTCCACAATTTCAGAAAGCCTTTTACCATCCGCGTTACTGGGGGGTATGGCTTGGCGTCGGTGCTATGGCCGCAATGGCGTATGTTCCAGTCAAAGTCCGCGACCCAATTCTCGGGAGCCTTGGGCGTCTGGCGGGTAAGTTAGCCAAAGGCGCGCGCCGCCGTGCGCGGATCAATTTGCTCTACTGCATGCCGGAAGTGCCAGAGGCCGAGCGCGAACACATCATTGATGAGATGTTTGCCGCTGCGCCGCAGTCAATGGTGATGATGGCCGAACTGGCCTGCCGTGCGCCTGAGAAGGTGCTGAGTCGCGTTAAATGGCACGGCAAAGAGATTGTCGACCAGATGCAGGCCGACGGCCAAAACGTCATTTTTCTGGTGCCACACGGCTGGGCGGTAGACATCCCGGCGATGCTGATGGCCGCTACCGGTCAACCTATGGCCGCCATGTTCCATAACCAGAAAAACCCGCTGACGGATTATCTCTGGAACACCGTGCGCCGTCGCTTTGGCGGCCGTATGCACGCGCGCAATGACGGCATTAAGCCGTTTATCAGTTCGGTGCGTCAGGGGTATTGGGGTTATTACTTGCCGGATCAGGACCACGGCGCGGAGCACAGTGAGTTTGTGGATTTCTTCGCCACCTACAAAGCAACGCTGCCCGCGGTAGGGCGTCTGATGAAGGTTTGCCGCGCGTCCATCGTTCCGCTGTTCCCGGTGTACAACGGCCATGAGCATCGTTTGGATATCTATATTCGCCCGCCAATGGACGATTTAGCCACCGCCGACGACACTCAGATTGCCCGTCGCATGAATGAAGAAGTTGAACTGCTGGTGGGGCCGAACCCCGAGCAGTACACCTGGATCCTCAAGCTGCTGAAAACCCGCAAGCCGGGGGAAGAAGAGCCATACTCGCGCGACGAGCTTTTCCCTAAGTAAGCTGCCGAGTTAGCTCCCGATTGAAAGTAAAAAGGCTGAGATCATCTCAGCCTTTTGCTTTCGCGGTTCGACCTCAGTGGGTGGGTTTTTTACGCGAGGTTAAAAACAGGGTGATCAGCAAGGTTCCCGCCACGCCGCTCAGCAGAGTGAATTGGTTGAAACGGGCATTGCCGTCGGCGAAGTAGAGCAGCTTGGCGACCTCAATCCCCAGCGCAAACACTAAGATAGTGATCAGCCCCAGCGCAGCCGCCACCGTGCCTTTACCCACGTTGCTTGAGAACAGCGTCAGGCGATATAACCCAGCGTTGACCAATCCTGAACCCATCGCGTACAAGCCCAAGCCGCCAATCACCCAGCCCCATGCGTGAGCAAAGAAGGTAGCGGCCACGGCGGTGATTGCCAGTCCGACCACGATAGGCACGATGCCTAGCCAAATGGGTGTGGTGACTTTCACCTTGCCGCTGAGCTTAGTCAGCAGCAGGTTGCCGATGATCAGTCCGGCAAAAATCGGCACCTGCAGCCAGCCATACTGCAGCGGCGACATGCCCGCGTCCTGTATCAGAATTACCGGCGACTGCGCCACCCACGCCAGTAGCGGCAGGGTGATAAGCCCGATCGACAGTGAACCAAACACCACGCTTTTATTGCCCAGCACCTGCCCGTAATCGGCCAGCAGGCGGCGGAAGGAGAACGGCTGGCCGTCGCGCGGCGCGGTCTCCGGCATGCTGCGCCACAAGCCCCACCACGCTAGCAGTGACACCAGCGCAAACAGCCCGAACATGGCTTTCCACGGCGCGTAGTGAATAAAGGCCGCGCCCGCCAAAGGCCCGAGCAGCGGGGCGATCAGCGTGACGTTGGCCATCAGCGCCATCAGCTTGATGCTCAAACTTTCATTAAAGGCTTCCTGAATCGCGGCGTAACCCACGGCGCCGATAAAGCACAGGCTCATGCCTTGCAGGAATCGCATCAAAATAAATTGCTCAATGCTTTGGGTCAGCAAAGTGCCGAGGCAGGTGACGACAAAGAAAGCCACGCCGGTGAGTAATACCGGGCGGCGGCCCAGACGGTCAGACAGCGGCCCGAGCAGCCATTGCAGCATAATGCCGCCACACAGGTAGGCGGTGAGGGAGGCCGATACCCAGTCGGCGCTGGCGCTAAAGTCACTGATGACCTGAAGCATGCCCGGCTGGATCATGTCATGGGCGATATAAGTAGCGAATTCGAATAACACCAGCGAGAGCGGGAACAGCCACTGCCGGCGGCCAAGCCGTTCTGCGGGTTGAAACACGGACGACATATCTAGACTCCATACCCAAGGCGATTGGGTCACATTTTCAAGGTTCCAGAAAACTGAAAAACGCGGCCTGCTAAGGCCGCGCTGAAAACTGCATAAAACGGTGAACGATCAGTTTTTATAGCGAGCAATCGGGTTGTCGAGGGTACCGGCGAATTTCAGGTTTTGCGCCGGGTCCGACAGGTTGATCATCTGCTGGTTATTGGCCAGTTGCAGGCGGTTGAGGCAAGAGTGGGTGAACTCTGCGCCAAACATGTCGTAGCGGGCAAACTTCTCCGCCAGCTCAGGATATTGCTGCTGGTAGTCATGCACGGTGTCGGCGACCACTTTCCAGAAATCATCGGCAGACATCATGTTTTGCTCTTCCAGAATGCGCGAGATAAAGCGGAACACCCCGGCGAACACGTCGGTGAAGATAGACAAGACTTTCAACTGCTCAGGCACGTCCACGGCAAGGCGTTTGGCCTTCTCCGGCAGCTTGGCGTCCGGGTTCATCACTGCGATCTCTTCGGCAATGTCCTTCATGTAGGCTTTGACCGGAATGTTGTTTTCAAACAGCAGGATCAGGTTCTCGCCGTGCGGCATAAACACCAAATCATAGTGATAGAAGCAGTGCAGCAGCGGGCTGAGGTAAGCCGTGGTGTAGCGTTTGAGCCAGTCGGCGGCGTCCAATCCTGAAGATTTGATCATCTCGACAATCAGCGCATCGCCGTTGAAATCAGTGTGCAGCAGCGACGCCATGGTCATCAGACGCTGGTTAGGCTGCAACCACGCCACCGGGTTTTGACGCCACAGCGCGGCAAACATCTTCTTGTAAGCACTGTCGCCTTTAATCGCATTTTCGAAATAGTGGTTGTGGTAACCGAGCGAGGCCACTTCTTGCAGAATGCTAAAACCGTTGGCTTGCAGATAAGCGTCGTTTTCCACCAATTCTGCCAGCCATTCGTTAATGCCCGGCGTGGTCGCCATGTAGTAAGGCGACAGTCCGCGCATAAAGCCCATGTTCAGGATAGACAGCGCGGTTTTCACATAGCGATGGGTTGGCTGACTGGCATTGAAGAAGGTACGAATCGACTGCTGCGCCAAATAGTCATCTTCCCCTTCACCCAGATAAATCAGGTAATTACGCGCGATGTCCGGCGCGAAGACGGTCAGCAGCTTGTTTTGCCACTGCCAAGGGTGAACCGGCATAAAGTAGTAATTTTTCGGGTCGAGGTCGCGTTCTGTCAGTTGCTGAGTGAAAGCCTGAATCTGCTTTTCACCCAGCTCTTCGGCGATCAGCTTCTCGTAAGGCAGACCTTCAACGCTGGCGAAGTGCGCCTTGTCGTGATGCACCGCCACCCACACCAGCTTCAGCGGGCTGGCGGCTTCTGGCGCGTAACGCACATAGTCGGCGGCGTCAAAACCAATGCGGCCATTGTTGGCGATAAAGCTCGGGTGCCCTTCGGTCATGCTGGTTTCTACGGTCTGGAAGTCAGCCTGACTCAGCGATTTTGCGGTGGTGTGGTTGTTTTCCAACTTCCACGCGCTGCCGTACAGGGTGCTGGAAATCTCTTCCATATAGGTCGGCAGCATGGCCTGCGAAATACCAATCTGCTCGGCAAACTCAATGACGAACTGTAAGGCGTCCAGTGGCTGCGGCGCGAGATTGTCGAGGCGCTGGATACTCTCGAGGTCAATCAGCCAGTCATTTAAAGGCAACAGGCGCGCGCGGAAACGATACTCCACCTCGCTGGCCGGGGCGGCCAGTTGGTACTCAGTCCAGTGCTCGCCGCTTTTCAGCGCTTTAGGTTCAATCAGTCGCTCGTGGGCTAACTCAGACAGGCATTTACGCAGCAGCAGGGCATTGGCCTTGGCCCAGTTAGCCGGGTGAAGGTGCTTGCCGGTTTGCATGGCAACAGGGTGTTTAGACATGTTTTGTTCCTTTTGGCGGGCCAGCAAGTAATCTTCGCGCTCACAAAAAGCCAGCCACGCGGTTTTATGAGACAGAGTGATTTGGCGCTGGTATTGGAAACCGGCGCGTTTATTCAGGCGATGGATCTTGTCGTTGCGCACGTCCGGCTCAACCACCACGCGCAGCACCTCTGGCAGGCTGAACAGGTACTCCATCACGGTGGAGAACACCTGCCAGCTGAAATCCGGCAACGGGCGGTCGGCGGGGGCCAGCAGAATGTGCATGCCGATGTCGCCCGGCTGGACGTCGTAATGCTCGTGCAGCGGGTCGTCCTGTACCGGATAGCACTCAATTAGAAATGCCGGTTTGCCATCATGCTCGCCCATCAGCGCGGCATGAGGATTGTTGGCGGTCAGCTCGCGGTAAAACGTCTCCACGTCGTCGCGGTGGCTGTCGAGCATGCCCCAGAACTTGGCATAGGACTTGGTCATCCAGCTATGCAGGGTGTCGGCGTCCTGCGGGAAGTTCAGCGGGCGCAGCGTTAGCTTTCCGGCATCGCGCGAGCGGGAAAACAGCGGCTTTGGCAGCGTATCAAACATGGTTATGTCTCCTTGATTGGGGGTTATTCACCCAGTTCGCGGGCGCAAAATGTCTGGAACGCGATGGCTTTTTCAATCGGATAAATATCGTCATCGAGCATGGCGCGGATGATGCTGCTGTTGCGGTAGCAGGCCATGCCCAAGTCTGGCGTAACGAAGCCGTGGGTGTGCAGCTCGGCGTTTTGCACAAAAATCTGGTTGTTGGCGTCAATGCTGTAGTTGCGATTGACCGCGAAACGCCCGGCGTCGTCCCACTGGATGCGCGAGTGAATGCCTTCAATGCACTGCGGCGGCTGGTAGCCATAGCCGGTCGCCAAAATCACTGATTCAGTGTTATGGCGATACTCCTGCTGCTGCTCTTGTTGCAGGAAGGTCATGTCCAGCGTGCCGTCAGGGTTGCGGCTCATGGCGGTTAATTCGGAATGGGTGTAGAGATTAACGTTCAGCGGGCCGTCGAGCCGCTTGGTGTACATCAGGTCATAAATGTCATTGATAAGGCTGATATTTATGCCTTTGTATAAGCCTTTTTGCTCGCGATTGAGCTGGTCGCGCTTGCTCATCGGCAGCTCGTGGAAGTAGTCGATATACTCCGGCGAGGTCATCTCCAGCGTCAGTTTGCTGTACTCCAGCGGGTAGAAGCGCGGCGCGCGCGTCACCCACGTCAGCTGATAGTCATGCTTTTCGATGTCTGAAAGCAGGTCATAGTAAATTTCCGCCGCGCTTTGACCACTGCCCACCACGGTGATGGATTTCGAGCTTTGCACCTGCTCTTTGTTCGGCAAGTAGGCGCTGGAGTGGTGAATTTGTTGGCTTACGCCGCGCGAGCAGGGCGGCATCCAGGCTGAAGGGCCGGTGCCCAGCACCAGTCGCTTGGCCTGATACACCGCTTTTTCGCTGCTTTGTGTTGACTGGGTGTGAACCAGATAGCACTGCTTGGCTTCATCCCAAGTGACCATTTCGACGCGGGTGGCGAATTTCAAATTAGACAGCTCGCTGCACACCCACTGGCAGTACTGGTTGAACTCTTTGCGCATCATGAAGAAGTTTTCACGAATGTAGAAAGAGTAGATTTTGCCTTTCTGCTTCAGATAGTTGAGGAAGCTGAAACGGCTGGTTGGGTCCGCCAGCGTCACCAAATCCGCCATAAACGGGGTTTGCAGCATAGCGCTCTCGAGCATCATGCCGGTGTGCCAGTCGAAGCCCGGGTTTTGGTCGATAAACAGCCCGTTGAGCTGCTCAATCGGGTCCGTCAGGCAGGCCAGTCCGAGGTTGAACGGGCCGATGCCCACGGCAATAAAATCATAGGTTTGAGTGCTGTTTTGCGTCATAGACATAGTGTGTTCCTTACTCGCCAGTTCCTTGTTGAAAAGCTGTATTAAGCGCTGCGCTGGTCAGCTCTTTGCCGTAATGCACAATCAGGCCAATCACGTCGGCAATGTCTGCAGCGGTGGTGGCTGGATTGAGCAGGGTAAATTTCAAATACTGGCGCTGATTGACCTTGGTGCCGGCGATCACCGCATTGCCCGAGCGGAAAATGGCTTTGCGAATGTCGGCGTTCACGGCGTCCAGCTGCTCGTCGTTCAACGACTGGCGCGGCACAAAGCGGAACACCAGCGTGCTGAGTTCCGGCTTATGCAGCACCTCGATGTTCGGGTGATTGACCATCTGCTGGTGGCCTTCAACCGCCAATGCCAGCAGGGTGTCGAAGGATTCGCCCAGCGCCTGCTGACCCATGATGCGCAGCGTCAGCCACATTTTCAGTGCGTCAAAGCGGCGGGTGGTTTGAATGCTCTTGTTGACCAAGTTCGGCGTGCCTTCCAGCTTGGCGCTCAACGGGTTGAGGTAGTCGGCATACCAAGCCACGTGCTCGAAATGCTTCTGGTCGTTGACGAAGAACGCGCTGCAGCTCACCGGCTGGAAGAAGGATTTGTGGTAATCGACGGTGACGGAATCGGCCAGCTCAATGCCGTCAATGCGCTGGCGGTGGTGTGGCGATACCAGCAGCCCGCAGCCGTAGGCTGCATCCACGTGCATCCAGATGTTTTCGCTGCGACATACCTGTGAGATTTCATGCAGCGGGTCGATGCTGCCAAAATCGGTGGTTCCGGCGGTGGCGACCACGGCGATAGGGATCAGCCCCTCGGCGTGGCAGCGCGCCATCTCCTGTTTCAGGGCGTCGGCGTCCATGCGGAAGGCATCATCGCAGGCCACGGGCACCACGGCGTCATAGCCAAGGCCGAGCAGGGCGGCGGATTTTTGGATGCTGAAGTGGCTCACCTGCGAGGTGAAAATGCGCCAGCGATTGGCGTCTGACGGCAGCCCCTGATATTTGATGCTGTGCTCGGGGTGAGTGCGTTTGCAGAAAGCATCACGGGCTAGCAGCATCGCCATCAGGTTAGATTGAGTGCCGCCGCTGGTGAAAATGCCGTCCGACTGCGGGCCGAATTTGATCCGCGCCAGCGTCCAGTCGATGACTTTCTGCTCAATCAGCGTGCCGCCTGCGCTCTGGTCCCAAGTATCCACTGAGGAGTTGATCGCGCTGATAAATAGCTCTGCCAATTGGGCTGGCACCACCGTCGGGCAATTAAGGTGTGCGATGTATTTTGGGTGGTGGAAATAGACCGCATGTTGCAGATATAAATCATCTAATTCTTCCAGCGCCAATCTAGTTCCGGGCAGGGGCTGAGTCAGGTCAATATGGCGGAACTGATCGGCTAATTCTGCCGGAGAAATACCCGAGAAAGGTTTTTCCTTGTTATTAATATGGCCTTTGATTATTTCAAGGCCATTTTCAATGTGTTGTTGCCACTCATCTGTCGAGTGTTGATTGAAAATAAAACCCTGATTTTCATTTACCATTTTGTGGGTAAAAGAGAGTTCGGAATAATTTATTTGGCTCATGAAACATTCCTTATTGCTAACCCTTTGGGCTTGCAGCAGGCGTGGGGAAGCCGCCAGCCTTAGCCGGGATAGTTAAATTAAGTTTATTAGTCATCAGGCACGGGTAAGCGCCGCGCTAATGCGAGTTGAGTAAAATGATAGTTAGTTAAGGCAAATTATCAGTCTTTTGTCTGGTGTAAATTCCTATGATTGGCATTTTTTAGGTCATTAACCGATGAGGAACATTATAAATGCAAATCATTATCATTCAATGACAATGATAAACATTCTCATCAAAGTAGCCGCGTTAATAATTTTTTGTGACAGATATCACGTTTTTAGTGGTTTTTGGCCGGATTTGCGAATATTCACATAGGATCTTTCTAGGTTTGTTATTCCAAATGATCCACTTAGGAACAACTTTAAACCGCAGATATGGAATATTATCCATTATTAAGATTGTGGCTTTGGATTCTCTTCGCCAAACCCTTATTACCTTGTGGAATTATAAAGAGCAAAAATAGCGGTAAAATAAAACAGTTTATTAATCTCTGAGTGAAGTCATTCTGCAAAAAATTAATAACGCGAGAGAACAAAAATAAAAAAAACCGATTCTGATGAATCGGCTTTTTAGTACTTATTTATTACTAACCTTTATTAAGGGAAGCTGAGTTCCCTTGTTATAAGGCGGGGTATTATTCTACACGCAATACGCGACTGGTATTTGTGGTACCCGTGGTGCTCATAACGTCGCCCTGAGTCACGATAACCAAGTCGCCGGACAACAGATAACCTTTGTCGCGCAGCAGGGTAACGGCGTCGTGCGCGGCGGCTACACCATCATTATTGCTGTCGAAGAACACTGGCGTCACGCCACGGTAGATGGCGGTGAGGTTCAGCGTATGCTCGTGGCGCGACATGGCGAAGATTGGCAGACCAGAGCTGATACGGGACATCATCAGCGCGGTGCGGCCAGACTCGGTCATAGCGATGATTGCCGTGACGCCTTTCAGGTGGTTGGCGGCATACATTGAAGACATGGCAATGGCTTCTTCAATGTTGTCGAACTCCACGTCCAGACGGTGCTTAGACACGTTGATGCTTGGGATCTTCTCGGCACCCAGACAAACACGCGCCATGGCGGCCACGGTTTCAGACGGGTACTGGCCCGCTGCGGTTTCAGCAGAAAGCATCACGGCGTCGGTGCCGTCGAGCACGGCGTTAGCGACGTCCATGACTTCAGCACGGGTCGGCATTGGGTTAGTGATCATCGACTCCATCATCTGGGTCGCGGTGATCACGGCACGGTTTAGCTGGCGAGCACGACGGATCAGTTTCTTCTGGATACCCACCAGCTCTGGGTCACCGATTTCTACACCCAAGTCACCACGGGCAACCATCACCACGTCAGAGGCCAGAATGATGTCATCCATCGCGGCATCGGTTGCCACAGCTTCGGCGCGCTCTACTTTAGAGACGATTTGCGCGTTGCAGCCTGCGTCACGGGCCAAGCGGCGCGCGTAGTTTAGGTCTTCGCCGGTGCGCGGGAAGGAGACGGCCAGATAGTCGACGCCAATTTTCGCGGCGGTGATGATATCGGCTTTGTCTTTTTCGGTCAGGGCTTCGGCTGACAGGCCGCCACCCAGCTTGTTGATGCCTTTATTGTTGGACAGCGGGCCGCCCACTGTCACTTCGGTGAAGACTTTCATGCCCTGAACTTCGAGCACTTTGAGCTGCACGCGACCATCGTCGAGCAGCAGGATATCGCCCGGCACCACGTCGGCCGGTAAGCCTTTATAGTCGATACCCACTTTCTCTTTATCGCCTTCGCCTTTACTCATGTTGGCGTCGAGCAGGAATTTGTCGCCGATGTTCAGGAAGACTTTGCCTTCCTTGAAGGTCGAAACGCGGATTTTAGGGCCTTGCAAGTCACCGAGGATAGCTACGTGGCGCCCGAGGCGGGCGGCGATTTCGCGCACTTTGTTGGCGCGAATAATATGGTCTTCAACGGTACCGTGGGAGAAATTCATCCGAACTACGTTGGCACCGGCGGCAATAACCTTTTCCAGATTATTATCACGGTCAGTAGCAGGGCCGAGGGTAGTAACAATTTTGGTTCTTCTGAGCCTTCTGGACATGTATTACTCCGTTGACTGGTGAACATGTGTAATGCAAAAACAGCGGTAACCTACTTCGGTGCGGTGTGTGATTTTAAGACCATTGCGTTTCACCTGCGTTACCGGCCGCGTGTTTGGTTTGAGACACTTCTGCGGGCATTGAGACGTTCATCACCTCAGCAGAGGGTGCCAAACCCCCTAAAAAATGTCTAATTTGTGCGGTCCGAATGTTCAAAAAGTGCCTTTTAAGGCGCTTCTATTTCATTCGGTCTACGCTTAGTCAAAAACGCTTGGGACTGGCATGCCCTTATCAAAGCGCGATTCTTTCAACGCGTCTTTGACCCGCTTCAGGTTATCTCTAAATTTTGCCCCGCGACGCAGGGTAAAACCGGTGGCGAGCACGTCAATCAGGGTAAGTTGAGCCAGACGCGAGACCATCGGCATATAAACGTCGGTGTCTTCAGGGACATCCAGCAGCAGCGCCAGCGTGGCTTCATTCGCCAGCGGCGTGTTGTGCGAAGTGATAGCAATCACCGTGGCGTCGTTTTCCCGCGCCAGATGGGCCAGTTCCACCAGATTTTTGGTGCGCCCGGTGTGTGAAATCAGCACCACCACGTCGCCTTCGGTGCAGTTCATGCAGCTCATGCGCTGCATCACGATGTCGTCGAAATAGACCACCGGAATGTTGAAGCGGAAGAACTTGTTCATGGCGTCGTGAGCCACGGCGGCAGAGGCCCCGAGGCCGAAGAAAGAGATTTTTTTCGCCTGAGTCAGCAGGTCAACCGCACGGTTTACCGCGCCGATATCCAGCGAGTTTTTGACTTGGTCAAGGGTCGCCATGGCGGATTCGAAAATCTTGCCGGTATAGGCATCTGCGCCGTCGCTTTCATCGACGTTGCGGTTCACATAAGGCGTGCCGTTAGCCAGACTTTGCGCCAAATGTAATTTAAAATCTGGAAAACCTTTGGTATCGAGGCGGCGACAAAAACGGTTTACAGTAGGTTCACTGACATCTGCCATACGCGCCAACGTCGCGATACTGCAATGGATGGCGGTCTGGGGGGAGGCGAGAATCGTTTCTGCGACTTTCCTCTCGGATTTGCTCAGAATGTCCAGATGGCTTTGGATTTTTTCTAATGTATTCATTAGGGTGCCACTCATAGGTTTCAACGATTTCTGTGAAAAGAGGAAATCATGTCGGTTTGGTGAAAATATACTACGAGCTAACTGCGGTTGGCAGGAGCAAACTGGTGTAATTCAAGCTTTTATCACCAGAGTATGACCGAGATCTAAATTTCAATCTGGTAAATGGCTATCAGTTTTGTCATAAAATTACATATCTTCGCGTAATTTTTGAACGATTTTAACAACCATGACAAAATATGTGGTTTTAATTCATTTATTAAGGTCTTAGATCGAGGTTTACTGCTCACAACCGATCAGAGTACATTGTGGCTGAAATAAAATTACAATAGATACCCCGAATAATTCGGGTTGCAGGAATTGCCCTGCAACATGAATTATGAGGGTGATTCCTGCACTAAGGAGAAGAACATGGCGGTAACCCAGACAGCCCAGGCGTGTGACCTGGTTATTTTCGGTGCTAAAGGCGATCTTGCGCGCCGTAAACTGTTGCCTTCCCTGTATCAATTAGAAAAGGCTGGCCACATCCATCCTGACACCAAAATCATCGGTGTAGGTCGCGCGGAGTGGGACAGAGCTGCATATGTAGAAGTCGTTAAAGAAGCCCTGACGACCTTTATGAAAGAAAAAATGGAGCCAGAGCTGTGGGAAAAACTCAGCGCTCGTTTCGAATTCTGTAACCTCGATGTCAACGACCTCAAGCACTTCAAAGTGTTGGGCAAAATGCTCGACCAGCAGAACCGCGCCACCATTAACTATTTCGCCATGCCGCCAAGCACCTTTGGTGCCATCTGCCGTGGTCTGGGTGAAGCCGGTCTGAACAAAGAGCCATCGCGCGTCGTGATGGAGAAGCCGCTCGGCACCTCTTTGGAATCCTCCCAGGTTATCAATGACCAGGTCGCAGAGTATTTCAATGAGTCTCAGGTTTACCGTATTGACCACTACTTGGGTAAAGAAACCGTTCTGAACCTGTTGGCGCTGCGCTTTGCTAACAACCTGTTCGCCAGCAACTGGGACAACCGCACTATCGACCACGTGCAGATCACCGTGGCGGAAGAAGTGGGTATCGAAGGCCGTTGGGGTTACTTCGACAAAGCGGGCCAGATGCGCGACATGATCCAGAACCACCTGTTGCAAATCCTGACCATGATTGCCATGTCACCGCCGGCTGACCTGAGCACCGACCGTATCCGTGATGAGAAGGTTAAAGTGCTGCGCTCGCTGCGTCGCATCGACCAGTCAAACGTGCGTGAAACCACCGTTCGCGGCCAGTACACCGCCGGTTTCGTGCAGGGTAAGAAGGTTCCGGGTTATCTGGAAGAAGAGGGCGCGAACAAAACCAGCGCCACTGAAACCTTCGTCTCTATTCGCGTGGATATCGATAACTGGCAGTGGGCTGGCGTGCCTTTCTACCTGCGTACCGGTAAACGTCTGCCAACCAAATGTTCAGAAGTCGTGGTTTACTTCAAGAGCCCTGCGCTGAACCTGTTCCGCGACTCCTACCAGCAACTGCCTCAGAACAAACTGACCATTCGTCTGCAACCAGATGAAGGGATTGAGATCGAAGTTCTGAACAAAGTGCCGGGTCTGGAACACAAACACCGTCTGCAAACCACCAAGCTGGACCTGAGCTTCTCCGAGACCTTCAACGAGCAGCACATTGCTGATGCTTACGAGCGTCTGCTGCTGGAAACCATGCGCGGCATTCAGGCCCTGTTCGTGCGTCGTGACGAAGTGGAAGAAGCCTGGAAATGGGTTGACTCCATCATGAACGCGTGGGCAGCTGAGAGCGAAGCACCTAAACCTTACCAGTCTGGTACTTGGGGCCCGGTGGCTTCTGTTGCGATGATCACCCGCGACGGTCGTTCATGGAACGAGTTCGAATAAAGGGAAACTGATGGCCAATTTTGTCGAATTTTCCGGCGCGCTGGCGCTAACCCAAAACTTCGCCGGAAAGATTGCGGATGCCCTGCGTGAGGGCATCACCGCAAACGGCAAAGCCAGTCTGGTGGTATCAGGCGGCCGCACTCCGGTCGACCTGTTCACTCTGCTGGCACGTCAGGAGCTGGATTGGAGCAAGGTGGTGATAACTCTGGCTGATGAACGTTGGGTCAGCCCGGACAATAGCGCCAGCAATGAAAAAACGGTGCGTAACAACCTGCTGCAAGGCCCGGCGCTTGCCGCGACCTTTATTGGCCTGAAGAACGATGCCGCGTCGCCGTTTGAAGGGGCATCCGCCACCGAAGTTGCGTTGCAGCAATTGCCGCGCCCCATTGACGTGGTGATCCTTGGCATGGGCGATGACGGCCACACGGCGTCACTGTTCCCCGGTGCGGCGAATCTCGCCGAGGCGCTGGATTTGGACTCGGGGCGCACCTGTCTGGGGATGACCCCGCTGACTGCGCCTCTGGACCGCATTACGCTGACCTTGCCGGTGCTTCTCGACAGTCGCAATATCTATTTGTATCTGAATGGAGAAGCCAAGCGCGATGTCTACGAGCGGGCCGAAAAAGGCACTGACGTCAACGAAATGCCGGTCCGCGCGGTGCTGAATCAACAGCAAACGCCGGTCAGCGTTTATTGGTCGGCCTAACGGCACTCTCTAAAACCGTTGCTTATGCAGCGGTTTTTTTATTTTGTTTTTTCAGATTTACTATCCCCAATCATTCGGCTGTACAGTAGCTATGTGGTGTGGTCGGTAACCTGCAACCATGCAGGCCCTGTGGCAGGGGCGCGCCAACAATCACAACGATGCCTGCGGGCATGAACGGAGACAACGATGAAAAACTGGAAAACAAGCGCGGAACAGATCCTGACCTCAGGTCCGGTGGTTCCAGTGATTGTGATTAACAAACTCGAACACGCGGTGCCGCTGGCGAAAGCCTTGGTGGCAGGCGGGGTGCGCGTGTTGGAAATGACATTGCGCACCGCCTGCGCGGTCGAGGCTATCAAGGCTATCGCGAAAGAAGTGCCAGACGCCATTATCGGCGCGGGCACGGTATTGAACCCTGAACAGCTGGCCGAAGTAACCGCCGCTGGCGCGCAGTTCGCCATCAGCCCGGGCTTAACCGAGCCGCTGTTGAAAGCCGCCAACGCGGGCCCAATTCCGCTGATCCCCGGTATTAGCACGGTGTCTGAACTGATGTTGGGTCTGGATGCTGGTCTGCGTGAGTTCAAGTTCTTCCCGGCAGAAGCTAACGGCGGGGTGAAAGCGCTGCAAGCCATCGCGGGGCCATTCCCGCAGGTGCGTTTCTGCCCGACTGGCGGCATTACGCCAAACAACTACCGTGACTACTTGGCGCTGAAAAGCGTGCTGTGCATCGGCGGTTCATGGCTGGTTCCGGCAGACGCGCTGGAGTCCGGCGATTACGCGCGGATCACCAAGCTGGCCCAAGAAGCCGTGGCGGGTGCCAAGCAGTAATTCTGCGGCTCTTTCGCAGCTAATAAAAAAAACCTCCCGCGGAGGTTTTTTGTCTTCATCATTGGGCGCTTAAGGCACTTAGCGTGCGGCGATGATTTTAATTTCAATCTTATATTTCGGGTTCATCAGGTTGGCTTGTACGGTGCAACGCACTGGCGCATTACCCGGAGAAACCCACGCGTCCCAGGCTTCGTTCATCGCTTTAAAATCTTCTTTGTGCACCAAGAACAGCGTGGCATCGAGGATTTTGCTCTTATCAGAACCCACTTCTTTTAACACGGCGTCAATGATAGCCAGTGTCTCAGCGGTCTGCGCTTTGGCGTCGGCGTCCAGATTTTCCGGTACGGCGGTGTAATACACGGTGTCGTTATGGATCACGACGTCGGACATGCGCGGCTCGGGTCTGATACGTTCGATAGTCATTTAGGTGCTCCTGTTTGGCATCTTTTTTAATGTTGCTAATAGGGTAACACAAAGGCTTATTGCAATGGACCGGCACAAGTGGGTGGTAGAGAAGGGTAAGGATTGGCATAATCACTGCTGATCCGTACAGGTAGAGAGACAGCGTGACAGACGATTTTGCACCAGACGGCGCGTTAGCGCAGAAAATTGAAGGTTTTAAACCCCGTGAACCTCAGCGTCTGATGGCGCAGGCCGTCAGTACGGCTATCAAAAATAAGCAAGGTTTGGTCGTCGAAGCCGGTACAGGTACCGGTAAAACTTACGCTTATCTGGCCCCCGCGCTGCGCTCCGGCAAAAAAGTCATTATCTCCACCGGCTCGAAAGCCCTTCAGGACCAACTCTATTCTCGCGACCTGCCAAAGGTCGCCACCGCGCTGAAATTCAAAGGCAAGCTGGCTCTGCTCAAAGGGCGCTCCAACTACCTGTGCATTGAGCGTCTGGAACAGCAATCGCTTTCCGGCGGCGAACTCGCCAGCCAGTCACTGAGCGATTTAGTGCATCTGCGCAACTGGTCGAGCATGACCGAAGAGGGCGACATCAGCACCTGTTCGGTGGTGGCCGAAGACAGCCACGTCTGGCCGCTGGTCACCAGCACCAATGACAACTGTCTGGGCAGCGATTGCCCGGCTTACAAAGATTGCTTCGTGGTGAAGGCGCGCCGCAAAGCCATGGACGCCGACGTAGTGGTGGTCAACCATCACCTGTTTATGGCCGACATGGTGGTGAAAGAGAGCGGCTTTGGCGAGCTGATCCCCACTGCCGACGTGATGATCTTCGACGAAGCCCATCAGATCCCTGACATTGCCAGCCAATATTTCGGCCAGCAGGTGACCAGTCGTCAGCTGCTGGACATGGCGAAGGACATCACCATTGCCTATCGCACCGAGGTTCGCGACTCGGTTCAGTTGCAGAAAAGCGCCGATCGCCTGAGCCAAAGCACCATGGATTTCCGCCTCGCGCTCGGCGAACCGGGCTTTAGGGGCAACCTGCGTGACGTGCTCAATCAGCCGGCCATCCAGCGCGCTCTGCTACTGCTCGATGACGCACTCGAGCTGTGCTACGACGTGGTGAAGCTCTCCCTTGGCCGCTCGGCCTTGCTGGACGCGGCATTCGAGCGCGCCACGTTGTATCGCAACCGCCTTAAGCGCCTGAAAGATGTCTCTATTCCCGGCTACAGCTACTGGTACGAATGCAACTCGCGCCATTTCGTGCTGGCTCTGACGCCGCTGTCGGTGACCGACAAATTTAGCGAAATGATGACTGACAAGCCGGGCGCGTGGATTTTCACCTCCGCGACGCTTTCGGTGAACGATCAGCTGCATCACTTTACCGAGCGCCTCGGTCTGAACGACGCCGAAACGCTGCTGCTCGCCAGCCCCTTTGATTACGCCAATCAGGCGCTGCTCTGCGTGCCACGCTTCCTGCCTTCTCCTAACGAGCGTGGCGGCTCGCGCCAGCTGGCCCGCATGCTGCGCCCAGTGATTGAAGCCAACAAGGGGCGCTGCTTCTTCCTCTGCACTTCGCACCAGATGATGCGCGAACTGGCCGAAGAGTTTCGTGCCAGCATGACCTTGCCGGTGTTAGTGCAGGGTGAAACCAGCAAAGGCCAGCTGCTGGCGCAGTTTGTCGAGGCGGGGAACGCCCTGCTGGTGGCAACCAGCAGTTTCTGGGAAGGGGTGGACGTGCGCGGCGAGGCGCTGTCGTGCGTGATTATCGACAAACTGCCCTTTACCTCGCCGGATGACCCTCTGCTCAAGGCGCGCATTGAAGACTGCCGCCTGCGCGGTGGCGACCCGTTCAATGAAGTGCAACTGCCGGACGCGGTGATCACCTTGAAGCAGGGCGTCGGGCGTTTGATTCGCGATACCGACGATCGCGGTGTGATGATCATCTGCGACAACCGTCTGGTGATGCGACCTTACGGCGAGGTGTTTTTAAACAGCCTGCCGCCGACGCCGCGCACCCGAGATTTAGACCGCGCAATCCGCTTCCTGCAAGAGTCTCAACAGCAGAAATAGCGCCGCAGTTATGTTAAGATCCGGCCGCGAAAAAGGCCCATAACTTTTCTTTCCCGCCTGAGGTTTGGCATGTCCACACGAATTTTAGCAATTGATACGGCGACTGAAGCCTGTTCGGTTGCGCTTTACAATAATGGCGAAACCCTCGCTCATTTCGAACTTTGCGCCCGTGAGCACACGCAGCGCATTCTGCCGATGGTGCAGCAGATTCTGTCTGAGGCCGGTTTGACGCTGAATCAGGTTGACGCGCTGGCCTTTGGCCGCGGTCCCGGCAGCTTTACCGGCGTGCGTATCGGCATCGGCGTGGCGCAGGGTCTGGCTTTTGGCGCTGAGCTGCCGCTGCTGCCCGTCTCCACGCTAATGACCATGGCGCAGGGCGCCTATCGCCTGACCGAAGCAACTCGCGTCTTAGCGGCGATTGACGCGCGTATGGGCGAAGTCTACTGGGCTGAATACCTGCGTGGCGAAGATGGCGAATGGCAGGGCGAGCAGTCAGAAGCCGTGCTGAAGCCCGAGCAACTGTTACCTCGCGCTCAGGCGCTGACCGGGCGTTTTGCCACGGTTGGCACCGGCTGGCAGACCTACCCAGATTTGCTGGGTGAATCATCCGCCGTGGAATTATTTGATGGCAAAATGTGTCTGCCGCAGGCTGAAGATATGCTGCCTCTGGCGCTGAACATGTGGAAATCCGGCATTCGCGTCAGCGCGGAGCATGCCGAGCCGGTTTACTTGCGTAATGAAGTGACCTGGAAAAAGCTTCCGGGCCGTTAAGTTTTAGCAACTTGTGAACTAAATCGTGGTCAAAATTGTAGGTATGGTCCAGGAGTTCTCACAATGCGTAGGTGGTCGGCAGTGCAACAGTTTTCTGGTTTTAAACGTTCTGTTTTTCAGTCTAAACGCCTGGCGCTCAGCGCCATCGGCTTAAGCGTTTTGTTGCTGTCCGGCTGTGTTACCGTGCCTGCGGATATTCGCGGTACGACGGATACGCCGCAGATGAATCTGCAAGTGGTGCAGGGCGCGCCGCAGCTGTATGTCGGCCAAGAGTCGCGCTTCGGCGGTAAAGTGGTCAGCGTGACCAATGAGCAGAACAAAACCAAGCTTGAAATCGCCACCGTGCCGCTGGATGAAGGCGCGAGGCCGATTCTGGGCGCGGCATCGGTGGGGCGCATTCACGCCTATGTGAACGGATTTGTTGACCCGGTCGACCTGCGTGGCCAACTGGTGACCGTCGTCGGGCCCATTACCGGCGCGGAGAAGGGCACCATCGGCCAGTCTTCTTACAATTTTATCACCGTGGACGTGAACAGCTACAAACGCTGGCATCTGTCACAACAGGTGGTGATGCCGCCACAGCCGATAGGTCCGTGGGGCTACTACGGCCCGTATAACTCACGCTGGGGCAGAGGTTTCGGTCCGGGCTGGGGCCCGGGTTGGTATGATCCACAACCGGCGCGTGTAGAAACCTTCGTGACTGAATAAACAAGCAGTAGAGTAAGACTTTTAAGGCGACTCTGGTCGCCTTTTTCTTTTTTGGGCCATGGAAGCCCACCACAAATTAGTGACAAGCCTCTCAACCTCGACATTGTTTGAAACACAACTGGTAAGCTGAGTTAAAATATTGTTAAAGGCGTGATAAAACTCGTCATATTGAGATGGCCGCAGCACATTATTGCAGGAGTGATACCTTGGAAAAGGTCTGGCTAAAACGTTACCCTTCTGATGTTCCTGAGAACATCGACCCGGATCGCTATAGCTCATTAGTCGAAATGTTCGAAAACGCGGCCCTGCGTTACGCGGACAACCCGGCTTTTATCAATATGGGCGAGGTGATGACCTTCCGTAAGCTCGAAGAGCGCAGCCGCGCTTTCGCCGCCTATTTGCAAAATGAGTTAGGGTTGAAGAAGGGCGACCGCGTGGCGCTGATGATGCCTAACCTGTTGCAATACCCGATTGCCCTGTTTGGCGTGCTTCGCGCCGGGCTGGTGGTGGTCAACGTTAACCCGCTCTACACCCCGCGTGAGTTAGAACACCAGTTGAATGACAGCGGCGCGTGCGCGATTGTCATCGTGTCCAACTTCGCCCATACGCTGGAAAAGGTGGTCTATAAAACCCAGGTGAAACACGTGATTTTGACCCGCATGGGTGACCAGCTCTCTGCTGCTAAAGGCACGCTGGTTAACTTCGTGGTGAAATACGTCAAAAAGCTGGTGCCGAAATACCATCTGCCTAATGCCATCTCATTTCGCAGCGTCCTGCAACAGGGGCGACGCATGCAATATATTAAGCCGGACGTTATCAATAGCGATCTGGCTTTCCTGCAATATACCGGCGGCACCACCGGCGTGGCCAAAGGCGCGATGCTGACTCACCGGAATATGCAGGCCAACCTTGAACAAGCCAAGGCAGCTTATTCTCCGCTGCTCAAGCCGGGCCATGATTTAGTGGTTACCGCGCTGCCGCTCTACCATATATTTGCGCTTACCGTGAACTGCCTGCTGTTTATTGAAATGGGCGGCCGCAGCCTGCTGATCACTAACCCAAGGGATATTCCGGGGATGGTGAAGGAGCTGGCGAAATATCCGTTCACCACCATCAGCGGGGTGAATACGCTGTTCAACGCGCTGCTCAATAATGAAGATTTCCGCGAGCTGGATTTCTCCACCCTGCGTCTGTCAGTCGGCGGCGGGATGTCAGTGCAAAAGGCGGTGGCGGATAAGTGGGAAAAACTCACTGGTCGGCATCTGCTGGAAGGCTATGGCCTGACCGAGTGCGCGCCGCTGGTGGCAGGCAACCCTTATGATTTGAAACACTATAGTGGCAGCATTGGTTTGCCTGTGCCATCGACAGAGGTGAAGCTTGTCGACGATAATGGTCAGGAAGTGCCGTTTGGCGAGCCGGGCGAGCTGTTAATTCGCGGGCCGCAGGTGATGCTGGGCTACTGGCAGCGCCCGTCGGCGACGGATGAAGTGTTAAAAGATGGCTGGCTCTCAACCGGCGATATCGTTACAGTGGACGAGCAGGGCTTTTTACGCATCATTGATCGTAAAAAAGACATGATTCTGGTCTCCGGTTTCAACGTCTATCCTAACGAGATTGAAGATATCGTTTCCCAGCATGAGAAGGTGCTCGAAGTGGCCGCTATCGGCGTGGAGAGCGAATCATCCGGGGAGATCGTCAAGATCTGCGTGGTGAAGAAAGATCCGTCGCTGACCAGCGAAGAGCTGCTGGCGCACTGTCGACGCATGCTGACGGGTTACAAAGTGCCGAAGATTGTTGAGTTCCGCGATGAGTTGCCGAAGTCCAACGTTGGCAAAATCCTTCGTCGTGAACTCCGTGATGAACAAAAAAAGCCTAAGCCAGACGCAAAACAGAGCGCGGCCTAGCGATTTAGGTTCATCATATGCAGATTCCTACGACGCCGGCTAAGTCCGGCGTCGTTACGTTTTACGCAATAATACCCACGCCCTTCGAGTTACCGGCAGAGGGCGGGTATATGATTAAGAGAATCAAAGTTTGAACTATCAGTTGATTACCACCAATGACGCGCTTGCGCAGGTTTGTTCGCAAGCTCAGGCTCATAGCCAGATTGCCCTTGATACCGAGTTCGTCAGAACCCGTACTTACTACCCGCAGTTAGGGCTTATCCAGCTGTTTGATGGTGAAACGCTGACCCTGATTGACCCACTGCCAATTACCGCGTGGCAGCCTTTTATTGACCTGCTGGTCAATCCAAACGTGGTGAAATTCCTCCACGCCGGCAGTGAAGACCTCGAAGTATTCCTCAACGCCTTTGGCGTGCTTCCCGTTCCGCTGATTGATACCCAGATCCTCGCCGCCTTTAGCGGGCGTCCGCTCTCCTGCGGCTTTGCGCGTTTGGTGGCTGAAACCACCGGCGTTGAACTGGATAAAAGCGAATCACGCACCGACTGGATTGCCCGCCCGCTGAGCGAAAAGCAGTGCGTCTACGCCGCCGCCGACGTGTGGTATCTGCTGCCGCTGGCCGAGCAGTTGATGCGCGAAACCCAAGAAGCGGGCTGGATGGACGCCGCGCTGGATGAGTGTCTGTCGCTGTGCCGTCGCCGTGCCGAAGTGTTGCAGCCGGAGCAGGCTTATCTCGACATCACCAATGCTTTCCAGCTGCGCCCGCGCCAGTTGGCCTGCTTGCAGAAGCTGGCATCATGGCGTTTAACTCAGGCTCGCCAGCGCGACCTGGCGGTGAACTTCGTGGTGAGAGAAGAGAACCTGTGGCAGGTGGCGCGCTACCAGCCATCCTCGCTTGGCGAGCTGGAAGCTTTAGGCCTGAGTGGCCCGGAAATTCGCTACCACGGCCGCACGCTGTTAGCGCTGGTGGCTGAAGCCAATGCGATGGACGAGCAGGAGCTGCCTGCGCCACTGTCGAGCCTGATTGACCAGCCGGGCTACCGCAAGGTATTCAAAGATATCAAAGCGCTTATTCAGACCGTCAGTGAAGAGAGTGGCCTGAGCGTCGAGCTATTAGCCTCAAGACGCCAAATTAACCAGTTATTAAATTGGCACTGGCAGTTAAAAACCAAAGAGAGCGAGCCGGAAATTATTAGCGGCTGGCGCGGTGATTTACTAAAAAACCGCTTACTGGAAATCCTCAAAGATTATTAACAGCCAGCGGCTGAGAAATAAACAGCCGGGGTTGGCGATAGAGTTTGAGATAAATCACAAATTAAAGAGGGCAGACAAGTTCTGCTCTTTTTTATTTATTGAACAAAGTATTTATGGCGGCAAGAGGCGGCTGGAGATATAACGCAAATTTAAATCAGGCAAGTTTGGCAGAATAGGGCAAGGTTCAGTAACTAAGAATGGGACAACTCTCATTCGACATTTTGTGGCAATAAAGCGGAATAAAAAGGGCGGGGCAAAGAGTAACGTGTATAAATATACAGTTACCCCCTGACGAACAGGGGGCAGCTATTTTGAAGCAAACGCCTTCAAACAGAACATGTCCATCTCTGTCATTTAGGCGCTTCTTCCGTGTCCGGCAGCGTCACGTTAAGCTCAAGTACCGAGATATCGTCACCTTTCTGCTCAAACTGCACGTTGAGCATTTCAGGGTCAATCTGAATGTACTTACAGATGACCGCTAAAATATCACGCTTCAGATCTGGCAAATATGCGGGTTCACTGTCCCCGCGGCGTCGCTCTGCTACGATGATCTGTAGCCGTTCCTTGGCTATATTGGCTGTCGGCTTTTTACGGGACAGAAAGAAATCTAACAAGGCCATGGTTTATCCCCCAAAAAGGCGTTTCAGGAAACTCTTCTTCTCTTCCTCAATAAAACGGAACGCACGTTCTTCACCAAGCAAACGGCTGACGGTGTCGTCGTACGCCTTACCTGCGTCAGATTCCTGATCCAGAATTACCGGCTCACCTTGGTTAGAGGCACGCAGTACAGACTGATCTTCAGGAATAACGCCGACCAACGGAATGCGAAGGATTTCAAGCACATCTTCCATGCTCAGCATGTCACCACGGCTTACACGGCCTGGGTTGTAGCGAGTCAGAAGCAGGTGTTCTTTGATTGGATCTAAGCCTTGCTCAGCGCGGCGGGATTTCGAGGACAAAATACCTAAAATGCGATCGGAGTCACGCACAGAAGAGACTTCTGGGTTGGTGGTGATCACAGCTTCGTCAGCGAAATACAACGCCATCAGGGCGCCGGTTTCGATACCCGCCGGTGAGTCACAGACCACGAAATCGAATTCCATGTCGTTCAGGTCGTTAAGAATTTTCTCTACGCCTTCACGAGTCAATGCGTCTTTGTCACGAGTTTGGGAAGCAGGAAGAATGAACAGGTTGTCAGTGCGTTTATCTTTGATAAGCGCTTGATTCAACGTGGCATCACCTTGGATCACGTTAACAAAATCATAAACAACGCGGCGTTCACAGCCCATGATCAGGTCAAGGTTACGCAAACCGATATCGAAGTCGATAACAACGGTTTTTTTACCTTTTTGAGCTAGACCGGTAGCAATGGCTGCGCTTGAAGTGGTCTTGCCAACGCCCCCTTTACCCGATGTAACAACTATAATGCGTGCCATGAAAGGATTCCTTGTCAAAAGGGCTTAGTTTAAAGGTTGTATGGTTAACACGTTATCTAACAGGCTGAGGCGTGCTGCCTGTCCATAATAGTCGGACGGGATTTGGTCACTCAACCAGTACTGCCCTGCGATAGAGACTAGCTCAGCCCCCAGATGCGTGCAAAATATCTGACAGTTTGCATCACCTGCGGCACCGGCCAGCGCACGGCCGCGCATCATGCCATATATGTGGATGTTACCATCGGCAATAAGTTCCGCACCGGCGCTCACACTGCTGGTCACAATGAGATCGCTGTTACGGGCATAAATTTGTTGGCCAGACCGGATAGGAGTACTGATGATCCGGGTTTTTGCTGGCGCATTGTCTGGTACAACAGGAGCAGGCGGCTCGGCGGCTACGCGTTGGGCACGGCCTTCACTCAGCAGCGGCAAGCCGGTGCGAGAGATGGCGCGCTTCTGGCGCTCGTCTTTACAACCACTGATGCCCACAACGCGAAAACCAGCAGAAGCGACAGCCTGTTGAATGTCTTTCCAGTTCGCTTCGCCAGTCAGCGCAGCGACGTTGATAACAACAGGGGCATTTTTCAGAAAAGCAGGAGCTTGCTCCACTTTTTCTTGTAACGCCTGATAAATAACCTCAGGTTGTGAACTATGTAAATGAACAACCGATAAGGTAAAACTGCTGCCTTTTAGTTCTATTGGCGATTGTGACATCTATCCTGACTCAGTCTCAGCAACTTTTAATCCCCGGAATACCACTCGGGGGGCGATATTCCGATGTACGTTAAGCATGTTATAGTTACAGTTATATCTAGGCAAGCCACCGTTTCAATAAATTAGAGTTAAAAAAATGCTTTGTGCGATCTATAGAAGTACCAAACGTGACCAGACTTACCTGTATGTCGAAAAAAAAGACGATTTCTCTCGCGTTCCAGAGGAATTATTACAGGGTTTCGGCCAACCGCAGTTCTCCATGTCGATTAATCTGGCGCAAAGAGAAAAGTTAGCCACCGCCGATATTGAGAAAGTAAAACAATCACTCCTTGAGCAGGGCTATTATTTGCAAGTGCCACCGCCAATGGAAAGTTTATTGAATATGCATTTGCAAAACGGCGAAAAATAAAGCGAATACTTTCCTTTCGGGTAGGTTTTTGTAAATTCAGAGCTGTCGGGTTGCATTCATCTTCTGGCTCATTCAGGTTGTAAACAACCTGTAAGTGCTTTGATAAAAGGAACAGATTGATGAAATTGTCGGTACTGGCTGTGCTTATTACCAGCGTTACGCTAAGCGGATGTGCTAAGGAAAGTGTTGCTACGCCCGCGTCTCCGGCGGCCCAAGCGCCTGCTGCTCAGGCTCCTGCTGCTGAAAAACCGGCAAAAACCACGCTGGCCGAGCAGGGGCGTGACCCGGCTGAATTCCCCGGCTATGTGGAGCAGCTGAAAACTCAGGCTCGCCAGCAGGGGATCAGTCAGGCGACTATCGACAGCGCCTTTGCCAATGTGCACTTTATCGATCGGGTGATTAACTCCGACCGCAACCAGCTCGAAAAGAAAATCACCCTCGACGATTACCTCAAGCGCGTTCTGCCTGAAGCCAAAATCGAGCAGGGCCGCATCAACTACCAGCAAAACCTTCCTGCCTTAACTCAGGCCAGCCAGCGTTACGGCGTGCAGCCGCAATACATCGTTGCGCTGTGGGCGATGGAGAGTAACTTCGGCAAGATTCAGGGTAAAGAAGATGTCTTCTCGGCACTCGCCACCTTGGCATTTGAAGGTCGCCGCGAAGCCTTCTTTACTAAAGAGCTGATGGCGGCGTTGAAAATCGTCGACTCCGGCCACGCGACCAGCGATATGATGAAAGGCTCGTGGGCGGGCGCGATGGGCCAGTCGCAGTTTATGCCATCCTCTTACCTGAACTATGGTGCAGATGGCGACGGCGACGGCAAAATCGATATTTGGAATAATACCGACGACGTCTTTGCCTCTACCGCTAACTATCTCTCTACCGAAGGCTGGAAAGCCAACCAGAGCTGGGGGCAAGAAGTGAAACTGCCTGCTGGCTTTGATGCCAGCAAAACCGGCCTGAAGAACAATCAGATGCATCCGGCCAGTTACTGGAAGCAGCTGGGTGTGACTCAAGCGGATGGCAGCCCGCTGGCTTCTAACGCCACCCGCGCATGGATTATCACCCCAGATGACCTTCAAGGCCGCGCCTTCCTGGTCTATGATAATTTCCGCACAATCATGCGTTGGAACCGTTCGACCTATTTCGCATTGAGCATCGGCATGATGGCAGACGCCGTCACGCAACAATCGCAGGCTGCACCGGCTGAGCAAAACTCAGCGCCGGATGCTAGCTCTCCGGCGCCGACGGGGCGTAATCCCTTTGGCGGCTGACTGACATTTTCAGGAGTTTCCCATGTATCAACACCGTGACTGGAATGGTGCATTACTTGATTTTCCGGTGAATAAAGTGGTGTGTGTTGGCAGCAACTACGCCGACCACATTAAAGAGATGGGCAGTCAGGTCGCGCCCGAGCCGGTGCTGTTTATCAAACCGGAAACCGCGCTGTGCGACATTCGCCAGCCGATTGCTATTCCGCAGAACTTAGGCTCGGTGCATCACGAAGTGGAGCTGGCGGTGCTGATTGGCACGCCACTTAAGCAAGCCAGTGAAGATCGCGTGGCCAACGCCATTGCCGGTTACGGCGTTGCGCTGGACCTAACCCTGCGTGACCTGCAAGCAGGCTTTAAGAAGGCGGGGCAGCCGTGGGAAAAAGCCAAAGGTTTCGACGGCTCTTGCCCAATCAGCGGTTTTATTCCCGTGAGTGAGTTCGGTGATGCCCAGTCGGCTGACCTTCAGCTGATTGTGAATAATGAAGTGCGCCAGAGCGGCAATACGCAGGATATGCTGACCAAGATCCTGCCACTGATCGCCTATATGAGCCGTTTCTTCACGCTGCGCGCGGGAGATATCATTCTCACCGGCACGCCACAGGGTGTCGGCCCGATGGCGGTTGGCGACACCATTCAGGTGGCGGTTAACGGCAAGTCGGTAACGACTCGCGTTATCTAACGCTTTCTGATCTACCTCAAGACAGTGGGTCGCCCGGAGACATTTCGGGCGGCTTTACTTGCATCTCTGCACTAAAGTGTTTATATAAGCCCCCTCATTTTATACTTGAACCGGATGCCACCATGACTGAACCCAACTTTTGGCAGAAAAAAACGCTGCCTGAAATGACCGACGAAGAGTGGGAAGCGTTGTGCGACGGTTGTGGGCAATGCTGCCTGCACAAGCTGATTGACGAAGACACCGATGAAATCTATTTCACCAACGTGGCCTGCAATCAGTTAAACATTAAGTCCTGCCAATGCCGCAATTACGAGCGTCGTTTCACGCTGGAAGAGGATTGCATCAAACTCACCCGTGAAAACCTCACCACCTTCGACTGGTTGCCACCGACCTGCGCGTATCGCCTGATAGGTGAGGGCAAGCCGCTATTCCCCTGGCACCCACTGCTGCATAAATCATCTAAATCCGCCATGCACACCGAGCGAATTTCCGTGCGCTACATCGCCGTCCGCGAAGATGACGTCGAGGACTGGCAGGATCACATCTTAAATAAACCGAGTTGGGCGAAGTAACTACCTGAAGTAATTGAAGAACTTCATCACTGTGATATTGCGCGGGGCATATAAGGGGCATCACCCGTAAATCCTGCGTTCAAAATATCCATCTGATTGCTGTTGTTTACGCTCATCCACTTTCCGTAAACGCTGCACACCATCTGCGAAGAGGTGTGTACCCATTTGATTTGCTACAAAGTTCGGGTTGGCCCCAGCACTCAATGCCCAGCATGCAAAAGTGAGCCTTGTTTCGTATGCCTTGCGATGACGAATACCAGCCTTTTTCAAGGCAAAATTCCAAGTACCGCTAAACGCACCGGGAGAGTACCATTCTCCGCCTTTTCCACTTCTTGCCGATAGGTGAGGGGAGAACACAAAGGTGCAATCATCTTTTTGAATTCTGCCAAATTCTCGAAGGTGAGCATCTACCTTTATTTGCCTCCCCATCCTCGTTAAAGCCATTTGCTCCTTCAGCGCCTCGATAGCAGAGTTCGTCAACTTGATAGTTCTGTTGCCGCTCTCTGTTTTCGGTGGCGTGAAGTGATTAACAACGGCCATATTTCGGGTGATGGTTAACCCTGACGTCGAGCCACTGGTAGACGCCCTGTTCAAGCAACTCAAGCAGGTCGTCCCCGCAGCAACGCAGACAAACCTGCACACCCCAGATGACGAAAGCGCGGCAAAGAAGCAATAGATTGTGGCATTTGCTGAGAATGGAATCCGTAGCCGTGAGCAGCTGTCGGCAGGTATGCAGTTTGCCCGCGCCAGTGGCACACCGTTCGGGCCTTCGCCGGGGCAATTCATCGAATGGTGCAAGAAGGGCGCTCACAAGGCTGCCGGACTGCCTGACAGGGCCATCAAGGAGGCGAGGAGGCTTCTTTACTCTCGCATATCAGCCGGAATTACCGCGCTTGCGGACGGCGAGTGGGTGAATGTTGGTGAGATGATTCAGGTTTCGGACATGTACGACACAAACCAGCAGGATGGCTACATTACTGAAAGGCTGGGTGATCAGTTTGATACCAGTGAAAGAATCAAATTTGATGGTGAGATGTATGTCGTTGTTACGGATAGCACTGGCACCCCAACCCAGAGAGTAAGAGCTTACCCAAGGCCAGATACTGATTTTGGGTTTATAGCTTCCGTTCCAAGCATATCATTGAATATATGGGACGGAGTTAACGTCCAGTCACCTTCAAGATTCATCATTGCAACTCAAGTGGAGATGGATGCTACGAAGTGGGTGATCACCGAAAAGCGCCCAAATTCAGACGGCACAACCGGACTGACAGCATCAGAATACAGCGATGCAATGTACGATTACGTAGTTACTGAATAGCAGACCTCTTAACCGCAACAAGCCAGCCTCAGGGTTGGCTTTTTTTATGGAAAAATTATGGCTACCACACCAACTAGCAACCCAATTCCTTCCGAAGCACCTCAAGACCTAAAATTCAATGCCGGTAAAATTGATGAATTCGTTACATCTGATAGCCAGTATTACATTGACAGATTCAGAGTAAATCGTCGTACAATTAACGGAATTAACTTCGATTCAAATCAGGCAATTCTGAATTATGGCTATATCACGAAGGATTCTTTTGAGGATGGCAGCACCCTTAGCCTTGCTAACGAGTGCTTACGCTGGAAGAGCAACGGCGAGTACTACCGGTGGGACGGAACATTCCCCAAAGTAGTACCCGCTGGCGCTACTCCTGATAGTGCTGGCGGCGTGGGTAAAGGAAAATGGGTAGGGGTGGGAGATGGCGCACTTCGCTCTGCTCTAAAAGGCCCGGCAGGTACAGACTTAATAAAAGGCACAAAAAATGCTGGTAACGCTGTATCAAGGTCCCTTACAGATATTTTGTCTGACCGAATTTCTATTTATGATTTTGGTGGAAAGGATGATTTTGACGGCACGAACACAAACAGTGCGACCAATAACAGAAATGCGTTTGCGGCATACTTCTCTTATCTAAATTCAATTGGAGGGGGAGACCTTTGTTTAAAGAAAACGCTTGGCGGTACTGGTAAGTATTTTATCAGCGGAGATGACGCCACCCAAGCCAACTCACCAGTAAGGATCGTTGCCGATGAGGGCGTGTCAATTCATTTGACGTTTTCAGGAGGCCCAGAAAATAGTCCACTAGTAAAAACAGGACTTAAATCAAACATCCAAATCCCGATTCATTACCTTAACTTTGGGTTTGGAACATTCATCGGTGTGAATGTTCAAAAGCAACTTGGAGAAATACTTCCCACGCTAAATAATGGCGACGGGGTTTACACGATACCAGTCTCACTCAGTGGAAATAATGATTTTCGCGCTATACGGCTTAGTAATATCAATGCAACCATATCACCAACCAGCACAGCATCAGATAGTATTGTTATTCCAGGTGGTGGGGTTCCAACAGCAGCAGTAACAGATGCAAAAAATGGCGAAGAGGTATTGGCATTAATATCATCACCTCCATCCGGAGTTTTCTTTGCAGGAGTAATAACCAGTAAAGGATATGCCTATTTTGCTCAGGATTCTGGAACGCAGCTAGTAAAATTAGTAGATAGCACTGAGGGAATGACAAATATTCTTTCTGGTACCCCTTATGCCCTAATGAATCAGCAGCGCGATAATTTTAACAATGCAATTGTTTCCGTAAAGGTTACTTCAGCTCGATCATTCTCCATGCTAGTTAACGGGCTTGTCATTGGTAGTTACACAACTAGAAGCTCAATCCAAGGGGTATGCTTTGGCGCTGAGAATATTAACGATAATATTTCGGTGTCGCAGATGACAAAAATTGTTGGTCAGTCATTCGCAGGCTCTAAACCTTTAAAGCTAATAGTCGTTGGAGATAGTATATCGGATACTAGTGTCCAATATTCTCACGCAAAATACCTGCAAATGATCCTTGGCAGTGCAGGAATAAATATTGCAGAGATAAACAATATTGCTACATCTGGTGAAAATGCAGCACAGCAATATTCCAAGCTGCAATCTGTTGGTTCTGGTTACGATATTTGCATGATTCAAATAGGCGTGAATGATGTTCAAGGCAGCACCTCATTTTCCAGTTTCGTTAGCACGATCAAGGGAATGGTAAACTATGCAAAAAGCATTGGGGCGCAGCCAATAGTTGGCATACCTACATCTTTCTATTCAAAAGCAGAAGCTTCAGCCAATGGGCAGTCTGGTGGTCAGAATACGCTAAATAATAATAGTCTTCATACCTATAGAGCACTCCTAATTAGGGCTGTATCTGAAGCAGGCGGCTTGCTGAATATGGAGCCAATGAAATCCTATGGAGCAATGACAGCAAAATGGTTGAGCCTCACCCCTTACGCTGTAAGCGATAGCATTGTTGTGGATAACATCCATCCTTCCCCTTATGGATCAATGTTGCTAGCGCAAGGATGGGCAAGGTCTATAATTGGTTACTTGTGCAGGCCAAACACTACTAATTCAGAAAGTTTTGAGAGTATGCCTACTGGATGGCTTAGTTCTGGATTTGGCCTTATTGCAGTTCCTGAAGTCAAGGGAAGGGAGTTCTCAGGGGCTATAAGTCTTCATGCAACAAATAATAATGATGGCGCCGTAGCTTTCAAGCTACCCCCATCCTTCAAGGTTGAAAAAGTAAAAACATTCCCTGTAACTGGAATGAACGCTTCAGGATTGCCATCAGGTGTTTGCAACATGTATGTGGGGACAAATGGAAATTGTTATTTCTTCAATATTGCATCTGGAACCACGCAGATTTCCCTAGATGGTGTAAAGATTTAATAAATAAGCGGGACAATCGTCCCGCCTTCTCATCAATGATATGGCGTTTTGCTTTCCATCTCTAAAACTACAGCCCTGAAGTTTTGGCTGTCATCATACCCCCCCTTCCCATTTATTACCGTGTTCAGGCAATCTCCAAGTAATTTGCTCCTAATTTTTGCACCATAACCGTTTGTGTGATATGCGGAATCCATGAAATATCTATTCCCTAGATTAGCTGCGCTAGGCGAGCAGCGCATATCTAAGCCAGATGAAGCAAGTAATGATTTAATTTTATTTAAGCTTGCCATTGTTTCTGGCGTGTCGGTGTCAAAGCCGGGGTTTCGCATGCTGACTGGCCATGTGAGAATAAATTCTCCATTATTTTTCTTAACGTAACTCTTAATTTCAAGCAATACCTTTAGAGAGTGTGCTGATATTTTATCTAAATTAGAGGAATAATTAAAACTACCATTTTCAATGTTATCAAAAACGGTCTTTTCGTTGGTTATATAATTTATATCTCCAGACCGGTCTAAGCTTTTATAGCTATATCCGTTGTAAGACCCATCAGCTGAATTATACCTATCTTTAACAGTATCGATGGAATCAACATAACCTTTATCTACAGATTTGTATCCTTCATAAAGCCTCTTTGGTGTTACGTTAGATAAAAATTTTACGTAATCATATAATGATAAGGATGACAAATAGTCATGACCCCATGCAGTCATGTTGTTAACTGACCAGTCTGTAGGTTTTCCTGTGGTATTGTAATACTCATATTCCAGTGGCATTACTACAACATCGCCTTTCTTCATGTATTTCTTAATAATGTATTCATGATAATCAAGATCTAATCCTGCATGCGTTCCCATGTTTATAACAGGCAAACCAACTGTTTTGCTTATCATTTCCCCATTAATTGAAAATAGACTGTTTGATCCACTAACTACTAATATCTTTCTCGATTTAATATTATTTGCAGCAATGTCTTTAAACTGATAGGCATTTACCAGCCACCACTCTGCGGCTACCTGCTTACCTGCTTGTTTATTAAATGCGTACAGAAAAGCAGTGCAAAAGCACATTATTATTGCGAAAAAAACAAATACTCCTTTTTTATAATTCATATAACACCGTCAGAAATTAAAATAAATGAAAGAGCCGGGTGCTGCTCCACCTAGGGAAACTATAATTGCAATGCATAGCCCGAGGGAATAAATAGCAGGTCTGAGAATGTCAGTAACAAACCCTACTTGTTTGCTTTTTGCTGATTCGACTATTGAGTTAGTATTAAATGGAATTAAGCAGATTAAAACTGCCATCAGGCAAGCTGCCAGCATAAACATACCATCGTGTTGTGACTGTAGTAGTAATGATTCTGCAAAAGGCTGGTTGAATATTACGCCTTTTTCAGATGAAAAATGCATAGGGAACATTTTATAAAGAATATTTCTTGCATCAGTTAAATTTTCTGTTCTAAAGAAAATCCAAGTGATATTGACATAATTGAATGTTATAAACCAACCCAGAACGGCCGGCATCTTAAATCCACTTTGTGACCAATACCTATGAACTACAAGGCCTACTCCATGAAGAGCTCCCCAAGCTAAAAAATTCCATCCAGCTCCATGCCAAAATCCACCGATAAGAAATGTTAAAAAAAGATTTATGTATGTTCTGATATCTCCTTTTCTATTTCCCCCTAGCGGAATGTACACGAAATTCCTTAGCCAAGTAGATAGCGTTATATGCCAGCGCCGCCAGAAATCTTGCAGATCTGTTGCTTTGTACGGTGAGTTAAAGTTGATTGGCAGTATCACTCCAAACAACAATGCTGACCCTATTGCCATGTCTGTGTAGCCGGAGAAATCGAAATATAATTGCATTGTATAAGACAGGCTTGTAACCCATGAATCTATGGTGCTAATTGTTGATAGGTTAATGTAACCCTGATCAGCAATTGAGCCAAAGTATGACGCCATTACTATTTTTTTAAAAAGCCCAGCGCTAAATATAAATATAGCAGGAGCAAAATACCTCCCTATATATGACTCCCTGTTATTTAATTGTCTGCTTATAACCTCATAGTCGGTGATTGGGCCTGATATTAATTTTGGGAAGAATAAAATATAGGCACAATAGTCCACTGGGCCTAAATTTGATGTCTGTTTTCTATATACACTAACAGCTAGTGATATTTGCTGGAATGTGTAGAAGCTAATAGCTAAAGGTGCAATTATATCTATATGAGGAATATTTAAGTTTAATGCTGTGTCAATATTTTGCGAAAAGAAATTAAAGTATTTAAAATATCCCAAGCATGCAACGTTAAATATAATGGAGGAGTACAATCCAAGCTTTGCATTTCTATTGAGAACTATGGTCAAGAGGGCATAGTTTAATATAATTGATAAAATTAAGAATGGGATAAATTGGTAGGTAAAGAATGTATAGAAGTATAAGCTTGTAGTGCATACCCACAATTTAGATGCCAATATGCTAAACCGCCTAAGTAGCAAGTACATTAATACTGATATCGGCAAGAATATGACCGAGTATTCTAAAGAGTTAAAAAGCATCAAAACACCCCATTTAATTACAAAATCTGATTACATAGTTAAAATAAATCAGAAATACTATTGAGGTTTATGATTATACGTAAGGATATTTGGATTTACAAAAACTCACTTCCCAATACAAAAAACTCGCGCTTATGCTGTATGCATGAACAGTGTTTTAAGGTGAGTTATGAGCAGACGATATGAAATTGACGCAGCATTCAAAGCTGCAATCAAAATAAGCGAGAAGGGGCGACGCACGGTCGCTACTGAGGATTTCTGTGCCCAATTGGGGAAAGCGAATTGCCGCTGGGGATTGAAGGAGGCAAACCAGTGGATCGAGATGTATGTCAGCACATTCCGGGATGTTTCAGAAACGGACGGAGAACGCCGAGTTTTCATGTTTTACAATCCAAACGGAGGGCGTTGATAAGGGACTCCCATTTTCAGCTGCTGATTACGCAACCAGCCGGCTAACCCCGAACGACGTGTGCCATTGGTCTAACTATCCGGGCCAATACCTAATGCGTTCCGCGACATCAAGCTGGCGCGCCGGTATCAAGAAAGACGCGCTGCTAATCATCGACTCAGCCCGCAAGCCTTGTGACGGCAGCATTGTCGTCGCTGAGGTATGCGGGGAGTTCTTGCTGAAGCGTATGCGTTTTCATCCGATCCTGTGCCTTGCTGATTTAGACCAGCCAGACGATGTGACGCTGATTGACGGCGGAGACTGGGAAGGAGAGGAGACGATTATTTTCGGAGTGGTGCCGCACGTGATCAACGACATGACGACGGAAGAGTTCGATGATAGTCTGCTGATGGGAAGTTACATACTTCAACGGGGATTGATTGGATGGATGGGTGGTTAATAAGCTTTCGAGTGAGTGAAAAGCCTTGGGGGCATATACGGGGCAAAAAATTACCGCAAACCGGCATTACTACGTCAATCGTAGGTGCCATGTTTGCGGTAATACTCTGATTTAACCTTGATTCAATCCCACTTCACAACACTTCGTTAATTCGCCGCCTATTATGAATAAACCGAGTTGGGCGAAGTAACTACGCAAGGTGATGAAATTGCACAGTAATTTCATCACTTATCTACCACTCATCCTCCCCAGACCTCCACTAATTACTCCCCCTAGACTCCCGACACTTCCCTCGCAAATTCTCAAGTGCCGAAGGCGCTATTGGTGCGGTCATCATCTGGCGGTAGTTGAAGCACTCGCTGGTCTCTGCTTGGCCTTTATTGAAATAGGTTGGTGCTTTGGCTGGCTGCTTGTCGGCACATCCTGCGAGGGCTAATAGGGGAAGCATGGCGCTAAGTAGAAGCAGTTTCATGGTCACTCACCGAGGCTATGGATTGGCAGGATATTTTAGCAAGTGATGAGCTTTGAGCAAAAACGAAAAGGCCCTGAGTGTTCGAAAACAGCTCAGGGCCTACCAATCATTGCTACATGAAGTGGACGGCGATTATGTCTAAAGCTAATCAATTAGTAAACAACTAAAACGCTGAGTGATAGGTGTTTTTTTTGCAGGCAATCTCGCCAGCAGGCTTGCTCAAGAAATCGGCGATTGGCGCTTTTTCTGGCAGAATTTTGTGAAAAATCGGCGATCCGCGTTTGATGCATTGCCTTCGCTCACCTCGCTGCTATGATTCGACTATCAATTTTTTGTAGATCAATTGGTTCGTCAATTCAGGAAAACCAAAATGAAAAAAACTTTTATCGCATTGGCCGTGCTGATGCTCGCCGGTTGTGCGAAGAATCCCTATCAGGCAGCGCCGCAGGTGATTCAGTCTGCGGTGATCACTCAGACCGATCCGCGCCTGAAACTAGAAGCCAATCCGGAAGCGGAAAAGGGCAAAACGCGGGTGAGATTGCACCGTGCCGACCAGTGGACGCTGGTGCCTTTCGAGAGAACTTGCCCGCTGTATGTGCGCGTGGACAATAAAGTCGTGGCAGCTTTGCAGTTTAACGAATATGTCGACCTTAACCTGATCAACGGCAAAAGAGATGTGAAGGTGAGTCTGGCCTGTACTCTGACCGGTCGTTCGGCAGAAGCGGTGATCAACGCAGACGGCACGCCGCAGGAATATGAAACTGACAGCGGTTGGTATGGCCAACTGCGTTTGTGGCGCACCAAGTGATCGCAAGTGTATAAACGTAAGCAATAAAAAAGGCGCCTTAGGCGCCTTTTTCGTTAATGCAGAATCGGGTTATTAGCGAGTGAACAGGTCACGGCGTTTTGGTTTAACGAACTGCGCGATCAATACCAGCAGAGCGATAACCATAAACACGCTGAACACCACCACTAACCACTGTGGCATACCCAGAGTCAGGAATTCCCACTGTTTCTCTGCACAGTCACCGGTAGCAACGAACACCGACGGCAACCATTTGTCGAGAGGCAACCAGCTTGGGAAGCGGGCGGCGAAGTCACAGGTGGCGAACGGAGAAGGATGGAGCTGAATCATGGTGTGTTCCCATGACAGGCGGATCCCTTCGTAGGCGCTGTAAATCCAAATCAAAATACCGGCATAACGCAACCAGGTCGAGGGTGCGATTGCACCAACAATTCCGGCCCCCAATACGCCAAACAGTGCGCAACGCTCGTAAATACACATTACGCAAGGTTGTAATAACATGACGTGTTGGAAATAAAGAGCAACCAGTTCTAACACTAGTGCAGTCAACGCTAACAGCAGCCATGCACCGCGGCCCTGAGAACAGCGGTTTAGATATTGCAACATAGTTTTGTTTCCATGCAGTAAGCAACTGCCAAGCAGTGTAAACGAATTCACATTTGCTGCCAGCCTGCCGAATTAAAATTCATGTAAAAAATAGCAGTAAAAACACACACTTTTTCATTCTGTCAGAGTGTTTACATTTCACAGAATGCCTGAACATTTTTCCCGCCGATATCTTTTCTTTATTCCCGCACGTTTAACGCAGGATTTCTTTGATATCGGGCAGGGTTATCAAATGCATATCGATAAACCACTGCGTTAATTCTGGCAAAAGATATTGCACGCACAGCCAGCCGACCAGCGTCATCACAATTGTGTAAGGCAGGGCCATCCACACCATCCGCCCGTAAGACAGGCGAATCAGCGGCGCTAAAGCCGAAGTGAGCAAGAACAGGAAGGCGGCCTGACCGTTAGGCGTGGCTACCGACGGCAAATTGGTGCCGGTATTAATGGCGACTGCCAACAGCTGAAACTGCTCCAGCGAGATAGCGCCATTTTGCAGCGCGGCTTTGGCCTCATTGATATACACCGTGCCGACAAACACGTTGTCGGAAACCGAAGAGAGCAAGCCGTTAAATAGATAGAACAGCGACAGCTGGTTGGCCGGCTCGGCACGCAATACAAAGTGGATGATTGGGCTGAAGAGGTGCTGCTCAATAATTACCGCGACCACGGCGAAAAACACCGTCAGCAGGGCGGTGAAAGGCAACGCGTCCTGAAAAGCCTTGCCGATAGCGTGTTCATCGGTCACGCCGCACAGGGCGGTGGCGAAAATAATCACTGACAGGCCAATCAGTCCCACTTCCGCCAGATGAAAGGCCAACGCGATAATCAGCCAGACGCCAATCACCGCCTGTACCGCAAGCTTAATGCGCTCCTGTTTATCCCTTTTGGCGGCGTTTTGCAGGTCGTATTTTTTCAGGATCTCAAACACGCTGGCGGGAAGGGCCGCACCATAGCCAAACACCTTAAAGCGCTCCACCAGAAAGCAGACCAGCAGCCCGCAGAAAAACACCGGGACCGATACCGGCGAGACGCGCAGGGCGAAGTCGGCGAACTGCCAGCCCGCAGATTTAGCAATGATCAGGTTTTGCGGCTCACCCACCATGGTCATCACGCCGCCCAGCGCGGTGCCTACGCCCGCGTGCATCATCAGGCTGCGCAAGAAGGCGCGGAACTGTTCCAACGTCTGCTGGTGCTGTTGGGAGTCAATGAAGCCACTGTCGTCATTGACGTCGGCCTGATCCCCGCCGTTGGAGGCCACGCGGTGGTAAATGGAGTAGAACCCAACCGAAACGCTGATCACCACCGCCACCACGGTTAAGGCATCTAAGAAGGCAGAAAGAAAGGCCGCGGCGAGACAGAAGGCCAGAGAGAGGGCGGTTTTACTGCGAATATTCAGCAGCAGCTTGGTAAACACGTAGAGCAGCAGCTGCTTCATAAAGTAGATGCCAGCGACCATAAAGATCAGCAGCAAAATCACTTCCAGATTGGAAAAGACCTGCTCTTTAATTCTCTCCGCGCTGGTCATGCCAATCATCACGGCTTCAATCGCCAGCAGGCCGCCGGGCTGTAACGGGTAGCATTTTAGCGCCATGCCGAGGGTGAAAATAAACTCAATTACCAACAGCCACCCAGCGAGAAAGGGACTGACCAGAAAATAGATAATAGGGTTAAGGATCAGGAAGCCAATAATAGTTAATTTGTACCAATCGGGAGACTGGCCGAGGAAGTTTTTGACGAACGCGCGTCGAAAAGTCATGTCCATGGTAAGGACTTCTCCATTTTTGTAATGCAGCAAAATCAACTGACTAGGCTAGGTAATTCCACTCAGCAATGCGAGTCAAATTGCATAAATAAGGTGTTAACTGCTTAAATATAGGAAAATTTTGACGACCTATGCACAGTTTCACTATAAGTTCAGAAAGGTCGCTATAACATGCCATTTACGTCTGGTATGATGAGCTGAATTATATCGCCAATAAAAGTCCTAAACGGAACGTAAAAAACATGGTTATTAAGGCGCAGAGTCCTGCCGGTTTCGCCGAAGAGTACATTATAGAAAGTATCTGGAACAGCCGCTTCCCACCGGGATCAATCCTTCCCGCTGAACGCGAACTTTCAGAGTTAATTGGCGTGACGCGCACCACATTGCGTGAGGTTTTACAACGGCTTGCACGTGACGGCTGGCTGACCATTCAGCACGGTAAACCGACCAAAGTGAATAACTTCTGGGAGACGTCGGGGCTGAATATCCTCGAAACTCTGGCTCGTTTAGACCACGCCAGCGTCCCGCAGTTGATTGATAACCTGTTATCAGTTCGCACCAACATTGCGACCATCTTTATCCGCCGCGCAATGCGCAAAAACCCGGAAGAGACTCAGCAAGTTCTGGCCAAGGCGCAGGAGGTTTCTGACAATGCTGAAGCCTTTATGGAACTGGACTACGGCATTTTCCGCGGTTTGGCTTTCGCCTCCGGCAACCCGATTTATGGTTTGATTATTAATGGCTTGCGCGGTTTATACACCCGCGTTGGTCGCTATTACTTCTCCAATGCTGAAGCGCGTAAACTGGCGATTGCCTTCTATCAGCGTCTGTCACGCATTTGCGATGAGAAGAGCTACGATCAGGTGGTTGACTGCGTGCGCGAATATGGCCGCCAAAGTGGTGAAATCTGGCATAGTATGCAAGGCACCATGCCGGGCGATTTGACCGACAAAAAACGTTAATCTCGCCGCATAGCGATGTTATCAGCAGTAAAAGAAAAGGGCGCTTAGGCGCCCTTTTTGCTGGATGAGATTGGGTCAAGAGGGAAGAAAGTTAAAGCGGCGTCGGGCGCGGCGGGCAGCGCTCAAGCAGCTCGACACTGCCATCCTCATTCAACTGCTCCATAAACACGTCAAAGCCCCACAGGCGGTGAATGTGCTTCATCACTTCGCGGCGGCTCTTATCAAGCGGGGCGCGGTCTTGCGGGATGTAGCGCAGCGTCAGTGAACGGTCGCCGCGTAAATCCACATTCCACACTTGGATATTCGGCTCATGGTGGCTCAGGTTATACTGCGCCGACAGCTCCTCGCGTATCGCCCTATAGCCCTCTTCATTGTGAATAGCGGCGATTTCCAGATAATTATTCCGGTCATCATCCAGCACGGTAAACAGCTTGAAGTCGCGCATCACTTTTGGCGATAAGAACTGGCTAATAAAGCTTTCGTCTTTAAAATCGCGCATCGCAAAATGCAGGGTGTCGAGCCAGTCCGAACCGGCGATATCCGGGAACCAATACCTGTCCTCTTCGGTCGGCGACTGACAGATACGCTTCAGGTCTTGGAACATGGCGAAGCCCAGCGCGTAAGGGTTTATGCCACTGTAGTACGGGCTGTTATAGGGCGGCTGGAACACCACATTGGTATGGCTGTGCAGGAATTCCAGAATGAATTTGTCCGACACTTTGCCTTCGTCATACAGGTGATTGAGGATGGTGTAGTGCCAGAAAGTTGCCCAGCCCTCGTTCATCACCTGAGTCTGTTTCTGTGGATAGAAATATTGGCTGATCTTACGCACGATGCGCAAAATCTCGCGCTGCCACGGCTCGAGCAGCGGGGCATTTTTCTCCATAAAGTAGAGAATGTTTTCCTGCGGCTCGGAAGGGAAACGGCGAGCCTGCTCCGGCGCGTCCACACTGTCTTTACGCGGCAGCGTCTTCCACAGCGAGTTCACTTGGCTCTGCAAATAGGCTTCGCGGCTCTCCTGACGGGCTTTCTCTTCCTGTAATGAAATCTTCTGCGGGCGTTTATAGCGATCGACGCCGTAGTTCATCAGCGCGTGGCAGGAGTCGAGCAGGCGCTCCACCTCCTCAACGCCGTAACGCTCCTCGCACTGGCTGATGTAACGGCGTGCAAACAGCAGATAATCGACAATCGAGCTGGCGTCGGTCCAACTGCGGAACAGGTAATTATTTTTGAAGAACGAGTTGTGCCCATAGCAGGCGTGCGCCATCACCAGCGCCTGCATGGTCATGGTGTTCTCTTCCATCAAATAGGCGATACAAGGGTTGGAATTAATGACGATTTCATAGGCCAGACCCTGCTGCCCCTGCTTATAGCGCTGCTCGGTTTCGATAAACTTCTTACCGAACGACCAGTGCGTATAGTTGATGGGCATGCCGATGCTGGAATAGGCATCCATCATCTGTTCGGAGGTGATGACTTCAATTTGATGCGGATAAGTATCAAGTCGGTAAGACTTCGCGACCCGGTCAATCTCTTCGAGATAGGTCTGCAATAGATCAAACGTCCAGTCCGGTCCATCGCTCAGACGCTGGTCTGCCATTTTAAAATCTTGGGTCTTTGTCGTCATAAGCCGCACCCTCATTCAGTTACGGACGCAACAGAGTGTTTGATTCAGAACTGTTTATTACGAAATTTGTGCGCCCATAGATAATCGTAGCTCAATCTGTTGGTTATGCAGATAGCGCTGGTTTAATAAGCATGAAATATTGCTATCAAGCCGACAGCTTCATCAAACGCTTATGGCAGAAAACAGTCAATCGCTACGATGAATTCAGACAATATTTCCAACAACTCAATCTTTAGATGATTGTTCTGCAAAATTGCCTTTTGTTTGGTTTTAAATAACAAAAATAATCTCGGGTTAAGTGCTCGTGCTGAAAGTGACGGTTTAAGGCGACTGCCGCAATATGGCGCTGCTTTGAACTGCACGGGGCTTGGGGTGAGGGGATATTGTTATTTTTTTGTGACTGTTGAAAAATAGCGGTAGATACAGGATAAATAATTGTGAAATTCATCACGGTTGTCGCCGCAGGTGTTGGCAATTGGCCGCTGTCAGGTTAGTTTCCGGTTCACAGAATATTATGCTTTATATTGCCTTTTATTGGAGTCGAGTATGCGCGTGGTTATTTTGGGCAGTGGAGTGGTTGGTGTTGCCAGTGCCTGGTATTTGGCGAAGGCCGGACATCAGGTGACGGTCATTGACAGACAATCCGGACCGGCGGAAGAGACCAGCGCGGGCAATGCCGGGCAGATCTCTCCCGGCTACGCTGCCCCTTGGGCCGCGCCCGGTGTGCCATTAAAGGCGATTAAGTGGATGTTCCAACGCCACGCGCCGCTGGCCATTCGCCTCGATGGCAGCAGCTTCCAACTGAAATGGATGTGGCAGATGCTGCGTAACTGCAACATGGATCACTACCAGACCAATAAAAGCCGCATGGTAAGGCTGGCTGAGTATAGTCGCGACTGCCTGAAAGCGCTGCGCGAAGAGACCGGCATTCAGTACGAAGGCCGTCAGGGCGGCACATTACAGCTGTTCCGTACCGCCCAGCAGTTTGAAAGCGCGTCTAAAGACATTGCCGTGCTGGAAGAGGCGGGCGTGCCTTACCAACTGCTGGAATCCAGCCAACTGGCGACCGTTGAGCCAGCGTTGGCACAGGTCGCCCACAAGCTGACCGGCGGCCTGCGCCTGCCTAATGATGAAACCGGCGACTGCCAGCTGTTCACTCGCCAACTGGCTGAGATGGCGCGTCAGGCGGGCGTGGTGTTTGAATTTAACCGCAGCGTCGACAAGCTGTTGGTGGAAAATGGTCAGGTGACGGGCGTGCAGTGCGGCGCGGAAGTGGTCAAAGGTGACGCCTACGTGGTGGCTTTCGGCTCTTACTCGACGGCGCTGCTGAAAGATTTAGTCTCGATCCCAGTTTATCCGCTGAAAGGCTACTCGCTGACGATTCCCATCACTGACCCGGCCTCCGCGCCGTTCTCCACCGTGCTGGATGAAACCTACAAAATCGCTATCACACGTTTTGACGACCGAATTCGCGTTGGCGGCATGGCGGAGATCGTCGGCTTCAATACCCAGTTGGCGAAGGCTCGCCGCGAAACGCTGGAGATGGTGGTGCGCGACCTCTACCCGAACGGCGGTAATGTGGAGCAAGCTTCGTTCTGGACCGGCCTGCGCCCAATGACCCCAGACGGCACGCCAATCGTTGGCAAAACGCGCCTGAAAAATCTCTACCTGAATACCGGCCACGGCACGCTCGGGTGGACCATGGCCTGTGGCTCCGGCCAGCTGCTTTCAGACATCATCACCGGAGTGACACCGGCTATTCCGGCCGACGATTTAGCCGTTGAGCGCTACAGCCCGGACTTCGCCACGACCCATCCCAACATTCATAAAATGCATCCTATCGGTTAATAGCTGATTTTAATTTTTGAGCCGGTCAGCAGAGGTTGTAGGAAGACCGGCTCATTGATTCGCCTCTGGAGAGAGTATGCCACGCCCGATTTCCGCTACGTTGTCACTTTCTGCGTTATCCAATAATTTGCAGGTTATCCGCCGTTTCGCGCCCCACAGCAAGGTCTGGTCGGTGGTCAAAGCCAATGCTTATGGCCACGGCGTCGAGCATGTGCTGCAAGGCTTATCTTCAACCGACGGTTTTGGATTGCTCGATTTTAAAGAGGCCATTTTGCTGCGCGAGTCAGGATGGCAGGGGCCGATCCTGCTGCTGGAAGGCTTCTTCTCACCAGCCGATCTTGAAGCCATTGACCAGTATCGCCTTACTACCGCCGTACACAGCGATTGGCAGATTGACGCCATCAAGCAGGCCAAGCCTAGTGCGCCAATCAATGTTTATCTGAAGATTAACAGCGGTATGAATCGTCTGGGCTTCAAGCCGGAAAGGGTTGAAGCCGCGTGGCACGCGTTGAAAGCCTTGCCTCAGGTGGGGGAAATCACCCTGATGAGCCACTTTGCCCACGCCGACGGGCCGGAAGGCGTCGAGGGGCAGATGGCGCAGATCCTTGCCGCCGGGGCGAACATCTCGGGCCCGAGATCGCTGGCCAACTCTGCTGCGACACTGTGGTATCCCGACACCCATTATGACTGGATCCGTCCGGGCATTATTCTTTATGGCGCGTCGCCGAGTGGCAAATGGCGGGATATCGCCGACAGCGGGCTGAAACCGGTGATGACCCTGAGTACCGAAATTATCGGCACTCAGCAATTGCAGGCGGGTGACCGCGTTGGCTACAGCGGCCGCTATCGCGCGTCGGGCGAGCAGCGAATAGGTATTATTGCCTGTGGCTATGCCGACGGCTATCCGCGTCACGCACCGAGCGGCACGCCGGTGTGGGTGGATGGCGTGATGACGCAAACTGTGGGCACGGTGTCGATGGATATGATTATGGTTGACCTGACGCCTTGCCCGCAGGCCGCGATTGGTTCGAAAGTGGAACTGTGGGGAGCCAACTTGCCGGTGGATGATGTGGCGACCGTGGCTGGCACTCTGGGCTATGAGCTGTTGTCAGCCCTAGCCCCCAGAGTCCCAGTCACAATAGTAGAATAAATCGGGTAGCCTGACTCTGTGGTTAACCGAGGCGGGTCAAGCGGCCCGCCGATTTCTTACTGGCGCGACGTGCTAACAGCGCCAGACAGCCTCCCGCCAGCATCACCAGCGCTAAACTCAGTTTCGGCTGAAGTGGCAAAGCCATGGCGATAAAGCCAAACAGCGCGCCGCCTGCCATCTGCACAGAACCCACCAAGGCCGATGCCACGCCCGCTTCATTTGAAAATGGCTCCAGCGCGTAGCTGGTGGCCGGGCCAATCAAGAAAGCTAAACCGGCGCAGGCGCTGGCTACTGGCAGCATGTAGAGCCAAGTGGCGTGTTGCTGCTCTGGGGCGATAAGGGTCAAGCCCGCCACTAAGCCCGCGCAGCCGAGGAACATCAACAATGCGCCTGAGGCCAAACAGGCCGGGCGTCCCACCTTCTGAATGATGCGGTTCGCGATAAAGCTGACCGCCATGATCCAAAATCCGTTAGCGCCGAAAACCAGCGAAAACTCGAACGGCGTCAGTCCTGCCTGACTCATCAGAACCGTCGGAGCCAGTGAGACATAAGTCAGTGCCATGCCCATCGCACCGGCGTTAACCGCGGCGAAGGTGATGAAGCGTTTGTTGAACAGGATCCGCGCGTACTGTTTGAACGGCAAGCCGCCGGACTGGGTGTCGGCAGGGCGCGTCTCCGGCAGTTTGAACAGCACCAGAGCCAGAATCAGCAGACTATAGCCGCACAGTGCCCAGAACGGCGCGCGCCAGCCAAAGAACTGGGCAATCAGCCCGCCAATCAGCGGAGCTAAGGCCGGAATGATGTTCAGCGTGCCGTTGAGGAAGCCGTAGGCGCGGGCCGCGTCATCGCCACTCATTCGGTCTCGCACGCTGCTGAACACCACCACTGAGGTACAGCACACCGCCAGCCCTTGGATCACGCGGGAGAACATAAACATAAATGCCGTCTCAGCCGTCGCGGCGACAATGGCGCCGGCCAAATAGACGATCACGCCAATAATGGCGATCGGGCGGCGGCCGTAGCGGTCAACCAATGGCCCGGCAATCAGCTGCCCCAGTCCCATCACTAAAATAAACAGTGAAATAGAAGATTGGATAATGGCTTCAGCGCTGTTCAATCCCTTGGCAATCGCCGGGATAGCAGGGAGATAAAGGTCAATCCCCAAAGGTCCAAGCAGGACCAGCGTTAACAGCAGGAAAAGGAATTTTTGCATATAAAACATCACAGTCCGTGTTCGAAGGGAGGCTAAGGGTAATGATTTCGACTGGCGATGGAAAGGAATTGTTAAATAATTATAGATGGATTGCTGGATAAAAAAACGGACACCCTGAGGTGCCCGTGATGCTGCCACTTGGCGTTAGAGGCTTATTTCTTTTTCCAGAAATCATCAAACACGGTGACCGGCGGCTGGCGCTTGTGCTCAGTGCGCAGATACCAGCCTTCGATGGTTGACGCGGCTTTCTCGTCAATGGTTTTGCCTTCCAGATAGTCGTCAATCAGCTCATAGGTGACGCCAAGGGCGACTTCATCCGGCAGCGAAGGGCGGTTCTCTTCCAAATCGGCGGTTGGCGCTTTGGTGTAGAGGTGCTCAGGGCAGCCGAGGTGCTTGAGTAGCGCTTTGCCCTGACGTTTGTTCAGACGGAAAATTGGGTTGATGTCGGTGCCGCCGTCGCCGTACTTGGTGAAGAAGCCGGTTACCGCTTCCGCCGCGTGGTCGGTGCCGACTACTACGCCTTTTTTCATGCCAGCGATGCTGTATTGCGCCTTCATGCGTTCGCGGGCTTTCTCATTACCTTTGATGAAATCGCTTAATTCAATGCCGATTTCACGCAGGGTGGCTTCGCTCGCTAATACCGCATTTTTGATATTTACGGTGAATACCTGATCAGGTTTGATAAAGTCGATGGCATCAATGCAGTCTGATTCATCGGCCTGTACGCCGTAAGGCAGGCGCACGGCGATGAACTGATAGCTCTCATCTGAGGTTTCCGCACGTAATTCACTAATTGCCGTTTGGCAAAGTTTACCGGTAAGAGTAGAATCCTGCCCGCCGCTGATGCCCAGTACCAGTGATTTAATAAAGGGATGGGCCAGCAAATAACTTTTTAGAAAATCGACGCTGGTGCGAACTTCTTGTGCCGCGTCAATTTGCGGTTTGACGTGCAAAGCCTGAATGATTTCTTGTTGTAAAGCCATGACCACTCCTCCTGAAGGCAGCCGTCGAGGAACTCGCGGCGCAATAAGATATTTTCAACAGGTCTAAAGCTAACTCGCCTCGTTCAAAAGGACAAGACAGCGCATTCGGTTCGGCCGAAATCTGTGCATTCTTGTAGTAGGAAAAATTGAACGCCCGAAAAGGGAAGCGAGTTAAAACAGATTTCAAGGGCGCAAGCTCGGAATATGGAAACAAATTGTAATGATTACGTTTGGTTCTATTTCAGGAAATATTTGTCACTCGGAACAGTCTAAAAAGTCCCGCTAAAAAAGGATATCAGCACTTTTGTGCTGTATATTCATTGCGGGTTTTTACCAAGGTTGTATTAGTTCGTGCGCTATTGAAGGGATTTGCCAGCTTTGCTTAAAGGACCTAAATGAACGGCAAAGTTATTTCGATATGCAGTTATCTCAGTGTGTAGGGGTTCTAAAGGCAAATTACCTTGGGCCACCTGGCACTATTTGCCTTAAGTCGATTGGGGAAGCAAAATGTTTTTTCGGGTTGTTCGTCGTTTACCAGCTTGCGCAGTAGTGTGCGGAGCTGCGCTGTTCAGTATTTCAAGTCTGGCAGACACCACTATTTTCACCGCGCTGGATGATCCTGCTACGGCGAAAAAGCCGTTTGAAGGCAATATTCAGGCGGGTTATACCGCGCAAACCGGTAACACCACTAACTCATCTCTGAGCGCTGACACCACCATGACGTGGTTCAACACCAATACGGCTAACAGTATCTGGGGTTCAGCACGCAACACCTCTTCTTCCGGTGTGCGTTCATCCGAGAAATATCAGGCTGGTGCACGTAGCCGCTACAATCTGGATGACAATAACTACGTGTTCGGTCAGGGCAGCTGGTTGAGCGACCGTTATAACGGTTACCGCGCGCGTGACGTCGGCACCATCGGTTACGGTCGTCAGATCTGGAGCGGTCCGGTACACACGCTGAACCTGGAAGCAGGTCCGGGTGTACGTCACGATGAGTTCGAGCAGGGCGGTAACTCCACCCGTGCTTTGGCTTACGCCTCTGGCGCTTACAGCTACAAAATCAGCGACACGGCTAAATTTACTCAGGGCCTGTCAGTATTAGCGAACGACGAAACCACCTATAACTCAGAGACGGCGTTGACGGTTGCTATCAACACCCACTTCTCTCTGAAACTGGCTTACGACGTGACTTACAACACCAAACCACCAGCCAGTGCGCCGGATAAAACCGACACTGTGACCTCAATCAATCTGGTCTACGGTTTATAAGTTCGTCATTAATAAGCTACCCCAGTTTATTAAGTCGTTAATAGTTAGAGTTTTAAAAGCCAGCGGAGCAATCGGCTGGCTTTTTTATTACCTGTTTTCTGATTAACTGCCAATAATAGCTGTCAAATACCCATGTAATAACTGGGCTTATTTGATTGCGAGTGCGGCTCATCTCGGAAAATAACAGTTGGTTTAGTTAATGTTTAAACTTATTGGGAACTGTGCCTAAAAGGCACAAATAGCATAAAAGTGTAACTACAAATTTAGAATAAATCTGATTTATAATATCGTCATATGTCTAATACGTAGAGGATGGACCCTATGACGGCCATTATTATTCTTACCATTTTTGTGGTTAGCTTTATTTATGCGCATTCGCGCGGCAAGGTTAAACAGAAGTTTTCACGCCAACTACTCGACCACTCGACCTTTATGGGGCCGGTAAATATGTTTATGACCGGCTTTTCTAAACTGCCGTCGAAGCCTTATTTCCCGGCGGAAGATTTCCCGGAATTACAGCGCTTAACCGATAACTGGCAGACTATTCGCGATGAGGCCGTGCGCCTGCAAGATCATATTAAAGCGGCGCAGACCAATAACGACGCAGGCTTTAATACTTTCTTTAAACGCGGCTGGAAACGCTTCTATTTGAAGTGGTACGGCGACAGCCATCCGTCGGCGGAAAACCTCTGCCCGAAAACGGTTGAACTGTTAAACAGCATTCCTTCTATTAAAGCCGCGATGTTCGCCGAGTTGCCGTCCGGCAGCTATTTGGGTAAGCACCGCGACCCCTACGCCGGTTCCGTGCGTTATCACCTTGGCCTGATGACGCCAAACGATGACCGCTGCTTTATTGAGGTGGACGGCATCAAGCACAGCTGGCGCGACGGCCAGCCGGTGATTTTCGATGAAACCTTTGTTCACTGGGCGGAAAACAAGACTGACGAGACGCGTATTATTCTGTTCTGCGACGTCGAGCGAAAAATGAAGTGGCCTTGGGCGCAGCGCGTTAACCATTGGGTTGGCAGCACGCTGATGTCAGCCGCCAGTTCGCCTAACGATGAGCAGGATCGCACCGGTTTTATTAATAAGATATTCAAGTATGTCTATGCACTGCGTAACGGCGGGCAGGCATTAAAAGCGCGCAGCCGTAAAACTTATTACTCGCTAAAGTGGTTGGTGATGATTGGCATCTTGGCCGCTATTATCCTGCCAAGCATCAGCTGAGTAATTAGATTCTTTATTCATCTATTAAAATAGAAAACGGCCAGTTAAATCAATTAACTGGCCGTTTTATTAAACAGATTTAGTTTTCTTGAACTTGCTTATGGAACAGTTCGCGGAATACCGGGTAAATATCCTCCGGTTCGCGAATATGTTGCATGGCGAAATTACCAAACTTCTGCTGCAATACTTCATATTCACGCCACAGCGTTTGATGAGCCCGCCGGGTTATCTCGATATAACTATAATAACGCACCATAGGTAGCAGCTTCTGCGCCAATATTTGGTGGCACAGCGGTGAGTCATCGGCCCAGTTATCACCGTCAGACGCCTGCGCCGCGTAAATATTCCACGCCGCCGGGTCGTAACGCTCCTGAATAACCTCGTCCATTAACTTTAACGCGCTGGATACAATGGTCCCGCCGGTCTCCTGTGAGTAGAAAAACTCCTGTTCATCCACTTCTTTGGCCTGAGTATGGTGGCGGATATAGACCACATCGACGTTTTTATAGGTTCTGCTCAGGAACAGATAGAGCAGGATATAGAAACGCTTGGCCATATCTTTGGTTGCCTGATCCATAGAGCCGGAGACGTCCATCAAACAGAACATCACCGCCTGGCTGGAAGGCTCGGGGCGACGCTCATAGTTCTTGTAGCGTAAATCAAAAGTGTCGATGAACGGCGTTCTGGCGATTTTCTGCCGTAGCTCTGCAATCTCTTTGCGCAGCCGTTCTTCTTCTAACAGTTGCGCGGGCTCGCTGTTTTCCACTTCTGTCAGCGTAGACTCCAGCTCGCGCAACTCCCGTTTTTTCCCTGCGGTCATCGCCGTACGGCGGGCGAGGGAGTTCTGCAAAGAGCGAACAACACTGATATTGGCCGGCACACCGTTTGAGGTATAACCCGCGCGGTGCGTTTTGTACTCGGTCATCTGCCGGAACTGGTTTTTCTGCAAATTCGGCAGCGCTAAGTCTTCGAACAACAGGTCAAGGTACTCGTCTTTCGAAATCTGGAAGGAGAACTCATCCTGGCCTTCACCGTCCTTGCTGGCGTCACCTTGTCCGCTGCCGCCGCCACCGCCCCCTTGCGGTCGTTCGATGCGGTCATTCTGCACAAAGTGATCGTTGCCGGGGTGAACGCGGTGGCGCAGGCCGCCGCGACCCTGATGAAACATAGGCTCGTTGATATCTTCATTGGGGATCGAAACCGACTCCCCGCTGTCTACGTCGGTAACCGAACGCTTGTTGATGGCCTCGGCAATCGACTGTTTGATTTGCGACTTATAGCGGCGTAAAAAGCGCTGGCGGTTAACCGCGCTTTTGTTCTTGCCATTCAGTCGACGGTCAATAAAGTACGTCATATTTCCCCCAAACGACGTTGCCAACGATCCTCTGTTACGAAGATTTTCTCACGCGCAGATACCATTCACACAGCAGGCGAACCTGTTTGCGTGTATATCCTTTCTCCATCATTCGGTCGACAAAGTCATCGTGTTTTTTCTGTTCATCGGTCGACGTTTTGGCATTGAATGAGATAACCGGCAGTAATTCCTCAGTATTCGAGAACATTTTTTTCTCGATAACCGTGCGCAGTTTCTCGTAGCTGGTCCAGTTCGGATTACGGCCACTGTTCTGTGCTCTGGCGCGCAACACGAAGTTGACTATCTCGTTACGGAAATCTTTCGGGTTACTGATTCCGGCTGGTTTTTCGATTTTCTCCAGTTCGGCATTCAGTGACTCGCGGTCAAACAGCTGGCCGGTATCCGGGTCGCGATACTCCTGATCTTGGATCCAGAAGTCGGCATAAGTGACATAACGGTCGAAAATGTTCTGTCCGTATTCCGAGTAGGACTCAAGGTAAGCCGTCTGGATCTCTTTGCCGATAAACTCAGCGTATTTCGGGATCAGATAGCCTTTCAGGTGCTCAAGATATTTCTCCGCCACGTCCTGCGGGAACTGCTCGCGCTCAATCTGCTGCTCAAGGACATAGAACAGGTGGACTGGGTTGGCGGCGACTTCCGCGTGGTCGAAGTTGAAGACGCGCGACAGGATTTTGAACGCAAAACGTGTCGACAGGCCATTCATCCCTTCATCCACACCGGCGTAGTCACGGTATTCCTGATAAGACTTGGCTTTCGGGTCAGTGTCTTTCAGGCTTTCACCGTCATAGACGCGCATTTTCGAGTAACTGCTCGAGTTTTCAGGCACTTTCAGGCGAGACAAAATCGAGAAGCGGGCCAGCGTTTCCAGCGTTCCCGGTGCGCATGGAGCGTGCACCAGCTCACTGTTGCTCAACAGCTTGTCGTAAATCTTGATCTCTTCGGACACCCGCAGGCAATAAGGCACTTTGACAATGTAAACGCGGTCGAGGAACGCCTCATTGTTCTTATTGTTGCGGAATGTCACCCACTCGGACTCATTGGAGTGAGCCAAAATGATGCCGTTGAACGGCAGGGCGGAGATACCTTCGGTCCCGTTGTAGTTACCTTCCTGCGTGGCAGTCAGCAACGGGTGTAGCACTTTGATTGGCGCTTTGAACATCTCGACGAATTCCATCACCCCTTGGTTCGCACGGCACAATGCGCCGGAGTAGCCATAGGCGTCAGGGTCGTTTTGCGCGTGGTTTTCCAGTTTACGGATGTCGACTTTACCGACCAGCGCGGAGATGTCCTGATTGTTCTCATCGCCGGGTTCGGTTTTGGCGATAGCAATCTGTTCGAGAATCGATGGCCAGACCTTGACCACTTTGAATTTGGTGATGTCACCGCCGAATTCGTGCAGGCGTTTGGCGGCCCACGGCGACATGATGGTGCCGAGATAGCGAGTCGGGATGTTGTATTCTTTTTCAAGAATGGTCGCATCTTCTTGCGGATTGAACAGGCACAGCGGGTGATCATTCACCGGGCTGCGCTCGCCGTTGGCGCTCAGAACATAGATAGGCACGCGCTGCATCAGCGCTTTCAGCCGTTCTGCGAGGGAGGATTTACCACCACCCACCGGGCCTAATAAATAGAGGATTTGTTTCTTTTCTTCCAAACCTTGAGCGGCATGTTTTAGGTAGGAGACAATCTGTTCGATAGCTTCTTCCATACCGTAAAACTCTTCGAACGCGGGGTAACGAGCAACAACCCGGTTGGAGAATAAACGCGACAGGCGTGGTTCTAGCGCGGTGTCTACCATCACTGGTTCACCGATCGCCATCAACAGGCGTTCCGCGGCATTGACGTAAGCACTTTTATCTTGCTTCGCAATGGTGAGGAATTCCTGAAGTGTGAACTCTTCGTCCTTGGCAGCTTCATAACGCTGGCGATAATGGTCAAATATGTTCATACGTTGCCCGTCCTTCGTTAATTTATCCGCGGCAATTGAGGCCGAAACTTCAATGACGTTGGATATAGCACAGGTTAATGAGAGCGTTGGAAATCAAAAACAGCTCCCGGAAAAAAGCTCTCCATCTCAGTGCAGCAACCCTTATGCCAACTTGCAGAAACCCATTTTTCACACGAACAGATTTAAATTATTGCGACTGCCGTGAACCAGCGGGTCGGGAAGTGCCTCAGATGAAGTCTTTCATCTATAAATAAGCGTAGTTTGGCATTACAAAAATTTCCTCTCCTCAGATCCCATTTTTTAAGACATATCAATGACTCAGTTCAGCGCTTTCGACTTTGAAGCCTTATAGGACGTGGGCTGAGCGGGTGATGCCCGTTGTTTAGTCATTTTTATTTCATACTTTGCATATAAATTATGCGATCGCCTTGGTTTTTCTGCGTAAGTTATTCACGACAACTGTAAATGCTAAGCGAAGCGATTATTCTTCGCTTACACTACTGGCGGTTTTTAAATTAAGGGAATTAATAACAATGAAAATTTCGCATTTCAAAACATTGTCCATCGCAACCGCAGCCGTCCTGTTCAGCCACGCCGCTGCGGCGGGGACATGGTCGCTGGGTGCATCAGCATTAGTCGACGTAAATCCGTATAAAGGGTATGACACTAAGGTTCTCCCAGTTCCGATCATCAGTTATGAAGGCGATGATTTTTATTTCCACACGCTGACTGCCGGTTATTACCTGTGGAAAGACGATCAGAACAAACTCAGCCTGACCGGTACTTACATTCCGTTCGGTTATAAGCCTGGCGATTCTGATGATTCCCAGATGAAGCGTCTGGATAAACGCCGTGGCACATTAATGGCGGGTCTGGCTTACTCACATATCGAAGAGTGGGGAACAATCCGCACCACCTTCAACGGTGACGTGCTGGATAACAGTGATGGGATGGTGGCTGACCTGGCTTACCTCTACACCTTCCACCAGGATAACTGGGCCTTGGTGCCGGGTATCGGTGTGCAGTGGAGCAGCAGCAATCAGAACCAATACTACTACGGTATTAACAGCAATGAATCTCGCCGCAGTGGCTTGAACAGCTACTCGCCGGATGACAGCTTCAGCCCGTATTTAGAGCTGTCTGCCAAGTATGACATCAACAAAGATTGGCAAGCCTTCTTCATGGGCCGCTATATCCGTCTGGATAGCGAAGTTAAAGACAGCCCAATGGTGGATAAATCTTACTCCGGGATGTTGTGGACTGGCGTGACTTACAGCTTCTAAAAACAGACGCGCCCCAAAATGGGGCGTTGTTTGCTACAAAATGGGGCGATTCGCCCCATTTGCACATCTGTAGTGCGGAAAAAAATCAGCGCACTATTTTTTACTAATAGTTACAGCCAGTTTGGCTGGTTTAGACGCGGTGCTTTTCTGCGCCTGCGTGACGCAGCCGGTTTCCACACACACCATGGTCTTATAACTGTCATCCGCCATGTCTTTCATGCTGGTGGACAATTCCACACCCGGGTTCCAGGCAATCACGTCGCTATTGTGGTGATGTTCCACCACCAGCGTGCGGTTTAATGCTGAATCCACGATCAGGCTGGTGGCCTGTGGCTGGGTGAAAATACGGTCAACCTGACCGTTGAAGGTCAAATCGCCTTGCAGCTCAGACTCTTTCCCGCCATTCACTTTATCAATGAAAGGTTGACCCAGTCCGGTCACTTTCACTTTGTCGATATCGCCAATGTTGAAGTAGGCGTGCAGGGCGCTGGTGGTTTCGAAATCACCGGTAGATTCCAGTTCAATATGGCAAATCTCACCGAGAGTGAATTTGGCGGTAAGGGTGAACGCGTGCGGCCATAGCTCGCGGGTTTCTGCGCTGTCTTTCAGGGTCAGAGCTAGCTCAACGCCTTGTTCGTTTTCACTATGAGAAGTCAGTTCCCACGCCAAATTGCGCGCAAAGCCGTGCGAAGGTTTGCCCGCCGGGCCGAACCACGGCCAGCAGATTGGCACGCCGCCGCGAATAGCGACGCCCGGCTGGAAAGCCGTTTCCTTGCTCAGCCAGATAATAGGTTCTTCGCCTTCAGGCTGCCACGCCACCAAATGAGCACCTTGTAAGGTGATGGCTGCGCGTAATTTAGGATGGGTGATAACCAGAACCGGTAATTCATCAATCTGACGCTGGCTGATTGCCGGCGTGATTTGTTTTAAGACGGGTAGAGTAAAGAGTTTTGCGGTCATGAGTTGAATCCTTGATCGGCAGAAAGCAAAAGGGCGACTTAGCGTCGCCCTTCAATCATTTCTTCACATCGGCCAATTATTTGGAGATATGAGAAATCAGGTCCAGAACTTTGTTTGAGTAGCCAGTTTCGTTATCGTACCAAGAAACCAGTTTCACAAAGTTGTCGTTCAGAGCGATACCTGCTTTAGCATCGAATACTGAAGTCAGTTTTTCGCCGTTGAAATCGGTAGAAACCACTTCGTCTTCGGTGTAGCCCAGAACGCCTTTCAGCTCGCCTTCAGCAGCGGCTTTGATTGCTTCACAAATTTCTTTGTAAGAAGCTGGTTTTTCCAGACGTGCAGTCAGGTCAACAACAGAAACGTTGGTGGTTGGAACGCGGAACGCCATACCAGTCAGTTTGCCGTTCAGAGCAGGGATAACTTTACCTACTGCTTTAGCTGCACCGGTAGAAGAAGGGATGATGTTCTGAGATGCGCCGCGGCCGCCGCGCCAGTCTTTGTGAGACGGGCCATCAACGGTTTTCTGAGTCGCGGTAGTTGCGTGAACAGTGGTCATCAGCGCTTCAACGATACCGAACTTGTCGTTGATAACTTTAGCCAGTGGTGCCAGGCAGTTAGTAGTACAAGAAGCGTTAGAAACGATTTCCTGACCTGCGTATTCTTTATGGTTAACGCCCATAACGAACATTGGGGTGTCATCTTTAGATGGGCCAGTCAGAACCACTTTCTTAGCGCCAGCTGCGATGTGTTTACGTGCAGTTTCGTCAGTCAGGAACAGACCGGTTGCTTCAGCAACAACGTCAACGTTAACTTCGTTCCATTTCAGGTTAGCTGGATCACGCTCAGCAGTAACACGGATGGTTTTGCCATTTACAACCAGATGACCGTCTTTAACTTCAACTTTACCGTCGAAACGGCCGTGGGTTGAGTCGTACTTCAGCATGTATGCCATGTAGTCAGCGTCTAACAGATCGTTGATTGCTACGATCTCGATGTCAGAACGTTCTTGAGCAGCACGAAAAACAATGCGACCGATACGGCCAAAACCGTTGATACCTACTTTGATAGTCATATATTCCACCAGCTATTATTTAGTGAATAAAAGGTTGGTTGTAAAATTACAAAAACCTTCCTAAGCGTCAAGCGGAATCGTGTCAATACTTGCTGTAAGTCAAAGCTGAGACTCACTTTTGCTCGGATATTGCACATTCCGTTTCCTAATCGGCTAGAAAAGACATGGGGGCCATTTCACCGAATATAAAGTCCATCGAGAACTAATATGTGATCTGTATCACATTGCCCTTTGGCCCAACGCCGATGGCATACAGTTTAAGCCAAAACTGGCAGACTCGTTGTTAATTTATTGTTATAATAAGCTGTTATTTTAGTTGATTTTCCTATCTGGCAGAGAATGACAACCATGGCCAATGACCCTAAAGATCCATCTTCTTCAGTTCAACTCACTGAAATTCAGCATTATGTGACGCAAGAGCGCGGGACTGAACGCCCGTATACCGGTAAATTACTGCACAACAAACGTGATGGGATTTACCACTGTCTGGTGTGTAACGCGCCGCTGTTCTACTCCGATACCAAATATGACTCCGGCTGCGGCTGGCCGAGTTTCTATCAGCCAGTGACTCATGACGCAATTACTTATCTGACTGATAACACTCACAATATGGAAAGGGTGGAAATCCGCTGCTCCAACTGTGACGCCCATCTGGGGCACGTTTTCCCCGATGGCCCAGAGCCAACCGGTGACCGTTACTGTGTGAATTCGGCTTCGATGAGCTTTATCGATGGCGAAAACGGCGAGAAAACAGCGGGCTAATTTGCTGCTGCAAACACCCTCGTCATTGTGGTGTAATTTTAACGACAAAATCGATTCAGCCATTATTCACTACCCGATGAATAATTAGCCAACACGAAGAGAGCGGTTGATGGAAATTAATGATTTGGTCGGCGTGATGACGCCGGAGATTTACCAACGACTGGCGCTAGCCGTTGAATTGGGGAAATGGCCGGACGGCGTGAAGCTGACGCCGGAGCAGAAAGAGAACAGTCTGCAAATGGTGATGCTCTATCAGGCGCGCCACAACGTCGATGCTCAGCACATGAGCATTGGCACTGACGGCCAAATCGTCACCAAGAGCAAGCAAGAGCTGAAGCAGCAGTTTGCTCAGGAAGCCTTAATCCGCATTAAGCCGGAATAAGCGCCGCGTTATCTCAGTAAAACCAGCAAAAATAGAAAAGGGCGCCAATGCGCCCTTTGTCATGTCTGCAAGCCGCTCTATCAGCTCAAGCCGGCGAGGGTGATGAGCTTTGCTCCGGCCTGTTGCATTTCATCAATTGCCTGCTGGTTGTCCTGCGGGTTGATATTTACCCCTCGGCAGCCTTCGACCAGCAACTCAACCTCATAGCCCAGCTGTAGCGCGTCCAGCACGCTAAACTTGACGCAGTAATCCGTTGCCAGCCCCATGACTGTCAGGCGCTGCACCTGCTGTTGTTGCAACCATTGGTGCAAGCCGGTGGCGGCGCGATGAGCATTATCAAAAAACGCGCTATAGCTATCGATGGCGACGTTTTGCCCTTTGCGCACCACGTGATCAATCTGCTGGCTATCAAGCTGCGGGTGGAACTCCGCGCCGTGCTGGCCCTGTACGCAGTGTACCGGCCACCACACCTGCGGCAGGCCGTCGAGCTCGCCCAGCGTCCACGGCTCGGCATTGGCGTTGACAGCAAAGCTGCCGTGAGCCTGCGGGTGCCAGTCCTGCGACGCCACCACCGCCACGCCCTGCGACTTGCAGACGCCAATAGCCTGATTGGCCACGCTGATGGTGGCATCGCCTTCCTGCACCGCCAGCGCGCCGCCGGGGCAGAAATCATTTTGCAGGTCGATCAACAATAATGCGGAATTCATCGGGCGCTCCTGTTATTCGGTCAGCTCACCGCGCAGGTTTTGCTGCATCAAAACGCGGATCTCTTCAGCCGACAGCGGCTGGCTCAGCAGATAGTGCAGCTTGGTCAGCGTGGCTTCCACGGTCATATCAAAGCCGCTGATCACGCCGGAATGCGCCAAGGCGTTGCCGGTAGCATAGCCGCCCATATCCACGCGGCCAGAAATACACTGGGTGAGGTTCACCACCACGATGCCGCGCTCGGAGGCGTCTTTCAGCACTTTCAGCAAGTCGCCTTTCTGTGGCGCATTGCCCACGCCGTAGGAACGCAGGATTAACGCTTTCACCGGCTGCATCAGGAAGTTTTCTACTACTTCGGCGGAAATCCCCGGGTAAATGGTCACCACGCCGATGGGTTGCGGCGTGATGTCATGCACCTTCAGCGGGCCAGTGGCCGCCGGGATAGAAGGTGTGGAGAGGCGGCGAATGTGGATCCCAGCCTCCAGCAGCGGCGCAAGGTTTGGCGACGCAAAGGCGTCGAAGCCGTCAGCATGGGCCTTGGTGCTGCGGTTGCCGCGATACAGGCGATTGTTGAAGAACAGCGAGACTTCATTCACCGGATGGTTCGCCGCGATATACAGCGAATTCAGCAGGTTAATTTGGCCGTCAGAGCGCAGGGCTTCCAGTGGAATTTGTGACCCTGTCACAATCACCGGCTTGCCAAGATTTTCCAGCATAAAGGATAGCGCCGAGGCGGTGAACGCCATGGTATCCGTGCCGTGCAGGATAACAAACCCGTCGTACTCATCGTAATGCGCCAAGATATCGTCGGCGATGTGCTGCCAGTCTTCCGGCGTCATGTCGGAGGAGTCCATCAGCGGCGCATACTCTTGAATGGTGAACTCAGGCATCTCCGGGCGGTGGAACTCAGGCATCAGGGCCAACTGGCGCTGGAGGTGGCCGGAGACCGGGATATAGCCGTTTTCAGAGCGTTGCATACCGATGGTACCGCCGGTGTAGGCGACATAAATTGATTTTTTGGTCATGACAGGATTCTTAATTTTTAGAAAGCTTGCTTTCGAAATACAGGGATTTTCAGAAAGACAAAACGCGATGGCAGGAAGTATAAGGGCAACTGGGCGTTTGCCTCAAAAATAAAAAAAGCCCGGCGGTTAAGCTCGGGCTTTTTACAGGGCGAGATGAAGTTATTTCACGTCGCCGCAGGTCAGGCACAGCGCATAGCGGTTTTGCGGATCGTTCATGTTATTGAACAAATCAGCCTGAGACTTCAACTCCAGCGCCATTTTGGTCACCGGCGCAGGCAGGTAAGCCTGAACCGCTGCGGGCAGCATGGCGTGAGCCGAAGCGCTCACCTGTGAGAACACCAGATCGGTGAAGCTTGGCTCGTTGACGTACCAGTTCAACTGCCATTTTGGCAATTTCGCCAGCTCGGCGGCTTTGTTCACGGCGTCATCGAAATCACCCAGTTGGTCCACCAGACCGTCATTCTTGGCATCAGAACCAATCCAGACGTGGCCTTGGGCAATCTGGTCGATCTGCTCAGGGGTTTTATTACGCGCCTTCGCCACTAAACCGATGAAGGTCTTGTAGCCGTTCTCGATATTCAACTGCATCATCTGTGAGAACTCAGGCGGCAGGGCTTTGGTCACCGCAATATCAGCCAGCGGCGATGTTGCCACGCCGTCGGTATGCACGCCAAAGTTGTCGAGGGTGTTTTGGTAGGTGTTGATCACCCCGAAAATACCAATCGAGCCGGTCAGGGTGCTTGGGCTGGCAATAATGTAGTTAGCTGGCGTCGAGATCCAGTAACCCCCAGATGCCGCCATGCCACCCATGGAAACCACCACAGGTTTGCCCGCTGCGCGAGCCGCCGCCAGTTCAGAGCGAATCACTTCCGACGCGCTGACGCTGCCGCCCGGGCTGTTTACGCGGAACACGATAGCTTTGATTTTTGGATCAAGGCGCGCATCGCGAATTTGCTGGGCCGTGGTGTCACCACCGACTGCACCGGCTTGCTCTTCACCGTCGTTAATCGCGCCGTTAGCGAAGATAACCGCGATTTGCGGATCGTTATTATCCGGCTTCGGCTTGGTGGAGTAGTCGTAGATGCTGGTGTAGTTGAAATCCTTGGCCTGCTTGTTCCAGCCGAAGGCCTTCACCATGTCATTGTCCGCTTCATTGCGCGAAGCCAGAACGTCCACCAATTTGCTCTTCAGCGCGTACTGCGCCATGTCGCCGCCGGTCTGCTGCATACCGGCCAGAACGCCAGCGGCACCCGGGAACAGCTGCTCAGGCGTGATTTGGCGGTTAGCCGACACGGTATTGAGATAGTTGTTCCACAGTGCGCCAATCCAGCGGCTGTCGGCTTCACGCGCGGCAGGGGACATGTCATCGCGAATCAACGGCTCAACCGCCGACTTGTAGGTGCCCACGCGGAAGATATTGGTGGTGACCTTCAGCTTGTCGAGCAGCGATTTGTAGTAAAGGTTATTGGTGGCGAAACCGTGTAAGTCCACCGCGCCCTGTGGCGACAAGTAGATCTTGTTGGCGTAGCTCGCCAGATAGTATTGCGACTGATCATAGCTGTCATTGATGGCGTAAATCGGCTTGCCGCTGTCGCGGAATTCGCGCAGAGCTTTACCGATGTAGTTCAGTGACGTCTGGTCAGTACCGGTGAAATCACTCAGTTGCAGCACCATGCCGGTGATGTTCTTGTCATCTTTGGCCTGACGAATGGTGTCGACCAAATCAAACAGTGAGTTTTCCTGAAGGCGGTTGCTGGAAGTGCCCAGCAGCTCGCGGCCCCACTGGCGAACTTTGTTGTTCACCGACGGCTTATCCACCACGGTTCCGCTTAAATCAACCAGCAGGGCACCTTTAGTGGTGGTATCCGCAGGTTTGGATTGGAATGAGAAATAGACCCCGACACACAGCAAAATGAGCAGGATGAGGAATACGTTGAGGATAAACTCTCTGACGAAATTAAGAAGACGCCAGGTCCACTTAAAAAAACCGGCGATAATTCGCCACAATGTGCGCATGGTCTCTCCAACAAGACGGGAAAAGTATCGCTATCCTAATGACCCGCCGGAGAAATGTCAGCTTTAAATCATGTCAGAATTTGGCAAAGGGGCAGGCCATCACGCCGTGCTGCGGCTAAATCTCTGGTTAGCAAAAGGCTGGCTGCTTATGTTAACGTAAGGTAAATGCCTATCATTATCAAAAGCGCTTATGGAGATTTAAATGGACGCTCTAGACTTATTGTTGAATCGTCGTTCGGCTTCACGCTTGGCGGCTCCAGCCCCGGCGGGCGAGGCTCTGCAAAACATTATTAACGCGGGTATGCGCGCCCCAGACCACGGAGCATTGCAGCCGTGGAAGTTTGTTATCGCCGAAAACGACGGCCTGACGCGCTTTAGCGAACTGCTGCGCGCCGCCGCCATCAAAGACGGCGCCGATGAGAAGGCGATTGAAAAAGCCACTCAGGCCCCGCTGCGCGCGCCGCAAATCATCACCATTATCGCCAACTGCAAAGAGAGCGCCAAAGTGCCAGAGTGGGAGCAGGTGGTTTCTGCGGGCTGTGCGGTGCAGGCGATGCAGATGGCCGCGCTGGCTCAGGGCTTTAACGGCATCTGGCGCACCGGCGCGTGGACCGATCACGCTGACGTTCGCGCCGCGTTCAAATGTGGGCCAAACGACAAAATCGTCGGCTTCCTCTACCTCGGCACGCCACAGCTCAAGTCCAGCACTCAGGTTATCCCGGCCGACAGCAGCGCCTTCGTCACTTATCTGTAATGAATTTATGCAGCAAACAGACTGCGATTTGCTGCTGTGAAATTCGCCGGTTTAGCGGGCATTATTCCGATAAACCGGCAATTCGCTGACTTTGTGAGCGACCATTCTACTCTCGACCTCTTCGTGACTTACCAATTCCGCCGCCAACGGCTAACATAGTCCTACCTGCACCCTAATGATGCTGTGAACAAAGGATGGACGATGAGACTCAGGGCGATAAAAACGGTATTACCCAATCCGACAGTTAAGGATGCTGCCTGATGCGTTTATTTATTGCCGAAAAGCCCAGCCTGGCTCGCGCTATTGCTGACGTTTTGCCTAAGCCCCATCGTCGCGGCGACGGTTTTATCGCCTGCGGCAACGATCAGGTGGTCACCTGGTGCGTCGGCCACTTGCTGGAACAGGCGCAGCCCGATGCCTACGACAGCCGCTATGCGCGCTGGAACCTCAACGACTTGCCGATCATCCCGGAAAAGTGGCAGCTTCAGCCGCGCTCTTCTGTCGCTAAACAGCTGAATGTGATTAAAAAACTGTTGCTGGAAGCCACACAGGTTATCCACGCGGGTGACCCGGATCGCGAAGGGCAACTGCTGGTGGACGAAGTGCTGGACTACCTCGAGCTGACACCGGAAAAACGCCAAAGCGTGCAGCGCTGCCTGATAAACGACCTCAACCCGCAGGCCGTCGAACGCGCCGTTGAGCGCCTGCGCGACAACCGCGACTTTATTCCTCTCTGCGTCTCGGCGCTGGCGCGCTCCCGCGCCGACTGGCTGTATGGCATCAATATGACCCGCGCCTACACCATTCTCGGGCGCAACGCAGGCTATAACGGCGTGCTCTCCGTGGGCCGCGTGCAGACGCCGGTGCTCGGGCTGGTGGTGCGCCGCGACGAAGAGATTGAAAACTTCGTCCCTAAAGATTATTTCGAAGTCAAAGCCCATATCGTGACGCCGCTGGATGAGCGTTTTGTCGCGCTGTGGCAGCCGAGCGAGTCCTGTGAGCCGTATCAGGATGAAGAGGGCCGACTGCTCCATCGCCCGCTGGCCGACCACGTGGTGGCGCGCATTGCGGGCCAGCCCGCGCTGGTCACCGGCTATAACGACAAGCGCGAAAACGACACCGCGCCGCTGCCGTTTTCCCTTTCCTCATTACAGATTGAAGGTTCGAAAGCCTTTGGTCTCAGCGCCCAGCAAATCCTCGATATTTGCCAGCGGCTGTATGAAACGCACAAATTGATTACGTATCCGCGTTCGGATTGCCGATACCTGCCTGAAGAGCATTTTGCCGGGCGGCACTCGGTGCTCAATGCCATCAGCATCCATCAGCCCGATTTACTGCCGCAGCCGGTGGTGGACGTGGATAAACGCAATCGCTGCTGGGATGACAAAAAGGTCGATGCTCACCACGCCATTATCCCGACGGCGCGCAGCAGTAAGGTCAATCTCACCGACGACGAGCAGAAGATCTATAATCTGGTGGCGCGGCAGTATCTGATGCAGTTCTGCCCGGACGCCGTGTTCCGCAAATGCGTGATTGATCTGGATATCGCCGGTGGCAAGTTCATTGCCAAGGCGCGTTTTCTGGCCGAAGCGGGCTGGCGCACCCTGTTGGGCAGCAAAGAGCGTGACGAAGAGAACGAAGGCACGCCGCTGCCGGTAGTCGCCAAGGGTGATGAATTGCTGTGCGAACGGGGGGAAGTGGTCGAGAGACAAACCCAGCCTCCACGGCCTTTTACTGACGCCACGCTGCTCTCCGCCATGACCGGGATCGCCCGTTTCGTGCAGGACAAGGCATTGAAGAAAATCCTGCGCGCCACCGACGGTTTAGGCACTGAAGCCACCCGCGCGGGGATTATTGAGCTGCTGTTCCGCCGCGAGTTTCTCTACAAGAAGGGGCGCTATATTCACTCGAGTGACACTGGCCGGGCGCTGATCCACTCGCTGCCAGACATCGCCGGACGCCCGGATATGACCGCTGACTGGGAGTCCACGCTGACCCGCATCAGTGAGAAAAATTGCCGCTATCAGGACTTTATGCAGCCTCTGGTCGCGACCTTACAGAGCCTGATTATTCAGGCGAAAACCAACCGGGTATCGTCGGCGTTTCGCAGTATTCCGTCCAAGCCGGCGGGTGCAAGCAAGGCGGCGACCGGTGCCAAAGGCGCGAAGAGCGCCCCTAAACGCCGTAAGGCACCGCCAAAAGGTAAGGAAGCGACCCAAGATGAATAAACTGATAATGGCCCTGTTGAGCAGTTCGCTGTTACTGGCCGCCCCCGCGATGGCGAATCGCCCCGGCGTCGGCAACGGCGCTGATATCGTGGTGCCACTGCCGCCGCAGGTGTGGGAGAACAGCGCCAATGCCAGCCAAAACAGCGCGCCGACTTGCCATAACTGCTGCATTTATAACAATAAAAGTTACACCGAAGGCGCAGTCGTCACGGCGGACAGCATCGTTTTACAGTGCGTGCGCGACCCGCAGGTTGTCGGCACCAATGATTTGAAATGGGAACGGATGAAGAAGTAACGCAGGCCGTTCTGCAAGCCATAAGTCAAAGCAAAAGGGCGCCGAGAGGGCGCCCTTCGTTTTATTCATCTAGCCTGACAGCGTGGCGCAGTAGGCTTCCAGCAAGGGGATATCGGCCGGAGCCAGCGCGTAGCTGAATGCCTGCTGTGGCGTCACCCAAACATATTCCGAGTGACAACGTAACGTAATATCGCCTTGGAAGGCTGAAACTCGCCACGCGTGCAGGCGAATGACTCGCGCCGTCTGGGCAGTGTCGTGGCTGGCAACCCAAGCTTCCACCTGTACATCGATGGCCATCTCTTCCTGCAACTCACGAATTAACGCCTGCGGCTGGGTTTCCCCGGCTTCCACTTTGCCACCGGGGAACTCCCACAGACCTGCCTGATCGCTGGACCCGTCGCGGCGAGCCAGCAGGATGTTGCCATCCCGCTCAATGATCGCCGCCACCACGTCCACTATCGGCAGAGTCGTCTGGTCGGTCATTTCAGGTCGAATTCAGCCCACACCGGCGCGTGGTCAGAAGGCTTTTCCATTGCACGAATGTCGTAATCGATGCCGGTGGCGATGCAGCGCGCCGCCAGCGGGGTGCTGGCTAACAGCAGGTCGATACGCAGGCCGCGGTTTTCGTCAAAGCCTTTAGAGCGATAGTCGAACCACGAGAACTGATCGTTCACTTCTGGGTTGGCGAAACGGAAAGTATCCACCAAGCCCCAGCCTTTCAGGCGATCCATCCACTCGCGCTCTTCTGGCAAGAAGGAGCACTTGCCGGTGCGCAGCCAGCGTTTGCGGCTGTCTTCACCAATACCGATATCTAAATCGGTCGGGCTGATATTCACATCGCCCATCACCAGCACCGGATTTTGCACCGACAGGTGATTCGTCAGGTAATCCTGCAAGTCCTGATAGAAACGCGCTTTGGCGGGGAATTTGGTCGGGTGGTCACGACTTTCGCCCTGCGGGAAGTAGCCGTTAATCACGGTCAGCAGGCCCTGCGGGGTTTCGATATCCGCCATGATGATGCGGCGCTGGGCGTCTTCTTCGTCGCCCGGGAAGCCACGGCGCACGGCAACTGGCTCCTGCTTGGTGAGCATCGCCACGCCGTAGTGGCCTTTTTGGCCGTGATAGAAAACGTGGTAGCCGTGCTGGCTAACTTCTTCCAGCGGGAACATATCGTCATGCACTTTGGTTTCTTGCAGGCCGATAACGTCTGGCTGATGTTGCTCGATAAGGGCGGCGAGCTGGTGCGGACGCGCGCGCAATCCGTTGATATTAAAGGAGACGAACTTCATAGTCGGGAACCATTTTAGACGGTGAAATCAGCAGCCGATGTTAGCAGATAATTTTTGCCAATGGTACGAGGGCGGCACTGCTCAGCTTTTGAACATATTTTCAAGAATTGAAGATAATTGAGCCTTGTCCTAAGATTTTTCTGCTAATTATTACAATTTTCTGTCAACATTTTGTGACAGTCTCTTCTTCCGCTGTACTTGAGAGAGTATTATTCTCACCAGCGATTTCCGCACCGGCAGAAAAAGGTCAACACTGATGCGTCTGGAAGTTTTTTGCGAAGACCGCTTGGGTCTTGCCCGAGAGTTACTCGATTTATTGGTTCTGCGTAGCATTGATCTGCGCGGCATTGAGATTGCGGCCAGTGGTCGTATTTACCTTAATTTCTCCCAACTGGATTTTGACACTTTCCGCGCGTTGATGGCCGAGATCCGGCGCATCGACGGCGTCACCGATGTCCGCACCGTGGCATTTATGCCTTCCGAGCGCGAGCACCGTGCGCTGCGCGCCTTACTGGTTTCGATGCCAGAACCGGTTTTCTCCATCGACATGAAAGGCAAGGTTGATCTTGCCAACCCGGCCGCGCTGGCGCTGTTTGAAATGGACGAAGATAAAATTCGCCAACAGCCCGCCGCCAGCCTGATCACCGGCTACAACATCACTCGCTGGTTGGAAAGCGAATCCAGCCGTCCGCACTCCGAGCGCGTGGTGATCCGCAGTCAAGACTTCCTGATGGACCTGACGCCGATTGAGCTTAACGACGAGCAGCAGGCCAGCGAAATGGTCGGCTCGGTCGTAATGCTGAAATCCACGGCGCGCATGGGCCGCCAGCTGCAAGACTTAACCGTCAATGATGACAGCGAGTTTGACCACATCGTGGCGGTGAGCAGCAAAATGCGCCAAGTTTTGGATCAGGCACGCAAACTGGCGATGCTCGACGCGCCGCTGCTGATTGTCGGCGATACCGGCACCGGCAAAGATTTACTGGCCCACGCCTGCCATCTGCGCAGCGCGCGCGGCAAGAAGCCGTTCCTCGGCCTGAACTGCGCCTCACTGCCGGATGAAGTGGTGGAGAGCGAGCTGTTTGGTTACGCGGCGGGAGCTTACCCGAATGCGGTAGAAGGCAAAAAAGGCTTCTTCGAGCAGGCCAACGGCGGCTCGGTGCTGCTGGATGAAATCGGCGAAATGTCGCCGAGAATGCAAATCAAGCTGCTGCGCTTCCTCAATGACGGCACTTTCCGCCGCGTCGGCGAAGAGCATGAAGTGAAGGTGGATGTGCGCGTGATGTGTGCCACCCAGAAGAATCTGGTGGAGCTGGTACAGCGCGGCGAATTCCGCGAAGACCTCTATTATCGCCTCAACGTGCTGACCGTGACTCTGCCGCCGCTGCGCGAACGTCAGGCCGACGTGATGCCGCTGACCGAGCTGTTTGTGGCGCGCTTCTCCGACGAGCAGGGCATGCCGCGTCCGAAGCTCTCTTCACAGTTGGCGAACTACCTGACGCACTACGGTTGGCCGGGTAACGTGCGCCAATTGAAAAACGCCATTTACCGGGCGTTAACCCAGTTAGAAGGTGGCGAACTGCGCCCGCAGGACGTGATCCTGCCTGACTTTGATGCCGAAGTGGCACTGGGCGAAGAGGCGCTGAACGGCTCGCTGGATGACATCAGCAAGCGTTTCGAGCGTTCGGTGCTAACCCGGCTTTATCGCACTTATCCAAGTACCCGTAAGCTGGCGAAGCGTCTCGGCGTCTCTCATACCGCGATTGCCAACAAGCTGCGCGAATATGGCCTGAGCAGCCGCAAGCCCGACGGCAGCGACGAATAATCGCCGTGTTCAGGCTTTCAAATCATAAAAAAAGCCCTGCTGATGCAGGGCTTTGTCTTTTAACGCTTTGCGTCAGGACGGACTATTTCAGCACGGCCAGCGCAGCTTCGTAATTGGGTTCAGTAGTGATTTCATTCACCAGCTCGCTGTGCAGCACGTTGTCCTGACCATCCAGCACGATAACCGCACGAGCAGTCAGACCCGCAAGTGCGCCATCGGTGATTGCCACGCCGTAGTCATTCTTGAACTCGCCGCCGCGCAGGGTGGAGAGGGTAACCACGTTTGACAGACCTTCAGCGCCGCAGAAGCGAGACTGAGCAAATGGCAGGTCAGAAGAAATACACAGCACCACGGTGTTGTCTACTTCGCCAGCCAGCTGGTTGAATTTACGCACGGAAGCCGCACAAACGCCGGTATCAATGCTTGGGAAGATGTTCAGCACCTTGCGTTTACCGACAAAACTGCTCAGGCTGACATCAGAGAGATCTTTTGCGACTAAAGTAAAAGGCTTAACGGTATCGCCAGTTTTAGGGAGTTGGCCAGCAACGCTAACCGGGTTGCTCTGAAAATGTACTGTCTGGGTCATGATATTTTCCTTTGTACAGATGAGACAAACGGCCCTCAGTTTAGGATAACAATTGTGAATTGGATATATAAAGTTTGCTAATTAATTGTTTTCCTTCCCGAGTTTCGGGCCAAGCCGCGCGCGCTGTGCGCCATATCCCAAGTTACTGATCCAAATTAACTTCAGGTCATTTTGTGACTTGCTGAAAAGCGCCAATTTCAACTACTTTGGAAAAATGAACGCTGTGTTAAACCTTTGAGCATGGGCCGAAGGTGGCAGAGGAAAATCGGGAGCCGTTATGAGAAGTGTGCGCTTTTATCCAGAAGCCTGGCCGTTACACACGGCCTTTGTCATTTCACGCGGAAGTCGAACCGAGGCGAGGGTGGTCACGGTAGAAATAGAACAAAATGGCGTGCGCGGCGTCGGCGAATGCACCCCTTATCCACGCTATGGCGAAAGCGAAACCAGCGTGATGGAGCAGATCGCCAGCGCACTGCCCGCCATCGAACAGGGCGCCAGCCGCGACGAGCTCCAGCGCCTGCTGCCCGCCGGAGCCGCGCGTAACGCGCTGGACTGCGCGCTGTGGAATCTCGAGAGCCAGCTGACCGGGCGCTCATTGTGGGAGCTTACGGGCGTCGAGCCACTTACTTCCATCAGCATGGCCCAGACCCTGAGCGTGGATACGCCGGAGGCGATGGCCGCCGCGGCGCTGACTCACCAGAAGAATGGCGCAACCCTGCTGAAGGTGAAACTCGACGATCGCATGATTGCCGAGCGAATGGTGGCAATCCGCAGCGCGGTGCCGCACGCCACCCTGATCGTCGATGCCAACGAATCGTGGCAGAGCGAAGGGCTGGCGGCGCGCTGCCAACTGCTGGCGGACTTAGGCGTAATGATGCTCGAGCAGCCGTTGCCCGCCGGGCAGGACTCGGCGCTGGAGAACTTCATTCATCCGCTGCCAATTTGTGCCGATGAGAGCTGCCACACGCTGGAAGGGCTGGAGGCGCTGCAGGGTCGCTACGAGATGGTCAACATTAAACTGGATAAAACCGGAGGACTGACCGAAGCGCTAAGGCTGGCGTCAGGGGCTCATGCGCAGGGTTTCGACATCATGCTGGGCTGCATGCTCTGCACTTCGCGTGCGGTGCGCGCCGCGCTGCCGCTGGCCGCCGGAGCCAAGTTTGTCGACCTCGACGGCCCGACCTGGCTGGCGCAGGACGTCGAGCCGCCGCTGGCTTTCCACTGCGGCGTCATTGACCTCGCGGCTTCTAAGCAGTAAGCCATTAAGGCTCGTTCGCCGCGCCAGTGAGCAGGTCAATCAGCGCCTGCAAGTAGACCTCGCTGGCGTGGTCCGCTGACACCGGAGGGTACTCCGCCGTAATGCAGTGCAACCCCAAATCCTCACACCAACTGCCAAAAGAGCCCGGCGTGGCGTAACCCACGCTGGTCACCAGCGGCAGGCTGAAGGCGTTCGCCAGCCAAGCCCCCAGCGGCGAGGTGTGTGGGTCTTCAATGCAGGCCAGCGGCTCGTGAAACGTCACTACCCACTTAGGGGCCAGCCGATGAATCAAATGGCACAGCGCCTGCGTCTCCAGCTCTGACCCGGCCTTTTCTCCGGTCGACAACACCACGTCACGCTCCTGCGCCGCGCTGTTCCAGCGATAAACCGTGTCGCCGCTTTTCCAGTTGGCGCTAGGGAAGTTGCGATTGAGATCTACCCCGTTGGCATTGGCGCGCAGCCCCAACTGGCAGCCGTCAGGGTTCACCGCCAACACCACGTGATGGCGCAACTGCTCGGGTTTAATCGAACGCAGCGCGCAGGAGAGCGAGACCACGGCGGCGGTTTCATCGCCGTGAGTCCCCGCCAGAATCAGCCCGGTGCTGGCGTCAGGCTCTGCCGCCGGGAAGTAGATCAGCGGCGCGCCAAGCAGCGACTTGCCGAAGGGCAATCCAAGATTACTGAGTTTTCCGCGTTGCGGGCGGGGAACGAGGGCGCTCATAACAGTTCCGTTATTAGAGGTTTGAATAACTTTTTTTACCGCAGTTTGCCCGTTGAATGTAGTTTTATTGTCGACAGCAGGGCGCGAATCACCTTTTTTCTGCAAAGCGCGGCGGGTTGCCGAAGTTTTGTGCGCTAAGGCAAATCTGTAACGAATTTTTATAGGGTATGAATTCAATGAATGATACAAATCAGGAACATCAATAAATCAATTGCTTGTCGGGAGTCGACCATGCCTCAGGGAAAACAGTTTCACCTCTTCTCTTATTCGCTCTGCGCCGGTTTAGTGGCGCTGTCATTAGGAACCGCAACGGCTGCTCAGGTTCCGGCCGGAACCCAGTTGGCCGATAAGCAAGAAATTGTCCGCCATATTAAAGACGAGCCCGCCTCGCTGGACCCGACCAAGGTCATCGGCCTGCCTGAAGCGCAGGTGGTGCGCGACTTGTTCGAAGGGTTAGTCAATCAGGATGCCAACGGCAAAAGCGTGCCGGGCGTCGCCGAGAGCTGGCAAACGCAGGATAACCAGACTTTCGTCTTCAATCTGCGCAAAGACGCCCGCTGGTCAAACGGTGACCCTGTCACGGCCAAAGATTTCGTTTATAGCTGGCGCAGACTGGTGGACCCGAAAGGGCTGTCCACCGGCGCATGGTTTGCGGGCCTCGCCGGCATTCAAAACGCCGACGCTATTATTGCGGGCAAAATGCCGGTGGATAAGCTGGGCGTGACCGCCGTCAGCGACACCCAGCTGAAAGTACAGTTAGACCGCCCGGTGCCTTATTTCGTCAGCCTGCTGGCTAACTTCAGCCTGTTCCCGGTGCATCAGGCCACGGTTGAGAAGTATGGTGAAGACTGGACCAAGCCCGGCAATATGGTGGGTAACGGCGCATACGTGCTGAAAGACCGCGTGGTGAATGAAAAGCTGGTGCTCGAGCCAAATCCGCACTACTGGGACCACGCCCACACGGTGCTGACCAAAGTGACTTTTGTGCCGATTAACAAAGAGTCCAACGCCACCAAACGCTATCTGGCCGATGATATCGACATCACCGAGTCTTTCCCGAAAGACCAGTATCAGAAGCTGCTGAAGGACATTCCGGGGCAGGTTTACACCCCATTCCAGCTCGGCACTTACTACTACGCTTTCAACACCAAGCGCGCGCCGACCGATGACCCGCGCGTACGTCAGGCGCTGTCTTACAGCATCGACCGTAAAATCATTGCTGAGAAGGTGCTGGGCACTGGCGAGATCCCAGCCTGCCACTTCACGCCGGACGTCACCAACGGCTTCAAGCCGAGCAAAAGCATTCTCCAGCAATACTCGCAGGAAGAGCTGGACTCGCAGGCCAAAGGGCTGCTGGCCGCGGCGGGCTATGGCCCTAACAAGCCGCTCAAGCTCACCCTGCTGTACAACACCTCAGAGAGCCACCAGAAGATTGCTATCGCCGTGGCCTCAATGTGGAAGAAAACGCTGGGGGCCGACGTCAAGCTGGTCAATCAGGAGTGGAAAACCTACATCGACAGCCGCAACACCGGCAACTTCGACGTGATCCGCGCCTCGTGGGTCGGCGACTACAATGAGGCTTCCACCTTCTTGTCGCTGCTGACCTCAACCCACAACAGCAACATCAGCAAATTCAGCAACGCCGATTACGACAAAGCCGTCAGCGACGCCAGCCGTGAAACCAACGACGCGCGCCGCAACGACGACTACAACAAGGCCGAGCAGATCATCGCCGAACAAGCCCCGATCGCGCCGATCTACCAATACACCAACGGCCGCCTGATCAAGCCGTGGGTGAAGGGTTACCCAATTACCAACCCGGAAGACGTGGCTTACAGTCAAGAGATGTACATTATTAAGCACTGATTTGCGGCCTAAAAGGCCCACGCAGCCAACAAGAGCACCCTGTCGCGGAGGTGCTCTTTCTGTTGGTGGCGATGAACAAAGAGTGACGATGAACAAAAAACCATAAAACGGAGTAACAAGATGGATGAAGTGATTAAAGCCAAGCGCCCAATACTGGCGATGGTATTGGCGGTATTCTTGGTTTTAAAAATGCTTTCTGGCTGGGCATTTGTGATGAAGGCGACGGGGCCGACGGTGTATATCGTGGCGCTACAGCTGCTGATGGTGGCCTATGTGGTGTTTAAAATGAACACCCGCGGCGGCGGCGCAAAAGCCATTAACCTGCTGATGGGGCTGGTGGCGGTGGTGATCCTGTTAGATTTGTCGATTATCGGTATTATCTTCAGCGGCAAGTCGATCCCGAAAGAGTTCTACCCGCAAATGCTGGGTGCTGAGCTTATCTATATTCTGACCATTTTTTACCTCTATTTCTCGAAAAAGCTCAAAGCTTTTAAAGCCGCGTAATCGAGAATTCGCACAGATTTCTCCCGCTAATTTCACCCCCGTAAATCCATGCTTTTACGGGGGATTCTTCTAAGCAATTCAGTGACTAAGCTTAGCAATTCAAATCACTTGTGGTTTCACCTTGGCTGATTAATCTCTGGCTGATTAATTCATCACATTTGCCAGTGGATCATCATGAGTGGAAGGGCATCAGTTTATTTAAATGAGCAGCAGCGTGAGTCGGTGCAGGCGTTGCATCGCAGTTGGCTGTGGCGCACTGAGCTGCCGACCTGGCTGCTAATCATCACCATTTATAGCGGCTGGTTTGCCACCGTGGCTTACTGGCAGAGCTTGGGGCGGCTGCCCGCGACCCTACTGCTTATCTGGTTCAGCACCTGGTATATGTCTTTACAGCACGAGCTGCTGCACGGCCATCCGACCCGTTTCCCGCGACTGAACCAGCTGTTCGGCCTGCTGCCGTTTTCTATTTGGTACCCGTACGGCACCTATCGCGACCTGCACCTCAAGCACCATTTTGATGAAGATCTCACCGTGCCGGAAACCGATCCCGAGAGCTACTATTTTACCGAGCGCCGTTGGCACCATTTTAACGGCCTACAGCGCCAGCTGGTGCGGCTGCGTAACACCTTTCCGGGGCGATTGCTGTTAACGCCGCTGCTGACCATGCGCTTTACTTTCGTCAATATTTGGCAATCTTTCCGCTATCGTCGCCCGGCCTCGATGGTCATGTGGTCGGTGCATCTGCTGTTATTGATTCCGGTGCTGGGCTGGCTGGTGAAGCATGACTTTGGGGTGATTTACTATCTGTTGGCGGTGACTTGGCCGATGCTGGCGATGACCAAGGTGAGATCTTTCTTCGAACATCGCGCGGCGGAAGATCCCGAAGCCCGCACGGTGATCAACGAGGCAGGGTGGTTCTGGCGGCTGCTGTTCCTCAATCTCAATTATCACTCGGTGCATCACGATTTGCCGCGCGTGCCGTGGTACGGTCTGCCGCAGGTGTATCGCGCCAACAAGGCCGACTATTTGGCGCGCAATCAGGGCTTTTTGGTCAACGGCTATGGCGAGCTGATGCGTGAACACCTGATTAAACCCATCAAGGTGGAGATCAATACCTATTTCCCTCACGGGTGCGTTGAGCCGCGAGAAGAGGCGCAGAAGGAGTGAAGTGATTGAACTCCGGCAATAAAAAAGGCCCGTTTAGGGCCTTTTTGCTTTCTTACCGCCAGCTTACTGAGGTTTGGCGAACTGATTCACCACCGGCGGCAGCCCGAGCTTTTCACGCAGGGTTCCCGGCTGGTAGGCCTGTTTCATCACGCCACGGGCTTTCAGCAAGGGCGCGACCTGCTCGATAAAGTTGTCGAGATCGACCGGCAGGAAAGGGAACATCAGGTTGTAGCCATCGACGGCACCGGCGTGGAAAGCCTCGGTCAGCTTGTCGGCCACCTCTTCGGCAGTCCCCAGCACCAGCCAGCTGTCGGAGCTTTGCAGCAGCAGGCGGCCTAGCTCCAGCACGGTCAGCTTCTTGTCGTAGCCGCGAATGATGCTCAACGCGGTGCGCAGGCCATCAAAATCGTGCTCGTCCGGCAGCGGCGGCAGCGGGGCATGAGGATCGTACTCGCTGAGATCCATGCGCAGATAGGTGCTGAGCAGGTCCAGCGCCATCTGGTCATTCATCAGCGATTCGATCAGCCGCTGGCGCTGCTGTTTCTCTTCTTCACTGTTGACCACTACCGGCAGCACGCCGCCGAGGATTTTGAAATGCGCCGGCTCGCGGCCATTTTCCCGCAGGCGACGGTCCATGTCGGCGCGGTAAATCAGCCCTTTTTCGATATCACGCATAAACACAAAGTGAATTTCAGCCTGCGCGGCGGCCAGCTGTTTGCCTGATTCCGAAGAACCGGCCTGCACCACAATAGGGTGGCCCTGCGGCGGGCGAGGCAGGTTGAGCGGGCCGCGAACACGGAAGAATTCGCCTTCATGGTTCAACTGATGCACTTTCTGCGGATCGGTAAAATAGCCGCTCTGCTTGTCAATCAGCACCGCGTCGTCCTGCCACGAGTCCCAAAGTTTGCGCACCACCTCGATAAACTCGGCGGCGCGCTGGTAGCGGGTGTCATGCTTGGGCAACTGTTCTAAGCCGTAGTTGGCGGCTTCTTCTGGGAGCCACGAAGTGACCACGTTCCAGCTGGCGCGCCCTTCGCTGAGAAAGTCCAGCGAGGCAAAATAGCGCGCTAAATTGTAAGGCTCATTGTAGGAGGTAGAAGCCGTGGCCATCAGGCCAATATGCTCGGTCACCGCAGAGAGCGCGGCGAGCAGGGTTATGGGCTCCAGACGCGGGTTGGCGTAGTGGGCCATGCCGCTCGGCACGGTATCCCAGACGGCGACGTGGTCGGCGATGAAAATATTGTCCAGCGTGGCCGCCTCGGCTTTACGGGCGAGGTCGGCGAAATATTTTAGGGTGAAGATCTCTTTGCCCGGCGCATCGGGATGCCGCCACGAGAAGCGATAATCCCCCTGCGGGTTGAAGAAGAACAGATTGAAAATGGCGGTTTGTTGCGACATGTCGGCTACTCGCTGTGAAGATGAGGACCCTCCCTGGTCCGCGGACGGCGCTATTTCGCCGCCAGTTTGTCTTTAACCCACTGTTCGGCGACTTTGGCCGGATCTTTATGATCCACGTCGACCTGCTTGTTCAGTTGGATAATGTCTTGGGTGGTCAGGTGCGCGGAGACGTTATTCAGCACCTCTTCCACCTTCGGCGACACCGCGCCTTTGTGGATCAGCGGCACCAGATTCTGCGCAGGCTGCTCGTGTTTGTCGTCTTCCAGCACCACCCAGTTCTCCTTCGCCAAGTCGCCTTGGGTCGAGATGATGGTCGCCACGTCAATTTTGCGCGAATTGAGCGCCAGACGGCTCAGCGGCCCGGCGATATCCAGCGATTTGAAAGATTTGAATTTGATGCCATACACGCGTTCCAGACCCGGCAGGCCGAGGGCGCGGGTGGCGACTTCTGGCGGGCCGCCGACCACCAGCTCAGGGGCGACTTTGGCCAAATCAGACAGGGTTTTCAGGTTGTATTTCTTGGCGGTTTCCGCGCGCACCGCCCAAGCCGTAATAGAACTGGCCGGAGAGGCGTTGAGCAGCTGCAAGTCGGCGGGCAGCGTCTGCTTCAGCTCGTCAGAAACTTCCTGCTCGGTGGTGGCCTTGCTGCCGCCGTGGTAATAGTTGAGCAGCGCGCCAAGATACTCCGGCACCACGTCCAGCTCGCCGGTTTTCAGGGCTGGAATAATGATTTCGCGGTTACCCAAGTTCAGGCGCGTTTTGACCTCAATCCCTTGCTGCTTCAGGGCACTGGCATAGATGTTCGCCAGAATAGTTTGCTCGGAGTAGTTGGCCCCGCCGATAGTCACCGTCTCGGCCTGAGCCGCGAAGGCCGCGCTTGCCATCCCAGCGGCTAACAGACTCAGCCGGAAACCTTTACCTGTTGCGGACAACCAATTTTTTATCATCATCATTGTCTTCTCTTTTATGGGTGGATGTTGTTATGGATAGTGTTATGGATGCTTTTGTGGACCTAGGTGCAGGCAGCTAGCCCGCGTTAGACATCGAAAAATGCAGCCAGCGTTTGGCGACCAGCGACATCAGCAGCTCGCAGACAATCGCCAGCAGCGAAATCACCAATGAACCGGCCACGACTTGAGGAAAATCGCGCTGGCCCAGCCCGTCGATCAGAAAACGCCCCAGCCCGTCCAGCCCGGCGTAGGCGGCGACCACCGCCGTGGCGATCAACTGCAACAGCGAAGTGCGAATACCGGCGAAAATCAGCGGCATCGCCAGCGGGATGCGCACCTGCAACAGGCTCTGTAACGGCGTCATGCCCATGGCTTTGGCGGCATCGCACAGGGTTTGGTCAGCATTGCTGATGCCCACGTAGGTGTTGGTGAGCATCGGCGGGATGGCCAGCGCCACCAGCGCGATAAACACCGGCACGTCGGTGAAGCCAAATAGCATGATGCACAGCAGAATAATGCCCAGCGAAGGGAAGGCCTGACCGATGTTAAACAGGTTGATGACCAGAAAACCGCCGCGCTTCCAGTAGCCAAACAGGATGCCTAACGGCTGGGCGATCAGCACCGCAATCAGCAGACTGACCAGCACGTAATAGAGGTGCTGACCAAAGCGTTGCCAGATACCCAAGTCGCCGGACCAGTGGTCGGCCTGCAAGAACCAGTGCCAAGTTTCAATAATGATGCTCATCAGCGCGTCCACCCTGTCAGGCGATAGCCGAGATGGGTTATCGCAAAATCAAGCAGCAGCGACAGCACCAGACTGAGCAGTAGGCTCACCAGAATCGGCGTCAGGAAGTTTTGGTTAAAGCCGAGGATCATCAGCTGCCCCAAGCCACCTTGGCCAATCAGCGCGGTGACGATCACCAGCCCGACCAGCGTCACCGAGGCCACGCGCAGCCCGGCAAACAGGGAGGGCAGGATCAGGAAGATCTCGATATCGATAAAACGACCAAAGCGCGTATAGCCAAGGGCGCGGGCCGACTCCAGCACTTCGGCGGGTAATTTCTGCATTCCCGCCAGAACGTTACGCAGCAAAATCAGCAGCGAATAGAGGGTCAGGCCAATCACCGAGGTGGTCATCGACAGCCCGGTCCACGGCAACAGCAGGATAAACAGCGCCAGCGAGGGAATGGTAAACAGCACCCCGCTGACTGAAATCAGCGGGCCCGCCACCGCCGGCCAAGCGATAGAAACCAGTAGCATCAGCGCGGTAATGCCGGTGCCCAGCGCCAAAGAGAGCAGCACCATTTGCAGGTGTTGCAGCGTCAGTTCGCCAATCATCGCCGAATTATCGGTTAGCCACTGCCAGTCAATCATGGGTATGCAGCTCCTGATGATGGCTCAAGGCCTGACTCAGCAAGCTGGCGTCGATGGCTCCGGCATAGCTGCCGTCAGCCGTCACGCGCACTAACACGCCTTGCGGCACTTCCAGCAAATCGCTGTAGGCTTTGCGCAAAGAGTGATGCTGTTCGGCGACATGCACCGGGATCTGCTGGCCGTTCTCCTGCCAATAGAGCGGGCGGCGCTGGTTATCCAGCACCAGTGAGCGCGGCTGGCCGAGCAGAGGATGTCCACCTGCTAAAGGCTGCCCGCCCTGAGTCAGCAGCGGCACGTCGTGGTGCGGCAAGTCGCCGACGCGCATCATGCCAAGGCGTTTGAGGTTCGGTTCCGGGCCGATAAAGTCGCGGACAAAATCGCTGGCCGGGAAGGAGAGAATGTTGTCCGGCGTGTCGAACTGCGCCAAACGTCCTCCCTGTTGGAAGATGGCGATTCGGTCTCCCAGCCGAATCGCTTCATTGATGTCATGGGTGACCAGAATGATGGTTTTGTGCAGCCGTCCCTGAAGTTCCAACAGTTCGCCTTGCAGCTTATCTCTGACCACCGGATCAATGGCGGCGAAAGGCTCATCCATCAACAGCACGGGAGGATCGGCAGCCAGCGCGCGGGCAATGGACACACGACTCTGCTGCCCACCGGAGAGCTGGTGGGGGTAGCGTTTAAGCACAAAAGAGTCGAGGGACATCAGCGCCACCAGCTCGTCTATGCGGCGGGCGATGGTGCGTTTGTCCCAGCCAAGCAGGCGCGGCACGGTAGCGATGTTCTCCGCCACGGTGCGATGGGGGAACAGCGCCGGGCTTTGCATCACAAAACCGATTTTGCGCCGCACCTGAATAATGTCGGCAGTCGACAGTGGCTGGCCCTGAACATAAACCTCGCCGCTGTCAGGAATATCCAAGCGATTGATCATGCGCAGCGTGGTGGTTTTGCCACAACCGCTTGGCCCCACAAAAGTACAAAACTCGCCATCATTAATGGTGATACTCAGCGAGTGAATGGCGTGCTGGGCGTTGCCCGGATAGGTCTTATTAATATTTTCTAGTTGGATCATGATGCGTTTTAACGTCCCATACTGCCCAGCCGGTGTTTGAAAACTCAGGGATTTCCCTTAAGTTTCAGTGCGCTATTTCGGGCAGTATTGCAGAGTGGATCGCATTCACAAATCCATCATGGTTCTAAGGATTGCCAAAAAAAGGCTATATACCGAGATATATAGCCTTAGGGGTTTTTAGAATAAATGAGCTGGATTTTGAAGATTTAGCGGTGCAGGTGACGGCTTCTCATACGAACCACAAGACAGGCAGCAGCGGCCAGCGTTGCCACCAGCACCACGGCTGACCAGCCGCCGCTTTGCAGTGCGAAACTGCCCAGCGACGCACCCGCCGCCATGCCGATAAACATCATGGTGAACAGCACGGCGTTGAGCCTGCCGCGCGCCGCCGGTTCCAGCCCGAACACGATGCTCTGGTGCGACACCAGCGTGGCCTGCACGCCTAAATCAAAGCCGATGGCGCTCAGTACAATCAGCACCAGCTGGGCATGTGGAGTGAGTAGCGGCAGCAGGAACATAGCCGCGAACGACACCATAACCAGCCCGGAACCTAGCTGGGTGACTCGCGACGGCCCGGTTTTGTCGGCAATGGCTCCGGCCAGCGGGGCGGCCAAAGCGCCTGCGACTCCGGCCAAGCCAAAAGCTCCGGCTACCGCGCTGCCGAGGTGGTAAGTGTCATGCAGCATGATCGCAAGCGTAGACCAGAAGGCGCTGAACGCCATCGACAGCAGCCCCTGAGCAATCGCCGCGCGGCGCAGCGTCGGGTAGCGATGCCACAGGTGATACATGGACAGCAGCAGGGTGCTGTAGCTCAGGCGCGCGCCCGGCGTGAAGCGCGGCAGGACTCGCCACAGCGCAATGCCAATCAACGCGGTGCTGAACGCCGCCAGTTGGTACATCACCCGCCAGCCGAAATACTCGGCCACAAAGCCACTGACCACTCGCGACAGCAAAATCCCAATCAGGATGCCGGACATCACGGTGCCGACGGTCTTCCCCCGCTGGGCTTCCGGAGCCAGCGCCGCGGTGGCCGGAACAATGTCCTGCGCCATGGTGGCGGCAACGCCGGTCACCAGACTGGCGAACAGCAGGCCGTGAATGGAAGGCACGATGCTACACAGCAGCAGGGCCAGCGTTAAAAACAGGCTTTTTAACAGGATAATCGCCCGGCGGTCATAGCGGTCACCCAGCGGCAACAGCAATAAAATCCCCAGCGCGTAGCCTGCCTGCGTTAGCGTCGGGATCATGCCAATGCTGGTGGCCGTGGCGCCGATGCCTTGGCCCATCAGGCTCAGCATCGGTTGGCTGTAATAGATGGACGCCACCGCTAAACCACCGGCAGTGGCTAAGGTGAAGATCATTTTGGCCGACAGCGGCAAAGCCTCGGCGCCCGGCGAAGGGGCAATAAGCGAAGTATCAGACATGCTGTTTTTCTCAAAAGGAATTTGAGCGGCATTCTTAATGATTAGAAAGGTAAGTGGTAGCCAGCTAACAGGTAAAACTGTTATACACTTAACGTATGAACATGATGAATTCTGCCGGAACAGACCGTATAGACCTGATGCGAACATTTGTTCGTATCGTCGAGAGTGGAAATTTATCCGCCGCGGCCTTACAGCTTAATACTAGCCAGCCGACGGTGAGCCGCCGGTTGCAGGCGCTGGAGCGCATGCTCGGGGTGACCTTAATCCTACGTAGCACCCATGCCATGAAACTGACTGACGACGGCGAACGCTGCTACGAACAGGCCAAACAGCTGCTTGAACGCTGGGCGGCGCTGGAGGACGAGCTGCGGGTGTGCGACGCCGAGCCCGTCGGCAGGCTGCGAGTGCGCGCGCCTCACGCCTTCGGCCAGAATCAACTGATTGAGCCTCTGACTCGCTACCTACAACGCTATCCGCACGTCACCATTGACTGGATCCTGAATGACAATCGGCCAGACTTCATCGCTGAGGACGTGGACTGCGTTGTTCAGGTCGGGCATGACAATGATCCTTCGACCATCAAGGTGCTGCTGGCGGAGGTCCCACGTATTGTGGTCGCCGCACCGTCGCTGCTGGAAAAGCATCCGGTGAACCAGCTTGAGGAGCTGGCGCAGGCCCCTTGGGTTGCCTTGAACCTGTTTTATCGCAATGAAGTGGTATTGCGCCACGGCGTGGACGGCTCGATGCAGCACATTAATATCACGCCAAGAATGTCCACCGACAGCCTGAATGCCTTGCGCATGTCGGCACTCTCGGGGCTTGGCGTGGCAATGCTTTCGGCATGGATTGTGGCCGACGATCTGGCCTCCGGCAAGCTGGTCCACGTCTTGCCTGAATGGCAGGCCGTCGCGCTGCCGATCTATCTGGTTTATCCCTATTCCAGCTACTATCCGGCGCGGCTGCGCACCTTTATCGCCATGATCCGCGAGGTGGTACCGAAGTTTGCAGAAATAGCCATCCCCAACGGCGAGCGCTAGAATTACCAGCATAAAAGTCAATAAAGACAACAGCGAGGAATATCGTGGAAGTGATTAAGGGTAAAGAACTCCAAGTTTCTGATGCGGTATACGCCTACCAGCTCGACGGCAAAGGCGGCGTGAGTGAAATTAATACCCAGTCTGTCGCCAGTGACCAACAGCCTTGCTGGCTGCATCTGGATTACACGCTGCCCGCCAGCGAGCAGTGGATCAACAGCACGCCGGTCCTGCCTGATAACGTGCGTGAAGCGCTGGCGGGGGAAAGCATCCGGCCAAAAGTAGTGCGCATGGGCGAGGGGACGCTTATCACCCTGCGTAGCATCAATCTGAATGCCGATTCCAGACCCGATCAGCTGGTGACTATCCGCGTTTACCTCACTGACAAAATGATTGTCTCCACCCGTCATCGCAAAATCCTGTCGATGGATGAGCTGATTAACGACATGCAGCACGGCGCCGGACCGACCGACACTGGCAGCTGGCTGGTGGAGATGTGCGATGCGCTGACCGATCACACCAGTGATTTCATCGAAGACCTGCATGACAAAATTATCGATATCGAAGACGACCTGATGGACCAGCAGGTGCCAGAGCGCGGGCAGATGGCGTTATTGCGTAAGCAGTTGATTGTGCTGCGCCGCTATATGTCGCCGCAGCGCGACGTGTTCGCCCGTTTAGCCAGTGAGCGCCTGCCGTGGATGAATGACGACGAGCGCCGCCGCATGCAAGAGATTGCCGACAGGCTGGGGCGCGGATTAGATGATTTAGACGCTAACATCGCCCGCACCGCCGTGCTGGCAGATGAAATTGGCTCGCTGATGGCCGACGCGCTGAACCGCCGTACTTACACCATGTCGATGCTGGCGATGGTGTTTCTGCCGACCACCTTCCTCACCGGGCTGTTTGGGGTCAACCTCGGCGGTATACCCGGCAACACCTCGCCTTATGGCTTCGGTATTTTCTGCCTGTCATTGCTGGTTCTGGTGTTAGGCGTGGCGTGGTGGCTGAAGAAGAGTAAATGGCTGTAGTGCGAAGTGACTGAAAAAAGACAAAAAAAAGCCGGTCATAAGACCGGCGCTGTTCGAATTAAAGTGTACTCGCTTAATTCAAAAATAAGTAAATAAGACAATATGGAGCACAACGCCCATCGCTTGACGTTGCATTCACCTGCGAAATAGATACTGAACCTGTTGCGCTGGCCTTATGTTGATTTCGCTCAACCTTTTGGGGAGTTTTGCTGTCGTTTGATGATTTGTTGCTCAAACGGCGGCTTATGCGACTTTTTTACCGCGCAGGAAAACCATTACCGTGCAGGAAAACACCATGCAGTTGAAGGATGTTATTCATCAGGCTTATGAGAAGGTCACTAAAAATTCGCTAGAGCTGTGGGAAGCCAAGGCGGGCAGCGGCGCGCCGATTGAGACGCCTTTCTACCATCCCACGAAGCTGGCGATCTCCAGCGGCAACCGGCCGCATCTGTGTGATTCACTGTTAGAACTGCTGATGGCGCTCAATCAGGTGGCGCAGAGTGACCCGCTGGTGGACGTCAATCCGCCGCAGGGCGTGCATTTCAGCTTCTTCCCCATTACCCGCGACATCTACGACAACCCGCAAGATGTCGAGGGTATCGAGCAGTTACAGGCTATTTTCACCCAGCACTGCGCCAACCATGTGATGCATATCAGTCAACTGCGGCTGGTGGCGCTGCCCAATCAGATCCTGCTGGCGGGTATTCCAGATGAGCAAAGCCTGAAGGTGCGCCAATGGCTGGCCGATGCGTTGCTGGACTCGCCGTGGCGCGAGAAGGTCAGGGCGCGTTACCCGTCAGGGGATATCCCGCAGTTGTTTTGGCACAGTACCTTGATGCGCTACAGCGCCGACGTGGTGTCGCCACAGATCCGCGAAATGTTTAAACGCTTCCAACAGATAGATTTTGGCGAAGTCCAACTGCCGGTACAACTGGTGCTGTGCAGCTATAACTGGCAGCGGCTATTCACGCTTGCCTAGCGACAGGCATAAAAAAGCCCGCTTCAATACGAGGCGGGCGAATTCGAGTTACGGCTATTTTTATGGCTTAGAATTACTTAATTTCTAGCACGTGCAGGCGCTCAATCGGCGCGGCGTTCTCATCTTCTTCCGGCTGCCAGCCGACTGGCTGCATCGGGATATCTTCACGGTCAAAGGCCAAATCACCGCCGTCGACCACTTCATCACCATGTTTAATGCCTTTAAAATCAAACAGGCTGGTGTCGTTTAGGTGTGAAGGCACCACGTTTTGCATCGCGCTGAACATGGTTTCGATACGGCCCGGATACTTCTTGTCCCAGTCCTTCAACATGTCGCCAATCACCTGACGTTGCAGGTTCGGCTGCGAGCCGCACAGGTTACAAGGGATGATTGGGTATTCGCGCGCAATGGCAAAACGCTCGATATCTTTTTCGCGGCAGTAGGCCAGCGGGCGAATAACGATGTGTTTGCCGTCGTCGCTCATCAGTTTTGGTGGCATACCTTTCAGCTTGCCGCCGTAGAACATGTTGAGGAACAGGGTCTGCAAGATGTCATCGCGGTGGTGGCCAAGGGCAATCTTGGTACAGCCCAATTCGGTGGCGGTGCGATACAAAATGCCGCGACGCAGACGAGAGCAGAGTGAGCAGGTGGTTTTGCCCTCTGGGATCTTATCCTTGACGATAGAGTAGGTGTCTTCGGTGACAATCTTGTATTCCACACCCTGCTGCTCAAGGTACTCAGGAAGAATGTGCGCCGGGAAGCCCGGTTGTTTCTGGTCGAGGTTCACCGCGATCAGCTCAAAATTCACCGGCGCGCTCTGCTGCAAATTGCGCAGAATATCCAGCATGGTATAGCTGTCCTTACCGCCGGACAGGCAAACCATAATGCGATCGCCTTCCTCAATCATACCGAAATCCGCAATCGCCTTACCGACATCACGGCGCAGACGCTTTTGCAGCTTGTTGAGGTTGTACTGTTCTTTCTTGTTGGCAGTTGCGTTATCTAACATATTATTTTGTGACCGATTCGTTCATGGGCAGCACAGGCCAAACGCCTATCCCGCGAGATTCTGGTTATGCATCACGCATAAGTGTGCCGCGTATAATACGGATTACCTCGACGAATGTCAGCGCGTTTTGTAGCAGCAGCGATGAAAGGTCGAAGAAATAGGTCATCCGACTTCCATGTGACGTTTTCATAACTAGAGGAAAAACATTAGGTAAAGGTGTTTGATGAGCTTTAGTTAAAATGTAGTAAGAACTAAATGGGAAAATTGGCGAAAAATCGCAACAATATATGCAGAAATTTAAATATTTTGCTATCTGGTAACTTTAAGGCGATTACATATCTGTAAGCATAAAATGTGATTGACACTATTATAAATAATGGGTTTGTTTTTAACTTCCTTTTTTGTCTTGGAGGGTGTCAGTTGGTTTTTATTATGAGTTTTAAATGCTTGATAAATATGCAAGGTGAGAGATAGTCCCCCTTAATGCTAATGAATTATTAGTCATAAATAATAAGGAAGACTGTTTTTTAATTAAGGGTTTTATAACCTTATTTGTTTTTTTGGCCCCCTGGTTACCCCTGGCCTAAGATGTTTTCGTAAGGCATTTTTTTGCAAAGTGGCTGTCAGGCTTTTTCTCAGATCTATGTTCCTTTTCAAAAGAGATTTTTTAATCTCCACAGGATGTTTTATGGATTCTTTGAAAATTCGGATCAGCTTCTTCTTCAGTTTAGTGCCTCTGTGAGAAAAAATTTCATGTCTATCATTACTTTGTATTTCTTGATAAATACTATCTAACTCACGATTTAACTCTTCAGCTCTTATCATTTCTAAATCCTAATAGTGAAAGTTATTTAGGTCGAAGATTTTTTTAATTCGTTTCGGTTATGTAGATAAAGATTGAATTTATGATTTATGCAGAGTAAAAAACACTAAAATGTTCACGAAGAATTAGTGTGTGGTTAAGTCTTGCTACAATTGGCATTATTGGTTTTAGTCGTTAAGTGAATACCTCAAATGATCAATATAAAAATATCCGTCAGGCAATAATATAAATTTCTTACTGCAGTGAATTTTTGGTAAAAGATTAATTCAATGGTTATTATTTAATTTGAGTTATGATAGCATCATTAATCTAGGTTATCATGTTTTTTAAATGTGTCAAATTTCAATTTAAATACCCAATACTAATATGCCATGCTCCTTGTCAGCATTTGCACTAAAACTCGTTGAAAGATACTCAATAATCCCCCCAAACTATCTCCCCCAAGTCAATAACGCCTGTTTTAAATCACTGATCAGCAGGTCGGGATCTTCTAGCCCGATAGACAATCGCACGATGGCTTCTTGGGTTGGAGTGAAGGCTCGCGCTTGCTGCTCGCTGGCGGGGTAGTAGGCAATCAGACTGTGGGTTCCGCCCCAGCTGGCGCCGATGGGGAAGTATTTTAGGGCTTTGAAAAAGGCGCTGAGTGCCGCCTGATCTTCTTTTCTGAAAGTAAAGGAGAGCAGGCAGCCGTTGCCGGTAAGCTGCTTGTTCCATAAATCGTGGCCGGGATCGCTTTCCAGCGCGGGGAAGAGTACTCGGCCAATCTGTGGCTGTTCAGCCAAGAACTGGGCGATTTTTAATGCGGAATTGCTTTGATGCTGCAATCGCAGCGGGAAAGTTTCCAGACCGCGCATCACCAGAAAACAGTCCTCGGGGCTGGTGCTGAGGCCCATGATGCTTTGCGTCTCGCGCAGCACGGCGTAATCCTCGGAGCTATTGAGGCTGACCGCCCCCATGAGCAGGTCCGAATGCCCGCCGAACATCTTGGTGGCGGCTTCAATCGACAGATCTACTCCGTGATCTAGCGGGCGGAAGAACAGCGGGCTGGCCCACGTGTTATCCAGCATGGTTTTCACCCCGTGCTTTTTCGCCACCGCCACGATGGCGTCCACGTCCTGCATCTCCATAGTCACTGTGCCGGGAGATTCCATGCAGATCATCCGCGTGTTAGGGCGAATCAGCGCCTCAATTCCAGCGTCAATGGTCGGCGGGTAAAACTCCACCTCGACCGCCATCTGGGCCAGCCAGTTGCGGGCGAAAGTCTTGAGTGCACCGTAGCAGGAGTCGGAAATCAGCAAATGGTCCCCGCCGCGAACAAACGCCATCACCGAGAGCATCAGCGCGGCTTGCCCGGACGGAACCACCACGCAGTGGTTGGCGTTTTCCAGCGCGGCAATGCGTCGCTCCAGCTCCCGTGCCGTCGGGGTGCCGGTAATGCCGTAGCTAAAGCCATCGGGCTGGCGCTCTTTGCGCGCAGCAAATTCTTCGAAGGAGTCGAAAACCACGGTAGAAGCCCGCCACACTGTGGGAGAAAGGCTGGAGAATTTGTGTGAAGTGGCGTTTTTATCGCGCATGTAGGGCCTCAAATCTGGGGAGAAGTCCAACGATTTTCAGCGATACTTTCTTCAGCAACAATAGCTATAATTATTTACCCTATAAGCACAGGTTATAGACTGCGATGTACCGTGAAATAGAAATTTTCCGCTCGGTGATGCTCACAGGTAGCACCAGCCGCGCCGCCGAAAAGCTCAATATCTCCCAGCCCGCGGTGAGTCAGGCTATTCGCAAGTTGGAGGAAGGGGCGGGCCTAAAGCTGTTTGCGCGGGTGCGCGGCAGGCTATTGCCCACTCAAGAAGCTACCGCGCTGATGGTCGACGTCGATCAGCATTTTATCGGCATGGAGGCTATTGCCCATCGCCTGCGCTCGCTGAGCGAGCAGGGGCTGGGGAGGCTCAATATTGCGGCTTACCCGGCACTGGGTAACCTGTTTATGCCACGCGCGATTGCTCGATTTAACGCGGCGCAGCGCAATGTGCAGATTGCCCTTAAAGTGCTGAGTTCGCGCGAGGTCTACCAGCAAGTGATGGCTGGACAGGTCGATTTTGGCCTCATGGCCGACGAAATCCCACCCGACGGACTAGAGTATTCGCGCTTTCTGCACGCCGAGGCGGTGGTAGTGATGGCAAAAGGCCATCCACTGGCGGCGAAAAAACTGATCCATCCCAAGGACTTAGCAAACACTGATTTTCTGGCGTTGAACTCCGAAGACAGCAGCCGATTGCAGCTTGATGAGCTGATGAAGCTGCATGGCGTGGAGTTGCAGGTCAGGGTGGAGACACCATATTCACTGAGCATTTGCGAAATGGCGCGGCTGGGGCTGGGCGTGGGGCTGATTAATCCGATTGTGGCCTACGACTTTCTGCACACCGATCTGGTGATCCGCCCCTTTAGCGAAGCCGTCTACTTTTCCGGCTTAATGATTTTTCGACCGGGAAAACCCTTGTCGGAGAATGCTCGGGAGTTTATGCGCACGCTGCGCATCCAGTTAGATAAAGATTTGAAAAGCATGGAGCAGGCTTCCCCCGCAAAGTAGGGAGAAGCCCTTTTTAGTGCTTTTGAGCAATATCAGCGCTGTAGTTCTGCGCTAACTAGACAAAGGGCGCCAGAGGGTCTGCTGCCGCGAAGGCGCTGTCACGCTCGGCTTTCGGCGGGTAAATCAGCTCATTGGTGATAGAGACTTTGATTTTCTTCGCCTCTTCGCGGACAAATTTCACCTGTTGATCCCATCCTTCGGTGAATACTGCGCCCCAACTGCCCAAATCGAGGCAGGTGACGTAATTTTCCTGACGATAGGGTAGCTGCGCAATGTCGATGAGACTGGCCACGACATTATTGCCAGCGAATTTACCCAATTGAATCGCATGCTGACATGTCATCAACGCCGTATTACCCAGCGTGTCTGTTGCCGCATTGGCGACATCGCCAGTGGCATAAACGCCTGATAATCCAACAACCTGTAGATTCTCATCCACATACAAACGTCCCTGATTATCGCGCTTAGCGTCAAGCTGCTCGGTCAATGGGTTGGCTTGCACGCCAACAGTCCAGACCACGGTTGAAGAGGCAATATGGCTGCCGTCACTCAAGGTCACACCCGTCTCATCAATGGATGAAACCTCCGCATTTAATCGCCATTCAATGCCCAATTCTTGCGAAGCTTGGGCTATTACCTCGCGTAGTGCCTGACTGTAGCGGCCACCAATCATTGATCCTCGCTCAACTACGATTACTTTAGTCTGCGTATCCTCACCAAACAGCGCTTTGAGACGAGAGGGTAACTCGGTGGCCAGTTCAATGCCGGTAAAGCCACCGCCACAAACCACCAGAGTATTGCGCTGTGGTGAGTCTGGTTGCAGGGGCAAGTTCTGTAAATGTTTTTCGAAGACTTTCGCTGATTCAAGTTGATCAATATCGAAGGCGAACTGATCGGCTCCAACCACGTTGAATCGCTTTGCATTGCTGCCGGTTGCCAGCACTAAACGATCGTAAGAGAGAGAAGTTAGTTGGCCTTGCTCATCGCGATACAAGACTTTTTTCTCTTTATCATCAATGGATTCTGCGTTTCCTGCAATAAACTCAACGCCGGTTGAGGCAAACAGTGGCGCAAGCGGAGAGACCAGCGAAGCGACATTGTTCTCATAGAATCGTGGCCGCACGCGCAGTTCAGGTTGGGGAGCGAGCACCTGAATGTTGATGTCATCGCGCTGATGTAAATGGGCTAAGCGCGCAGCACTCACCGCTGCCCACATTCCAGCAAAACCACTGCCGACGATAAGGATTCGTTGCTTCATTTTTTGTCCCTTTAAGTTTCTGGTCACACATCTGGATTAACTGCGACTATACTTGTCGTACTTAACTCCGACAAGTATTTTCGTAGTTGAAAAGCAGGGTCAAAGAGTTTTGTTTATAATTAATTGATAATTAATAAGTATTTATTTTGTCGATCATGTGCGTGTTTTTGTGGCAGGGAATATCTGTATAATGACTCAGACTTAATGGTGCGGAGTTCAATATGGCGTTTTACAGTTCTGGCGTGGAGTATGGCATCCATAGTTTGGTGTGCATGGTGGATACCAAAGGGGATGATCGCGAAATGAATGTTCGGGAACTGGCTGAATTGCAAGGGGTTCCTTATGACTATTTGGCGAAAATATTCACCCGCCTTTCCCGCGCAGGGCTGGTGGTCAGCAGTGAAGGTAAGGGGGGCGGTTTTAGTTTAGCCCGTGCTGCGGAATTAATCACTACGTTGGACATCGTGCAGGCCATTGATGGTCCTAAATCGATGTTTGAGTGCAAAGAAGTGCGTCAGCGTTTGGCCGTATTCGGCGAAGAGCCGCCAAGCTGGGTCTGTGACGGCCCGTGTGGTATTAGAGCGGTGATGGACAGTGCGCAGCAGCGGATGGAGGAAGAGCTTTCTCGCCACACTATTTTGGATCTGGCTCGCAAAACTTACCGCAAAGCGCCAGACACCTTTGCTATTGAAGTACAAGACTGGATTGATGGCCGAAGACATGGCCAAGGATAATGAGTGAACAAGAAGCCCTGCCAGTCAGGGCTTCTTGAACCACTTAGTTGTTGTTACTTTCCACTGTCATCGGCGCGCGGAAGCTTTTCAGCCGTAACGCGTTGCCGAGCACAAACACGCTGGAAAGCGCCATCGCGGCGGCGGCAAAGATAGGCGACAACAGTGTGCCGTTGAACGGGTAGAGCGCGCCCGCCGCGACTGGGATCAGCACCACGTTATAGGCAAATGCCCAGAACAGGTTCTGCTTGATGTTGCGAATGGTGGCCTGACTGAGCGCGATAGCATTTGGCACGCCGCGCAGGTCGCCGGACATCAACACCACGTCGGCTGCCTCAATGGCGACATCGGTGCCGGTGCCAATCGCCAGACCAACGTCGGCCTCGGCCAGCGCCGGGGCGTCATTGATACCATCGCCGACAAATGCCACGCGCGCGCCTCCGGTGCGAAACTGCTTCAGCGCGGCGACTTTGCCGTCCGGCAGCACTTCCGCCGCCACTTCATCAATCCCCAGTTGTTTAGCGATGGCTGCCGCAGTAGCCGCGTTGTCACCGGTGATCATCGCCACTTTCAGGCCCAGCGCGTGCAGGGCTTTAATCGCCTCCGGCGTGCTCTCCTTGATAGGGTCAGCGACGGCAATCACTGCCGCTAAACGGCCATCAATGGCGGCGTACAGCGGGCTTTTCCCCTGTTCACCAAGGCGCGTTGCGGTGGACTGAAAGCTCGCCACGTCCAGCCCCAATTGAGTCATAAATCGGTCAGCGCCGACGGAAACGCTGCGACCCTCCACCTTGGCGGAGACACCAAAGCCCGGCGTCGCCTCGAAGCTCTCTATCGCAGCCAGCTTGATATCACGCTGCTTAGCGGCGGCGACGATGGCTTCGGCAATCGGGTGCTCGGAGCGCGTTTCTACCGCGGCGACCAGCGCCAGCACCTCGTCATAGGCAAAACCTTCGGCTGGCTCCAAGTCGGTCAGCTCTGGGCGGCCTTTGGTCAGCGTGCCGGTTTTGTCGAGAGCGATCACGCTGACGTCGCGCAATGCCTGCAAGGCTTCCCCTTTGCGGAACAGCACGCCCAACTCAGCCGCTCGACCTGTGCCGACCATGATAGAGGTCGGCGTTGCCAGCCCCATGGCACAAGGGCAGGCGATGATCAGCACTGCGACGGCATTGACCAGCGCGAAGGTCAGGGCAGGCGTCGGGCCGAGGAGCAACCAGAGCAGGAAGGTAACCAGCGCCGCCGCCATTACCGCCGGAACAAACCACATGGTGACTTTATCGACCAACGCCTGAATCGGCAGTTTCGAGCCTTGCGCTTCCTCAACCAGACGGATGATTTGCGCCAGCACGGTATTGGAGCCGACCTTGGTGACGCGGAAACTAAAGGCCCCGGTTTTGTTGATCGTGCCGCCAACCACTTCGGCTCCGGCATTTTTCGACACCGGCACGGGTTCGCCGGTGATCATGCTTTCATCGACATAAGAGGAGCCTTCTACCACTTGGCCATCGACCGGGATCTTCTCGCCCGGACGCACCAGCACGATGTCGCCAGTGGTCACCTGATCGAGAGGGATTTCCAGCGTTTCGCCCTGACGTTCGACCCGCGCCGTTTTGGCTTGCAGACCGACTAAACGTTTAATGGCCTGTGAAGTGCGGCCTTTGGCGCGAGCCTCGAGAGTGCGTCCAAGCAGGATCAGCGTGACAATTACCGTGGCGGCTTCGAAATAGACGTTCGCCGTGCCCTGCGGCAGAATGTGCGGCACAAAGGTCGCAATCACCGAGTAGCCGTAAGCCGCCGCCGTACCCACCGAAACCAGCGAGTTCATGTCCGGGCCAGCACGTAGCAGCGCCGGAACCCCTTTGCGGAAGAAGCGCAGCCCCGGCCCAAACAGCACCAGCGTGGCGAGCACAAATTGCAGATACCAGCTGTTCTGCTCGCCAATAGTGGTCATCACCCAGTGGTGCATCGGCGGGATCAGGTGCGAGCCCATCTCAAGGATAAATACCGGCAGGGTAAGCACGAAGGCAATTAGCAGCGAGCGGCGCAGCGATTTGGCTTCGTTTTCACGGCGTTCACTATCTTGGTCAGCCGAATCGGACGTTTCATCCGACAAGCGATGGGATTTATAGCCCGCCTGTTCGACGGCATTTTCAAGGTCGCGAATGCTCACCACGCCCGCCAGATGGCGCACCTGTGCGCGTTCGGTCGCCAGATTAACATTCGCCTCCAGCACTCCCGGAAGTTTGCGGAAAGCCTTTTCAACTCGCCCAACGCAGGAGGCACAAGTCATCTCTTCGATAGCCAGCTCGGTGGTTTCTTCACGAACGTCATAACCCGCGTTCTCAATCGCTTTGATCGCCGCCTGCGGATCCGGCTGCCCGCTAAAGGTAATATCAGCACGTTCAGTGGCCAGATTCACTGCCGCAGTTTCCACGCCGGGCACGGCCTTTAACGCCCGCTCAACGCGGCCAACGCAGGAGGCGCAGGTCATCCCTTCGACCGGCAAACTCAGACGCGTGGATAGGGTGGAGCTCGATGGAAGAGCCATGATGTTACTCCTTGAACATGATGTGTTGCAGGAAGCTTAGACCTTCCAGTCAGGGGAAGGTCAAGAGTTTGTTTTGGGCTGCCGCCCAAACTGGCCTTGAGGTCAAGGTTGTGCGCTGCCGCCACACCGGCTTTAAGGTCAAAACCGTGGGCTCGCCGCCCACACTGACCTCAAGGTCGAAACCGTGGGCTCGCCGCCCACACTGGCCTTAAGGTCAAAACCTTGCGTTGCCACGCAAACTGGCCCAAAGGGTTTTAAACGAAACCCTTTGGAATCCTGCGTTTTTTGTTTTTGTAAGATCGAGGCTTCGCAGGGTTGGAATGGACATGTTTCAGTGGCCGTAGCGATCGTCGCGAAGTGCCGCCGCTTAGGCGGTTCCCTCGCAGCGGGATTCCAACCCGCGC
>NZ_JMPJ01000050.1 GCF_000735345.1 Ewingella americana ATCC 33852 | reverse complement strand
ATGAGGAGTGGTTTAAAAACCGTGCTCAGTGCGGCAAATCTCACCCCAGCCCTCTCCTTAAAAAGGAGAGGGGGCAAGATAAAACCTACTGAAACGGCACGGTTTAAATGCTTCAAAACCGCAGTCAAAAATGGCGCTGAGCGAGAGGTTCGAGACCTATGGCTCGAATCCCGTGGCGAAGGCACCGCCTAAGCGGCGACATTTTGCGGTGGATAACGGAAGTAACTGAAACATGTCCGCCCAGCTAGCGGAGCGCGCAGTATCGAGCCGGGGATTCTCAAGGGGCGCGGCGATAGGCGCCCCTTGAGGCCGGTGTGGCGGCAGCGCACGGTTTTCCCTTTCTTTTCAATTTGAAATCAAAGAAAACTTTTTTAAACACCTCTCCTAATTCCCCGAATCTCCCCCTAATGCTATGTTTCGTCCCGGATTTTCTAAACATAATTAAGGGAAACATATGTGGTTCTTACTGGCTGCATCTTTACTCGTACTCCAATTTAATAAAAAACTGTCCATTGCCCTGTTGGTGGTTGCCTCCGCTATTGGGGGATATACCCACGTGCTTGACTGGCGCGCGCTGGCGTTCTTGGTGGTGCTTGCCGTTATTGCCGGGGTTTACTGCAAGTCCAACTGCAAGACGCTTCGCACTCTGCTGGAACTCTTGCTGGTGCTGGTATCAGTAGGGCTGACGCTGCACTTGATCCCCGGCTTCCATAATCTGAAGGTGTTGGATGGGGTGAAAGTTGGGCCGGAAAGCGCGCCGTTCTCGATGTATTACAACTTCGACAAAGCGCTGGTGCCTTTTATATTGCTGATCTGTTTGAAATCGCTGTTCAGCACGCCAACTCATTTGCAGGCTAAATCTTGGCAGTGGCTGGCGTTGGTGGTGGCGGTGCCTGCACTATTAATGGTGGCGGTGGCGCTAGGCGGGTTGAAGGTGGAACTTCACCACCCTGAGTGGCTGTTCCAGTTCGTGCTGGCGAATATCTTCTTCGTTGCGCTGGCGGAAGAGGCGTTTTTCCGCGGCTACATTCAGCAGCGTTTAGCGTCGGTGATGCACCCGGTGCTGGCTCTGGTGATCGCTTCCTTACTCTTTGGTGCGTTGCATTTTGCTGGCGGGGCGCTGCTGGTGATTTTTGCTTCCCTTGCAGGGCTGATATATGGGTTAGCATGGATGTGGAGTGGCAGGCTGTGGATGGCGGTGCTGTTCCACGTGGCGCTGAACCTCTGCCAGTTGCTGTTCTTCACTTACCCGGTGCTACAGCACATTAAACCTGTATAAAAAACTAAAGCCTCTGTAATGACAGAGGCTTTTTTACACCTATTTACCTCTGCGATGCCGAAAGCCGCTGTCTGGCAGCCTGCGCCGCACCTCGCTCCGCGCTGCGATGTAACACCCAGCCAAAGATCAGAATGCTGAGAGCACACAGCAGGAACAACCCACGGCCCCACAGCGGATTCGGCACCAGGGCCATCAGCAGCAGGCCAGTGCCCATGTACATCGAAATCTTGCCGATTTTGTCTCGCTGAAGGCGGTCAAACTCATCTTGCTCGTCATCGGCAAACACAGGGCGTTCCATATCGCGGAAGAAGGCGTCGCGGATGGCCGAACGTTCGCTAGCCTGCTCGCGGTAGAACAGGGTGGTCAGGCAGAAGAAGCCGCCGGTAAACACCAGATGGGAGAAGATATTCCACATGATGGCGATATCCAGCATCTCGCGGGCGGTGAAATCTAAGCCGAGCAGTTTTACCAAGTCCGGCGCGGTAAACACGTTTGCCACCACATAAGAGACTAACAGGCCGAACAGCACGGTGGCCCATCCCGCCCAGTCAGGGGTTTTGCGAATAAACACCCCGAGGAACAGCGGCACGACGATCGGTGCCTGCATCAGCGTGCCGACTTTCATCATTAAATCAAACAGACTGACGGTCTGCATGGTGTGCATGTACTGCGCCACCAGAATCACTAACAGGCCATTAACCACGCAGGCCGCCTGACCCACGCGCAGCTGGTAGTTGTCGCTGCGTTGGGCATGGCGATTGACGATTGGCGTCCAGAAGCTGCGCACGAAAATGCCTGAATTGCGGTTCAGCGCGCAGTCCATTGACGACATGGTGGCGGCAAACAATCCCGCCATCAGCAGCCCGACGGTGCCCAGCGGCATGGCGCGCTCGGCGAAAATCAAATACACCGCGTCAGTGGCGTTTTTGCCTAATTCCGGATGAGCCGTGGCGGCGTCGGGGTAGAGCACTGCCACGGCCCACGGTGGGATGAACCAAATCAGCGTGCCGATAAACATCAACACCAGCGCGAACAGCGCGGCTTTTTTGGCATTGAAACTGTCTTTGGCATTTAAAAAACGGTAGGAATCTTGCAGGTTATTAATGCTTTGCACGTTTTTAATGAAGAAGAACAGGAAGCAGGCCACCAGCAGCGTGATGTAGTGCGGGCCGACGTCCGGCCCGGTGAAGAACCCCGAGGGGAACTCGGTAACTAAATTCACCGGTCCGCCTACCTTGATCAAGGCCACCACGGCGCAGGCAATAGAAATAATCGCCACCACCAGCGTCTGCACAAAGTCACTGGCGACCACGCCCCACGCGCCGCTCAGCAGGGAGATCACCAGCACCACCAGCCCGGTGACCCACAGCGTCAGGGTCACATCGTGGTGGAACACCGCGCTGGCAAATACCGCCAGACTGTTTAACCACACCCCGGCGCTGAGAATGCTCAGCGGGATGATCATCCACGTGAAGAACTGCTCATTGCCCTTGCCGAAGCGATGATTTATCGCCTCGGTGGCGGTATCAACCCGCAGTTGGCGAAAGCGGGTGGCGAACCACCACCATGCCACCAGATAGCCAAACACATTTCCGGCGAACACGCTGACCACGTTGAATCCGTAGCGATAAGCCTGCCCGGCAGCTCCGGTGAAGGTCCACGCGCTAAACTGAATCATGAAGGCCGTCGCGCCGACCATCCACCACAGCATACGGCCACCGCCGCGAAAGTAGTGGCTGGACGAGCCGGAGGCCATCTTCTTGAACGCGTAACTGATCGCAATCATTAACACGAAGTAACCGATCATCACTAGAACGTTAATATCCATCGTCGTTAATCTCTTCGGTGTTGGGTGAGTGTTTGTCCAGAACCTGCTTTTGGTTATCTTTTGCGCATGCTCAGTGAGCAATAGTAGGAGAGGGATTTAAAATTAAAAGTCGGACAAATAAGAAAGCCGTTATTTGTTGCTAAGTTGTGAAGAGTGTCACTTTGTAGGCCTTTTCTGGCATTAGTGAACAGAAAATGTGCCATGCAACGTGGCGAATATAAAAATATTCTGCTTTATTTGTATTACTAAAAGAAAAGTAGACCTGTGCTAACAAGGGAAGGACATGACCGTAATCAGTTCCATTTTTCGACCATCCGCCCGACTGGCGGTGGCCATCAGCCTTGGATTTAGCGGGGTGGCACTGGCTGCCGAACCGGCCTTTTTACAACCCGCACAGCTGGCGGTAGTGAAGCAGCAACTGGCGCAGCATCAGGCGGCGCAGCAGACTCAAGAGGCTTACCGCCAACTGCTCGCGGCGGCTGACAAGGCGCTGGAAAAGCCCAACCTCAGCGTGACCGACAAAGGCATGACCCCGCCGAGCGGCTCGAAACATGACTATCTCAGTCTGAGCGCCTATTGGTGGGCGGACAGTAGCAAGCCGGACGGCCTGCCGTGGGTGCGCAAAGACGGCAAGGTCAACCCGGCCAGTAAGAACGACCAGAGCGACGGCGTGCGTCTGGCCGACTTTACCGCGCGGGTGCAAAACCTGACGTTGGCGTGGTACTTCTCCGGCGAGCAGAAATATGCCGATAAGGCTGCCAGCCTGCTGCGCACCTGGTTTATCAACCCAGAAACCCGCATGAACCCGAACCTAAACTTTGCTCAGGGCGTGCCGGGAATCGCAGCGGGGCGCAACACGGGCGTGCTCGACGGGCGCTACTTTGCCACCCGTATTGTGGATTCTTTGGTGCTGCTCGACGGCAACCCTGCGTGGAAAACGCAGGACCAACTGGCGATGCGCCAGTGGATGTCCCAGTATCTTGATTGGCTGCAAACCAACAAGCTGGCGATGAAAGAGAGCCGCACCGAGAACAACCACGGCAACTGGTATGCCACGCAGGTGGCGGGCATCGCGTGGTATCTCGATAAGCCGGACGTGCTGAAAAAGATGGTTAAGCTGATGAAAAGCAAGCTCGACGTTCAACTGATGCCCGACGGCACCCAGCCCGCCGAACTGGCTCGCACGCGCTCATTCCATTACAGCTACTTTGATCTTCAGGCCATCAGCCTGATGGCGGTGCTGGCGCAGAAAGAGGGCATTGACCTGTGGCATTACCAGACTCCGCAGGGCGGCGGCATTCTTAAGTCGCTGGATTTCATGGCGAAATATACCGACGACGCCGTGCCATGGCCGTACAAATCCCTCGACCGAGTGAGCGTGCGCCCGGTGACCTTGCTCTCTTGGGCCGATAACGCCACCGGACAGCCGCGCTATCAGCAGCAGATCCGCAGCGCCAGCTTCACCTTGCCCGCTGCTAAAGCGCAGAAACCGGGCTATCACGAAGATGTCTCCCGTGGCGCAATTCTTGAAGCGCAGCGCGAGATTTGGCTGTTGACGCTACCGACCTGGGCCAAGGGCTTTGTTGCGCCGACGCCCGCCTTAAAGCCTTCAGAGGGATAACCCATGAATCACTGGCAGCCGCTGTTTATCACCCCGGACGACGCCGAGCAGTTACGCGAACAGCTAACGGCGGAAACCCTGATGGGCCGCGTGCTGCGCAGGCAAATTGCCGAGCTGGAGGGGTTTATGGCGCTGCCGGTGGTGATCCCCGGACAGGGCGAGGCGGGCGGCCCGGAACATGCGCGGCATAAGCAGAATTACCATTTCATCAATCTGGCCGGGCGTTTGTCGCTGATTTGCCAACGGCAGGCGTATCGCGATTTCGCCCTGCAACTGCTCAACGGCTATGCCGACATTTACCCCAATTTGGGACGCGCGGTGAGTAAAGACAGCAACGCGCCGGGGCGACTGTTCCATCAAACCCTCAATGAGAATATGTGGCTGCTGTACGCCGTCGAGGGGTATCATTGCATTCAGCCGAGCCTGAGCGCCGCCGAGTGTCAGAAGATTGAAAATCAGCTGTTCCGCGTGATGATTGACGACGCGCTGACGCTGCACGCCAAGGATTTTGATATCGTGCATAACCACGGTATCTGGTCGGTGGCAGCGGCGGCGATTTGTGGCTATGTGCTGGGCGACCAGCCGCTGGTGGATAAAGCGCTTTACGGGCTGAAGGGTGACAGTGAGAGCGGCGGCTTTTTCGCCCAGCTGTCGCAGCTGTTCTCTCCGGACGGCTACTACATTGAAGGGCCGTACTATCAGCGATTCGCGCTGCGCCCGCTGTTGCTGCTGTCCGAGGCGATCCACCGCCGCCAGCCGGAATTAGCCATCTATCAATTCCGCGACCAAGTGGTGCGTAAAACCTGCGAAGCCCTGATGCAGGTGGCTTTCCCCGACGGCACCTTGCCTGCGCTCAATGATTCCTCGAAAACCATTAACCTGCGCGACGACGGCGCGGTGGTGGCGGCCAGCGTCTGTTTCTCTCGCTACGGCGGCAACCCGCAGTGGATCGCCGCCGCCCACTGGCAGGACTCCCTGTGGGTCAGCGCCGCGGGCTTGGCTCTCTCCAACGCGGCACAGCATACGCCCGCCCAGCCGATGAACTGGGGCAGTTTGGCCCTTAGCGACGGGCCGCAGGGCCAGCAGGGGGAAGTTGCTATTTTGCGCCAGCCGAAGCAAAACGGCGAACTCACCATGGCGCTGCTGTGGTACGGGCAGCACGGCAGCATTCCGCGACTGCACTCGGCGCTGAATCACGGCCACTTTGACGGGCTGCATCTCAGCCTGTTTAGCCACGGGCGCGAGACGCTGCGGGATTACGGTTTTGGCCGCTGGGTGAATGTCGAACCCAAGTTCGGCGGGCGCTATATCGCGGAAAATAACAGTTACTGTAAGCAGACCGTGGCGCACAACACGCTGGTGGTGGATCAGCAGAGCCAGAATTTCGGCCAAAGCGCTGAGGCAGAAAAACGCCACGGTGAGCGCCATTTCTTTGTCAACGAGCACCCCGCCGGACAAGGGATGAGTGCGCGACTGCGTGACTATTACCCCGGCGTGACACTCCAGCGCACCGTGCTGATGCTCAATTTTGCTGAATTCGAAAACCCGCTGCTGGTGGACGTGATGCGCGTCAGCAGCCAGCAGCCGCACCTGTATGACTACTGCCTGCATCACCTCGGGCAGTTTGTGCGCAGTGACAGTCAATTGCGGGTGGCGGAGCAGCTCAGGCCGCTGGGCGCGGACCACGGCTATCAACACCTGTGGGACTGTGCGCGGGCTGAGGTTACTCCGCAAAACTCTATCCTTTATAGCTGGCTCGACGGCCACGGCTACACGTCGCTCATCAGCGCCTTACCCCTCGGCGGCGAGCTTATCGTGGCGCGAAGCGGGGCTGGCGATCCCCATTTCAACCTGCGCAACGAGCCTGCTCTGCTGCTGCGCCAGCAGGGGAGCGACGCGATTTTTGCCAGCGTGATTGAGAGCCACGGCTATTTTGACGAGGCCACCGAAACCTCGCGTGATGCGCGAGGCAAAGTGAGCCGGGTAGAAGTGCTCTCCCACGACTCTGCCAGCAGCGAGTTGCTGATCCACGCTGTGGATGGCCGCCGCCTGCTTGTCACCATTAATAACCAGCAGCAGCCAGTGCGCGGCACGGAGTTTAGCGCCACGTGGCAAGGCTGACCCATTTTCCGACCCTGTACCCTAACTTACCGAGGAGCTTTTATGTTCAATGACTTGAAAGACAAACGCGTGCTGATCACCGGTTCCACCAAAGGCATTGGTCTGGCGACCGCGCAGGCTTTTGCCCGAGCTGGCGCAAAAGTGGGGCTGAACGGGCATCGCAATGACCCAAGCCTGCAAAGCTTGGCTAAAGAGGTGGCAGCGCTGGGAGGCGAGGTGGAGTATTTCGCCGCCGACCTGACTAACACCGCCCAGTGCCAGCAGCTGGTGGAAGCTTTCGTGGAACGCTTTGGCGGGCTGGACGTGCTCATCAATAACACCGGCGGGCTGGTGGGGCGCAAACCGCTGAGCGACATTGACGACGAGTTCTATCAGCAGGTGATGGATCTTAATGCCCGCTCGGCACTGATGGTCACCAAGTTCGCCATTCCTCACTTGCGCAGTGCGGCCAAGCAGAGTGGTGAAACCACCTCGGTTATCAGCACCGGTTCTATTGCCGGGCGAGAAGGCGGCGGGCCGGGGGCCTCGATTTACGCGGCGTCTAAGGCGTGGTTGCACAACATGAATCGCCACTGGGTGAAGGAGTTCACCAAGGACAATATTCGTTTTAACGTGGTATCGCCGGGCACTATCGACACGGTTTTCCACGCCGATAAAACCCAGGAAGTGCGCGATAAGATCTCCAGCGGCATCGCCATGGGCCGTTTCGGCACCAGCGAGGAGTTGGCACCGAGTTACTTGTTCTTCGCCTCCCACGCCTGTAGCGGCTACATCACCGGGCAGATACTGGACGTCAACGGCGGCCAAATGGCACCCTGATTTGGCTTTGCGCACATTCGGGGCGACGAGGACATGCGCCGCCCCGCATCCTGAACTATCATGACGGCCATCTGCACCAATAAAAGGGAATAGCATGACGATGCAGTTTGAAACAGCCGCCGGGTTAACCCGTGGTTTGAACACCCACATCGCTCGCGACATCGCCCGAAAAATTCTCTCCGGTGAGCTGGCCTCAGGCGCTATTTTGCCGAGCGAAATCGAGCTGGGTGAGCAGTTTGGTGTCAGCCGCACCGCGCTGCGCGAAGCCTTGAAGCTGCTGACCTCAAAAGGGCTGTTGGAGTCGCGACCAAAAATCGGTACGCGGGTGAAGGATCGCGCCCAGTGGAACATGCTAGACCCGCAGCTGCTGGAGTGGATGCAGGGGATGGAAGCCACCGAAGAGATTTATCAGCAATTTCTTGAGTTCCGCAAAGCCATAGAGCCACACGCCACCGCGCTGGCTGCGGTCAACGCCAGCAAGGAGCAACGCATCGAGCTGTCGCGCATTTACCGGCAGATGTGTCAGGTCGCCGAGCAGTTTGACCAAGCCCAGTGGGTAGAGATCGACACCCAGTTTCACCGCATGATTTTTATCTCCTCCGGCAACTGCTTTTACGTGCCTTTCGGCAATGTGCTGACCACCATCTTCAAGTGGTTCTTCGAGTATTCCTCCAAAGAAGGCGGCATGTGTTTGCAGGAGCATAAACTGATCTATGAGGCCATTATGGCGGGAGACGAGGGCGCGGCTTATTCGGCGTCGCTGGGGCTGATGAAAGGGCATAAACATCGACTTGGGGGGTGATTTTTGGGCTGGCAGCCCAAGCCCGCTTTTAAATTCAACTTTAAGACCGTGGGCTCGTCGCCCAAGCCCGCTTTTAAATTCAACTTCAAAACCGCGGGCTCGCCGCCCAAGCCCGCTTTTTAAATTCAACGTCAAAACCGTGGGCTCGCCGCCCAAGCCCGCTACTTCAAAACCGTGGGCTCGCCGCCCACACTGGCCCAAAGGGTTTTAAACGAAACCCTTTGGAATCCTGCGTTTTTTGCTGCTGGACGATCGAGGCTGCGCAGGGTGGGATGGTCG
>NZ_JMPJ01000049.1 GCF_000735345.1 Ewingella americana ATCC 33852 | reverse complement strand
CTTAACTTTATGCCGAATCCCCATTGGTTCTCTTACCGGCCAGCAGCTCCAAGAACTCATACTTCTCCTGAAGCTCCTTCTCTGCCGCTGCATACAGCTGGGTGGCGACTTCCGGTTGTTGGGCGTTGAGCCTTCTGAAGCGCTGCTCGTTGTTCAGCGTGTCCGTTAGGTTGCTGTTTGGCGGGCGGGAATCCAGCGCCAGCGCGGCTTTACCTTCTTCCGGGCGGCGTGGGTCGAAGCGATACAGCGGCCAGAAACCGGTGGCGGTGAGCTGTTTCATCTGGTCGTGGCTCAGGGCCAGATCGTAGCCGTGCTCCTCGCATGGGCTGTAGGCGATGATCAGCGACGGGCCGGGGTAGGCTTCGGCTTCCTGAATGGCTTTCACCGTTTGGTTCAACTGTGCGCCAAGGGAAATCTGAGCCACATACACATGGCCGTACATCATCATGCTGACGCCCAAATCTTTGCGCGACTTGCGCTTACCCTGCTCGGCGAACTTGGTGACTGCGCCGAGCGGAGTGGCTTTCGACTGCTGGCCGCCGGTGTTGGAATAGCACTGGGTGTCGAGCACCAGCACATTGACGTTTTCCGTCAGGCTCAGCACGTGGTCCAAGCCGCCGAACCCAATGTCATAGGCCCAGCCGTCGCCGCCAATCAGCCAGATGGATTTATCCACCAGATAATCCGCGTCGGTAGCTAACTGACGGGCATCTGCAGAGTCAATCTCAGCCAAAATCTTACGCAACTCGGTGACGTGCTGGCGCTTCACTTCTGGCGTCGAGGTCTCATCGCGCAGCCCGCCCAATAGCTCGGCTGGAATATGCTCGGCAAGCGAATCAATCAGACGCAGGATGCGGCGGCGGTGCTGGTCTACCGTCAGGCGGAAGCCCAAACCGAACTCGGCGTTATCTTCAAACAGCGAGTTGGCCCACGCGGGCCCACGGCCTTCGGCATTGGTGGTGTAAGGCGTGGAAGGCAGGTTGCCGCCGTAAATAGATGAACAACCGGTGGCGTTGGCTATCAGCAGGCGGTCGCCATACAGCTGGGTTAATAGCTTGATGTAAGGCGTTTCGCCACAGCCGGAGCAGGCACCGGAGTACTCAAACAGCGGGGTGATCAGCTGCGAGGTGCGAATGTCGATGCGCTCGAGCTGGCTGGCGTCGATTTCCGGCAGTTTAAGGAAGAAGTCGTAATTGGCCTTCTCCTCTTCTAAATGCTCAATGCGATCCGCCATGTTGATGGCTTTGATTTCTGGGTTCTGGCGATCTTTCGCCGGGCAGACTTCCACACACAAATTACAGCCGGTGCAGTCTTCCGGGGCCACTTGCAGCACGTATTTCTGGCCGCGCATATCGCGAGATTTCACATCCAGCGATTGCAGGGCGGACGGCGCGCCTTCCATGGCTTCGGGCTGAACCACTTTGGCACGGATAGCCGAGTGCGGGCAGGCGGCGACGCAGTGGTTGCACTGGGTACACAAATCCGGCTGCCAGATAGGCACTTCTTCGGCAATATTGCGTTTTTCCCACTGGGTGGTGCCGGTTGGCCAAGTGCCGTCAGGCGGGAAGGCGGAAACTGGCAGGGCATCGCCCAGACCGGCGAGCATCGCGGCGGTGACCGTTTTGACGAAATCAGGCGCGGCGTCAGACACAATCGGCGGACGCTTGCGCGGCTGCTCTGGAATGGCCTGCAACGGCACTTCAATCAGCTGCTCAAGAGTCGCGCCCAGTGCCTGCCAGTTGCGCATCACCAGCTCTTCGCCTTTGCTGCTGTAGCTGCGGGCAATCGCGCCTTGCAGCTCTTTCAGGGCCTGATCGCCCGGCAGAATTTGAGTCAGGTGGAAGAACGCCATCTGCATCACGGTATTGATACGCGCGCCCAGCTGGCATTCGCGAGCAATTTTCGCGGCGTTGATGATGTAGAAACGGGCACTGTTCTTATGCAGCGAAGACTGAACTTCCAGCGGCAGGCGCTCCCACACTTCTTGTGCCGAGAAAGGCGTGTTGAGCAGGAAAATGCCGCCCGGACGCAGGCGCTCGGCCATCTGATACAGGTCGATGAACTGCCACTGGTGGCAGGCAACGAAGTGCGCGTGGCTGACCAAGTAGGCAGATTTAATCGGCTGCGGGCTAACGCGCAGGTGCGACACCGTCAGGCCACCGGCCTTCTTCGAGTCATAGACAAAATAGCCCTGCGCAAACAGCGGCGTGCTATTACCAATGATTTTGATGTTGTTCTTGGTGGCCGAAACTGAACCGTCGCTGCCCAGCCCGTAGAACAGGGCCTCCAGCGTGGCGTGTTGCGGCAGTTGCTCATCATTCACCGGCAGCGACAGGCCGGTCACGTCGTCATAAATACCCACGGTAAAGCGCGGGCGAGGCTGGCTGAGAGCCAGTTCGTCGAAAATCGACAGCACGCAGTCGGGGCCGAACTCTTTGGAAGAGAGGCCATAGCGGCCGCCAATCACTTTCGGCAGGGTATCACGCTCGCCTCGACTGTAAGCTTCGGCCAGCGCGGTCATGACGTCGAGATACAGCGGCTCGGCGAGGGAACCCGGCTCTTTGGTGCGATCCATCACGGCAAGCGTTTTGACGCTCTGCGGCAGCACGCCCAGTAGGTGTTTGGCGCTGAATGGGCGATACAGGCGCACTTTCAACACGCCGACCTTTTCGCCGCGCTCAATCAGGGTTTCAATCACTTCTTCGCAGGTGCCGATCCCGGAACCCATCAGCACGATCACGCGCTCTGCCTGCGGGTGGCCAACATAGTCGAAAGGCTTGTAGGTGCGGCCAGTGAGGGCGGAGAACGCCTCCATCGCGTCAATGACGTGCTGGCAGGTGGCATCGTAATAGGGGTTGGTGGCTTCGCGCGACTGGAAATAGGTGTCTGGGTTGGCCGAGGTGCCGCGGATCACCGGGCGGTCCGGCGTCAGGGCGCGGGCGCGGTGGGCGTCAATCTGCTGCTGTGGCAGCATCTGTTGCAGCGTGTCATCACTCAGCGGCGCAATTTTATTGATTTCATGCGAGGTGCGGAATCCGTCGAAGAAATGAATAAATGGCACGCGGCTGTTAAGGCTGGCAACTTGAGAAATCAGCGCGAAGTCCTGCGCTTCCTGCACGCTGGCGGCGCTGAGCAGCGCGCAGCCGGTCTGGCGCACGGCCATCACGTCGGAGTGATCGCCAAAAATAGACAGGGCGTGAGTGGCCACGGTGCGGGCGGCGACGTGCAGCACAAACGGCGTTAATTCACCGGCCAATTTGTAGAGCGTGGGGATCATCAGCAGCAAACCCTGCGATGAAGTGAAAGAGGTGGAGAGTGCGCCGGTTTGCAGCGCGCCGTGGACGGTAGAAATCGCCCCGGCCTCTGACTGCATTTCCATTACGGTTGGGACATCGCCCCAGAGATTTTTCTTACCTTCACCGGACCACGCGCCGGCGATTTCGGCCATGGTCGAACTTGGCGTAATAGGGTAGATAGCAATCACTTCATTGGTGCGATAGGCCACGGAAGCAACTGCGTTATTACCGTCAGTGGTGATCATGAAAACCCCTTTTTCATTTCCTAATGCTTGCCGGAAACAGCCATGCCGAACCGGTTCGAATAAGAAAAAGTTTACACGCGGGGCATCAATCAATTTATCCTGATTGTGTGCAGGGTTAATAGTTGAGTGAAATGATAGGGTTATCGGGCGGGGCGTGAGAGTAGGATTTCTATTACGAGTGCGAGGGTGAATTCCCCTCGCAATTCAAGAAAATAGCCGTCAGCGCGGTAAGAGACTAATTGATGTCAATACGCTTAATACCCTGAACGGTCATGATCGCTTCGTACAGTTTATCTACGCTTTGTTTCGGTTTTAACACCACGTCCATCACTAATTCGCATTTGCTTTCGTCACCATCGTCGCGCTGATTGACTTTAATATGGCCCGGACGAATACGCATTTTCTGCAATGCTATTAATACCGAAGGCACGCTTTGCGGCGCTAGGCGTATTTCAATCAGATGGTGATGGCCGATCAGCCTATTACTAATTTGGCGGAACATTTCCAGCACAATTAAGGTGAGGAACGCGCCGTAAATACCAATCTCATAAAGTCCGCTCCCGATAACTAACCCGATCGCGGCGGTAACCCATAATCCAGCGGCGGTGGTTAAGCCTTTTACCACCTGTTTCTGGATGATAATGGTCCCGGCACCCAAGAAGCCCATGCCGCTCACCACCTGCGCTGCAACGCGGCTGGGGTCAAAACTGACGTGGGTGAGGGTGAGTAAGTCGGCGAAACCGTATTTCGACACAATCATAAACATCGCGCTGCCGATACCCACTAATACGTGCGTTCGCAGCCCGGCTTCTTTCGCCCGAAGCTGGCGTTCAATACCAATTAGCCCGCCTAAAACCCCGGCCAGCGCAATGCGAATTAAAAAATCTGTCACCATTATAAAATGCCTCCTTGTTGTGGTTATTTTAAGTACTTGATACTCAAAAACGGTGAATTAGCCCTAAGTTTATGAGCCAAAGAAATAACGGAACGAAATAAAGTGTATCTAATCGTTTATTTTTAGGAAAAAGTTGATATTAATTCTTGCTAACACTCGACGCTGGCGGAATTGCTCGGCTATGATGATTTCCACTTAATTCCCGACACCCCGTTATTCTTCAGGAGCAGGACTGATGATCACTGCCTTACGCGTATTATTGGCCGGAGCCGTTCTGGTATTGGCCGCCTGTAGCAGCCACGATGATTCCAACGACGTTCCCCAGAAGGGTAACAGCGTTAATCTTTCCAACCACAGCGTCAACATGGACAGCCCGGCCTTCGCCGCATGTTCCATGGCCGGTGGTCAGTTGCGCATGGCCCCTCAGTTAGACGGCAGCCGCGTAGGCATGTGTTCGATGTCGAATGGGCGTCAGTGTTCGGAAAGCGCTTTAATGGCGGGGAGATGTACAGCGGGGTGAGGCAGGCTGCTTTTGAGCGCTTTTAAATTCAAATTCAAGACCGTGGGCTCGCCGCCCACACTCGCTAAGGTCAAGGT
>NZ_JMPJ01000048.1 GCF_000735345.1 Ewingella americana ATCC 33852 | reverse complement strand
CAAATTCGAGTTTGTTAAGGGGGGATGGAAAGGTTCGGTGTAAATGCCAGTAAGTCGCGTTCAGAAGTGACGCCGAGGGAGTGGTTCGAGACCTATGGCTCGAAACCCGAACTGAGGGAACCGCCTAAGCGGCGGCACTTCGCGACGAACACTGTGGCTGCTGAAACATGTCCATTCCGACCCTGCGCAGCCTCGATCTTCCCGCAGCAGAAAAACGCAGGATTCCAAAGGGTTTCGTTTAAAACCCTTTGGGCCAGTTTGCGTGGCAACGCAAGGTTTTGACCTTAAGGCCGGTGTGGCGGCAGCGCACGACCTTGACCTTAAGGCTAATTTGCGTGGCGCAAGATTTTAGCAGTGTGGGCGGCGAGCCCACGGTTTTGACCTTAAGGCCGGTGTGGCGGCAGCGCACGGTCTTGACCTTAAGGCCATTGTGGGCGGCGAGCCCACAGTCTTGACCTAAAAGTTTCCTGTAGTTTCCAAAACTACAAAACATTCGGACATGACTCCCCCTTCGCCAACTGATCCACATTCAACAATGTTGTCTCCGAAATACTGGTCAGCGCGTCGCTGGTCAGGAAGGCTTGGTGCCCGGTGAACAACACGTTGTGACAGGATGAGAGGCGGCGGAACACGTCGTCGAGCACCACTTCGTTGGAGTTGTCCTCGAAGAACAGGTCGCGCTCATTCTCATACACGTCCATACCCAGCGCGCCGATTTTCTGATTCTTCAGCGCGTCGATGGCGGCGCTGGCGTCGAGCAGTGCGCCTCGGCTGGTGTTCACGATCATCACGCCGTCTTTCATCTTGGCGAATGACGTGGCGTTCAGCAGATGGTGGTTTTCTGGGGTTAACGGGCAGTGCAGGGAGATAACGTCTGACTGGGCGTACAACGTATCGAGATCCACATACTCGGCTCCCAGCTCTAGCGCTAATGGGCTTGGGTAAGGGTCGTAAGCCAGAATATGCATGCCGAAACCTTTCAAAATACGCATGGCGGCGACGCCGATTTTGCCGGTGCCGATGATCCCCGCCGTGCGCTGATGCATATTAAAACCAATCAACCCTTCCAGAGAGAAATTCGCCTCGCGGGTGCGCTGATAGGCGCGGTGAATGTGGCGGTTAAGACACATCATCATCCCCACGGCGTGCTCGGCCACGGCTTCTGGTGAATAGGCCGGAACGCGCACTACTGAAATTCCCAGCTCTTTTGCGGCGGCCAAATCCACATTATTGAAACCGGCGCAGCGCAGGGCCAGTGTCTTAATGCCCAGCGACTTTAGCTCCTGCAACACTTCGCGGCTGCCGTCGTCATTGACGAAGATACAGACGGCGTCGGCACCGATGGCTGTTTTTGCCGTCTGCGGGGTCAGCAGGAAATCAAAAAACTCCAGCTCAAATCCATAATGCTGGTTTACCAGTTCGAGGTATTTACGGTCGTAATTCTTCGTGCTGTAAACGGCGAGTTTCATCCTATTTCTCCACGATAAGTTGTTATGCTAATTATGGTATCTTATAGCGGTTTCGTGAAAAACAAGGCATATCATGAGGAAAGGACTGAGATATTTTGCACTGGTGTGTCTGGGAACCGTGCTTACCTTGCTGTTTTTGGCCGTGGTGTTATGGAAAACTGTACCTCGCTGGTTGCCTCAGGTTGCCCAACATTGGCTTCCGGCAGGGACCAGTTTGCGCCTTTCCGCGTCACCGAGCTGGTCCAATGGTACGCTTTCGCTGCCGGGAATGCGCTATATGGCGGGGGATTGCGAACTGGCGCAGGCGACCAATGCGCGTCTTAGCCATGCCAGTGGCCGTTGGGCGCTCGAGGCCGATAGCCTGAATGTCGATACCCTGTGTCTGAGCAACCTGCCGAAAAGCGCCGATAGCCAACCTCTTTCATTAGCTGATATCCAGCAGAGCCTGCCAGCGGGCAATGTGATCATTCACCGTCTGGTGGTGACGCCGTGGCAGCGCTACGCCGGTGAACTGCGTCTCGACAATCAGGGGGCGACTCAGCACCTGACGCTACAGGGCGAAGATCTCAATCTCGACGCCACGCTCGACAATCAGCAGCTCGCGATTAACTCTCTGCGCCTGACTCCGCCGGGCAGCCAGCAGCCAGTCTCTCTGAGCGGCAAATTAACCCTGCCTGCCACCCTTAACCAACTACCGCAAACCGGCGAACTGCGCGCCGAAATGCAAACCGCGCAGGTGCCGAATCCACTGGATATTTCGCTGCAATGGCAGCAAACCTCGGGCGTGCTTACGGTTGCCGAAAAGGGTAGTCAACAACCTCTGGCGACCCTGCCGTGGACCCTTCACGGTAAGAACTTGCAGATTGCTCAGGGGCAGTGGCACTGGCCTTATGCCGCGCAGCCGCTCTCCGGCGGAGTGAACCTGACGCTTAGCGACTGGGCGGATACCTTCGACCAGACCCAGCTCGCGGCGCGTCTTAACGTGCTGACGCAGGGGCATAACGGTAAAGCCAACGTGGTGCTGACTATGGGGCCGGGCAAGGTTGGGCTGCTGGATAGCGATTTGGCCTTCCAGCTAACAGGTCAGGCTAACTTAATGTCGACCTCGCTGAGTGCGTCACTGCCCGGCACGCTGAGTGGTTCGATGCTCAACCCGACGCTGGCGCTGCGCAGTGGCGCTCTGCTGCGCGCGTGGGGCAAACCCGCGCCTGAGCTGATGTTACAAGACGCTCGCTGGCCGCTGGCGGGTGTGAAAGTCTCTGCTGAAGGGGTGAGTGGGCCACTTCAGGCGATAGTCAAAGCCCGTGATACCTATTGGGGCACCTTCGATCTGCACCTTGATGGCAAGGCCGAGAATTTTTGGCCGGATCAGGGGCTGTGGAATTTCAAATACTGGGGTAATGGTAAGCTGCCGCCGCTGGCCGGGCGCTGGGATATGTCCGGTAAGGGGAATTGGAATAACAACCTGATCACCCTGACGTCGCTCTCGACCGGCTTCAACAAACTGCATTATGGTTTGATCAACGTTGATGCGCCGCGCCTGACGCTGGATAAACCTCTGACTTGGCGACGCCCGGTGCCAGATCGCTTCAAAAACCAGTTACCGGATTTACCGCCGCAGTTTATCGGCGACATCAAACTGGTGGCGAAGAAGATTGCGCTGGATAACGGCGGCTATCTGCCACCGAGCGAGCTGATGTTGCACCTTAATGGCAGCGACCCGCAGAGTTTCACCATGAAGGGGACGCTAGACGCCGACCCGATTGGGCCGATTAAGCTCAATGGCCGCTGGGATGGCGAACGCCTGCGCGGCGAAGCCTGGTGGCCGAAACAGCAGTTGGCGGTGTTCCAGTCGCTGCTTACCCCGGAGCTGAATATTCGTCTGCGCGACGGCTCTTTCTATGCGCAGGCTGCTTTCTCTATGGCGCGCGGGCAAGGGTTTATCGGCGGCGGACACTGGGTGGTGAAAGACGGTGGCATGTGGCTGCCGGACGGCGACGTCAGCGGGATGGACTTCAGCCTCTCGTATCGGCTGAAAAATCAGATTTGGACGCTGGGTGTCAAACAGCCGGTGATGCTGCGCGTGCGCGAGGTCAATAACCTCGTCAAGCTGGAGAACATTACTGCCGACCTGCAAGGGACTTATCCGTGGTCGGAGAGTACCCCGCTAACGCTGAGTAATCTCGGCGTGGATACCCTGCGCGGGCATATCAGCATGTCGGCGCTGCGCATGCCGCAGCACGACGCGGCGGTGCTTAAGCTGCAAAAAATCAATCTCAGCGAGCTGTTCACCGCGCTGAAACCCAAACAGTTGGCGATGTCCGGTAACATCAACGGCGAGCTTCCTCTCTACGTTAATGACCCACACTGGATAGTGCGCGATGGCTGGATCCAAAACGACGGTTGGTTGACGCTGCGCCTCGACCAACAGTTTGCTGATGCCATGGCGGCGGGCAATCTGGCTAACCGGCTGGTGATTGAGTGGATCCGCTATATGGAGATCCGCGAGATGATTGCTAAGGTGAATCTGGATAACCTCGGCGAGCTGACCATGAAATCCCACGTTACCGGAGCTAATACCTCGGGTAAGCAGGACAGAGAAGTGAACCTGAATTACACCCATCAGGAAAACATTTATCAGCTGTGGCGCAGTTTGCGCTTTGGCGACAACTTGCAAGAATGGTTGCAACAGGAGATCTCGCTGCCAGCGAACTCTCTGTCTCACCAACCGGATGCACCCTCTAAGGATAAGAATTTGAGGACTTTACCATGAAGCCGTCTATCGCTTACCGAACCACGCTCTGCACGGCGACCGCTCTGGCCGTCGTGATGCTCAACGGCTGCGTGCCGCGCATTGAACTTTCTGCGCCGAAAGAGCCGATCACCATCAATATGAACGTCAAGATTGAGCATGAGATCCACATCAAGGTGGATAAAGACGTTGAAAACTTGCTGAAAAATCAGAGTGACTTGTTCTAAATTGGCGCGGCTGGCAGGCCTGTGTGGAGAGTGGATATGCGTGCATTAACCTTCAAAAGCTTCAAAACCACCACGGTGAAAAAGTCCGCGCTGCTGGTGCTGGTTTCATCCTTGCTGTTTAGCAGCACCGCCTTTGCCCTGACGCTGGAAGAAGCCAAGCAGCAGGGGCGAGTTGGCGAAACCCTGTCGGGCTATCTGGCGCCGGTTAAGCAAGATGCTGAAACGCTGGCGCTGGTTAAACGGATTAATCAGGGTCGGGAAGAGCAATATAAGCAAGTGGCGGAGAACAATCAGGTAACCACCGGCGACGTGGCGAAGCTGGCGGGGCAGAAGCTGGTGGCGCGTGCAGGATCAGGTGAGTATGTGCGTGGTATTAACGGCCAGTGGCTGCAAAAATAGGTAAAAAAAAAGCGCGCTTTTCAGCGCGCAATGGTGTTATCACAACATCATCAGGAGAGGGGTTTAACAACCGATTCTGAGGGGAATTGACCCTTCCCGATTGTGATAATACTTGGCAGTCTTAAGCTGCGGCGACTTGCTTGATAGCAGCGTCGATAGCTTCTTTCGCAGCGGCCTGTGCTTTGGTCGCCACTTCTGGACCGTAAGCAATACCTTCAGCGAAGATGAATTCTACGTCGCTCATACCCAGGAAACCAAGGAACAGAGACAGGTAAGGAGCAACCAGATCGCTGCCGGTGTCTTTATGGATGCCACCACGGCTGGTCAGCACGATAACTTTTTTACCTTTAACCAGACCTTCTGGGCCTTTCTCAGTGTACTTGAAGGTCACGCCAGCACGAGCAACCAGGTCAAAGTAGTTTTTCAACTGAGTAGGGATGTTGAAATTGTACATTGGTGCCGCGATAACAATCACGTCATGAGCTTGCAGCTCTTCAATCAGGGTATTTGACAGCGCCAGCGCTTCTTCCTGACGTGGAGTCAATGGAGCGTCAGAAGGGCGCAGAGCACCAACTAACTCACCATCCAGAACCGGGATTGGGTCAGCAGCCAGATCACGCACGGTAACTTGTGAACCGCTGTGGGCAGCCTGATATTGTGCTACGAAGTAATCAGACAGTTGGTTAGACTGAGAGAAGTTCGCCAGAATGCTTGATTTCAGAACCAGTACTTTGCTCATGGATAAATCCTTAACTGAGTGCGTTGCAAGGGCCGTTGCCCCGGAATGAAAGTTACTTTATTCACAAAACTTATTCAGTGATAGCGTAATATTTCGAGTGCTATGTTCAATATTACTGAATGAGTTCTCTTGAGCGCTAAATTCACCCCGCTTTCAGCATCTTCAATAGCTTGTGGTAACATATTAGCAACTAGGCATAGGTTAATCCGCTGCTACTTCCAACACTAAACCTTTCAAACTCAGCCGATACTGTGGTTTATCCTCGGGTCGTCTGACGAGCAACAAGGAATGCCGAACGTGAAATCTCCGCTCGCGGCACTGTCAGCGCAACTAGACGGGCTGATGCTTCGTGACCGCCAACGCCTGCAACGACGCTTGCACGGCGCTAAAGCGCTATTTAATAAAGCGCAGGACGACCCGAAAGCGGTCGAAGGTATTACCCAAGAGATTGAAAACGCTATCGCCCAGAGCCTGCAAAAAGTCAGCGCGCGCGAAGCTTCAAGACCTAAAATCAGCTACCCGGACAACTTGCCGGTTAGCCAAAAGAAAGACGATATTTTCAACGCCATTCGCGACCACCAAGTGGTGATTGTGGCGGGGGAAACCGGTTCCGGTAAAACCACGCAGATCCCGAAAATCTGTATGGAGCTGGGGCGCGGCATTAAAGGCGTGATTGGCCATACTCAGCCAAGGCGTCTGGCAGCCAGAACCGTGGCCAACCGTATTGCCGATGAGCTGGAAACCTCGCTGGGCGGCACCGTCGGTTATAAAGTGCGTTTCAACGACCAAGTGGGTGACAACACGCTGGTTAAGCTGATGACCGACGGTATTCTGCTGGCGGAGATCCAACAGGATCGCATGCTGATGCAGTACGACACGCTGATCATCGATGAAGCCCACGAACGCAGCCTGAATATCGACTTTATCCTTGGCTATCTGCGCCAGCTGCTGCCGAAACGCCCAGACTTAAAAGTCATTATTACCTCGGCGACCATCGACCCTCAGCGCTTCTCGAAGCATTTTAATAATGCGCCGATTATTGAAGTCTCAGGTCGTACCTATCCGGTGGACGTGCGCTATCGCCCAGTGGTGGATGACGCGGAAGACACCGACCGCGACCAGCTTCAGGCGATTTTTGATGCCGTGGACGAGCTTGGCCGCGAAAGTGCCGGGGATATCCTGATCTTCATGAGCGGCGAGCGCGAGATCCGCGACACTGCCGACGCGCTGAACAAGCTGGATCTGCCGCATACCGAAATCCTGCCTTTATATGCCCGGCTGTCCAATAGCGAGCAGAACCGCGTGTTCCAGTCTCATGCCGGTCGCCGCATCGTGCTAGCTACCAACGTGGCGGAAACCTCGCTGACCGTGCCGGGGATTAAATACGTTATCGACCCAGGTACGGCGCGTATTAGCCGCTATAGCTTCCGTACTAAGGTGCAGCGCCTGCCTATCGAGCCGATTTCACAGGCTTCGGCGAATCAGCGTAAAGGCCGCTGCGGACGTGTCTCCGAAGGTATCTGTATTCGTCTCTATTCCGAGCAAGACTTCCTGTCGCGCCCGGAGTTTACCGATCCGGAAATTCTGCGTACCAACCTTGCCTCGGTCATTCTGCAAATGACCTCTTTGGGGCTGGGCGACATCGCCGCGTTTCCTTTTGTGGAAGCGCCGGATAAACGTAATATTCAGGACGGCGTGCGCCTGCTGGAAGAGCTGGGTGCGATCAATAACGCGCAAGACGGGCGTTATACCCTGACTCAGTCCGGCCGCCAGCTTGCCCAGCTGCCGGTTGACCCGCGTCTGGCGCGCATGGTGCTGGAAGCGCGTAAAGACAGCTGTATGCGCGAAGTGATGATCATTACCGCCGCGCTGTCGATTCAGGACCCGCGCGAACGCCCGATGGACAAGAAGCAGGCATCCGACGAGAAACATCGCCGCTTTGCCGACAAAGACTCCGACTTCTTGGCCTTTGTGAATCTGTGGGACTACCTGAAAGAGCAGCAAAAAGAGCTCTCTTCGGCCCAGTTCCGCAAAATGTGCCGCAGTGACTACCTCAACTACCTGCGGGTGCGTGAATGGCAGGATATCTACACTCAGCTGCGCCAAGTGGTGAAAGAGCTGGGCCTGCCGGTGAATAGCGAACCTGCCGATTATCGCAGCGTTCACTGCGCCTTGCTGACCGGGCTGCTGTCGCATATCGGCATGAAAGATGCGGATAAACAAGAGTATACCGGCGCGCGCAATGCTCGGTTTGCCGTCTTTCCCGGCTCCGGCTTATTCAAAAAGCCGCCGAAATGGGTGATGGTCGCCGAGCTGGTGGAAACCAGCCGCCTGTGGGGACGTATCGCCGCGCGCATCGAGCCTGAATGGATTGAGCCGCTGGCCAAGCATCTGGTGAAGAGCAGCTTCAGCGAACCGCACTGGGAGAAAGCACAGGGCGCGGTGATCGCCTCTGAGAAAGTCACATTGTTCGGCCTGCCTATTGTCGCGGCGCGTAAAGTGAATTACGGCAGCATTGACCCGGTGCTCTCCCGCGAGCTGTTTATCCGCCATGCGCTGGTGGAAGGTGACTGGCAGACGCGTCACGCGTTTTTCCGCGCCAACCTCAAGCTGCGCGGCGAAGTGGAAGAGCTGGAGCACAAGTCACGCCGCCGCGATATTTTGGTCGACGACGAGACGCTGTTCCTGTTCTACGAGCAGCGTATTGGTCAGGAAGTGGTGTCGTCTCGTCACTTTGATAGCTGGTGGAAGACCCAGCCCGCCGACAGCCTGAACTTCGAAAAGAGCATGTTGATCAAAGAGGGCGCGGGCAACATCAGCGCTCACGACTACCCGAACTTCTGGCATCAGGGCAACATCAAGCTGCGCGTGACTTACCAGTTTGAGCCGGGTACCGACGCCGACGGCGTGACGGTGCATATCCCGCTACCGCTGCTCAACCAGATTGACGAGCAGGGCTTCGACTGGCAGATCCCCGGCATTCGCCGCGAGCTGATTATGGCTCTGATTAAGTCACTGCCGAAGCCGATTCGCCGCAACTTCGTGCCAGCACCTAACTACGCCGACGCGCTGCTGGGCCGCCTCAAGCCTTTCGAGCAGCCGCTGTTAGACGCCATGGAGCGCGAATTGCGTAAAATGAGTGGAGTGACAGTGTCACGAGATGATTGGCAGCTGGAGCAGGTTCCAGACCATCTCAAAATGACTTTCCGTATTTTGGATGACAAAAACAAAACCCTGCGCGAAGGCAAAGACCTTACGGCGCTGAAATCCGGCTTGAAAGAGCAGGTGCAGCAGACGCTGTCTGCCGTGGCCGATGACGGCATTGAGCAAAGCGATCTGCACGTCTGGAGCTTCGGCACGCTACCCGAGCGCTACGAGCAGAAGCGCGGTGGCTACGAAGTCAAAGCTTATCCGGCGCTGGTCGATACCAAAGACAGCATCGCGATTCGCCTGTTTGACAGCGAGCTGGAGCAACAGCAGGCGATGTGGGCGGGCGTGCGCCGCTTACTGCTGCTTAATATTCCATCTCCTATCAAGTACTTGCATGAGAAGCTGCCGAACAAAGCCAAGCTGGGGCTGTACTTCAACCCTTATGGCAAAGTGCTGGATTTGATCGACGACTGTATCTCTTGCGGCATTGATAAGTTGATTGCCGAAAGTGGCGGTCTGGTGTGGAAAGAGGAAGAGTTTGCCCGTCTTCACGAGCACGTTCGCGCCAATCTGAATGAGGCCGTGGTGCAAATTGCCGTGCAGGTGGAGCAGATCCTGACGGCGGTATTCAATATCAACAAACGCCTCAAAGGCCGAATTGATATGACTATGGCGCTGGCGCTGTCTGATATTAAGAGCCAAATGTCAGGGTTGATCTACCGTGGGTTTGTTACACAGAACGGCTGGAAACGCCTGCCAGGTACGCTACGCTATCTCAACGCGATTGAAAAACGGATGGACAAGCTGGCGATGGATCCTCATCGCGACCGCGCCCAGATGTTGAAGGTCGAACACGTCGAGAAGCTGTGGCAGCAGTGGCTGAACAAATTGCCACCGGCTCGCCAACAGAGCGAAGAAGTCAAAGAAGTTCGCTGGATGATTGAGGAGCTGCGCGTGAGCTATTTCGCCCAGCAGTTGGGCACGCCGTACCCGATTTCAGACAAGCGTATTTTGCAAACCATGGAACAGTTAGTCACCGGTTGATTGAGGAGTGAGAATGGCAACGTTATTCGTTTATGGCACTTTAGGCCCCGGCCGCCCAAACGCCCACGTACTGGAGGGGATTGGCGGCAGTTGGCAAGAAGGGCACGTAGGGGGAACCCTGCTGCACAAAGGCTGGGGGGCTGAAATGGGCTTTCCGGGGATTGTGCTTGATGACAGCGGCAACCGGGTAAATGGTTTTGTCTTCAGCTCTGAAAAGCTCGCCGAAAACTGGCAGATTCTGGATGATTTCGAAGGCGAGGGCTACGAGCGCGTGCCGGTTGAAGTGACAACCACCGACGGCAGCACGGTGACTTCCTGCATATATATGTTGAAAGCTGACGCCTAACTCGCCGCAGCACCAATAAAAAAACCTAAGCCACTCAATGTGACTTAGGTTTTTTTTTGCTGCTTTGTCAGTAGCTTATTGCGCGGCTGGCATGGCGCTCACGGCACCTGAAGAGAGCTTGTTCAGCGCATCGCGAATTGCCGGAACCGCCAGTGCGCGGTTGTCCGCTAAATAGCGGTCCTGCGCCGCCGGGGCCGAGCTTTGAATACCAATCAGCGCCCATTTATCGCCGGTTTTCAGCAGCAGCGGAGAGCCGCTGTCGCCGGGCAGGGTGTCACAACGGTGCGACAGCACACCGGGCTGCGCCCAGCCGGTGATCAGGCAGTTTTCATGGCTGTACAAATCATCCAGATGATCTTCCGGATAGCCCGCCTGCGTTATCTTACGGCCATTCTGCTTCAGCGCGGCGGTAAGCTGGTCACGGGTGCCTTCCCACAGCGGCAGCGGGGTGATAGGCAGCGAGATATTTTCATCCGTCAGTCGCACCAGCGCGAAGTCAAACGCGGCGGCCTTCGACGGCACAATCCAGCCTTCGCCATCGGCTTTCAATTTCTTGCCTAACTTAGGATCAACCAGCGTTTCTAAGGCCGTAACCTGATAACGCCACTTCTGCTTGTGCGAAATAAAACGCAGCGCCACGACTTTATCAATCTTACCCGGAGGAGCCAGCACGCAGTGCCCGGCGGTTAACACCAGATGTTTAGAGATAAGCGTCGCAGTACAGAGATTGCCGCTTTCAGTTTCAATCTGCCCGATGGCTTGCCACGGCCAGTCGCTGGTGTTGGCGACGGCAATGCGATGATCGTGACCAAAGAACAGGGCAGTCTTTTCTTTCAAACTAATGGTTGGTGCATCGGAATCTGAATCGGGTTCAGGTACGTCCGCATGAACAGAGGAAATGGTGCAACAAAAAAGGCTCAAAACTAAAGGTAACGCGATGCGCATAACATTCTGACCTTGAAAGCAGGGAAATCCCTTGAATCGTATATTATGGAGTGATTATAGACGCTTGCAACTGGCGGTGTGATCACCGGAGGGATTTTATTCAGGTGAAATCACAAGTAGAAGAACAGGGTAATTAAACCGCACAGTATCAGTGCGCTAAGGGTGATTTCGAACAGGTATCGGCGCAGCATCTTCCATCAATACCTCAATCTAAAAAACTGGAGAAAAAAACACCCGGCGAACCGGGTGTTAATATTCAGTCTTACTCTAAGGGAGTGGAACCACTCACCAAAAGTCTTACTTATTTAGCAGCTGGAGCAGCTTTCTTAGCGTGTTTCACGTGTTTTTTAGCAGCCTGAGCTTTCTGAGCTGGAGCAGCTTTCTTAGCGTGTTTCACGTGTTTTTTAGCAGCTTGAGCTTTCTGAGCTGGAGCAGCTTTCTTAGCGTGTTTTACGTGCTTTTTAGCAGCTTGCGCTTTCTGTGCTGGAGCGGCTTTCTTAGCTTTTTTGTGTTTCTTAGCAGCTTGCGCTTTCTGAGCAGCTTTCTTGTGTGCTTTCTTATGCTTTACAGCGTGCTTAGTTGGTGCTTTTGCAGCTGGAGCAGCAGCCGCTGGAGCAGCGGTAGTTGCAGCTGGAGCAGCAGCAGGAGCTGGTGCAGCAGTAGTGTCAGCAGCGAAAGCTACAGAAGACAGACCCATTGCAGCGGCAACAACCAGAGCTAATACTTTTTTCATCTTAAATTCCTCAGAATGTTCGTTTATATGTCCACCCCACTGCGGGGCCGGTAGGAGAATAGTAGGCGCGGCGGTCAGCTTTGTAAGTGAGTGATTGGTGTCGGCGTGTAACGCTTTGTACAAACTAAATCCAATAACAAAATCAATTTGTTACGAGGATTTCGTCAACTTATGTACATAGAAAACCCTGCATTTAGTTACAACATACAATGTTGTTTGTGTACTTGAACACTCTGCAACACCGCAAATCGTTGAGAAATCGTGGGATCTGGAAGATTTATTGAGAGGATTCTTAGCAGGTGGGGAGGTTTTTGCGCCCTCTCCTTTTTAAGGAGAGGGCCGGGGTGAGGTTTGCCGAATGGGG
>NZ_JMPJ01000047.1 GCF_000735345.1 Ewingella americana ATCC 33852 | reverse complement strand
TGCCGAATGGGGCGCGGTTCAAACCACTCCTCATCCCAGCCTTCTCCTCTGAGAGGAGAAGGAGCTAGAGCAATTGGGGCAAACTTACAAGTAACGGCTTTCCAGATGCTTACGGAAGTATGCCGGGTTCAGCGTCTCGCCGGTGGCATTCTTAATCAGCTGGTCAGTGGTGAAACGGCTGCCGTGCTGCCAGATGTTCTGCTGCAACCACTGGAACAGGGCGGTCAAGTCACCACGGGCGATATCATCTTGTAGAGTTGGGATCGCGTGATTAGCGCACTGGAACAGCTGTGCGGCGTACATGGCGCCCAGAGTGTAAGTCGGGAAGTAGCCGAAACCGCCGTCGGTCCAGTGGATATCTTGCATACAGCCGTCGCGGTAGTTGCCCACGGTGTCGATGCCCAGATATTCCTTCATTTTGCGGTTCCACAGAGCAGGGATATCTTCGACTTCAATCTCACCTTCAATCAGCGCTTTTTCGATTTCATAACGCAGGATCACGTGCGCCGGGTAGCTGACTTCGTCGGCATCAACGCGGATAAGACCGGCTTCAACGCGCTGGTTAAGCTTGATGAAGTTGCTCTCGTCTAAACCTTCGCGCTGGCCGAACTGCTCGATAACCAGCGGATAGATAGATTTCAGGAACGGCTCGCTGCAACCCAATTGCATTTCAAACAGCAGACTTTGCGACTCATGCACACCCATTGAGCGGGCGTTGGAGACCGGCTGGCCCAGCCACTCTTTCGGCAGGTTCTGCTCATAGCGAGCATGGCCAGTTTCGTGGATAACGCCCATCATGGCGCTGAGGAATTCGTGTTCGTTGTAGCGCGTAGTGATACGCACATCTTCCGGCACGCCGCCGCAGAACGGGTGAGCGCTGACATCCAAACGCCCCGCGTCGAAGTTGAAGCCCAGACGCCCCATGACTTGCAGGCCCAGCTGGCGCTGTTTCTCGATGTCGAACGGACCCACCGGCGCGACGCGTGTTTCAGATTTCTGCTTCTCAACCACGGTTTTCAGTAGATTTGGCAGCCAGGTTTTCAGGTCACCAAACAGCTCGTCGAGCTTGGCCGAGGTCATGCCCGGTTCGTACATGTCGAGCAGGGAGTCATACAGACCAACGCCCGTGGCTTCAGAGCGCAGTTTGGCTTCCTCACGGCTCAGACGCACGACTTCACGCAGGTTTTCCGCGAAGCTGTCCCAGTCGTTGCTTTTACGCTGAATACGCCACGCGTGTTCACAGCGCGCACCAGCCAAGGATTTTTCCTGAACCAGACTCTCAGGAAGCACGGCGGATTGCTGATACTTACGGCGCATCTCGCGCAGATCGGCACGCTCCAGATCGTTCAGGTCTTCGCTTTCGGCCTGATCCAGCCATTCACCGACTTGTTTGGCAGTCAAAATTTGGTGAGATAAAACGCTAAGCTCGGCCAGTGCTTCTGAACGGGCTTTGCTGCCAGCCGGAGGCATCATCGCGGCCATGTCCCAGCCAGCGATGGCGGAGAGGTGGTTAAAGCGCGACAGGCGGGCGAAGGTACTGCGCAGTTGTGAATAAGCTGTTGTCATTATTTACTTCCTTCGAAATTATTTTTAGCGTGGTTCTGTATTGAGATTAAAAACCGTTTTGGCAGGCCAGCTGAAACGCATGCAGGCCCCGCCGAATGATGGGCTGGATTCCACGCTGACGCGGCCCTGGTACGCCACGGCAATCGAGTGAACAATAGCCAAACCTAAGCCACAGCCGCCGGTTGCACGGTCGCGGCTCGGGTCAAGACGAACAAACGGCTCGAAAACGCGAACGCGCTCTTCCTCGGGAATGCCCGGTCCGTCATCTTCCACCTGCAAACTGGCATTTTCGCCATCCAGCCACAGACTGATATGGATTTTGTCATGGGCGTAGCGCAGGGCGTTGTTCACCAAGTTATCCAGCACGCGCTCCATTAAGCGTAAATCCACTCCGCCGAAATCAATGCCTTCAGGCGCCGACAGGGTGATGCCGCGCTCGGCGTTGATCAGGCGGAAATCGTCAACCTTATCTGCCAGCCAGTCTGCCAGATTTACTTTCTCAAGATTAAGCGCAACCTGCGGTCGGTCCAGACGCGCGTAGGTCAGCAACTCATCGATTAAAGATTCGAGCTGGCCAATATCGCGGTTAATGGCCTGCTGCTCGGCCTCTGGCAGATTTTCACTGATTGCTAAACGATAGCGCAGGCGCACCAGCGGGGTACGCAATTCGTGCGCTATGCCGTCAATCAGCTGCTTTTTACTGGCGATCAGCGTGTTGATGTTGTCGGCCATCTGGTTAAACGCGATGCCCAAACGATTCAAACTGGAGGTGGAGTCGAAATTGGTTCGCTCATCCAAATAGCCGTTACCCAGCCTTTGCGCCGACTTCTCAAGCTTGAGCAAGTCCTTCCAGTGCGGGCTCATCCACAAGAAAACCGGCAGGGCGAGTGACAGGCCGATCAGCATCATCACCACCAGATCCAGAATGCGCATCTCGTGCATGTAGAACAGATAAGGAATTGGGCCGACCACCAAGACGTAGTGGCTGCGCGGCACGCGTTGAATGAAGGTGTATTCGTCATCGAGCGCGATAATCTCTCCGTCTTTCAGGCGTTTATCTAGCTCAGGGCTGAGTACGCGTTTCCCCAAAGGCTCAATATGCAGCTTAAAGGAGAGGTTGAGATCCAGCGTGTTGATGGTCTTGTTCCAATCCTTAATCGGGATTTCACGCAGTTCGCTGCGCATTAAGTACAGCGAGCTTTTCATCAAGTCGTTGAGAGACTGGCGGCCGGTTCGCTCGGCGGTGACCTTATAAACCAGACCGACCAGCATAGTCATCACCAGAAAACAGACCAGCAACAGCAGGAAAAACTGGATGAAAAGCTTTCTCATTCCTGTCCTGTCTCCCAGGCATTAGGGGCGAAAAGGTAACCTTTGTTACGAATAGTTTTAATGCGGAATGGCTCGAGGGCGTTGTCGTACAGTTTGCGGCGCAGGCGCGAAATCGCCACGTCGATGCTGCGATCTAAGCCGTCATAGCTGACGCCGCGCAGGTTCAGCAGCAGTGCCTCGCGGTCCATGATCCGACCGGCGTGAGTGGCCAGCTCCCACAGCAAATCAAAGTCAGAGGTGGAGAGAACAATTACTTCATCGACCAGCGTCACTTCGCGGTTCACCGGGTCGATACAGAGCTGGCCGAAGTGCAGCGCATTGCCACTTTGCAACGGCTTGCTGGCCGGTTTCTCTTCGCCAGCGGACTGCGGCGCATGCTGACGCAGATGCAGTCGCAGGCGCGCCAGTAACACGGCGGGAGGCGTGGTTTTGAGGATGTAATCGTTAGCGCCCATTTCCAGCGACAGAATGTGGTTCATGTCGCTGTCGAGCGAGGTCAGCAGCACGATAGGGCCGCTATAGGTAGGGCGCAGGTCGCGGCACAGAGTCATGCCGTCTTTGCCGGGCAGCATGATGTCTAGCAGCACTAAATCAGGCTTTTCACGCGCGATGCGGTCCTGCGCGGTATCACCACGGGGTTCGACCAGCACTTCAATGTCATGTTTGCCTAAATAGGCCGCAATCAGGTTACCGACTTCTGGATCATCTTCTACAAAAACGATTTTATTCATTGGATTGCTGTTAATTATTATCCGATGGTCAGCATAGCCGCAGACACAGGCTATGGCTACAAGACATGCGTAATAGGAAGTGACAGTTTTTCAGAGTTTGCGGCCCATTTATAGAGATAAACGTAGAAAAACTGACAATATTTTAACATTCACATTATGCGACACAGTATTGCGTTTTGCCCACTTAACTGACTAGCGCACTCTTCGTGAAATATGCCATTATAGAGGCGAATATACTTAACGAAATATATTACGCTGCATTATATTGTCTGATTCATTCTTCGTGCGTTTAACCGTGCTAACACTGGCCAGGAGAGGAATAGGGGATGAGCGATAATCGCCTGCTACCCGATGTGCGCAGTGAAAAAGCTTCCTTTGATTACATGGAATACCTTTCTGCATCATGCAAAAAGCAGTGGAGCTTTATCGACGCGATTTATGGAGTGCTGCCGTTCTTTGGCATGGTACTTCGATCACGCACCTCGCAAGAAAAATCTAAGCAAGAACGCCTGAGAAGTTTAGCGCTGCAAGTGGTATCAACACAGGTCAGTGATGAAACCAATATTGTGCGTTTAATTGAATTGGCGGAACAGCAGGGGCTTTATAGCGTTGATATTAATTTGCCCTATGCGCTTAACGATGAGCAGTTGAATACCATTAAAAAAGAATGCAAACACCGCTTGCAGCTATTACAAAGCAATGACCAGTTGCGCGTGGAAATCCAACAACCTGCGCACTAGTTGTATAAAGTTTTAAACTTGGTTCCAGCAGTAAAACGATAAAGAGTTTTAGTAAAACCGCATTAGCAAAAAGGCAGCCCGCAGGCTGCCTTTTGTTATTTCTAAACCGCTAATTACTTGAACAGGTCAGCGCTAACCGTCAGGTTACCACCGCTCTTGTTCTGCCACTGGCGAGTAATGTGGTAGTACTTCGCGCCTTTAGCAGCCGCACGGTTACCCACTTCCTGAGAGACGTCGGTGATGCTGTTGAAGTGGCCGGTGAAAGTGATGGAATCAAACGGAGCCATCTGTGCCGCAGTCACGTCGTTCACTTCTTGGATCTTCGCGCCGTTAGTCGCAGTCACTGTGTAACGCTGACCGGTAGAAGATTGAGTTTCGAAGAAGCGACCCACGGAACGGCTTGGGCTACTAGAAGAAGCCACGCCTGGAATTTCAACTTTCTTGGCTGCTGCACCACCGGCGGCCAGAGCGGCTTTACCTGCTTCAGAATCAGCAGGAATTGCATCTGGATCCTGTACCACGCGTTTTGCAGCATCTTTCTTATAGATGAAAGCCGTAATGTACTGGTTGCCGCCGCTGTTGGCATCAACCTGACGCACGATGAAGAAGGAGTAAGCCCCTTTCTCTTTCGCCGCTTTGGTGATGGCATCATTCACGTCTGGCTGGCTACGGAAGAAGCCGCTGACGGTGACGGTGTCATAAGGCTCAAGCAGGTAAGCCTCTTCTTTCGGTAATTCTTTTACGCCATTGATTTCGCGGTAAGTGGTTTTCTTACTGACTTCAGCCGCATCTTTTTTATAGATGTCCGCGACGACGCGCCAGTTACCGCTGTTACCTGAGCTGTTTGTGTCTTGAATATAAAAATAATCTGCACCCAGTGCATCAGCACGGCGAGAAACGGCATCTGCCGCGTCACCCAACGTGTTGAAACGACCGGAAACTATAATGCGATCAAAGGGTTTGATGGCGGCTGCTTTTTCTGGAGCAATTTCCTGGGCTGCCTGTGCTGCTGACAAGGCGGAAATAGCCGTTAAAGATAAACAGAGAGCCGATGCGATGATCGTTTTGGTCAGCTTCATAAAAAATCCTTTCACCTTGCGCAGTAATGTTGAAACGTGCTGAATTCTTGATGTGTAACAGGTTAGCGGCCGATTATTGCATGTAACAATACCGAGTGTCTCAGTAATTTATGTCATTAATGATGTTGCTAACCGCTACCTGCATCACTTTTTTTTCAGCCCATAACTTATATAAGTTTTAGGTATATTCCAAGAGGTGAAATAAATGTTAATTATTCATCTTTTGCTAACCTTAAGGCTGATTGCCCGCGGAGCTCAATGGCTTTCCTATCAGAAGAGGTTGGCAGTTCTGGTGCCAAAAGGTTAATGGGTTGCCCGTTTTTTAGCGCTTTGCGGCAAATTTCTTGCTCATCATCATGAATTAATCATTCATTCTCTGACTATTACTGCGATACGTAGATTATCAATCACAAATTCAGTAGGTTATAAACAGTCGAAAAAATCAACTTCGGTACGGTAACAATTCGACAGGTTCAGTAATAACCGCGTTAAGTCGGCTTGTTAATCATCAATAAAAAGGGTGAAGGGAATAACTATGCGTATTGGTGTACCAAGAGAACGGTTGACCAATGAGGCTCGAGTCGCAGCAACGCCGAAAACGGTGGAACAGCTGCTGAAGCTCGGCTTTACGGTGGCCATTGAGCAAGACGCCGGGAAACTGGCAAGCTTTGACGACGCGGCCTACATACAGGCCGGGGCACAAATTGTCAGTTCAGCTGACGTCTGGCACAGCGATATTGTCTTGAAGGTAAATGCGCCGGAAGGCGATGAAATTGACCAACTGCAATCAGGTACCACGCTGGTCAGCTTTATTTGGCCTGCGCAAAACGCCGAGTTAATCCAGAAACTGGCCGAGCGTAATGTCACCGCGCTGGCGATGGACTCCGTACCGCGCATTTCCCGCGCGCAATCCATGGATGCCCTCAGTTCCATGGCGAATATCGCCGGTTATCGCGCGATTGTTGAAGCCGCCCACGAGTTCGGCCGCTTCTTCACCGGGCAGATCACCGCCGCGGGTAAAGTGCCACCCGCCAAAGTGATGATTATCGGCGCAGGCGTCGCAGGCCTTGCGGCGATTGGCGCGGCGGGCAGCCTTGGCGCGATTGTCCGCGCTTTCGACACTCGCCCAGAAGTGAAAGAGCAAGTGCAGAGCATGGGCGCGGAGTTCCTTGAGCTGGACTTCGAAGAAGAGGCGGGCAGCGGCGATGGCTATGCCAAAGTGATGTCCGACGCCTTTATCAAAGCTGAAATGGCCCTGTTCGCGGCGCAGGCGGCGGAAGTGGATATCATCGTCACTACCGCGCTGATCCCCGGCCGTCCGGCTCCTAAGCTGATCACCGCCGACATGGTGGCGTCGATGAAACCGGGCAGCGTGATTGTCGACCTCGCGGCGCAAACCGGCGGTAACTGTGAGCTGACCGTCGCCGACACCATCACCGTCACGCCAAACGGCGTCAAAATCATTGGTTACACCGACTTACCGAGCCGCTTACCGACTCAATCCTCCCAGCTGTATGGCACCAATCTGGTCAATCTGCTGAAACTGCTGTGCAAAGAGAAAAACGGTGAAATCGAGATTGATTTCGAAGATACCGTGGTGCGCGGCGTGACCGTGGTGAAAGCCGGAGAAGTGACCTGGCCCGCACCGCCGATTCAGGTCTCCGCCCAGCCTCAGGCCGCCAAACAGGCCGCGCCGCAGGAGAAAGTCGAAGCCAAACCCGCGTCGCCTTACACCAAATACATCATTATGGCCGTGGCAATCATTCTGTTTGGCTGGCTGGCCAACGTGGCGCCCAAAGAGTTCTTGTCGCACTTCACCGTGTTCGCTCTTGCCTGCGTAGTGGGTTACTACGTGGTGTGGAACGTCAGCCATGCGCTGCACACGCCACTGATGTCAGTCACCAATGCCATTTCAGGGATTATTGTCGTTGGCGCGCTGCTGCAAATTGGTCACGGAGGCTGGGTTAGCTTCCTGTCATTTGTTGCGGTTCTGATTGCCAGTATCAATATTTTCGGTGGATTCACCGTCACTCAGCGCATGCTGAAGATGTTTCGTAAGAATTAAGGGGTAGCATATGTCTGGGGGATTAGTTACAGCAGCCTATATCGTTGCCGCTATTCTGTTTATATTCAGCTTGGCTGGATTGTCAAAACACGAAACGTCAAAACAGGGCAATATCTACGGCATTACCGGGATGGCTATCGCGCTGATTGCCACCATTCTCGGGCCTGACTCCGGCAACGTTGGCTGGATAATCGTCGCGATGGTGATTGGCGGAGCCATTGGTATCTATCTGGCACGAAAAGTCGAAATGACCGAAATGCCAGAGTTGGTTGCCATTCTTCACAGCTTCGTGGGTCTGGCAGCGGTGCTGGTTGGCTTCAACAGCTACCTTGACCACGGCGCGGTTGCCATGGACTCGGTAATGGAAAACATTCATCTCACCGAAGTGTTCTTGGGCATCTTCATCGGAGCAGTGACCTTTACCGGCTCCATCGTTGCGTTCGGCAAATTGCGCGGGATCATCTCCTCGAAGCCATTGGCCTTGCCACATCGTCATAAGCTCAATCTGGCGGCGTTGGTGATTTCCTTCCTGCTGATGATCACTTTCGTGCGCACCGACAGCGTCGGTTTGCAGGTGTTCTCACTGCTGATCATGACGCTGATTGCCTTGGCGTTCGGCTGGCATTTAGTCTCCTCCATTGGCGGCGCGGACATGCCAGTGGTGGTCTCGATGCTCAACTCTTATTCCGGTTGGGCGGCAGCAGCGGCGGGCTTCATGTTGAGCAATGACCTGTTGATTGTCACGGGTGCCTTGGTCGGTTCTTCCGGTGCCATTCTGTCGTTTATCATGTGTAAAGCCATGAACCGCTCTTTCATTAGCGTGATCGCCGGTGGTTTTGGTACCGATGGCTCCTCTACTGGCGATGCCGAAGAGATGGGCGAGTACCGCGAAGCCAGTGCCGAAGACGTGGCGGAAATGCTGAAAAGCGCCAGCTCGGTGATCATCACGCCGGGCTATGGCATGGCGGTGGCGCAGGCGCAGTATCCGGTTCAGGATATCACCGCTAAATTGCGCGCCATGGGCATCAAAGTTCGCTTTGGCATCCATCCGGTGGCAGGGCGTCTGCCGGGCCATATGAACGTGTTGCTGGCTGAGGCTAAAGTGCCGTATGACATCGTGCTGGAAATGGACGAAATCAACGACGACTTCAGCGACACCGACGTGGTGCTGGTCATTGGTGCCAATGACACAGTGAACCCGGCGGCTCAGGAAGATCCGCGCAGCCCAATTGCCGGTATGCCGGTGCTGGAAGTGTGGAAAGCGCAGAACGTTATCGTCTTCAAACGTTCAATGAATACCGGCTACGCTGGCGTTCAGAACCCGCTGTTCTTCAAAGACAACACCCAAATGCTGTTCGGCGATGCCAAAGAGAGCGTGGAGAATATTCTTCGCGCACTTTAATGGTTTACCAGTGGTAAAAGCAAAAAAGCCAGTTCGTGATGAACTGGCTTTTTGTTTGGCGTTTCCCGGTGAATAAAAGCTGTTATTCGTCGTCGTGCTCTTCAACGTCTTCTGAAGTAATAGGGCACTCAAAGTCATCCGGCTTAATCGCCAGCAAATCGCATTTCAGATGGTCGATCACCTGTTCAGTGGTATTCCCCAAGAAGGCGGCGGACAGGCCAGTGCGGCCGATGGTACCGATAACCACCACCCCGGCTTGCAGATGCTCGGCGAGGTCGGGGATCACTTCCTCCGGCAGGCCTTTTTCCACGTGGGTGAATTTCTCATCCAGTTGGAATTTCTGCCGCAGGGCTTTCATCGCAATCAGGTGCTGACCGCGAATAGCGTCGTTGTAAACGCTCGGGTCAAAATCAGGCAGCTCGATGGCGATATTGATTGGCGTCACCGGATAAGCGCCTACCAGATGCACCTCGGTGTGGTTCACATGGTCCGCCAGTTCGATGGTTTCTTTTACCAGCTTGATGTTGAGTGGGTCGTGATAAGGCTCTTCGCTGGACAGGTTTACCGCCACCAGCGCTTTGCCACTTTCTGGCCAAGGCTGGTCTTTCACCATCCACACCGGACACGGACATTTGCGCAGCAGATTCCAGTCGGTCGGGGTGAAAATTACGGACTCAAGGCGGTCGTGCTGATGCGCCATCTTGAGCAGCAGGTCGTGCTCACCGGCAATCACTTCCTGAATAATGGCTTCGAAAGGCTTGTTGTGCCACACCACTTTGATTTCAATCGGAATGCCGGCCTCAACGTAGTAGTGGGCCTGTTCTGCAATCCACGCGGCACGTTCGTTAATCACGCTTTGACGCATGGCTAAACGCTCGTCAGGGGAGAGCATGGTGGTCATTTCATAGGAGAAGTCATAAATCGACAGGAAGGCTTTAATGCGCCCGCCGTTTCGTTGGACCAAATAAACCGCACGTCGCAGCGCGGGTTGGTCGTCCTGATTGGGGTCAATCGCGACCAGAAGGTTCTGATACTTAGCCATGAGGAAACTCCTTAACACCTGTGATTGAACAGCGTTATAGCTCAGTGTATTAAGTACAGAGTAAACCAAGATTTAGCAATCGGACAGAGCAGAAATTGAGTCGGATCAACAAATTATTGTCTTTGCTGATCCGATCATAGAGATGACTTATTTGTGGACTATTTTATGAACTATGCGGTAACCGCCACTGAGTGGCCTGCCAGCTGTGAAAGCATCGCATGGTTTTCAATGGTGATATATTTACCTTTCACGCTAAGCATTTCCGATTTCTGGAAACGGCCTAATAAACGACTGATAGTCTCAACCGTTAAACCAAGGTAATTACCAATATCGCCACGGGTCATTGTCAGGCGGAATTCGCGCTGAGAAAAACAACGTTCAGCAAAACGGCGAGAGAGGTTGAAAATAAATGCCGCCAATCTTTCTTCAGCATTTTTCTTCGAGAGCAGCAGGATCATATCCTGGTCGCCCTTAATTTCACCGCTCATTAAACGCATCATTTGCTGACGCAAATTAGGCATTTTACCCGACAGGTCATCGAGGGTTTCGAAAGGAATTTCACAGACCATGGAGGTTTCTAAAGCTTGTGCAAAGCTCGGATGCTCTAAACCGCCGATAGCGTCAAAACCAACCAAGTCACCTGCAAGGTGGAAGCCGGTGATCTGCTCATCGCCTTGTTCTGTAATGGTGTAGCTCTTAATGGTCCCGGAGCGGATGGCGTACAGAGACTTAAGCTCATCGCCTGCTTTGAACAGTGCCTGGCCTTTCTGAATAGGTTTCTTCCTTTCGATGATATTGTCGAGTTGGTCCAACTCGTGCTCGTTGAGCGTGAAAGGAATACAGAGTTGACTAATGCTACAGTCTTGGCAGTGGATTGCACAGCCACCAGATTGGATACGACGAATAATACGTTTTTCCGGGATCATAATAGATTCACTCTGGCAATATTGATATGGGTCAATTTTAACATCTTTTGCCAGAATTGATAAGTGGGGAATATAGGCCAAAAGGGCTAAATTATTAAAATACCCGATTTTTAAAGGGATTTTTTTTCTTATTATTTGATCTCGACTGCCAAAAATAAGCCAATCGAGAATCAATAAGATCTAAATTAGATTAAATGTATTAAAAAAGTGAATTTTGTTGATCAAATAAATAACCTTCATGCACCAATAACCATTTTTTTCTTTCGACCCCACCCGCGTAGCCGGTGAGCGTGCCATTGCTGCCAATCACCCGATGGCAGGGCACCACGACGCTTATCGGGTTGGAACCATTTGCCAGCCCGACTGCTCTTGATGCCCCCGGATTACCGAGCTGTGCCGCCATTTGACCGTAAGTCATGATCTGCCCGCAAGGAATAGTGCGCAGCATCTTCCACACGGTGCGTTGGAATTCAGTCCCAGCCGTGGCGACGGGCAGAGCGTCGATGGCTGCCAAGTCTCCGGCAAAATAATCGCTAATTCGCTGCTTTATATTTTCCTCTACGCTCTCTTGGTGCAAAGAAAAGCCCGGTTTAGCGTTAGATTTGGCGGGTGACGCGGCGGAGAGGGTTGAAGACTGGTCAGGCCCATAATGGCGAACCAGCAGTTGCAGCAGTCGATGGTGAAAATCAGCCCATTCCAGCGCGCGCAGCTGGCCCTGCGGGTCAGTGATAATCTCCAGATCGCCGAGCGGGGTATCAATAGTCTCACTCTTTAACATCAACATAGGTTTCTCCGACTGTCTCTCCGACAGTTTCTCCAACAAAGACCAAGACGGGTCTCGAATTATCGCATGACCCATAGCATTTTTCGACTTTCAATACCCAACATCAGCACAACCGCTTACAATGCAACAATCGTTTAGCTTTTGTTTACTTATCAGGAAGTGCAATGCAGTCAGACTCTCTGGGATTCCCACCGGAAACCACCGCCGTTTTTGTTGTTGTCGCCGTCGCGGCGCTGCTTATTGATATTCTGGCTCATCGCAGTCACAAGCCTATCGGCCTGAAAAGCGCTTCCTTGTGGACTCTCTTTTGGATCGCCGTTTCCCTCGCTTTTGCCGGTTTCCTCTATTACCACCACGGCAAAGAGGTCGCCAGCCTGTTCCTCACCGGCTATGCCTTAGAGCAGGTACTGTCAGTCGATAATCTGTTCGTGATTATGGCGATTTTTGCCTGGTTCAAAGTGCCGGACGGCTATCGCCACCGCATTCTCTACTGGGGCGTGATTGGCGCTATCGTCTTCCGAGGCATTTTCGTGGTGATTGGCACCAGCCTGCTGGCACTCGGGCCTTGGGTGGAGATGGTCTTCGCGGTGGTCATTCTCTGGACGGCAATCCTGATGATGCGCGCGGGCAATGACGATGAAGAGTCTGACGACTATTCCGACCATATCGCCAATCGTCTGGTGCGTCGCTTCTTCCCAGTTTATCCGAAGCTGATTGGGCCAAAATTTTTGGTCACCAGCCAAGAAGTGGAAGCCGATTTAGCCAAGCCTGAAAACAAAGATTTTAGCTTCAAAGTGAAGCAGGGCGTGCGTTACGCCACGCCGCTGCTGCTGTGTATCGCGGTAGTGGAAATCTCAGACGTCATGTTCGCCTTTGACAGCGTACCGGCGGTGATTGCCGTCAGCCGCGAGCCGCTGATTGTTTATTCGGCAATGATGTTTGCCGTGCTGGGCCTGCGTACGATGTATTTTGTGTTGGAAGCGCTGCGCAAGTATCTGGTGCATCTGGAGAAATCGGTGATTTCGCTGCTGTTCTTCGTGGCGGTGAAACTGGCGCTTAACTCTAGCGACCACCTGTGGCACCACGGCTACAACATCAGCGCCATGACCAGCCTGTACGTGGTACTGGGCGTGTTGGCGCTGGGCATTGTCGCCAGCTTCCTGTTCCCCGGTAAAAAACAACAGGACGCCTAAGCGTCCCGTTTGACCTGCTTTAAAAGGGCGCCCGCTGTGGCGCCCTTACTTTTTTGGCTTACACATCACCTTCGTTATCCAGCTCTACGGCGTCATGCAGCCGGTCGAGCATATCCGGGAAGGCCGACTGCACGCGGCTCCAGCTCGGTATAAAGGGTTTCTCACTCGGCGTATCCACAAAGGCTTGTCCGGCTTCCATAATCGCTTTGGAAAACAGCTCCACTGCTGACTCTTCATTGTGACGGTCGAAGGACAAACCGTTCATCCGCGCGTCATTTTCAAAGCCGTCAATCATATCCAGCGCGTTGCGGTAGTAGGTCGCTTTCAGAATACGGAAAGACTCGCTGGTGATGTTTACCCCCAGCACCGCCATCTTGCGATACAGCGCCTTGGTGATATCAATACTCATGCGCTGCAAGCCGTTGCTGGCATCTTCCTCTGACATCGGCTGGTGTTTGTGGTCATAGTTGTCGGCGATATCCACCTGACAGATGCGTTTGGTGGCGGTATTGCGGTGCATCTCTGACAGCACGCCAATCTCCAGCCCCCAGTCGCTCGGAATGCGCAGGTCATTCAGCACGTGAGTGCGCATGGCGAATTCGCCAGAGAGCGGATAGCGGAAGGTGCGCAGGTAGTCGAGGAAATCCGAGTTACCGTAGACCTTTTGCAGTGATTTGAGCAGAGGGAACACCAGCAGGCGGCCCACGCGGCCGTTAAATTTACCGTCCGCCACACGAGCATAATAGCCTTTGCAGAAGTCATAGTTGAAGTTCGGGTTGGCCACCGGATACATCAGGCGAGCCAGCATATCGCGATTATAAGTGACAATGTCACAATCGTGCAGCCCGACCACCGAGGTGCGGCGTGAGGCGAGGGTATATCCGACGCAGAACCAGACATTGCGGCCTTTGCCCGGCTCCATCGGCGACAACCCTTTCTGCTGTAACTCTTCATCCAAGGCTTTCAGGCGCGGGCCGTCATTCCACAGAATGCGGTGGCGCTGCGGCAGGCGCGAGAAGAACTCGCGGGCAAACAAAAATTGTTCGCGATCGGCGCGGTCAAGGCCGATGACAATCTCATCCAGATAGGGGACTTTGGTCAGCTCATCAACAATCTTGGTCAGCGCCGGGCCTTCCAACTCGGAAAACAGCGAGGGCAGGATCAGCCCCATCGAGCGGCGGCCGGAGAACACCTGAAGGTCATACTCCAGCTCTTCGGTTTTACGATTGGTCAGATTGTGGAAATTGGTAATGATGCCATCCTGATAGAAATCGCTCATAGAACACACTCCCGTAAATGATTAAATTATTAAAATTAAAGGGATAAAAAGTGATCCAGCCCTTGTCGCCAGCCTTCCGGACCATACAAAGTGGTGCGATAAATATTATTTTCCGCCTTATTGAGCGGCATTTTTTGGTCATGTTTCCCACGAATAACCACCGCAAAATCCACGGCTTCTAGCATTGAAATATCATTCGGGCCGTCTCCCAGACCCAAGCTCACCGGCGGATTGTTGCGCTGCTGCCGATAGTGTTCAATCAGCCATTTGACCGCCTGTCCTTTGCCCGCCTCGCGGCCCATCACGTGCCAGAAACGCCCGCCGCGAGTGAGCGCCAAGCCTTCCTCTGCCAGCAATTTCTCCATATGGGCAAAATCGGGCTGGCTGCCAAACCACATCAAAGGCTCCGAGCCTTCGCGCTGCATTGCCAGCCTAGCGTCGTCGAGAGAAAGCCCGGTCCAGTCCGCCACTTGCTGCGGGCTGACATCGCCAAAGCCGCGAAACTCAAAATCGTACCTTTGGCGAAGTTGAACTAAAATTTCACGCACCCGCTGGTAATCCGCACCAATCACCTGATGCTGTGGACCCTCACTGGCCGGGAGATGAATATAAGCGCCGTTCTCAGCGATAAAAGGTAAGTGATTGAGCTGCAAATCACGCTGCAAGGAGGAGACTTCAGCCGAAGTCTTACTGGTGGTGATAATGACCGGCACCCCGTGCTGCGCTAATTTGTCCAGCCAGCCCTGCGCCGGTTGCCAAGAGTAGCTGTCGTGGTCGAGTAATGAACCATCAAGATCGGTAAAAACTACCAAGGAATCATCAAGGTACGGCATTATTTCTCCTCAATTTCATTAAGGAACCGAATACAATCACGAATGATTATTTCGCTCCCTAATCATTCAGTATATACGGAAAATTCAGATTCACTGGGCGAAGGGCCGGGGCGCGAGGTCAGGGGAGAAAGGTTTCAGCAGCCCAAACCGACCTGTTGCTGGCCCGGCGCGGGACTGTTTCTGCGAGCAAAAATAGGTAAACTAGAGGCGTAACGGGAGGGCGTTTAGATGAAAGATGATGATCAACTCTTCAGTCAGGAAATGGCCGATGTCAGGCCGCTGGCAAGCGATAAACGCGTGGTTTACCTCAAAAGTAGCGGGCATCCGGCGGCCAAAGGCAGCGCGGAAAGCCAACCTGAGCGACCTGAAAACACCTTCACCACTGGCTTTCTGGATATCCTGCCTGTTGATGAGCCGTTGGAGTACAAGCAGAGCGGCGTGCAGCAGGGCGTGCTGGACAAACTGCGGGCGGGGAAATATCCGTTAGAAGCCAGTTTAAATTTGCTCAGAAAGCCGGTCGAAACCTGTCGTCAGGAGTTATTTAACTTCTTCTGCGAATCTCAAACCCACAGTTTGCGTACGCTGCTGATTATCCATGGCCGGGGTCGCGATGATGAAAGCCATACCAACATTGTCAGAAGTTATGTCGCCAAATGGCTGAAGCAGCTCGATGAAGTGCAGGCGTTTAGCGTCGCGCTACAGCGAGACGGCGGGGCCGGGGCCTGTTATGTCGCGCTGAAGAAAACCGCGCAGGCCAAACAAGAGAACTGGGAACGCCATGCGAAACGCAGCCGTTAATTTCTTGTTTAAGTGACATGTCGTACTGTGCAAACACTTTCACCGCTTGCTCTGCAGGCGGTTTGTTTTTTTAGCGAGTCAATTACATGTTCCATTTTAAGCGTTCCTCACTCTCGCTGGCACTGAGTCTGGCAGGGGTTATTGCCGGAGTCACTCTGCTCTCATCCTGTGACAACGTCACTAATTCATCAAAAGATGCACTGGTGATTGACGGCAAAACCATGGGGACTTTCTACCGGGTCAGCCTACTTGGCGTGGATAAGAGCCGCGAGCCAGAGCTGCGTAAGCAGATTGAGGCGCAGCTGGCGGAAGACGACCACGAGATGTCGACCTATAAAGAAGACTCGGTGCTCTCACGCTTTAACCAATATTTGGGTACCGCGCCACAGCCCATCAGCGCCGGGATGGCTGACGCCATTGTGACCTCGCTGCGTATCGGGCAGAAAACTGGCGGCGAAATGGATATCACCGTCGGCCCGTTGGTTAATTTGTGGGGCTTTGGCCCGCAAAAGCAGCCAACCAAAACGCCGACCGATGAGCAAATTGCCGCCGCGCGTCAGGAGATTGGTTTACAGCATCTGAAAGTGATTCAGCAGAGTGACGGCCAGTATCTGCAAAAAGATATGCCAAACATGTATGTCGACCTGTCCACCGTCGGCGAAGGCTACGCAACAGACCATTTGGCGCGTTTGATTGAAGCTAACGGCATCAGCAACTATCTGGTGTCCGTCGGCGGCGCGGTAGTGTCTCGCGGGCATAATCCAAAGGGCAATCCTTGGCAGGTGGCGATTCAGAAGCCGACTGACAAAGACAATGAAGTGCAGGCCATTGTGGATTTACAAGGCATGGGTATCAGCACCTCGGGCAGTTATCGCAACTATTATGAGCTGGACGGTAAGCGCCTTTCGCACATTATCGACCCGGCGACCGGCCATCCAATCACCCATAAGCTGGTTTCCGCCACGGTTATTGCTTCTACCGCGCTAGAAGCCGACGGTTGGGACACCGGGCTGATGGTGCTCGGCACCAAAAAGGCCATGGCCTTGGCCGAGAAGGAGCATCTGGCGGTGTATTTGATCACTAAAACCCCGGAAGGCTTCGAAGTGCATATGACCCCGCAGTTTAAGGCGTATTTGCGTGAGCCTGAGTAGTTGAGGTTGCGGGTTTACTCCTTCTCCTCTCAGAGGAGAAGGTTGGGATGAGGAGTGGTTTGAATCATGCTCAATGCAACCACCCCACACCCCACCTAGCCCCCTCCTGAAAGGGAGGAACAAAGTCAAAACCAAACTAAACCTGCAACAATCACTCCGCACCCATCGCCTGACTCAAATAGTCGAGAAAGGCGCGCAGGGCGGACGATTGACCTCTCTTATTGGCATACAGCGCCGAAATGTACGACGGCGCGGTGTGCCAATCTGGCATCACCAGCTCCAGTTTCCCCTCGGCCAGCGCATCGTGGCAGGCGTGTTCCGAAATCAGCGCAACCCCCAGACCGTCTATCGCCGCTTGCATGACCACCATCAGGTTATTGCTGCGCAGACGTGCCTGCACTTGCACGCTTCGGCTGCCCAATTCGGCATGATGCAGCCGCCATTCGCTGCGTGACGAAGCGGAGTGGCGCGTCAGCACCGGCAGCTGTTCAAGGGTGTCGATACTCGGCGGCACTGCGCACTGGGCGATAAACTCGGGGCTGGCAACCAGCAGATTTCTCAATTGACCCAGAGGGCGACGATAAAGCGAAGAGTCCTCCAGCGGCACTTCGTGGGTGCGGATCGCCACATCCACATTCTCCTCCAGCAGGTCCACGCGGCTGTTCATCCCCAGCACTTCACAGGTAACTTGCGGATAAAGCTGGAGAAAACGGCTGACAATCGGCGCGATAACCACTTCGGCCATCATCACCGGGGCGGTGATGCGCAGAAAACCTTGCGGAAATTGCTGGGCTTGGTCGATCACCTGACGGGCATCCTGTGCCAGTTCAAGCAGCTTTCGGCACTCTTGGGCATAGCGCATGCCGACGTCGGTCACCGAGAAGTGTCGCGAGGTGCGATTCAACAGCCGCACGCCTAAACGGGCTTCCAGCGCCTCAATACGGCGGCTCAGTACCGATTTCGACACCCCGATCATTCGCCCGGCGGCGGTGAAACCCTGATACTGCACCACGGCAGCGAAGTAAGCCATATCGTTCAGATCTTCTTGCACAGCATCGTCCTTTTTTCACAACGATAAGTTGCCATTATGCGTATTTCATCATTTTACGACAACGACTAAACTGCGCCGATTCACTTTTTCTGATTTAAGGCAGCAGCATGAAAATTTTACATATTGATTCCAGCCCGTATGTTGGAACCTCCGTCAGTCGCGAGCTGTCGGCCTTTATCGTCGCTGAACTGTTGGAACTTAATCCCAACGCCACCGTGCACTATCGCGATTTAGGCGTCACGCCGCCGCCACACTTATCGGCGGAGGCGATGACCATGTTCCACGACACCCAAGAGACGGCAATCACTCCTGAGCTGCAACAGGAAATCGACGGCATTTATCAATCCATCGAAGAGGTGATGGCCAGCGACGTCATCGTGATTGGCGCGCCAATGTACAACCATTCGATTTCCAGTAACCTCAAAGCCTGGATTGACCAAATTTCGCAAAAAGGCATCACCTTCACCTATACCTCAGCAGGCGTGAAAGGCCTCATCTCTGATAAAAAAGTTTATATCGCTTCATCGCGTGGTGGGGTTTATTCATCAGCAGCCGGGCAGTTACACGACTTCCAAGAAACTTATTTGGTGTCGATTCTGGCGCTGATGGGCATGAATGACGTCGAAGTGATCACTGCCGAAGGCGTCGGCATGGCGTCTATTGGCCGAGAGTTGGCGCTGGCTAAGGCGCGCCAGTCGCTGCGCGGTGCCATGAGCGGCAAGTAAAGCCAAAAAAAGAGGGCGCGAATCGGCTGACTCGCGCCCTGATGCTCTCACCTAAAGTCTTACGCCGAGTGCTTCCCAGCGCTTAACAGCTCAAACAGCGCCACGGTGCGTGACGGACAGATGTACTCCCGACCGAAATCAAAGTTGTGCTCATTGACATCATCCGGCTGGAAGGTATCAAAGATGTGCCGCCAGCTCTCGCCGTGGGCCACCGATGGCAGGGTAAACACCACTTCCTCATGAGATGCATTGAACAGTAGCAACACGGTGCTTAATGAACCGTAGCGCAGCAGGCCGGTAGGCTGTGCGCGGCCATCAAGCAGCATAGCGATGCTTTTGGCATGAGGATCGGCCCAAGCTTCGTCGGTCATCTCCTCGCCGCGCGGCTGGAACCAGCTCACATCCTTCACATTCAGCTTTTCATGCACTGCCCCAGTCAAGAAGCGCCCACGGTGCAAAATGGGGAAGCGCTTTCTCAGGGCAATCAGCCGATAAGTGAACAAGATCATCGACTTGCCTTTATCTTCGATATTCCAGTTCACCCACGCGATGTCGGTATCCTGACAGTAGGCGTTGTTGTTGCCGTTTTGCGAGCGGGCGAACTCATCGCCTGCCAGCAGCATCGGCGTGCCCTGTGAGAACAGCAGCGTCGCCAGCATATTGCGCATCTGCCGCAGTCTCAGTTCATTAATCGCCGGGTCATCGGTCGGTCCTTCAACCCCGTAGTTGGCGGAGATATTGTTATCGCTGCCATCTTTGCCATCCTCGCCGTTGGCTCGGTTATGTTTATTCTCATAGGAGACTAAATCATTGAGGGTGAAGCCGTCGTGGGCGGTAATGAAGTTTACCGAGGCGTAAGGCTTACGGCCGCGATGGTTGAACAGGTCGGCGGAGCCAGAGAGGCGGGTGGCGAACTGCGCCAGTTGGCTTTCGTCGCCACGCCAGAACTTACGCACTGAGTCACGGAATCGGTCATTCCACTCGGTCCAGCCCGGCGGGAAGCCGCCTACCTGATAACCGCCGGGGCCGCAGTCCCAAGGCTCGGCAATCAGTTTGCACTGGCTAAGTACCGGGTCCTGACGGCAGGTGTCGAGGAAGCCACAGCCTTCATCAAAGCCGTAGCTTTCACGTCCCAGAATAGTCGCCAAGTCGAAGCGAAAACCGTCCACCTGCATCTCGGTCGCCCAATAGCGCAGGGAGTCGGTCACCATTTGTAGCACGCGCGGATGGCTCAGGTTCAGGGTATTGCCAGTGCCGGTGTCATTGATGTAATAACGCTTGTTGTCCGGCATCAGGCGGTAGTAGCTGGCGTTATCTATTCCTTTGAAGGAGAGGGTCGGGCCAAGCTCGTTGCCTTCCGCCGTGTGGTTGTAGACCACGTCCAGAATCACCTCAATGCCCGCCGCGTGCAGGGTGGCGATCATCTGCTTGAATTCATTGACCGTGTGGGTCGCCATGTATTGCGGGTGCGGCGCGAAGAAACTCAGGGTGTTGTAGCCCCAGAAGTTGTGCAACCCTTTTTCCTGCAAGTGCCGGTCGTCGGTAAAGGCGTGGATTGGCATCAGCTCGACCGAGGTCACGCCTAGAGACTTAATGTAATCGACGATTTGCGGGGTGCTCAGGCCCGAGAAGGTCCCGCGCAGATGCTCAGGCACCGCCGGATGGCGCATGGTGTAGCCGCGCACGTGAGTTTCATAAATCAGCGTCTCTTCCCACGGAATATGGTTCTTGCGCGACCTCGCCCAAGAGAAGGCAGGGTCAATCACGCGGCACTTCGGCAAAAATTCGGCGCTGTCGCGGTTGTCGAGGTGCAGGTCCTTTTTGTCGCTCTGCATGTCGTAGGCGAACAGCGCATCGTCCCATTTCAACTCGCCGACAATCTGCTTCGCATAAGGATCGAGCAGCAATTTGGCCGGGTTAAAACGGTGGCCGTTGTGCGGGTCATAAGGCCCGTGCACTCGGTAGGCATACAGCAGGCCGGGGCGGGCGTCGGGCAAATAGCCGTGCCAGACTTCATCGGTATATTCCGGCAGCTCAATGACGTCATACTGCTCGCCCTGATCGTTGAACAAGCACAGCTCGACTTTGGTGGCATTAGCAGAGAATAGGGCGAAGTTGACCCCCAAACCGTCCCAAGTTGCACCTAAAGGCACGGGCAGCCCCTCGCGCACTCGCGTCTTGTGCGCCGAGTCGAAACTTTTGACGATTTCACCGTCGCTATAAGGATGAATAATTCGGACGCCGCCGTCGTCGACCGCGACATTCACTTGCTTGTGAGGCGCGGTGGAGGGCTTGGCTGCTGGGGTTTCGGCGGAAGTTGTGGATTTATGGGGTGCTTTTTTTGCCATTCTTAACGTCACTCCTGAACAGGGAAATCAGAATAAAACCTGAAGGAAAATTGAGCGAAGAACATCAGCGGCAGATAAAGCCGTGTGCACGAAGCCTTGATTGAGTGTAGACCTTGATGCAATTTTTTACCTTTTAAGCCCCTGATAATGCGCTTATTGGCTGTACAAGGTTGCGCCATTCGCCGATAGTCAAAACCATAAGTTGAAACATCTTTGAGCCAATATTCGTTGTTTAATCAGGAGCTATCATGAGTGTCCCGTTGCTATGTCATGTCCCCCTCGAAGCCGGTTATCCAGAACGTTTTGCCGCCGCAGGCTTTGAACTGCACTACGCCATGACCCCGGAAAGCCGGGCAGATCTCGACCCCGCCGTGGCTGAAAAAATCCGCGCCGTGCTGACCATTGGCACCATCGGGCTGACGGGCGAAGAGATGGATAAATTGCCGAATCTGGAAATTATCTGTGCGCAGGGCGTGGGCTATGAGTTAGTTGACGTGGCCGCCGCCAAGCAGCGCGGCATCGTGGTGACTCACGGCCCCGGCACTAATAGCTCGTCGGTGGCTGACCATACTCTGGCGCTGATGCTGGCGATCACCCGCCAAATCCCACAGATGGATGCGAAAGTGCGCCGCAGTGACTGGACCCGCGCCGGTACTGACGTTGGCGGCATGTTTGGCAAGAAACTGGGTATTTTGGGGCTGGGGAATATCGGCGAGCAGATCGCCCGCCGCTGCGCCGGTGGCTTCGACATGGCGGTGGGCTACCATAACCGCAACCCGTTGACAGACAGCCTGTGGCGCTATTTTGACAGCCTGCACGCCTTGGCCGAGTGGGCCGATTATTTGGTCGTCTCGACGCCGGGCGGTCAAGGCACCGCCAAGCTGGTAGATGCCTCAGTATTGCGCGCGCTGGGCGAGAAGGGCTTCTTAATCAACATCTCACGTGGCAGCGTGGTAGACACCCAAGCCTTGGTGGACAGCCTGTCGCAGCGTGAAATCGCCGGCGCGGCGTTGGATGTTATCGACGGCGAGCCGAAGGTCCCGGCAGAGATCATCCCGCTGACCAATCTGGTGATCACACCGCACATCGGCGGTCGCTCACCCGAGGCGATGAACAATATGATGACGCTGGTGATCGAAAATCTACAGGCCCATTTTGGCGGCACGCCGGTACTGACTCCCGTCCGCGCCTGAATGACATCAGCCTCTCTTGCTTAACGCCGGTTTCCGGCGTTTTTTGTTTCTTTAGTCGGAAAAAGCATAAGTAACCGTTTTTTCGTATTTGTCCTGCGCAGCAACAGGCCGTAACAATAGTGCTACGCAAAAAAAGATTTACGAACATTTACGAACTTCAAGAGGCAGAAAACGGTGAATTTCCAACAGCTAAAAATCATTCGCGAGTCGGCGAGATGCAACTACAACCTGACGGAAGTTTCCAACATCCTGTTCACTTCTCAGTCGGGCGTGAGCCGCCATATCCGTGAACTGGAAGATGAGCTGGGCGTGGAAATTTTCATCCGTCGCGGTAAACGTCTGCTGGGATTGACCGAGCCGGGCAAAGAGCTGCTGGCCGTCGCCGAGCGTATTCTGAATGAAGCGCAAAATATTCGCCGTCTGGCCGACGTGTTTTCGAAAGAAGACGCCGGGGTTCTGACCATCGCCACCACCCACACGCAGGCGCGCTACAGCCTGCCGAAGGTGATCAAAGCTTTCCGCGCCATTTATCCTGGCGTGCGTCTTGAGTTGCAGCAGGGCTCGCCGCAGGAAGTGCTCGCCATGCTGCTTGGCGGTCAGGCTGACATTGGTATCGCCAGCGAAAGGCTAATTAACGATCCCGCCGTCGCCGCTTTCCCTTACTACCGCTGGCATCACTCGGTGGTGGTACCGAACGATCATCCACTGATTAACCAGCAGCCGTTGACCTTGCAACACCTCAGCGAGCAGCCGTTAATCACTTATCGTCAAGGCATCACTGGCCGTTCGCGCATTGACGAAGCCTTTAACCGCGCGGGCCTCAACCCGGACATCGTGTTAAGCGCGCAAGACTCCGACGTGATTAAAACCTACGTGGAGCTAGGTCTGGGCGTGGGTATCGTCGCCGACAAAGCCTTTGAAGTTGAGCGCGACAGCGGCCTGACGCTAATCAACGCCGAACACCTGTTCGAAGCCAACACCGTGTGGCTAGGGTTGAAAAGGGCGCAGTTACAACGTAACTATGTGTGGCGTTTTATCGAGTTGTGTAACCCACGTTTGTCGGTGAATGAGATCAAGGAGAAGGCTTTCGCGCAGCCGCAAGAGGAAGAAGTGGTCATTGATTATCAGATTTGAGGGGCTGCAGGCCTGAGCTGCTTTTAGAATCTTTAAATTCAAGTTCAAGTTCAAGTTCAATTTCAAATTCAAAACCGTGGGCGTCGGCCCACACCGACCAAGGGAGGCGTAAACGCGCCTCCCTTGGAACCCTGCGTTTTTTATTGCTGTGAGATCGAGGCTGCGCAGGATTGGAATGGACGTGTTCCAGCGACCACGGTGTTCGTCGCGAAGTGCCGCCGCTTAGGCGGTTCCCTCGCTGCGGGATTCCAACCCGCGTAAAAAGCCACGCGGTTTTCCACCTCTTGCTCGGCGTCACTTCTGAACGCGACCTACTGGCATTTACACCGTGCCGTTCCAGTGGAGTACTGTTCTGCTCCTCCCCTAAATAGGAAAGGATCAAAGTTAAATCTACTGAAACGGCACGGTCGAAATGCCTCAAAACCGCAGTCAAAAATGGCGCTGAGCAAGAGGTTCAAGACCCAAGGCTTGAACCCGCAGCGAAGGTACCGCCTAAGCGGCGACATTTTGCGGTGGAGAACAGGTGTATCTGAAACAGGTCCGCCCGACGAGCGGAGCGCGCAGTAAAGAGCCGGAGATTCTTAAGAGGCGCGGCGATAGGCGCCTCTTAAGGCCGGTGTGGCGGCAGCGCACGGTTTTGACCTTAAAGACCAGTTTGCGTGGCAACGCAAGGTTCCAGCCAGTGTGGGCGGCGAGCCCACGACCTTGACCTTAAGTTTCGAGCTTTTAAAAGCGCAAATTACTGTGCTGGCGCATCCTGACTCGTCCCAGTCTTAGCACTATCATCGATGCGATCGGAAGTCTTGGTATAGACGATTTTCTGCGTGTCATTTTCGCAGTGACCTACTACCTGACCGCCAGCTTGATCGGCTTGATCATTTGGCACGATATCCAATTTAAAATTGGCTTCAGGCAAACCGTTAGCAACGATCTTCTGGGTGATATCGGCTTTGACGCTGTCGCAAGAGGCTTGAGCCGCTAACGGGGCGAGGGCAAGAATGGCCAGTCCGGCTAACATGGTTTTTTTCATCATCTAATCCTTTTATGATTATTAAGTAAAAGAGAGATCTTCTACCTAAGTTTAGCAGCCTGAGCGCAAAGGGGGGCCTTTGCGCTCGTGGGCTGTTAACTCTGCTTTACGGTGCTAACAGGGCGCGACCCGTACGGCGGTCAAGACAGCGCTCGGTGTTAGGTTCCCAATAAGCATTCAGATTTTGGCTTGCTTCACAGGCATCGCGCGCGTCAACGGCTTTATCGAACTTGTTGAAGCTCTTGGTAGCACGTTGGTTGATTGAATGACGCAGCTGCTCGGTGTCATTCCACTGCTCTTTGCTCTGGCGCGCCGCTTCGTTATTCAGCGCGTCATTGCCTGTACCGCTAAACACGCAGGTACCGCCGGAACAGTTGGTATTTGCGGCCTGTGCAGAAACCTGCCAACTTGCCGCCATGACCAACAGGGCAACCGGCAACAACCGGCGGGTCATTTGGGTCATAAACATTGTATTCATTAGCTCTTCCTTATAGGTTTACACATCGCTCAGGCGAATAAATAAATTATACCATTGCGACCACGAACGTCACTCTTTGACGGTCGAGTGGTTTATTACTGATTGAACTATGGACTGTAAACTTACGCCATGCTCAAAACTTCAATACTGTTTTTTGTCACCGCGCTGGCTGAAATCATTGGCTGCTTCCTGCCTTATCTGTGGTTAAGAAAGGGCGGAAGTATCTGGCTGCTGTTTCCCGCCGCGCTGAGTCTCGCGGCGTTTGCCTGGTTGCTCACCCTGCATCCGGCGGCCAGTGGCCGTGTTTATGCAGCTTACGGCGGAGTCTATATTATGACCGCGCTTTTGTGGTTACGTTTTGTCGATGGCGTGAAATTAAGTCATACCGACTGGCTGGGTGCCTGCGTGGCCTTGGCGGGGATGCTGATCATTGTCTCGGGCTGGAAAGCCAGTTAGGTTGTTTCAGATATAAAAAAAGCGCCCATCGGCGCTTTTTTGCTTTCCAGCTCGCAAAAATTACTCTTCGCGATGCACCTGCAAGCCTGCCAGAGACTGGCTGACGGGCATCATTTCGATGCTATTGATGTTGACGTGCGCTGGCAGCGTAGAGACCCAGAACACCGACTCAGCCACGTCGGCCGCGGTCAGTGGGTTGGTGTTGTCGTAGGTTTTGCTGACTTTCTCGTCATCACCTTTAAAACGCACATTGGAGAACTCAGTCCCACCGCACAGGCCCGGCTCAATGTTAGTCACGCGAACGTGTGTGCCATGCAGGTCTGAACGCAGGTTGTAGCTGAATTGGCGAACGAAAGCCTTGGTCGCGCCATAAACGTTGCCACCGGCATAAGGCCAGTTACCGGCAGTGGATCCGATGTTGATGATGTGGCCCACGTTGCGCTCAACCATGCCCGGCAGCACCGCGCGGGTCATGTACACCAAGCCTTTGGCGTTGGTATCAATCATGTTTTCCCAGTCATCCAGATCGGCTTTGTCGGCTTTTTCCAGACCCAGCGCCAAACCGGCATTGTTGACTAGCACGTCAATGTTGCGCCATTCGGCAGGCAGCGCGGCGATCGCTTCGCCAACAGAGGCGCGGTTGGTCACGTCTAACTGCACCACGTACAGCGCATCGCCCAGCTCAGATTTCAAATCGGCCAGACGCTCTTTACGGCGTCCGGAGGCGATAACCTGATGACCTGCTTTAACAAATTTACGGGCAATTTCAGCGCCAAAACCAGCGGTTGCGCCTGTTACAAAAATAATCATCCCAATAATCCTCAATAGTTATCACGCATTAAAATGTGAAGCTGCACACAGTATTAACATAAATGAAGCGAAATCGGCAGTGCGCTAAAGCCATTATTTTCCGCCAGCGGGGGCAGAACTCGGCGGCGCTTTTTTACGGCGAATTTCATCCCCGGCGGTTGGGCTAAGGGAGAGGTTATTCAGCGTGCCGACCAGCGAGAACAGCCCGATAATAATAAACGCCACGTGGAACTGCTCAAGGTGAACCGTGCTGCCCGCGTCAGTCTGGAAATGTTCCGCCACGCGCAGTGACAGCGCGCCGATGGTGATACCCAGACCTGTGGAGAGCTGCTGCACGGTATTCGCCAAAGTGTTCGCGCCGCCCATTTGCTCACTCGGCACTTGGGAGAATGTCAGCGTATTCAGGGCGGTGAATTGCATGGAACGCGTCATGCCGCTGGCGAACAGTAGCAACAAGGTCAGCGAGGTCGGCACTTCAGGTGTCAGCAGCGCACAGGCAAAAATGGTCAGGCTATTGAGAATGCCATTGACCAGCATCACCGAGCGGAACTTAAAACGATGCAAAATGGCCGAGGTAAAAGGCTTCATTGCCAGATTTCCGGCAAACACCGCCAGCACCAGCAGACCGGCATCAAAAGCGCTCATGCCATAGCCTAACTGGAACATCAGCGGCAGCAAGAAAGGCAGGGCGCCGATGGCGATACGGAACAGCGATCCGCCATAAATAGTGACGGCGTAACTTTTTATCTTCATCGCCACCATTGGCAGCAGCGGGAAAGGCGTGCGGATGGAGTGCAGCACGGTTAAGGCTCCCAGCAGAATACTTCCCACTACGCAGGCAATCGGCAACCAGCTCACGCCTTGCTGATTAAACAGATCCAGACCAAACATCAGGCCCAGACAGGCCGCGCCTGTCAGCACAAATCCCAGCCAATCGAAGGGCACGCCTTTCTCGCCCGGCAGCGCCGGAACCAGCTTCTGACTAAAGTAGAGCGCCACCACAGAGAGCGGCACATTGATGATGAAAATCCAGTGCCAAGAGGCAAAAGTGGTAATAAAACCACCCAGCGGCGGGCCGATAATGGGCGCGACCAGACCCGGCCAGGTGATCGTGGCGATGGCGCGAATCAAATCAGATTTGGAGGTATTTCTCAGCACCACCAGACGCCCAACCGGCACCATCAGCGCGCCGGAAAAACCTTGCAGCATGCGGGCGGCAGTAAAGGTGGCGAGACTGGTACTGACCGAGCAGAGGATCGACGCCAGCGCAAAAAGCACGATAGCCATCGAGAAAACTTTGCGCGTCCCGAAGCGATTGGCAATCCAGCCGCTGGCCGGAATAAACACCGTGGTAGTCAGTATATAGGCCGAAACGCCGATATTCATATCGACCGGGTGTACCCCAAACGCCTGCGCCATTTGCGGCAGAGCGGTGACAATCACCGTGGCGTCTAGGTTCTCCATGAAGAAAGCGCCCGCCACCAATAAAGGTAAGGCGGAGCCAGCAGGGAGGCTGAATTTGAAAGACATGAACCACTCCGAAAAGGCGACTGACGATGACACTAATTTACGTTCAGACTACCTTTTCGCGAGGAGGCTGTCACAGGGAATGTTACTGAAATGTAATAAAAAGCAGCAGGATCTGGCGGGCAACTGACTTAATCCAGATGAATTGAAAAGTAGCGAGCTAAAGCCTTTTTGCCTTGGGCGGTGACTGCTAACTGGCGGCTGTCGAGCTGGCGCAAAACCCACTCTTTTCTTTCAAAAGTCGCCAATATTGCCGCGCCCAACGCACCGCCAAGGTGAGCTTTGCGCTCACTCCAGTCGAGGCAGCTACAGGCAAAGTGGCGGCGTGAAGCGGGCTGACTGCAATCCACGCCCAAAGCGGTAAGTTTTTCACGGCCTACATCGCTTAATTGATACTGCTGATCGCCACTCAGCCAACCAGCGCGGAACAGGCTGTCATGCAGTTTCACCGCCACGTCACCCGCCATATGATCATAGCAGGTGCGGGCAAATTGCAGTGCGCCGGGGGTAGAGCTTTTCACCACCGGGCGTTCGACACCGGCCATCGCCATCAGGGATTCCAGCAGTTGAGCGACTTCTAAACCTGCCAGCCGAAAGTAGCGATAACGCCCCTGTTTGACGCAGCTGATCAGGTTCTGCTCCAGCAACCGGGCCAGATGGGCACTGGTTGTGGACGCCGCAACATCCACCGCCGCGCTCATTTCCGTGGCAGTGTAAGCCCGCCCGTCCATTAACAGGCACAACATGCGAGTGCGGGTTTTGTCGGCCATCGCCGCCGCGAGGGCAGCCAGCCTATCTTCAATATCAATGTTATCCATACTTTGAGATTAAGCGAAGTATGGCGTTCGCGCCAGTCATAAACTGATGGGAAAAGTCCCGGAACACCACGACAGGAGAACCCCATGATTGCTGTAATTTTTGAACTACAACCTGCCGAAGATCGGCGCGAAAGCTATCTGGCGATTGCGGCGGCGCTGAAGCCGCTGCTGGAAGAAATTGACGGCTTTATTTCCATTGAACGGTTTCAGAGTCTGTCTGATCCTAACAAGCTGCTTTCGCTCTCTTTCTGGCACGACGAAGAGGCCGTCAAGCAGTGGCGAAACCTCGAGCCGCACCGGCTGGCGCAGAGCAAAGGGCGGGAAAATATCTTGGCGGATTACCGGCTGCGCGTCGCCGAAGTGGTGCGAGACTATGGCCTGAAGGAGCGCGAACAGGCTCCGGCCGACAGCCGCTGCTGTCATGGTTAAAGGCTGATTGACCTGCATACCCGGTCCGTGGCAAAGTCTAATAACTATTACTTCCCTCAAAAGAGGCCATTATGGCGCTGCGTATCGGATTGGTTATTTTCCCCGGATTTCAGATGTTGGATCTGGCGGCTTTGTCAGTGTTTGAAATAGCCAATCTGGAAATGGCGATGCGTGGCCATGAACAGCCTTTCTATCAGTTCGACATTGTTTCCAGTCAGGGCGGGCTAATTGCCAGCTCGGCTGGGGTGAAAATTGATAGCCAGCCGATTGAGCAGCTCGAGTTCGACACCCTGATGGTCGGCGGCAGTACGGATATTCCTCAGGTTGGGCCGCTATTAATTAGCCAAATTCAGCAGGCGGCTTTAGCAACGCGGCGGGTTTCCAGCATCTGTAGCGGCGCTTTTGTGTTAGCCGATGCAGGACTGTTGGACGGTCACAGCGCAACTACCCACTGGGGGCAGGCCGCGGCGTTGCAGCAGCGATTCCCAAAAGTTCGTGTCGATCAGGACAAGATCTACATTAACGAGGGCCAAATCTGGACCTCAGCGGGAATGACCGCCTGCATCGATTTAGCTCTCGCCATGGTAAAACAGGATTTAGGGGCGGACATTGTCAAAAGCGTGGCGCGAAAACTGGTGGTTTATCACCGTCGGATTGGCGGCCAGTCGCAGTTTTCCACCGTGGCCGAAATGGAGCCAGATTCCGATCGCGTTCGCAAAGCGTTGGAATTCGCCAAAGAGAATTTGTGCGAACCTTTAAATGTCGAGCAGCTCGCCGAGCACGTTCACTGGAGCCCGCGGCATTTCAGCCGGGCATTCCAGCACCAAACCGGCCATTCTCCGGCCAAGGCGGTGGAAAAATTACGTATTGAAGCCGCGAAATCGATGATTGAAGCAGGGCATTCTTCTATCGCGCAGATTGCCCTAAAAACCGGTTTTGGCGATGAAGAGCGCATGCGGCGCGCTTTTTTGCGCACGCTAGGGCAGCCGCCGCAGGCGTTATTGCGAGAGATTCGCTCCCGCCAACCTTTTGTAGAACAGGCGTCTGTTGCAGAGTAACGCCTGTTCTTTCAGTCAGTTATAAATAGCGCGGGCCTGGGGTTTTATTCGCAAACAGCCCTGAAAGCTCGACGCGCGCTGCATCATAAGCCAGCCATTTATCACCATCTTGCAAAGGCGGGATGGTGACCACTTCACCCTGATCAAATCCGCGCAACGACGCATCCACCATGGCTTCGGCACTCATTACCCAGTCCTGCGGCAAGTTGGTAGTGTTGGTTCCGGCCACATCCCAGAATTCAGTAGCCGTCGCGCCCGGCAGAACTGCTTGAACTTTAACGCCTTTATCTGCCAACTGGTGATGCAGCGACTGGGTGAAGTTCAGCACATAGGCTTTGCTGGCGTTGTAAACATCGTTCAGCACATTGGTACTGATCGCCACGATGGAAGAGATATTGATGATGGCGCCATTGCCGCGCGCCACAAATCCCGGCACGGCGGCGTAGGTCAGGCGGGTCAGGGCGGTAACGTTCAGGTCGATCATCTGTTCCATTTCATCGACATTGGCATTCAGAAGTGGGAACACTGAGCCAAACCCCGCGTTGTTGACTAGCAAACTTATCGGGCTATCTTCACGGCGTAACAGGGCTTCCACCTGACGCAACTCTTCTCGCAGGCCGAGATCTGCGGCAATAACACTGACGTCTGCACCGGTACTTTCCTTAATAATATCAGCCACTTTCTCTAAGCGAGACTGGTTACGCGCCACCAGAATCAGGTCATAGCCACGGCGGGCTAAACGGTCTGCATAGATAGCGCCGATGCCGGTAGAAGCGCCAGTGATCAGAGCAACAGGGCGAGCAGTAGATGTTGTCATTTTAAGTATCCAATAGTGTCTCATTAAGGGATAGCCAGTATCGATCTTTAAACCGACATCACAAATGACATGAAACCCTCGTTTTATGCCATAGTGAAATGACGCGTTCTGATGAATTCTGCATGGTCAGAGTAGGCAGACAGTTACAAATTTGCCACAGCGTTGTCTTGATTATTACAAGATGATCGGTCATTAATAAAGACACCAACACCGAGGCGTGTTGGCTACAACGCGTGTCTTTTACTTAACAGCAGGATATGAAGCGATGAAAAAATTAGTAGCCGGGCTGATGGTGACTCTTTCTACACTGGCCAGCTTGCCGGCAGCGATGGCGGCGGATCAGGATCCCTTAACAGCGCAAACCCGAGAAGTCATCAGAAATGACTTTATTCATTTAGCGGATTTGGCTAACAAGCACGACATCAAAGGCATTCATGACATGTTCTGGGAATCGCCGTCAGCCATGTTGGTGGCGAAAAGCGCCAATCCAGAAGTGGAGGGCAATTGGTCGGCAGTGTGGGGCAATGCGGCTATCGATCAGAAATTGTCAGACATCGCGCGCTCCGGCCCGGTGGTTTTGACGCCAGATTTGACCAAGTTAAAAGTGGTGGGGTTAACCAAAGACGTGGCCCAAAGCTACGCACCGGTGACCATTACCGTGTCCTACGCTGGGCAAGACGGTAAGCCAAAACCTTTCCTGTTGATTCATAACTGGTTGAAAGTTAATAAAGAATGGAAGATCGCTTCAGAGATTATTCTTCCTGTGCCGCCAACGCCGGTGGTTAAGAGCTAAAGATAGAGTGTTGCGACAGATTGCGGTCATAAGGCCGCAATCTAAATCGTTATCCATCGATGATGGTTCCGGTAGCTGAAGAAATTGACTGAATCATAAAGCTAAGCAATAGAAATACAACAGGGGATGAAGTAAGTCAGTCAGGCTGGTACGTCATGATATCTAATTTAACATAATATACATTATGCGCACTCAGGTAAGGATACGTGGAATCTGGACTTTTGGCGCTGTCATTGTGTTGCTCACGGATCTGCTGTTTTACCCCATTTCCTCTGCTTTTCTCACTTCACTCCTTCATCGGTGTCCCTTGATGAAATCTAAGCTGCCAGCCATACGGCTCTGACCTCTGCCATATTGAACTGCGCAATGTGCGCCGCACTTTCACATTGTCTTGTCTCAACTCGAAACTTTGATAAATCAGAATCACTTGGTCTTCGCTGATTTTGCTCAGCGCAAAGTTTTCTGCTTCTATCTTCACTTGCTCAGTTTCACCCAGTAATGCGTCGACAACCTCGCTTCTGTTATACAGCTGCCCCGAACGACCAATCTCTGCAAACTCGCCATGCAGCAAATGCTCGAGGATTTGCTGGTCGCGGCGTAAAGCTGGCTGATGCAAACAGGTTTCAAGTTCAACAATGTGCTGCACTAATTCTGCGTGGTTTGTCATGCATTCTCCCTGCTGGTAAAAATCTGGCCTACTCGCTGGCGTTATCTGGCAGCATCACTTTGCGTAATGCGCCTGGCGTTAACCCAAAGCGTTCTTTGAATCTGGCAATAAATCGCGATGTCGATGAATAACCTGCCAGACAGGCAATTTGCTTGATGGGCATCTGATTACCCTGAACATGCTCCATGGCCAGCGAAAGATAAACGTCGTCTTTTAATTGGCGAAAATGAGTCCCTTCACTTTTCAGTCGACGCAATAATGTCGATTCACTGACAAACAGCGCTTTGGCAATGTCGGCTAACATTGGCTCTGTTTCCGGACTGCGGCTGATTCTGTCGATGACCCGCTGCGAGAACGTCTTTTCATTCTGGCACACAGTAATGCGGTAACCGGCAATCGATAGTCGTAAAAGAAAACCCTCAAAGTGATGTTTTATCATCTGTGGATGCTCTCTCTTAGTTAGCGCCCTAACTGTTTTCTGCCAGGCTTCGTGCAAATCTAAACCGGCTGGCAATTGCGTCGTGGTGGTAATGTCCTGCGCCGTCTTTAACATATCAGCATATCGGCTGTTAAACTCACGTAGTAAATGAGCAGGAAACGCCACAATTTCTGATGCAAAACCGCCATCTTCCGTGATGTGCTGCATCAAAATGGACTCATGCGGTGCGACAAATATCAGGTTTCCGGCTCCAGAAACACATTTATTATGAGTGAGTTGCATGATTTTCGTGCCCCGCAGCACGTGGCAAAAGACGGGGCGCAAAAAAGTCATGTTTTTGAGAGCGTGGCCCTGACTGGCCTGATAATGAATAATTTCAATGCTTTCATTATCAGGTGTGGCTGTCTTATTTTTTTCCATAAACGGGTTTGAGTTCCGCCTTTGCGATCATATGTGCCTTCAGCTGATACCCTACCAGCGCCCCGCTACTTTCCTCGGTGATTGGCAATTTATCGGTATCCAGTGCCCAAACGGTAAAGATATAAGGATGAGATTTAAAGCCCGGTGGCGGACAAGCCCCGCCGAATCCAGCATAGCCATAATCATTTCTGCCCTGAACTGCGCCAGCGGGTACATTTTTACCATTGGCGTTGCCCGCGTCTATTCCTAAATTATGGACGGAAGCCGGGATATTCACCATGGTCCAATGCCACCATCCGCTGATTGACGGCGCGGACGGATCATAAATAGTGATAGCAAAACTTTTGGTGCCTGCGGGCTCGCCGCTCCAGTGTAAATCAGGCGAAGTATTGCCGCCGTTACAGCCAAAGCTGTTGAAAACCTGCAGTGAATCCAATGGCTTATTGTTCTTGATGGTCTGGCTGGAAAGCTTAAAGTCTGCGGCATGCGCCGACACATTGACTAAAGCAGCTACGGCCAGCAGTGCCAGATTAATACGTGAAGACATAGAAAATCCCCTTAACTCGGTGGAAAGGAGTTAAGGATAAGCTGACGGTTCCCCGGAAGATGCCCCGAAACCGTCAGCTGATGGACTGTCTGCTGTCAGCCCCTTCAATGAGAAGAAATAAACTCCGTGGCCTGATGTTCTGGCGGTACGGCGAAATTCTCTTTCATACGTTTCACTTCCTCGACCGGCGTGCGGCCAAATAAGCGTTTGAATTCACGGCTAAATTGCGACGCACTCTCATAGCCCACTTGCAGCGATGCCGTCAGCGCGGTGATCTCCTTTCTGACCATCAACAGTCTGGCCTGATGCAGCCGCAAAGACTTCAGATATTGCATCGGCGAAGTCTCGGTGATCAGCTTGAAATGGCTGTGAAAAGTCGCCGGGCTCATGTTGGCCATTTGAGCTAACTGATTGATATCTAGGTTTTCGTTATACGCGCTATGGATGTGGCGAATCACGTTATAGATGCGGCCAAACTGACCTTGCAGCTGTAACGCGGTGCGGATCCCGGCACCCTGCTCGCTGGTCAATACGCGGTAGTAGATCTCGCGAACCAGCGCTGGGCCTAGGATGGCGGCATCCTGTGGCTCACTCATTACCTGAAGAAAACGCAACACCGAGTGCTGCATAGCTTCGCCCATGGGTGTCGACACCATGCTTTGCGGCTTTGGCGACTCTTGCGCAGAGTTTTGGTCAATCTTCATGATCAGTTCAGCGGCGACAGAAAAGTCGAGATGCATATAAATAGCTAACAGCGGCTGTTCCGCGCTGGCATCGGTTTCCATAGTAAAAGGCACTGGCAGCGCCACGGCGAGGAAATGCTGTGCGTCATAAACGTACACCCGGTCACCAAAATAGCCGCGTTTTGTGCCCTGACAGACAATCACAATGCCCGGGTCATAGAGCACCGGCATGCGTTTCAAGGGGCGGTTTGAGCGTAAAAAGCGCACATCGGGCACCCGTGACAGGTTATAGCCTTCGACCTGCGCCAGTGTTTCCAACAGTTTGACCATCTCCTGCTGTACTGCCCCAACCTGCCCTACATTTTCGCTGTTCATGCCAATCATCCCATAGATACCCCTAGTGCAGTGTAGCAAGTTATGGTGGTGATAAAAACAACACTCATAGTTTTAGGCAATAAACTCCGAGTTTCAGGTCTCTTGCGAATGACACATCGGCGTTACTCTGAGCGCCGTGAAAAGCCGCGTTGGCTTTATCAATGCTTTTGGAGAAATAACCATGTCTGATACTAAAAACATTTTGATCACCGGTGTAAGCAGTGGCTTTGGCCGTGCTCTGGCGCAGCAGGCGCTGACTGACGGCCATCGCGTGATTGGCACCGTGCGCAACGCCAAGGCCGCCGAAGAATTTACCGCGCTGCACCCGACTCACGCCATCGCGCGCATTTTAGATGTTACCGACTTTGCCTATATCGACGAAACCATTGTTGAAATTGAAGAAAACGTCGGGCCGATTGACGTGCTGGTGAATAACGCGGGCTACGGCCACGAAGGCGTGTTCGAGGAGTCGCCATTGGAAGAGATGCGTCGCCAGTTTGACGTCAACGTGTTCGGCGCGGTGGCCGTCACCAAGGCCGTGGTGCCCTTTATGCGCCAACGCCGCCGTGGCCATATTCTGAATATCACCTCCATGGGCGGCTTTATCACCATGCCGGGGATCGCCTACTACTGCGGCAGCAAGTTTGCTTTAGAAGGGATTTCTGAAGTGCTGAGCAAAGAGCTGGCGCCCTTCAACATCTTCGTTACCGCCGTCGAGCCAGGCTCGTTCCGCACTGACTGGGCCGGTCGCTCGATGGTGCGCAGCCCACGCTCGCTCACTGATTATGACGCCCTGTTTGACCCAATTCGTCAGGCGCGCGAAGCCAAAAGTGGCAAGCAGCTTGGCGATCCGCAGAAGGCCGCTCGCGCCATGTTGACGCTGATTGCCAGTGAAAATCCACCAGCCCACCTGCTGTTAGGCAGCGATGCCCTGCAATTGGTTCGACAAAAACTGGCTAGCTGGAGTGAGGAAATCGACCAATGGGAAAGCCTGACGCGCTCTACCGATAGCCAATAGCCGAGCTTAATTATCGCCAGCCGTTTACATTCTCCCCGTGCTTCTTACAATGGGTTTTAAACGGCTGGTGACGCCTGCGTGCGACGCTTCGCCAATCAGATGATCAGGCAATAATTCCCGGCCACACAACAGGAACAACAATGAAAAGCATCACTTTCTTCTCGCGCTTTGAAACCGATATTTTGGCCGAACGCAAAACCATTACCCTGCGCGAAGCCAGCGACGCCCAGTTCTCAGCGGGTGATAAAGTCCGGGTTTCGCGCTACGAAGATGAGGTGTTTTTCTGCAATATTGAAGTGATTGCGGTGACACCGGTGCTGTTTTCAGAATTGAATCAGCGCCACGCCGATCAGGAGAACATGACCTTAGAGCAACTCAGGGAGGTGATTTCAGAAATTTACCCCGGCCTGAATGAGCTATTTATGATTGAGTTCCGCCTGCTGAAATAAAGCCTATTAGCCTGCGGCGGGACTCTCCTGCCGCACCATCTCAATAAATTTATCCCGCACGCCATCCTCTATTCTTGGGTCCCAGGCAATTCCCGTCTGCCAGCGCAACGCGCGCCCTTTCAGTTGCACGATATTCAGATCCGACGGCGCAATATGCACAATGCTCTGCGGCAGCAAAGCCACGCCCAGCCCGGCGAGCACCATAGCCAAAAGCGTATGAATATCAGCAGCATATTGTTCACTACTGGCCTGATAGTGTTGCTCATGCATAAACAGGTCAATCTGCCCATTCAGCCCCTGCCCGCGCCCGGACTGCAACCGCAGCAGCGGATGTTTTGCCAGCCACTGATCTACCGTCAAAGAACGGCTTTCTGGCGTGATCAGCACCAGACGGTCCTCAAACAGCGGCAAATACTCCAGCGGGCTAGGTGGCGGAACGCGCACGAAACCCATCTGCAATTCGCCCTGCTGCAACATCTGCATTTGCTGGCTTGAAGGCAGGTCCTGCAAGGTGATGTTGATTGCCGGAAAACGCTTACCAAACCGCGCCACGCTCTGCGGCGCATAGACAAAGCTCGATAACCCGAACCCTATGGCGATTTTGCCCTCAAGGCCCTGTGCCACCAGCCCGGCGTGCTGCATAAACAGGGCCGACTGCTTCAAGACTTTACGCGCTTCGGGCAGCAGCTGTGCGCCGCCGGGCGTCAGCAGCGTCCCTTGCCTGCCACGATTAAATAGCCGCAGATTGATCGCCGACTCGAGCAGATTAATCTGCTTGGTCAGCGCCGGCTGAGTCATCGAGAGCGCCGACGCCGCCTCGGCATAATTCCCCTTCTCGGCCAGTGTCACAAAGGCTTTCAGCAGCTTAAGGTTCATGATTTTACATTCCATTTGGTAATCAATATTGGAAAATACTTCATTATAAAGTTATCAGCGAAGTTGCTGTAATACCAGCCAGTGACCTCAAGTGAACTGGAGAATGACATGACCGAAAGCAAACTGATTAAAAGCGCCGTGGTGCAGTTTCAGCATCAGGCGGGTGACAAGAAATACAATTTGATGGTGATTGAGAAGTATATTGAGCAGGCCGCGCTACAGGGGATTCAGATCCTCGCCTTCCCGGAGATGTGCATTACCGGCTATTGGCACGTGCCAAAACTCAGCGCGGATGAAGTGAAGGATCTGGCCGAACCCCTGTCCGACAGCCCTTCTCTAGCGCTGATCCGCTCACTGGCGATGCGCCATAATATGCTCATTGGTGTTGGGCTGATTGAGCAGGCCGACGACGGGCGACTTTATAATGCTTATGTGGCCTGTCTGCCGGACGGCAGCTTTCACACCCATCGCAAACTCCACGCCTTCGAGCATCAGGCCATCAGCAGCGGCGACGCCTATACCGTGTTTGATACCCCTTGGGGCGTGAAGGTCGGCATTCTGATCTGCTGGGATAACAACTTGGTGGAAAACGTCCGGGCGACCACTCTACTGGGCGCTGATATCCTGCTTGCGCCCCATCAGACCGGAGGGACGAACTCCCGTAGCCCGCACGGCATGAAGCCTATTCCGCTGGAGTTATGGCATCAGCGGCATGAGAAGAAGGAAGAAATTACCGCCGCCTTCCGTGGCCCGAATGGCCGTGAATGGCTGATGCGCTGGTTGCCGTCGCGGGCGCACGACAATGGATTGTTTATCCTGTTTAGTAATGGCGTGGGGGCGGACGACGACGAAGTGCGAACCGGCAATGCGATGATCCTCGACCCTTATGGCCGGATTATCAATGAAACCTGGGCGGCGGCAGATAGGATGGTTACCGCTGAACTGGATCTGACGCTGATCCCTCTGAGCACCGGGCGGCGCTGGATTTACGGCCGTCGGCCAGCTTTATATAAAATCCTCGCCGAGCCGCAGGGCTATGAACGCGACGCCATCACCGCGCGTTTCAGTGAAGAAGAGACCGCCGTGTCGGGCAGCAATAACAAGCAGGATTGAAGCTTTAATCCCGCGCCAAAGATTAATGGCGCGGGGAATCAATTAGTTAACTCACGCTTTCCAACGCGAAGCGCGAATAACTTGGCAGAAATTACCTTTCACAAAGTTCGGCTCTTTATCGGCAATGACGTCGGCTTTAACGTTACCGAAAGTGGTATCCTGCTTGTGTTTAATCCCGTCGTAAAATGCCTGAATAATATCTTCTTTAAATTGCGCAGTGCGTGGGAAAGCGGCCACCACTTCTTCGCGGATCTTATCTTCATAGCCGCCGTAGTTAATGCCCAGCACGTCCATCTCTACCCCGGCGGTGACCAGCGCAATGACGGGGTCCATAAACTCCGGGATGCCCGGCGTGGTGTGCAGCGCAATGGCGGTCCACACCTTGTCGATATCCTGTGTTGAGACGCCATACTGTTTCATAAAGTCACGCGCGGTGTTGGCGCCATCCACTTCGAAGCGTTTGTCGCAGCTACAGTGCTCGTGGGTCAGGCCCATGTCGTGGAACATACAGCCGATGTACAGCAGCTCTTGGTCGACGGCCAGATTGCGCTGTTGCCCAGCCAGCGCTGCCCAGTAGTAAACCCGGCTTGAGTGGTTAAACAGCAGCGAAGACTCGGTGTCGCGCACCAGTTCTGTCGCCTCGCGGGCCATTTTGCTGTCGGGAATGCGAATACCGTTAATGTTCAGACTCATGATTGTTCCTCGTTGGTCAGTAGTGATGCAGTGAGTTGCATGAGCAGAGAATAAGGGGGATGATAAATGTCTTCAAACGTCGTTATACGACTAAAAGCGACATTGCGTTGTTACACGACAGGAAAACAGAGGAAAGTGCTCAGATGGTAAAACAGGTGATAATTTTGGCGGTGCCCGGCGTGCAGTTGCTCGACGTCTCGGGGCCTCTTGACGTGTTTGCCGAAGCCAATGCCCAACTGGGCCGCGAGCTGTATAAGCTTAGCGTGATGGCGCTGGATGACCAGCCGATCGTCTCCTCTTCCGGCGCGCGGCTGTTGCCGGACCTCAGGCTTTCTGATGAGCTAACCCAGCCTATCGACACCTTTTTACTGGCCGGAGCGCCGGTGCTCGACACCTTTGTCTCCGATGACTCGGTGCTTGCTTCCATTCGCCGTTTGGCCCTGCAAAGCAGCCGTTATGGCTCAGTGTGCAGCGGCGCGCTGCTGTTAGCCGCCAGCGGCCTGCTGGATAACCGGCGCATCACCACTCACTGGGCGGTGGCTGACCAGCTGGCGCGTGACTACCCGCAGGTGCAGGTTGATGCCGATGCCATCTTCCTCTGCGACGGCCCGCTGCGCACGGCGGCGGGTGTGACTTCGGGCTTAGACTTGGCGTTGAATATGGTGGAGGAAGACGTTGGCCGGGAGATCGCCATGCAGGTGGCTGCCCAACTGGTGATGTTCTTCAAGCGCCCCGGCGGCCAGCTGCAGTTTAGCCGCCACGGCAAAGCCTCGGTCAGCGGCCGTTCTGCGTTACAGGATGTGCAGCGCTGGGTGCTGAGTTCTCTGGCGTCGCCGCACAATGTGCAGACCATGGCACAGCATATGGGGGTAAGCGTCAGGCACCTGACTCGGCTGTTTAATCAGGAAATTGGCCAGACTCCGGCGGAATGGCTGGAGCAACAGCGTATTTCTCAAGCCAGAACGCTGTTGGAAAACGGCGAGCTGGCGATCAAGCAAATCGCCGATGAGTGCGGGTTTTCTAGTGTGGATATCCTACGGCGGGCGTTTCTGCGTCAGCTAAAAGTGACACCGTCACAGTATAAGAAGTTTTATGCCAATGGTGAGGTGAAAGCTTAACTTCCTCTCCCCATTGAGTAGAGGAAGTGATTGAAACTGTTACTTAAAGTCGGCGTAAGGCACCAGCGGGCGCGGTGGCATATCCAGATCGCCCTGCCAGCCCGCCAGCGAGTAGCGGACATAGAGCAGATAGTGGCTCGGGGTATAATCTTTGGCTTGCTGAATATCAATCGCCGCGCCAACCGTCCAGTGCGAACTGACGCGCCTTTCAATCAGCGCCTGCGCCGTATAACCAAATCCTGAGCTACTGCTGCCCTGTTCAATGGCGTCTTTATCCTCGAAATTACTCGGAAGCAGCCCCTGCAGCGGATAGCGTTTTTGGTCCTTGGTGGAGGAGCGCGACCAAGAGACCGACCCGCCTACTTCCCATGACCAGTTATCCGTCCGCTGGCGATAGTTCACCGGCACCGCCAGCGAGAAATATTGCTGCGGACTGTAGTAACCGCCCTGACCCAGCGTATAGCCGCTGAGGTCTTTCTGGTAGTGCCACAGCATGGAGTTCAGCCCCACGGTGGCGCGGCGATTATCCTCATTGATGACTTTATAGTAGTAGCCACCCATCAGGCGTTCGCGGCTGTTGTCGGCAACGTTTTTGCCGGTCAGCTGATGAGCACTGATGTCGCCCCACAGCCCGTGCGCTTTGCCCTGATCGTAACTGACACCGAGACTAACGCCGGTGGCGCGCACGCCGCCCCATGTGGTGCCGGTATGCGGATCTTTCGCTCCGGCGTAGGAGAGCATCGAGCTGGAGATTGGCCGACGCGACGCCATTGCCGTCCAGCCAATATCCTGCCAGTCACTGCTGTAAGCTAACCCGCCGACCCAATCCACCACCGGGAAGCCGAGCGGCGTGGTGCCTAGGTCACCTTCCCACGTCTGGTCTTTATAGCCAGCGCCAAAGCTAACGCCGCTGGCTCGCTGACCATAATCGCTGCTGCATCTTGAATTACTGCCACAGGAGCCAAACAAGGTGGTGTAGCCCGGTTGTTTGTTAGGATCACTCTCTGCGATAGGGGTATTTTCAAACGAGCCGTTATCCATGCGCACAATGTCGGAACGCAGGAAGGCGCGCCCCTGATACCAAGGCATATCGGCCTGTAGCATGGTGGTGCTAGCTTTGAGGTCTGACTTGCCCGGCGTGCCGCTGTTGGTGGACATATCCTGATCGAGGGTGAAATTGACATCCTGCTGGCGGTAAAGGTCATGGGCATCGGCGCGAATACTGCGATTGAGCCAATCATCACCAGCCTGATTGCGCGTCAGCCGGGTGTAACTGTCATTGTCGGCAGGCAACTGCGGGGTCATGCCGCTGGCGAGCATTGCCTGCTGGTAGTCTTCACGCGCGGCGGCTGGCTGGGCCGCCTGCTGCTCAAGGCGCGCCGAATCACGGTAAATCAGCGCCTTGTCTTGGCCGACCGGCAAATCGCGGGCGGCGGTTTTGACGGGCTGAAGCAGGCGAGCGGCTTGTGCCGCCTCTCCCACATCATGCCAAGCCATCGCCACGCGGCGCTGCTGGTTGAGGCTTAAACTGCTCACCGGCAGCTGGCTGGCGGCCAGTTTCTGCCGCGCCTGCGGCTTCTCACCACGGGCAATCAGCTGGTCAATCTCATTTAAAGTCTTGTCGAGAGTGATGCGCTGCGCCAGTTCTCGCATATTGCTGTCCCAGCGCGCCTGCGGCAGAGAATTCAGGTGCTGCACGGCGGCGGCATCGCGATCTGTGCCGGAAAGATATAGCGCGTAGGCATAAACCTGCTGCGGATCGTCCGGGTGTTTGGCGACCAGAGGCTTGAAGGCGGCGTCCGCCTCGGCGTTGCGCCCTGCCTCACGCAGCGCATTGGCGTAGTGATAAGTGGCCCAAACGTTATCCGGATCCAGTTTGAGCAACTGCTGATAGCTCTGCGCCGCCGCGGCCCACTGTTGCTGACTAGCTAGGCGCTCGGCCTGTTCAGCCAACTGGTTATTCTCAATGCCGCGCTGCATATCCTCGAGCTTGGCACGTTGCGCCGCGGGGAGCGCCTTGATGTAGGTCAGCGCCTTTTGCGGCGACTGGCGCTGGTAGATATTCGCTAGCCCGCGCTGGGCGCTGCTGTTATTGCTCTCAACGCGCAGGGCGCTGAGATACGCCTGCTCGGCCTGCGCATCGTCGTGGCGCGCCACGGCGATATCTCCCAGACCAATCCAAGCCCAAGGGTCACGGCTGTTGATCTGCCTTGCCCGCTGATAATGCTGGCTGGCCAGATTGAGGTTCTGGGCCTTCAACGCCTTATCGCCCTGCTCGATTTCCAGCCAGTAGCTGTCGGCTTTGATCAGGCTGTCCCACTTATTGCCATAAGCCGCGTTTACATCGGCTTTTTTGGCCTGCTGGTAGAAAGACAGCGCCTGCTGGCGGTTACCAGCGCGGGAGTAAGCCTGACCCAACGCGCCCAGCACGTCGGCGTCGTTTGGCGTCTGTTGAAGGGCTTTTTTCAGCGGCGCGATGGCGCTGGTCGAGGCCCCGCTTGCCACTTTTTGCAGCCCGCTGACCCGCGCCTGATAGCGAGGGTCAGCCAATAAGGCTTGCTGGCGCTGTAGCTCCTGCTGGGCTTCAATCGCCGAGTCGCCGCTGGTGAACACTTCACCAAAATGCCGCAATGCGTCGACGGACTGATTGCTCACCGGCTGCGATTTTATCTCGCTTAACCACAGGTCAGCTGCCGGCTCACGGCCCTCGTCGACATAAGAAAGCTCGGTTACCAGCGCAATGGCGCGGGCGTTTTGCTTCTCGGCAAAGGCCATTTTTGCCAGCTGCAAACGCACTTTTACGTCGCCGGGGAAGTGCTGATTCAGCGCCTGCAATTGGCGCTCGGCCAGTGTAGATTGCCCCGGCATGCGCGCCACCAGTTGCCAATACTCCAGCGCCAGTTCGCGCGGCGGCGGTTGGCCTTCGAAAGCCTGATCGTACAGCGCTTTAGCCTCTTGCAGATGGCCGGTAATGCCCAACAGGCGTGCCTGTTGCAGCTGTTTCTGCTTGTCCGTCGAGGTCAACTCCAGACTCAGTTTCGCCTGACGATAAAGCGCCGAATCTGGCGCAACTTGCTGAATTTTATCTAACTGCTGCTGGGCCAGCGCCCGGTTACCTTCGCGCAGCGCGAGACGCATGCGGGCCGATAAGACCTGCGGATTTTGCGGCGCCATCAGCTCCAGCCGATACAAAGACTGGCGCACCAAATCATCGCGATGGCTGGCTTCGCCAATCCGCACCTGCTCCAGCAGCCACTCTTCAGGGGCCACTTGGTCGGCGGCAAACAGCGCCGAAGGAGTCAAACAGAGCTCCAGTGCCAGCGCCAAGGCGCTCAGTGACAAAGGGGCTCTTAAAGAAATCTGCCTCACGGGATTAGTCCTGATCGTCGGAAGATAAACGGCGACGGCTCAGCGCGCGTAGCCCATTCCACAGCAGGATGGCGATTAACACCACTGCCACCACTGCCATAAAGGCCAGCAGCACCGGGTGCGTCGCTAACTGATTCCACACGCGTTCCCACCAAGGCAGGTGGCCGACATAGTACACATCGCCGACTTTCAGGCTGTTAACCCCAGAATCGCGGAAAATCGCCACCGAGCCATACACCAGCGCCTTCTGCTTGCTGTCTTGCAGTGCGAGATTGAGCATCTCGAAGCCTTGCGGGCTGTCAGCCAGTAGCGCGACGATGCTGCGCTGGTCGTGGTAAGGCGATTGCAGGCCGACAATGGCGGAAATCGGCCCTTGGGCGCTAACCTGCACATCGGCATCCGGCGTGGCATCGCTGACGGGCGCGGTGTTCTCCGGCAAGGCAACTTGACGGTTTGGCGTATTGACGGCGGCGCGAGTGGCGTCAAGCAGCAGGTTCGCCTTCTTATCATCACGCACGGTTCCGTCGCGCAAATCATCCGGCATCGCGCCAATCATCAGGATATCTGCATCGGCATTTTTGGCCTGCGACCAGTCATTGCTGACCGAGACGCCGGTTGCCGGGTAGCCGGTCAGTGAGCCAATATTGCCCAACTGGTTCAGCATGGTGGTGAGCTGCACCGGCTGTGGCTGAGCTTTCACCAGCACCAGCGTTTGCGACAGGTCCGCCAGACGGCTGAAGGGGAATCCGGCGTTGGTAAAGGCGCGCAGGTCCGGCATCGCCATAAAGTGGCGGTAGCCGGAGAAGTCGATAGTCGAGCTATCATCAATCACCACGTGGTTTTGCACCGTGGTGTAAGTCTCACAGCGCCCTTCGGCGGTGCCCGCCAGCAGTGAGCTGTAGTCGAAATCAAAACGCAGCTGGTTCACGGCACCCAGCTTCAACGCCGGGATCATCAGGTCTTTGTGGTCGTCCAGCAGCCCTTGCAACATGGTCAGGCGCAGCAATTGCGAGCCCTGCTCGCTGCCCGGCACCAGTGCGAAATCTTGCAGGAACTGATTGTTCAGGCTGATGCTCAGACGCGAGGTATTCTTCACCTGCGGCGAGGTGTAACGGTACTTCAGTCGCATATCAATGCCGTGGCTGTTAATCAGGAACAGGTCCGGCGGCAGGTTCATATTCAAGGTGATTGGGTTTGGCTCAATGCCGTTACCCTGTAACTGTTCGGCGTACTGCTTCAGCTCGCCAAAGTTCATTGGGCGGTCGGTGCGCACCCAGTTTGGCGCGTCGTAAGGCTGGCGCGGGTTGAGCTGTTCGACATTATCCACGCTGACATTCGACCCACGGAACAGCAGGTTACCCTGCGCGATGCCCTTGGCGGCGGTGATCAGGTCTTTATCGTCACGGCCTAATACCAGCAGCATTTTGACATAAGGGTTGTTCGGCTGGCTGACCATCTGCACGCTCGGCCCTTTCACCGGCGGCAGGTCGCGCAGGAAGTCCGGGCGATGGTCATTGGTGGCGAACACCACGGCGTGGCTGTCCGGCAATTGGTTATAAAGCACCGGGAAGGTCTGGCCGCGCCACTGGGCTTTTACCCCAAACCACGAGGCTAGAATCGCCGCGGCCTGCTGCTCACCGGCGTCCGGCGCGGCGGAGAACACCATCGGCAGCGTCAGCGGACGACTATCGCGAGCGTCAAAGAACGGCACCGGGAAATGCGCCAAATCGTTACTCAGCGGCAGCTTTTGCACGGTCAGCGACAGCGAACTGCCCTTGCCCACTTCGAGCCACAGCGTGCTGTTGGCCGGGTTTTCACAGACATTCTGATAGTGGCCGACAAACTCCAGCCGGATACGGTTGAAGTCGGTAATGTAGCGCGGGTCGATGGCCATTTTCAGCTGATTCGGCTTGCCGAGCTGGTCTTTCTCGATGGTTTGCACGCCCATCAGTTGGTCATTGAGAAACACCTTCAGGTGCGACTGCACCGGGATCAGCGACGGCGACGGCGTGTATTGCAGATTCAAGGTGGACTGGGTCACCACTTCGTCACTGCGCACCCCAAACTCAATCACGCCAGAAGGCTTGAAGCCGCGCAGGGTCATGGCCCCCGGCTCTGGCACGATAGCCTGAAACGGCAGGTTTACCTCACGTACCGGCGCGCCGGGGATGATCATCGGCACGGCCGCCGGAGCAACCAGCGGGATGGCGGTGGCCTGCGGCGGGTTCAACGGCGCGGTTTCGGCATGCAGCGCCGGAGTTGTCATACCCCATGCGGCAGTCATCAAAGTGAGTAAAGGAAGTAGTTTCATTTTTTTGTCATCGTTAAGGTTGAATCATCAGCCTGCGCGGAGAGCGACGGATTGCGCGGCAGGAAAGAGATAGCCCAGCGGCCAAAGGTGTTGCTGCGAGCGACCAGCGGGCGGAAGCGATAAGGGGCAATATCCAGCATGCGCAGATAGCCACGGATGCCCAGCCCCAGCACTTCTCGCAGGCTTTCCAGCGGCTTATCTTCTGGGAAGCTGTCGCCACGAACTACCCAGCTGTCGGCGCGGGCAAAAGTACATTGGATATAATCGACGTGCTGCGCGGTGGTCATCGGCAGCAGCTGCACGCCAATGTTTTCACCAAACACCCGGCTTACGCGGCACGGGAACGCATATTCTTGCTGGCCACGTTGAAGCAGTAATGTGACATTGTCACCTTTACTGAAGTGCGCGGCGCTGGCGGTGGCGATCCCTGCACCACTGTCTGAGAAGTCCTGCAATGTGGCGACATAGATATGACCATCTTCACGAGCCAGCGCGGCGGGCATGGAGACTTCCACGCGATGCGCCTGCCGGACCTGCTTGGCTTCAAAGGCCACGGCGATAGCGCCGCCGAGAATGATCATGTTGTAGGTCACCCACGCCAGGCTTATCAGCACGGTATAAAACTCGTCGGACTGAGTGTGGAACAGACGCCAGATGCCCACGCCGAAGCCCAGCAGATTGAGCAGCATCAGGAACTGATAAGGCCGGGTGATTTTCCAGTCGACATAAGACTTGTCGTGCATCCCCCCTTTCGCCGTGACGTTAAAGCTCCCGGCGTGCGGGTTAAACAGCGCCACCGTGGTTGGCCGGGCGATATACCACGCCAGCACGGTTTCGTAGATTTCACTCCAGAAGGAGTGGCGATATTTACCCTGCACCCGCGAGGTCGCCAGACTGGCGTGAACCATGTGCGGCAGCACGTACAGCGCGATAGCCAGCGCCGGAGCATAGATGATGTAGGCATTGAGCAGCAGGAAGGCCAAAGGCGCCGTCAGGAAGATAAGCCGCGGAATACCCGCCAAGAAGTGCAACATGGCATTGGCATAGCAAAGGCGCTGCGCCAGCTTCAACCCTTTGCCCCACAGCGGGTTGTCGAGCCGGAAAATCTGCACCATGCCGCGCGCCCAGCGAATACGCTGGTTAACGTGGGCCGACAGGCTTTCCGTCGCCAGACCGGCGGCCTGTGGAATACGAATATAAGCCGAGGTGTGGCCGTGGCGGTGCATGCGCAGTGAGGTGTGGGCGTCTTCGGTGACAGTTTCTACCGCAATACCACCGATTTCATCCAGCACGCTGCGGCGCAGTACGGCGCAAGAGCCGCAGAAGAAGCTGGCATCCCACAGGTCGTTGCCGTCCTGCACTAAACCATAAAACAGCTCGCCCTCGTTTGGCGTGCGGCGCACCCGGCCCAGATTGCGTTCGAACGGATCCGGCGAGAAGAAGTGATGCGGGGTCTGTAACATGCCGAGCTTGCTGTCTTTGAAGAACCAGCCGACGGTGAGCTGCAAGAAGGAGCGCGTTGGCACGTGGTCGCAGTCAAAAATCGCCACCAACTCCCCTTTACACTGCTTCAAGGCATTATTGATGTTGCCCGCCTTGGCGTGTTCGTGGGTTGGGCGCGCAATGTACTGCACCCCAATTTCCTTGGCGAAGTCGGCAAACTCAGGGCGATTGCCGTCATCGAGCAGCCAAATGGTCAGTTTCTCTTTCGGCCAATCCAGCCCCAGCGCGGCGTACATCGCCGGTTTCACCACGCTAAGCGGTTCGTTATAGGTCGGGATCAGCAGGTCAACCTGTGGCCAAACGGCGATGTCAGCAGGCATCGGCACCGGCTTACGGTTCAGCGGCCAAATGGTCTGGAAGTAGCCCAGCACCAGCACCACCCATGAGTAGGTTTCCGCCGCCAACAGCAGCAGGCCGCAAATCAGGCTCACCGGGTCATCCCAGTTGAGGGTCGAGGTGTAGCGCCACCACAGATAGCGGCAGGAGATGGTCAGCGAGAGGACGATCAGCATCAGCGTTGGGAAGCGCCCGGGAATGCGGCGCACCAGCATGGCGAGGCTCCACAGCAGCACCACAAACACGAACTGCGCCAGATAGCCAAAGGGCTGCGAGATGCAGAACATCACCAGCACGGCGGCGACCACTGAACCCAAGACAATCAACACGCGCCTTGCCAACTTGCTCAGGCCGCGTATTGGATGCATCACCTTGTCTGACAAGGGGCTGTGAGTGATGCGCGCGGGGACCGCGCCGAGCCAGTTATGCACTCTGGCGCGCAGACGCTGCGGCCAGTCGCTGACTTTGACTCGCCCGCGCAGGCCGCCAGCGGGGATAAACAGCAGCAGCCAGCAGGTTTGAAGCAGGTAGCGGATTGGGTCCGCCGGGCGCGGGCGCTGGGCTGAAATATGCGGGAACCACTGGGCGCGGCGTTGGCGCACGCGCTGCCACGCCGGAGACTCAAAGCGCAGCAAGAGCCAGCCCAGCGCCACGCAGGTCACCATCAGCAGGCTAGCAACGACTGACGCGCCCTGCTGGCGATAATGACGATAGCGCTGTTGTAAGGCGCTGGCGACCGGAGGCACCAGCAAGGCGCGAAGCAGACGACTCATTACTTCTGCCCCGCGCGCAGGTGGATTTGGCACCAGCTGGCGAGTGCGTGGATCTCTTGGCAGCTTTTGCTTTGTGGCGCCATCTCGCCTACCGGGCGCTTAGCCGCCAGAGACTCCGCCATGGCTTCGTCGCGATGCAAAATCACCGGCAGCAGGCGCGGCAGGCTCTGTTGCCACAGCAGCAGAATGTCTTGCTGTAACTGGCTGGCGGGCATGAACTGATTCACCAGATAATGGCTATCTGTAGGCACAGCCTGTTGATGCAGGCGAACGTGCGACTGGCTGTCGGCATGCAACAAAGTAAAGGTGTGGTCGGCAATAGAGAGCGCCTGCGCCGCTAATGCAGGTTGGTCAACAGGCGTGTCGAGCAGCACCCAATCATAGATGCCGGTATTAGCGATTTTTGTCAGGTTATCTTGCCAGTCACAGTAAACCTGCGCCTGCTCAATGGCAGGCAGTTGGCCGAAAGGCAAGAAATCAAGCTGGGCGTTATAGCGCATCGCGCCCTGCTCCCAGCCCTCTCCCGCACGCACCGCCGTGGCCCAGCCACGGGCTGAGTCATAAGACATATTGAAGTGCAAACGTAAGAGATTGGCGGGAGAAAAGTCGATGGCTAACACCTTCTCGCCGGACTGAGCCAGCGCCCAAGCCAGTGCCGCGGTCACTGAGGTGACGCCGCAACCACCACGGATCCCCTGAAGGGCAATAACAGGCATGAGTCTACCCTTGGTTTGGTGTTGATGGTTGGTCGGAGTTATTTTGCGCAGACTGGGATAATTCGGCCAGCAAAGGCCAGCGCGTTAATACCTGCGGAATTTTTTCTTTACGGGCTATATCGATATAATTTAATTCAGGTAAGGAAAAAAGGCGACTTAACACTAGAAAATCATCGTTTTCATTATCTTTTTCGCCGTTTACTGACAGGCTTTCAGGTCGCATCTCTTTTTCCACTCCGCTTCCCTCTCATTTCCAGAGATATAAAAATAACACCTGCGACTAAAATTAAGTCGTGGCGTTAGGATGTTCTTTACTGGATATGGTGGGTGGCAATGCCAGAAATATTCATACTAATAAATTTCGGTTATTATAATCATATTTCCAATTGTGTCCAAAGCATACTTTCAATTAAAATGAAACCACATCTTATGCCAGCAAGTCAGGCTGACTTATTCCGGCAAACTTATTTAGGCTATACAGATAATGGCTCTTTCCCTTTCTTTTGGCAGCAAGCAATTCTGGAATGAATTGGCTGAAATGCAGTCCTGCGGGCTTTACTGGGTCAATGCTGACAGCCAACACGCAGCTTACGAGTTGGCGGGCCAGGTGCTTGATGCACAAGAGATGAAAATAATAACGACGATTGTTTATCCTCAAGAAAATCTCATTACGGGTAACAAGCAACGCCCACTTCCTGCCGAGCACGTTCTGACGTCACGTATTATTTCCGCAGACCCTTCAGTCAAACAATTTGCGCTGTCGACGGATAAAAAAGCGTTTAAATCTCTGCCCCGCGACCTTAACCGCGCTGTGGCTAAAGGCAATAAACTGGTTGTTTTATTGTTTCCCAACAGTGCTTGGCAGGGGTTTAGCCAGCAAGAGTTTGCTCATTGGCTGCGTGAAATCAATGCTCTGGCGAAATCAAAACAGAGTGCCGTACTTATTATCGCCCATGGAAAATCCGAGCAGAACCTTAAATTAAAGCTCAATACTTACCATCGGGAATTATATGGTCTTTGCCATTTGCGCAGTGATATTGAACCTGCACAGTGGGTTATTTCCTGGTGGCATAATCCATTGGCCGCTGAGGCCAATACCACCTATGCCCTACAAAAGCGCGCGTTTGGCTGGTCGGTAATGCCTAAAGTTACAACGGACAACGGGCCCGTGGCGCTCGGTGACGACCAGTGGGCCTTTTTGGCCGAGCGCGGCGTGCTGGAAGGCGCGCCGCCGCTTTCAGGTAACTGGCAACTGTTTGATGACAACGCCGCACTGGCTGAAAGTGGCATGCGCGCCCGCTCGGCCACGCTGATTTTCGCCCTTAATAGCAATGAACAGGTGGAAACCCTTGCCAGGCAAATTCATCTATTGCGCACCCAGCGCGGTAGCGGGCTGAAGATCGTGGTGCGCGAACTGGGCGCTGCTCTGCGCTATGCCGATCAGCGCTTATTGCAAGCCTGCGGGGCCAATTTGGTGGTGCCACAGGCGGCGCGCCTCTCCAGCTTCCTCACCCTGCTGGAGGATATCCAGCCTCTGAGCTTCACCCGTCAGGTGTCGGACGATATCGAGCAGTTGTTGCAAGGCCGCCTGCCGACCCATCACAAAGGTTATTTGCCGCTGCCTGCCTTCTGCACAGTGATGCAGTCTATCTGGAGCCACGCCGAGCAGCAGACTGACGCGCCGGGCGTGCTTATCTCCCTGCGCCCGGTGACCGGCATCAATCCGGCGCAATCAATGTCGCTGTGTCATTTGCGCCGCGACGGCGATGTGTTGACCCTGACCGAGCGCCATCTGCTGCTGTTCCTCTCCAATTGTCAGGCCAGCGATGTAGAGCAAGTGCTGCGTTCGCTGTTCAGCTTGCCGGTGGATGAAGTATTCGCCAGCCGCACGGTTTGGCATCAAGCCAATGATATTCAGTCAGAAATTCGCCGGTTGGCCGCCAAGCCTGCCCTGCCGGCCCCTATCGCCGAGCCGGAGCAAATGACCGTGCCGCAGCCAGACGCCGCCCACGCGCCTGAACCCACCCGCCCTCAGCCCATCGTTTTGGCGCTGAGCGCGACGCCTGTGCATTCTAAGGATCAGCAATAACTATGAATATCAGCGACATCATCGAAATATTCATTCTGGCAGCGATTATTTTGATCCCCTGTGGAATGTACATTGGCCGCCGTTTGGAGCATTGGAAACTGAGCTTCGAGGCGCGCTTTTTGTCCCCTCGCTACCTTAAACGCATTACCGCCAAGGATGTCAGCCGCGCCCAGCAAGGGTTCGCGGCTTCTTCTGATCCCGCGCAGGACTCATCGAATACACCATCATGAATAACAACAAAACAACTGCAACGCGCCTTCCCCTGTGGCAATCATGGCGTGGACTTGGGGCGTGGAATTACTATTTCCTGCTGAAATTCATTCTGTTATGGCAGGGTTATCTCAATTTCGACGCGGTGGGCAACCTGATTTTCGCCGCCTGCCTGCTGTTCCCCCTGCCTTCTCTGCGCCTGCATCGCTGGCGTCACTGGCTGGCCCTGCCGTTTGGTTTAGGGCTGTTCTACCACGACACTTGGCTGCCGGGCTGGCGCACTATCATCAGTCAGGGCGGCGATGTCAGCGGATTTAGTCTCGACTACCTGCTCGAGTTGGCAGACCGCTTTATTAACTGGCAGTGGGTCGGCGTGGCCTTCGTGCTGCTGGTGGCTTATCTGTTTGTGGCGCAGTGGATCCGCATCACTACGCTGACCGTGGCGGTGCTGGTGTGGCTCAATGTCAGCCTGCTGGTGCTGCCGGGCTGGTCCTCCCCGGCGGCGAAAACCGTGGCTAGTACGTCAGCGCCGGTCAGCCAGCCAGTCGCCCAGCCCAGCCCCGGTGAATCCTTGCCGAATACCGTCAGCGGCCCGCCGACTAATGAAAATCTGAATGCCTATTTAGAGCAGTTCTATCAGCGCGAGCGCACTCGTCAGACGCAGTTCCCTGAAGCTCTGCCCGCCGACGCCCAGCCGTTCGATCTGTTGGTGATCAACATCTGTTCGCTGGCGTGGTCAGATCTGGATGCCGCCAATCTGGCGAATTCTCCGCTCTGGTCGCGCTTCGACATGGTGTTCAGCAATTTCAACTCCGCCACCTCCTACAGCGGCCCGGCCTCAATTCGCCTGCTGCGCGCCAGCTGTGGACAGACCTCGCACCACGATTTGTATCAAACCTCAGGCCAGAAATGTTACCTGTTTGACGATCTCGCTCGCCTTGGTTTTGGATCCCAGTTGGCAATGGATCACACCGGTGAGTTTGGTAATTACATTAAAGACTTACGCAAAGATGCCGGGTTGCAGGCTCCTCTGATGTCACAAGCCGGGCTGGGCCATAACCTGACCTCGTTCGACGGTTCGCCGATTTATAATGACGGCCAACTGTTCACCCGCTGGCTGGAAAATCAGCAGAAAGCGGGCAGCGATCGCACCGCGACCTTCTTCAACTTAGTGCCGCTGCACGACGGCAACCGTTTCGTCGGTACCAATAAACCGGCGGATTACCGCACTCGCGCCGAGACGTTATTCACCCAGTTGAATGCTTTTATGGATCAACTCGAGAAGTCTGGCCGCAAAGTGATGCTGGTGGTGGTGCCCGAGCACGGCGCAGCGTTAGCAGGAGATAAGATGCAGATCTCCGGCCTGCGTGACATCCCAAGCCCGAGCATCACGCACATCCCGGTCGGCGTGAAGTTCTTCGGCATGGAGTCTTCGCACCCCGCCACGCCGCTGAAAATCGATCAGCCAAGCAGCTATCTGGCCCTGTCCGAACTGGTCTCCCGCGCCGTCGACGGGAAACTGTTCACCACCCCAACCGTCGACTGGCCAACCCTCAGCGGCAACTTGCCAGAGACGCCAATGGTGTCAGAAAACGAGAACGCCGTGGTCATGGAGTACCAAGGGGACTTTTACATTCGGTTGAATGGGGGGAGTTGGGTTCCCTATCCTAAGTAAAGGGAGGGCAGCCCTTTGAGCTGCTTTAAGGTCAAAACCTTGCGCTGCCGCCACGCCGGCCTCAAGGTCAAAACCTTGCGTTGCCACGCAAACTGGCCCAAAGGGTTTTAAACGAAACCCTTTGGAATCCTGCGTTTTTTTGCTGCTGGGAGATCGAGGCTTCGCAGGGTTGGAATGGACATGTTTCAGCAGCCACAGTGATCGTCGCGAAGTGCCGCCGCTTAGGCGGTTCCCTCGCTGCGGGATTCCAACCCGCGTAAAAAGCCACGCGGTTTTCCACCTCTTGCTCGGCGTCACTTCTGAATGCGACCTACTGGCATTTACATCGTGCCGTTTCAGTGTTTTGGGTTTACTCCCTCTCCTTTTTAAGGAGAGGTCTGGGGTGAGGTTTGCCAGATTGAGCATGATTTTAAACCACTCCTCATCCCAGCCTTCTCCTCTGAGAGGAGAAGGAGCAAACCCACCAAGACTGAACTAACCCGCTGAGTTTTCTGCAATACCCCATCCCAATGAAACGGCACGGTCGAAATGCCTCAAAACCGCAGTCAAAAATGGCGCCGAATGAATGGTTCGAGACCAAAGGCTCGAAGCCTGAAATTCGGGCACCGCCTAAGCGGCGACATTTTGCGGTGGATAACGGAAGTAACTGAAACACGTCCGCCTCACCAGCGAAGCGCGCAGTGAAGAGCCGGGGAGTCTTGAGGGGCGCGGCGATAGGCGCCCCTTGAGGCCGGTGTGGCGGCAGCGCACGGTTTTGAATTTGAATTTAAAAGCGACTCCGACTGTTTCCCCCAACAGTCATAAATCCTTCATCAATCCCCTTTAAGCTCCAGCGATACATTAAATCCCAAAGAGGATAGTTCCCATGACCACTCCAGACCTTGCGGCTCTGGGATCGCGCCCGTGCGCGTCTTCCTTGCCCGCAATCGCTGTTCATCAGGTTTGTCACCAGTTTGGGGCAAATCGGGTACTCAATAACGTCAATCTCGAGGTGCCGAAAGGTACCATCATCGCCCTGCTCGGCCCTTCTGGCTGCGGGAAAAGTACGCTGCTGAAACTGTTAGCCGGGCTGCTGCATCCGTCGTCGGGTGAGATCCATTTTGGTGCCACTCGCGTGGCTGCCGGTCGATTCAGTTTGCCGCCGGAGAAACGCTCGCTGGGCATGGCGTTTCAGGATTACGCGCTCTGGCCGCACATGAGCGTGTCGCAAAACGTCGCCTTTCCTTTGCAGATGCGCGGTGTGCGCGGAGCGGAGCAAAAGCAGCGCGTGATGGCGACGCTCGAGCGCGTAGGCTTAGCGGATTTTGCCGAACGCCGCCCTGCCGAGCTCTCGGGCGGGCAGCAGCAGCGTGTGGCCTTGGCGCGGGCGATTGTCGCTGAGCCGCAAATCTTGCTGTTCGACGAACCCCTCTCCAACCTCGACCGCCACCTGCGCGAAACCCTGTGTGAAGAGATGGCAGTGCTCCTGCGCCAGCTAGGTACCACGGCGGTTTACGTCACCCATGACCCGCAAGAAGCCCAAGCCTTGGCGCACTGCGTGGCTCGCATGGAGCACGGCCAGATCGCGCGAATTGACCATATTGAACCTTCCCGTGTTGTTCCTTTTGCTCTTTAACCTCTGATGGATAACTGATGATGAAACGCACTCCTTTTATATCGAAAACAGGTTTAATCACTGCAATGACTCTTTCTCTCGCAATGGTGGGCAGCGCAAATGCCCTAACGCTCTACACCGCAGGCCCCGGCTCTCTGGCTAAAAAATTGGCCGCAGGTTATGAAAAGCAGACTGGCGTCAAAGTCGACGTTTTTCAAGCCACCACCGGCAAAGTGATGGCGCGCCTTGACGCTGAACAAGCCAATCCGCGCGCGGACATTCTGATTTCCGCCTCGTGGGATACCGCCGAAGATCTGCAAAAACGCAACTGGCTGCTGCCTTATCAAAGCCCGAACGCGGCGCAGGTTCCGGCACAGTTCAAAACGCCTTATTACGTGGCTCAGGGGATTTCGGCGCTGGGGATTGTCTGGAACAGCAAAAGCGGCACGCCGGAGCCAAAAGATTGGGCTGACCTCGCCAAGCCTGAATTTAAAGATAAAGTCACCACGCCAGACCCGGCACTCTCCGGGGCTTCGCTGGATTTGCTGATCGGGTTACAAAATGCCCAGCACGAGCAGGCGTGGAAGCTCTTTGACCAGCTCAAAGCCAACGGCATGGTGATTGCCGGCCCTAACGCACAGGCCCTGACGCCGGTGCTGCAAGGGGCGAAAGCCGCGGTGTTCGGCGCGGTGGATTATGTTTCTTACAGCAGCGTGCAGGACGGTGAAGCAATAAAAGTGATTTTCCCGTCGACCGGCACGGTGATCGCGCCACGCCCGATGATGATCCTCAAGTCGAGCAAAGAGCAAAAAGAGGCCAAAGCCTTTATCGATTACGCCCTGTCGGAAGAAGGCCAGAAGCTGGTTGCCGAAGCTTGGTTGATGCCAGCGCGCAGCGATATCGACGCCAAGCGCCCGCTGTTTAAATCGCTGAAACTGCTGCCGGAAGCTGCGCAGGCTTCGGCATCGCGCAAAGAGGTTCTCGACCGATTTGCCGCTCTGTTTGGTCAACGCTAAGTCATCCATGTTCAGGGCCGAATCACCGGCCCTGACGTTTATCTTCTCCGTTTACACCAACAGATGCCCTTCTGATGAATAAGACTTTTTTGTTACCCGCGCTCACCGGCGCTGCGCTGCTGCTTCTGGTGGGACTGCCGGTTAGTTTTGTCGTATTACAAGCAATTTTCCCGCATCTCGACGGCGGCGCGTTTAGCGATGCCTTCGCCCCTTTTGGCCGACTTTTTTGTGACGCTCAACTGAGGGAAATGGTCAGTAGCACGCTGAAAGTCGGGCTTGGCGTGGCGCTGTGCAGCGCGATAATTGGTATTCCGCTCGGCGCACTGCGCGGCTTGTTCGCCTTGCCCGGCGCGGCGTTGTGGGACTTAGTGTTTTTGATCCCCTTCATGGTGCCGCCTTATATCGCCGCCCTGTCGTGGATGCTGGCGTTGCAAACCAACGGCTATCTGGAGCAACTGCTGGCCGTGCGACTCAATGCGTTTCTGTTCTCGATGCCAGGAATTATTGCGGTAATGACGCTCAACATCTTCCCGGTGGTCTACTTCGCGGTGTCGCGCAGCATGGCCGCCAGCGGCAGCCGACTGGCAGACGTCGCGCGTATTCACGGCGCGGGGCCGTGGCGGGCATTTTTCCGCGTCACCCTGCCTTTGGCCCTACCCGCCATGGCCTCCAGCCTGCTGCTGGCTTTCACCCTGACGATTGAAGAGTATGGCGTGCCCGGCGCGTTGGGCGCGCGCAGCGGCGTAAATCTGCTGACTACCGGCATTGAGCAGAAGCTGGCCGACTGGCCGGTGGATATGCCCGGCGCCGCCGTGCTCTCTCTGGTCTTGGTGTCGCTGGCGCTCTGTGCCTACTGTGTGCAGCGCGCGGTGCTGGCCGGGCGCAATGTGGAAACCCTGACGGGCAAACCGGCGGACGTGGTGGCGAAACCCTTGGGCGCGGCGAAATGGCCGGTGTTAGCCCTGTTCTCACTGGTTGGCTTGGTCACTGTGGTGATGCCGCTGTGCTCCATGGCGCTGACGGCGTTTTCCAACACCCTGTCCGGCGGGATTTCATGGCAAAACCTCTCGCTTCGCCACTACGCGGCGCTGTTTGAAATCGACGGTGATGCGCTGGGCGCGCTCGGCACCAGCTTGGGTCTGGCCTTGGGTACCGCGCTGATCACCGGGGCCGTCGGTCTGCTGGCGTCGTGGCTGGTCGTGGTGCGCAAGACGCGTGGCTCGGCGGCGATTGACGGCTTATCGCTGCTCCCCGCCGCGCTGCCGGGCATTGTAGTAGGCGTCGGGCTGATTCTGGCGTGGAACCGCACCTTCTGGCCGGTCACGCCCTACAACAGCTGGGCGATTTTGCTGCTGGCTTACTGTTGCCTGCTGCTGCCTTACCCGGTGCGCTACGCCAGTGCCGCGATGAAACAGATTGGCGGCAACCTCGACGCCGCGGCGCGGGTTCACGGAGCCAGCGCGGGTCAGGCGTTGTGGCGAATTCTGCTGCCGCTGGTGCGCCCGAGCCTGCTGGCCGCCATGATGATGGTGTTCGCCGTGGCTTCTCGCGAACTGGTCACTTCGCTGCTGCTGGCCCCCGCCGGAGTGCAGACGGTGTCGGTGTTTGTCTGGCGGCAGTTCGAGCAAGGTTCGGTCGGCGACGGCATGGCGATGGCGTCGATTGCCGTGCTGATAGGCGTCACGCTGATGCTGATCGCCGTAAAATTGCAGAATCGCAAGTTGGCGTGATCTGCCAATCGCGTGGCGCATTGTACTAATTACCGGGGCTGGGGATGTCTATAACCTGACGACAGTTGGTTCAGCGTGACTGGACATCATCCACCCTCGACAGGAGTACAACCCATGACTCACCCTATTGCTCTGGTAACCGGCGGCACTTCAGGTATCGGTAAAGCTACAGCCAAACTTCTCGCCGCCAAAGGCGCTATCGTGACCATCAGCGGCCGCCGCGAAGCCGAAGGCGCGCAGGTTGTCGCCGAGATCCGCGCCGCTGGCGGACAGGCGAACTTTGTTCGTTGCGACGTCAGCGATGAAGATAAAGTCCGCAGCCTGATTGAAGGCGTTGCCGCCCAGCACGGTCGCCTCGACTGGATGGCAAACTGCGCGGCGGTATCGCTGGAAACCAAGCTATTGGCCGACTCCGATAGCGAAATTTTCAAGACGATGATTGACATCAACCTGATGGGAACTTATTACATCATGAAGCATGTTATTCGTCAGATGCAGCAACAGGGCGGCGGTTCTATCGTCAACATCAGCTCAATTGCCGGTATCAAAGGTTCGCCGCTGTTTGGCCCTTATGCCGCCACCAAGTTTGGCGTAGTAGGCATGACCAAATCAGCCGCGCTGGAGTGCGCCGCGCAGAATATCCGCATCAACGCCGTGGCGCCGGGCGGTGTGCGCACCGAGCTGCTGGAGGGCCTGTTCGCCATGGGCCAGTTTGACGAAGCCGTGGTGGCAGGCATGCACCCTGTGAAACGCATCGGCGAGCCGGTCGAAATTGCCAACGGCATTGCCTGGTTGCTCTCCGACGAGTCTTCTTTCGTAACGGGTCACGTGCTGTCCATCGACGGCGGCCTGCAAGCCCTGTAACACCAGACTGAGTTAATCCGATGACAGAGAAGTTTGCCGACCGTATCAAAGTCCCTTCTGGCTTGTGGCTTGGGCTACAGAACATGGGGGTGAGCGCGGCAGAGTTACTCCGCCAGGCTCAGTTGCCACTGGCCGTGTTCACCCATCAGGGGCCAATCAATACGCGCCAATATTTTGCGCTCTGGCAGGCGATGTTTGATGTCACCGGCGACAGCGCTATTGGCATTAAACTGCCTGCTTTTCTTCCTGCCGAGAAGCTTCCTCCTAGCCTGATCGATGCCTATCACGCCCGTGATTTTCGCGACGCGCTGCAACGCATGGCGCGCTATAAAAGGCTGTGCGTTCCCGAACATTTAGAACTCCAAGAGGAAGGCGGCCTGTGCCGGGTGGAGTTTTCATGGCTATTCGCCGAACAAACCGAGCCTTTGGTGCTGGTCGACGCCAGCATGGCGACTCTGTTGGAGATTGGGCGACGCGGCACGGGGCATAATATCAAGCCGAGCCGCGTCGAACTGGTCGAGTCAAAGCTGGACGTCCGCGCCCACGAAGCCTATTTCGGCTGCCGGGTGCGCACAGGCGCGACGCACAACCGCCTCTATTTTCATCTCAGCGATCTGGATCGCCCTTTCCTCACTTACAACGCCGAACTGCTGGAGATGCTCACTCCCGCCCTCGATAAACAGCTGGCCGAGTATCACCATCAGCCGGCGTTTCGCGACACGGTGAGCTGGCTGTTAGAGCGCCAACTCAGCGCCGGACGCCCGGACATTCCCGCCGTGGCGCAAGAGCTGGGCGTTAGCGAACGCACCTTACAGCGCCGCCTCACCGAAGAAGGCACCAGCTTCCAGAACCTGCTCTCCGCCGTGCGCCGCGCCCGCGCCCATCAACTCCTCGCCGATCCCGCACTAGACCTCACCGAAGTCGCCCTACTGCTCGGCTACGAGGATCAAAGCTCCTTCTTCCGCGCCTTCAAAATATGGGAAGGCGTGACGCCTGCGACTTGGCGAGGGAAGGTTTGATATGGGGTTTGGTATATTTGGCGAGTTTTAAACCACTCCTCATCCCTGCCTTCTCCTCTGAGAGGAGAAGGAGTAAACCCACTCCGAGATTGGGCTAACCCACTGATTTTGCTGCAATACCCTTCCCAGCCTCCCCCTTATCAGGGGGAGGCGCAGAACAGCAAAACTACTGAAACGGCACGGTTGAAATGCCAGTAAGTCGCATTCAGAAGTGACGCCGAATGAATGGTTCGAGACCAAAGGCTCGAAACCTGAAATTCGGGAACCGCCTAAGCTGCGGCACTTCGCGGCGATCACCTTGGTCGCTGAAACATGTCCATTCCGACCCTGCGAAGCCTCGATCTTCCAGCAGCAAAAAAACGCAGGATTCCAAAGGGTTTCGTTTAAAACCCTTTGGGCCAGTTTGCGTGGCAACGCAAGGTTTTGACCTTAAGGCCGGTGTGGCGGCAGCGCACGACCTTGACCTTAAGATGAAATTGAAAAGAAAGCGCCCAGAAGTCGCTCTACTTCAACAACACCTCATATTGCGGATTAAACTCATCAAATATCGGCAAAGCTGCCGCACCCAACGCGGCGGTGTCAGTACCGGACATCCCCATTCTTAGCCGCATGCCGCGCGGATAGCGGCTTCTTACTGAGCTGTAGAGCGGCGTCAGGCGTTTCATCAGCTTTTCGAGTAAAGGCTGTGGCACCATGCCGCCGATGATCACGCATTCGGCGTCGAACACGCATTCCATGATGTTGATGGCCTGACAGGCAGGCTCGACGGTGGTATCAAGCCAGCGGTCGAAGGCGTCGTCATCCACCTCGAGCAGATCTTCGGGCTTGGCGGACATCGGATCCAGCCCGCAGGCTTCATAGGCGGCTTGTAGGGAGAGGTAGCGCTCCAGACAGCCTTTGTTGCCGCAGTAGCACTCTCGGCCGCCGGGTTGCACCACCATGTGACCCACCTCGCCCGCATTGTGTGCATGACCGGTGTAAATTCGCCCGTCCATAAAGATGCCAGCTCCCAGCCCGGTGCCTATATAGAGATAAATGAAGGAGGTGAGTTGCTTGGCGACGCCGTGAAAACGCTCGCCGATGGCTGCAACTGTGGCATCGTTTTCCAGCGTGACGGGCCAGCCGGTGCTGCTGCGCAGTCGCTCTTCGACGTCGACGTTATCCCAGCCGTGCAAGGTGGTTGGGCCTTCGGAAGAGATGCCTTCGACGCCAAAAGGTCCAGGCATCACGATGCCAATCCCCAGCATTTTTCTCCAATCGATTTTCACCTGTTGGCGCATTTCTTGCAGTATCTGCTCTATCAGGGCCAGCGTCGTTTCCGGCTGCGGTTTTTGCACCGCCAGCCAGTGGCGAAAACGCACGCTGCCGGTGAGATCTACCAGCACGATCAACAATGACTGATGGTCGAGATGGATGCCGATGGAGTAGGCGCTGTCTGGATTGAGGGTCAGAGGCGTGGCCGGTTGCCCTCTTCCTCCCGCTTTACGCGGCAGATGGGACGAAAGCACGCCCGCTTGTTCAAGCTCGGTGGCAATGTTGGAGACGGTTTGCGGCGTTAAGGCCGTCATGCGAGCAATTTCAGCGCGGGTGAGTTCACCATTCAGGCGTATCGCCTCGATAACCACCCGACGATTGTGAGCACGAGCATGCTCGAGGTTAGTACCAGAAGTTGTCATAACTACCTATGCACCAAGGGAAAGCCTGAAACCAGTATGCTGATAGATAATTGAGCAATCAAATTGATTTTATTAATCACCCTGCGCCGATCTAAGTGTTGAGAATGACGCCGCTATCACAGCTTTCAGTGTTATGAGCATGTTAAGTTTTTATTATAATTTTGCGTGATGATAATTCAAATACGGCATTATCTTCACGGTCATCTTTAAAACCACGTGTAGCAGCGATGGAAATTCGGCATGGATGCTGCCCCTACGGGGGCAAGGGGCGGGACTTTTTTTTCGCCCATTAAAGCAATCAAATTGATTTAATTATCCACCCACCCATTACCGAGTTATTGGAGATGAAGATATGCGATTAACCCCTGCCGCAACACTTTGCGCCCTATCCGCTCTGGCGTTCAGTTATTCCGCGAATGCGCTGGCTGAAACCCAGCTCAGCGCCCTGTTTATGACTCAGGCGGCCTATAGCGAAGCTGACATTCGCGCCATGACCGCCGACTTCACCAAGCAGCATCCTGATATCAAGGTCAATCTCGAATTCGTCCCTTACGAAGCCCTGCATGACAAAATCGTCGCCGCGCGCGGTGCCGGGGCCAATGGCTATGACGTGGTGCTGTTCGATGCCATCTGGCCTGCCGAATTCAACAAATACGGCCTGCTGCAAGATGTGACTTCACGTATCAGCGCTGACGAAAGCAGCAAAATCTTCGACGGCGCTATCTCTACCGTGACCTACAAAGACAAACGCTGGGGCATGCCGTGGATCCTCGACACTAAATACCTTTATTACAACAAAGCCATGCTGGCGAAGGCCGGGATCACCACCCCGCCAACCACTTGGGCTGAAGTTGAGAAGCAGTCTGAGATCCTGAAAGAGAAAGGCATCGTCAAGTTCCCACTGGTGTGGAGCTGGTCACAGTCCGAAGCCTTGCTGTGTGACTACACCACGCTGGTTTCTGCGTTTAAAGGGGTTTTTTATAAGGACGGTAAGCTGAACTTCAACAATTCTGGCGCGCTGAAAGCCGTCGACTTCATGAAAGAGACGCTGGATAAAGGGCTGACAAACCCGAACTCCCGCGAGTATCTGGAAGAAGACGTGCGTAAGTCCTTCTCCAACGGTGACGCGGCCTTCGCGCTGAACTGGACCTATATGTACAACATGGCGAATGACCCGAAACAGAGCAAAGTGGCGGGCCAGGTTGGGGTTATTCCGGCGCCGGGTACGGTGGCGGGTCAGGCGTCTGGCGTTAACGGTTCCATGGGCTTGGGCATCGCCAAGGCCAGTACGCATCCGGATCAGGCATGGCAGTACATTACCTATATGACCTCCCAGCCGGTACAGGACAAATACGCCAAGCTGAGCCTGCCAATCTGGAAATCTTCTTATGATGACCCGGCCGTGCAGAAGGATCAGGAAGCGCTGATCGCCGCCGCGAAGACCTCACTTAACGTGATGCTTTCTCGCCCGGTAACTCCTGATTACTCTCGCCTGTCCAACATCTTGCAGCAGAACCTGCAAGGCGTGCTGCAAGGCAAAGTGAGCGCCAAAGATGGCATGACCACGGCGACCGAAGCCGCAGACCGTCTGCGTTAAGTTCCACTTTATTAGCGAAACTCAATGCCCCACATAGCGATATGCGGGGCAAATCAACACCACGGAACTTAGAACATGCTTACTTTACCGCAACGAGAGCGACGTCAGGCTTGGCTGCTGCTGGCGCCAATGCTGCTGATGATGTTCCTGCTCACCGCATGGCCGCTGGCCCGCACGCTTTGGCTGAGTTTTACCGACGCCGGGCTGATTGGTGACGGCACCGCGCCTAATTGGGTGGGCAGCGACAACTTTATCTATGCCCTGACCGACCCAGATTTCCGCGCCGCGCTGTGGCGTACCCTCTATTTCACGCTGGTGTCGGTGCTGTTCGAAGGCATTATCGGCGTGCTGGTTGCCCTGCTGCTCAATCAACAGTTCTGGGGGCGCAGTGCCCTGCGGGTGCTGGTTATCCTGCCTTGGGCGCTGCCGACCATCGTTAACGCCACCATGTGGCGGCTCAACTTCAACCCGGATTACGGCAGTATCAACGCCCTGCTGACCCAACTCGGCGTGCTGGATAGCTATCGCAGCTGGCTGGGCGATACCACTTCAGCCCTGAACGCGGTGATGTTCGCCGATATCTGGAAGAACTACCCGCTGATCACCCTGCTGACGCTGGCGGCGTTGCAAACCATTCCCGAAGATTTGTTCGAAGCGGCGCGTTTGGACGGCGCTTCTCCTTGGCGACGTTTTTGTAAAATCACCTTCCCGGCGATTGCGGCTCCGCTGGCGGTGGCGCTGGTTCTGCGCACCATCGACGCCTTCAAAGTGTTCGACATCATCTATGTGATGACCCGTGGCGGCCCGCTCGACAGCACCAAAACGGTGAGCTTCTTTGTTTATCAAGAGTCGTTTAGCTACCTAAGAGCCGGCAGCGGCGCGGCTTACGCCATTCTAATGACCCTGATTTGTGGGATTTTAATCTTGATTTACATGCTGATGTTATTGCGCCAGCGCCGTTCAGGGAGCGTGGAATGAAATCGAAAATTCGTCTGGTTCTGCGATACACCTTCGCCCTGCTGCTGGCCGTGTCGATTCTGGCTCCGTTGCTGTGGATGTTCTTGATGAGCGTCAGTTCGGCGGAAGATTTAACCCGCATTCCGCTGGAATGGCTGCCGCGCCACTGGGACTTCAGCCGCTACGCCAGCCTGCTCACCCTGCAAGCCGGGCAGCCGGGGGCGCTGTTCCTGCACGCGCTCGGCAACAGTCTGCTGGTCGCCTGTGGCGCGACCATTATCTCACTGCTGCTGGCGATCCCTGCGGCCTACAGCTTCTCGCGCTATCCGGGGCGCAACGGCTGGCTGTTCGGCAGTTTGGCGATTTACATGGTGCCGCCGGTGGCGTTCGTGCTGCCGCTGTACTTCATTTTGCAAAAATTGACCCTGCTCAACACCCATTTGGGGCTGGTGCTGGTCTACTGCTCGATGATTTTGCCCTTCCTGACGTGGATGCTGAAAAACCAGTTTGACGCCCTGCCGGTGGACATCGAACAGGCTTCGCGCCTCGACGGTTTGCGCTATTGGCAAGTACTGCTGCGCATCACACTACCTCTGGCTAAGCCCGCGCTGGGTGCGTCGGCGATGTTCGGCTGGCTGCTGGCGTGGGATGAGTTCTTCTACGCGTTGCTGTTTACCAACAACATTGATGCCCAAACCCTTCCCGTGACCATTGCCGGTTTCACCGCCGGGCGCGCCACCGACGACGGCCTGATCGCCGCCGTGGGTATTTTGGCGGCTATTCCGCCTCTGTTTATTGCCTTGTGGCTGCAAAAAACGCTGGTTAGCGGCTTAACCAGCGGCGGCAGCAAAGGATGAATGTCAGCATGATGGGAAACTTCGACAACATGAATAAGCCAGAAACCCTGTCCACCCTGTACGTGGTGGGCAATCTGAACGTTGATTTGATCATGAGCACCCTGCACCAGTGGCCGCAAAAAGGCACTGAAACCATGCTGGAAACCAGCTCGATTCGCCCCGGCGGCTCGGCAGGAAATTGTGCCTTAGCGCTGGCGGCGCTGGGAACACCGCACCGTCTGGTTGCCAATCAGGGCAATGACCAGTTTACCGACTGGCTGGCGAGCCTGTTCCCGCAGAGCGCGCCGCACTGGCCGACCGTGGAGTGTGAAACCTCGCTGACTTTTGGCGTGACTCACCCCGACCACGAACGCACCTTTTTCAGCAATCAGGGGCACATTGTCCGGCTGAATCTCGACGACGTGCTGCTGCAACTGCCTTCTCAGGCGCAGCCCGGGGACTGGGTTTTGCTGTGCGGCACCTTCCTCTGCACCCGGCTGTTCGAGCAGTATCCGCAACTGCTGTCGGCCCTCAAACAGCGCGGTTATCATGTGGTGGTAGATAGCGGCTGGCCGCCGCAGGACTGGAGCGACGCCCTGCGCCAGCAAATCACGCCATGGTTGGGCTATTGCGATGCGCTGCTGCTCAACGAAGTCGAAACGCTGGGCATGTCGGCCCGCGACACCTTAGATGACGCCGCAGTCTACCTGCTGTCGCAGATGGCGGAAAACGCATTTGTGGTCGCCAAATGTGGCCCAGACGGCGCGCGGCTGTGGTCTGCTCGCGGGCAGCTATATCAGGCGGCGGATCCGGTGCAGGTGGTTGACACCATCGGCGCTGGCGACAGCTTCAACGCCGGTTTCTTGTCGGCGCTGGTTTATGGTCAAGAGCCGCAGCAGGCACTGCAATGGGGCGTGCGCGTGGCGGGAAGCGCCATCAGCAGCAACCCGCGTCAGTATCCAGATTGGCAGGTTTTGCTTTCACTTTCGGCAGAAAAAATTTCGGTGGAGAAATAATCGATGGCATTGGTTGAATTAGTAAAAGTTGCCAAAAACTATGGCAAGCAGCAGGTGTTAAAGCCGCTGGACCTGACCATCAAAGATGGCAGCTTCACTGTACTGGTCGGCCCGTCCGGCTGTGGTAAATCCACTCTTTTACGTCTGTTGGCGGGTCTTGAGTCGCTCTCCGACGGCGATATTTTGCTGGATAAGGTGAAGATCAACAATTTCGACCCTGCCGACCGCGATATCGCCATGGTGTTTCAGTCTTACGCGCTCTATCCGCACCTGACCGTGGCCGAGAATATGGCGTTTCACATGCAGGTGAAGAAGGTGCCGAAGGCCGAGCAGCAGGCCAAAGTGGCACAGGCCGCCAAGGTGCTGGGGATTGATCATCTGTTGCAGCGCCTGCCGAAAGATCTCTCCGGCGGCCAGCGTCAGCGCGTCGCCATGGGCCGCGCACTGGTGCGTAATCCGAAGGTGTTTCTGTTCGACGAGCCGTTATCTAACCTCGACGCCCAACTGCGTATGGAGCTGCGCGCCGAAATCAAATCGGTGCATCAGCAGTTCCGCACTACCACGGTGTATGTGACGCACGATCAGGTGGAAGCCATGACCTTGGCCGACAATATCGTGGTAATGAAAGACGGTTATATCGTGCAGCAAGGCTCGCCGCTGTCGATTTACGATCAGCCCGCTAACACCTTTGTGGCGCGGTTTATCGGCTCTCCGCCAATGAATCTGCTGTCCGGCTCTTTTATGAATATGAGCGGCACGCCTGGCGTCGCCTGCGGCCAGCTGTGGTTCCCTCTCCCCGAGAAATGGTGGTCCCAAGCCCGCCACGCAGAAGGTCAGCCTGTTACCGTCGGCCTGCGCCCGCATGATGTAAAAATCGTCGAAAGCAGCCTGCAAACCCCGGCGGAGCTGCGCTTGTTAGAAGTCACCGGAGAAAGCAGCCTGCTGCACGTCACCTGGAGCGGCTTCCCGATGCACGTCCAATGCGCCGGCCGCGCCGCAGTAAGCACCGATAAACCCGTCTGGCTCGAAGCCAATAGCGCAAATATTCATCTGTTTGATGCTAAGACCGGGGTAAGGTTGGATAGTGAATGATTTAGGGTTTTAGCGCCTTCTCCTCTCAGAGGAGAAGGTTGGGATGAGGAGTGGTTTGACTTGTGCTCGATGCGGC
>NZ_JMPJ01000046.1 GCF_000735345.1 Ewingella americana ATCC 33852 | reverse complement strand
TGGTTTGACTTGTGCTCGATGCGGCAAACCTCACCCCAGCCCTCTCCTTAAAAAGGAGAGGGAGCCAACCCCAACCCCACTGAAACCGCTCGAAGTAAATGCCAGTAGACCGCGTTCAAAAATGGCACTGAGCAAGAGGTTCGAGACCCAAGGCTCGAATCCCGCAGCGAAGGCACCGCCTAAGCGGTGACATTTTGCGGTGTGAAAAGAAATACCTGAAACACGTCCACCCCAACCCTGCGCAGCCTCGATCCCCCAGCAATAAAAAAACGCAGGATTCCAAAGGGTTTCGTTTAAAACCCTTTGGGCCAGTGTGGGCGGCGAGCCCACGACCTTGACCTTGACCTTAAAGATGCAATTGAAAACCAAAATTGCTAGCAATTGCCCCACCACAATGCATCCGTCCCATTTAGGTGCACCGAATTCTCCCGAAATCACCTCCCTTCCCTGCAATTCTGCCTCCAATGGCCGCAATTGATCTCTGGCACGATGGTTGCTTAATAAATATTGCTAGCAATAAGGCTAGTGACTATTTTTAAATTACTCCACCGTTGAGGATGCTTCGATGAAAAAGTTTGCGTTGCCGCTTTTGCTGACCTGCATGTCCATACAGGCCGCACAGGCCGAAAATATTGTTCGCTGGGCGGTCGCTGCTGACATCCCAACTCTGGATCCCTACGCTTTTGCTTCGACCACCGCGCTGACTTTTCAAAACCACATCTATGAAGGACTGTTGCAGCGCGACAATGACCTGAAATTGCAGCCGACGCTGGCACTGCGGTGGGAATATGTCAATGACACCACCCTGCGTTTCTATTTGCGTCAGGGCGTGAAATTCCAAAACGGTGATGATTTCGATGCGGATGACGTGGTGGCTTCGATTGCACGCGTTACCGATCCGGATTCAGGTATTCGCGCCAACGCTTCGACCATTAAAGACGCCGTGGCGGTGGATAAATACACCGTGGACATTCATCTCAAGCAGAAAAGCGGCATTGCACTGAATGAACTCAGCGGCGTGATGATGATGGATAAGAAGTGGATGACCGAGCACAACGCCCTCAAGCCGACCAGCATGAGTCAGGGCACCGAAGGCTATGCCACCAACAACACTAACGGCACCGGGCCGTTTATGCTGGTCAGCCGCCAGCGTGAAGCGCAGATGGTATTGAAGAAAAACCCGACGTGGTGGAATGCGGCAAACTCGCAGACCAATATCGATGAAATCGTCTTCAAACCTATCACCTCGGACGCCACCCGCTTGTCCGGCATTCTGGCCAATGAGTATGATTTAGTGACCAGCGTGCCGTTGCAGGACATCGACCGGCTGCGCAAGGACGACAAAATTCAGACACTGGTCAGCCCTTCGCTGCGAGTGGATTTCCTCACCTTTAACCTGCGCGACACTCTTAACGCGGGCAACGTCAATGGCAAAAACCCGCTGAAAGACCTGCGCGTGCGTCAGGCGCTGATGATGGCGGTGAACCGCGAGGCGATTGTTAAAAAAATCATGCGCGACATGACCACCGTCGCCAACACCTATCTGGCCCCGGCCATCCCCGGCTATGACGCCAGTCAGGCCATTGACCTCAAATATAACCCGGATAAAGCCAAAGCTTTGCTCACCGAAGCAGGCTACGGCGATGGCTTCAAGCTGGCTTTCGACTGCGTGGAAGGCTCCTACATGAATGCCCCGCAGTGGTGTCAGGCGGTGCAAAGCTACTGGGCGAAGATTGGCGTCAAAGCCACGCTGACCATGCATACCAACAGCGTTTATAACCAAATCACCGACAATGGCAAAACCGATGTCGCGGTGCTGGGCTGGGCGAACCTGCCCATCATGGACGCCTACAGCATCTCCGTGCAGCTGCTGCACACCAATGACAATAGCGGCTTCGGCATGTTCAACGTTCCCCGCTACTCCAATCCGAAAGTCGACAGCCTGATTGAGCAATCGATTCCGGAGCAGGACGACGCCAAGCGCGTGGCGCTGCTGCGTGACGAAATCAACCTGACGCAGGCCGACCTGCCTTATATGCCGATGCACTTTGAGCCCGTGGTCTGGGTGGCAGGTAAGAATCTGGCGGTGAAACAGAGCCCGGATAACGTGGTGCGCCTGTGGTACGCCAAAGTCAGCCCATAAGTTGCAGCGTCTATTGAGCGGGGAAAATCTATGGTGGGTTATCTGATAAGGCGGCTGGTGCAGGTGGCATTTCTGATGCTGGCGGTGGCCTTTATCTCTTTCAGCATGTTCCAGTATTTGGGCGATCCGGTAAACAACATGTTGCCGGAAAGCGCCACGCAGGCAGAGCGCGAAGCCCTGCGCAGCAAGCTGGGGTTGACTGACCCCATGCTGATGCAGTTTTGGCATTTCGTGGTGCGCCTGTGCCACGGCGATTTCGGTATTTCGTATTACAACCAGGTGGACGTGTTCCACCTGATCCTCGAGCGATTGCCCGCCACGCTGGAGCTGGTCGCCGTGGCGGTGGTGATTTCACTGCTGGTTGGCTTCCCGCTTGGGGTTTGGTCAGCCATCAGCAAGAACCGTTTTTTGCTCAGTCTGGTGCAGTTTCTCTCCCTGCTCGGCGTCTCTCTGCCCAGCTTCCTGATGGGGATTTTACTGATCATCGTGTTTTCAGTTTGGCTCGGCTGGTTCCCCTCCAGCGGCCGTGGGGTCACCACGCACCTTGGCTACTGGAGCACCGGGCTGCTCAGCGTCAGCGGTTGGCGTTCAATAGTGCTGCCCGCGCTCTCTCTGGCCATGTTTATGATAACCCTCATCATGCGGCTGGTGCGTTCAGAGATGCTGGAAGTGATGCGCACGGATTACATCAAGTTTGCCAAGGCGCGCGGCGTGAAGACCAGAAGCCTCTATTTCCGCCACGCCTTGCGCAATGCCCTGTTGCCGGTGGTGACCATCGTCGGGTTACAGATTGGCGGGCTGATTGCGTTTGCCATCGTCACCGAGACGGTTTTCCAATGGCCGGGCATGGGGCTGTTGTTCATTCAGGCAATTAACTACGTCGATATCCCAGTGATTTCCGCCTATTTGGTGTTTATCTCGCTGATATTCATTGTCATCAACACCAGCGTCGATCTGCTCTATTACCTGATCGACCCGCGTATGAAGAAATCCTGATAAGAGAGGCACAAATGAGCGAAAACTGGGTTTCTCCGACTCGCTGGCAGCGTTCAAAACAGCATCTGGCGATGTTTTTGGACAGCGAGTTTATCTATCGTTTTTGGCAATCGAAAATCACCGTGGTGGCTTTTGTCTGGGCGGTCATTCTGCTGGTCGCCGGGCTGTTTAGCCACTGGACGGCACCTTACGCCATCTTCGACGCCTCGAGCTTTGACCTGATGGACTCCGAACTGCCTCCGGCGTGGATGAGCGGCGGCGAGTCGCGGTTCCTGTTGGGCAGTGATGTTCAGGGGCGCGATTTACTCTCGCTGATGCTCTACGGCCTGAACATCTCCCTGATTGTCGGTCTAATTAGCGTGACACTGTCACTAGTTCTCGGCACCCTGCTGGGCGTGCTCAGTGGCTATCTCGGCGGTCTGGTAGACACCTTGATTATGCGATTTGCCGACGCCATGCTGAGCATTCCTACCATTATGTTTTCACTCCTGATCAGCGGCGTGGCGCGTGGCTTACTGCCCAAGGACAGTCAGGCGATGATGGCGATGCCAATTATTGTCTTGTCGATCACCCTGACCGGCTGGATGCAGTACGCCCGCACCATCCGCAGCCTGACTATTCTTGAGAAAAACAAAGAGTATGTGCTGGCGTCGAAAATCAGCGGTGGCCGCAACCTGCACATCATGTTCCGCCATATCTTGCCCAATGTCCTCAGCCCGATTTCCGTGCTGGCGACCTTGCATCTCGGGCTGGCGATCCTCACCGAAGCCACGCTCTCCTTTTTGGGCGTCGGCATGCCGCCAGACCAGCCCTCGCTGGGTACTTTGATCAATGAAGGTAACCAATACCTGTTCTCCGGCCAGTGGTGGGTGGTATTGTTCCCGGCGCTGATATTGGTGACATTGTCACTTTCATTCAACATCCTCGGCGACTGGCTGCGCGATGTGCTCAACCCGAAACTGCGTTAGGAGAATGAGATGAATATGCTGACTTCCACCGCCGAGGCTCCACTCAACGCCCCGCCGCTGCTGAGTGTAAATGGCCTCAGTGTCGAGTTTATGCACCGCAAAGGCGCGCTGCGAGCCATCCACGATGTTTCATTCTCACTGGCTCCCGGCGAGATCTTAGGAGTGGTGGGTGAGTCCGGCGCGGGTAAATCGCTCACCGGCTCGGCTATCTCTGGCCTGCTCGAATCACCGGGCCGGATCAGCGGCGGCGAGATCCTGTTTAACGGCCAACGTATTGATAATCTGAGCGAAGGCGAACGCCGCAAGCTGCGCGGGCGCAAGATAAGCTGCATTTTCCAAGACCCGCTGACCAGCCTGAACCCGGTATTAACCATCGGCGAGCAGCTGATTGAAACCATTCGCACCCACCTGCCGCTGACTGCCCAACAGAGCCGCCAGCGGGCGCTGGAGCTGATGGCGCAGGTCGGCATTAGCGGCGCAGAACAGCGTCTGGAGCAGTATCCGCACCAATTTTCCGGCGGCATGCGCCAGCGCATCATCATCGCCCTCGCCCTGTGCGTTGAACCTGAGCTGATCATCGCCGACGAGCCGACGACCGCGCTCGACGTCTCCGTGCAGGCGCAGGTGCTGAGCCTGCTGAAACGCCTGTGTAAGCAGCATCACGCCGCCGTGATGCTCATCACTCACGACATGGGGGTGATTGCCGAAGTTTGTGACCGCGTTGCCGTGATGTATGCCGGGCGGCTGATAGAAATTGGCCCGGTGCAGCAGGTGGTCAGCCAGCCACAGCACCCCTACACCCGTGGGCTGATGGCGTCTATTCCTAGCCTGACCGAGCGCAGCCCGCGTCTAGCGCAGATTGACGGGGCGATGCCGCGACTCAACCAACTGCCCGGCGGCTGTGCTTTCCATCCGCGCTGCGTGAAATGCACTGACCACTGCCGCACGCAGCAGCCGACACTCGACGTCAGCGGATTGTCGCAAGTCGCCTGCCTGAATCTGTGAAGGAGTTGCCGATGAATACCCAAACATTATTGCCTACCGCCCCGCCAACGCTCACTGAAATCCCTGCGGCAGAGGCCCCGGCGGCCCGCCACGCGTTGATGAAGGTGCAAGACCTGCACATTCACTTTGAGGTTGGCGCTTCCAGCCTCTCTGGATTGCTGAAACGCCAGCAAAAGGCGCTGTTACAGGCCGTGCGCGGCATCAGTTTTACGGTTTATCAGGGGGAAACCTTCAGTCTGGTGGGCGAATCTGGCTGTGGAAAATCCACCGTGGCCCGCGCGCTGGCGGGTGTCTATCAGCCGACGTCGGGGCAGATCCACCACGCAGGAAGGCCATTAACGGCGGGCAGTACGGCGTCCGGTCGCGGCATTCAGATGATCTTCCAAGACCCCTACGCCAGCCTCAACCCGCGTTGGCGCATTGAACGCATTATTGCCGAGCCGCTGATGTTACAGAATCGGGTCGGCAATGTGCGTCAGGCCCGGGCGCAGGTGGCTGCGGCACTGTCACAGGTCGGCCTGAGCGAAGCGGATATGTTTAAGTTTCCCCATGAGTTTTCCGGCGGCCAGCGTCAGCGCATTTCTATTGCTCGCGCACTGGTGACCCAGCCCGATTTTCTGATTTGCGACGAACCCACCTCGGCGCTCGACGTCTCGGTGCAGGCTCAGGTGCTGAACCTGATGAGCGATTTACAGGACAACTTGGGGCTGACCTACTTCTTTATCAGCCACAATATGTCGGTGGTGTCGCACTTCTCCGACCGCGTCGGGGTGATGTACCTCGGGCGAATTGTCGAACTGGGGCCGGTGGATGAAATCTTCCGTCATCCCGGCCACCCTTACACCCGGATGCTGATTGACGCGATTCCTAAAATTGGCGGCCAGCACGGCGAGCGCCAGCCGATTTCCGGCGACGTGCCCAGCCCGCTCGCGCCGCCTGTGGGCTGTGCTTTCCACCCACGCTGCCCGCAGGCTACCGACCTTTGCCGCCGCGAAACCCCGCCGGTGAGCGCGTTGTCAGAGCAACACCATATTGAGTGCCACCATCCGACCCTGGTCGCCCGCCCCCATTTGCAGGTGCTGACCCAAAGCCTATAAGGAGAAATCATGAGTTTGTTGATAAGCAATGTGCGTCTCTACACCGCGCCGAAAGAGCGCGTCGACGTGCTGATTGAAGATGGCGTGATCCGCCAGATTGGGCCGAATTTAGCCGCGCCAGCCGCGCAACGGCTAGATGGTAAAAACCAGCTTTTGCTGCCGGGATTTATTGACGGCCATGCCCACATCGATAAAAGCCTGTGGGGGCGCGAGGAGTGGTATGAGAATGATTTGCCGCGCAATCTGGAGGCGATTATCGCCAATGAGCGCAAATTCCGCCGCGAAAATGACTTTAACTCGCAGTTACAGTCGGAACGCATCGTGCGCCACTGCGTCAGTCGCGGCACCTCGTTTATCCGCACCCACATTGATGTCGACAACGAAATCGGCGTCAAACACGTCGAGGGCGTGCTGGAAACCAAAGAGAAGCTGAAGCATCTGGTGGGAATCGAAACCGTGGCCTTCCCACAAAGCGGCATTTTGCAAAGCCCCGGCACCGAGCAGCACCTCGAGCAGGCGCTTAAAATGGGCGCAGACCTGATTGGCGGGCTGGACCCCTGCTCGTATGAAAAAGACCCGATCACCCATCTGAATATTATTTTCCGGCTGGCGGCAGAATATGGCAAAGGCGTAGATATCCACCTGCACGAACGCGGCGAAATGGGCGCGTTTAGCGTCGAGCGTATCATTGCCAAAACCCGCGAGTTTGGGCTGGCGGGCAAGGTGACCATCAGCCACGCCTTCTGTCTCGGCATGGTTGAGCCTGAGCAGCAGAAGATCTTCGCCGAACAGCTGGCCGAGTTGAATATTTCCATTGCAACTACCGCGCCGGTGGACGTCGCAGTGCCGCCTTACCTGCTGTTGCGCGCCGCGGGCGTTGATATCTGCGCCGGCAACGACGGCGTGCGCGACACTTGGAACCCTTATGGCAATGGCGACATGCTCTATCGCGCGATGGCGGTCGGCCTGCGCTATCGCTGGCGCAAAGACAGCGAGATGCTGCACGCGCTGGAATCCATCACCTATGGCGGTGCGAAAGTGATGAAATTGCCAAATTATGGCATAGAGGTGGGATGTCGCGCCGATCTGGTGCTGACCGAGGCCCGCGTGGCGGCCGAGGCCATCGTCACGCTGAACGCCCCACACACGGTGATTAAACACGGCAAGGTAATTGTCGATGCCGGGGAGTGCTTATTCTGATGACGACGCAGCGCGTTACCCGCATTCGGGCGGGCTGGGTGGTGGGTTATGCTCAAGGGGATCACCAGCTGTATGAGCACGGCGAAGTGGTTTATCAGGCCGACAAAGTGTTATTTGTCGGCCACGGCTATTCGGGCGCGGTGGATGAGGAAATCAGCGCGCCCCACGCGCTGGTTGGCCCCGGCTTTGTCGATCTCGATGCCCTTGGCGACCTTGATACCACGGTGCTGGGTTTTGATAATCAGCCCGGCTGGCAAAAAGGCCGCGTGGTGGCGGCAGACTGGCCGCGGCGCGATTTACTCAGCCGCGAACAGCTCAACTTCAACAAGCTTTATGCTTACACTCACCTGCTGCTCAATGGCATCACCAGCGCGCTGCCGATCACTTCGATTTTGTATCGCGAATGGGCTGAAGATCTCGACGAATACCGCCACGCGGCGGACGTTGCCGAGTCATTAGGGATACGCCTGTGGCTCGGCCCGGCCTTTATGTCAGGCCACAACGTGGTGGAGGCCGACGGGCGCATTGGTGCGCGTTTTGATGAAAAGCGCGGCTTACAGGGGCTGGACGATGCCGTGATCTTTGCCGAAGAGATCCGCCGTCGCGGCACGCCGACGCTGAGCGCCGCGCTGGCGCCGGATCGCATTGAAGGCTGCACCGACGGCCTGCTGTGCGCCCTGAGTCAGGCGGTGGCTGAGTTGCAGTGCCCGACTCGCCTGCACTGCTGCCAAAGCGAGCTGGAAGTGAATGAAGTCGCGGCGCGCTTTGGCGGGCGCAGCTCATTGCAGGTATTGCAGGATTTCGGCCTGTTGCATCGCCACATGCTGCTGCCCCACGGCCAGTTTTTGGGCGGCAAGGATCCCAGTGCGCAGAGCATCGAGCAGGATATCACCTTGCTGGCGGCCTCTGGCGCTTCGCTTGTCGCCTGCCCGCTGGTTTCCGGGCGTCATGCTAAATATATGGAGCAATACACCGCGTTGAAGCAGGCCAAGGTGAATATCGCCCTCGGCACTGACACCTTCCCGCCGGACATGGTGACCAATATGCACATGGGCACGGTGTTAAGCCGCGTGGTGACCGGCAATGTCTCCGCCGCCAGCGCCGCCGACTACTATCGCATGGCAACCTTGGGAGGCGCGGAGGCTCTGGGCCGCCCAGACTTAGGTCGACTCTGCGCGGGTTCTCAGGCCGATATTGTCTTTTATGACCTCAGCCAGCCCGCGATGGGCCAAGTGTTCGACCCCATTACTGCAATGGTGATCAACGGCAACGGTCGTGATGTGAAAAACGTGATTATCGCCGGGGAGAAAGTGCTGTGGGATCGCCAACTGGTGAAGCGCCAAGTTGATCTCGACCAGCTGCATCATCAGGCGCACCAGCAGTTTCAGCAATTGATGCAAACCTACCCCGAGCGCAGCTTCCTGCACCCGCCGGTGGCAGAGATATTCCGACCCTCATTCAGCGTCAAGCGAGCTTAACCAAGGAGATGCTGGGGAGTCGCCTCCCCAGCATTGTCAGGCTTTTTGCGAAATCTCAGGCGCTAAAATCCACTCCGCGCTGTCGTTCCAGACATCCATGCGGGTGATTTTTCCGTCGCGGATTTCATAGCGATCGACATAGCGGTTACCGGCAAACGCCCTGCCGTCTGGCCATTCGCCGTACAGCGTGCCGTTAGAATAGACCACGGTGTGGTCCTCTTTTTCCATCCAGTCATATTGCCCGATGGACTTTTTCACCCACGCGTAGCGCGCGCCGTTAAACGCCGTGATGTGGTGAGCGTCTGGCATTACGCGTTTGCCGGTGAAGGTGATCACCACGTCGTCGGCCATATAAGTGGCGGCTTTTACCGGATCCGGAGCCATAGAGGCTTCTAGGAAATTGCTAACAATTTCTACCGCTGGATGAAGCTGTGTCATAGTTTTTTTCCTCTCAGAGAATAGTGCGTTTAGCAAAATGAGTGCTGATGGTGCAAGGCTCGCCCGCTAACAGTGCGAAATCTTAGCCATTTTTGGCAGAAGTGGCGGTTTATCGACTATCTTCCACCTTATGAATAATGGCACCCATATTGCTAGCAATAATTATGCTAATGCTAGCAAGAGGAGAGAAAAAAATGAACCGTCCTTTTCAACCTACCCTGAGAATCGTTAACGCCCGTTTGGCCGATAAGGAAAACGCCACCCTGTGGATTGAAGACGGGAAATTCGTCAGCGCGCCGAGTTCTGCGCAATACCAGACGGTGGATTTACAAGGTGCCATGGTGCTGCCCGGTCTGGTGGAGACGCACATTCATTTGGATAAAGCCTGCATTATGTCGCGCTGCGATTTGCAGCAGGGAACCCTGAGCGAGGCCGTGGAGCAGACCCGGCAGGCCAAGCGCGACTTCACCGAAGAGGATGTTTACCAGCGCGGCGCAAACGTGCTGCATAAGGCGATAGTTCAGGGCACCAGCTATATGCGCACCCATGTGGAGATCGACCCGCAGATTGGACTCACCGGCTTTAACGCGATTCGCCGTTTGCAGACGGATTTCGCCCACGCCATCACCCTAGAGATTTGCGTATTTCCGCAAGAAGGTTTGCTGAATAACCCCGGCACAGAGGCCCTGCTCTGTCGGGCGTTAGAACTGGGGGCCGAGGTGCTGGGAGGCTGCCCTTACACCGACAGCGACCCTGAAGGGCAAATCGAAAGGCTGTTTGAATTGGCGGCCCGCTATGACCGCTGTCTGGATTTCCATCTCGATTTCGACCTGTCGCCGGAGGGTATGACCCTCGAAAAAGTCATTGAATGCACCCGGCGTTTTCAGCGCGCTGGCCGGGTTACCGTCGGCCATGTCACCAAGCTTTCGGCACTTCCGGCTGAGCGCATTGACACCTTGGGAGACGCACTGGCACAGGCTGGCGTACAGGTCACCTCGCTGCCCTCCACCGACTTGTTCCTCACCGGCCGCGAGCATTTTCACCATAAGCCGCGCGGCGTTGCGCCATTAGCGCGTTTAGACGCTTGTGGCGTCACCTGCTCCATTTCCAGCAACAATATTGGTAACCCTTTCACGCCTTATGGCGACGCGTCGCTGGTGCGGCAGGCCAATTTGTTCGCCAATGTCACTCAGCTAGGCACTGCCAGCGAGCTGCTGCGCTGTCTGGCTTGGGTCTCCAGCGAGTCGGCCAAGATATTGCGGCTAGAAAACTATGGCTTAACCCCCGGCTGCCATGCAGATTTCGTGGTGTTTGACGCCCCTTCGCCCTCGGCGGTTATTGCGGAAATTAGCCAGCCCTTAATGGCCTTCAAAGCCGGGAGAAAGACCTTTGAGCGCCCGGCGGCGAGGCTGCTGTTTGCGATGAATTCGTAAGCCATTGCGCATCGTCGAAGCCGTGCGGCACCAGCCCGGCGCTGCTCACCCCGAGCTGGAAGATATCGCCGGACAGCGGGAAACGCCGCAGCTCCTGTTCACTCATGCCAAAGCGGGCGCTGGTGATGTACAGCGTTTTAAGCTCTTCGCCGCCGAAACAGCAGCTGGTCGGGCGTGGCACTGGCAGCTCGACTTTGCGCAGCAGTTGGCCGCTGGCGCTGTAATGTAGCAGGCAGCCGCCGTTGAACTGGCAAACCCACAGATTGCCGTCTACGTCGAGGGCGATACCATCGGGTCTGCCAAGTTCAGCGGGCGTGTGGGCAAACACGCGTGGTTGCAGCGGCTGGCCTTTGGTTAGAGGCCACGGGGCCTGATAAATCGCCTGCGCGACAGAATCAACAAAGTAGATTGTGCCGCCATCGGCCGACCAAGCAATGCCGTTGGGAAGGCCCATGCCGCTGAGCAAAACCCGCTTTTTGCCTTCAGCCCCATAGCTGTGCAAACGCCCAGATTGCGCCGAATGGCGTTCATCCATCAATCCGCTAATAAATTGCCCTTGTGGGCTACAGGCCCCATCGTTGTAGCGATAAGTCTGATTGCTGCTGGCCTCGCCGAGGCGGGTGACCACCTGTCTTGCAGGAAGGGTCAGCAAGGCGACGTGGGCATCTTCAGTGAAAATCAGGTTGCCGGCCTGCGTTAGGGCTAAGGCCCCCACGCGCCCGGCGGAGCGATAGACCTCGGTATGCTGGTTGCCCGGTTTGATGGCGAAAATCGACCCGGCGGTGATGTCGATGTAGTACAGCGTCTGTCGTGCAATGTCCCATACTGGGCTTTCCCCCAGCGTAGCCTGAACCCCTACAAAATGGCTGATTGACGTGGTAACTGCCATTTTTATCGCTCCTTAATCTGCGACCAGCGTTCGGCAAAGTCTTCGGCGTTTTCAACGGCAATGCGCGCTAAATCCAGCGGGTAATCCACGCCCTGATTCTCGACAAAACGGGTGGCGGTGAACTGGCCGTTGCTGGCACGCAGCACGTAGCCACTCTCGCGACATTCCCCCGAAGCCAGATAGAGCACGCCCGGCACCACTGACTCTGGGGTGAGATCGGTGGTCGGCGTTCCCTGCACGCCCCACATCCGCGTTTTGGCCACCGGTGAAATCGCGTTGACCAGAATTCCCGCAGGTTTCCCCTCCAGCGCCAGCGCATTCATAATGCCAATCTGTGCCATTTTGCCCGCCGCGTAGCCTGCCAGCCCGACCTGCGCGTACTCGTCGAACATGGCGCGGTCCGAGGTGGTGAGCACCACGCGCGGACAGGCCGATCTCTTCAGATGTGGCCAGCCGTGCTTGCACAACCACAGCGGGGCATAAACGTTGATACCCAGTGCGCGCTCTAGGAATGCGCTGTCGGTCTGCTCAATGGGCTGATAATCCACCCATCCAGCGTTATGAATAATGATATCAACACCGCCAAACGCCTCGACAGCCATGGCAATCAGCGATTGGCAATCCGCCTCCTGAGAGTATTCCCCCTGATGCGCCCGCGCCTGAAAGCCCTGCTGCTCAAGCGCCTGCGCCGCCTGTTGCACCACGCTGGCATCGCTGCCTTGGCCCGAATTGTCAGCGCCCGCGTCGCCTAGCACCACCCGCGCCCCGCGTTTCGCCAAGGCTTTGGCATAAGCCAGCCCTAGTCCACGCGCCCCGCCGGTAATGACGGCAACTTTGTCGGTAAATTCCATCCTGATGCTCCCTGAGTTAAGTTTTGAAGCCCAAGGCTAGCGAGTTGGCGAACAAAAGTTGAATACCGTTGACTCGCGCCATTGATACGAAATTAATATCATGTCATGAGCTACACTCACCTATCATGTATCTATGCCGCGTCTAATCGAGAATAAAAATGATTGAAACCAGAGTGTTGAAGCAGTTCGTGACCGTGGCTGAGACCCTTAACTTCCACCGCGCTGCCGAGTTGTTGCATATGTCGCAACCGCCGTTGAGCGTGGCCGTGCGGCAATTAGAGGAAAAGCTGGGCGTCACGCTATTAATTCGCGACCGCGGTGGCGTGGCGCTGACCCCGGCGGGAAGCGCTTTTCTGCACAGCGCGCGCGGCCTGCTGCACTCTCTCGACCAGCAAATCAGTCACGTGCGCAAGGTGGCCGAGGGATTGGCGGGCAAGCTGACCATTAGCTCGGTTTCTCTCGCGGGCTATCCGAGGTTGCTCAACGCGCTGAGCCAGTTCAGGCAACGCTATCCGCAGGTTGAGTTGGAGATCAAAGAGATGCCGTCGGCGATGCAAATCCGAGCAGTGCAACAGGGAGAGACCGACTTAGCCTTTATTCGCCAGCCCGCCGTGGAGTTGCGGCACGGCAAGCTGACCCCTTTTCTGACCGAAAAGATTGTCGTTGCCCTGCCTGCCGAGCATCCGCGGGCCGCCCAGCGCGAGATTAATCTCTGTGCTTTAGCCGACCAAGACTTTGTCTTCACCCCGCCGCAGCTCGGCGAAGGCTACTACCAGCAGTTGATCCAGCTGTGTCAAAGTGCCGGTTTCTACCCGCGCATCGTGCAGCAGGCCGCGCAAATCAGCACTTTGATAGCACTGGTTTCCTGCGGATTTGGTCTGGCGCTGGTCCCTGAATCGGTGGCGAATGATTCCGCGAATGCCAAAGTGCGCTTCCTACCACTCAGTGATGCAACGCCGCAGGCCGAAATTGCCCTCTTTATGCTCTTTGCCAATACACAGCCGGTGGCTGCGACGCTGGCGAATTTTCTGGCTTTGCTCGACAAGCCCTGAGCGATATCGAAATTAATTATATTTCTCATGTTTTTCATCAATTTGACTATTATCTAAAAGGATAGATAAAGTTAATTTCGGCTTTGTCCTTTGCTCCATGGCCCAGAGACATTCATGTTGAGAACACTAAAGATGAAGAAAACCCTGATTTTTTCCGCTGTGTTAATGGCTTGTTCGGCGTTCAGCGCGTGGGCGGATAACGCCCCGGCTTACAAAACCTTTCAGGTTGGTAAATTAGAAGTTACGTCGCTTTTAGACAAAAATAATGCCCTGCCTAATGACGGCAAAGTGCTTGGGGTGGACGTCGGCCCGAAAGCCGTGGCAGATGTGTTGAAATCTGCCGGAGCAGAGACAGATAAAATTGAGCTCAGCGTGGATGCGTTGCTGATCAAAGACGGCAAGAAAAACATCTTGATCGACACCGGACTAGGCCCGTCCGTTCAGGGCGCATTAATCCAGAGTTTGGCGAAGGCGGGACATACACCGGAGCAGATCACCGATGTGCTGATCACCCATGTTCATGGCGATCATATTGGCGGCTTGGTGACAGCCGACGGCAAGCAGGCGTTCCCTAACGCGGTGGTGAAAATCTCTGCGCCGGACTGGCAGTGGCTGCAAGGCATGCCGAAAATGGCCGATCTGGTGAAGGTCATTAAACCGCAGGTGAAGACCTTTGCTCCGGGTGACAAGGTGCTGGACGGTATTCAATCCGTTTCGCTGAAAGGCCATACGCCGGGCCACGTGGGCTACCAGATAACCTCGGGCAAGGCGCGGATTTATGATATTGGTGATTCAGCCCACAGCTCGATTGTTTCGCTGGCTAAACCTGAATGGGCGATTAGTTATGACAACGATCGCGCTGAAGGTATCGCCAGCCGCGAGAAGCTGTTAGCGCAACTGGCGGCTGACCATGAGTTGATTTTCGCGCCGCACTTCCCGTTCCCCGGCGTCGGCTACATCGTGGCGAAAGGCGATCATTACGTCTTCCAACCAGCCAAATAAGTGATGATATGGCGCTCTTAGAGCGCCAATTTATAACCAATATGGCTATCGACAAAACCTAACTTGTCATAGAAACGGTGCGCGTCAGGGCGCTGTTTATCGGTTGTCAGCTGCACCCACTTACAGCCTTTGTCTTTACAGGCTTCAATCGCCCACGCAAACATCAACTCACCTATTCCCGCGCTGCGATGGTGGCGGGAAATCCGCACCCCTTCGATTTGCCCGCGCCACGCACCTTTTCGCGCCAAGCCCGGCGTGAAGGTGAGCTGCAGAGTCCCTATCACCTCTTCGCCATTCACCGCCACCACTTGCAGCTGGTTGGGATCGGCGTCGATGGCGTTAAACGCATCGACATACACTTGCGCCGGGGGAACGCTGCTGTCTTCCCGTTGCTGGCCCAAAATGTCGTCGGCCAAAAGTGCAACAATGGCGGGAAGATCCGCAATGGTGGCTTTGCGGAAGGTCACATGAGTCATTCAACATCTCCCTGATTCAATCGTTAGCAGTGGGGGGAAGCGATTACAGGTCGGCCAGAGCCTGACGCAGATTCACATCGCTTGATGAGCTTTCTTCCAGCGCTAACTGCTGCTCCAGCTCATCCAGATGCTCAATCATCACGGCGGCGGCCTGCTCGTTATCGCCAGCTTCCAGCGCGGTGATGATCGCCTGATGCTCGTCAGACTGGCAGGAAGGCACGTCATTGCGCTGGTAGAGCGCGACAATCAGCGAGCTGCGCACCATCAAGTTGTTGAGGATTTCGCTCAGCACTTCGTTGCCACAAATCTCGCCCAGCATCAGGTGGAATTCGCTGAGTTCGCGCACGATAGCGCGGCGGTCGGTGGAGTTGGTGGCTTCGCGCTCGCCTTTTAAATGGCTAGTGATACGGTGACGGTGGCGACGCATCAAATCAGGGGTGATGGTTTCGACAATCGCGCGCTCGATGGCGCGGCGGGCGGTAAACACTTCCCGCGCTTCTTTGGCTGTCGGCTGAGCCACCATGGCACCACGGTTTGGTTCGATAGTGACGATGCGCTGCATCGCCAGACGCTGCAGCGCCACCTGCACGTGGTTACGGTTGGCATTCAGTGCTTCGACAATCTGCGCTTCAATCAGGCGAGCTCCGGGGCGCAAACGGTGTTGAGCAATGGCTTTGGAAAGGACGTCGACAATACGCTGAACTTCCAGCTGTTTTGCGGTAGTGGGTTGATTGCTCATTAAAACCGGATGCCTCGTGTTCTATGACTGACAGTGATCGCATGGTGCGGGTGAAAACCTAATACTAGCCGCAAAAAGGCACGTATTGTCACCTCAGTTTATCATTGCAGCACGGTTTGCCCAGCAGATAATAGTTCTCATCCGTATCCTTTTCAGACTTTTCGTCGCGCCCGTAGCGAGGAGAAGATTCATTGAACAGACACGGGAAAACTATAAATGAAACAAGTCATTTTACGGCACGTGGTTAACTTTTTATTACTGAGCGCTGGGGCTCTTCTGGTGGTCGGGGTTATCTATCTCGACGTGGGCATTTTCAAAAATCAGGTGGGTGAGATTTCCGCCACCGAAATCTTGCAGGAGGTCGCGCTGTTAGGCACATCCGCCCTGTTCTTCCTTCAAGCCAAACGCCACCCCGCGCTGCGCGGCGGCATGGTGCTGATCGGCGGCTTCTTCGGCTGTATGTTTATCCGCGAACTGGACGCGCTGTTTGACCTGATCCACTTAGGTGCCTGGGTCTATTTCGCCAGCCTGCTCGCCGTCTATTGTGTGATTTGGGCCGCCATCACGCCAAAGACCACGGCCCGCGGGCTGTCGGCCTTTCTCGCTCACCCGGCCTGCCACTATATTGTCTGCGGTCTGGTGCTGATTCTGGTGTTCTCACGGCTGTTCGGCATGAATGAAGTGTGGCGAGCCGTGATGCAGGATGAGTATGTCCGCACGGTGAAGAATATCGTCGAGGAAGGGACTGAGTTTATGGGCTACGTGCTGTGTCTCGGCGCGGCTATTGCCTTCTTCCGCCGTCAGGAACCGTTGAAAACCTTATGATTTTTATTAACTCCCTCTCCTTTTTAAGGAGAGGGCTGGGGTGAGGTTTATTGCATTGTGCTCAGGGGTAAAACCTAACAATCACTGAGTCACTGCATCCCGAATTGGTGTTTCACCGCCGCGTAACTCCCACTGTTTACCAATTGAGCTTGGTGCCTGTAAGACGGCGGCGACCACTAATGCCACGTCTTCGCGGGTGACTTCACCGCGCCCGGCGTCTGGGGAGAGTGTCACTAGACCAGTGGCGGGATCGTCAGTCAGCGGGCCGGGGCGGATAATGGTCCAGTCGAGGCCGGTTTTCTTCAGCTCGATATCCGCGTCGCGTTTTGCCTCAATATAGGCTTTCCACACTGGGTCAGTGTCCGGTTTGATTGGGTTATCGACGCCAATCGCTGAGATTTGCACATAGCGGCGAACGCCTGCCAAGTGCGCGGCTTCGGCCAGCAGTACCGAACCGGCGTAGTCCACGGTGCGCTTACGCTCGGCAGAAGAACCTCCGCCCGCGCCTGCCGCGAAGACCACGGCGTCGACATCGGCCCCTTGCAGGCAGGTTGCCAACTGATCGGCGGTGGCGTTTTCAATATCTAACAGCACGGGTTCGGCACCCAACTTCTTCATGGTGGGAACCTGCTCTTCTTTGCGAACGATACCGACGGCACCCAGCCCCTGCGCGACCAGATGCTTGATAAGTAACTGGCCAATTTGACCGTGTGCTCCGACTATTGCGACCTTGGTCATAAATACTCCCTTGGTGGTTTACGTCATGTTTCACATGGAACATTAACTGTAGCACATAGACTTTTCGCTGCGGGTTGACTCCGCGCCGACAGGTTAAAGGTTCATCATTGGGGGAAATGGTAAACCCGGCGGCAAACAGCGGCGGCCGGGCATATTGAGGGAAGATATTGGCAGAAAAGTGTTTAGCGACGGTGTGCCAGCGAGCGCACGATCCGATCGCCGAGGGTTTGGATGATTTGCACTAACAGCACCAGCATCACGATGGTGGCGACCATCACCTGATTGTTAAAGCGCTGGTAGCCGTAGCGAATGGCTAAATCCCCTAGCCCGCCGCCGCCAATCACCCCGGCCATTGAGGAGAAGCCAATCAGCATCACGATAGTCAGCGTCACCCCCGCCAGCAGCGCGGGTAGCGCCTCGGGCAGCAGCACGGTGAAAATCACATAACGCAGCCCGCCACCCATTGCCTGAATGGCTTCAATGCGGCCTTTATCCACTTCATCCAAGGCATTTTCGACAATCCGCGCGAAGAACGGAATGGCGCCGAGGGTGATTGGCACTACCGCCGCCGTACTGCCAAGCGTCGTGCCGACCACCCAGCGAGTCAGTGGGATCAGAGCAATCAGTAGCACCACGAACGGCAGCGAACGACCAATATTGACGATAGTACCCAGCACCGCGCTCAGTTTTGGCGACGGCGTTAAACCCTGACGGCGAGTGATAAACAGCAGCACGCCCAGCGGCAGGCCAACCAGTAGGGTAAAAATGGTCGCCAGCGCCACCATATACAGCGTTTCTCCGGTGGCGTTGAGCACCAGATCGTAAAGGTCATCCCACGCCATACTGTTTCTTACACCCATTCGGCTTTCACTCCACGTTGGTTGAGGAACAGCATCACTTCACTCAAATCTACCCCGCCGGTTGGCGGCTGGAAGCCGACGCGCAAACGTCCGACTCTCTGCCCGGCAATCGACTCCACGCCGCCGCCAAACAGGGTCACGCCGACGCCGTGCTGCTGGGCCAGCGAACTGAGCACCGGCGAAGCCAGCAAGGTGTCATAGAAGGTGAGTTCGGCGACCGGCAACAGCGGATTTGGCACGGCTTCGGGCAGCCCGCAGTCCGGCATCAGCGCCTTGCCCAGCAAAGATTGCGGGTCAGCCAGCAGCTGGGAAATAGCGCCAGACTCCAGCACTTTTCCTCCTGAGAGCAGCGCGGCGTGGTCGCAGATGGACTTCACCACGTTCAGCTCGTGGGTGATCAACACAATAGTCAGCCCGAGCTGCTTGTTAATGCTGCGCAGCAGCGCGAGGATGGAGTCGGTGGTTTCCGGGTCCAATGCGCTGGTCGCTTCATCGGAGAGCAAATAATTTGGTCTAGCCGCCAAGGCGCGGGCGATGCCCACGCGCTGCTTCTGCCCGCCGGAGAGCTGTGACGGGAAAGCCTGCGCTTTGTCACTCAGCCCGACTAAATCGAGCAATTCCGCCACGCGCTTTTTGCGCTCGGCGCGCCCCACGCCGGCGATTTGCAGCGGTACCGCCACGTTGTCGCTGACATTGCGGGCGTGAAGTAGATTAAAGTTCTGGAAAATCATGCCGATACGCTGGCGCTGGAGGCGCAGCTCGGCGTCGTTCAGAGTGGTCAGGTCATGGCCATCAACAAGAATACGGCCCGAATCGGGCCGCTCTAGTAAATTCAGGCAACGGATCAGGGTGCTTTTCCCCGCGCCGCTGCGGCCAATAATGCCGAACACTGCCCCGTCGTTGATGGTCAGGGAGACGTCCTGTAGCGCGGCGGCGCCCTGTCCGGCGTACTGTTTGGTCAGATGTTCGGCGACTATCATGATTTATCGCCTGCCGCCGCCACTGGGATCACTGAACCGTTATACTTATCAGCAATAAACTTCGCCACCTGTGGTGATTCGAGGTCTTTCGCCAACTGCTTGATACGCGGGTCAGAAGCCAGCTTCTCGGTGGTCACCAGAATGTTGGCGTAAGGGTTGCCTTGGGCTTTTTCCAGACCCAGCGCGTCTTTCGCCGGGCTCAGTCCCGCCTCAAGGGCGTAGTTGCCGTTGATCACCGCCAGATCGACATCATCCAAAGAGCGCGGGATTTGCGGCGACTCAATTTCCAAAATTTTCAGGTGTTTCGGGTTATCCGCGATGTCTTTTGGCGTGGCCTGATCTTTCGCCGGATCGTTAAAGCCCGGCTTCAGGGTGATTAAGCCCTGGTCGCGCAGTAAATAGAGCGCGCGGCTGAGGTTAGTCACGTTATTTGGCACCGCGACCTTGGCGTTGTCCGGCACATCTTTGAAGCTCTTGTATTTGCTGGAGTAAACGCCCAGCGGCTCAATGTGTACCGTGGCCGCCACGGCAAACTTCACCCCCAGCGCCTGCTCTTGCGAATGCAAATACGGCACGTGCTGGAAGTAATTGGCATCCACATCGCCGTGGGCCAGCAGTTCGTTGGAATTCACCCCATTGGTGATCTCAATGATTTTCAGATCCAAGCTCGGATCGATTTTTTTCACATACGCCAGAATTTCAGCGTGCGGAATGGGGTCCGCCGCCACGCGCAGGGGTTCAGCGGCATAGGCAGAAACTGACGCGACCAATAGAGCTGCCGCAGAAATACGTGTGACCAGAGTTTTGAGCATGGTGTGACCCTTATTGTTATTGATGGTGTGTAGAAAATGTCGATCCGTTGGTAAGCAAATCAGGCAGTAGCTGCCAGAATGTCAGCATAAAAGCGCTGGGCCACGTCAGGGTGCGAACGCAGACGCCCCTTGAGGTAGTTGAAACCGACGTCGCGGAACAGCGGATTGAGCGGATCGCTGGCCGGGCCGCGCGCATCCTTGGCTAACTCAGCCGGGAGCGGGAACAGCGGCACCACGGCGTCGAGCTGTGCGCCAAGGAAGAAGGCCAATGACAGGCGATCTTGACCCGACGGCGGAGAAACCACGCGGTGAACCGTGGCGCGCAGATAGCCATTGGTCGCCAGCTCCAGCAGTTCGCCGATATTCACAACCAGCGTGTCCTCAATCGGTAAAGCATCCACCCACTGGCCCTCTTCCACTTCTACCTGAAGTCCGCGCTGGTGGTCTTGCAGCAGGAAACTGAGGAAGCCGGAGTCTTTGTGCGCGCCGACGCCCTGTCCGCTCTGGCCTTCGGTGTGGCCCGGATAGCGGATCAGTTTGATATGTTCGTTTGGTTTCTCGCCATACAGCGGATCGAAAGTTTTTTCCGGCAGGTGCAGCGCCAGCGCGAAAGCACGCAACAGGCGCAGCGACATCTGGGTCATCTCTTTTTGCCAGCGAAGCAGCAGCGGGCGCAGCTCCGGCAAGGATTCCGGCCACTGGTTCGGTCCCTGCAATCTGGCCCAGCCCGGCGTTTTGGCATCAATGCTCAGCGCGGGGCGCTCAGCCCCCAAGTCAAACTGTTCACGCCAGTCAGGCTGGCCGCGAGTGATTTCCGACGCTGCGCGGTTATAGCCGCGAAAATGCGGAGAGTTAATCATGCCGACCGCCAGCTTTTGCTCTTCCGGCAGGGCAAAGAAGTCGCGCGAAGCCTGTTGCACGTCGCTTAATAACTGTTTATCAATGCCGTGGCCTTTTAAATAAAAGAAGCCAATGTCGCGCGCCGCGTGGCGCAACTGGGCGAGGAATTTTTCACGAGATTCCCCAGATTGGTCGAATTGGGAAAAATCAATTAATGGAATAGTGCTCATCATTTTCTCCGATATAGCGGGTTGTAATAACGCTAACACCGGCGATGTTGCTGGCTCTAATATTTAAAAGCTCTAAGTTATGACCTGAATTTATTGCACAATAAAACGCCATTAATCCAGCGAAGCTGAATGGTTAGAGTATTGAATTAACTGGTTATTTTGTTTTCAATAATATGAAGAATTGAGCCAAAGCCAAGCGTTGGGAGAGGTTTTGCATTTAATTGCTAAAGGGAAATTGCCCCGCGCCTATTTAAGACGAGGGGCTTGGAGATTTTATAACTCAATAATTAATCGATATTATTTCTTATCGCCCAAATAACGGTAAACCACGCTGAGATCTTGCTCACCATATCCGGCGTCCACCGCGCTTTGCCATGTTTGGTTAATGCTGTTCATCAGCGGTAATTGCAATTTCTCACCGGCTTTCAGCGCCAGATTAATATCTTTTAATGCCCAAGTCAGATGCATTTGCGGGGTGTAATCGCCGCTTTTGAACATGTCCATTTTGACTTTGATATAACCGGGTGCCAGCGGGCCGCCTTCCAGCACGTTCCACAGGTCATCAGTGGTGAAACCAAACTCGTCGGCCAGCTGCGCGCTCTCGGCGATGCCTTGCATCATGGATATCAGCCAAGCATTGACCACCAGTTTCATTTTGGAGGCGCGCCCTGCTTCACCCAGCCATTTCACCCCTTTGGAGATTGCCGCAAATACCGGCTCAATCGCCGGGCCTGCTTCGCGGTCGCCGCTGGCAAGTACCACGATCTGCGCGTTTTCCGCCGGAGTTTTGGTGCCAGAGACTGGCGCGTCGAAGAACACCGCGTCGGGACGCTGCTGTTTGATCAACGCCATCAGAGCTTCGTTCGCTTCGACGCCAATGGTACCCATTTGGGCAATAATGCCGCCCTGCTTCAAGCCCGCCAGCAGACCGTCATCTCCAGAAAATACTGACTGGGTGGTTGGGCCATCGGCTAGCATGGCGATCACCACATCCACACCCTCGACGGTTTCGCGCACGGTTTTGCCCTGCTTAGCCCCGGCCTTCACCAGCGCTTCGCCGCGCGAAGCGGTACGGTTCCAAACGTGAGTTTCAAAGCCATTTTTCAGCAGGTTAGCAGCAAAGGCGTGGCCCATCGCGCCCAGACCCAGTACGGCTACAGAGGGTTTCTGACTCATCATTCTTTCTCCTGATAATGTGAAACAAGATCACGCTGGTGGTGATCGCAATGAAAAAAATGCTAGCACTGACCTGAAGCTTAAAGCTCACAGGTTCTGTAACGGAATGCGTCAAATAACGTCTTAGGCGAGGATATCCACTGCCCGGCGAGACAATCTTGGCAACAAAAAAGGGTCCCAGCGCTGGGCGTTCTATCGTAACATGCCCGGTTGTGACGTTATGATTTACATTGGATTATCAACGTAGTCTATAAATCGCATGATATCTATGCACAGACTGCTCAGGAGAGAACGTGGTAGGAAATAAAAGCAAAGTGGTGTTAATCGGCATGATTTCAGCCGTGTTTATTATCATGGTCGTGATGCTCGGCACGGTATACCTGTACCCGATGTGGATGCAGCGCACCACGCCAGAAGCCTGTAAAGACATCACTCCGCAGAACGCCATTGACACCGTTACCCGTGATTTTATGCAAAACCGTATCCCGAACTGGGGCAACGATAAAGACTATATCGGCACCGCCGTCCCTGTCCTGTCGTTTGTCAGCGATAACGTGAAGGATGAGAAAGGCACTTACCGGGTTCCCTTCACGGCGAAAGGCGCGAGCGGCGAGCTCAAGTATGTGGGGCATTTTAACTGCACAAATCATTACATTAAGTACGAGAGCGTAGATTGAGTTTGGGCTTGCAGCCCAATCCCGCAAATTCAAATTCAAATTCAAAACCGTGGGCGTCGGCCCACACCGACCAGGGGGCGGCTTATCGCCACCGCCCCCTGGACTCCCAGGCTCTTTCACTGCGTGCTTCGCTCGTTGGGCGGACGTGTTTCAGGGGCTTCCGTTATCCACCGCAAAATGTCGCCGCTTAGGCGGTGCCTTCGCTTCAGGCTTCGAGCCTT
>NZ_JMPJ01000045.1 GCF_000735345.1 Ewingella americana ATCC 33852 | reverse complement strand
TTCCCTGCCTTCTCCTCTGAGAGGAGATGGAGCAAATCCAAAAAACCACCTGAAACGGCACGGTGTAAATGCCAGTAGGTCGCGTTCAGAAGTGACGCCGAATGAATGGTTCGAGACCAAAGGCTCGAAGCCTGAAATTCGGGAACCGCCTAAGCGGCGGCACTTCGCGACGATCACCGCGGCCACTGAAACACGTCCATTCCACCCCTGCGCAGCCTCGATCTTCCAACAGCAGAAAAACGCAGGATTCCAAAGGGTTTCGTTTAAAACCCTTTGGGCCAGTGTGGGCGGCGAGCCCACGGTTCTGACCTTAAGGCCGGTGTGGCGGCAGCGCACGGTTTTGACCTTAAGGGTCGCAACCCCAAGCGTCCCGTGAAGACGCCTCTTCACAAAATTTTCCTGATGCACATCACACAAATCTTAATTAGAATGCAAACCGTTATCATTTGCATTTCAGGGAAAATCACGTGTCTACTCATAAAAAGAACCACTTCGCTACGAGCGGATTCAAAAAATCCGTACTGGCGTTGGCAGTATTGCATTGCTCTCCGCTGCTGGCGGCGACTGACGGATCCGCGCCGAAAGAAGATACCCTCACCGTTACCGCCGATAATCCGGCCTACTCCACGAACTACAGTGCCAGTGATGCTTCTGTTGCTGGCAAAAGCAAAACGCCGATTAACGAAATTCCGCAATCGGTAAGCGTCGTCACGCCTTCGATGATTAACGATTACCAGATAACGTCACTGGACGAGGCGATGAAGTTCGTCAGCGGCGTAACTCAGGGCAACACGCTGGGCGGGATTGAAGACGGGTTTGTAAAACGCGGATTCGGTACCAACAGCGACGGTTCAATCTTCCTCGACGGCGTGCGCAGCAATCAGGGGCTGGGATTTAATGCCACCACAGACCATGTCGAAGTGCTGAAAGGCTCAGCCTCCCTGCTCTACGGCATCCAGAACCCCGGCGGGATCATTAACGTGGTCAGCAAAAAGCCACAATATGACTGGAATACGCGCCTCAGCGGCAGCACCGGCGGGTTTGGTGGCGGGACGGGCGGGATTGATGTCACGGGCCCGCTGGGCAACGGTTTTGCTTTCCGCATGATTGCCGAACGTCAGTCGGAAGACTACTGGCGTAACTTCGGCAAAGACCAGCATAGCCTGCTGGCCCCTTCCCTCAGCTGGTATGGCGAAAAAGCCAGCTTCAACATCAGCTATCAGCAGTACAAATATGACATTCCTTATGACCGTGGCACCGCCTTTATCAACGGCAAGCCGCTGGATATCCCCTATGAGCGCCGTCTGGACGAACTCGCCAACCACGCCTGGGGCACCAATAAACGCCTGAACACCACCTGGGAATATGAGCTGAATTCCGACTGGAAAACGCGCCTGACCTACGGCTGGATGCAGCGCCGCTACGACAGTAATGAGGTTCGTGCCACCGCCGTCAATGTCGACACCGGCATTGTGTCGCGTCGCGCCGACGCCAACCGCGGCTTCAACCATCAAACCGATTACACCGCGTGGGACTGGATTGGTACGCCAGAAATCTTCGGCATGACCCACGACGTGCTGCTCGGCGTGGATTACGAGAAAGACGAAACCTACAAACAGTACTCCTATCGCGGCAAGGGCAATAACCCGCTGAATATGTACGACCCGGTGTATGGCGTCGAACCTATCACCAACAGCACTACCTACAGCGACGCGCAAAGTAACCTGCGTAACACATTGTTTAACAAATCGGTCTACTTCAAAGACAGTATTCACCTGACTGACCAGTGGATCGGCGTGCTCGGCGGGCGCTACCAGCACTACAACCAGAAAGCCTCCAGCGGATTTATCAATCCGACCGAAACGCTGGATAACAGTGACAACAAATTCCTGCCGCAGTTGGGGTTGGTGTATAAGCTGACCGACGATTTATCTTTCTACGGCAGCTACAGTCGCTCCTTCACGCCGTCGACCGATACGGACGATGACGGCAATGTCGCCCAGCCGGAAACTGGCACCACCTATGAAGTCGGCACCAAGTGGCAGGTTTCACCACGGGTTGATGCCACGCTGGCGCTGTACCGTATTGATGAAAAAGACATGTCGGTGTTTATCAACGGCGTGACGCGCAGCATTCCAAAAGCGCGTTCTAGCGGCGTGGAGCTGGAAGTGAATGGCGAAGTGGCGAAAGACTGGAACCTCAGCGCCAACTACAGCTATGACAAAACGGAGATCACCGAAGACATCAACTCGGCGAACGTCGGCAATCGTCTGGTTAACGCCCCGACGCAAATGGGTGGGCTGTATTTGAGCCACACCCTGCGCTGGGTACCGTTACAAGGGGATGTTCGCGTGGGCGGCGGAGCGCGCTACGTGGGTAGCCGCGCGGGTGACCCGGAAAACAGCTTCACCATGCCGTCTTATACCGTGGCTGATGCCTTTGTCGCTTGGGATACCCCGCTGTTGGGTAAACATACTCAACTGAAGCTGAACGTTAATAACCTGTTTAATAAGGAATATTACACGTCCAGCGCGGGGAATTTACGGGTTATCGAGGGCGAACCGCGCAACGTGGTGCTGTCCGCGGTGGTCGATTTCTAAGGGTTATTTCTTCTTAGTTGCTGCAATTAAGGTGTCAGCGTTAGTGATGTGTACTTTATGTTCGCCAGTGCGCTCATAAAGACAGAGTTTTCGCTCACGCTGCACCTTATTGTTTTTACTCGGAATAGTTCCTTCCAGCAACAGCGCCGAACCGACGTTGTCCTCAAAAAGCACGATATCTCCCAAGGGTTTCGCATTCTTCAACCCGCTGGCTTTGATGCAGGCGGCTTTGACGTCGGCGTCATGCTGCGCCCATGCATCAGAGCTTGAGGCCATAGCCTGAGTTGAGAGTAAAAGTGCGCCGGTCACCAGCGCCAATGATAAAGACTTCATAGTTACTCCTTGTTAATTAACGTCTACTTGGCCGGAAGCTGGCTCCAGTAGGTGCCGCTAAATGGGATCGGCAAGAACTGATCATAGATGGCTTTGACGGTTTGTTGTGGATCTACGTCAGCAAAAAGTTGCGGATAGAGCGTTTTGGCGAACACTTCCACATCCACCATATGATAAGGGCTTAGGTAGAAGTTGTGCCAGACGCTGTAAGCGCGGCCATTCTTTACTGCCTGCAAATGGGAGAGCAGCGGCTGCTGGTCCATCACCTGCCGGAAGCTGCTCTCGGCCTGCTCTTTCGACACCAACGGTCCGAGCTGAATATTGCCTTCCGACTTGCCGTCCGGCGTGCCCATGCCGGTACTGATATAGACATCAGGATTTGCGGCGATCACCGCCTCCGGGTTCATCTGACCATAAACGCTTTTGAAAATTCCTCCGGCAATATTGTCGCCACCGGCGAAGGCCAGCAAATCAGCCAGATTGCCATGTGAAACCGTGGTGCAGCAGGTCTGGCGGCGGCCAAGCTGGAGCTGCAGCATCACCGTGGCTTTCTTGCCGTGATAGCCCGCGATGCGCTCTTTAATCCGGTTCATATGCTGCTGGTAGAAAGCGATAAAACGCGCCGCTTTCTGCGGGTTGTTCAGCACCTCGCCCAGCAGTTTGATGCTCGGAATAGTGTTGTTGAGCTGGTCGATGCGCAGGTCGACGTAAATCACCGGAATGCCTGCCTGTGTCAGGCGGCCAAGCATTTGATCTTCGTCAGTGGGCGTTTTGGCGTAGCGCGGCAAAATCACCAAGTCAGGCTTTAGCGCAATCACTTTTTCCGCGTTGAACTGGGTGAAATTGTTTTTGCCCATTTGTGGAATTTGGGCGATTTGCGGGAAAGCTTTGACATACAACTGCCAGCTTTGCGGGTCGAGGTTCTGCATATCCCCGGGCCAACCGATAATATTTTTAGCCGGATTGCCATCCTCGACCAGCGCCAGCGTATAGAGCATGCGGCTTTCCCCGACCACGATGCGCTGCGGGTTATCAGGCACTTCTACAGTTCGATTAGAGATATCTACAACAGTTTTAGCACTGGCCAGCGCCGGGGCTAACAGGCTGGCAAGCAACAACATTCGGCAGGTGATACGCATAACGTCTCGGGATCAAATGGGCAGGGAAAAGATGATAATGATTATCGTTAAATTCCGCAATTGACTCTCATCTTGGGGCATTTTCGGCATTTATTCCTGTGAGGAATAAATGCTATTGCGCCCCGCTACCTTGTGCTGGTATTAAGGTGCGGTAACTCTATTTCCTCGGCATTTGAACTGAAGGACAGCGGCGCAGTGGACAGATTAATTGAGATGGAAACCTACATTCGCGTGGTTGAAGCGGGGTCATTTTCCATGGCGGCCAAGCAGCTCAATCTTGGGCAACCGGCGATATCCAAAACCATTGCCCGATTGGAAGAGCGACTGGGCGTTCGCCTGCTGCTGCGCTCGACTCGCGGGCTGACACCCAGCGACGTCGGGCAGCGATTTTATGAGCACGCCAAGCGCGCGGTGATAGAAGCCGATGAGGCCGAACAGGCGGTGCGCGATGCCTCTGCCGGGCTGTCTGGCACTCTGCGCGTCAGCGCGGCGGTGACTTTCGCACGCATGCACATCCTGCCAAAGCTGCCCGGGTTTCTAGAGCAGCACCCCGATTTGGATATTGATCTGCGCCTGAGTGACAGCAACATTGATTTGATTGTCGAAGGGATGGACGTCGCACTGCGCATGGGCGCGTTGCAGGATTCCGGCATGACCGCGCGACGTATCGCGCAAAGTCCGCGTCGGGTGGTGGGTACTTCTACCTATTTCGCCCGCGCCGGAGTTCCGCAAACCCCGCAGGAACTCAGCCAGCATCAGGCCATTATCTATTCACAGCGCGGCGGTGGCGAAAACTGGCATTTTCGTCAGAAAGATCAGCATGTTGAAGTATCACTTTCGGGCCGAGTTCGGGTCAGCGCCGCCGAAGGAATGCGCACTACCCTGCTGGCTCATCTTGGGTTGGCAGTGACGTCAGAGTGGATGTTCTCGCCGGAATTGGCTCAGGGAGAGGTGCAAGCCGTGTTGAGCGACTGGCAGTTGCCGCCGGTTGATCTGTGGGCGGTTTTCCCCTCGGGCAGACTGGTTTCCGCTAAGGCCCGCGCCTTTGTGGCTTTCGTCGAAAGCGTGTTGAACCCACCCGACTAAACCAACTCCGGCGCGAGTTTTGTTATTTGGCAGCTTGCTTAAGCACCGGCAGAAGCTCGCTTGGGTCCGGGCGCTGGGTGTAATCCGGGTTCACCTCGGCATACAGCACCACGCCATCCTGCCCAATGACATAGCGCGCGGGCATCGGTAGCGTCCAACTTGGATCATCATTGATCAGTGGCAGATCGTTCTTCAGATTGGCGTAAAGCTCAATCAGGTAGTCCGGCAGGCGGAAACGCAGGCCAAATGCCGCAGCAATCTCGCCGTTAACGTCACTCAAAACGGGGAAACTCAGCTGGTTATTACGCACCGCCTTGCGGCTATTGGGCTGTGTCTGCGGCGAAATCGCCACCACGCTACCATTCAGCGCCTGAATCTCTGACAGCACCTCATTGATAGCCTGCAGCTCCATGTTGCAATACGGGCACCAGGCTCCGCGATAGAAGGTCACAATCAGCGGGCCTCTGGCCAGTAATTCGGCGGAAGAAACGGGCTGATTATTTTCGTCCTGCAACAAGAAAGTGGGAGCGCGATCGCCAACCTTAACAGCCCTTTCAGCTTGTCCGCTGGCGATCAGTTCCGCCGTCGCCCGCGCCATAATCGGGTGAATTTCCGGCGGCGCGTTGTAAGGCGGTTTTCCGGCAAGAAAATCTGCTTTAAAAGCGTCGAGTTTGTCTTGTAGTGACATGGGGTATCTCCAGTGATAACGAGTTCGAATCGACAAGATTCGTCTGGAGGAGATACTGAGCGATTGCGGCAAGGCGAGGTAGACGCCTGCGATGAATAAAACCTATTCTCCGCAGGCATGCATGAGTAGAAGGCGCCGTTGGCGATTCACGACTTCGAAGTTGGAAGCGTGACGTCGCCCTCCCCTAACGCCAACTGAAGCAGCACGGTGTCCACCCAGCGGCCGTGCTTAAAGCCGACGCTTTTTAATGTGCCGATGGTCTGGAATCCCAGCGATTTATGTAGGCCAATAGAGCCTAGATTCTCGCTATTGCCGACGTTGGCAATCATCTGTCGCCAGCCGCCTTCGGTGGCGCGGCGAATAGCTTCCTGCATCAGCCTTTTACCAATGCCCAGCCCCTGCTGCCCTTCGGCAATATAGACCGAACTTTCGCAGGTGAAACGGTAGGCATAGCGCGGGCGATAAGGTGCCAGATAGCAGTAACCCAAAACCTGTTTATCCCGTTTGGCGACCAGATAGCACATGTCTTCGCTCAACACTTTTTCGCGCCGAGTGAGCATTTCGTCAAGGGATGGCGGCTCAGTTTCAAAAGAGGCGATGCCGTGGATCACGTGGTGAGCGTAAATCGCCTGCACCTGAACCATATCGGCCATCGTTGCGTCATGCAGAGTGATGGTATCGCGCATTAAAACAGACATGTTTTGTTCTCTCAGAAGCTAACATTTTCATTGTTAAACAAAAGAATATGCCTGTCGTGGCGAATTGGATAATAAGTAAATCTTATAGATGAAAGGGGCCGAAAAGGCGCTACACTGAAGGTCACTTTCCTCACACGGATGCACCACAATGAAAAGACTGACCCAGCAAGACATGACGGAAAGCGAACAGCGTGAACTCAAAACGCTACTTGATCAGAGCCGTAAAGCTCAAGGTCGTGATCTGACCAATTCTGAAACCAACCGCATCAAAGATAATTACATTGATAAATTGATGGAAGAAAAAGAGAAAGTTGCCGCTAAGGCGCGCGCCGAGAAGCGCCGTTTAAAAGCAGTACCAAGCTCGACGGCAACCTACGACTGGACCGCCAGAACGCATCCGCGCGGTCGTCGTTGATTGATATGTTGTTCACAGGGCTCAGTTTTTGAGCCCTAACTCTTCCCCGCTAAGCCTGCAATAACTTAAAGCCGTGTGTCCCGTCCTTTTCCAACTGCGCCACTAAGCCATATTCCCAGTCGAGATAATCCTGCATCGCCTGCGGGCTGACGTCAGTGCCTTCATAAGGGCGACGGTAGCGGTCTTGCGCATTCTCAATCCATACAGAATCACCGTGCTCCAGCGGCAGTCCCGCGTCAATCCAGCCCACCGTGCCTTTTTGCAATAAATAGGCCGGAGAGCCAGTGAGCGCCGCCACTTCGGTGACAGCGTAACGTGCTAACAGCCCGCTGGTGCAGGTCACCACCCAGCGCGACACTGCCGGATGGCGACGCACGGCCTGCGCGATGTTGGCGCGTGTGGTCCATAGCGCCCCCGGAATGCGGCGATTGCGGAAATTGGCGCTGGTTGTCAGGTCAATCACGCCGGTACTCCCCTCCTCCAGCCACTGCTGTAGCTGGGCAGGAAGCACTTCTTCGACAGCCGGAGCCGCCGCCGTTTTCGCCTGCCAGTTCCCCTGCTCGGTGAAATCCACCGCCGCGGCGTCAAGCACCGCAACCTCCCAGTTCATCTGTGCCAGCCAAGAGGCTGCCAGCTCGGCGCGAACCTGCTGGTCATCGGCTAGCACAATCCTTGCACCGCGCACGCTGGCGTAGTGGTCAGTTTCTTGCACTAATTGGCCGCCGGGCACGTGGCGCGAGCCGGGGAAATGCCCCGCCGCGTACTCTTCTGCCGTGCGCACGTCGAACAGATACAGGGTGCGGGAGCTCTCTTGCTGCCACTCGGCCAGCGTTTCGGCTGAAATGTATTTCACCCCAGCGCGACGGGCGACGTTTTGCGCATTGTCTGCCGCCGCCTGTTTTGAAGAAGCACTGAGCGGCGGGAAGCTGGCCTGCTGCTGGTGTGCCAAAGTCTGCCCCGCCAGCGTCCAGCCAATAGTGCCGTTGCGCAGCGCCGCCACCGGATTGGGAATGCCCGCGTTGATCAGCGACTGCGTGCCAATAATGCTGCGGGTGCGCCCGGCGCAGTTGATAATCACCTGCGTTTGCGGGTTCGGCACTGCGTCACGCAGACGCAGAACCAGCTCGCCGCCCGGCACGCTGACGCCGTCGGGAATGCTCATGGTGTTGAATTCGTCGAAACGGCGGACATCCAAAATTGCGATGTCAGCCCCTTGCTGTTGCAGCGCCTGCACCTGTTCGGCGCTGAACGATGGCGTGTGGTAATGGTGTTCGACCCATTCGCCGAAGGCTTTGCCCGGCGCATTCACATCAATAAAGATTTCGCCGCCCGCTTCGCGCCAACCTGCCAAATCCCCGGCCAGCAGCGCGATGTCGCGATAGCCCAGCGCCTTGAAGGTCGCGATGGCGCGAGTGGTTTTGCGAATGCCCTGCTCTTCGTCCCAAAACTCACCATTGTCATACAAGGTGATGGGCGTGTTGCGGCGCGGCAGACGATCCAGAGCTTCAATCTCGAGTTTGGACAGCGGCAGATTGACGGCAAACAGCGGGTGCCCGGTGGCAAAGGCGGCCTCTTCGCGCAAATCAATTAGGGCAACTTCTTGTTGATTGAGCAGCGCGTCGCGCAGTTCGGCGAAATGACGTAAAGGCGTGGGCGAAGTTTTAGTCATGTTGTTTCTCTTTCAATAGATGTTGCTCTTTCGACAGGTCCCAGAGATTGGGCAATGTGCGATTGGAGTATCCGGAGATGAAGGTTTTTTGCTGGCCGTCCGGCAGGTAAACCGCGCGCGACACCGCGCCAATGTTGCCGCCGTAAACGTGAATGCTGACCGAAACCCGGTCGCTGAAAGCATTGCTGACCTGGTGAATATCTAACTCGGACGGCGAGATCTTCTCGACGGACCCCGGCGTTAATCGCACCGGCTGGCCTTCTGCGGCCAACTCACCCAGCCCGTTTCGCACATAGTTTTGGCTGATCTCTTCCCCGCGCAGCATACCAATCAGCCCCCAGACGCGGTGATCGTGGATTGGCGTGACCTGTCCCGGCCCCCAGACAAAGCTCACCACCGAAAAGCGCGACAGCGGGTCGGCATAAAGAAGATATTGCTGATAATGGTCGGGATGCGGCACGGCAAATTCATCATCCAGCCAGACGTCATTGGCGACCAACTGGCCCAGAAGTTCCGCGCCCTGAGCCAACACTTCCTGCTCCCCGTGCGGCTCGCTCACCAGTCGAGTGAGTGACGCCAAAAACTCGCGTAGCGGCGCGTAATGTCGAGTTGTCATAATTGCCCCTTAAGATAAGCCCTTTTTGCAGGCTAGCATCGCCGCTGACCAAGCAAAATTCATTTTATGGATAAGCTAATATGCAAATCACACATAAAAATGTGCGGTGAGTGCCGACTTAGACGCCCGATTTGCTTTATGCTGGACTGATTGTCGTCTGCTAAGACGCGACTTAAAGGGACTGCTCCACCTATGAAAATTGAAGATCTGACGGCATTCGTCGCAGTGATCCGTCTGCAATCTACTCGCCTCGCCGCCGAAGAGTTAGGGCTGACCCAGCCCGCCATCACCCGCCGGGTGCAAAACTTCGAAGAGTCTCTGGGCATCGCGCTGCTTAATCGGCAGACCAAACCTCTCAAGCCGACATTAATGGGCAAACGCGTCTTTCAGCAGTGCCGCAACATTCTGCGCGAAGTCGAAGCTCTGAATGATTTGGTGGCGGCGGACCATCCGCCCTCCGGACTGCTGCGCCTGGCTGTGCCGCAAAGTTTGAGTGAAACCAGCCTGCTGCCCGCGCTGAAAATGCTCTCTTCGGACTTCCCGCAGGTGCAGCCACGCCTCTCCAGCGGCTGGGGTGAGGAGCTATTGCTTCGGGTTCAGCGCCAAGAGCTGGAAGCCGCAGTGGTGCTGTTCCCCGCCAGTAAGCAGTTCCCTTCCGGCTTGGAAAGTCAGGCACTTGGCTCGGTGGATTTGGTGGTGGTTGGGCCGAATGACCCCAATGTGCCGCCACTGCGTAAGCTGGAAGAAGGCTATCAGCGCGGCTGGATTTTGAATCCGGAAGGTTGTGGTTTTCGCGCCGCGCTGCAACGCGCGTTGACCGAGCAAGGGCTGCCGCTGCTGCTCAACCTCGAGGCTTTTGGCGTCACCTTGCAGCTTTCGCTGATTGCCGAAGGTCGCGGATTAGGGCTGATGCCCCGAGCCTTAGTGGAGCGCCACGCCCTGCGCCCGCAGCTACAAATTTACAGCTTGCAGGACTTCGCGCCGCGCAGCCAGCTGTGGCTGGTCTATCCAAACGTGCCCGCCAGCCAAATTCCGGCCATTGACGCTTTCGCGGCGGCCATTGCCCAAGGGTTAGATCTCGCCCCTCTGGCGGTCGATCAGCCGCAGGCATAATGTTCAATCCCTTTAATGCACAATTTTTATATTAACTTATGATAAAAATTAATTTCTAACATAGTAAAAGGCTGTCTAAGGTAATACGCTCCTGCCATCGCTTTTGCGCTGGCAACTTATGAATCCAGGAGTGACAGCCCATGAGCGTGCAATTCATTGGTATGATCGGCCATCGTTTGGCCTCCGAAATAATTCCCGCCACGGGGCCAATATTCGATAAGAAATATATCGCCGATTTTGCCAAAGCCCACGAGGATGCGGGATTCGATCGCATTCTGGTGGCTTACGCCTCCGACCAGCCTGACGCTTTTCTGGTCACCGCACACGCCGGTGCCAACACCTCGCGCATTCACTTTCTGTTAGCTCACCGCCCCGGGTTTGTTGCCCCGACCCTCGCGGCGCGCAAACTGGCGACCCTTGATCACCTGCTCGATGGCCGTTTGGCGGTGCATATCATCAGCGGCGGCAGCGATGCCGAGCAGCGCCGCGACGGCGACTTTGTGCCGAAGTCTGGCCGCTACGCCCGCACCGACGAGTATATCGATGTGCTGAAAAACGCGTGGTATTCGGCCAAAGGCTTTGACCATCAAGGGGAGTTCTATCAGGCGGAAAACGCCTTTTCGGCCATCAAACCTTTCAATCATCATCTGCCGGTATTTTTCGGCGGCTCTTCAGAAGATGCCATCCGCGTGGCGGGCAAGCAGGCAGACGTCTTTGCCCTGTGGGGCGAGCCGCTGGCCAGCGCAGCCGAAACCGTTCAGGCGGTGAAAGCCTCTGCCGCGCAGCATCAGCGCGAGATTGAATTCAGCATCTCCTTCCGCCCGATTCTTGGCCGCACTGAAGAAGAAGCTTGGGCCAAAGCCGAGGTAATCCGCGAAAAAGCCGCCGCGCTGATTGCCCGCAACGGCCAGTCTCAGGCAGCAAAACCGCAAAGCGTCGGTGCCGAGCGACTGCTCAACGCCGTGGCTCAGGGGGATCGCCTCGACGAGCGCCTATGGACAGGGATTGCGGGTCTGATTGGCGGCGGTTCAAACTCCACCGCACTGGTCGGCACGCCGGAACAGGTCTCCGATGCGCTGCTGAAATATTACGATTTAGGGATCCACACCTTCTTAATTCGCGGCTTCGACCCATTAAATGACGCAGTGGAATATGGCAAAGAGCTGATCCCGCTGACACGCAAAAAAATCGCCGCACGTCTGGCTCAAAAACACCCTCAACACGAATCGACGGTATAAAAATGACCATAATGAAATCATTGGGAAAATTGCTGGTTGCCACCACCCTGCTGAGCAGCATGAATTTGGCGTGGGCCGAACAAGTCACGCTGCGCGTCGCCGACCAAAAAGGCAATATGCGCGCCCAGTTGGAAGCGGCGGGTAAGTTGGATAACCTGCCGTACAAAATTGAATGGTCGGAATTCCCCGCCGCCGCGCCGCTTGCCGAAGCGCTCAACGCGCAGGCTGTGGATGTAGGAATAATTGGCGACGCGCCGCTGCTGTTTGCCGAGGCCGCCGGGGCGCAGGTTAAAGCTATTGCGGTTGATAAATCAGACGCCTACGGCACAGCGCTGCTGGTCAAGCCGGACAGTCCAATCAAAACCGCAGCGGATTTAAAAGGTAAAAGCATCGCCACTAACCGTGGGTCGATTGGTCATTTTGTCGCGCTGAAGGCATTGGCCTCAGCCGGGCTTTCCGCCAAAGATGTTACTTTCCGCTTCTTACCGCCGAGCGACGCCAAGCTAGCGCTGACACAGGGTTCAGTGGATGTTTGGGCGACGTGGGAACCCTACACCGCCTTTGCCGAAACGCAGGATCACCTGCGGGTGGTGGTGAACGGGCGCGGACTGTGGTCTGGCAACAGTTTCTTGGCCGCCACCGATTCTGCGCTGAAGGATAATGCCAAGCGCCAAGCCATTACTGACTACTTGCAGCGCCTGAGCGATTCGCAAGTGTGGGCTTATCAGCATCTGGATGAGTACAGTCAGCAGTTAGCCAAAATCATCGGCTTCCCGCTGCCTGCGGCCCGTCTCTCCTTTGAGCGCCGTAAGTCTTTCTGGCAATCCATTGATGAAGAGACCAAGACCCAGCAGCAGCAAACCGCTGATTTCTATCATGATCAGGGCTTGCTGCCGGTCAAGCTGGAGGTGAAAAACACTTTCGACGAAAGCTTTAAGGTCAAACAGCCCTAGTCACTGCCCTTCCCGCTGCGCCGCGCCCACCGGGCGTTCTCCCGCCGGAATTAACCTTCCGGCGGCGAGAGCAAACACCGAAATCACCGCCGCCACGATAAACACCCAATGCAGTGACGCCGCCACGCTGTCGGTAATAATGCCGAGCTGGGTGGAGTCGATATTGGCTCGCTGGCTTTTTTCCATCAGCTGCTGCACCGGATCGCTGATATTCGGCAGGCGTTTTTCCAGATTGAGATTCAAGGTCGCGCCAAGCAGCGCGGTGCCAATCGCCGACCCGAGCATGCGGGTAAATACCGTGGAGGCCGTGGCAATGCCGCGGATCGCCGGTTCAGCGGCGTTTTGCACCGAAACCAGAAACGTGGTGTTACACAGGCCCATCCCCGCGCCGATGGTCAGGGCCGCTAATCGCGCCCACCACAGGCCAGAAGATGGCGATAACAGCAGTAAAATCAGGCTGCCGCTGACCAGCAGCAGGCCGCCGATCATCGCCGTGGCGCGGTATGACGTCGCGTGCATAATTCTGCCACTCAGCATACTCGCCAGCGGCCAGCCGATAGACATCAGCGCCAGTGTTGTACCCGCCTCTAAGGGCGTTCCACCCATCACGCCCTGCACAAAGGTTGGCAAAAAAGCGCTAATTCCCATCATGGTGGCACCAATCACCAGCCCGCCAATGTTCCCGGCGATAATCACCTTGCTCTGCCACAGGGCCAGAGGGAAAAGTGGCTCCGGGGCTTTGCGCTCTTGGCGAACCAGCAGCCAGCCGGTGAACAGTGCAAATGCAACCAGCGCCAAGGCCCAATAGCCAAAGGCTTCAGCTTGCAGCATCGCCAGTAGTAGCGCGGCAACCGACAAGGTCAGATAGGTAGTTCCGGCCAAGTCCAGAATGTGCTGCTTACGCTGGCTCTCTGCAGGTAAGAAGCGCCACAGGATCGCCATGGCTAACAACCCCAAAGGCACGTTGACCCAGAAAATCACTGCCCAGTGGAAATGCGAAACAATAAATGCGCCGAGCAGCGGACCGGCGATCGCCGACACGCCCCACACGCTGGCCAAATAACCCTGCGCCTTGGCACGCTCCTGCGGGCCGTATACGTTGGCAATTAGCGTGGTGGCAATTGGGGTGATCGCCCCGGCGCCCAGCCCCTGCAGGGCGCGGAAGCCGATCATCCACGGCAATGACGGCGAAAAGCCGCAGAGCACTGAGCCAATCAGAAACAGCGTAGTACCAATGAAAAACACCTTTCGGCAGCCGTATAAATCCGCCAGTCGGCCATAAATCGGCACGGTGATCGCCTGAGTCAGCAGATAGACCGCAAACACCCAGCCGAGCAGTGAGAAGCCCCCCAAATCGGCAATAATCGTGGGCATGGCGGTCGCCACAATGGTGGCTTCGACTGCCGCCATAAACATCGACAGCATGCAGGCGATAAGGATAAGTGGGCGGCGTTTGTGGCTAACCAAAGGGACGAAAGCAGTCTGATTCATAGGGTTTAATCTGTTGTTCTTATGTTTCAGGCGATGAGGAATTTTTCAGTATATCAGCGGGATTGGCAGAAGGTTTATCGGTCACGTGCTAAGCAAAATGAAAAAGCCCCGGCAGATGTAAACCATCTGCCGGGGGTAAAGGGGGTCACCTTATCTTCACTTCAATGGATCAGGCAGTCTTGCTGTGACCAATAGGAAGTAGGGATAAATCGATATATTTCGCCATATCGCGAGATTCAGCACGCGGCAAATAGGGAATTTCCCCTAATAATGGCGCTGAAATATTGTGACTAATGGCGTCAATGGTTTGCTGATAATGCGCAAGGCAAGGATTAATACGGTTTGCCACCCAGCCCGCTAATGATAACCCATCGGCATTAATAGCTTGAGCACTTAATAAGGCGTGGCTTACGCAACCCTCTTGAATACCGACAACTAAAATAACCGGGATATTTTCCAAACGAACCCAGTCGGAATAAAAACGGTCTGGGGTGATCAACGTTCTCCAGCCATCACAGCCTTCGACCACCACCACATCACTCCCTTGGCGCATAAACTTCAGGCCAGAGGTCATTATTTCAAACACATTATCGGGCACATCGCTGGCGTAAATATCTTCATCGAGTAGTGCCAGCGGCGTTATTTTCTCATAAGGATAAGAAATAGAAGATGAATTTTGCAGTATGACCGCGTCTTTATTGCGAATACCCTCTGCGAGTTCCTGACTCCCGGTTGCAATAGGTTTATAGCCCAATGCGCAGTGCCCCTGCGCGGCTAAAGCCTGTAGCAAAGCACGCGTCACGATGGTTTTACCTACGCGAGCGTCCGTACCCGTGACGAAAAAGTGCGTTAACATGGAATGTTGGCTCCAGGATCTTCCGTTTAACTGAGGATTTATCTCCGGCGAGCGCGCCCGAGACAAAGTACAGGGGAAAGTCTAGGCGATACCAATCGATAACGATTTGCGTTAGCGCAATGTTTTGTCCACTGGCAAACAGAAGTTTGAATTTGGGATTTTTATTATATTGGCGGGAAACCGACAAGGCTAATTCACAACAATAATTAACCTTGTAGCAGTTTAATTAACAGGGAACCGTTATACAGCGCATCTTTGACTAGTGCCGCACCGGGCATGGTGCCTTTGTTATAAAACTCAGTGGATTCCAGTTTTATATTTTCGCTATAAGCTGGCAATGACTGCTGCTGGATGCAGGACATTATTGCCGGATGAAGAATTTCTTTGGCGAAATTAAGCGGCGAGCCGATCAATATTTTTTCAGGATTAAACAAGTTAACCATGATAGCCAAGATCCGCCCTACGCTGTGGCCGACATTAATAATCACATCGCGGGCTAGCTGGTCGCCGCGATTTGCCGCGTCGCACACGGCTTCAATTGTCAGCGGAATGCCCTGCAAGCTGGAGTTAACCGCCTGCGTTAAACGCTGGCGAACCAGTTCGAGAATATTATCGGTGCTGGCGACGGTTTCGAGGCAGCCGTGGTTACCGCAGTAACAGCGTTTGCCGTAAGGATCGACCTGCGTATGGCCCATTTCCACCACGCTGCTGCTGCCGCTGTGTAACACGCGACCGCCGGTGATCACCCCAGCGCCGACATTGTGATCAATAACCACCTGAATCACGTTTTGACTGCCACGAGATGCGCCATATAAGGCTTCGGCCATGGTCCAGGCACCAATGTCGTGCTGGACGAAAACCGGCAGGCCGGTGTGCGCTTCAAGAGCTGCGCCGAGCGGCATTTCATCGACATCCGCATAGAACGGCATGCGATGCACCACCCCTTCGCGGGCATTAATCATCCCCGGTAAGGTAATAGCGATGGCGGTGAGGCGTTCGAGTTTGCGCTGATGGCGAATAAAGAACTGGTCGATTTCAGCCACGATGCGCTCAAGCAGAGGTTTATCCGCGGCGGCGGGCAGAGGCAATTCCTCTTCTACTACCAGTTTACTGCTCAGATCGCGCAGCCCGAGGGTGATTGCCCCCAAGCTGATGCGCGCGGAGAGGTAGTGCCAAGCGTTGGTGTCCAGCACCAAGCCGATAGCAGGACGACCGCGACTGCCCGGTTCCTGAAACTCGGTTTCTTGCACCAAATGAGCTTGCAGCAGTTCGCGAACAATCTTGGTAATGCTGGCGGGAGCAAGCTGCGCTTTTTTCGACAGCTCGATACGCGAAACGGGTCCAAACTGATCTATTAGCCGGTATACGGCACCGACATTCGTTTGCTTTATTTGATCAATATGCCCAGGCTGCCCATCAGGGATCACAGAAAAAACTCCGTTATTTTTCGCGCTTCAAAATAAAGATTAATGGCTATGGTGGGGTTTTTGCTATATGTCGTCAACTATTTGATTCGTTATGTGATTCGGTGCACATATTGAATTAAAACCCGTTAAGAATTGACTGTAAAAACAGCGCTTTCACGGATTTTTATCCTGCATCATTAGTTTCATAAAAGCCGTCGCGGGAGCACTTAGCTCGCGATGGCGGTGATTCACCATCCAAACCTGCGTGGTTCCCTGCTGTTTGCCGAAGCGTAAATAGCGCACGCCGTCCACCTGAATGCGCAGATAAGCCGCAGGTAAAATCGACACGCCCAGCCCCGCCGACACCAGACCAATAATAGTCAACGGCTCGCCCACTTCCTGCGTAATAAAGGGGGTAATGCCGTGGGAACTGAGCAAGGCGCGGATATCGTCATACATCGATGTCCCCGAATCCTTGGAGAAAAACACAAAGGGCTGGTCCGCCAAATGGTGAAAGGTCAACTCGCCTTCGGGCAGATTCACCAGCGGATTGTCCTCATGCACCACCGCGACCAGCGACTCGGAGAGCAGCAGTTGATGATGTAAGACCTCAGGTAGCTGGCGATTACGCATGATCCCAAGGTCGATCCTTCCTTCCAATAAAGGTTCGATCTGCTGGGTGCTGTTCATCTCTTCGATCCGAATGTTCACTTCGGGATATTGCAGGTGAAAGCGCTGAATGGTGCGTTGAACGCGGCGCAGAAATGGCGCTGAAGAGGTTAAACCCAGACGCAAATTCCCGGCAATTCCCTGATGGATTTTCGAAGCTTGCAGCGAGGCGTCGTTGACCCGGCTGATTATCTGTCGCGCCTCTTTTAAGAACGCCTCTCCGGCTTCGGTCAGGCTCACATTGCGATTATTACGGTTGAGCAGCTTGGCGCCAATGGCGGCTTCAAGCGCTTGAATCTGCTGGCTTAATGGCGGCTGGGAGATATGCAATCTCTCCGCCGCGCGGCCAAAATGCAGCTCGTCGGCAACAGCAATAAAATAGCGCAAATGGCGAAGTTCAATATTAGTCATAGCGAACCATTGAGAGGTTAAACGTCTTAATCAACAGAGATTAATATATTAGACAAAAGATGTCTCACTGATAAAATTTTTACATCTTTTTTGTTTTAATTTGGCAATCGCTAAGGAAACCCAGTGAACATCGCAGGGCGAAAAACCGCCACTCCCAATGAAGATCGACTGTCAGTTAACGATGACGACTTAATGCCCGCCACGCCGACCACGCCTCTGAGCAAAACACCCTTTATTAAACGCGGAACGCCGCAGTTTATCCGCGTAACGCTGGCGCTGTTTTCCGCCGGTCTGGCGACCTTTGCCCTGCTCTACTGCGTTCAGCCGATTTTGCCAGTGCTGTCGCAAGAATTCGGCGTTTCACCGGCGGCCAGTAGCCTCTCTTTGTCAGCATCAACCGGATTGATGGCGATTGGCCTGTTGTTCACCGGGCCGGTGTCCGACGCCGTGGGGCGTAAATCGGTGATGGTGGTGGCTCTGATGCTCGCCGCAGGATGCACCCTGATTTGCGCCTTTATGCAGAGCTGGAACGGCATCTTGATGATGCGCGCGCTGATTGGACTTTCTCTCAGCGGCGTGGCTGCCGTCGCCATGACCTATTTAAGCGAAGAAATTCACCCAAGCGTGGTGGCTTTCTCGATGGGGCTGTATATCAGCGGCAACTCTATTGGCGGCATGAGTGGCCGTCTGGTCACCGGCGTATTAACCGACTTCTTCTCTTGGCGCGTGGCCGTCGCGGTAATTGGGGTATTTGCGTTGTGCTCCGCCATCATGTTCTGGCGCATTCTGCCCGCTTCTAAACACTTTAGAGCCAGTTCGCTGAAGCCTCGTAAACTGGTGATCAATTTCAAACTGCATTGGCGCGATAGCGGCCTACCGCTGTTGTTCCTCGAAGGTTTCCTGATCATGGGGAGCTTCGTCACCATGTTCAACTACATCGGCTATCGCCTACTCGGCACTCCTTATCATCTGAGTCAGGCCATTGTTGGTTTGCTGTCAGTGGTCTATTTGATGGGGACTTATAGCTCGCCGAAAGCTGGGGCATTGACCGGAGTCTATGGTCGCGGCCCTGTCCTGCTGGGGTCTATTGGCCTGATGCTGGTAGGCATTCTGATCACCGCTTTGCCTGCGGTTTGGACCATTTTCATCGGCATGGTGCTGTTCACCGGCGGATTCTTCGCGGCCCACTCGGTAGCCAGTGGCTGGATTGGCCGCCGCGCGCGCCGCGCCAAAGGTCAGGCTTCGTCACTCTATCTGTTCTCCTACTATGCCGGTTCCAGCGTGGCGGGGACTTTGGGCGGATATTTCTGGCACAGCTACGGCTGGAATGGCATCACCAGCTTCATTTGCCTGATGCTAGCCGTCGCGGTTTTGGTCGGTTTCCGCCTGATGCATCTCGCCGAATCCAAACAAGTCGCCGTTAAGTAACTTCCTCAATCTAAGGGCGTTCGCGCCCTTTTATCTCTGCTAAACAAAACTTTCCCCAATCTTAAAAACGACTCAGAAGATGAGTTGTGCACCTTTTTAGTTTTCGACTATATTGTATGTTGTAACTAAATGGAGGCGGTATGTCGAATTACGACCTAATTGGGCGAATGAACAGTTGTTTCAACGAGTTAGAACTGGCACTTGGCGATCTCAGTCGTTTGTTAAAGCAGTTGGAGCTTTTACAGGCGCGGGTATTCAGCCTGCCGGAGATCGCCAAAGGCGAGGAGCACAACCCTGCCGACCGTATTCAGGTGACGCCTTACGTCGGTGAAGCCGCGCAGCAGCTGGCGTTGCAGCATTTCCAGAATCTGTTTATTCATCATCAAGGTGAGAATGTCAGCAGTAAGTCCGCCGTCCGCCTGCCCGGCGTACTGTGTTATGCCGTTGATGCTTCTGAACATCAGGCCGCCCTGCTGTTGATAGAGGAAGTGAATAAGCTTAAGGCCGAACTGGAACACATTGTTACCGTGGAATCCGGCCTTGCCCGCGAGCAGCGTTTTGAATTCGTGCACACTCACCTGCGCGGTCTGATCACGCTGAACGCCTACCGCACAATTTCTTATTTGAATGACCCGGATTCAGTGCGTTTTGGCTGGGCGAATAAGCACATTATTAAGAATGTCAGTCGCGATGACGTTCTTGCCCAGTTAGATAAAAGCCTAAAAGCCGGTCGCTCCGTGCCGCCTTACAGCCGCGAGCAGTGGATGGATAACGTTACTCGTGAAATCAATGACGTAAAGCGTATTCCCGAGCATGCCATTTTGAAGATTAAGCGCCCGGTAAAGGTCCAGCCCATCGCCCGAGTTTGGTATCGCAACAGCCAGAAGCAAGTTCAACACCCCTGCCCACTGCCGCTCATCGCCCTCTGTTTGAAGTCACCCAATGTGCAAGTGCCCAAGCTTGGCGAGTTGAATGATTATGATGTGAGTGCCGTGAAGCACAAGTATAAGCCGGAGGCCCAGTCGCTGAACTTGCTGATAAAACGGCTGCATTTATATACCGATTGGTCGGCTGATCAGGTTGTTGAGAGCTGAGTTTGTGCGGTTGAAACCACTCCTCATCCCAGCCTTCTCCTCTGAGAGGAGAAGGAGTTAACCCACTCACAGACTGACCTAAAGCACTGAGTTTTCTGCAATACCCCCTCCCAGCCTCCCCCTTTTCAGGGGGAGGAGCAAAGACCAAGCCTGAGAAAAAATTACTGGAACGGTTCGGTTGAGATGCCTGTAGGTCGCGTTCAGAAGTGACGCCGAGGGAGTGGTTCGAGACCTATGGCTCGAAGCCCGAACTGAGGGAACCGCCTAAGCGGCGGCACTTCGCGACGATCACTAAAGTGCCTGAAACATGTCCATTCCGACCCGCGCAGCCTCGATCTCTCAACAGGAAAAACGCAGGGTTCCAAGGGAGGCGCGTTTACGCCTCCCTTGGTCGGTGTGGGCCGACGCCCACGACTTTGATTTTGATTTTGATTTTGATTTTGAACTTAAAGGGGCCAAAACTGCCCCCATCAGTCCAACTACTTCATGCTCCCAACCATATCCTCCGGCTTAACCCACTCGTCGAATTCAGCCTCGGTCAGATAGCCGAGTTTCAGCGCAGAGCCTTTCAAGGTTAGCCCTTCTTTGTGCGCTTTTTTGGCGATTTCTGCCGCTTTGTCGTAGCCGATATGGGTGTTGAGCGCGGTAACCAGCATCAGGGATTCGTTGAGTAGCTGGGTGATGCGGTCGCGGACGGGTTCGATGCCTACGGCGCAGTGCTCGTTAAAGCCGCGCATGCCGTCGGCCAGCAGGCGGATGGATTGCAGGAAGTTGTGGATCACCATTGGGCGGAAGACGTTCAGCTCGAAGTTGCCGGAAGCGCCGCCGATGTTGATTGCCACGTCGTTACCCAGAACCTGCGCGCACAGCATGGTCATGGCTTCGCACTGGGTTGGGTTCACTTTGCCCGGCATGATGGAGCTGCCCGGCTCATTTTCAGGGATAGAAATCTCGCCGATGCCGCAGCGCGGGCCGGAAGACAACCAGCGCACGTCATTGGCGATTTTCATCAGAGACGCTGCCAATCCTTTCAATGCGCCGTGGCCCTGCACCAGTGCGTCGCAGGTCGCCAGTGCTTCAAACTTGTTCGGTGCGGTGACGAAAGGCTGTTTAGTCTCTTCTGCCAAGGCTTTGGCGACGCGCACCGCGTACTCAGGATGGGTGTTCAACCCAGTGCCTACCGCCGTGCCGCCCAAGGCTAATTCTGCAATGTGCGGGATACTGGCTTCAATGTGCACCATGCTGTGGGCCAGCATCGCCACCCAGCCAGAGATCTCTTGGCCGAGCGTCAGCGGCGTGGCGTCTTGCAGGTGGGTACGGCCAATCTTGACGATATCTTTGAAAGCGTCGGATTTCGCCGCCAACGTCTTGTGCAGCTCTTTCAATTCAGGCAGCAGGGTTTCGCGCAGTTCGATAACGGCGGCGACGTGCATCGCCGTCGGGAAAACGTCGTTCGAGCTTTGGCTCTTGTTCACATCATCATTCGGGTGAACTTTGCGCCCTTCTCCTCGCTCGCCGCCGAGGATCTCACTCGCCCGGTTAGCCAGCACTTCATTCATATTCATGTTGGTTTGAGTGCCGGAACCTGTCTGCCAGATTGCCAGCGGGAATTCGGTAGGATGCTTGCCAGCCAGCACTTCGTCGGCGGCGGCGATAATCGCATCGGCGCGCTCTTTCGGCAGCAGGCCCAGATCCAGATTGACGCTGGCCGCCGCGCGTTTGGTCTGTGCCAAGGCGTGGATCAGGGCCTCAGGCATCTTTTCGGAGGAAATACGGAAATGCTCCAGAGAACGCTGGGTCTGCGCGCCCCAAAGTTTATCAGCCGGTACATCGATAGGCCCCATTGAGTCCTTTTCAGTGCGTGTTGCCGCCATAATATTTCTCCTAATTTCGTTTCTGGTGAAATTTAATATTTATGATTTGCAAAGGTTTACCGCCAAGAACTGCCACGCAGATCATCTTCAGGCGACTCGTCGAGTATAGGCCAGCCATTTCATTTCAGAATCCCTAATTGATAATTTCTCGCATTTACCGCACTTTTTCATCATCAGCAGTTGCTTAACCGCCCGTGCTCATTGTTTACTACGCCACAGTAATTTTCTTCACATCATCCCCTGCAAAACGGGGATTTCAGGACGAAATATGCAAAAAATGAACAACGGTGTACAAAACTACGCCTGGGGCAGCACCGACGCATTAACCCACCTTTATGGCATTGCCAATCCCGAAGGAAAGCCAATGGCTGAACTTTGGATGGGTGCACACCCAAAAAGCAGCTCTTATGTAAAAGGAAGCGACGGTCAGGAAATCGCCCTGCGCAGCCAAATTAGCGCCAATCTGGAGCAAGAGCTGGGGCCGAAAGTCGCCGCACGCTTTGGCGAGCTGCCTTTCCTGTTCAAAGTGCTGTGCGCCGACCAGCCGCTGTCCATTCAGGTTCACCCAAGCAAACGCGCTGCGGAACTGGGTTTTGCCAAAGAGAACGCTGCCGGTATCCCGATTGATGCCGCAGAGCGTAACTATAAAGATGCTAACCATAAGCCAGAGTTGGTTTACGCATTGACACCTTTCCAGGCGATGAATGGTTTCCGCGAGCTGCGTGAAATTGTGTCGCTGTTGCAGCCAGTTTCTGGCGCTAACCCGAATATTGCTGAATTCCTGACGCACCCTGATGTCGATCATCTGCGTACCCTGTTCGCTAGCCTGCTGAGCCTTGAAGGCGAAGCGAAATCTCTGGCACTAGGCGTGTTGAAATCAGCGTTGAATAACCAAAAAGGTCAGCCGTGGGACACCATTCGCAGCATCAGCGAATTCTACCCAGAGGACAGCGGCCTGTTCTCACCTCTGCTGCTCAACGTCATCACTCTCAAGCCGGGTGAAGGCATGTTCCTGTACGCCGAAACGCCGCACGCCTATCTCAACGGCGTAGCGCTGGAAGTCATGGCCAACTCGGACAACGTGCTGCGCGCAGGTTTGACGCCGAAATACATTGATATCGCCGAGCTGCTGGACAATCTGAAATTCACTGCTAAACCTGCTGGGGAGCTTTTAACCTCGCCGGTAGAGAAAGGCGCAGAGCTGAGTTTCCCAATTCCCGTTGAAGACTTTGCTTTCTCGATCCACAGCTTGTCACCTGAGCCACAAACGCTGGCGCAAAATAGCGCGGCGATCATCTTCTGTATTGAAGGGCAAACGGTGCTGGAAAAAGGTGAAGAGACGCAGGTGCTGAAGCCGGGGGAATCTTGTTACCTTTCCGCCAGCGAATCGCCGGTCGAGGTGAGCGGCAACGGCCGCATTGCACGCGTGTTTAATAAGCTTTGATGCTGCACGTGATGTAATTAAGCAGTAAATATAGGTGGAGCAATTGAGGCGATATGCTTCATTTTTGTGAAAAATTTGCCATTCATGCCCCACTTACACCACAATAAATCGCGCCGTAAGGCGTTTTTTATTTCGAGACATTATCTAAGGATGAACAGAACTATGAAAAAATCGTTAGTCGCTGTAAGCGTCATTGTGGTACTTGGCGCGGCCTGGACAGGCGTCTCGTGGTATACGGGCAAAATGATTGAACAGCATATGGCTGAAGTGGCGACCAACGCGAATAGCCAGATCCAATCCTCTTTCCCGAAAGCCGGGGTTAACGTCTCCTATCAAGACTACCAACGTGGGCTGTTCAGCAGCCAGGTACGCATTATTCTGAAACCTGATGCCGCGGCCGCTGCTGCTGGCACCAGCGCGCTGAAAACCGGTGATGAAATCTCCTTTATCGAAACTATCGATCATGGTCCTTTCCCCGCAGCTCAGCTGAAAAAATTCAATCTGATCCCAAGCATGGCGTCAGTTCACAGCGAACTGGAAAACACCGCCACGCTGAAAGCGCTGTTTGACGTGACCAAGGGCAAGTCTCTGGTGACTGCTGATACTCGCGTTTCCTATAACGGCGACAGCTCTTCGGCCATCAACTTTATTCCGGTTGATTACGATAAGAACAACAGCAAGCTGCAATTCGGCGGCGCGGACATCAATGTCGCCGTGGATAAAGAGCTGACCAAGATGAAGTTGGATGCGAAGAGCGACAGCATCGCCATCACTTCTCAGAACCAGTTCGGTCAGCAAGAAAAAGTAACTCTGAATGGCTTCTCTCTGGACAGCGACACCAATCAGGGCGCGTCTAAAGTGGGCATTGGCGATCAAAACCTGACCATCAAGCAAGTGGCAGTCAATGTTGATGGCAAAGACGCGGCTTCTCTGGATAACTTTAAGCTGGTCAGCAAGTTCAGCGAAGAAGGCAGCAATATCAAAGGCCAGCAGGACTACACCATTGATGCGCTGAAGATTCAGAACAGCGATTTTGGTTCCGGTAAATTGACGGTGAAAATCGACAAACTGGACGCCGCCGCGCTGAAAGCCTTCTCCGACAGCTACAACCAGCAGTCACAGCAGTTGCTGTCACAGGCTGGCGATATTGACCCGGCTGTCTACCAGCAGCAGGCGACCGAGCTGTTAGCCGCTAACCTGCCACTGTTGTTGAAAGGCAACCCAAGCATCAGCATCGACCCGCTGAGCTGGAAAAACAGCAAAGGTGAAAGTACTTTCACCCTTCAATTAGATCTTAAAGATCCGGCCGCCGGTTCTCAGGCACAGTCTGAAGATCAGCTGATTTCCCAGTTGGTGAGCAAGCTTGACGCTAAGTTGAACATTCCACTGGCAATGGCCACCGAGCTGACCACCCAAACTGCGAAAATCGAAGGTTACACCGGCGACGACGCAGAGAAACTGGCTAAGCAGCAGGTTCAAGGTCTGGCAGCCATGGGTCAGATGTTCAAGATCACCACGCTGAAAGACGACGCAATCTCCAGCAGCTTCCACTACGCCGACAATCAGGTTGATTTGAACGGTCAGAAGATGACCCTGCAAGAGTTCGCCGGTCTGTTCGGGATCTTCGGCGGTAACGCGGTTCAGCCACAAACTCAGGCTCCAGCAGCCTCGCCGTTGGCTCCACCGGTTGCGCCTGTAGCGCCTAATACACCGTAATAATTGAGTCTTATTTAGTCGCGAAAAAGCCCACTTTGGTGGGCTTTTTTTATTGTATCTTTTAATTCAATTGCATCTTTTTAAATCAACTTCAAGGTCAAGGTCAAAACCGTGCGCTGCCGCCACACCGGCCTTAAGGGGCGCCTATCGCCGCGCCCCTTAAGAATCCCCGGCTCTTTACTGCGCGCTGCCGCTCGCTGAGCGGACATGTTTCAGCTACTTCCGTTATCCACCGCAAAATGTCGCCGCTTAGGCGGTACCTTCGCTTCAGGCTTCGAGCCATAGGTCTCGAACCATTCGCTCAGCGCCATTTTTGACTGCGGTTTTGAGGCATTTCGACCGTGCCGTTTCAGTAGATTTAGCTTTGCTCCCTACCCTATTTAAGGGTGAAGCAGAACAGCACTCCACTGGAACGGTACGGTGTAAATGCCAGTAGGTCGCGTTCAGAAGTGACGCCGAGCAAGAGGTGGAAAACCGCGTGGCTTTTTACGCGGGTTGTAATCCCGCAGCGAGGGAACCGCCTAAGCGGCGGCACTTCGCGACAAACACTGTGGCCGCTGAAATATGTCCATTCCGACCCTGCGCAGCCTCGATCTTCAAGCAGCAAAAAAACGCAGGATTCCAAAGGGTTTCGTTTAAAAACCCTTTGGGCCAGTGTGGGCGGCGAGCCCACGGTTTTGAATTTGACGTTAAAGAGTTTAAAAGCAGGTCAGGGCTGCCGCCCATAAAACCCTTATGCTGATGCCCTCTCAATTAACCCTGGTGCCACAATAATATTCTGCGTTTCGAGGTTCTGCCCCCCTATCCTCAGCAACAACCTTCGGGCGGCGGCGTGGCCTATCTCGCGGGCGGAGCTGGCTATTGAGGTTAAGGGCGGTTCGGTGAGTTCGGCTTCGGGGGCGTCTTCCATGGCGATTAACGCGATTTGCTGCTGGAAGAAGTTATCTACCGCGCCGCCGCCGATCAGGTTGCCGGTGCGCATGATGCCGAAATAGGCGCCCATGGCAACTGACGACTTATGGCAGACGATGGCGCTGATCTTGGGATAGTGGCGCAATAAAGTCTCGGCGGCGTCGGCGGCGCACTTCTGCTGATAGTCACACTCGATGATCCATTCGCTGCGAAATGGCAAACCGTACTGCACCAGCGTGGCGCAAAAGCCGCCTAAACGCTCCGCGCGGGTGAGTGAATCACTTAGGCCGCCGAGGTAAGCAATCTGCTTATGGCCACGTTTGATTAAATATTCCGTCGCCATTTTTGCCGCCAGCATATTGTCAGGCCGCACCAAATCAACGCCGTCGATGCCGCTGGCGCGCGAGGCGCAGATCAGCGGCACGCCCTGCTCGCAGGCTTTCTCTTTCAGCCCGGCCGGGGCGTGCTCCCCACCAGCAATCACAATACCGTCAACGCCGTGGGTCAGCAGCGTCTCGAAGCAGCGCGCCAAACCTTTGCCTGATGAGCCACTTTGCAGCAAAAACAATACCTTACCCTGAGCTTCAAACATCTCACTCAGGCCAGCGGTCATCTCGGCATAGAAAGGTTCGCAGATATCACGCACGATCAGCCCCACCACGCCGGACTCTCCGCCGCGTAGCGTACTGGCCTGCCGGTTACGCACAAACCCCAACTGCTCGACGGCCTGATTCACCCGCTCGGCGGTGGCCGGGGAGATGCGCCCTTTCCCACTTAGCACCAAGGAAACGGTGGTCACGGAGGTGCCTGCATGCTGGGCGACGTCGGTGATGGTGACTTTTTTCTGGCTCATCCTGTAACTTCTTTCATTAAAACTCCATGAATGGCTGGCTTATTGCATCACCCGCCGCACGCTGAATAAATCCACTTTAGGTTAAACGTTTAATCTCCCGCTAAGCTTATCTTGCGGGCATGCGTTAGTAATGTGAACCAAAGCACGATTTATTTAGGTAAAACGTTTTATCTTATCCGCCATAAGATTAATCCGGTTCATTTTTCGCTTCAGGGGAACAAGTATGCCAGCCAATAAAAGACAACGCGTCACGCTTTGGGAGTTTTTCCAAAGTTTAGGTAAAACCTTCATGTTGCCAGTCGCCTTACTCTCCTTCTGCGGCATTATGCTGGGGATCGGTAGCTCATTAAGCAGCAATGATGTCACCACCCTGTTACCAGCTTTAGGTAACCCAATCCTGCAACTGATCTTCACTTGGATGAGCAAAGTCGGTTCGTTCGCCTTTAGCTTCCTGCCAGTGATGTTTGCAATTGCCATTCCACTGGGTATGGCGCGTGAAAACAAAGGCGTTGCGGCGTTCTCCGGCTTTGTCGGCTACGCGGTGTTAAATCTGGCGACTAACTTCTACCTGACCGCCAGCGGCGTGCTGCCGACGGTGGATCCGGTTATCCTCAAAGCCAATAACATTCAGATGATCCTCGGCATTCAGTCTATCGATACCGGTATTCTGGGCGCGGTCATTGTGGGCGTTATCGTCTATATTCTGCATGAGCGTTACAACACCATCCGCCTGCCGGATGCGCTGGCCTTCTTCGGCGGCACTCGCTTTGTGCCAATCGTCACTACCGTGGTGCTGGGCCTTGTCGGTCTGGTTATTCCGCTGATTTGGCCATTCTTCGCCGCCGGGATTAACGGTTTAGGCCGCCTGATCCACGACGCTGGTATCTTTGGGCCGATGATTTTCGGTTCCGGCGAGCGCCTGCTGCTGCCGTTTGGCCTGCACCACATTCTGGTTGCCCTGATCCGCTTTACCGAAGCTGGCGGCACCATGGATGTCTGCGGACGTGAAGTGAGCGGCGCGCTGACTATCTTCCAAGCGCAGCTCTCTTGCCCGACCACTCACGGCTTCTCTGAAAGCGCGACCCAGTTCCTGTCCCAAGGTAAAATGCCTGCCTTCCTCGGCGGCTTGCCGGGTGCGGCATTGGCGATGTACCACTGTGCTAAACCTGAAAACCGTCATAAAATTAAAGGGTTGTTGATTTCCGGCGTGGTGGCTTGCGTGGTCGGTGGGACTACAGAGCCAATCGAGTTCTTGTTCCTGTTTGTTGCGCCTGTACTGTATATCATCCACGCTATTCTGACCGGTTTGGGCTTCACCATTATGTCGGTACTGGGCGTGACCATTGGTAACACCGACGGCAACATCATCGACTTCGTGGTGTTCGGTATCCTGCACGGTACGGCCACCAAGTGGTATCTGGTGCCGGTGGTGGCTGCTATCTGGTTCGCCGCTTACTACGCGATTTTCCGCTTCTCTATCCTGCGCTTTAACATCAAAACGCCGGGCCGCGAATCTGAATCTATGCCAAGCGCAGCGCCAGTGGCCTCTAACAGCAAATCAGGCTACAACGTGCCGGTTATCCTCAGCGCGCTGGGCGGCGCAGACAATATTGTCTCACTCGACAACTGCATCACCCGTCTGCGTATGTCAGTGCATGATATGTCGCTGGTTGACGATGCGACGCTGAAAGCCAATCGCGCCATCGGCGTGGTGCATCTCAACGAGCACAACCTGCAAGTGGTGATCGGCCCTCAGGTGCAGTCCGTAAAAGATGAACTCGACTGGCTGATCCGCGAGGCGAAAAATAGCGCCGCGCCGGAACCGGCCACCATATAATCATCCAAGCTTACAGGGCGACGTTATGTCGCCCTTTTCACCTTCTAGAATGACCCGATTTCAGGGAGCGAAAATGTCGACAAACCTTTTTGATTTCTCCACAACGATTGACCGCCACGGCACTTGGTGTACCCAGTGGGATTACGTCGCAGACCGTTTTGGCAGTGCTGACTTGCTGCCTTTCACCATCTCCGATATGGATTTCGCCACCGCGCCGTGCATCCTCGAAGCACTGCAAAAACGCCTGCAACACGGCGTGCTGGGCTACAGCCGCTGGCAGCATGATGACTTTCTGGGCGCGATTGAACACTGGTATCAGCAGCGTTTTAACAGCCAGATTGACCGTAACATGGTGGTCTACGGGCCGTCGGTGATTTACATGGTCGCGCAGCTGATTCGCCAGTGGACCCAGCCGGGCGACGGCGTGCTGACCTTCACTCCGGCCTATGACGCCTTCTTCAAGGTGATTGACGGCAATCAGCGCAAGCTGGTCGCCTGTCCGCTGGAGAAACAGGGCAATGAGTGGCTGCTGAATAGTGATTTGCTCGAGCAACAGCTGGCCGCGCCTGATTGCACCCTGCTGTTGCTGTGCAGCCCGCACAACCCAACCGGCAAAGTGTGGAGCAAAGCCGAGTTGACGCTGATTGCTGAGCTGTGCCAGCGGCACAATGTGCGCGTGATCAGTGATGAAATTCACATGGATATGATTTGGGGCGACCACCGCCACACGCCGTGGAATGAAGTGGCAACCGGCCACTGGGCGCTGCTGACCTCTGGCTCGAAAAGCTTCAACATTCCGGCCCTGACCGGGGCTTATGGCCTGATTAGCGACCCGGCACAGCGCGACGCCTATCTGCACCAGTTAAAAGCCAGCGACGGCCTCTCCTCACCGGCGGTGTTAGCCGTGCTGGCCCACGTCACGGCTTATCGTCAGGGCGACGTCTGGCTCGACGCCCTGCGCAGCTATCTGGAGAGCAATCTGCACTATGTCGCCGACACACTCAATGCAGCCTTCCCCGAGCTGAACTGGCAACCGCCGCAATCCACCTATCTGGCATGGATTGACCTGCGCCCGCTGAAGCTGGATGACAAGGCGTTGCAGCGAGAGCTAATTGATAATCAGAAAGTCGCCATCATGCCGGGTTACACCTACGGCGCAGAAGGTGAAGGTTTCCTGCGTTTGAACGTCGGCTGCCCGCGTTCTAAAGTCGAAATGGGCGTAGAGAAGTTAATCGCTGGGATCCGCGCCCTTAAGGCGTAAACCACTGCAATTCTTCTGTTCTGCCCTATTTACGCGCAACAAAGTGCTTATTTCTCACTTTGTTGCGCAACAAAATTTCACAAATCCCGCTCAATGGTTATAATGCCCCGCACTTTTCAAACGATAATGAGTGCACACCATGATTGATACACGCCTCCCTCTGACTGACATTCATCGCCACCTTGATGGCAATATTCGCGCTCAAACCATCCTCGACTTAGGTCGCCAATTTAATCTTACTCTGCCAGCGACCGAGCTTGACGCCCTGCGTCCACACGTTCAGGTGACCAAGACTGAGCCAGATTTGGTCAGCTTCTTACAGAAACTCGACTGGGGCGTGAAAGTGCTCGGCGATCTCGATGCCTGCCGCCGCGTGGCGCAGGAAAACGTCGCCGACGCCGCCAATGCCGGCCTGCACTACGCCGAGCTGCGTTTCTCACCTTATTACATGGCGATGACCCACAACCTGCCCGTGGCGGGCGTGGTTGAAGCCGTGATTGACGGTATCCGTCGTGGTCGTCAGGAGCATGACATTGACGTGCGCCTGATTGGTATTCTCAGCCGCACCTTCGGTGAAGAAGCCTGTCTGCAAGAGCTGGATGGCCTTTTGGCCCACCGCGACGGCATCACCGCGCTGGACTTAGCCGGTGACGAGCTGGGCTTCCCCGGCAGCCTGTTCCTCAGCCACTTTAACCGTGCGCGCGACGCGGGCTGGCGCATTACCGTCCACGCGGGCGAAGCGGCAGGTCCGGAGAGCATCTGGCAGGCTATTCGCGAGCTGGGCGCAGAGCGTATCGGTCACGGCGTGAAAGCGGCAGAAGACCCAGAGCTGATGGACTTCTTAGCCAAGCACCAGATTGGTATCGAGTCTTGCCTGACGTCCAATATCCAAACCAGCACCGTGGCGGCGCTCGACAGTCACCCGCTGGCGACCTTCCTGCGTCACGGCGTTCTGGCGTCAATTAACACCGATGACCCGGCGGTTCAGGGGATTGAGATTGAGCACGAATACCGCGTTGCGGCTCCGGCAGCGGGGCTGACGTCTGATGAAATCCGTCAGGCGCAGGAGAATGGCTTGACCATGGCCTTCCTCAGCGAGGCTGAAAAAGACGCCATTCGCGCTAAAGTGAAAGCCTAATGAGACGGGGATGAGGCGGCAAACGCCTCATCCCCTCTTTCTAACTGACTGTTTTACTGCTCTAAAGCCGCTTTATTGCCTTCCCGCTCGACGTCTTCTTTTGCCACTTTCTTAGCGTAACGCTGAGCCAATACCGCGCAGACCATCAGTTGAACCTGATGGAAAATCATCAGCGGCAGCACCATCGCCCCCACCGCCGAGGCCGGGAACAGCACGTTGGCCATCGGAATACCGTTCGCCAGACTCTTCTTCGAGCCGCAGAACACAATGGTGATTTCATCTTTAGTGCTGAAACTCAGCCAGCGCGCCACCAGCGTATTGATGATCAGCACAATCGCCAGCAGCACCAGTGAGCAGACCAAGATAGCTAGCAGCGACCAGCCGTCGATTTGGCTCCAAATCCCCTCGACCACGGCTTCACTGAAGGCGACATACACCACCAGCAGAATCGAAGAACGGTCAGTGATATTGACGATTTTCTTATGGCGCTGCACCCAGCCGGCAATCAGCGGGCGGCACAGGTGACCGATGATAAACGGCACCATCAGTTGCAGCACAATCGAGCCAATGGCATGTAAGGTGTTGCTGCTGCCGCCCTGCGTGTGCATCAGCAGGCCAACCAGCACCGGCGAGAGAAACACGCCAAGAATGCTGGACGCCGAAGCACTACAGATGGCCGCCGCGATGTTACCGCCCGCCACCGACGTGTAGGCAATGGCCGACTGCACGGTGGCAGGCAGCGCGCAGAGATAGAGAAAACCGTAATACAGCGTCGGAGTTAAAATGCCCAGCGGCACCAGCCATTTCATCCCTAAACCGAGCAGCGGGAACAGCGCAAAGGTGCTGAGAAACACCACCAGATGCAGCTTCCAGTGGCTGATCCCGGCCATGATCGCTTCACGCGACAGCTTGGCGCCGTGCATGAAGAACAGCAGCGCAATGGCGGCGGTAGTCAGGTGTTCAAAAACCGTTTTGTAGATCCCTTCGCAGGGAAAGAATGACGCGATGACCACCACGCTGACCAAAATCAGCAGAAATTTATCAATACGCAGTCGCTGTAACCAAGACATGTAGAGTTCCTTGCAAAAAAATCGCCGCAATGCGCGGCGTCTAAGTCATCAATGTCGCTCAACTTTTCGGGACTTTCAAGGTGGCTTGCTGATGGGAAGAGTGAATACCTAGCTCAATCAACTCCATCACGCGGATAGCATCGCTGGCCGGAACCGGATTCTCACCCAGCCCGAGGATGGCGTCGCGCACTCCGGCATAGTAAGCCGGGTAATCGCCGGGCAAGGTGGGCAGAGGTTTATCCGCCAGCACGCCTTCATAACTCAAGGTCAACACGCCGTCGCGCGGGTCTTCTCCCCACTTGGCCTGCGGCGGGCGCTGCCCGGCTTTCAGGCACTCTTCTTGGGTGTCGAGGCCATACTTCACAAAACTGCCCTTTTCCCCCTGCACGATAAAGCGCGCGGTCTCTGCAGAGGCGTAAACCGTGCTGTGCAGCACCACGCGGCGGCGGCCGTAGGTCAGCGTGGTATTGAAATAATCCACCGCCTTGCCGCCCGGCCTGACCACGGCCAAGTCCGACTGAATGCTGTCCGGCAGGCCAAACAGCCGCAGCGCCTGATCCAGCAGGTGTGAACCTAAGTCATACCAGATGCCGCTGCCCAGTTCGTCATTCTCCCGCCAGCGCTGCTGCACCTGTGGCCTGAAACGGTCGTAATGGGATTCGAAATAGACAATCTCGCCCAGCGTACCTTCATTGATTAGCGCCTGCACGGTGAGGAAATCCGAGTCCCAGCGGCGGTTATGGAACACCGACAGCACCTTACCTTTCTCCTTGGCCAGAATATCCAGCGAACGCGCCTCGCCCAGCGTGACGGTAAAAGGCTTGTCGACAATCACGTGTTTCCCCGCCTCCAGCGCCTGCTGGGCCAGCGGGAAATGGGTGGCATTGGGGGTTGGGATCACCACCAGATCGATAGTCGCATCGGCGAAGATTTTCTCCGGGCTGTCTACCACTTGCACCGAAGGCCAGTCCGCCTGCACTTTGCTGGCATCACTGCTGGAGACCACTGCCAGCTCGAGGCCCGGCGTGCCGGCAATCAGCGGGGAATGAAAAGTTTTACTGGCAAAGCCGTAACCGACCAGCCCGACGCGCAGCGTTTCAGACATCTTCATCTCCTTCATCACAAACAAATCACCCTGTGGTTTTATTCACAACATGGATGATTACCTTGATAAACATCATAGACGCTATGTGCCTGAATTGTGCACAGTGCTTATCCATGTCGTTATTTACACAACATTATTAAATATTTCTGGGGATCTGAATCTATGTGGGACTTGCTTATAGGGCTGGTGATAACAGTTATCGTAGGCCGCTACATTATCAAAGGATATTCGCCCACCGGCGTGCTGATGGTGGGCGGGCTGCTGCTGTTAATCATCAGCGCCCTGATGGGCCACAGCGTGTTGCCGGAAGGCACTAATTCCACCGGCTGGAACAGCACCGACATCGTCGAATATGTCAAAATCCTGCTGATGAGTCGCGGCGGCGACCTCGGCATGATGATCATGATGCTGTGCGGTTTTGCGGCTTACATGACTCACATCGGCGCCAACGACGTGGTGGTGCGGCTGGCCTCGCGCCCGCTCCAGATGATCAACTCCCCGTATATCCTGATGGTGGCGGCCTATATTCTGGCCTGCCTGATGTCGCTGGCGGTGTCTTCGGCCACCGGCCTTGGCGTGCTGTTAATGGCAACCCTGTTCCCCATCATGGTCAATGTCGGCATCAGCCGCGGTGCGGCGGCTGCTATCTGCGCCTCTCCGGCGGCGATCATTCTCTCGCCAACCTCCGGCGACGTGGTGCTGGCGGCCCAAGCCTCCAATATGCCGCTGGTTGATTTCGCCTTCAAAGTCACCCTGCCAATCTCTATCGCCGCCATCGTGGTGATGGCCATTGCCCACTTCTTCTGGCAGCGTTTCCTCGACAAGCGCGAAGCCGGCACGGCGCAGATTATTGAAGATGCACCCGTCACCACCGTGGAAACCAATGCGCCGTGGTTTTATGCCATTCTGCCCTTCACACCGATTGTCGGCGTGCTGGTATTCGACGGCAAATGGGGGCCGAACCTGCACATCATCACCATTTTGGTTATCTGCATGGCGCTGACGGCGATTATTGAAACCTTCCGCAATCGCAGTGGCAAAGCCGTGTTCGCCGGGCTGGATGTCGCCTATCGCGGCATGGCGGACGCTTTCGCCAACGTGGTGATGCTGCTGGTCGCCGCCGGGGTGTTCGCCCAAGGCTTAAGCACCGTTGGCTTTATCAGCAGTCTGATTGGCTTGGCGCAAAATGTCGGTTCCGGCGGGCTGGTGATGATGCTGGTGTTGGTGATTATCACCGTGCTGGCCGCCATGACCACCGGCTCGGGCAATGCGTCTTTCTATGCTTTCGTCGAGTTGATCCCGAAACTGGCGGCGAAGATGGGTATCAATCCTGAGTATCTGGTGATCCCGATGCTGCAAGCCTCCAACCTTGGCCGCACTATCTCTCCGGTATCCGGCGTGGTGGTCGCGGTCGCCGGTATGGCAAAAATCTCGCCCTTTGAAGTGGTGAAACGCACTTCGGTGCCGGTGCTGGCTGGCCTGATTGTGGTAGTGGTCGCCACCGAGATTTTTGTTCCGCTGCACTGATAAGATTTCCCTTCCCCGCAAACAATAACGCCTGAGCAAGCTCAGGCGTTTTTTCATTTTGGTTTTCAACTAATTGGTTTTCAGCTAAACCCTCAGCGCATTGGCCTCTGGGTGCTAACCGACGGGTCAGCCGAGCCGTCGGCGGCTCCCTTGGCGGCCACGCGCTTCATGCGTGAAGATCCCCCTTGCTGGGTGCCGCTAGAGTAAATGCTTTCAGCCGAACAGTTTTGGTTCGAAGGGCAGTTGTACTGATAAGCACAACCGTTGATCAGCAGCGCAACCGCGCCCGTTGCCAATTTTTTCATCATTTTTGCGTCCTTTCATTGTCAGGGATTAACCAATATTGCTCATCCATAAGGCACTCAGCGTTCAATCACATGAATACGATAGAGCTGGCTTACATCTCAGGGTAAACTTCTGCGCCTTGAATAGGGCTATATCGCCCGTTTATTCGGCATCCAAAGTAACTTAAGGCTGATTATGTCTCAACAACCGATCTCCCGTGAAACGGAATATAAACGCATTGGCGGCTGGTTACTCGCTCCTCTGGCTTATCTGATTGTTACGCTGTTGAGCGTCGCGCTGACCTTGGTCCTGTTCTCGATGGCGCTGTTTGTGCCCGAGTCGCGCGAATATCTGATGACCAACTCGCAAGCCTTTACTTTGCAATGGTATTTCTCAGTGGTGACCTCGCTGGCAATGGGCGCATTTACCGTCGTGCTGCTGTTGCAGTTCTGCCAACGTCGCCGCGTGGTGCCGAAGGTGTTCACCATCTGGCTGCTGTGTACCGTGCTGCTGGCTATCAAAGCTTTCGCGTTTTCGCCCATCGATGACGATATGGCGGTGCGCAATCTGCTGCTGTCACTGCTGCCAGCGGCGCTATTAGTGCCCTATTTCAAACGTTCTCGTCGCGTTAAAGAGACGTTCACGGAATAACCCTACAATGACTCCGTTGTCTGTGGAGAGGTTATTTCAGACAATATTTTTAGCTTTAGCAGTTGTCGCGCCTGCCCTTCAGGCGCCTATCTCTCTACAGTAATTAACAGTAATCTTCAGGCAATGTTATGACTTCATACTTGTTACTGTTCGTCGGTACCGTACTGGTGAACAACTTTGTTTTGGTTAAGTTTCTCGGCCTCTGCCCATTCATGGGCGTGTCGAAAAAACTGGAATCCGCAATCGGCATGGGATTGGCCACAACATTCGTTATCACGTTGTCGAATATCTGCTCGTGGATTGTCAATACCTTCGTTTTAATGCCGCTGGGCTTGGTCTACCTGCGCACCATGGCTTTTATTTTGGTGATCGCCGTGGTGGTGCAGTTCACCGAAATGGTGGTGCGTAAAACCAGCCCGTCGCTCTATCGCCTGCTCGGCATCTTCCTGCCGCTGATCACCACCAACTGCGCAGTGCTGGGCGTGGCACTGCTGAACATCAACCAGGCGCACAACTTCATGCAGTCCGCGCTGTACGGCTTCGCCGCGTCGCTCGGCTTCTCGCTGGTGATGGTGCTGTTTGCCGCTATCCGCGAACGCTTGGTGGTCGCAGATGTCCCTGCGCCCTTCAAAGGCTCTTCTATTGCACTGGTCACTGCCGGTTTGATGTCTCTGGCCTTTATGGGCTTTACCGGTCTGGTGAAATTCTAATGTTTGAATTATGGGTTGCGATTGGTGCGCTCACTGCTCTGGCACTGGTCTTCGGGCTGCTGCTGGGCTATGCGTCACGCCGTTTTGCCGTCGAAGGCAATCCAGTAGTCGATCAGATTGACGAAATTCTGCCGCAGAGCCAGTGCGCTCAGTGCGGCTATCCGGGCTGCAAGCCTTACGCCGAGGCCGTCGCCAACGGTGACAGCATCAATAAATGCGTGCCAGGCGGCGAAGCCGTGATGCTCAAACTGGCGACCCTGCTGAACGTTGAGCCTCAACCGCTCGGCGACGACGCCGCGCCAGCCGTGCCCGTGCGCACCGTGGCCTACATTGACGAAAGCAACTGCATCGGCTGCACCAAGTGCATTCAAGCCTGCCCGGTTGACGCCATCGTTGGCGCAACGCGCGCAGTTCATACCGTGATCACCGATTTATGTACCGGCTGCGACCTGTGCGTCGCGCCTTGTCCGACGGACTGCATTGAAATGCTGCCAATTAAAACCACCACCGCAAACTGGAAATGGGATATGAAATCCATTCCGGTGCAAGTCATTCATGCGGAGTAAGCGGAACGCCATGTTTAATCTGTTTTCTGCGCTCAAGAAAGACAAACTGTGGGACTTCGACGGCGGCATTCACCCGCCAGAAATGAAGACCCAGTCAAGCCACGTGCCACTGCGCCGCGTGCCGCTGTCCGAGCGCTTTATTATTCCTCTGCAACAGCATCTCGGCCCTGAAGGCGAGCTATGCGTGAAATCGGGTGATCGGGCATTAAAAGGCCAGCCGCTGACCACCGGCCGTGGCCGCACCGTGCCGGTTCATGCCCCGACTTCAGGCGTTATTACTGCCATTGAGCCACACATCACCGCCCACCCATCGGGCCTGAAAGAGCTGTGCATTCTGATTTCCGCCGACGGTGAAGACCGTTGGTGTGAGCGTGACGTTGTCACTGATTACCACCAATTAGACGCTGCCGAGCTGAATGCGCGCATTCATCAGGCCGGTATTGCCGGGCTGGGCGGCGCGGGTTTCCCTACTGCCAGCAAGCTTCAGGGCGGACTGACCTCAACCCGCACGCTGATCCTCAACGCCGCAGAGTGTGAGCCTTACATCACCGCCGACGACCGCCTGATGCAAGAACACGCGGCTGAAATTCTCGAAGGCACGCGGATTCTCTGCCACATGCTCAAGCCAGAGCGCGTGTTGATTGGTATTGAAGACAATAAGCCGGAAGCCATTAGCGCCCTGAAACAGGCGATTAAAGCTGAACAAGCTGACGGCGTGAAGTTTGAACTGCGGGTGGTGCCGACCAAATACCCTTCCGGCGGTGCCAAGCAGCTCACCAAGATCTTGACCGGCCTCGAAGTACCGAAAGGCCATCACTCGTCACATATCGGCGTGTTGATGCAGAACGTCGGCACGGTGTTCGCCATCAAGCGCGCCATTATTGACGGCGAGCCGCTGATTGAGCGCGTGGTGACGCTGACCGGCGAAGCGATGGAAAAACCGGGCAACGTCTGGGCGCGTATCGGCATGCCGATTTCCCACCTGATGGTTGAAGGCGCGCTGCGCCCGCAAGGCCCGCAGAAGATGGTGATTATGGGCGGCCCGCTGATGGGCTTCACCCTGCCATCCCTAGACGTGCCGGTGGTGAAAATCTCCAACTGCCTGCTGGCACCTTCTGAAAGCGAAATGGGCCAGCCCGAGCCGGAAGAAGCCTGTATCCGCTGTAGCCTGTGTGCCGACGCCTGCCCGGCGGGCCTGCTGCCTCAGCAGCTTTACTGGTTCAGCCGTGGGCAAGAACATGAAAAAGCGCGCAACCACAACCTGTTCGACTGCATCGAATGCGGGGCCTGTGCTTACGTCTGCCCAAGCAATATCCCGCTGGTGCAGTACTACCGTCAGGAAAAAGCTGAGATCCGCGCCGTCGATTTAGAAACCGCTAAAGCCACCGAAGCCAAGGCGCGTTTCGAAGCCAAACAGGCGCGCATGGAGCGCGAGAAGCTGGCGCGCGAAGAGAAACATCAAAAAGCCGCCGTGAAGCTGGATACTCCAGCCGTGGATAAAGCCCCTGTAGAGAAAGCCGTCGAGGCTGCTGCCTCTGTTGCATCTCAAGAGAAAGCGGCGGAAACCGATCCGCGTCAGGCTGCTCTGGCTGCGGCGATTGCCCGTGCTAAAGCTAAAAAGGCCGCCAACGAAGGCGCAGAGGTTGCCGCACCAGAAGCTGCTCCTGCTGCTGCTCCAGCCGCAGAAAAAGCTGACAACGACGATGCCCGCAAGACCGCCGTCGCTGCCGCCGTGGCCCGCGCTAAGGCTAAGAAAGCCGCTGCAACACAGGAAACGCCGGTGGCCTCAGAAACTGTCGCCACGCCTTCGGCCCCTGTCACCAGCGATGACGACGCCGCGCGCAAAGCCGCCGTGGCTGCCGCTATCGCCCGTGTGAAGGCCAAGAAAGCCGGTAACAGTGGCGTGGTGGTTGAAGCCACCGACAGCACGCTTTCCGTGACAACGTCACCGAGCGAACCCTCGACTGATGATAAACGTAAAGCTGCCGTAGCCGCTGCCATTGCCCGCGCCAAAGCCAAGAAGGCCGCCGCGCAGGAAGACGCGTCTGAACAGACTGCACCAGAACCAACACAACAAGAAAGCGATCCACGCAAAGCCGCCGTGGCTGCTGCGATCGCTCGAGTTAAGGCGCGTAAAGCGGCTGCTCAGACTATGTCGAACGAGGAATAAATGGCTTTTAGAATCGCGAGTTCTCCTTTCACCCATAACCGGCAAAGCACCAGCGCCATCATGCTGATGGTGGTGTTGGCCTGTATTCCCGGCCTGCTGGCGCAGGTTTGGTTCTTTGGTTATGGCACGCTGGTCCAGCTGGCGCTGGCTATTCTGATTGCCCTGTTGACCGAAGGCGCGGTGCTGCAACTGCGCAAAATGCCGGTCAAAAAACGTTTGGGAGATAACACCGCACTGCTCACCGCCGTGCTGCTGGGCGTCAGCCTGCCGCCGCTCGGCCCGTGGTGGATGGTGGTGATTGGCACCATTTTCGCCATTGTTATCGCCAAACAGCTCTACGGCGGCCTCGGCCAGAACCCGTTCAACCCGGCGATGGTCGGCTACGTGGTGCTGCTGATCTCCTTCCCGGTGCAGATGACCACCTGGATGCCGCCGGACGCCTTGCAACATCACCCTGTTGGCTTTACCGACACCCTGCTGACCATCTTTGGCGGCCATAACAGCCAAGGGCTGACGGCTTATCAGTTGCAGATGAATGTTGACGGCATAACACAAGCGACGCCGCTGGACGCCTTTAAAACCGGACTGCGCTCCGGCCACAGCACGGATCAGGTGCTGGCCGAGCCGCTGTTTGGTGGCGTTCTGGCAGGTATTGGCTGGCAGTGGATTAACTTAGGTTTTCTGGCCGGTGGCCTGTTCCTGATGTGGCGCAAAATCATCAGTTGGCACATCCCGCTGAGCATGCTGGCGATGCTGACCTTCTGCGCCAGCATCGCGTGGGTTATCTCTCCGGAGGCTTACCCATCGCCGCTGATTGGCCTGTTCTCCGGGGCAACCATGCTGGGTGCGTTCTTTATCGCAACCGACCCGGTGACGGCATCCACCACGCCAAAGGGCCGCCTGATTTTTGGCGCGCTGATTGGCCTGCTGGTGTGGCTGATTCGCACCTACGGCGGTTATCCGGACGGTATCGCCTTCGCCGTATTGCTGGCGAACATTACCGTGCCGCTGATTGACCACTACACCCAACCGCGCGTTTACGGGCATCGCTGAGGACAGTATGGAAAAAGGTAAAATGCTTCAAACCATGCGCCGCCACGGTGTCACGCTGGCGGTGTTTGGCGCACTGATGACCGGCATGACCGCGATGGTTAACTTGCTGACCAAGCCAACCATCGCCCATCAGGCACTGTTACAGCAGAAAAGCTTGTTCGACCAAGTCATTCCTTCCACCGTCTATAATAACGACATGCAGAATGAATGTTACAACGTCACGGATGAATCACTGGGGACTGCCACCCCGCACCGCCTCTATCTGGCGCGCATGGATGGAAAACCGGTAGCCGCAGCGATTGAAACCACTGCTCCTGACGGCTATTCCGGCGCGATCCAACTGTTGGTTGCCGCTGATTTTCATGGCAAAGTTTACGGCTCGCGCGTGCTGGAGCATCATGAGACTCCTGGCCTCGGCGACAAAATTGAAATTCGCATCACTGACTGGATCAAAAGCTTTGCGAATCAGGTAATTAATGGCCCTGATGACCCGCGCTGGGCAGTCAAGAAAGATGGCGGCATGTACGACCAATTTACCGGTGCGACCATTACCCCGCGCGCCGTGGTGCGTTCAGTGAAACGCACGGCACTGTTTATCGAGACGGTACCGTCTCAGCTTTCAAACCTCACCCCTTGTGGAGCCCGTGATGAGTGAAGCCAAGAAGATAATTGTTCAGGGTCTGTGGACCAATAACTCCTCGCTGGTACAGCTACTGGGCCTCTGCCCGCTGCTGGCGGTGACCTCCACGGCGACCAACGCCCTCGGGCTGGGTCTGGCGACCACCATGGTGCTGACCTGCACCAACGCCATGATCTCCGCTTTCCGCCGCTGGGTGCCGAATGAAATTCGTATCCCGATTTACGTGCTGATCATCGCTTCGGTAGTAAGTACCGTACAGATGCTGATCAACGCCTATGCCTTTGGCCTGTATATGGCGCTGGGGATTTTCATCCCGCTTATCGTGACTAACTGTATTGTGGTGGGTCGCGCCGAAGCCTGCGCCGCCAACAGCCCGGTGCATTTGGCCGCCCTCGACGGCATGATGACCGGCCTGGGGGCCACCGCAGCGATGTTCGTGCTCGGCTCTATCCGTGAAATTCTCGGCAGCGGCGTGCTGTTCAACGGCGCGGATTTGCTGCTGGGTAGCTGGGCCAAGGTGCTGCGCGTGGAAGTGATCCACCTCGACAACCCGTTCCTGCTCGCCATGCTGCCTCCGGGCGCGTTTATCGGCCTCGGGCTGCTGCTGGCTGGCAAATACCTGATCGATCAGCGCCAGAAAGCGCGTCAGGCTGCTAAAGCCGAAGCGTCTCAGCAGGCGAACTTGCCGAAAGGCAGCGCGGGTAATGCGTCATGAATAAAGAGAAGCGCATCAGTATTCTCAGCCGGCTGCGGGAGAATAACCCACACCCGACCACCGAGCTGGTGTACACCACGCCATTCGAGCTGCTGATTGCGGTTCTGCTCTCGGCGCAGGCCACTGACGTCAGCGTCAACAAAGCCACTGCCAAGCTGTACCCGGTTGCCAACACCCCCGCCGCCATTCTGGAGCTAGGCGTGGACGGCGTGAAGGAGTACATCAAGACCATCGGCCTGTTTAATTCCAAGGCTGAGAATGTGATCAAGACCTGCCGCCTGTTGCTGGAAAAGCACGGCGGCGAAGTCCCCGAAAACCGCGAAGCCCTCGAAGCCCTGCCCGGCGTCGGCCGTAAAACCGCCAACGTAGTGCTCAACACCGCCTTCGGCTGGCCGACGATCGCCGTCGACACCCATATTTACCGCGTCTGCAATCGCACCAATTTCGCCCCCGGCAAAACCGTCGAGAATGTCGAAGATAAGCTGCTAAAAGTGGTCCCCGCCGAGTTCAAACTCGATTGCCACCATTGGTTTATCTTGCATGGGCGCTATACGTGTATCGCACGTAAACCACGGTGTGGATCGTGTGTGATTGAGGACTTATGCGAGTTCAAAGAAAAGGTTGAATAAGCTTTTTCAGCTTTTAGAAAGCTGAGGAAACTTTCTTTAAGGTCAAGTTCAAGACCTTGCGTTGCCACGCAAACTGGCCCAAAGGGTTTTAAACGAAACCCTTTGGAATCCTGCGTTTTTTTGCTGTTGTAAGATCGAGGCTTCGCAGGGTTGGAATGGACGTGTTCCAGCGGCCACGGTGTTCGCCGCGAAGTGCCGCCGCTTAGGCGGTTCCCTCAGTTCGGGTCTCGAGCCTTT
>NZ_JMPJ01000044.1 GCF_000735345.1 Ewingella americana ATCC 33852 | reverse complement strand
CCCAATCTAAACCACTGAGTTTGCTGCAATACCCGCCCCCAAGACAAATCCCACTGAAACGGCACGGTTTAAATGCCTCAAAACCGCGCTCAAAAATGGCGCTGAGCAAGAGGTTCAAGACCTAAGGCTTGAATCCCGCAGCGAAGGCACCGCCTAAGCGGCGACATTTTGCGGTGGAGAACAGGTGTACCTGAAACACGTCCGCCCAGCGAGCGGAGCGCGCAATTCAGAGCCGGGGATTCTCAAGGGGCGCGGCGATAGGCGCCCCTTGAGGCCGGTGTGGCGGCAGCGCACGGTTTTGAATTTAAAGATTTTAAAAGCGGGTTTGGGCAGCCGCCCAAGACCTTAGCGGAATTGGGCCGCACACCCAAAAATCAAATAAAGGATTTCGCCTGCTTCAACACCACATCACAGGCTTTTTGTTTCACTTTCTCTTTCACTTGCGACAACCCGTTACCCAAATTGTTGAGATCAACGTTCTGCCCTTTGCCGGTTTGCAGCAAGCCGCCGAGGCCGTTTTGGTAATCCTGGCTCTGTGCGCCAGCGGCGCTTTCGATGCCCAGCTTGCTTAACAGCTTGTCTTTCACATTCTCGGTGCTGGCTTGCGACAATACGTTATTCTTCACGCAGTACTGCAAAACGCCCGCGACGTTGGTGGCGCTTTTCGAGGTCAGCGCGCTATCACTGCCGTTGAGCAACGACATCAAAGAAGCACCTGAATTTGCGCCGGAGCCTGCGGTGGCACCGTTACTGCCGTTTAATTGCTGATTGGCTGCGTCCTGCAATGAACTCAACAGATTATTTGCCTGCGCACCACCGGCAACCAACACACCACTTGCCGCGATGGCTAACAACACTGTCTTTAATGCTTTCATGTATAACTCCATTAATGTCTCTTACGGGCTTTGATTGTCGCTTCATGAAAAATAAGCCAGTAAAGCTTGGTCTTAATCACTCATTTCATCAATAGGAAAACGTCTCGTAATGTTACAGGCCTAGCCTTAGGATTGAAGGTCAGGCTGCTGCGCTATCCACAGCGCGGCGGCGTTGAAGAAGTGCTGGGCCAGCGGCGTGGCGCGCCCTGCTTCGGCCACCACCAGCGCGGCGTGGCGGCTCATTGGCGGGATTTCCAGCGGGCAGCGTTTCAGCGCCGGGTGCATCTCTTCAATCAAATGGCCTCGCGGCACCAGCGCGCAGCCCAGACCGACAAAAACGCCCTGCATCAGTTGGAAAATCGAGGTACTTTCAAGGGTCGGGTGCAGCACCAAGCCAGCCTGACGGAAGTGATTATCCAGATATCGGCGGAAATAGCGGCTCGGCTCTGACAGGCACAGAGGCAGCTCTACGGCCTGCTCGGCGGTAAGCAGCGTGGCGTTTTGCAACTGCGGGAAGTGGTCGGGGTGATACACCACGTCAACGCCGCCATCGTCAATCGGCGCAACTTGGAAACGCAGCTCATTAAGGGTGGAAAACTCAAAGAAGCCGATGCCGACGTCCACCGCGTGGCTGCTCAGGGCTTCAATCAGCTGATCGGCACTGACTTCCGCCACGCGATAATCCAGCCCCGGATGGGTATCATTCACCGCCTTTATCAATCGCGCCAGAGAGATGCTGCACTGCGGCATCACGCCAATGCGCAACGTGCCGCTCAGCCCCTGCTTCAGGGACTCGACTTCCAACTTCAACCCTTCATATACCGCAACAATTTCACGCGCCCAGCTCAGCACCCGCAGGCCTTCCGCCGTAAAACCCTCAAAATTATTCCCGCGATTGATCAAGTTGAGATCAAGCTCTTTCTCAAGGTTTTTCAATCGCATAGAAAGCGTTGGCTGGCTGACAAAACTGGCCTCCGCCGCCCGACCAAAATGCCGCTCGCGTTCCAAATTGCAAAGATAAATGAGTTGCTTGATGTCCATAAGCTGGTGAAGGTGCGCCGTGATAGATAGGAGTAATGGTAGAGAGTATAACGGCGTAGCGGATGAAAGTCGTGAAGGGCCGATTGCTAAAGATAACCGTGGCCAATCAGTCTTGTACGGAAAAGTGTGACATTTTGTAAAAAATGACTATTCTTAGCCGCAACTTTTAAGGAGAAAAAGATGGCTAATCAGTCGCATAGCAAAGTAAGAGTTTATATGGCCAGCTCACTCGATGGCTATATCGCAGGCCCTAATCACGACCTTGAATGGCTGAATAAGGATCATTCCCGCGCCGGCGATTTAGCGGATGACGCCAACTTCCTGCAATTTGATCCCTTTATGGAACAAGTGGGATGCATGCTGATGGGCCGCAACACCTATGATGTTCTGGAAGCCATGGGCCATTGGGTTTATGGCGATGTTCCAGTACTGGTCGCCACCTCGCGAGCTATTGCGCGCCCTGCTTCTGCGACCATCAAGGCAGTGTCTGGCGATATCCACGCGCTGATTGCCCAAGCCACGACGCTGGCGAATGGCAAAGACGTTTATATTGATGGCGGGAATATGATTCAACAGGCGCTTTCTGCGTCACTGATTGATGAAATGACCCTGACTTACATTCCTGTCCTGCTCTCACAAGGTGTCAGGCTTTTCGATAATCTGGCCGGGCACTCAGCGTTGCAATTCACCGGCAGCGCCAGCCATGGTGGCATGCTGCAAGTCTCAAGCCGTTTGGTCAGAGAGTAGAACTGCTAAAGTAATTTTTTGAATCCAAACAAAAAGGGAGGCATTTTCATGCCTCCCCCAAGTCATTCACCACAGTGCGCTGTACTAGATCTTCAACTTCACGTAATCCACTAAGCGGCTGAACATCCCACCTTTAGCGACATCTTCCAGCGCCACCAGCGGAATGGTTTTGATGGTTTTGCCATTATCAACAATGTTGATGCTACCCAGCTCTTGGCCTTTTTTCAGCGGCGCGTCGATCTGCGGGTTAGTCAGCACGTATTGCGCTTTCAGCTTGTCCGCGTCGGACTGCGGCACGCTGATGAACACGTCATCCAGTGAACCTACTTTCACGTCCTGATGGTCGCCGAACCAGACTTTTTCCGTCGACACGGTCTGACCGGCTTTGAAAATCTGCTTGCTGGTGTATTCGCGGAAGCCCCACGTCAGCAACTTGCGCGCCTGCTCTTCGCGCCCTTTCGAGCTTTTACCGCCCATCACCACGGCGATCAGACGGCGGTTGCCCTCGGTGGCAGAAGCAATGATGTTGAAGCCAGCGCTTTCGGTATGGCCGGTTTTCAAGCCATCAACTTGCAGGTTTTTGTCCCACAGTAGGCCGTTACGGTTCTGCTGAGTGATGTTGTCATAGGTCAGCGACTTCTCGCTATACATATGATATTCCTCAGGTTCGCCGCCGATAATGGCGCGAGACAGCTTGGCTAAGTCATAAGATGTGGTGTACTGGCCCGGCGCGTCGAGGCCGTGAACGGTTTCAAAGTGGCTGTTGGTCAGACCCATTGACGTGACGTATTGGTTCATCATGCCAACAAAAGCGTCTTGGCTGCCAGCCACGTAGTCGGCCATTGCCACACAGGCGTCGTTACCCGAAGTCACAATAATGCCGCGAATCAGGTCGCGCACGGTGACGCGGTCGCCCGGCTTGAGGAACATCAGGGAAGAACCGGCCAGACTTTTATTACCTGCGACCCAGGCTTCTTGCGGCACGGTAACCACGTCATCCATGGTGATTTTGTGTTTATCCAGCGCGCGGTCGATAACATAACCGGTCATCAGTTTGGTCAGGCTGGCCGGGTTGCGGCGCTCGTCCGGATTGCCCGCTGCCAGCACGTCACCACTGCCGTAATCCATTAATACGTAGGACTCTGCGTCGATACTTGGCGGGGCTACAGGGAAATCTAAGGGTGCTACGGCTTTCGCCGCGCCTGCTGATAACATTAATACGCCAGTCAATACACTCAATACGCTACGTTTCACGGCTTGTTCCTTTATAACGCCAAACGCCACAGGCCGCCTTTGGGCTCGGCATGTGGCTAAAATAGATTCAATACTCCCCAAACCTTGTTCCGCGAGGGCAAAAACAGCGAAATTTGTGGGAGAAAACGGATTGGCGCATAGGGTGCACCAATAAAGGGCCCAGCAAAACCCTGTTTATTTTTCTAAGCGTTTCATAATGAAACGGTTTAGTTACAATTTGTTGATATTTTCCGCGATAAACGCGCTCTATCTCACGATTGCGCCATTCGATTAGACCAAATCCCTCTTCAGCCCTAAACTTGTGACATAAAATTAACAATCGGTTTAACAATTCAGCGCCGCCGATTGCATGTCACTTATCACATTCGGCCTTTCGAATGACACCTGCGAAGCGAAAATATGAAATTCAAAACTGAGATCAAGCCTTATACCGGTGCTGCCGGTGGTTGGGGATCGTTAGAAGCCACCACCCGTTATGTTTTCGACAGCAAGAAAGTCCTCTCTAACCTGCGCAACCTGATGCGCGTTAACAAAGGCCGTGGATTCGACTGTCCGGGCTGCGCATGGGGCGACGACAACCACAGTACCTTCAGCTTCTGCGAAAACGGCGCCAAAGCCGTCAGTTGGGAAGCCACGCGTAAAGCGCTGGAGCCTGAGTTCTTTGCCCAGCACAGCGTGAGCAAACTGCGCGAGCAGAGTGACTATTTCCTTGAATATCAAGGCCGCCTGACCCAGCCCCTGCGCTATAACCGCACCACTGACCACTATGAGCCAATTGGCTGGGACGACGCCTTCTCGCTGATCGCCAGCCATTTGAAAGGTCTGGAAAGCCCGGATCAGGCCGACTTCTACACCTCAGGCCGCGCCAGTAACGAAGCCTCTTACTTGTATCAAGTCTTTGGCCGCATGTTCGGCACCAACAACTTCCCTGACTGCTCCAACATGTGCCACGAGGCCAGCGGCGTTGGCTTGAAGCAGAGCATCGGCGTGGGTAAAGGTACTATTCGTCTCGACGACTTCGAAAAGGCAGATGCCATTTTCGTCTTTGGCCAAAACCCCGGCACTAACCACCCGCGCATGCTGCACAGCCTGCGTCACGCGGCAGATCGCGGCGCGAAAGTGGTCAGTTTCAACACCCTGCGCGAGCGCGGCCTTGAGCGTTTTGCTGACCCGCAAAAACCGCTGGAAGTGGTCACCACCAAGTCAGGCCGCATCAGTTCCGCCTACTACCAGCCAAACCTTGGCGGCGACATGGCGGCGGTTCGCGGCATTGTTAAAGCCCTGCTGGAAGCCGACCGCGACCGCGTATCCAACGGCCTGAGCACCATCTTCGACGCAGATTTTATCGCCCAGAACACCGCGGGCGTGGATGAGTATCTGGCGGTGGTTGATGCCACCTCTTGGGAGAAAATCGTCGAGCAGTCTGGCCTTTCCGAAGAAGAAATTCGCGAAGCAGCTTCAATCTACGTGCAGGCTGAACGCGTGATTTGTACTTGGGCGATGGGTATCACTCAGCACAAGCACTCTGTAGCAACGGTGCGTGAAATCACCAACCTGCAACTGCTGTTCGGCCAGCTCGGCAAGCCGGGCGCGGGCCTGTGCCCGGTTCGTGGTCACAGTAACGTGCAGGGCAACCGCACCATGGGTATCGACGAAAAAGCGCCAAAAGCGTTGCTCGACGCCATGGAAGCCCACTTCAAATTCACCCCACCGCGCAACCCGGGCCACAACACGGTTGAAGCGCTGGAAGCTATGTTGAAGGGCGACGCCAAAGTGCTTATCTGCCTCGGCGGTAACTTGGCCGCAGCAGCACCAGACACCCTGCGCACCGAGAAAGCGCTGAGCAATCTCGACCTGTCAGTGCAAATCAGCACCAAGCTGAACCGCAGCCACTTAACGCCGGGCCGCGAAGCGCTGATCCTGCCTACCCTTGGCCGTACCGAGCTGGACATGCAGGCTACAGGTTCACAATTTATTACCGTTGAAGACTCCTTCAGCATGGTTCACGCCTCCGAAGGTGTGGGTATCCCGTTATCGCCAGAGCAGCGTTCCGAGACCGCGATCGTCTGCGGCATTGCTAACGCCGTGCTGGGCGACAAATACCTCAACTGGATGGCGCTGGCGGACGATTACAACCTGATCCGCGACCATATCGAAGCCACTATCCCAAGCTTCACCGATTTCAACGCCCGTTGCGACATCAAAGGCGGTTTTTACTTGGGTAACGCCGCGGCCGAGTTGAAGTTCAACACGCCAACTGGCAAGGCCAACTTCAGCGCGGCAAACCTGCCAGAACAGCTGATCCCGCAGGGCAATCAGGATGCGCCGTTCACGCTGCAAACCCTGCGTTCCCACGACCAGTACAACACCACTATTTACGGCCTTGATGACCGTTACCGTGGCGTTTACGGCCAGCGCGAAGTGCTGTTCATCCACCCTGACGACTTGGCTGCATTGGGTATGAAGGATGGTGAACTGGTAGAAATCGAAACCCTGTGGACCGACGGCGTCGAGCGTAAAGTGACCGGCTTCAAACTGGTGAGCTACGATATCCCACGTGGCAATCTGGCGGCGTACTACCCGGAAACCAACCCGCTGGTACCGATGTCCAGCTTCGGTGACCAAACTCACACCCCTACCTCTAAAGCGATCCCGGTGGCTATCCGCCGCTGCGAGCAGAAAGTCGATCTGCAACGCATCGCCTAATCTTCAAGTCTGCTATTCCCTCTTTCGCGGCAAGGTTATGTCGTGAAAGAGGGGGTTATTGCTTGCCGCACGCGGCCATTTCGCGTAAAACTGTCTGCCGCTAATCGAGCCACTTTAACCCCACTCCCTGGACGATATGTTTCAAGATAACCCGCTGCTCGCGCAGCTAAAACAGCAACTTCACTCTCAGACTCCTCGCCTTGAAGGCATCGTTAAAGGAACTGAGAAAGGCTTTGGCTTTCTTGAAGTAGACGGTCAAAAAAGTTACTTCATTCCGCCTCCGTACATGAAAAAAGTCATGCACGGCGACCGCGTGATTGCCTCTTTACAGACCGAGAAGGACCGCGAAGTGGTTCAGCCTGAGACGCTGGTTGAGCCTTTCCTCACGCGCTTTGTTGGCCGCGTAACCAAGAAAGATGACCGCCTGTCTATCGTGCCGGACCATCCTTTGCTGCGTGACGCCATCCAGTGCCGCACCGCGCGCAACATCAATCATGAAGTCAATGACGGCGACTGGTGTGTAGCAGAGATGCGCCGCCACCCGCTGAAAGAAGGCGATCGTGGTTTTCAGGCCGAATTGACCGAGTGGATCACCACCGGTGATGACGACTTGGCCCCTTGGTGGGTCACGCTGGCGCGCCATAATCTGGAACGCGAAGCCCCTAAATCCGAAATTGCAGAAATCCTCGATCAAGGTTTGACTCGTGAAGACCTGACCGCCCTGCCGTTTGTCACTATCGACAGTGGCAGCACGCAGGACATGGATGACGCGCTGTATGTGAAAGACAACGGCGACGGCACTCTGCAACTGAATATCGCGATTGCCGATCCAACAGCTTACGTGGCCGAAGGCACAGAGCTGGACAACATCGCCAAAAAACGCGCATTCACCAACTACCTGCCGGGCTTCAACATCCCAATGCTGCCGCGTGAGCTGTCTGACGACCTGTGCTCACTGTGGCCGGACGTTCAGCGCCCGGTGCTGGCATGTAGCGTCACCCTCGCCGCCGATGGCGCGCTGGGTAGCGACATTCGTTTCTTCGCGGCAACTATTGAGTCAAAAGCCAAACTGGCCTATGACGATGTTTCCGACTGGATTGAGCAGGAAGAGAAAAGCGCATGGCAGCCACAGAGTGACGTGATTGCTGACCAGATTCGCCTGCTGAAACGCGTCTGTGACGTGCGCAGCGCATGGCGTACCGCCAACGCGCTGGTGTTCAAAGACCGCCCTGACTTCCGCTTCATTTTGGGCGAGAAAGGCAACGTGCTGGAAATCGTCGCTGAGCACCGCCGCATTGCTAACCGCATCGTTGAAGAATCCATGATCGCGGCTAACGTCTGTGCCGCCATCGCCCTGCGCGACACTCTTGGTTTCGGCGTTTACAACGTCCACACCGGCTTCGACCCTCTGCTGGTTGAGAACGCCATCACCGTGTTGCAAGCCAACGACGTTGAAGCCAATGCCGAAGAGCTGCTGACCTTGCAAGGTTTCTGCGCGCTGCGCCGTAAACTTGACGCGATGCCAACGCAGTTCCTCGACAGCCGCATTCGTCGTTTCCAGACTTTCGCCGAAATCAGCACCGTTCCCGGTCCGCACTTTGGTCTGGGTCTGGAAGCTTACGCCACTTGGACTTCGCCAATTCGTAAATACGGCGATATGGTCAACCACCGCCTGTTGAAAGCGATGATCACCAAGCAGGCCGCTGAGAAGCCACAGGACGAGATGACCGTGCAACTGGCAGAACGCCGCCGCGCCAACCGCATGGCCGAACGTGATGTCGGTGATTGGCTGTACGCGCGTTACTTAGAAGATAAAGTCGGTACTGACACCAAGTTCAGCGCCGAAATCATCGACGTCACCCGCGGTGGCCTGCGCGTTCGCCTGCAAGACATCGGCGCCGTCGCCTTCATCCCTGCTCCGTTCCTGCACAGCGTGCGCGACGAGCTGGTATGCAGCGCCGACACCGGCACCGTGCTGATTAAGGGCGAAGTCGCCTACCGTCAGAGCGATATCATCGACGTGCAGATCGCCGAAGTTCGCATGGAAAACCGCAACGTGATCGCTAAACCAGCAGTTTAGGGTTTCGCTTGAGCGATAGTTAGAAGGGCTGGTCAGGGAAAGCTGACCGGCCTTTTTTTTCAATTGCATCTTAAGGTCAACACCGTGGGCTCGCCGCCCACACTGGCCCAAAGGGTTTTAAACGAAACCCTTTGGAATCCTGCGTTTTTTGCTGCTGGTAGATTGAGGCTTCGCAGGGTCGGAATGGACATGTTTCAGCGGCCGCAGTGTTCGTCGCGAAGTGCCGCCGCTTAGGCGGTTCCCGAATTTCAGGCTTCGAGCCTTGGGTCTCGAACCATTCATTCGGCGTCACTTCTAAACGCGACTTACTGGCATTTCAACCGTGCCGTTTCAGTAGTTTCAGGATTGTTTTTTGAATTGGAATGAAACGGTTCGGTGTAAATGCCCATAGGCCGCGTTCAGAAATGACGCCGAGCAAGAGGTGGAAAACCGCGTGTCTTTTTACGCGGGTTGTAATCCCGCAGCGAGGGAACCGCCTAAGCGGCGGCATTTCGCGGCGATCACAAAAGTCGCCGAAACACGTCCATTCCAACCCTGCGCAGCCTCGATCTTCCAGCAACAAAAAGCGCGGGTGTCCAGAGGGCGCGCGCTTACGCGCCTTCTGGGCCAGTTTGCGTGGCAACGCAAGGTTTTAGCAGTGTGGGCGGCGAGCCCACGGTTTTGACCTTGGGGCCGGTGTGGAGGCGGCATCCCTTGCCGGTGTGGGCCGGTGCCCACAATTTCAACCTTGAAGTTGAATTTAAAAGCGGTCAAAAGATTGACCGCCACCCCTCCAAATGATAATTATTATCATGTAAATCATTTTCTGCCGGACAGGTTCCATGAGCTTTAATTCTGAACACCCTTCCGCTTCATGTTGCATCGTTGGCGGCGGCCCTGCGGGTTTGATGCTGGGTTATCTGCTTGCTCGCCAAGGCATCGAAGTCACCGTTTTAGAGAAACACGCTGATTTCCTGCGTGATTTCCGCGGTGACACCATCCATCCCTCGACGCTGGAAATCATCTGGCGATTAGGCTTTCTCGACGAGTTTTTGCAGCTACCTCATCAGCGCGCTGAGAAGCTTTATGGCGAAATCAACGGCAAGGAGACCACGCTGGCGGACTTCAGCCATTTGCCGACTCAGTGCAAATTCATCGCCTTTATGCCGCAGTGGGATTTCCTCAATTTCATCAGCAGCAAGGCCGCAATGCTGCCTAACTTCACCCTGCTGCATAACGCTGAGGTGAAGGGTCTGATTGAAGAGAATGGCGTGGTGAAAGGCGTGAACGCGGTGATTAACGGCGAGTCGCGGCGAATTGACTCTACGCTGGTGATTGGCTGTGACGGGCGTAACTCTATTGTGCGCGAGCAGGCTGGGATGGAAATCCGCCGTTTCGGCGCGCCACGTGACGTGCTGTGGCTGAAAATTCACAAACTGGCGGATGACCCGCAGTGGTCGATGGGCCATCGCGGGCCGAAGAAGAATTTCATCATGATTGACCGTGGCGACTACTGGCAGTGCGGCTACTCCATCGCCAAAGACAGCCTCGACGCGTTGCGCGAGAAAGGTTTACAGCCCTTTGTGGAGCTTATCGCTGAGGTGTCGCCTTTCGAGCTGAGCCGCCTGCAAAACGACATTACCGACTGGGATCAGGTCAAACTGCTGAAAATCCGCATCGACCGCCTGAAAGAGTGGGCCAAGCCGGGCATCTTGTGCATTGGCGACGCCGCTCACGCCATGTCGCCAATTGGCGGCGTCGGGGTGAATCTGGCGATTCAGGACGCCGTCGCTACCGCTAACATCATCAGCGCCCCGCTACTCAACGGTACATTGCAGTTGAAGCACTTGCAGCGAGTCCAGCGCCGCCGCACATTCCCGACTTGGGCCACCCAGTCGCTGCAAATCATGATTAGCAAAGCGGGCCAGAAGAAAAGAACCAAGCCGCCGGGCCGTATGGAGCTTTGGCTGCGCCAACGCAAGTTTATCCCCTTCCTGTTTGGTCGGCTGATTGGTATTGGTTTCTATCGGGAAATCCCCAAGGGGCTGTGATTCAGCCCGCCTCCGTGCTGTAAACTTCTTCGGTAAACTATTTGATGCAACTCAGTTTGTAACCTGACACAAACTGAGTGGTATTATGCGCGCATTCAATGGACCACCAAGGAAGACGCCATGCCGCAGTCAGCGCCTCTTTTAGAACTTCAGGACGTCAGCTTTACCCTTAATCAACGCCCCCTGCTGGAACCCGTCTCTTTCACCCTCAATCCGGGTGAATTCACGCTGCTGACCGGGCCTTCGGGCAGTGGCAAAAGCACGCTGCTGAAGATCATTGCTGCGCTGCAAACCCAGACCGGCGGGGCCATCAAGTTCAAAGGCGAAGATATTACTCGCTTAAAAACCGAGAAATATCGCCAGCAGGTCTCCTACTGCTTCCAGACCCCTTCGCTGTTTGGCGATACCGTGCGCGATAATCTGGCGCTGCCTTATCAAATTCGCGGCCAGAAGATGGATGAAGCCAAGGTGAAACAGTGGCTAGAGCGCGTCAATTTGCCAACGGATATGCTGGATAAGAAAGCTCAAGAGCTGTCTGGCGGCGAGAAACAGCGCGTGTCGTTGCTGCGTAATTTGCAATTTATGCCCGACATTCTGCTGCTGGATGAAATCACCAGCGCCCTTGACGAAGAGAACAAGCTGAACGTCAACCAGATCATCGCCAATCTGGTCGAGCAGCAAAACCTCGCCGTGCTGTGGGTCAGCCACGACAGTAATGAGATTCGCCACGCTAAAAACGTCATCACCCTAAGCCACCACGCCGCCGAGAGCACCGACCATGAGCCAGCATAACATCACCAATGAATCACTGGCGCTGGCGCTAATTCTGGTCGTCGTCGCCCTGCTGGTCAGCAAACGCGAGAAGCTCGGGCTGGAGAAGGACATCATCTGGAGCGTCGCGCGGGCTATCGTGCAACTGGTGGTGGTCGGCTATGTGCTCAAGTACATTTTCGACCTCAATGACGGCTGGCTGACCGTGCTGATGGTGCTGTTTATCTGCTTCAACGCCGCCTTTAACGCCAAAAAGCGCAGCCGGAACATTGATAATGGCTTCGCGATTTCGTTTATCGCGATAACCGCCAGCACCGCGCTAACGCTGGTTATTCTGATCCTCAGCCGCTCGATTGAGTTCTTGCCGATGCAGGTGATCCCCGTCTCCGGCATGATTGCGGGCAACGCCATGGTGGCGGTCGGCCTGTGCTACAGCAACCTCAATCAGCGCTTTATGGATAACCAGCAAAAGATCCTCGAGATGCTCAGCCTCGGCGCTTCAACCAAGCTGGCGTCTGGGTCAATCATCCGCGACAGCATTCGCGCCGCGATGATCCCCACCGTCGATGCCGCCAAAACCGTCGGCATCGTCAGCCTGCCGGGCATGATGTCAGGGATGATTTTCGCCGGAATCGATCCGGTAAAAGCCATTAAGTACCAGATAATGGTCACCTTTATGCTGCTCGGCACCGCCAGCGTTTCCACCATTATCGCCGGCTACCTCGCCTACCGCCGTTTCTATAATGAGCGTGCGCAGCTGCGCGTGATGAAGTAAATTTAGCGGCTTTCCTGCAATGGGGATTTTATTCAAGGACGACCATGGGCCCTTTACAACGACTGGATTTATTTCTGACTCAACCCCGCGAAAAGCAGCCAATTCGCGGAGTTCGCCGCTTTTTAACCGAATTTATTTTCTTCGGGGTGAAAGAGGCGCGCGCCTGTATCTTCGTCGGACTGTTCTTTTTGGCGGTGTTTTTGGTGCCGCGCGACGGCATATTCCATGTCCCGCGCTATGACGTTTTGCTGCTGGTCGCGCTGTTTATTCAGGTGTGGATGCTGACCAGCAAGCTTGAAACGTTGGATGAGTTTAAAGCCATCATGCTGTTCCACGTGGTCGGTTTTGCGCTGGAAGTTTTTAAAACCTCGTCGGGCATTCGCTCGTGGAGCTACCCGGATTTCGCCTACACCAAGCTGTTCGGCGTGCCGCTGTTTTCCGGCTTCATGTACGCGGCGGTGGGCAGTTATATGATTCAGTGCTGGCGGCTACTGGACGTTAAAGTGCGCAACTACCCGCCCTATACGCTGGCCGCTATCTGCTCGCTGGTGATTTACGTGAACTTCTTCACCCATCACTACATTGGCGATTTCCGCTGGTACATCACCGCGCTGGTACTGGGGCTTTACGCCCGCAGCTATGTGGTGTTCACTCCCTACGATACCCCACGCCGCATGCCGCTGATTCTTGCATTTATTCTGATTGGCCTCTTCATCTGGCTGGCGGAGAACATCAGCACCTTCTTTACTATCTGGCGCTACCCTAATCAGCTCAGCAGCTGGTCCGGCGTGCATCTGGGTAAATGGAGCTCCTGGGCGCTGCTGGTTATCATGACTTTCACCATGATCACCTGGCTGAAAAACATCAAAAAGCACGTTCACGTGCCGGTTTAATCTTCGCCATAAAAAAGGGCAAGCTCGCGCCTACCCTTGTCTTTCTAACTTAGCTTACTCACACCATCGGCAAATTCAGATCATTGCGTTTGGCGCAGTCGATGGCTTGCTGATAGCCCGCGTCGGCATGGCGCATAACGCCGGTGGCCGGGTCATTCCACAGTACGCGTGACAGGCGGGCGTCGGCTTCTTTGGTGCCGTCGCAGACAATCACCATCCCCGCGTGTTGCGAGAAGCCCATGCCTACGCCGCCACCATGGTGCAGGCTGACCCACGTCGCGCCACCCGCCGTGTTGAGCAGAGCGTTGAGCAGCGGCCAGTCGGAAACGGCATCGGAGCCATCCTTCATCGCTTCGGTTTCACGGTTTGGCGAAGCCACCGAGCCGGTATCCAGATGGTCACGGCCGATCACCACCGGTGCTTTTAACTCACCGTTGCGCACCATTTCGTTAAACGCCAGTCCGGCGATATGACGTTCGCCGAGGCCCAGCCAGCAGATACGCGCCGGAAGCCCCTGAAACGCGATACGCTCGCGAGCCATATCCAACCAGTTGATCAGATTGGCATTGTCGGGGAACAGCTCTTTCAGTTTGGCGTCGGTTTTATAGATATCTTCCGGGTCGCCGGAGAGCGCCACCCAGCGGAATGGACCTTTGCCTTCGCAGAACAGCGGGCGAATATAGGCTGGAACAAACCCTGGGAAATCAAAGGCATTCAGCACGCCTTCCTCTTTCGCCACCTGACGAATATTGTTGCCGTAATCCACGGTTGGAATGCCCATCGCGTGGAAATCCAACATCGCCTGCACGTGCTTGGCCATCGACGCGCGAGAGGCTTTGACTACCGCCTGCGGGTCAGAGACGCGTTTATCCTGCCACTGCTCCAGCGTCCAGCCTTCCGGCAGGTAGCCGTTCAGCGGGTCATGGGCCGACGTCTGGTCGGTGACGATATCCGGGCGAAGGCCGCCCTGCTTGGCGCGTGCCACCAACTGCGGCATCAGCTCTGCCGCGTTCCCCAGCAGACCAACGGAAATCGCCTGTTTTTCCGCGCAGGCTTTCTCAATCATCACCAAGGCTTCTTCAATGCTGTACGCCTTGTAATCCAAATAACGGGTGCGAATGCGGAAATCAATCCGCGACTCTTGGCACTCAATTGCCAGCACGCAGGCTCCCGCTAATACGCCAGCCAGAGGCTGTGCACCACCCATGCCGCCAAGACCGGCAGTCAGGATCCATTTACCGCGCAGATTGCTGTTGTAGTGCTGGCGACCTGCTTCGGCGAAGGTTTCATAGGTTCCCTGCACGATGCCCTGCGCTCCGATGTAAATCCAAGAACCGGCGGTCATCTGGCCGTACATCATCAATCCGGCTTTATCCAACTCGTGGAAATGGTCCCAGTTGGCCCAGTGCGGCACGAGGTTAGAGTTGGCAATCAGCACGCGCGGCGCATCAGCGTGGGTGCGGAAAATCCCCACCGGCTTGCCAGACTGCACCAGCAGCGTTTCATCAGCATGCAGCTTGCGCAGGCTGTCCAAAATGGCTTCGAAGGCGGGCCAGTTACGCGCCGCTTTGCCAATACCACCATAAACCACCAGATCTTCCGGGCGCTCGGCTACGTCGGGGTCAAGGTTGTTCTGAATCATGCGGTAGGCGGCTTCAATCAGCCAGTTTTCACAGCTCAATTGTGTGCCGTGAGGGGCGCGAACCGCGCGAGCAACCGCCGTTTTCTGAGGTGCATTCATGTTGAATTCCTTATTAATCAGTTAAAACTCGGTAACAAAGCTTCAATGACCGACGGCCACTGCCCACGGCTAGCCCACAGACGCATGGCTTCTACGTCGGGTGCCATCAGGCGATCTTTTTCCAAATAGGCCACGTCTTGGCGAATAGCCTGTAACTCTTTCTCCAGCAGCGGAGAGCTTTTCAGCGGGCGAATGAAGTCGATACCCTGCGCGGCGGCCATCGCCTCAATGCCCACCACCACGGAGGTGTTGAAACACATATCGCCAAGGCGACGGGCGGCGTAGGTCGCCATGGAGACGTGATCTTCCTGATTGGCGGAGGTTGGCAGGCTGTCCACGCTGCCCGGATGCGCCAGCGATTTGTTCTCAGAGGCCAGCGCGGCGGCAGTGACCTGAGCAATCATAAAGCCAGAGTTCACCCCACCGTCATTAACCAGGAACGGCGGCAGGCCGGACAGCCCGGTGTCGAGCAGCAATGCCAGACGGCGCTCGGAAATAGCCCCAATTTCAGCCACCGCCAGCGCAATAATGTCGGCGGCGAAGGCCACCGGCTCGGCATGGAAGTTACCGCCAGAGATAACATCGCCATTCTCGGCAAACACCAGCGGGTTATCCGAAGCGGCGTTAGCTTCGATTTGCAGGACACGAGCGGCGTGTTGCAGGTTATCAAGGCATGCGCCCATTACCTGAGGCACGCAGCGGATAGAATAAGGGTCTTGTACTCGGCCACAGTCGGCGTGAGAGGTGACAACGTCACTCCCTTCGAGTAATGCGGTCACCGCCGCGGCGACGGAGATTTGCCCCAGTTGGCCGCGTGCCTGATGAATTCGCGCGTCATAAGGTTTCACCGAGCCTTTGATTGCTTCCAGTGACAATGCCCCGGCCACCAAGCCTGCTGAGAAGACTCTTTCGGCTTCGAACAGCCCGGCCAGCGCCAAAGAGGTAGAAACCTGCGTGCCGTTAAGCAGCGCCAGCCCCTCTTTCGGCCCTAGCTCAATAGGTTTCAAGCCAACGGTCGCCAGCCCTTCTACCGCCGACATGCGCACGCCCTGCGCGGTGACTTCCCCTTCGCCAATCAGCATTAGCGAGAGGTGTGCCAGTGGAGCCAAATCCCCTGATGCGCCCACTGAACCTTTCTCTGGGATGCACGGCAGCACGCCCGCATTGAGCAAGCTGATGAGTGCATCAATCACCTCCATGCGAATGCCTGAATGACCGCGCGACAGGCTGAGGATCTTGGTGGTCATCACCAAACGCACCACGTTATCGGCCAGCTCTTTGCCAATCCCGACGCTGTGCGACAACACCAAATTGCGCTGCAACTCGGCCAGACGCTCTGCCGGAATGCGGGTTTGCGCCAGCTTGCCAAAGCCAGTGTTGATGCCATAAACCACCTTGCCGGACTCGACGATGCGGTTCACCGTTTCCTGTGACGCCAGCACGCCTGCGCGCGCCTCCTCGGCCAGTTCAACGCGAACGCTCCAGTATTGTTGCTGGTTTTCGCGCTTTTCGGCGGAGTAAATGGCGCGCAGCGTGGCAAGGTCAACCTGACCGGGATGCAGATGGCAGACGCGACTGTCATGAGATGCAGAAGACATAATCTAATCCTGTATAGACAAGTTAGGTGCAAACAACGCCCGACACGCTGGAGATTGCCGGGCCCATTATTGAAATCGCTAAATCAGCGGGTAATTTCTACCCACAGCAGCTGCGCGTCCGGCTGCAAAGCGCGGATTGGCAGGTGGCTCTCTTGGTTCGATGCAAAAGCCCAGTGCAGGCCCTGTTCAGCGGAGAGTGTGATGGAGGCAGTGACCTGCCACTCTCCGCGCAAAACGTACAGCAGCCCGGCGGTGTACCAGTTGACGTCAAAATCATGGCTTTGCGCCCTGACCTGCGCCGTGCAGCTGCCGCGACGGGTCATGACGTTGAAATCCGTTGTGACGCCGCCCACCAGCGTGGCGGAGATAGGCACTTCTCCGGCAAAGGAGTAAGGCGCGCCAATCTGGGTTAAGGCGTGGTCGCTCCCCTGCTCAGTGTGCAGGTTCACGCCCTCGCCGCTTAATAAGGTGATCGAGCGGTCAATTCCCGTAAACAATGAAAAAGGCCCGTCCGCCGCGATTGTGGCGATGCTGGCTCGCCACTCGAAATCGCTTTGTCCCGCAGGCCAACTGATGATTTCACGGGTTTCTCCGCCGCCATTGCGCCACGGGCTAACCTGCAGGCTAGCGAAGGAGAATCGGGTTAATCCGCTCATGCCGTGTCCTTGGCCAGTTGCTGGAGCAGAGCGAGGAAGTCAGCGCTGGCCTGTGACTGTTGCGGATGGCGGCCATTGACCACTTTGGCCTTGCCCGCCACAAAAACGTCTCGGATTTGCGCGGCGCTGCCGGCAAAAATCCATCGGTTAAGCAGTTCGCTGTCTGACGCCGCCGCGAGGTATGGGTCTTCTCCGTCTAACACCAGCCAGTCGGCGCGGTACCCCACGGCAAGCTGGCCGATAGCCACGCCACAGGCCTGAGCGCCACCCTGTAAAGCTTGGGTATAAAGCAGATCGCCAACAGAGGCGTGTTCGGCATTGGTCAGGCGATTACGGCGCAGGTCGCGCAGCCGCTGGCCGTACTCCAGCCAGCGCAGCTCTTCCACCACGTTGAGGGACACATGGCTGTCGGAGCCAATGCCCCAGCGCCCTTTTTGCGCCAGATAGTCGACGCCGGGGAAGATCCCGTCGCCGAGATTTGCCTCTGTGGTAGGACACAGGCCAATCACCGCGTTACTTGCCGCAATGCTTGCCAGTTCGAAACGGTCAGGATGCGTTGCGTGGATCAAGCACCAGCGCGCGTCCACGTCGATGTTGTCGAACAGCCACGCAATAGGCCGTTGCCCGCTCCACGCCAGACAGTCATTCACCTCTTTTTGCTGCTCGGCGATGTGAATATGCACCGGCAGATCCTGTGGACTGGCCGCCAGCACTTGTTGAATTTGTTCACGAGACACCGCGCGCAGCGAATGGAAGCATAGCCCCTGATTTTGCAGCGGTTTATCTTGCAGCTGCGAGGCAATCACTTGCTGCTGATTGAGGTAACCCTCTGCGTCTTGAATAAAGCGTTTCTGCCCCGGCTGGGCAGGCTGTGCACCAAAACCCGAATAGCTGTAAAGCACCGGCAGCAGCGTCATGCCAATGCCCGCCTGCTCGGCGGCGTTGCTAAGCTCGGCGGCCATCTCGCCAACGTTGCTATAAGGCTGGCCGCTGAGGTCATTGTGCAGATAGTGAAATTCGGCGACTTGGGTATAGCCGCCTTTGAGCATTTCGATATACAGCTGGCGGGCAATTACCCCCACCTGATCAGGAGTCAAACGGCCAACCAGCCGATACATCAGATCTCGCCAAGTCCAGAAACTGTCCTGCGGGTTGCCCGCCACTTCAGCCAGCCCGGCCATAACCCGCTGGAAAGCGTGCGAATGCAGGTTTGGCATTCCCGGCACAATCGGCCCGTTGAGGCGATAAGCCCCTTCCGGCTGGGCATTGGCCTCTACCGAGGTCAGCACGCCCTGATCATCAAGGGTAAGTCGCACGTGACTCGCCCAACCCTGTGGCAACAGTGCGCGTGTGGCGAAATAAGCAGGCATAGAGACAGTCCTAAATCGGGTGATTGAAGGTCTACAAATGCAATTTATGAGAAACAATTGCGAAACGTTCCGGCTACTTGTCTATACATATACATATGCCCAATTGCGCTGTAAACTTAGTCGAGCGTTTTTTTTAATATTTTCGTTTTTCATCACGCATTGGTGACGCGCATTTAGCGTTCGTTTACTCTGTCGGCGTTGGTGAGTGGCTCTGCCCGTACCCGGTTGATTTTTCTTAATGAGGTAGTGTTATGTCTGAATCCACACCGTTGTCCCAACAGGGTGTTTCACAGCAGCGATTATCTGAGCTGGCCGCCGCCATTAGCGACACGCCAGCGCCGATTTATCAGCGCGTGAAACAGGCCATCGTCGGGCAGATCCGCGACGGCGTGTGGAAGCCCCATCAACGCGTCCCCTCAGAAAGCGAGCTGGTTAACGAGCTGGGCGTCAGCCGTATGACCATCAACCGCGCCTTACGGGAACTCACCAACGAAGGTTTTTTGATGCGCATGCAGGGCGTCGGCACCTTTGTCGCCGAGGCCAAGGCCTATACGCCGATGCTGGAAGTGCATAATATCGCTGACGAAATCGCTCAGCGCGGCCACCGCCACAGCAGCGTGGTCATGGCCTGTGAAACCCGTCAAGCCGACGCCGAACAGGCATTGCAGTTGGAGATTAAACCCGGCGAATCGCTGTTTTATTCGCAAATCGTCCATTTTGAAAATGACGTGCCGGTACAGATTGAAGACCGCTATGTGAACCCGCAGGCCGCGCCGGATTACCTGCAAAACGTGATGAACAACGCCACGCCTTACACCTATTTGATGCGCATCGCCCCGCTGACTGCAGGCGAGCATCGCGTCGAAGCCATTAGCGCCAGTGACACCCAGCGCCAACTGCTGCAACTGAAAGAGCATGAGCCTTGTTTGTTGATCCACCGCCGCACCTGGAGCGGAAACCGCGTCGTCACTTCTGCGCGTCTGGTTTACCCCGGCTCTCGCTACCAGCTGTTTGGTCGTTTTACCAGCCACGGCTAATCTCCCTGTTGCCATTCCCTTCTCCCTAAAGTGCCCTTTTTGCGGGGTACTGTATAAATAAACAGGCACTCCGTCTAATGGCAGTGTCTGTTTCTGGAATACACCTCGAAAAAAATTAAAAACCTCTGGCGATGGCTTGCCGCTTTTCGATGAATACGTTAGGTTGACTAGAGTTGTCTATACAAGATAAACGCGGTCAGGAGCCCTACATGTCGTCATCGATTTCTCCTTTGAACACTGCTTCAGATAAGCTGATTTGCGACAGCCTGTGGACCGGCGCGACGCTGGTCACCATGCGAGATGGAAGCTATAACCTGATAGAAAACGGGGTGTTAGCCGTCAAAGATGGCAAGATAGCCTGGATTGGCAGCGAGGAAGATAGCCCGAAATTTGTCGCCGGTTCCCGCCACCACTTCGAGGGCGGCATAGTGACGCCCGGCTTGATCGATTGCCACACGCATCTGGTTTTTGGTGGTGACCGCAGCGCCGAGTTTGAGCAGCGTTTGAACGGCGTCAGCTATGCCGAGATAGCGGCTCAGGGCGGCGGGATTTTGTCGACGGTGAATGCCACCCGCACCGCCAGCCAGAAAACCTTGTTTGAACAGGCGCGTTTTCGCCTCGCCCCTTTGCTGGCCGAGGGTGTGACCTGCATCGAGATTAAGTCCGGCTATGGTTTGAGTGATGAAAGCGAACTGAAGATGCTGCGGGTGATCCGCGAGCTGGCCGAAACCCAGCCCGTTAGAGTCAAAGCCACCTGCCTCGCCGCCCACGCTCTGCCGCCTGAGTATCATGGCCGCGCCGATGAATACATTGAGCATATCTGCCAAAACTTACTTCCACAGGTGGCGGCTGAACGCTTAGCCGATGCCGTTGACGGCTTTTGCGAGCATTTAGCCTTCTCCCCCGAACAGATTGAACGGGTGTTCAAGGCGGCGAAAAAGCTCGGCTTGCCGGTGAAACTGCACGCCGAGCAGCTCTCTTCCCTGCACGGCAGCCAACTGGCGGCACAATACGGCGCACTCTCTGCCGATCATCTGGAATACGCCACCGAGCAAGATGTTAAGGCCATGGCCGAGTCCGGCACGGTGGCCGTTTTGCTGCCCGGTGCGTACTACATGCTGCGCGAAACCCAAGCTCCGCCAGTGGCGCTGTTCCGCCAGTACGGCGTGCCGATGGCCATTGCCAGCGACGCCAACCCCGGCACCTCTCCCGCGCTTTCTCTGCGTTTAATGCTCAATATGGCCTGTACCCTGTTCCGCATGACGCCCGAGGAAGCTTTGGCCGGTGTTACCTGCCACGGCGCGCGGGCGCTGGGTTTGCAACAGACTCACGGCTCGTTAGAAGTGGGAAAAGTGGCTGATTTTGTGCACTGGCCGGTCGAGCGTCCGGCAGAGTTAGTTTATTGGCTGGGTGGTCAACTGCCCTGTACCGTGGTTTATCGAGGAGATGTTCGTTCATGAGTCTGAATAGCGCACCAACCATTGCCGATCCTTACCATTTTAGCGCGGGCCGCAGCCCGTTATTGATAAGCATCCCTCACGCCGGAACCCGGCTGACGCCCGAAGTCGCCAGTGGTTTGAGCGACGATGCGCTGCCGCTGTCAGACACCGACTGGCACATTCCGCAGCTTTACGCCTTCGCGCAATCTCTCGGAGCCAATATTCTTGTCGGGCAGTATTCGCGTTTCGTGATTGATCTTAATCGCCCGGCAGACGATCAGCCGCTGTACACCACTGCCACCACCGGCCTGTTCCCCGATACGCTGTTCGACGGCCGCCCAACCTTTAAAGCTGACGGCCAGCCCGACGCCGCAACGCGCCAGCGCTATCTGGATGAGATTTGGCAGCCTTATCATCAGAAGATTGAGTCCGAACTGGCCCGCATGAAGCAGGAGTTCGGCTACGCGCTGCTGTTTGATGCGCACTCCATCGCCTCGGTGATCCCACGCCTGTTCGACGGTCAACTGCCCGATTTGAACATCGGCACCAACAGCGGCGCGAGCTGCGCTCCAGAGTTGAGCGACATGCTCGACGCGCTGTGCAAGCAGCAATCCACCTTCAGCCACGTGCTGAACGGCCGCTTTAAAGGCGGCTACATCACCCGCGCCTACGGCCAACCGCAGGCCAATCAGCACGCCGTCCAGCTCGAACTGGCGCAATGCAACTACATGGATGAGTTTGAGCCCTATCCGTATATCGAGGATAAAGCCGTTGTTTTGCAGGGAGTGCTGAAGCCAATGCTGGAGGGGATGATTTCGTGGGGAGCTAAGGTATATGGGCGATGATTTTGCGCTGAGTTAAATCACTTCTCATTTTTGCAAAGCCTTATTTAAATCACTGAGTTTGCTGCAATATTTCCTCCCAGCCCTCCCTTACCAGGGGGAGAAGCGAACCGGTTTTACTCCTTCCCCTTTCAGGAGGGGAAGGTTGGGATGGGGTGTGGGGTGAGTTGCATTGAGCGTGATTTAGAACCACTCCTCATCCCTGCCTTCTCCTCTGAGAGGAGAAGGAGTAAACCAAAACCCTCACTGAAACGGCACGGTGTAAATGCCAGTAGGTCGCGTTCAGAAGTGACGCCGAATGAATGGTTCGAGACCTATGGCTCGAAGCCTGAAATTCGGGAACCGCCTAAGCGGCGGCACTTCGCGACGAACACCGTGGCTGCTGAAACACGTCCATTCCAACCCTGCGAAGCCTCGATATTCCAGCAGCAAAAAAACGCAGGATTCCAAAGGGTTTCGTTTAAAACCCTTTGGGCCAGTTTGCGTGGCAACGCAAGGTTTTGACCTTAAGGCCAGTGTGGGCGGTGAGCCCACGACCTTGACCTTAAAGTTGATTTCAAAACCCTTTTTGCCAGCTTTTTCCCAAAAAAACGTCACCCCTCCAACAATTGATCATAAACATGTTGCAGGTGCGCCTGCATCGCCACCCTCGCCTTAACTGCGTCCCTCGCCAGAATGGCGTCAGTGATCCCCTGATGGTCGGTGTTCATCTCGCGGGCGAAATCACTCTCGCTGTAGTGGCGCTCGAGGCGCACGAAACGCCGCGAACTGCGCTTATCCCACAGGTATTCCATCATATCGCGCAGCACTTCGTTGCCGGTCATTTCGCTGATCATCAGATGGAAACGGCGATCCTCTTCCAGAAAACTGTCGTTATTGATGTTTAACTGGGTCAGCGACTGATTGATCTCGGCGAGTTTCTGGCGCTGCTCGGCGGTGCCGTTGATTGCCGCAAGCTCTGCGGTGGTGCATTCGAAAATCTGCCGCGCCTTGAGTAGTGACTCGAGGCTGAACTCCTCTTCGCTCGGCGTCGCAGGCTGCTCGGGTAAGGGGTTGTTGACGTAGACGCCGTTGCCGGTGCGGATTTCAATCCAGCCGGTGATCTCTAAGGCAATCAATGCCTCGCGAATCGACGAGCGGCTGACGCCAAACTGCTTCGACAAATCGCGCTCTGACGGGATCATCTCGCCCGGGGCAAACTGGCCGTTTTTGATGCAGCCAATCAGCACGTTCGAAATCTGGCGGTAAAGTCTTTCCACTTTTAGCGTAGGTAGTTCCATGGTTCTCTCCGGCTGGTGCGGCGAAGTCTGGCTAGCCTGAGACAAAAATCGCTGGCGTTAGCAAAACTGTCGACTGGATCACATTAATGATCCTGAGCATCCTGAATGATATGTCGGTCAGGTGGCCTGACCACCCTACCACCTGACCTGTAATGTTAATAGAGTGAACTGGCAAGCTGTCTGACGTCAAGAAAACTAAAACAGCCCGCGTCACAGATTGTCCCTTTTCACGCTTCCTCGCACATAAGCAGACTTAGGTCGCAAACAAGGAATTTCACATGGAACAAACATGGCGCTGGTATGGCCCGAAAGATCCCGTGTCGCTGGACGATGTCAGACAGGCCGGGGCTACCGGGGTGGTTACTGCCCTGCATCACATCCCTAATGGCGAAGTGTGGACAGTCGAAGAGATTAAGAAACGTCAGGCCGAACTGGCGGAGAAAAACCTGACGTGGTCGGTGGTGGAAAGCATTCCGGTTCACGAAGAGATCAAAACTCGCAGCGGCGATGTCGAGAAGCACATTGCTAACTATCAGCAGTCGCTGCGCAATCTGGCGGCCTGCGGCATCGATACCGTCTGCTACAACTTTATGCCGATCCTCGACTGGACCCGTACCGACCTCGGCTATTTGCTGCCGGACGGCTCGCGGGCGCTGCGTTTTGATCAAATTGCCTTTGCCGCCTTCGAGCTGCATATCCTGCAACGCGCCGGGGCTAAGCAGGACTACTCCGCCGAAGAGCAAAAGCAGGCCAGCGACTATTTTGCCGCCATGAGCGAAGACGAAATCGCCACCCTCACCGCCAATATTATTGCCGGTTTGCCGGGTGCCGAAGAGGGTTACACGCTGGATCAGTTCCGCGCTCGACTGGCGACCTATGATGGCATCGACAAGGCCAAACTGCGCGAGAATATGGCGCACTTCCTGCGCAGCATCGTGCCAGTCGCTGAGCAGCACGGTCTGAAACTGGCGGTGCATCCTGATGACCCACCGCGCCCAATCCTCGGCCTGCCGCGCATTATTTCTACTATTGAAGATATGCAGTGGCTGAAAGAAACGGTTGATAGCCTGCACAACGGCTTCTGCTTCTGCACAGGCTCTTATGGCGTCCGCGAAGACAATGATTTAGTGAAGATGATGACCACGTACGCCGACCGCGTGAACTTCGTCCATCTGCGCGCCACCCAGCGCGAAGCCACGCCGGGCAGCTTCCACGAGGCGGATCATCTGGACGGCGATGTCGACATGGTGGCGATTATCAAAGCCATTTTGACCGAAGAACAGACTCGCCGCCGCGCGGGGGATCTGCGCCCTATTCCGATGCGCCCGGACCACGGCCACCAGATGCTCGACGACCTGCACAAAAAGACCAATCCGGGTTATTCGGCCATTGGCCGTTTGCGCGGTTTAGCCGAGTTGCGCGGCGTGGAGCGCGCCCTGAAACAAACTCTGTTCGCTGATTAATCATAAAAAATGGCTCCTGAGGCGAACTGCCCAAGGAGCCACTCCTTCCCACCTGTTTAGCGCATTACTCGCCCCAGGTTCTTTCCAGCACGTTAATCCAGTTCTGATGAGCAATCTTGGCAATCAGCGGCTCGCCATACCCCGATTTACGCATCGCCTCAATCAACACCGGCAGCCCGCTGACGTCACGCATAAAGGGAGCCATCGGCGCGCCGTCGAAATCTGAACCAAAGCCCACGTGATCCTCACCCAGTTTTTCCACTAGATAATCCAGATGGCGCAAATAGTCCTCGGTTCCGGTGTCCGGGCTGTTTTTGCCGTCTTCGCGCAGGAACGGCGTGGCGAAGTTCACGCCGACAAAGCCTTGCGTTTCTTTGATGGCGGCAAGCTGTTTGTCCGTCAGGTTGCGAGACTGGGCGCACAGCGCAAAGGCGTTGGAGTGGCTGGCCACCAGCGGCGCGTCGGAGTGTTTTGCCACATCCCAGAAGCCCTGCTCATTGAGGTGCGACAAATCAATCAAAATACGTTTGCGGTTACAGGCTTGCACCAGTTTCACGCCTAAGTCGGTCAAGCCGGGGCCGAAATCTGGCGAGGTATTGAATTTGAAAGGCACGCCGTGGCCGAAGATATTCGGACGGCTCCACACCGGACCGAGCGTTCGCAGGCCCATTTCATACAACACGTCGAGAGTATAAAGGTCAGGATCGATGCCCTCAGCGCCCTCTATGTGCATCACCACCGCCAGCGCCTTGCTCGCCAGCGCACCGCGAATATCGGCGGCGCTGCGGCAAATTTTCACCGCGCCCTGCGACTGCTGCTCAATACGCAGCAGGAAAGCCATCATGGCGAGAGTGGTGTCGCGGGCCGATTCAAACGACGGCGTCGGGGAAAAATCAGGATGTTTTTGAGTACCTTCCAGCAAAAAACGCGCGTCAATTTGCGGATCCGGCACGCTTGCTGCATCAAAACGGGGGGATGGCACCCACGCGGCGAACAGGCCACCGGCAAAACCGGCCTGCTGGCAGCGAGGTAAATCCATCTGGCCGCTGGCCGGGCCTTGGAGAAAAGCCTGCTCGGGGTTTTGGCGATGCTGCTCCCACAGTTGCAGTAAAACGTCATTATGGCCGTCAAAAACGGGGATAAACGTTTGCGTTCCGCGTTCGGTGTTATTCATAAAAGGGTCTACTCTGGTTAATTATGAAAAAAGCATAACGGCATTTATCGGCGCTAAAAACGACCGGCTAAGTACATTTTCATCTTAGGATTTCAATGAGATGCATAAAGATGGCTTCAAAAGCCTGTCTCTCATTAAAACCATCGGCTCGCTCACAAGTCAAGGCCAGCATTACGCACCTTTGAGCCAGAATTGTGGCGCAAAATGGTGTTGAAATGAGCTGGCTTCTGGGAGAAGTGAGTAACAATGACGGAGTGGCAGCATCGCTCCCTATCACACATGACTATTAGACAAGGGGAACAGCAATGACATTCACCCTACGCGAACCACGGACGCCTTTGCAGTGGGACGCGGCGCTGGAAACAGCGAAAAAAATCACCGGCCAATGGGACTCTGCAGGAGAACCCGGCGGGGCTATCAGCCTGTTTACGCGTGATGAAATCAAAGGCAGTGCTACGGGCGGACTGGCGAATCTCAGCACGGGAGAGCCTTTCACCCTCGACAACGTGGTGCGCTATGCCTCAATAACCAAGCATATTTTTGCTACTCTGGCTCTGTTTCGTAGCCATGCCGGGTTATCGCTGCAAGACACTTTGGGGCAGCACCTGCCTGCGTTAAAAGCCCCGATGGCTGACGTGACCATTGGTCAGGCGCTGGACATGACCGGCGGTTTGCCCGATGTGCGCGAAACCCTGTCACTGCTGGGGGTGTCGGTCTACAGTGCCACTGAACCACAGCCTATCTTAGATTTTCTTGCTCAGGACGGCGCACTGAATTTCCCCGCCGGTTCTGAGATTTCCTACTCCAATACGGGCTACCGTCTGGTTGAAGCCATCCTCAAGAGTAAAGGCATCCTCTTTAACGATCTGCTGCATGAGCACATCGCCGCGCCGCTGGATATCGCCCTGCACGCTCCTGAAACCTGGTTTGACGTGGTTCCCGGCTTAACGCCCGGCTATTGGCGCGACGGCGACAGCTGGAAAACCGCCAGCGCGGGCCTGCATCTTTCCGCCTCCGGCAGCGTCACCGGCAGCCTGCGATCGCTGACCACTTGGCTGCAAAGCCTGCTGGCGAATCAGGGGCCGGGCGAACAGGTGCTGGAGAAACTCACCCAGCCGCGCTATTTGCAAGACGGCACGCCAAGCGCCTATGGTTTGGGCATTTCCTCGACGCAGGTCGGCGTGCATAAAGTCTTTGGTCACGGCGGCTCACACGCCGGATACAAAACCTACTTTTTACTGCATCCTCAGTTGGACGTTGGCGTGGCAATGGTGTCGAACCGCGAAGATACACAAGCCTTCGGCTGCGCGTTTGAAGTGATGTCCGCCCTGCTCGGCGCGCCGCTTCCGCCGCGCAGTCAGGCCATCCCCGACGGCGTTTACGCCAGCATTGCCGAGCCTTATTGGCTCGAAGTTAAGCAAGGGGTGGCCAATTATCTCGGCGCGAGCGAAAAGCTCTATCAGGGCACGGATGAAAACGAAGCCATTTCGCTCTCCGCCCATATGCCCATGCGCCTGCGCTGGGACGGCAAAAACCTGCAAGGCGAAATGGGCCACGCGACGCGTTATTTTGTGCCCGCGACGCCAACCCAGTGTTTATCACTGGTTCAGGGGCGCTGGTTTCATCCGCAATCTCAGGCAGCCTTTGATATAGAAGATGATTATCTGCTGATGGGCATCGGCCCACTGCGCGCCAAAGGCAAGCTGAAGTCGATTGGGCTTGGTCGGTTATTGGTAGAAATGCCCGACGGCCCGTGGCTGAAAACCTTCTGCCTCTATTTCCAAGGCTATAATGTGCAGCTGATTGCCAACCGCAGCCGGGTGCTGAATTTCCGCCGCGATGAGTGTCGGGCGCGCTGGCAGCCGTCAGAGTAATTTGGCCTGAGCCACAAAGATAAAAGCCTTCCAAGTGGAAGGCTTTTTTATTACTGAACAAAGGGTTAATCAAAGGCGGCGCTGTGGAAATCAATCTCCCATTGCAACACCTGACCGTACAGCACCGACAGGTGCTGGCGCTGCTCCTCGCTCAGCGTGGCGGCGCAGCTGTCCAGCTCCGCCTTCAGCCAGCTTGCCTGATCGATAAAGGTCTTTTCGGCATGCATCACCACCCAATCTTTCACTTCAGGGTCAGCAATGGCGGACTGGCTAACGCGGGTACACCAGTGGTAGTACATCCACTCTGCGCCGAACATCAGCGTGAGGATCTCGGCATAACTGCCGTTTTGCGCGGTGCGCAGCATCCCCTGACTAAAGCGCGAGACGTCCGGCGCACTGCGCTGATAGTCCGACGGCGTCACGTGGCGCTTCTCCATCACTCTTTCGAAATAGGCAATTTGCTCATTTGCCAGCGCGTCGAGCACGCCAATCAGCCAGCGCTGATGGCGGATATCCGGCGCTTTAATGACCGCATAGGAAAATATGCCAATGGCCGTCGCCACGAAATCCCCTTCATACACCAGATATTGATTGAACACCTTGGCAGGCAGGCTGCCGTCTTCAATGCCGGTGACAAAAGGATGGTATTGCATGGCGTGCCAGACCTCCTGATGCTCCTCAAGCAGCCAATCGGTAAACGAATTCTGACTTTTTCCCATTGCGGTCGACATATTAGTCCTCCAGCTCAGCGCGAGCGATAGACATGAAGTGTTTAACTCGCTCCAGTTCAACCTGATTCCACCACACGCCGCCAAACTTCAGCGTGCTGGCAACAATCACCCCCTGCGTACGCTGTAAAATAGCGCAAATATTGTCCGGCGTAACGCCTGAACCCACCAGCAGAGGCAGCTCGGTGGCCGAGCGGATTTCGTCGATCTCTTCCATGGTGGCGCTGTCGCCGGTGCGCTGGCCGGTGGCAATCACGCCGTCAGCTAAGAAGAAGTCGACGTCGCGGGTTAATTCTGGGATTGAACGGTCGGCGACAATGGCGTGACTGCCGTGTTTCACGTGGCTGTCGGCGAAGATTTTGATGTGCTCGGCGCGCAGCTGGGAGCGATAGCGCAGCGCGGTGGCGGCGGCGCCTTCAATAAAGCCTTCGTTGGCGATGTAGGCGTTGGCCCACTGGTTGACGCGGATGAAGTCTGCGCCACCGGCCAACGCCGTGGCTAATGCCGGGATCGCCGCGTTGGCTAATACGTTAATGCCCAGCGGCACGCCAAACTCTTGTTTAATTCGGTCAGTGATCACCGACATAAATGCTGCCGTCTCATGACCAATATTTTCTGGTTTAGAAAAAGGAATGTCACCGTGGTTTTCAATAATCAGCCCGTGAATGCCCCCTTTTAAATAAGCATCAGCATCTTTTAAGGCCACGTCGATTATTTTATTAATTGATTTACCCTGATAATTTGGCGAGCCGGGAAATGCTTCGCAATGTACTACACCCATTATTGCTTTAGAACGAGAAAATATTTCTTGAATCGCGCTTGGTTTTCCTGCTGATATAGATGCCATCTTCATTCACCTTCTAGGGGATTAATTATGCGTGTATTCGTCGTAGGTAATACAGGCGTTGACGAAACGTATGTAATAAATGAAATACCTGAAAAAGGCGCATCGATTCACGGCCAGAAAATAAATCAAGATCTGGGCGGAAAAGGCGCTAATCAAGCGGTTATTCTTTCACGTTGCGCAGTGAGCACTGTGCTAATTGCCGCAACCGGAAATGATAATCAGGGCCAATGGTGTCGCCAGCAATTAGCCCAAGAGTTATTGAAACTATTTCCGGAAGAATCATTAAACTGTCGCACAGACACCTCACTTATATTAAATACCGCCGACGGCGATAATTCTATTATTACTACCACCACTGCCGCCGATGCATTGTCATTAGCGGATATTGAGCTGGCATTAAATAATGCACAGCCCGGTGATGTTGTATTACAGCAGGGGAATTTCTCATTAGAGAAAACCGCCGCCGTTTTCCAGCTGGCCCGTCGCCTAAGCTTGCGGACCGTTTTCAACCCGTCGCCGGTTAAACCGGCCTTTTCACAACTCTGGCCACTGGTCGACTTACTGGTAGTCAACCGTGGCGAAGCAAGCTATTTCACCGCGTCTCATCTACCTCCGGTGGAAGCCGCCAGCGAACTGCTGCGTGCCGGAGCCTCTGCCGTAGTGGTGACACTGGGGGCGGACGGCGTCTATTTCGCCACTGCCGACCAGCAGTTGCATGTCACCACGCCGCCTTGCAAAGTGGTGGATACCACCGGCGCTGGCGATACCTTCTTGGCCGTGATGCTGGCCTCAATGCTGCGCCGCTCAGTGCCTTTCCCTCAGCAGTTAGACCTGCAACGCGCCGCACGGGCGGCGGCGATCACCATCAGCCGCACCGGCACCTTTAGCGCATTTCCAAGCCAAACCGAGCTGGTGGAAATACTAAATTCACCTCTGGCCTAGCGGCTAGCGGGTTACGCAGAAGTCACGTAACCCGCTCTTTTCTTTCTACTTTTAACGACTATTTTTGCCACTGCTTTTCACACTTGATTAAGCTTACTGCTTAAACATTGGGCGGAAAGTATCCACGTTAGCTTTGGTGACGATAGTGGCCGGAACCTGAATGGTTTTTTCGACCGTTTTGCCATCAACTACCAATGTATTCAGGGCTTTAACCGCAGAAACGCCCATGTTCTCAGGGTCTTGCTGCAATACCGCCGTCACATAGCCCTGATCGATACCGCTCACGGCTTTAGCCGTCAGATCCCAGCCAAAGACTTTGATGTCTTTCTGGCGGCCCTGGTTTTCAACTGCGGCAATCGCACCCAGCAGAGCAGGCTCGCCGGTGGCGTAAATCGCGGTCATATCCGGGTTACCGGTGATCAGGTTTTCTGCCGCCGTCAGGGCGTCATCCTGAATATTTCGGCCATCGACCACGCCCACCACTTTGATGCCATCGTGGCCTTTGAGGGTGTCTTCAAACCCTTTTTGGCGCTGGTTTTGAATTGCGGAATTCAAGGCACCGACGATGCCCAGCTTGGCTTTCCCACCCATATTGTCTTTGACGTATTTGGTGAAGTAATTACCAATCAGCGCGCCGCCTTTATTATTATCCACGCCCACCTGCGCCTTTTGTGGTCCTTCAGGCAATACGGCGTCGATAGCAATAACCGGAATATTTTTAGCGGCAGCTTCTTTAATGGCTGGCATGATGCCGTTCACATCAATAGCATCCACCATGATCCCTTTAACACCTTGCTGAATATAGGTTTCAATCGCATCGTTTTGTGAAACCGGATTGTCATTGGCGTTGAAAATAACTAATTTCGCGCCAGACTTGGTGGCTTCTTCTTGCGCGCCTTTATTCATTAAATTGAAGAAGAGCGCCTGTTGGTTAATTTGCACCAACGCATAGGTTGGCGCATCCGCCGCAAAGGCAGAATAACTGAACATTGAAAGAGTCAGAGTAGCGATAGCTGTGTAGGCCGCTTTTTTTAATTTCAAAGCGTTAAAAGGAGAAAGTGATTTTTTCTTTCCGGTGTTGTTCAACATAATGACATCCTCAAGATTTGGTGATGACAATGCAATAAGCTGGCGGCAACAACTTTAGAAAGCCATTGAGCAGCTGAAACCTGAACGAAAGCATATAAATATGCACACTCAGGAGAATGTTGGCGGGAGGCACACGTCAGAATGTCGATTTAACGAAACAGACCGTTCCAAACGGAGAGTATTCGCTGAAGCTGGTAATGCGGGTAAACTGTTAATTACAATTAAACGACGTCAAAAAATTGTCAAGTATAAATTTTATCTGATCCGTGGCATTGTGAGCAGCGTGTCAACTGAAGCCCTTATGTGAAGGATGAAAAGTTAATGGGAACAAAACGGGTAGTGTTGTCCGACGTCGCGAAATACGCCGGTTTGTCGAAAGCGACGGTTTCGCGTTATCTCAACAAAAGCATCTCTCTGCCCCAGCCCACGGTCGCGCGGATTGAGGAAGCCATTAAGGCGCTGGACTACCGCGCCAACAGTCTGGCCCGCAGATTGAGCAAGGGCGGCAGTGAAACCATCGGCCTGGTGCTGCCGGACATCGCCAACCCCTTCTTCGCCGAGCTGGCCGATGCCGCTGAAGAAGCGGCCTCTCTGCACAAATACAGTCTGGTGCTGTGCGTTACCCGCAACAATCTGGAGAAAGAGTGTCAGTTCATTCGCTGGCTGGACACCCGTCAGGTTGATGGCCTGCTGTTCACCACTAACCGCCCTGATAACGGCCAGCTGCGCGAGCAGTTGAAAGGCCAACGTCACGTGGTTTTGCTGGATGAAGATGTGCCCGGCAGCACGGTACCAAAAGTCTTTTCCGACAATGTCCACGGCGGCGAACTGGCGGCCAACAAGCTAATTGCTGCCGGGCATCAGCGTATTGCCTTTGTCGGCGGACCGGATGAATTGATGAGCGTGCGCGAGCGCCATCAGGGTTTTCGTCAGGCATTAATCAACGCGGGCCTGCCCTACAGCGCAGACATGGTGCTGTACGGTGATTACAGCCGCACCTTTGGCCGCGCCGCGCTGGACCAGTTGCTGGCTCTGCCGCAACCGCCGACCGCCATTTTTGCCGCCAGTGACTATTTGGCCCTTGGACTGCTCGATGGCATGCGCCAGCGCGGGCTGGCCGTTCCGGCTTCACTCTCTCTGGTCGGTTTCGATGACGCCATCTACTCCGATTTGATCACTCCGCGCCTCTCCACCATTCGCCAGTCGGCGAGGGATTTAGGCCGAGTCGCGGTTGAAACGCTGATTAAGCTGTTTAACGATGAACCCGATGTCTCACAGGTGTCGCGAATTCCGGTGGAGTGGATCTCGCGCGACTCGGTTGCCCCTCCGGCTCCATCCTCAGCTGAGTAGTTTTAGTGCACGAATCAGGCGCGACTGCGCCTTTTTTGTGCAAGTTAACAACCTGCACCTGTATCGCCCACCTTGCATAATCCTCCTGAACGGATGTGAATTAGCTCTCAAATAATAAAATTTTAGCCTTTTTGTCACTTAATCATCACATTGATTCTTAATGGATTTAACATACCCCCTGTTTATTTTTTGAACCCGATCACTTTTCCACTCAGAATTAACTGGCATACATTCTGCTAGATTCAAACCGGCGACACAGAGTTCCACACTCAGAATATTTTTGACCATTACGGGTGCGGGAAAAGACATCGCCGTTATTTTTGCCTTTTGGGTAAACCGGTTTACAAGGATAGAGAAATCGGAAGAGGCAAGAAGACGGCATTGTCAGCAGCGGCAGAACTTTTGCGCTGCACCCGCAAGCCCCTCACCAGTTGGAGAGCAATTATGTCTCAAGAGATGTCCAGAAACTTATCTGGTTCACCCCGGGTCGAGATGGTAAATATCACCAAAACCTATGGTTCAATCCGCTCTTTGCGCGGCGTAAACCTGAGTTTGGCACCCGGCGAAGTGCTGGGTCTGGTCGGTGATAACGGCGCGGGTAAATCCACGCTGACTAAAATTTTGGCCGGTGCCGTGGTGCCGACCGGTGGAACCCTGCGTATTGACGGTCAGGATGTCCATTTCGCTAACCCGTCTGACGCCCGCCGCTGCCACATCGAAATGGTCTATCAAGATCTCTCGCTGTGCGACACGGTCAACGTGGCGGGCAACCTGTTTATGGGCCGCGAACCACAAACTCGCGTGTTGGGCATCCCCTTCCTCGACGAGAAAAAGATGCACGAAGAGGCCCACGAGATGCTGCAAGGCTTGGGGATCTCCATCCCTGACACTCGCCTGCTGGTGCGCAATTTGTCCGGCGGTCAGCGTCAGGCCATTGCCATCGCCCGCGCCGCCGCCTTCAACCCAAAAGTGTTGATCATGGACGAGCCTACTGCCGCACTGGCGGTCGCCGAGGTGGAAGCCGTGCTCGAACTGATTCGCCGAGTCAGTGCTCGCGGCGTCAGCGTGATCCTCATTACTCACCGTCTGCAAGATCTGTTCCTGGTTTGCGACCGCATCATGGTGATGTACGAAGGGACCAACGTTGCCGACCGACAAATCTCCGAAACCAGCTTGTCCGACATTGTGAATTTGATTGTCGGCCAGAAGTTCGAAGCCCACTCTGCACGCGAAACCGTGCACCACTGAGCGCCGTCTGGTGAATTAAAAGGGTAAACCCATGAGTATCATAAACATGTCCAGTCCCCGACTTATTAAACAATCGGTTACCCGGCGCATGCTGCACAACCACTCAGGTGTGGTGAGCATTGCGGTGTTTTTCATCTTCTGTTGCGTGGTGTTCTCTTTCGCGACGGACAATTTCTTAAGTGGATACAACTGGTTAAACATCCTGCGCCAAAGCGCGCCGCTGCTGATTGTCGCGGCCGCCATGACGCTGGTTATCACCACCGGCGGCATTGATTTGTCGGTCGGTTCGACGCTGGCGCTGGTCGGCGCGCTTTCCGCTATCGCCTTGAACAACTGGGGACTTCCTTGGCCCGTGGTGCTGATTGGCGGGCTGGTGCTTGGCGGTCTGATTGGTGCCATCAATGGCTACTTTATCGCCTATGAGGGCATCCCGGCCTTTATTGTCACCTTGGCGACTTTGGCGGTTATTCGCGGCGTGGCGCTGTTAATCACTCAGGGCTACTCCATCCCAATTCCGGCCGATAGTCCGTTTACGCTGCTGGGTCGCGCTTGGGTGTTGGGGCTGCCGCTGCCCGCCATTCTTGGCGTGCTGGCGTTAGTTTTCGGGCACGTGCTGCTCAACCATATGCGCTTTGGTCGCTATGTCACCGCCATTGGTGCTAACGCCGAAGGGGTGCGCCGTGCCGGGGTGAATACCAAATCGACCACCATGTGGGTGTATGTGATTTGCGGAATGGCGGCGGCTTTGGCCGGGATGATCATTACCGCGCGTCTGGGCAGTGGCTCGTCGAATCAGGGCGAAGGCTTTGAATTACAGGTAATTGCCGCCGTGGTTCTCGGCAGCACCAGTCTGTTTGGTGGCTTCGGCACCATTATCGGCACCCTGCTTGGCGCGCTGTCCATCGCGGTTATCCAAAATGGCCTGATTCTGTCGCACATGTCGCCGTTCTATACCCAAATCGCCACGGGCTTAATCATTCTGCTGGCTATCTGGCTGAACACCCGCATTTTCAACCCGGTTCGAAGTACCAAGGGATAGCGCCATGACCTCTAAAGACGGCTTCGCAGGTTCTTTATTTAGACATGCCGATCCCTTCCCGCTCGGCACGGAGAGCGGCTTTGCCATGACCGTGCTCGGCCCGCTGGCGGTGGAGAAACTGGGCGTCACCCTGATGCACGAGCATATTCTGCTCGACGCTTCGGGCAAGTGGGTGCCGCCCTGCTGCTGTAGCGAGCGACACATCGCCGAGATGCCGGTGAAAATCGAGAATCTCGGCGAGTTGCAGCTTAACCCATTGATGAGCCGTGATAATTGCCAGCTGTTTGATTCCGACCTCGCCGTGGAAGAGTTACTGAAGTACCGCGCGCTGGGCGGCGAAACCGTGGTGGATCCGACCAATATCGGCATCGGTCGCGACCCGAAAGCTTTGCAACGCATCTCAAGGCTGACCGGCTTGAACATTATTATGGGTACCGGCTTCTACCTTGAGCCGTCCCACCCTGACTATGTCAAAAGCCGTTCGCTGGAAGCGCTGACCGATCAGATTATTTATGACGTCGGCGGCTTTAGCGATAAACCCGAGGTGGTGGCCGGGCTGATTGGCGAAATTGGCGTGTCGGCGGCCTTTACTGCAAATGAGGAGAAATCCTTGCGGGCGGCGGGCCGCGCCAGCGCCAAAACCGGGGTGCCGATGCAAATCCACCTGCCGGGCTGGGAGCGCTATGGCCACAAAGTGTTAGATATTCTGGCGGAAGAAGGCACCAATCTGCGCCACGTGGTGCTGTGCCACATGAACCCAAGCTTTGCGGATAAAAATTATCAGCGAACGCTGGCCGAGCGCGGCGCATTTCTCGAATACGACATGATTGGCATGCCCTACTTTTATGCCGACGAAAGCGCGCAATCTCCTTCTGATGAAGACAACGCACGGGCGATTCGTGAGCTGATTGATGACGGTTTTATCGAGCAAGTTTTGCTGTCGCAGGACGTTTTCCTCAAAACCATGCTGACCAAGTTTGGCGGCCACGGTTATGGTTACATCCTCAAGCATTTCGTGCCGCGCTTGCGTCGCCACGGCGTGACCGGTGAACAGCTGGAAACCTTGTTAATCGGCAACCCGCAGCGCGTTTTCAGTCGCTAAGCATTACCTTTCGGAGCGCCCAATGGATCAAGACGTTATTGCCCTAACCCGCGCCCTGCTTGGCTTCAACACGATTAACCCGCCGGGTGACGAGGTGGAGTGCCTGAGCTGGCTGGCCAGTTTTCTGAGTGACACCGGGTTTGAGGTCAAGCTGCACGATTTTGGCGAACGGCGCTGCAACCTGATTGCCACCTTAGCAGGCTCGGCGGCGGGTAAACCTCTGGCGTTTACCGGCCATCTCGACACCGTTCCGCTGGGAAATGCCCAGTGGAAGTTCGATCCTTTTGCCGGGGAAATAGCCGACGGCAAGCTCTACGGCAGAGGCAGCAGCGACATGAAGGCGGCCATCGCGGCCTTTATTGTCGCCTGCATTCATCGCCAAGAGGTCATCGCGCAGAACAGCGGCGTGATGTTGATTTTGACCGGCGGCGAAGAGACGGGCTGCGACGGCGCGCGCGCCATGATTAATGACCCAAACCTGACGCTGGCCCAGCCGGGCGCGCTGATTGTCGGCGAACCCACGGATAATTACCCGATGGTAGGCCACAAAGGCGCACTCTGGCTGCGTTGTGCTACCCACGGTAAAACCGCCCACGGCGCGATGCCGGAGCTGGGGATCAATGCTATTTATCTGGCGGCGGACGCGATTGGCAAGATTCGCCATTTCGATCCCGGCCCGCCACATCCATTAATGAAGAAACCGACGCTGAACGTCGGCACCTTTCAGGGCGGATTAAACATTAACTCGGTGCCGGACAAGGCCAGCTTCGATGTGGACATGCGCACCGACCCAACGCTTACCCATGCAACCCTAAAATCGCGATTGCAGCAGCACTTAAGTGACGTTGTCACTATAAATACTTTGGTAGACCTTCCGGCCGTGCTGACTGAGCGGCAAAATCCTTGGGTGCGGCGGGTATTTGCCGACTGCCAGCCGCTGCATGACACGCCGGTCGAGGCCAAAATCGTCCCCTATTTCACCGATGCCGCGCTGTTGGTTGACGCCTTGGGCAATCCGCCCTGCCTGATCCTCGGGCCGGGCGAACCCTCGATGGCTCACCAGACTGATGAGTATTGCCGGGTTTCACGGCTGGAAGAGAGTGTGGGGTTATACCAGCAGATAATCGAGGACTATTATCTGCTGATCGAACAAGGCGCACTATAAAGGAGGGAAACTGCTCGAGGCGTGGATTTTAAGAATGACTCAGCAGTTGCCCTTCCAACTCCCACAGCTTATGGCGAATCAGCTGCTGAAGTTTCAACGCGGCCTGTGACGCAGGCTGGTCTTTGCGGCTGAGCAAAATCACCTCAAAAGGCAGATACTCCACCACCGGCAGGATTTTCAGCTGCCCGCGATAGCGGCTGGCGGTGAAGGTATCCACCACGCCGACGCCACCTCCGGCCAGCACCACATCGGCAATCACCGAATAAGTTTTGATATACAGCTGCGAACGCGGCGACAGGCCATTCTCGTGCAAAACGCGATTTAGCACCTGCCCCAAAGGGTCCTGCTGCTGCAACATTAATAGCTCGTTGTCACACAGCCAGCTCAGCGAAACCGGGCCTTCCTGCGGGCTATCCAGTGGTAACAGCGCCACCATATTGGCCTGATAAACAGATTCAGCAATCAGCTCGCCGGGCACCTGTTCGGCGAAAGTCAGTGCAAAATCCATCTTATATTGCAGCAGATCCTGACTCAGAGTGTTGAAGTGAGTGGTGACCAGCTCGACGCTGCCGCCGGGCGTCTGACGGCGGAAATTGGCTAATACAGGCGCCATAATCACCTGCCCGAGAGTATGGGCCGACCCCATGCGCACGTGCTGGCCTTCCCCCTGACGCAGCTGCTCGGCCAAGGCAGAAATGGTCTGAATATGGCTAAATAAAGCGTCAATTTCCGGCATGAGTCGCCGCCCTTCTGGCGTCACAATCAGCCCCTGCGGGCTGCGCTCGAACAGCGCAAAGCCTAGTTGCTGCTCGGCGTGGTTGAGCACGCGGCTAACGTTGGGCTGCGACACGTTAAGTAAACGCGCCGCGCCGCTAACGCTGCCCGCCTGTAAAACCGCTTGAAAAACTTCAATGTGACGAAGACGCATGCGCCAGTGACTCCCCGCAAAATCTGATATCTGAAAGTAGCAAAAAGGCTGTCACTTGGCTGCAATATCTGTGTTCAGAAACAGTAAATTAGCCCAGATTTTTAACCCACTGCGCCACCTCTTGCATGCCAAAGCGCACCGGATCGGTTGCCGGAACGCCAAACTCGGCGCTAATTTCCTCCAGCGCGGCTTTGGCCTGTTGCTCATCCACCGCCGAGGTGTTGAGGGAGAAACCGGCCAGCCGAACATTTGGACTGGTAAGCCGCGCAGCAATCAGGTTGGTTTCAACGCACTGGCGCAAGCTCGGCATGGGCATATGGGGTAAATGACGCATGTGCGGGCGACCAAGCTCGTGGCACATCACCAGTAAATCGGCCTGCGCGCCGTGGATAAGCCCCATGCTGACCCCGGCAAACGACGGGTGAAACAGCGATCCCTGTCCTTCAATAATGTCCCAATGATTGTCTTGATTGGCCGGAGCCAGGGCTTCTACCGCGCCGGAGATAAAATCAGCAATCACCGCATCAATAGCAATCCCAGCCCCGGCAACCAAAATACCGGTCTGCCCGGTGGCGCGGAAATCTGCCTGAATATCCAGCTGGCGCAGTGCCGCCTCAAGGGCCAGCGAGCTGTACATCTTGCCCACCGAGCAGTCGGTGCCGACGGTCAAAATGCGTTTGCCGCTGCGGCGTTTGCCCGTGCCGGTGTCCAGCGCGGGCTGCATGTGGCGCACGTCGAACAGCTCAACCTGATGCTTTTTCGCCAACTCCACCAGCTCGGGGATGTCATTCAAACCTTGGTGCAGGCCATTCGCCACGTTTAAACCGGCACGGATCGCCGCTTTGATGGTCACCAGCCAGTGCGCAGGAAGCTTGCCGCCTGAGTTGGCAGTGCCCAGCACCATGGTTTTCGCACCCTGCTGCTTGGCCGTCACCACATCCATTTCTTCCAAGCCGAGAGAAATGGAATCTTCCGCCAGACGCAACTGGCCGATACAGGCTTCTGGTCGCCAGTGGTGAATACCGCGCGCCGTCTTCACCGCCAGCGGATCGGTCACATCACCTAAAAACAGTAAATACGGTTTGGGAATGCTTTGCATAGACGTGGTGCTCCTCAGCAGGGACAGCTAATAAAGGAAAGCACGACTATTCCACGCGAGGTGCAGGCTGGCGAATACTTGTTTAGTGCAGCGCTATACCCTAAGGCTATAGGCTAAGCGATTGAAATTTAAGGTAGGAGAACTGAAGGCCAGCGAGGCAAATTCAAGACGAAAAAAAGGCAGAGCCAATGAAACTCTGCCTTTTACCATTACCATTTTCAGACACAGAAACGGGTAATAATGCTTTGAATCAACTTAGAAACGGTAAGTCAGGGCAACGGTAGTGATATCGTCGGTGTTCAGGCCCAGCTTGTTGTCGTCGTTCAGTTGGTTGATCAGGTAGTCAACATAAACGTACATGTTTTTGTTGAAGTAGTAAGTTGCGCCCACTTCGAAGTATTTAACGATGTCTGCATCGCCGATACCGTTTTCGATATCGTGAGCTTTAGACTGTACGTAACCTACAGAAGGACGCAGGCCGTTTTCGAATTGGTACTGTGCAACAAACTCGATGCCTTTGGTTTTGTTAGCAAAACCAGATTGAGCTGCAACCGCGCCAGTCGCTGGAACGCTGATTGGAGTCTGGTTACGGGTTTCGTTATACATCGCTGCCAGGTATACCTGGTTAGCGTCATATTTCAGACCAGTAGCCCATGCAGAAGCTTTGTCGCCTTTGCCGTAGGTAGAGTTAGTTTGGCCATTGGTACGGTCAGAAGAAGAACCTGCCAATGCTGCACCGATACCTGTGCCGCCGATGTTTTCATAATCCAATGACGCGCCGTAGCCGTCGCCATTCGCTTTACCGTCTGGACGGTTAGCGTCACCTTCGTTTTTACCCTGATATTGCAGAGCAAAGTTCAGACCTTCAACCAGACCGAAGAAGTCTTGGTTACGGTAAGTTGCTAGACCGTTAGCACGACCAACCATGAAGTTATCAGTGTAACCAGTGTCGCCGCCGTACTCAGGCATCATATCGGTGAACGCGATTGCGTCGTAAACAACGCCGTAGTTACGACCGTAGTCGAATGAACCGAAGTCTTTCACTTTCAGACCAGCGAAGCCCAGACGAGTCTTAGTGCCCTCGGTGCCTGCTGATTCAGCGTGGTTAGCCTGAACGTTGTATTCCCACTGGCCGTAACCGGTCAGTTGGTCATTAATTTGAGTTTCCCCTTTAAAACCAAAACGGACATAAGTTTTGTCGCCGTCAGAACCTTTGTCATCGCTGAAGGCATGTTTGCCGTTCACGCGACCGTACAGGTCTAATTTATTGCCGTCTTTATTATAAATTTCTGCCGCATTAGCAGCTGAGGATGCAACGATTAAAGAGACCACTACGGCCAGCACACTGCGCTTCATCATTATTTTATATTCCTTGATTTTATATAAAGGATTTCTCATGCCCGCTTTTAAATATCGAGCTGTGAGTTTTTTAAATGTTTATAAATGCTTCTATCTGTAAAACGATTCGAACCTTAGCATTAAGCACGAAAAGTTAAAATGGAAAAGTTCGGGCGATAACGTTAATTTAACGCAAAGAGTTGTAACATTATGTTTCAATGAGAGCTTCGTAAACCACTGATTATATGCGTTTTTTGCATAAAGAATTGCACCATTACAGTGCATTGCATCCATTTGGTGCAATTTGTGTTTAGTAATGTATGTTTTATGTTAGTGAGATCACTGTTCTGTGGGAGTTGCAAGATGTTAACAGTCATTAATAAAAACACATTCGGAATAGTAGTAATGCCTTTTTATAGTGCATAGCAGGGTAACTATTTTTTGGGCTTTTGTTATATCGATTAAATAGAAAAGGTAATTCTAATTTTATGAACACTTCACGATTTGTTTAGTTTTCCTGATTAGTTAAATAATAAGTCAAATTTCGAAGATTCATTAAATTGCAATAATGAGATCTTGATTCAAATTTCAGTTAACCATTTATTAGCCACATGACCGTTTTGATGTTTTTTTATTCTTAATGCGAAAGGTAAGTAAAGAAAGTAATAAATGTAGGGATAAAAAGCGGGCCGCTTTCCCCTCTGCAGAGAGGAAAACGGCGGTTTGCGGAGTTAAAGCAAGCGGGTTATCTAAACTGTGCAGCGTGGAGTTGAGCGTAGCGGCCCTGCTGTTCCAGCAACTGCTGATGTGTGCCCTGCTCAATTATTCCCTCTTTATCTACCACCACGATGCGATCGGCATTTTGAATGGTGGCCAGACGGTGGGCGATAACCAGCGTGGTGCGGCCCTGAGAGAGGTCGGCCAGTGATTGCTGAATCGCCTGCTCGGTGGCGGTATCCAGCGCAGAGGTCGCTTCATCAAGAATGAGGATTGGCGGGTTCTTAAGGAAGATACGCGCAATTGACAGGCGCTGTTTCTGCCCGCCAGAGAGTTTAACGCCCCGCTCGCCAATCACCGTGTCCATGCCCAGTGGCAAGGCATCAATCACTTCATCAAGCCTTGCCTGACGAGCCGCCTCGCGGATTTCCGCCTCAGTGGCGTTCAGCTTGCCATAGGCGATGTTCTCGCGAATGCTGCCGCCGAACAGGAATACGTCCTGCTGCACAATGCCGATATTGTTGCGCAGCGACGCCTGCGTCATATCGCGGATATCAATGCCATCAATGGTGATTGAACCGCTATCCAGCTCGTAGAAGCGTGGCAACAGTGAGCACAGCGTGGTTTTCCCCGCGCCCGACGGCCCGACAAAGGCCAGCGTCTCCCCGGCTTTAATCTCGAGATTGATGCCATTGAGGATCTTGCTAGCTGGCGTATAGCCAAACACCACGTCGCGATAGCTGATGTCGCCGTGCAGATGGTCAACCACCTGCGCATTCGGGCGATCAACGATATCCGGCGCGGTATCAATCAGTTGGGTAAAGCGTTTAAACCCGGCGATACCTTTCGGGTAGCTTTCCAACACCGAGGTGATTTTCGCCACCGGGCGGAAGAACACTTCCACCAACAATAAGAAACCGACAAAACCGCCGTAGCTCAGTTGGCCATTAACCACATACCACGTCCCGGCGATCATCACCACAATCTGGATCAGGCGCGTACTCAGGTAGCTCAGCGTCAGGCTGGCAGTCATGATGCGATAGGCTTTGAGCTTAGTTACGCGGTAGTTTTCGTTATCCGAGGCAAACAAGGTTTTCTCGTGAGCTTCGTTGGCGAAGGCTTTGACCACGCGAATGCCGCCGATGCTCTCTTCAATGCGCGCGTTGAAGTTGCCCACCTGACCAAACAGGCGGCGCCAGGTTTCAGTCATTTGCGCGCCATAGCGGCTGACCAGATAGGTCATAAACGGCACAATCACGATGGTCATCAGCGCCAGCGGCAAGTGCACCGTCGCCATCAGGATAAAAGCACCGATAAAGGTCATGATCGCGATGAACAGGTCTTCCGGCCCGTGGTGCGCCACTTCCCCCACTTCCTCCAAGTCTTTGGTGACATGAGTAATAATGTGTCCGGTCTTGGTGTTGTCGTAGTAACGGAAGGAGAGTTTCTGCAAGTGGCTAAACGCCTGACGGCGCATATCGGTTTCAATCCCCACCCCCAGCGCGTGTCCCCAATAGTTCACCACCGCCATCAGCCCGGTGTTAATCAAGTAGATGCACAGCAGGCCGACGGTAGCAATCAGGATCACCACAAAATCGTGGGCTGGCAGCAGCTTGTCGATAAAGGTTTTGATGGCCATAGGGAAACCCAGCTCCAACAACCCACCGAGGATTGCGCAGCCGAAATCGAGGTAAAACAGTTTTTTATAAGGCGCGTAATAAGAGAAAAACCGGCGGAGCATCATGCATCCTCATTGGAATGGCCCGTGCGCGGGCAAGTGCGCTAGTGTAAATGAATATCGTTATCAGTGGGAGGGGGTTTTGATGCTTTGGAAAGCATCGGAAACTTTTTCAATCTTTAGAAAGATTGAGGTCTAAATTAAGGTCAAGGTCAAAACCGTGGGCTAGCCGCCCACACTGGCCCAAAGGGTTTTAAACGAAACCCTTTGGAATCCTGCGTTTTTTGCTGCTGGGAGATCGAGGCTGCGCAGGGTTGGAATGGACGTGTTTCAGGCACTTTAGTGATCGCCACGAAATGCCGCCGCTTAGGCGGTTC
>NZ_JMPJ01000043.1 GCF_000735345.1 Ewingella americana ATCC 33852 | reverse complement strand
GCCGCGTTGAGCACGTTTTTTAAACCACTCCTCATCCCAACCTTCTCCTCTGAGAGGAGAAGGAGTTAAACCAAAACCAAAAATTACGCTTTCGGGCCTTCGGTCTTCGCCTTCTTCTTCAATACAAACCAGCTAATCAGCCCCAAAACGCCACCAAAAATGATGAACCAAATCCCTAAGGCGAATTGTGGGGGCATTTCGCCGTTGGTGGCGTCGGGATTGCCGACCACTAAACCGTGGACCACGGCGACTATCCCGATGACGATCAGAATCAGGCTGTTGCGCAGCAGGCGGCGCGGCAGGGAGAATTGTTTTCTTTCGATAGCCATGGTGAGCATCCTTGATGAAGAGGCATTCAAATTAAAAAAGAAGGGCGCATCATAGCGCCCTTCTGTTTATTGCCACAACCCTGACTGTCAGCGGCGGTTACGCACCAGCTGGTATCGGCGAGTGAGATACTCCACCGGCGCGCTCCAGATATGCACCAGACGACAGAACGGGAACAGCAGGAATAGCGTCATGCCCAGCACGATGTGAATGCGGAAAATCAGCGCCACGCCGTCAAGATGGGCAGATGCCCCGCCGTGGAACGTGACCACGGCTTGCGCCCAGCCCACCAGCTTCATCATCTCGCTGCCGTCCATGTGCTGTGCGGAGAACGGAATGGTTCCCAGACCCAGAGCGCACTGCACCACCAGCAGAATAATGATCATGATGTCGCCAAAGCTCGACGTCGCGTGCACGCGGTCATTGCTCAGACGGCGATAAACCAGCATCAGCCCGCCAATCAGCGTCAACACGCCACAGGCACCGCCCGCCCACATTGCCATTTGCTGCTTAACCGGCACCGGCAGAAAAGATTCGTACATCCAGTGCGGGGTCAGCATGCCGAAGGCGTGACCGGCGATAATACCGAGAATACCCACGTGGAACAGCGGCGAAGCAATGCGCAGCAGCTTCTTCTCCAGAATCTGGCTGGAGCCCGCACGCCAGCTGTACTGGCCGTAGTCATAACGCATCCAGCTACCGACCAAAAACACCGTGCCGCAGATATAAGGATAGATATCAAACAAAAACATATTGAGGAAATTCATGGACGTGCCTCCCCAGCGTTGGCGGAATCAAGGTCAAGATATTGTGGCTGCACCGCACCGGCAAAACGCTTCTGGTGAGCGGCTTCTTCACCGCTGGCGCAGCTCTGCTCGCCGAGGAACTTGATCTGCTCCTCTTCCCATACCGCGTCGAGCGCGGCAGGCGTGTCATCGCGTGCCTCTTGTTGCAGGCTTGGACGCACGTCTTCGCTGGCCATCGCGCTGCCAGACAGGGCTAGCAGCAGGTCGAACAGCTGGGAATAGGCGCTGTTTCTCTCCTGCAAACGCGCCCCGAGCAGGGCCAGAATCGGCGCAATATCGTTTAAGCCTGAGCGCGCTTCATCCGCCGTCAGCGTGGACAAATACTCCAGATACAGCGGCAGATAGTCCGGCAGTTCGCGGCTGTCGATATCCAACCCGGCAGCGTGATACTGAGCCAGCAAATCCACCATCGCCTGCCCGCGATCTCGCGACTCGCCATGGACATGCTCGAACAGCAGCAGCGACGTCGCGCGGCCACGGTCAAACAGCCCGGTGTAGGAAGACTGCGCGTCGAGCAGATCCTGCTGGCAGAATCGGCGGATATAAGCCGCCAGCGCCGCCTGCTGCTCTGGGCTGAGCTCAGCCGCTTCGCTAATGATCTCCAGCAACTCGCTCTGACTCTCCCACAGCAGATCGTCGGGATAATCGAGCAGCAAACCGAGAATGCGTAGACTGTTCATTGATCACCTCGCGAGGTTTTGGCGCTCACATCAATGGCGTCAATACGTTTGCTGTTGAACAGATTGAATTTAGTGTCGCTGCCGTGGCAGCCGTCGCCGAAGCTGAAACCGCAGCCTTTGGCCTCTGGGAAGGCTTCACGCGCCTGCTCCCGATGGCTAGAAGGCACCACGAAACGGTCCTCGTAGTTGGCAATCGCCAGATAGCGGTACATCTCCTGCGCCTGCGCTTCGCTCAAGCCCACCTGCTCTAGCGCGCTGGTATCCACCACGCCATCGACGGATTCGGCGCGTTTGAAGTGGCGCATCGCTAACATGCGTTTCAGGGCCAGCAGCACCGGCGCGGTATCTCCGGCGGTCAGCAGATTGGCCAGATATTGCACCGGAATGCGCAGGCTTTCGACATCAGGCAGCACGCCGGTATGTGGCAATGCGCCCGCGTCGGCGGCGGACTGAATTGGCGACAGCGGCGGCACGTACCACACCATTGGCAAGGTGCGATATTCAGGGTGCAGCGGCAGCGCCAGCTTCCACTCCATCGCCATTTTGTACACCGGAGACTGGCGCGCCGCGTCCATCACGGACAGCGGAATGCCGTCTTTTTCAGCCTGAGCAATCACTTCTGGGTCATTCGGATTGAGGAAGATACTCATCTGGCTTTCATACAAGTCTTTCTCGTTTTCCACCGATGCGGCCTGCTCGATGCGGTCGGCGTCATACAGCACTACGCCAAGGTAGCGAATACGACCGACGCAGGTTTCGGAGCAGACGGTCGGCTGCCCGGCTTCAATGCGCGGGTAGCAGAAAATGCATTTTTCCGACTTGCCGCTCTTCCAGTTGAAATAGATTTTCTTGTACGGACAGCCGGTCAGGCACATGCGCCAGCCGCGGCATTTATCTTGGTCGATCAGCACAATGCCGTCTTCGCCGCGTTTATAAATCGCGCCGCTCGGGCAGGTCGCCACACAGGCCGGGTTGAGGCAGTGTTCGCACAACCGTGGCAGGTAAGCCATAAAGGTGTTTTCGAACACGCCGTACATCTCTTTCTGCATGTTTTCGAAGTTTTGATCGGCAGAGCGTTTGCTGAACTCGGTACCTAAATCGTCTTCCCAGTTCGGGCCGCCGACGATTTTGTTCATGCGTTTGCCAGTTAGCAGCGAGCGCGGACGCGCCACGGGCTGGTGTTTGCCCTCTTTGGCGGTGTGCAGATGCTGATAGTCGAAATCGAATGGCTCGTAGTAATCATCGATTTCGGGCATGTGCGGGTTAGCGAAGATCTTATGCAGCAGATTGGCTTTGTTCCCCATGCGCGGCTGCAATTTGCCGTTGATTTTGCGGATCCAGCCGCCCTTCCATTTCTGCTGGTTTTCCCAGTCGTGCGGATAACCCAGCCCCGGCTTGGTTTCCACATTATTAAACCAGGCGTACTCCATGCCTTCACGGCTGGTCCAGACGTTTTTACAGGTCACGGAACAGGTGTGGCAGCCAATGCATTTGTCGAGATTCAGCACCATGCCGACTTGTGAGCGAATTTTCATTTGGCTTTCTCCTGCGCAACCGCGCCCTGCACGTAGTCGTTACCTTCGTCGTCTAACCAGTCAATACGGTTCATTTTGCGCACAATCACGAACTCATCGCGGTTCGAGCCGACGGTGCCGTAGTAGTTGAAGCCGTAAGAGAGCTGCGCGTAGCCGCCAATCATGTGGGTCGGTTTAGGGCAGACGCGGGTCACTGAGTTGTGAATACCGCCACGCTGCTGGCTGATTTCAGAACCCGGAATGTTCACGATGCGCTCCTGCGCGTGGTACATCATGGTCATCCCCGCCGGTACGCGCTGGCTGACCACCGCGCGGGCGCTCAGCGAGCCGTTGGCATTGAAGGCTTCAATCCAGTCGTTATCTTCAATGCCTAGCTGGGTAGCGTCTTCTTCACTCAACCAGACAATCGGCCCGCCGCGCCCTAAGGTCAGCATCAACAAGTTGTCGCTGTAGGTGGAGTGAATGCCCCATTTCTGGTGCGGCGTCAGGAAGTTCAGCGCCATCTCCGGGTTGCCATTTGGCTTGGCGTTCAGTAAAGGCTGCGCCGCGCGGGTATCAATCGGCGGGCGATAAACCAACATGCTTTCGCCAAAGGCGCGCATCCACGCGTGGTCCTGATAAATCTGCTGGCGGCCGGACAGCGTGCGCCAAGGGATCAGCTCGTGAACGTTGGTGTAACAGGCGTTATAAGAAACGTGTTCATCTTCCAAACCTGACCACGTCGGGCTGGAAATAATCTTGCGCGGCTGGGCCTGAATATCGCGGAAACGAATTTTTTCGTCCTCTTTATTCAGCGCCAGATGTGTGTGGTCGATGCCGGTATTGGCACTCAGCGCCGCCCAAGCTTTCACCGCCACCTGCCCGTTGGTTTCAGGGGCCAGCGTCAGGATCACTTCTGCCGCGTCAATCGCCGTGGCAATGTTCGGGCGCCCTTTGGCAGCACCTTCGGCCTTGGTGTAGTTAAGCTTTTTCAGCAGCTCGACTTCACTGTCGGTATTCCAGTTAATGCCTTTACCGCCGTTGCCCAGTTTGTCGAGCAGCGGGCCGAGGGAGGTGTAACGCTCATAAGTGTTCGGGTAGTCGCGCTCAACCACCATCAGGTGCGGCGCGGTGACGCCCGGGATCAGCTCACAGTCGCCTTTTTTCCAATCTTCAACGCCGAACGGCTGGGCCATTTCTGCCGCCGAGTCGTGCTGAATTGGCAAGGTCACCAAATCGCTTTCAACGCCTAAATGACCCACGCAGACACGGGAGAACTCTTTGGCGATGCCTTTATAGATTTCCCAATCGCTTTTTGAGTCCCAAGCTGGGTCCACGGCGGCCGACAGCGGGTGAATAAACGGATGCATATCCGAGGTATTCATGTCGTCCTTTTCGTACCAAGTAGCGGTCGGTAGAACGATGTCGGAATAGAGACAGGTGCTGGACATGCGGAAATCGAGAGTCACCACCAGGTCCAGCTTGCCTTCGCCGCCCTGCGCCTGCCACTCCACTTCTTCCGGCATGATGCCGCCCTGCACGCCCAGATCTTCCCCCTGAATACCGTGTTCAGTACCCAGCAGGTATTTCAGCATGTACTCGTGGCCCTTGCCTGAGGAGCCCAGCAGGTTCGAGCGCCAAACAAACAGGTTACGCGGGAAGTTTTGCGGGTTATCCGGCTGCTCGGCGGCAAAGCGCAGGCTGCCATCTTTCAGGCTTTCTACCGCGAATTCCTGCGTGGTTTTGCCCGCCTGTTTCGCCATTGCCGCCAGATTCAGCGGGTTGACGCTCAGTTGTGGCGCAGAAGGCAACCAGCCCATCCGCTCGGCACGCACGTTGAAATCAATCATGCTGCCGGTGAACTGAGATTTGTCAGCTAATGGCGAAAGCAGCTCTTGCGGCGCGACGGTTTCATAGCGCCACTGGCTGGAGTGGTTATAGAAGAAAGAGGTGCTGTTCATGTGGCGCGGCGGGCGCTGCCAGTCCAGCCCAAAGGCCAGCGGCTGCCAGCCGGTTTGCGGACGCAGCTTCTCTTGGCCGACATAGTGCGCCCAGCCGCCGCCACTTTGACCGACGCAGCCACAGAAGATAAGCATGTTGATCAGGCCACGGTAGTTCATGTCCATGTGATACCAGTGGTTCATACCGGCACCGACGATGATCATTGAACGGCCATGGGTCTTGTGGGCGTTTTCGGCAAATTCGTGAGCAATACGCACGATATTTTGCTGGGAGACGCCGGTAATTTTTTCCGCCCACGCCGGGCTGTAGGCTTTGATTTCATCGAAGCTCTGCGCGCAGTTTTCATCATTCAGGCCGCGCTCGACGCCGTAGTTTGCCAGCGTCAGGTCATAGACGGTGGCCACCAGCACGCTGCTGCCGTCAGCCAGTTGCAGGCGTTTCGCAGGCAGTTTGTGCTGCAACACCTCTTCCAGCGCCACGCTGTTGAAATGCTCACTGACCGCGCCGCCGAAATATGGGAAGCCGACGCTGACCACTTCGTCGTGGTTATCCAGCAGGCTCAGTTTCAGGCTGACTTCCTGCTGCGCCTTGCCTTCGCGCGCTTCAAGATTCCACTGGCCTTTCTGCCCCCAGCGATAACCAATCGAGCCGAGAGGTGACACCAGCTCGCCGCTGGTTTCATCAATGGCGATGGTTTTCCACTGCGGGTTATTTTCTTGACCGAGGTTATCCACCAAGTCCGAGGCGCGCAGCATGCGTCCCGCCGCGTAATAGCCCTCTTCGCGCTCCTCAAGCATCACCAGCATCGGCATGTCGGTGTAGCGACGCACGTAGTCGGTAAAATACTGGCTTGGGTTATCGAGGTGGAAAGATTTGAGGATCACGTGGCCCATCGCCAGCGCCAACGCGCTGTCGGTCCCCTGTTTCGGTGCTAGCCAGTGATCGCACAGCTTGGCGACTTCGGCATAGTCCGGGGTAATGGCCACGGTTTTGGTGCCTTTGTAGCGCACTTCGGTGAAGAAGTGGGCGTCCGGGGTACGGGTCTGCGGGACGTTAGAACCCCAAGCGATAATATAAGAAGAGTTATACCAGTCGGCGGATTCAGGCACGTCGGTCTGCTCGCCCCAAGTCATCGGCGAAGCCGGTGGCAAGTCGCAATACCAGTCGTAGAAGCTCAGGCACACGCCGCCAATCAGCGACAGATAGCGCGCCCCAGCGGCATAAGAGACCATCGACATCGCTGGAATTGGCGAGAAGCCGATAATGCGATCCGGGCCGAAGGTTTTGGCGGTGTAGACATTAGACGCGGCAATCAGCTCATTCACTTCCTGCCAGCTGGAGCGCACAAAACCACCGCGCCCGCGCGCTGCTTTGTACTGTTTGGCTTTTTCCGGCTGATTGATGATGGAACCCCAAGCATCCACCGGGTCGCTGTGCTGCAACTTGGCTTCGCGCCACAGCTGGATCAGCTTTTTGCGCATCAAGGGATATTTCAGGCGGTTGGCGCTGTAGAGATACCACGAGTAGCTGGCGCCGCGCGGGCAGCCACGCGGTTCGTGGTTTGGCAGGTCAGGACGAGTGCGCGGATAGTCGGTCTGCTGGGTTTCCCAAGTGACCAGACCGTTCTTGACGTAAATTTTCCAGCTACATGAACCGGTGCAGTTCACGCCGTGGGTGGAACGCACCACTTTGTCGTGCTGCCAACGGCTGCGATAACCGTCTTCCCAATCACGATTGGTGTTAAGCGTCTGGCCGTGGCCGTCAGCGAAGGGTTCAGCTAGGGTTTTAAAATAGCGAAACCGGTCAAGGAATTTGCTCATCCGGGACTCTCCTGTGCAGCCGCCTGAAGCAGGCTGTCGTTATGAATGTCGACATTGCTTTTAATATCAGGAGGGTAAACAGCCCCAGAGTGTCTCTACTTGATTGCGATCAATCCACTGTCGTTAGGTAACTACTTACATAACGAATTATACCCCCAAAGGAGTAATCAATGAAAATCACTTAAACTATTGATCAATAGACATTTAAAGTTATTTTCATCAGCTATTGGCAACCTTAGACATGACGCAGGAAAATTGGGGGTATTGGCGGTTTTGCATTGTTACAGAAATATGAAACTCGCTGTCTGCTTATTGTATTTAGACGGAATACTGGCGTAATAGGCGAATCCGTTGTCCACATGCAGAAAACCCATTTCATGCCGAGCGAAAGACCTGCCGTACTCAATTTTAATGATGAAGTGACCGGGCTGATTTATGGCTTTATTTTCCGCCCCGGCAGGCCGCCGGAGCGCGTCTCTTCACAACAGGTGCAAGATGCTTATCAGCAAATTTGCCACAGCGAAGGCTTTATCTGGCTGCACGTCAATCTGACCCACGCGATGGCGGAAAAGTGGCTGAAAAAGCACTTCACCATCGATGAGTTATTTTTCGAAGAGATCCGCGAAGGCTCGCGCAGTACGCGGATTGAGCGACAGGGAAACAGCCTGCTGGCGGTGCTCAATGACGTGATTTTCAACCCTGAAGATAGCGTCGATGAAACCTCCACCCTGTGGGTCAGCTGCCACCCGCAACTGGTGGTCACCGCGCGCCACAAGCCGGTGCGGCTGATTGAGTTGCTCTACAAACGGCTGGAGTACATCAGCATCAACTCACCCATCGAGCTGATGGTCTATCTGCTGCAAGAGCAGGAAGATTTGTTGGAAAACATCGTGCGGCGCGCCAATCTGTATGTCGATCGCATTGAAGAGTGCCTGCTCACCCATCATGTGAAGAAAAACCGCGCCAACCTTGGTCGTTTGCGACGCATGCTGCTGCGCTTTCAGCGCCTGCTGGCACCTGAACCTACCGCCCTTTTCCGCCTGTTAAATCGCCCACCGGCGTGGATCGCCCCCGAAGTGGTGCAGAACTTCCGCCAATTCACAGAAGAGTTTTCCGTGGTGCTCAATGACCTGATCGCCCTCACCGAGCGCATCCGGCTGCTGCAAGAAGAGATCACCTCCCGCCAGATGGAGCAGAGCAACCGCACCCTCTACGTGCTGACGGTGATCACCGTGCTGGCGCTGCCAATCAACATCGTGGCGGGCTTTTTCGGCATGAACGTCGGCGGCATCCCTCTCGCCAATAACCACCACGGCTTCCTGCTGCTGGTGGTGATCGTCGGCGTATTTACCCTACTCGCCGGCTGGTGGGCATTGAGGCGACGGGATGATAGTTAAAGAAAATTCTTCGCTTTATTCAATAACGCTGCTTTGGTAATCACGCCTAACAGGCGGCGGGTTTCGGCGTTTTCTAATACGGGCAAACGCTCAAGGGGGGAATCGCTGAAGGTCGCCCACGCCTGCTCGTAGCTGGCGTTTTGGTACAGGGTGGTAAATTCCTGCTCGATAAAGTTATCGATAGGTTGATCGGCTTTCAGGCTGCCGTCAATGATGCCGCTAGCCAGTACGTTGGTCGGCACCACGCCGAGAAAACGCTCTTCGCTGTCCACCATATACACGAAGCGAGTGCGCTGTTTCAGCCCTTCGCCCACCACTTCCGCCAGCGTGGAGTGCACCACCATCCGCGAGCAAGGGGTGATGAGCGACGCCACCGAGCTGTTTTCAAACTCATTTTTCGCCATAAAGCGCGCATTGTGGCGAGCCAACACCGGATAGGTTCCCGCCGCTTTCAGCCGTGACGCGACCACGTAGGAGATAGCCGTCGCCAGCATCAGTGGGAACAGCAGCGAGCTGTTGAGGGTCATTTCGAATGCCATCATGATCGACATCAGCGGCGCATGACTGGTTGCCGCCAACAGCGCACTCATGCCAATCGCAGCGTACAGCCCAATCGGGCCGGGATCGAAACCCAGCCACTGGAGGAAAGTACAGACCAGCGCGCCGCTGGCCGCGCCAATCAGTAATGAAGGCGTGAACAACCCGCCCACCGCGCCGGAGCCGACGGTGATCGCCGTCGCCACGATTTTGAGCAGCAGCACCATCCACAGCGCGGTGTGCAAATCGCCGTCATTGAGAATCAAATCAATCACTTCGAATCCGTTACCCAGCACCAGCGGCGACACCATTGCAACCAGCCCGACGCCTAGTCCGCCAAGCCCAAGACGCAGAGCCGGATGGGAAATCGGCTTCATCCACTGGCGCACTTTATCGATTGAGCCAATAAACAGCGGCCCGAGGGTGCCGGTCGCCACGCCAATCACCAGCACGGTAAGCAGCGCGCCGGGAGACGGGCTAAAGGTAGCCGACGAGTAGAGATACAGCGGCTCGTAGTCAGTTACCGAGCGCACGGTCAGCACCGCCACCGAGGCCGAGATAAACAGGGGGATCAGCCGCTGCACCGCCGTCACGCCGAAAGCGATTTCTGCCACAAATAGCGCCCCGGCCAAGGGCGCGTGGTACACCGCCGCCAGACCGCCCGCCGCCGCCATGGCAATCAGGTCGGATTGATGCAACGCGCGTAATCGAGAAAAACGCCCGAGCAGGCTGCCGCTAAGGGCAGAAAGCTGCACCATCGCGCCTTCACGCCCGATAGAGCCGCCGCTGGCGATGCTGGCGAGAGAAGAAGCCGCGCGCAGCAAGGTACTGCGCAGCGGAATGCCCGGCAGGCGCTGGTCAATCACGTCGAGATAGTCCGGCATTTTGCCATGTTTGCGTTCAACGTTCAGCGCCCACAGCAGGATAAACCCGGCAATCACCCCACCCACCGTGGTAATAATCGGCCAGACCATTTTGGGGTATTCAAGGAAGGCTTTGGTGATATCCGTGCCATCGGTGAACATCAGGTCATTGATGCCGGAAATGGCGCTGCGAAAAGCGATGGTCACTAACGCGGCGATGATCCCCGCCGGAATAGCAATCAGCAAATTAATCAAGTCGCCCTTCTGCCAGGCATCAAGCACTTTCAACGTCATAGTTCTTCCGTATGGTGGGGATAGCGGCCGGTGACGCAGAGTAGCATTTTCTTCCCCCTCACCGCACCTGCTGGCAGCACGCCACGCGGCCTTTTTCGCCCCCTTTGACGCTTCGCAAAAGATTCATATAAATGTCTTATATTTGACCACCTAGCTCACATATTGACCACTAAACCGCTTTACTAAACCGGTTTACTTTGTTATCACCTTGCTACGGAGATGTTCTAAAGAGACCCGCACCAGGGGAATTCATTCAGGAGATTATGGGTATGACTAAACGCGTGCTGTTGTTAGGTGAAAGCTGGGTCAGTTCCGCGACTCACTACAAAGGTTTTGATCAGTTCGGTAGCGTCACTTTCCACTTAGGCGCAGAGCCGCTGGTTAATGCGCTAAAAGGCAGCGAGTTTGAGCTGACCTATCTACCGGCTCATGAAGTAGTGGAAAAAATGCCCTTCGATCTTGAAAGCCTGAAAGCCTACGACGCCATTATCTTGTCGGACATTGGCGCTAACTCCCTGCTGCTGCCGCCTGCGGTCTGGCTGCACAGCAAACCTATGCCTAACCGTCTGAAATTGTTGCGTCAATGGACCGAAGAAGGTGGCGGCTTGATGATGATTGGCGGCTACTTCTCCTTCCAAGGCATTGACGGCAAAGCGCGCTGGCGCAATACCCCGGTGGAAGACGTGCTGCCGGTCACCTGCCTGCCGTATGACGACCGTCTTGAAGTGCCGGAAGGCTTCTCGGCTAAAATCACCGGCGACAAAAACCACGCCATCCTGCGCGGCATTGAAGGCACATGGCCTCTGCTGCTCGGCGCTAACGAAGTGGTGCTGAAAGAAGGCGCGCACGTGCTGGCTACCCTGCCGGACGACGAAGGCGGCCACCCTCTGTTAGTCACCGGCAGCTATGGCAAAGGGCGCTCAATCGCCTGGACGTCGGACATCGGCCCGCACTGGGTACCCGGCGAATTCATCGCATGGCCGGGCTATGACCAGCTGTGGAAGAACTGTCTGAGCTGGCTCACCCACCTCGACAACGCCTGATAGCCCAAGACTCTACGGGAGATTCGCCATGGCTCAGCCCTATGTTCAGGCCGTTAACATTACCAAGCGCTTCGGGGCGTTAATCGCCCTGCGCGACGTCAATCTGGAGATTTATCCCGGCGAAGTATTGGCCCTGTTGGGTGATAACGGCGCCGGTAAATCCACCTTTACTAAAGTGCTGGCGGGAGCCCATCCGGCCAGCGGCGGCGAATTGGTGGTAGATGGCAAAGCAGTGAGTTTTAACTCGCCGAAAGACGCCTCGGACTGCGGCATCGCCACCATTTTTCAGGAGCTGGCGCTGTCCGAAAACCTGTCTATTGCGGAAAACGTCTTCCTTGGTCGCGAGTTGAAACACTCCTTCTTAGGCATTCCTTTTCTGCGCCAGCAGGCGATGCGCTCAAAAGTCGCCGAGCTGCTGCGCGAGCTGGAAGCCCATATTTCTGACCCGGAAGCGCCGGTTGGCAGCCTCTCCGGTGGCCAGCGGCAGGCCGTGGCTATCTGCCGCGCGCTGAACCTTAACGCCAAGCTGGTGATTATGGATGAACCGACCGCTGCGCTGGCCGTCGCTGAAACCCGCAAAGTGCTGGCCCTCACCCGCAAACTGGCGGAGCGCGGCTGCGCGGTGGTGCTTATCAGCCACAACATCGCCGACGTGTTTGAAGTCGCCGATCGCATGGTGGTGTTCCGTCGCGGCAGGAAAATTGCCGAGCGCCGACGCGCCGACACCACGCCGGAAGAGATTGTGTCGCTGATCACCGGCGCGCACCCTGAAGCACGAGCGTTCGAGGCCGCAACGGCCTGACCTGAGATCCACGAAGTTGCATCACCAAACAACACAACACCAGATCCACATTACAAAACCAAAAAACACAGCAGTTATCTCTCACATTCATGACAGGTGGGCTTTCTATGTTGAAAAAAATGATCAGCACCATGGTGGCATCTGCTCTTCTCGGCGCGACGGCTTTTAGCGCCTTCGCACAGGACAAACCGAAAGTGGCCTTTGTGCCGCAAATCGTCGGTATCCCCTATTTCAAAGCGATGCAGGACGGCGGCAACCGCGCGGCTAAGGCGTTTGGCGTGGATTTCATCTATTCGGGGCCGGTGGATACCAACCCGATGGACCAGTTGCAAATCGTGCAAAACCTGATTGCTCAGGGCGTTAACGCTATTTCGGTCAGCGTGCTGGATGCCTCGAGCATCGCGCCGGTGGTCGAGCAGGCCAAGGCTAAAAACATCAAGCTTTTCACCAGTGACAGCGACGCGCCGGACAGCGGCCGCGCGGTCTATGTGGCGCAGGCCACCGACGAAGGTCTGGGCGATACCGTGATTGACGAGATGGTGAAACGCGTCGGTGACCACGCCAAGATTGGCATTGTTTCCGGCGAAGCCACTGCCTCGAACCTTAACGCGTGGATTGGCTTTATGCAGCAGCGCGTGAAAGCCAAATACCCCAACGTCACGCTGCTGAAACCGCAGTTCGCGGGCGGCACCTCCAGCCGCGCGGCGCAAATTTCCGCCGACATGATTGCCGCCAACCCTGACCTGAAAGGCATTATCGCCGTCGCCTCTACCACCTGTCCGGGCGTAGCGCAGGCCATCGAAACCGCCGGCAAAATTGGCAAAGTGGTGGGTACCGGCTATTGCAGCCCGGACACCGCGCGCGCCTACCTGAAAAGCGGCTCCTTTGGCTTCTCCGTGCTGTGGGATCCGGAAAAACTCGGCTACCTGACCGTCTGGGCGGGTAAACAACTGATCGACGGCAAAACCTTCAGCGCGGAAAACAGCGTGCCGGGGTTGGATCAGAAAGTGGCTTATGACGCGAAAACCGGCGTGCTGCTGCTCGGCGCACCGGCGGTGTTTACCAAGCAAAACGTCGACCAATTCCACTTCTGATTTCTCGCGAAAAACTGAATCGCAACACTGAGGGGACACTGCCGTGGCAACATCCTTCACGCCCGCCCTGAAATTCTCGGGGCGGGAGCTGACGCTGGCCTGCGTTTGTCTGGTCGCCATCGTTATTTTCAGTCTGGCATCGCCCTATTTTGCCACGCTGGATAACCTGACGACCGTGCTGCGCAACAGCACAGAATTACTTTTGATTGGGCTGGGCATGACGCTGCTGCTGGCAATGGGCGGCGTGGACGTCTCGGTCGGCGTGGTGATGGGGCTGGCGGCGATTGTCATTGGTCAGTTGCTCAACGCGGGCGTTTCACCCGGCCTGACCGCCCTTTCCGGCCCGTTGGTGGGCGCGGTGATTGGCGTTATTAGCGCGCTGGTGGTGGTGGCGGGTCGCATCCCCGCCATCGTCGGCACGCTGGGGCTGTACGGCGTCTATCGCACGGCGGTGTTTGCCCTGCTCGGCGGCCAGTGGCTGTCGGGCCTGCCGGACTCGCTGACTCAGTTGGTCAGCGCGCCGCTGCTTGGCCTGCCGATCACCGTCTGGGTTATCGCTCTGGCTTATGGGTTGGTCTGGCTGGCGCTGCGCCGCACGCCGTATGGCCTGCACCTGCTGGCTATCGGCAATTCGGAAGACAAAGCGCGGCTTTCCGGCATTGCGGTCACCCGCGTTCGTTTCGCCACATTCATCATCAGCGGCCTGCTGTGCGGGCTGGCGGCCACCTTCTATGTCGGCACCTATCGCAACGTCGAAATGACTATCGGCAGCCAACTGGCGCTGGAGGCCATTGCCGCCGTGGTGCTGGGCGGAACCGGCATTATGGGCGGCCACTGTAGCCTGCTGGGCACGGTACTCGGCGTGTTCCTGCTGCGTATTTTGCAAAACGGCCTGCTGCTGATTGGCGTGCCGTCGCTGTGGCAAACCGTTGTCACCGGCGGCCTGCTGCTGCTGGTGCTCACCGCCGAAGTGCTCAGCGGCCGGTTGCGTATTCACAACATGAACCTGCGTAAAAACCGTCTTAAAGGAGAAGGAACCGCATGACTCTCACCGCGGGAGCTTCCCGCCTTTACCGTAAAAATCTGGTGCTCACTCTGCTCTGCGGGCTGTGGGTGGCGCTGGCATTAACCCTGCTGATTGGTCAGCCTTCGATTCTGTCTGGCGCGACCTTAACCAGCATCTTGCAGTTCGCCACATTGCTGGCGCTGGTGTCGCTGGGGCAAGCCTTGGTGGTGCTGGCGGGCGGCGCGGGGATTGACCTGTCGGTCGGCGGCAATGTGTCGCTGTCTGCTATTGCGGGCGTGATGGCGCTACAGGCCGGTGTTCCGGCGGTGCTGCTGCCAGTGGTGTGTCTGCTGTGTGGCTTCCTGCTCGGCGCGGTTAACGGCCTGCTGATCGCCAAGCTGAAAATCTACCCGCTGATTGTCACCCTCGGCACCTTCTACGCCTACTCGGGTCTGGCGCTGTCACTCACCGGCGGCGCGGCGCAGTCCGGGGTTCCCGCGTGGGTCTTGCCTTGGGGGCGCGGCGTGCTGGGCGATATTCCTCTGCCATTCCTCACACTGGTTATTCCCGCGTTTCTGATTGCCGCCCTGCTGCTGTCGTTTACCTCGTGGGGGCGCTGGATTTACGCCATGGGCTTTAACGAGCACTCGGCGCGACTGGTGGGCATCCCGGTCGACCGCGCGCGCATTCTGCTCTACTCCCTGTGCGGCATGCTGGCAGGCGGCGCGGGCTTTGTTTCTCTGTCGTGGCTCGGCAGCGGCAGGCCGAACGCAGGGGTGAATCTCGAACTGGAATCTTTAACCGCAGCCCTGCTGGGCGGCGTGGCGATATTTGGCGGCAAAGGCGGCGTGGCGGGGGTATTAGCCGCCGTCCTGCTGCTCGTCACTCTGAAAACCAGCATGTTGCAGTTTGGTATTAACACCGTTTGGCAAGTGGGCGTGGTCGGGCTGTTACTGATCGCGGTGCTGCTGGCCGACCGTCTTTCAAAAACCCGGAGCTAATCAATGACTTTTTCTACTCAGGCGCTGGCGGACCATATCGACGCCAATAAGCAGCGCATCGTCCAGACGCTGTGCGATATTTTGTCATTCCCTTCTATCGTGATGGCTGACCCCACTCAGGCTGGGCCGGGCGAGCGCGATTGCCAGCTCTATCTGCAGCAGCGCCTGCACCAGTTGGGCATGGAGACTGACCTGTGGGATCCCGATGGCCCGGCATTATATGAGAAATATAAAGGCCGCCCCGGCGCTAATAAAGGCCGCACTTTTGAAGGTCGCCCAAACCTCGGCGGCACCTTAAAAGGCACCGGCGGCGGTAAGTCCATCATGCTGACCGGGCATATCGACGTGGTGCCACCGGGCGCGCGCTCCCACTGGCGCACCGATCCCTTCTTGCCAGAAGTGATTGAAGATTTCGTCTACGGGCGCGGCGCGGTGGACATGAAAGGCGGCGTCGCCTGCATGTTGATGGCGGTGGAATTTTTGAAAGATCTGGGCGTTGAGCTGTCCGGCGACGTGGTCTTCACCACGGTGGTCGATGAAGAAATTGGCGGAATGGGCTCACTCGCCATGGTGGATCGCGGTTTCCGCGCCGATGCGGGGATCATGACCGAGCCAAGCGCCAACCAAATCGCGCCAATTTGCCACGGCATTCTGTGGGGCAAGATCATCGTCAACGGCGTGGGCGGTCACGCTGAGTTAACACCAAACTCATGGGACAGCACTGGCCCGGTGGACGCCGTCGAGCTGTGTCGCCAGATCATGGACGGAATCGACATTCTCAACCGCCGTTGGCAGTACGATCCGAAGAAGAATCACCCACTGATGGAGATGCCGAACAAGGTGATGATCACCCAGCTTAAGGTAGGCGAACACCCTTCTTCCACCGCCGGTCACGGGGAGATCATCATTGACGTGCAGTATCTTCCACACGAGAAAGATGAGTTTGGCCTAGGCGGACATGTGAAGCGCGAAGTCGAGGAACATATCTCCCGCGTGTGCGAAGCCGACCCGTACCTGCGCGCTCATCCAGCCTATATCGAGTGGATTCTGGACGCTGACTGCGCCGAAGTGCCGTCAGACCACCCTTTCGTGCAGACCTTCCAAGAAGCCGTGGTAGAAGCCAATCTGTCACCCGTGCTCTCAGGCTTCGGCGCGCACAGCGACATCGGCCTGCCAACCGGCATGGGCAACACGCCAACCGTCAACTTCGGCCCCGGCGACCCAGCGCAGTCCCACCAGCCGAATGAGCGCGTCTCGGTCGAGGATTTGGTGAATTGCACGAAGGCCATTGCCTTGGCGATTGAGAAGTGGTGTCGGTGAGGGACGGGGGGCGTCCGTGAGCCGCTTTTAAAGTCAAAATCGTGGGCTCGCCGCCTACGCTGGCCTTGAAGGTCAAGGTCGTGCGCTGCCGCCACACCGGCCTTGAGGTCAAAACCGTGGGCTCGCCGCCCACACTGGCCCAAAGGGTTTTAAACGAAACCCTTTGGAATCCTGCGTTTTTTTGCTGCTGGTAGATCGAGGCTGCGCAGGGGTGGGATGGACGTGCTTCAGCGGCCGCGGTGATCGTCGCGAAGTGCCGCCGCTTAGGCGGTTCCCTCGCTGCGGGATTCCAACCCGCGCAAAAGACTCGCGGTTTTCCACCTCTTGCTCGGCGTCACTTC
>NZ_JMPJ01000042.1 GCF_000735345.1 Ewingella americana ATCC 33852 | reverse complement strand
TGTTGATCTTAAAAGCCAGTTTGCGTGGCCACGCAAGCTCCCATCAACGAGCTTTCTTCGTCGCAAACCCCTTATCCAAATTCCTCCAATACACCACCCAGGTGATCACCGCGCACACCACGTAAAACACCAAGAACACTTTCATCGCGCCTGCTGGTGAGCCGGTCATGGCGAGGGATGTGCCGAAGGCTTTCGGGATGAAGAAGCCGCCGATAGCGCCGATGGACGAGATAAAGCCCAGTGCCGCAGCGGTGTCGGTGATAGCTTCGCGTTGGGCGGATTCTGCGGTTTCGCCGCGAGCTAAGGCTTGATCGGTGGTTAATTTGCGGAAAATCACCGCGATCATCTGATAGGTCGAGCCACTGCCCAGACCGGCGGTCAGGAACAGCACCATAAATACGCCGAAGAAGGCTGGGAAATTACCGCCCGCGCCGCCGCTTGGCAGCGTTAAGAACAGCAAGGCGGCGGCAATCGCCATCACCACGTAGTTCCAGAACGTCACGCGAACGCCGCCCAAACGGTCGGACAGCATGCCGCCGCCGGAACGCGCCAAGGCACCAAAGAATGGGCCGAAGAAGGCGTAATGCATGATATTCACTTCTGGGAACTGGGTTTTGGTCAGCATGGCAAAACCGGCGGAGAAGCCGATAAATGAGCCGAATGCCGCCAGATACAGCACGCACATGATCCACAGGTGGCCGCGCTTCAACACCGGCAACTGCTGGCGAATTGAAGCCTTGGAAGAGGCTAAATCGTTCATGCCGAACCACGCGGCGACGGTACAGATGATCAGGAAGGGTACCCAGATCCACGCGGCGTTTTGCAGCCACATGCTGCTACCGTCGGCTAAGGTCTGCGGCTGGCTAAAGGCACCAAAAATCCCAAGGGAAATGGCTAACGGAGCCAGCAACTGCATCACGCTGACGCCCATATTGCCCAAACCGCCGTTAATCCCCAGAGCACCGCCCTGCTTGGCTTTCGGATAGAAGAAGCTGATGTTCGCCATGCTCGAAGCGAAGTTCGCGCCGCCAAAACCACACAGCAGCGAGATGATCAGGAAGGTATTATAGGACGTGCTGGTGTCCTGTACCGCGAAGCCCAGCCAGGCGCACGGGATAATCAAAAATACCGTACTGATGGCAGTCCAGCGACGCCCGCCGAACAGTGGGATCATAAAGGAGTAAGGCACGCGCAAAATCGCGCCGGAGACTGACGGAATGGCGGTCAGCATAAACAGTTGATCGGTGGTGAAGTTAAAACCGACTTTATTGAGATTCACCGCGACCAGGCTGAATAACATCCAGACGCAGAAGCCTAACAGGAGTGAAGGAACGGAGATCCACAGGTTACGGCTGGCCACTTTATGGCCGGTTTTCTCCCAGAAGGCAGAGTCTTCCGGTCGCCAGTCTTGAAGGAGTCTCGACGGCTTAGACGCGGGTGGTGCTGAAGTATGGGGCATAGAAAACCTCGAATTGGCAGAGCATTGTTGTTATTAATGCTGCCAACACTAGGTAGAGCACCCCTTTCGGATGTTGATGCAAATCAAGCAGATGGTGGTTAAGTTTGGGCCTTAAAATCACCCCACGTCCTTTATGGGTATCTCCACACCTATTGATAATTGGCTATAATTCATAGAGTTGATGTCATTATGGCTTTCTATTGATAGGCCGCGCTATCCCTCGGGAAATAAATAGGTACTCCTATTGGAGTATAGGGATCTCAGGCAGGATAATAAAAAATATGCCCACACTAACCCAATGCCATTATCCCTTCACGTTACTAATAGGAATGACAACATGCTTACACGCGCTGTGACGCCGCTGTCGCTGGTCAGCCAAATTGCCCTGCTGATGCTGTTGCTCGGCCTGTTGGGTATTGGCGGCATGAGCGTCGCCGCGTGGATGGCGCAGAGCATTCAGGGCAACGCGCACGCCATCAACAAGGCCGGTTCGCTGCGTATGCAGAGTTATCGCTTGCTGGCGTCTGTGCCACTGACTCCGGCCAGTAACGGCTATTTGCGCCAGATGGAGCAAGATCAGGATAACGAAGATCTGCGCCGCGCGGTGCAAAGTGAAGACCTTCAGCCGGAGTTCGACGCCCTGCGCCGCTACTGGATGGTGACGCTGAAAGACCAAATTCGTCAGGCGCAGACGCCTGCGCAAGTCGCCTCTAACGTGGCGGTGTATGTCGGCCAGCTCGACAAGCTGGTCGCCGCGCTGGAGCATAAAACCGAATATCACCTGACGCTGATTTCACTGGTGCAGCGCGGCCTGCTGCTGGTCACACTATTGCTGCTGGGACTGACGATTTGGTTTTTGCGCCGTCGCCTGCTGGAGCCGTGGAAACGGCTGTTGGCGCAGGCTAACGCAGTCAGCGCCAGCGATTTTAGCCAGCGCTATCAGGTGAGCCAGACGGCCCGCCCGCATAATGAAATGGATATTCTCGGCCAGTCGCTGAACAGCATGTCGCAGGCGCTGGAGCGCACCGTGGACAGCCTTGCCCAACTGGTGGACAACAAAACTGCCGATTTGCAGCAGAAGAATCAGGTGCTGGATTTCCTCTATCGCGTCAGCCGCCAGCTGCATACCAGCGCCCCGCTGGAGCGCCGTCTGGTGCCGGTTTTGGAAGAGCTACAGCAGCTGACGCCGCTACAGTCCGTGCAGCTGCGGCTGTATGAGAACAACAGCGCCGAGCTGTTTAATGATATCGGCAGCCCGGCTTCCGGGCAGCACCATTTATACAGCGACAACAACGCGTCTGACGAAAATAGCCACCAGCAGCCGATCAGCTGGAGTTTGCAAGACGAACGCGAAAATTACGGCGTCCTGCTGGCGCAGCTGCCTCAGGGCACCTCGCTGACTCTCGACCAACAGCGTCTGGTGACCACCCTGCTGGAGCAGCTCACCAGCACCTTGATGCTGGCAAGGCAGGCGGAACACCAGCAGCAGTTGATGCTGATGGAGGAGCGTTCCGCCATTGCCCGCGAGCTGCACGACTCGTTGGCGCAGTCCCTCTCCTGCTTGAAGATTCAGATTGCCTGTTTGCAGATGCAAGGCAGCGAACTGACGGCTGAAAACAGCCAGCTGGTGCAGCAGATGCGCGATGAGCTAAACACCGCCTATCGCCAACTGCGCGAGCTCCTAACCACTTTCCGCTTGCAGATGAACACACCGGGCCTGCGCGCCGCCTTGCAGCACGCGGTAGATGAGTTCTCCGCCCGCATGGGGATCACCATCAACTTTGACTACCAGCTGCCACCGCGATCGGTGCCAGCCAATCAGGCCATTCACCTGCTGCACATCGCCCGCGAAGCCCTGAATAACGCCTTTAAGCACGCCAATGCCACGCAGATTTCTTTAAGAGTGAGCTGTGAGCAGGATGAAATTATGATGCAAGTGACCGACGACGGTCAGGGCATCCCCGAAGACATCGAAAGACAGCATCATTACGGCCTGATCATCATGCAGGATCGCGCCAAAAGTTTGCACGGCCAATGCCAAATCACGCGCCGGGAAAGTGGCGGGACACAGGTCACCGTCCGCTTCCGTCCAGACGCATTGCCGATTAATCCTCAGGAGCAAGTATGAACGACGCCACCCCTTCCACCATTTTATTGATTGATGACCACCCGATGCTGCGCAACGGCGTTAAGCAGTTGATCGCGCTGGACAGCACCTTGCAGGTGATTGGCGAAGCGAGTAACGGCGAGCAAGGCGTCGAACTGGCGAAACAGCTCGACCCGGACCTGATCCTGCTGGATCTCAATATGCCCGGCATGAACGGCCTTGATACGCTGGATAAGATGCGCCAAACCGACCTTTCGGGCCGCATCGTGGTGTTTAGCGTGTCGAATCATGAAGATGACGTGGTGACCGCCCTGAAACGCGGCGCGGATGGCTATCTGCTCAAAGACATGGAGCCGGAAGACCTGCTCGCCGCGCTACACAACGCCGCAGGCGGCAAGATGGTGCTCAGCGAAGCCTTGACGCCAGTGCTGGCAGCCAGCCTGCGCGAGAGCCGCCCGAGTGGCGATCGCGACATTCAATCTTTAACGCCGCGCGAGCGCGATATCATCAAGTTGATCGCCGAAGGTTTGCCCAACAAGGTGATCGCCCGCCGCCTGAACATCACCGAAAGTACGGTGAAAGTTCACGTGAAGCACCTGCTGAAGAAGATGAAACTCAAATCGCGCGTCGAGGCGGCGGTCTGGGTGCTACAGAGCAATGTGATTTGACGGTAACGTGTCACCAATTTGCAATTTGCGTCACAACGAATAGCTATAAAGCACTTGCTGACTGAGCTTTGTCGAGCCACTATTTGATTATCAGTTTAGCGTTATTAATCAATAAGGTGGACATATGGACGTCGACAAAGCAATTCAGGAAGCCAATGAGAGAGAGCGCAAAGAGTGGGCTTTTGTCCGCTGGGGGATAAGAGCCATCTGGTTGGCCGGATGTCTATATATGGTGTGGATGCTTATTAATGGTGGCTGGCAGGGTTTTGCTCATGTTTGGCAAAATTTGTTCGGCTAGTAAATCTGGGGAATATTATCACATAATCTACTGATTTTGCTGTAATACCCCATCCCAGACTCCCCCTTGTCAGGGGGAGGAGCGAACGGCCTGACTTTTAACTTACAGCGCCCGCCCAAAATTACCTGATGACCCTCACTTCCCTTCAATCAGCCGCACAGCCAGTTCTGGGCTAAAGATGCCCGCCGCCGGGCCGTTGTGGCAGTCGGCGTTGGGGGACGACGCGCCGTCGGAGTCGCCGGGTTGTTTAACCCAAGCTGCCGTCACGTCGCCAGAGATTTTACCGGGCAAGCTGCCAATTTTGCGCCCCGGCGGGTTGCACCACTGGCCGTTATCAGAGCCGTTGCCGCTGCGGCCGGTGTCTATCAGCATCGATTTACGGTAGCCGTAGCTGGCCGCCAGCCGGGCATTGACCGCCTCGCCGTAGGCTGTTGATCGCTCGAGCCGATAGAAGTTGGAGACATTTAACGCAAAGCCTTGCGCCAGTTTAATGCCCGCTGCGTTGAGTAAATCGGCCATGGCGTCGGCTGGCTTCCAGCCTACATTTCCCGCGTCGAGATACACATTGGTTTTCGTCGCGTGCTGCTGAAACTGCTCTAAAGCGTAGTGAATCAGCGCCAGCCGCTCTTGGCGCTTGGCGGGTGTCAGGCAGTCGCTGTCGGCCAGCGCATCGGGTTCGAGCACCACCGCCGCCGATTTGCTATCAATGCCCCTAATAAAGTTATCAATCCAGCCGCGATAGCTCTGTGCGTCGCTGGCGCCTCCGGCAGAAGCCCCGCCACTGCAATCGCGCCCCGGCAAGTTATAGGCCACCAGCAGAGGAACGCGCTGAGCCTGCTCGGCGGCGTTCACGTAGCGGCTTACCGCCTGCGCCAGCTGGTCGTTGCTTTGACTGGTGCCGGTAAACCACATTGCGGAAGGCACTTGGGCAATCGCGGCGTTGATGGTGCTGGCGCGAGGATCGTCCGGGTGGGCTTTCACCCATTGCGCGGCGGAAGAGTTGGGATTGATATAGAAGCTATCACTGGCTAATGCGGCCAGTGACCAGCAGGAACTGAGGAGGCAAACGCCGATAACTGCGCGCTTTAGCATGGGTAAGTTCTCAAGGTGAAAAAGCCATTATTAGATAGCTTAATTAAACGCCCGTGACACCACTCGCTAGAAATTAAATCGCTGCTGCTGCATGTCTTCACTCAGCGGCGGCGGCGTGACGTTGAGGGTTATCCAGTTGGAGGTCACGTTCTGATTTTTGCTGTCCACCACCGTGACCGACAGACGATAGCTGTTATTCGCACCCGGCGAGCTATCCCACGGCGGCACAATCACGCTCCAGCCGTCGGTGTTGCGGTTATTGTGCGGCGGCGTCAGGCTCAGCGCCTGCGTATCACCCTGCCAGCTCAGCGCGCTGATGCTGTTGAGCGCCCTGACCTGCAATTTCAGCGCCACGGTTTCCCCCGGCTGCAAATTCCATGGCGGCGTGGCCAGATAAACCGACAGCGTTTTGCGCTGCTTGAAGTCCATCACCGGCATGTTATTACGCTCAACCACGTCCATTCGGCTACCGCGCAGCGAGTGTGCCTCGGCCACGTTATTAGCCGAAAGCTGCTGGGACAGCGGCACGCCAAGACGGTAATTGAGCGTCAGTTGGACGCTATCCTGATTGTCGCCATCCTGCCCGGCTTGGTGGGCGGCTTTCACCGTCACCAAAGGCACCGGCGTGTAGTTCAGGCCAAAGGTCATGGCCGACGGATTGGTCTGCCGCGTGCCGTTACCGAACAAATCCACCTGATCGCCATAATACTGCTCGAAGCTTAGCGAAGCGCCCAGTTGACGATAAAACGGCAAATATCCTTTGGTGGTGATGTCATAGCCCCGCGCCTGTCGGCGAAGCTGCGGCGAGGTGCTGCTGTCCGCTTTATAAGAAGAAAAAGGCTGATAAACGTTGGTGGAGAAATGCAGGTAATCGGTCCACGCCTCGGCTCCCAAGCTGCCGCGACTGAGTTGATGGTCGAAGTCATTATCCACAAAGGCGTTATAGCCCAGCATCCAACTGCCCTCGTTCCAGCGCTGCCCCAGCCCGAAGTTACCCACGGTTGAGTCCGTGGCGCTGACCAACCCAACCTGACTGTAAGTCAGCAGACGGTCGTTTTGGTACAGCGGGCTGAAAAGCTGCCCACGGCTGCCGTCGAGATTTCGCCCGCTGACGTCCAGAGACATGCTGGCGGTGCCAAGCGGCGAGAGCAAACTGCTGGTCTCTTTCTGCACCAGCTTGGCGGCCTGCGTCAGCGCCAGTGATTCTGCCTGCTCGCGCAAGGGGTCCTGACTGTCGCTGGAGGTGCTCTGCTCACCAAACTGCTTCAAGGTGTTGGCGAATTTGGTTTCAGCAGCGGTAGCCCCGCTGGCGGGTTTATAATAGGCGCTGCCCAGACTTGGCAAGCTATTAGGGTCTTGTGCAGGGGCTCCGGCATTGAATAGCGAATTGGCATCGCCAGCGGGAGCTGAGAGATCGGCGTCAGGGGAAAATCGCTGGTAGGCGTCTACCGTCAGCGCGTTGGCGCTTGCAGTATAGAAAGCCGATCCCCACAGAATAAGCAGTGAGGCGCGCACAGGAGGCGCTATTCGCTTCAATAAATCGGGTAAAACTTCTGTGACGTCTGTCATGTCCTGCACAAATAAAGAGTGAACCACGATCTTAACTCACAGAAGGCATTTATCAAGCCAGAAGAGCACTTTAGGCCACTTCCGCAGGCGCTTTAGGTAAATTCTGAAACATTATTTACATTTGGTTTAAGTTTCGTTCACATTGCGTCAGTTATACCTCAATGACCTGATCCGTGAGCACGCTGTCATTCCCCTGATGACGTCTGGGAACGACGGATTGTCGCTTTATTGTTGCGGAGACAACGGATGCAGAAAGCATCAAAACAGCGTTTTATTGGTTTGGAATGGCTGCGCTTCCTGCTCGGCTGCTATGTGATGGTCTATCACACCTTTCATCAGTACCCGCAGCGCGGCTCGGTGCCGTTCTTGGCAGAGCTGACCAGCATGGGTTTCTTCGCCACCAGCACCTTCTTTGTTCTCTCCGGCTTTCTGCTCACCCACGTCTATTTCAACGGCAACCAGATGCGCGAGTCGGGCCGAAGTTTTCTGAAAAAACGCTTCTGCAACCTCTATCCGATCCACATCGTGGCGCTGGCGTCGTCGATTTTAGTGGTCAGCCTGATGCAGTGGCTGGCCATTCCGCCGGAAGGTCCCGGCTCGAGCCTGCGCTTTGTGGTGTATGACACCAACTCCGAGCTGGGTGGCACTAATCCCGAGCTGTTCCGCCACTATATGACCAATGCGCAGTTGGCTTTTAACGGCGTGTTGCAGCTGCTGATGCTGCAAGCCTGGAACCCCTATTTCCTGACGTTCAACGCGCCGCTGTGGTCACTCTCCACCCTGTTCTTCTTCTATCTGTTCTTCCCGTGGCTGGGGCCGAAGCTGCTGGCGCTGCGCCACAAATGGCTGTGGATGGCGATCATCTGCGCCATTTACCTGTTGCCGCCTATTTGGGTGATTTGGCAGCAGCAATACGGTATGCCGTTCACCGGGCTGTTGCAGCGCGGGCCGCTGTTCCGCCTGCCGGAGTTTCTGGCGGGAATTCTCGGGTATGGCATTTTCCGCCAGCACCAGAGAGCCAATCTGGTGATTGGCCGCTCGATGCGCACCCTGCTGGCGCTGGGGATTTTGCTCTGCTTCCTGATTGGCACCGCGCTGTTCACCCATGGCAATGGTCGCCACTGGTACTTCCTGCTGCACAACGGCTTACTGCTGCCTTCGCAGGTTTGCTTGGTCTATCTGAGTGCCTTGGCCCATGACCCAAAAAGCGCGTGGCTGAGACACTGGTCGCCACGGCTTGGCGCGGCCTCTTTATCGATATTCGCCCTGCACGTTCCGCTGTTCAGCCTGTTCCGCACACTGGAACAGTTACTGCGCGGCGCGCCGATGAGTTGCTTTAATGATTGGCAAGGTTGTGTCGATGCGGCGGGTAAAGTGCAGCTCAGCGTGACCGGTTATGTGATTTATCTGCTACTTACTGTGGCAATTTGTGTGATCTTCCAAGAAAGGTTTGTAGTGCGGATGCGCAATTTTCTGCTACGGCTCTTCTCCTCCTCGACAAAACCACAACGTCAGTAATGACAGGGGCTGCGGAGGGATTTGGTCCCTCTCCGCAGCCAGTGGATTGTGTAAATTAAACACGGTTCCTATAACAGCTTTACCCAAATTTACACATTTCATAACATTTTTAACATCTAAGACCGTTCTCGTTACAAGGATTAATCATCTATCCTGTTTAGGTAAATTTGGTTTTAGTTACGCCACCCGAATGCAAATTTTTATTTGCATCGCGTGACTATTATCACTATTAACGTTCTACACATAACGAACAAATTTGCACGCCGTATCCCCTCGTCAGACAGCACAGATTGTCTGATGAGAAGTGCGCATTCTATAAAACAAGGGAACATAGATGAGCAAAAAAACCTTGCCCGGCGTTACGCGTCGGCAGATCTTGACGTTTTCAGCCGCGTCCGCCGCACTTGGCGTGGCCAAGGCAGCAAACGCGATTACGCTCAAAGGCACGCCCGTGTGGAGCCCCTTTGACGCCAGTCCTCCCCCGCAGATTGAAACCGAAGGTTGGGTGTTCTTTACCGACGCCGAAGCCGCCGCGCTCGAAGCCATTGTTGACCGTCTGATCCCCGCTGATGAGTTGAGCGTAGGTGGCAAAGATGCCGGTTGTGCCGTGTTTATTGACCGCCAGCTAGCCGGTTTCTATGGCACCTACTCCCGTCTGTACATGCAAGGCCCGTTCAAGCCAGGCACGCCGGAACAGGGCGACCAGTCTCCTCTGGTTCCGCAGCAGCGCTACCGTTTAGGTCTAGCCGCGCTGGAGCAGTACACCCAGACGGAACACAAAAAATCCTTCAAAGATCTGACCGGCGACCAACAGGATGAAATCTTGGGTGGCTTACAAACCGGAAAAATAGCTTTGAATGGCATCGATTCCAAACTGTTCTTCGATATCGCGCTGAAGAACACCATGGAAGGTTTCTTCGCCGACCCGATTTATGGCGGAAACCGCAACATGGTGTCGTGGAAAATGCTCGGGTTCCCGGGCGCGCGTTACGACTATCGTGAATACATCGGCAAACATAACCAGAAATTAGATCTGGAACCGCTGAGTATCTCCGGTGGAGATGCATGGAAGATGAAAAGCTAGGGGCGAAAGAACAGATTATGGCAAAGAAACTACCCAAAACTGACGTGGTGGTGATTGGTCTCGGCTGGGCCGGATCGATTATCGCCAGCGAATTGACCGACGAAGGTCTGAACGTGGTCGCTATTGAACGCGGCCCGTGGCGTGATACCGCGCGTGATTTTAACGTCGCTACCGTCACCGATGAGCTGCGCTACAACAGCCGTCAGGAGCTGATGGTGCAGACCGCGCAAAACGCCATCACCATCCGCAACAACCCGTCGCAAACCGCACTGCCGATGCGCGAATGGGGTTCGTTCCACCCGGGTAACGGCACCGGCGGCGCGGGCAACCACTGGGCGGGCATCACCTTCCGCTTCCAGCCAGACGAGTTCCGCCTGAAAAGCCACCTGACCGAGAAGTACGGCGCGAAGGCCATTCCAGAAGAGTTAGTGCTGCAGGACTGGGGCACCGACTGGGAAGAGATGGAACCGCACTACTCCTCTTTCGAGCGTTTGGCGGGCGTGTCCGGCAAAGCCAGCAATGTGAAAGGCGAGCATCACGAAGGCGGCAACCCTTACGAGGGTATGCGCTCCATCGAGTACCCAACTAAGCCAATGGACATGCCGTATGGCCCAACCCTGTTCGCCGAAGCCGCGCGCAACATGGGTTACAAAGCCTTCCCGGTACCCTCTTCACTGGTGTCTGAAGCCTATACCAACCCGTTGGGCGTCAAGATGGGCCCGTGCACCTACTGTGGTTTCTGTACTAACTACGGCTGTGCCAACTACTCGAAAGCCAGCGCCATCACCACCGTGCTGCCTGCGCTCATCCGCAAAGAGAATTTCGAAGCCCGCACCAGCTGTGAAGTGATGCGCGTGGTGAAATCTCCGGACGGCAAACAGGTCACCGGCGTGGTGTATATCGACTCCTCCGGCGACGAGTGGGAGCAACCGGCTGACTTGGTTATCGTCACCGCGTTTACCTTCGAAAACGTGCGTCTGATGCTGCTGTCAGGGATTGGTAAGCCATACGATCCGATCAGCGGGACCGGTACCACCGGGCGTAACTATGCCTACCAAACCGCCAACGGCGTGCAGCTGTTCTTCGATGACAAGAACTTCAACCCGTTCATCGGCGCAGGTGCCGTGGGCATGGGTATCGACGACTTCAACAATGACAACTTCGACCACAGCGGCCTAGGCTTCTTCGGCGGCGGCAGTATCCGCGTGACGCCAATCGGCGGCGCACCTATCGGCTATCGCCCTGTCCCACCGGGAACGCCAAAATGGGGTAAAGAGTGGAAGAAAGCCACGGTAGACAACTACCTGAGCAGCATGTCGATTGGTTGTGAAGCCAGTAGCTACACCACCCGCACCAACTATCTGTCTCTCGACCCGAACTACGAAGACCGTTTAGGCCGTCCGCTGCTGCGCGTGACCTTCGACTTCCCAGAAAACGACCTGAAAATGGCCGCCTACTGTACTGGGAAAGTCGGCGAGATCGCCAAAGCCATGAACCCGCGCCAATATGTTGAAAACCCGATGAAAGGCCACTGGAACGGCGCGCCGTATCAGTCTTCTCACGTGGTGGGCGGCTTCGTGATGGGTGCAGACCCGGCAACCAGCTCGGTGAACAAACACCTGCAGGTCTGGGATGTGCCGAACCTGTTCGTGGTCGGCGCTTCCGCCTTCCCACAGAACCCGGGCTATAACCCAACGGGTACCGTTGGCGCGCTGGCGTTCAAGGCCGCAGAAGCCATTCGCAAGTTTTATCTGAAGAAACCGGGAGAGATGATTGCATGAAAACTTTAGCTTCCTTCTCACTCGGACTGGTGGCCTTAACCCTGTCTGGTCTGGCTCACGCCGCGGGCGATGGCGCTTTCGAGCAGGTTGAGCGCGGCCGCTATCTGGCCACCGTCGGCGACTGCGCCGCGTGCCACACGGCTTCTACTCCAAACGCCAAGCCTTTCGCTGGCGGTGTGCCAATCGAAACACCTTTTGGCCGCTTGGTAGGCGCGAACATCACGCCTGATCCAGAAACTGGTATTGGTAAATGGAGCTTCGACGACTTCCAGCGCGCGATGTCCGAAGGTATCGGCCACGGCGGTAAACGCCTGTACGGCGCTATGCCATTCACGGCTTACACCAAGGTTACTCGCGAAGACAACGCCGCGATATGGGCCTATTTGCAGACGGTTCAGCCAGTGCATAACGAAATCGAAAGCAACCAGCTGCCTTTCCCATTCAACATCCGTACCAGCCTGATGGGCTGGAACTGGCTGAACTTCACCAAGGGTGAATACAAGCCGAAGATGGATAAGTCTGCTGAATGGAACCGTGGAGCTTATTTGGTTGAAGGTTTAGGCCACTGCGGCACCTGTCACACGCCGAAGAACCTGATTGGCGGCGACAAAGACAGCCAGTTCCTGCAAGGCGCGGTGATTGAAAACTGGGTTGCTCCAGACATTACCGTGAACCAGCACACCGGGATTGGTAAGTGGACAGAAGAAGACCTGATGCAATATCTGAAAACCGGCGCAAACCGTTTCGATATCGCCTCTGGTCCAATGGCTGAAGAAGTGGATCACTCGTCCCAGCACTGGACCGATGCCGACCTGAAAGCGGTCGCGGTTTACCTGAAAGACAGCGGCCACGACAGCGGTTCTAAAGCACCAGAGCCAATCAAAGCCGATGATAAAGCGATGATCGCCGGGAAGCAGATTTACGCCGACCGTTGTTCAGCTTGTCATACGCCAAACGGCCAAGGTCAGGAAGGTCTGTTCCCACGTCTGGCCGACTCCGCGTTGATCAACCAAGATCACGCCACGTCGCTCATCCGCGTCGTGCTGGCCGGCAGCCGTCCTGTCGCCACCAAAACCGCACCAACCGCCCCATCAATGCCATCCTTCGATGGTGTGATGAGCGATCAGGATGTCGCCAACGTGCTGACGTATATCCGCAATAGCTGGGGGAATTCAGCGTCCGCTGTATCGAGTTCGGATGTTAAGGACTTAAGGGCTGAACTGAAGAAATAGTTATTAAGGTTTGACCTTAATAATCCTCAAGTGGGGGCGCTGAAAAGCGCCCTTTTTTTTCGCTTGTAAGCGAAGGAACTTTTCTTAAGGTCAAGGTCAAGGTCGTGGGCGTCGGCCCACACCGACCAAGGGAGGCGTAAACGCGCCTCCCTTGGAACCCTGCGTTTTTTCTTTTGTGAAATCGAGGCTGCGCAGGGTCGGAATGGACATGTTTCAGGCACTTTAGTGATCGTCGCGAAGTGCCGCCGCTTAGGCGGTTCCCTCAGTTCGGGATTACTCGGCCTCCGGCCTCGCCCTTCGGGTCGTTGCTACGCAACGCTGTCTCGCTTCGCTCGGCTCGAGCCATA
>NZ_JMPJ01000041.1 GCF_000735345.1 Ewingella americana ATCC 33852 | reverse complement strand
AACCCAAGACAAGCCCCCCCTGAAACGGCACGGCTGAAATGCCTCAAAACCGCAGTCAAAAATGGCGCTGAGCAAGAGGTTCAAGACTTAAGGCTTGAATCCCGCAGCGAAGGTACCGCCTAAGCGGCGACATTTTGCGGTGGATAACGGAAGCCCCTGAAACACGTCCATTTAGCCAGCGACAGCGCGCAGTAAAGAGCCGGAGATTCTTAAGAGGCGCGGCGATAGGCGACTCTTAAGGCCGGTGTGGCGGCAGCGCACGACCTTGACCTTTGGGCCAGTGTGGGCGGCGAGCCCACGGTCTTGACCTTGAATTCCCCAAAATTTGCAATTAAAACCCCCTTCAATAACAATTAACCCCTTTTCCTCTCCCCGCCTGTTATGCATATAACTCCCCCCTCCTGCTATGCTTTTCAAACACATTCCCATCGCAAGGATTCAACATGCCCGCTTGTAAAACACTGTTAAAAACTACCCTCGCCGTCTCGCTCGCTGCTTGGTTGCCTTTGGCTAATGCTGCGGGGATCTTTACCCTCAAGTCTGGCGACTTTAAAGATGGTGAGATGATGGCGCAGAAGTTCGCCGGGAATATCAAAGGTAATCAGTTCTGTACCGGTGAAAACGCTTCTCCGGCGCTGAGCTGGGAAAATGTGCCGGAAGGTACCAAGAGTCTGGCATTGACGATGGTTGACCCCGAGGGGCGCGGCGGGCTGGGGGTGAATCATCTGGTGGCTTATGGGATTTCGCCCGATGCCAAAGGCTTCGCTGAAAACGATTTGGCGAAAGGCAAAGGCTTTGTTGGCGGGAAAAGCACGCAGGGTAACGGGCATTACAACGGCCCTTGCCCGCCGGTTAGCGCCGGGGTTCACCACTACACCTTCACGCTGATCGCCACCGACTTAGCGCCGGACGCCCTGCCTGCGGGCCTGACGCGTGAACAGCTGTTTGAAAAACTCGACGGACACAGCAAAGGTGCCGCTGGGATTATTGGCCGTTTTGGTAACAAATAAGCTGACTCGCAGGCGGTTTCAGGCCGCCTGCTGCGTATTGCTCCGCGCCACCAGCAGAGAGATGCCGGTGAAGATTTGCCAAAAAGTGATGCTGTACACTGAGCCGCGTTCGGCAACCCCGGTGGGGAGAATATCCCGCGTGAGCACCACCACGCTGAGCAGGCCGAAAACGCCCAACAGCCAGCTTAACCTGCTAAATATCAGCCACGAGGGCTTATTCCACTGGCTCCAGCCCGCGCACAGCAAAGTCAGATTCCCGCCGACAATCGCCAGAAATGCCCCGAACTGATGCAGCGAGACGCCCAAGAAAACGGTGTCAGAAGGTTCACTGTGGAACAGGGCAATGAGAATGCCGCCTACGCCGTGCAGCAGGCCAAACAGCAGCATTAGCCTTCCCGACAGGCCGCTAAACAACGGGCGCAACAGCCAGCAGGCGATGAAAAACAGCACGCCCTCTAGTGCAAAACCAGAATTCATCACGCCATACAGTGGCGAGCAGATGTCTCGCCCGTCCGGCATCACGCCGCATTGGGCGACGCCCAGATCGCTAATGTAATTATTGATGTAACTGTAGGCCGGTTGCCGCCAACCCAGCGCGGCGATTTTCTCCGCCAATAAATAGATCAATCCACCAAGCATAAAACTCAGCGCACCGCCAATTTGACTCTTTTTTGCCTGCTGCATAAGCCCCTTAAATCTTCAAAGTTCAGACGATAAATCCTCGGTCAAAATGCAACATTTCATTAGCTCGATCATTGATTGTGACCCTACTCACAAAGCTGCGCTCTACCCTAGCTTGTTGAAATTGCATGGCTAAATAGCTGCTACTGTCATAACTCCTCGTATTAAAAATGAAACGCGATTGGTACTTTTTATTATTTTTTTACTCAGGAGAAAGTGACATGAAGAAGCATAGCATTGCGATATTCACCGCGTTAGCCGTCGCGGCAATTTCAGGGCAGGCGCAGGCCAAAAACGACGCGCCGGAATGGGTCAGCAAAGCGGTTTTTTATCAGATTTACCCCTCCTCATTTAAAGATTCTAACGGCGACGGCGTCGGCGACATTCAGGGAGTGATCGACAAGCTGGATTACATAAAATCCATCGGCGTAAACACCCTGTGGTTCAACCCGATGTTCTCCTCTGAATTCAAAGACGGCGGTTACGACATCACTGACTTCTACTCCATCGACAAACGCTTTGGCACCAACGCCGACTTCAAACGACTGGTGGAAGAGGCCCACAAGCGCGGCCTGCGCGTCTGTTTGGACTTGGTGGCGGGACACACTTCCGACCAAAACGCTTGGTTCTTAGCGTCGAAGAAAGGCCCGGACCAGCGCTATAGCGACTACTACATCTGGCCGGACAGAATTCCCGATGACGTCAAAGGCAAAGAGAAAGACCAAATCAGCGGTGTAATTGGTGAAGACAGCTTTGTGAAAACCGACTCAGGCCGCTCGCCGTTTTACATCAAAAACTACTACGATTCCCAGCCAGCGCTGAACTACGGTTACGCCAATCCGAACCCGCAGCACGCGTGGGAGCAGCCGATTGACGCCCCCGGCCCGATGGCGGTCCGCCGTGAAATCGAAAACATTATCGCGTTCTGGATGGACAAGGGCGCGGACGGCTTCCGCGTGGATATGGCCTCCAGCGTGGTGAAGAACGATCCGGGCAAATTGGCCTCCATCAAGGTTTGGCAGGACATCTCCTCATGGTACAAAGCCAAGTATCCCGAAGGCGTGCTTATCTCCGAATGGAGCAACCCGAAAGAGTCCTCTGCGGCAGGGTTCAACATCGATTTCATGATGCACACCGGCAAATATAACTTCTCCTCGCTGTTCTTTAACAAGGTCGGCGGCGAGTTCGAGCCGCAGGTCAGCTACTTCGCCAAGCAGGGCAAAGGCCAAATCAAGGAGTGGTACGATCTTTACACCGAGCAATACAACGCCACCAAGGGCAAGAGCTATATCTCGCTACCGACCGGCAACCATGATATCCAGCGCCTAAACGCCGGTGACCGTAACACCCTCGACCAGCTGAAAGTCACCATGACCTTCTTCCTCACCATGCCGGGCACGCCGTTTATCTACTATGGCGATGAAATTGGGATGAAATTCCAGACCGGGCTGTGGAACAAAGAAGGCAGTCAGGGACGCGCCACCAAGAACCGCGCGGGCTCAAGGACGCCAATGCAGTGGGATGATTCGAAAAACGCCGGATTCTCCACCGCAGATTACTGGAATCTCTACCTGCCAGTGGACAAAGACGTCAATCGCCCGACGGTGGCCAAAGAGGACAAAGACCCTGCCTCGCTGCTCAACTACACCCGCCAACTGCTGACGCTGCGCAAAGACAGCCCGGCACTGTCGGCAGACGGCGACTGGAAGCTAGTCAGCGACGTCAATCAGCCCTACCCGATGGTCTATTTGCGCTCCTCGGGCGATGACCGCTATCTGGTGGTGCTCAACCCAAGCGAGCAGCCGCGCGATGTTTCCGTCGCCGCGCTGAAGGTGAAAACTGCCAAACTGATGGCCGGAGATAACACCCAAGGCAGCTATAAGCCGGGCGACCAGAACGATGCCATCCACGCTGGCGCGATTTCTGCGCAGGTTTATAAGTTGGATTAAGTTAATAAAAGCTTTACCACATCAGCAAAAAGCCCCGCTAAACATCGCGGGGCTTTTTATCTTTCACTCTACTTTTACTTATTCACCGTATCCAAATACAGCTGGCTGCCCGCGACGTTCTGGCTGGCCCCCGTTACGTTGTCACGTAAAGCCACCAGTAGTTTGCTTTGCAGCGCCACCACGAATGGCGAATTGCGCTGCAATTCACGTTGCAGATCGGCGTAGCGCGCCAGACGTTTGGTTGGGTCAGACTCTGCCGCCGCTTCGCGGGTCTGCTTGCTGATTTCAGGGATCACCCACTGAATACGCTGGGCCAAGGTTTTCGGGCCGTCCGGCACGTTATAGGCGAAGGTGCTGGCGTTGGTATTCGGGTCGAGGTAATCCGCGCCCCAGTAGGTGAAGATGGACTGGAATTTGTGGGCGCGCATGCGGGTCAGCACATCGCTTTCCACCAGCGGATGCACCACTAAGTTAATCCCCGCCTTGGCGAAGCTGGCTTGCAGCGACTGGGCGATATCAGAATATGGCGGCTGGTTAATCACCAGCAGGTCAATTTTGGTGCCTTCGGCGATGCCCGCTTTGCTCAGGATCTCTTTAGCTTTGGCGACATCCAGCTTAAATGGCTGATCGTCGATTGCCCCGGCCAGACCGTCCGGCAGGAAGGTTTGGTGGATGGTGTATTGGCCTTTCAGCAAGTCTTGCGAGATGCCTTTGTAGTCCACCAGCCAGCGAGCCGCTTGCCACAGCGCCGGGTTATTCAGCGCGGGCTGGGTGGTGTCGCCGGTGTTGAAGGCCAGATAGAACACCTTGGTCGCCGGGAATTCAGAGACGCGCACGCCCTTCTCTTTTTGCAGCGAGGCGAACTGGTCGGCACCCAAGTCATAGGCAATATCCGCGTCGCCGTTCAGTACCAGCAGGCGGCGGGTTGCCGGGTCCGCGACGTTTTTGAACAGCACGTTTTCCAGCTTAGCCAGAGGGTGCGCATTCGGGTTGCGTTTGAGCACCAGCGCCTCGTGCGGCACGTAGTTGCGTACTTCAAAGGCACCGCTGCCCGCCGAGCGAGAGCGCAACCAGCTGTTGCCGAAGTCGTTATTTTCCGCATGAGATTTCACCAGCTTGCTGTCAACAATCGCCGCCACCGGGGCGGTCAGCACGCGCAGCACCAGCTCGCTGCCGATATCCGCAGGCCAGCTGATTTGCAGCTTATCGTCACCGACTTTTTTGAATTGGGTATCAATGTTGTCCGGCGTCCAGCCAAGCTCGCCGAGGATAAACGACGGGCTTTTGTTGAGCTTCACCGCGCGGGTATAGGAGTAAATCACGTCATCCGCCGTCACCGGGTTGCCACTGGCGAATTTCGCCCCCGGCTTGATGGTAAACACCAAGCTGTGGTCGCTGTCGCCCTTGGTCCAGCTCGACGCCACGTCAGGATCCAGCGTGTCCGGGTGCTGGCGGTCTGGAGAGACAATCTGCTGATAAATATTGATTAAATTCCCTGAACTCATGATTTCAAAACTTTCGGCCGGATCCAGACTGATGATCCCCTCAAGCGTACTGGCGATCACCAGCGTATCTTTCGGCGTCGCCGCATGAGCACTGAACGCCGCCGCAACGGCCAAGAAAAGCAAAGAAGGAAGACGAACTTTCATGAAGGCAAAACTCCCGAAAAATGATTTGTTTAGGGAGTTTACGGGGCGGATTCTAAGCAGCTAAATACTTATAAATGCATTAGAAATAATCAAAATGGATAAGAGTTTGCGGCTTTTGCATTGGCTTTTGATTTTGCTCCTTCTCCTCTGAGAGGAGAAGGAGCAAACCAATAATTACCCGACAATATGCCCTTTCGCCATATGCACCGCCCTGTCACACATGTGGTCAATCACATCGGCGTCGTGGCTTACCAGCAGCATGGTGAGGTCGGTTGAGGCTTTCAGGTCATTGAGCAGATTGAGAATTTCGGCCTGCACTGACATATCCAGCGCAGACGTCGGCTCATCCAGCAGCAGCAACTTGGGTTTGAGCAGCAGAGCGCGGACAATCGCCACGCGCTGGCGCTGGCCGCCGGAAAGCTGGTGCGGATAGCGATTCATCAGGCTAGGGTCGAGGCCCACCTGACGGAAACCTTCAGCGATTTTCTGCTCGATATCCTGCTCTTTAAGGATTTTCAGCGGCTCGGCCAGAGTGCGGCTGAGGCGATGTTTCGGGTGCAGCGAGGCATAGGGGTCCTGAAACACCATCTGCACGTCGCGGCGCAGGCTGCCGGTGAACGGCTTGCCCGGCACCAGCTGCTGGCCGAGCATGGTTAAGTTCCCTGACCATTGGCCGTTTAACCCAGCCAATACCCACAGCAGCGAGGATTTCCCGCAGCCGGAAGGCCCGACTAGCCCGAAGCACTCGCCCTGCTTAATGCTCAGATGCACGTCATGCACCACGGTGCGCAGCTCATAGCCGTGACGGTGTGAAACGCTGAGGTGTGCTAATTCAGCAACGACCTGACTCATGGCTGTGGCTCCTGTGAGGAAGCATCTTTCGATGAAGCGGATTTCAAAGACTCAAGCAGTGCGCGGTCCAGCACCGGCAGGCGTTCACCGTGGGTGAACTTGCTCGGGCGGCATGACCACAGAGTGTGAGTGTACGGGTGCGTGGCGTGCGCCAGCTGGTCGGCTGGCAGCTCATCCAACAGGTCGCCTTTGTACATCACCAGCACGCGTTCGCAGAACTGCGACACCTGCTGCAAATCGTGGCTAATCAAAATCAGCCCCATGTTGCGTTGCTCTACCAGACGCTCAATCAAGCCCAGCACCTGCTCGCGCATGTCGAAATCCAGCGCCGAGGTCGGTTCATCGGCAATCAGCCACTGTGGATCATTGATTAGAGCAATCGCCAGCATCACGCGCTGGCCCATACCGCCGGAAAGCTGGTGCGGATACTGCTTGCACAGGCGTTTCGGGTCAGGGAGGCCCACGGCGTTGAGCATCTCCAGCACCTTCTCCTGCCGCTCTTTGCGACCAAGACGGGTGTGCAGGCGCAGCGGCTCTTCCACCTGCCAGCCAATCGGCTGCGACGGGTTTAGCGCGTGTTTTGGATCCTGCATCACCATCGATACGCGGTTACCGCGCAGCTGGTTCCACTGGCGTTCGCGCAGTGTCAGCAGGTCTTGGTCACCCAAGGTCAGCTGGCTGGCGCGCACTTCGCAAGGATGTGGCAACAGCCCCATCAGAGCGCGGGCGGTTAAGGATTTACCCGAGCCGGACTCTCCCACCAGCGCCACGCGCTCTTTTCCGACGCTGAAAGAGAGTGACTTCACCAGCTCCACCGGGCGCGGGCCGGGCAGATAGACCGTCAGGTCTTTGGCGACCAGCACGTCATTGTGCAGGGTCTTTTGTTGGTTCTTCTCGAAATCATTTGCCATGTCGCGGGTCCATTTTGTCACGCAGGCCATCGCCCAGCAGGTTGAATGCCAGACTGGCGAACAGGATTGCTCCACCCGGCGCGGCTGCGACCCACCACTGGTCGAAAATCACTTTGCTGCCTTCGGCAACCATCGAACCCCATTCGGCGGTCGGTGGCTGGATACCCATGCCGAGGAAGCCCAAACCGGCAGAAGCCAGAATAATGCCGCCGAGGCTCAGCGCCGCGCGCACCACGGCGCTAGGCAAGCACAGCGGCAGAATATGGCCGAACATCAGGCGTAAGCCGCCAATGCCCTGCATACGCGCCGCCGCCAGATAGTCACTGCGGCGCAGCGCCAGCGTCTCCGCCCTCGCCTGACGAGCAAACGGCGGCCAACTGGTGAAAGCCAGCGCCAGTGCGCCATTCATCAAGCCCGGGCCAAGGATAGCCACCAGCGCCAGCGCGATAACCAAGCTTGGCAGCGACAGCACGATGTCAGTCAGGCGCATGATAATGCGCTCATACCAGCCGCCGATGTAACCCGCGCTGATACCCACCAGGAGGCCAATCGGAATGGTCAGGATCAAAATCAGCGACACCAGCAGCAGCGTAGGCCGCGCGCCGTAAATCACGCGGGAGAGCAAGTCACGGCCAAAGCCGTCAGTGCCCAACCAGTGCTCGGCAGAAGGCGGCAGCAGGCGAAACTCAATGTGCTGAATGTTCGGGTCGAAAGGTGCCAGCAGCGGCGCAAGCAGCGCGCAGGCAATCAGGATGATGACCAGCACGGTGCCAATCGACAAGGTGGTGATACGCCTTGCCGGACGCCATTCGGTCGAGGCATCGACCTGCGTTGGCTGGTCAGGAATAAGTTGAGTCATATCAGTCAGCCACTTATCGGGTTCGCGGGTCAAGAAGGTAAGTCAGGGCATCCGCCAGCGCATTGAGCAGCACGAAACAGGTGCCAATCAGCAGCGTCGCGCCAAGGATAGCTGGCGTGTCGGCAGCAAACAGCGCGGTGGTCAGATAGCGCCCAACGCCCGGCCAAGCAAATACCGTTTCGGTTAATACCGCCCCTTCCAGCAGGCTGGCGTAGGAGAGCGTTAACACGGTAATAAGCGTACCCAAAACGTTAGGGAAGACGTGACGCAGCAGCACGCGGCCCCGGCCAGCACCCTTCGAGCGCGCCAGAATCACATACTCTTTGTTCATTTCGCCCAGCATCGAGGCGCGCAGCAGGCGCGTGATCCCTGCCATCGAAAGCAGTGCCAGCACGGTCACCGGCAGCCACAGGTGGCTGATGGCGTTGAAGAACATCTCGCGATCGCCGGACAGCCAAGTATCAATCAGCACAAAACCGGTTTTTGGCTCCATGCTATAGAGATACACATCGTCCAGCCGCCCCGGCCCACCGGCCCAGTGCAGTACGGCGTAAAACAGCAGCAGCCCTAACAGACTGAGCCAGAAAATCGGCACCGAATAGCCGAGCAGCGAAATCAGCCGCGCGGTGTTATCCAGCCAGCTTCCCGGTTTCCATACCGCCAGCAGCGCCAGCGAAATACCGAAGAAAGCGCCGAAGATAATGGCACAGGTGGCCAGCTCCACGGTGGCTGGGAAGGTGCGAGCCAAATCACTGGCTACCGGCTGCGCGGTGATGCGCGACATGCCCATATCGCCGTGAGCCAGATGCTCGATATAACGCCCAAACTGCACCGGAACCGACTGATCCAACCCGAGATCTTTGCGGATCTGGGCGTAAGTCGATTCGCTGGCGTGGTCGCCAGCAACTTGCAGCGTGGGGTCAATCGGCGCGAGGTGGGAAAGCGTAAAGGTAAACGCCAGCAGGCCGAGCAGCGTCAGCGCTAGCGAAACCAAGCCGGTCAGCAGACGGCCTGACCAGCGCCAACCCTGCCGGACGAATCCGGCGGGTGTTGAACTATCTGTCATTACTTAGTGACCTTGCTGTAGAAGACCATGTCAGGGTTGATGCCCTGCACGTAGCCCTGAATGTTGTCACGCACGGCAATCAGGCTCTTGGCCTGCAAACCAATCACGAACGGCGAGCTTTTCTGCACTTCTAATTGCAGTTTGCGGTAATCCGCCACGCGTTTAGCTTGGTCAGGCTCGGCGGTCGCTGCCAGCGTCAGTTTGTTCAACTCTGGAATTGACCAGTTGGCGCGCCATGCCAGCGTTTGGCCACCGTTCTCTGCGTTGTAGGCAAAGGCCGAGGCGTTGGTGTTCGGGTCAAAGTAGTCCGGGCCCCATGAAGACATGTAAGCGTCGTACTCGTGCGCTTTAACCTTGGTGGAAATCTGCTGGCTTAGGCCCGGATCCAATTTCACCGTCACGCCGCCCTGCGCGAAGCTCGCCTGCAAGGCCTGAGCGATGTCCAGATACGGCGGCTGGTTAGAGGTCGAAATGGTGAAGGTGACGTTTTTCAGCCCCGCTTTTTCCAAGATGGCTTTGGCTTTTGCCGGGTCGTAGGTGTACGGGTTGTCATTCAGCGAGCCAAGATAGCCTTCTGGCAGGAAGGCCTGATGCACCTGGAAGGTGTCTTTCATCAGGTCGTGGGCGATGTGTTTGTAGTCAAACAGGTAGCGAGCGGCTTCCCAGAACGCAGGGTTGCCCAAGGCTGGAGAAGCTTTGGCGTTAAATTGCAGGAAGTACAGGGACGCGTAAGGGATAGCCAGCGGCTTAACGCCCTTTTTGCCTTCCAACGCGGCCATTTGGTCTGCGCCGAGGTTACGCGCGATATCAGCATCGCCCTGCTCAATCAGCAGGCGGCGAGCGGCCGGGTCCGGCACGTTTTTGATCAAGATGGTTTTCAGCTTAGGCGCACCCTCTGGCGAAGTTGGGTTGGCGTCGAGCACCACCACTTCATGCGGCACATAGGTGCGGATTTTGTACGGGCCGCTGCCTGCGGAATGGCTGGCCAGCCACTCGTGACCAAGGTCGGTACCTTTGGCGTTTTCTTTCACTTGCTTGCTGTCTACGATAGAAGAAACCGGCGCAGAGAGCAGGCTCAGCACGAAGTTCGGGCTAACGTTGGCGGTCCAGCTCACCTTCACGTGGTGATCGTCAACCTTGGTCAGGAAGCTATCGACGTTTTTCTCATCCCAACCAAGTTGGGTCAGCACGAAGGATGGCTCGAGGTTCAGCTTCACCACGCGAGACAGGGAGAAAATTACGTCGTCGGCGGTCAGCGGGTTGCCGCTGGCGAATACTGCTTTCGGGTCGAGGGTAAAGGTCAGGCTGCGGTTGTCTTTGCCTGCTTCCCACGAGGTCGCCAGCGTCGGTTTCAAATCAATGGGGTTGTTCGGGTCAGACTGCACTAAACGCTGATAAATGTTGTTGAACGCCTGCACGGTGGTCAGCTCAAAGCCCTGCGCCGGGTCGAAGCTTGACGTGTCATCGATAGATTGCGCAATAACCAAGGTATTCGCTGGTGTAGCGGCCTGAACGGTGAAGCTGGCCGCGATGGCAGCGAACAGAACGGAAGGGATAAAGGCTTTCATGGTGATGACTCTCCAACATAGCGAAATTGCTAATAATTTCCTGAGTGTATGTGAGTCACTAACTCACAAGAAAGTCGTTTAACGACTAACCTTATGCTTTTATCGCATAAGATTATGAGTATGGTTATTAAAGCGGCGTTTAGCCAAATGTTCAGTATCAAAGTGCGGTGAAACGCTAAGAAATGCGCGGCCTCCCCCACATGCGAGAGAGGCCTTGAAGGTTAGAAGTCGTAAGTGGCGGAGAGTTTAAACTGGCGCGGCGTACCCTGCGTCAAATAACCGCCGGTGGCCGACGCCCAGTAGTTCTCATTGGTGACGTTTTCCAGATTGGCGCGCCACGTCAGGGTGTGTTCCTGCATCGGCATGGCGTAACGCACGCCGAGGTCGAGGCGAGTCCAGGCATCCAGTTTTTGGGTATTGGCTTCATTGAGATATTGCGAGCCGGTGCGGATCACCTTGCCGGTCAGCGTCACGTTCTGCACGCGCGGAACATCCCACTCGCCGCCGAGCACGACCTGATAGTTCGGCACGCCAATGGCGTCATTGCCGCCATTCAGGCCGCCGTTGGTGTCCGTCAGCTCAGGCTTGAGCCACATGGCACTGCCCAGCAGGCGCACGCCGTACATCGGCTCACCAAACACGCTCAACTCAACGCCACGGTTGCGCTGCATGCCGTACAGGCCATATTCGCGCGTCACGCTATTGGTATAAGCAGCCGGCTTTTTGATTTCAAACAGCGCCAACGAGCCGCCGAGGGTGCCGAAATCAAACTTAGCGCCGACTTCATTTTGCTTCGAGGTAATGGCTGGGAATACCTCGCCCGTGTTGACCGCCGTACTTGGCGCCGGGTCGCTCGGCTGAAGGGCTTCAATATGGTTGGCATACAGCGAGACGTGCTCCCACGGCTTGACCAACAGCCCGTAAGCCGGAGTGACCTTGGTGTCGTCGAAGGCCGCACTCTGCACACCCTCATAGGTGTAGCCACGGGTGAGCACCTCTTGGCGGCGCGCCCCGAGCGTCAGCAGCACTTTGTCATCTAACACACCCAAGGTGTCAGATACCGCAATGCCACTGCTGCGGCTGCGGTTACGCACTTTTGGGTCATCCATATGGCCGCCGGTAAAGCTGGTTGGCGGGTAGTTGATTGGCTGAGGATCATAGAGGCTGAAAGGCCCGCGATCGGCAGTTTTCGGCATGGTGTAGCTGGTGCGAGTCTTCACATAGACGCTGGAGAAGCCGACGTTAACCTTGTGCGACACAAAGCCGGTGTCGAAGTCGCCGCGCAGCCCCGCCATGGTGGAGATGCGGTCGGCGAAGTAAGGCACGCTCAGGCGGCCTACGGTGCCATTTCCATTCACATCAGTAATGGTTGGCGAGGCGTAATCACCGGTTTCGTGCGCATGACTGGCACCCAGTCCGGCGTAGGCCGTCCAGTGGTCGGTGAGGTCATACTCCCCTTTCAACATGCCGAATTCGTTCTCAGTATGGGTATTAGACCAAGGCTGGGCGTAGTTGAGCGTTGCCGAGGGGGCGTCAGGAATTTTGGTCAGCGTTGGGCTGACGTAGACCGGCGGACGGCCATTGCCCACTACCTGCTTCTGGTAGCCAAGGTCGAGGGAGCTGCGGAAACGATCTCCGCGATAGTCCAGCCCGACTGAGCCGAGCGTGGTGCGGCGATATTCGTCGTCCACCGCGGCATCCCCTTCGCGGTGTAAGGCGTTGACCCGCACGCCCCACTGGTCGTTGTCGCCAAAGCGGCGACCGACGTCAATGCCGGTGCCAATCTGCGAAGAGCTGGTGTAATCCATGGTGACGCGGGTTAATGGCGTGGAAGGCGCGTGTTTTGGCTCGACGTTAATCGCGCCACCCACCCCGCTGCCGCTTGGGCTAACCCCATTGATAAAGGCGTTGGAGCCTTTAAACAGCTCGACGCGGTCGGCGAAGTTGGTGGCGACCACCTGACGCGGCAGTACGCCGTACATGCCGCCGTAGGAGATATCATCGCCATTGAGCGCGAAGCCGCGGATCATAAAGGCTTCGGAGAAGTTGCCGTAGCCGTAGCCGCTCTGCACCGAGGCATCGTTACTCAGCACGTCGGCCAGCGAGCGCGCCTGCTGGTCCTGAATCAGTTTGTCGGTAAAGCTAATCACGTTGAACGGCACGTTTTTGGCATCCTGCTCGCCCAAGATCCCCAGCCTGCCGCCGTTCGCCACCCCGCCGTCGAGATAAGCTGGTACCGGGGTGTTGCCCCCCGCTTTGAAGTCATCCGCCACGGCGGTGACAGTCAGCGTATCTTCACCCTTTGGGCTGGTTGTGCTGTCTGGTTCCGTTGTCGCAGGCGCGGCGGCATAGGCCAGCGGGCTGGCGATAGCCGAGCAAATAAACACAGATAATAAGCTACGGGTCATGCGACCCGCGGGTGGTGAGCGGTGTGACGTTTGCATAGAGGTTCCCCAATCAACAAAAATGAGAATGCCAATGATTCTCATAAAGATTGGGATTATGCGTATTGACTGCTCAAATGCAATAAAATTGGCAATAAAAAACCGCCGTCAGATAAGCATCTTGCGGCGGTTTATTGAGTCGCGTGAATGGCGTCAAAAAGTCTTAGCCGAGGCCGGGAACCCCTTCAGCCGGAGAGACGGCGAGCAGCATGCGCACCTGATTCACCAGCTCGCTCATGCAGTCATCGCGCATGCCGTAGGTTTGCAGCTCTTTCTCCAGCGCGAACAGGTATTGCGCGTTGGTGCCAAGCGGCCCACTGGCCTTGGCAATCAGCGGGGCTATCACCTGATAGGAGGTGTCAGCTTCAAACAGCGGGTGTGCCGGGTCCATGATGAACACCAGCGCGGTCACTTTGCGTCCGTCGTCGAGGTCCAGCTCGCACCATGTCGGGCAGTAACAGCCGGTGACCATCTCACGCTTCCACAGCAGTTCCAGCTCTTCGCGCAGCTTCTCTTCCGGCAGGCGGAAGGCCAGTCCGGTGGTGCGGCCCCCCTCTTTCAGCGCCAGCATGCGGCCGGGCTGGGAGTGCGTCCCACGCCCTGAGGTCAAACGCAGGCAGAAAGCGCGGTGATAGCCGTTGAGCGTCGCCGGGCGAGCCTCGTCGGAGTCAAACACCGGGTTCCACATCAGAGAGCCGTAGCCGAATATCCATACCGGGCTATTGTCCGGGCGTCGCGCCAGCGTGCAGTCGAGCGAGGCGGAACGTTGTTCGGAGGTCAATAACATCGACTCGTCGATGCTGCCGAATGCTGTTTTGCAATCTGCGTTACGCAGAAAATCTCGGGTTAACATTCATCGCCTCCTTCAAAACCACTGCTTATAGAACTTGCCATACTGTTGACGCTGTTTTCTCCGTTATTGCGCTTTATTCCTTTTCGTCACGGCGAAAAAGGAAAAAAACATAAGAATTTCTTTATGTCGTTAATAGTTCAAACCTTATGCGTTTCTGCGTCAGCAATCAAGATTGAAGGTGATCACAAAACGAAAATATGATGAACATTTAGTGAACATTGATATAAGAGCGGCACAAATCAGAATAAAGCGCAGAATGGATGAAAAAGAAAACCCGGCGCGATGGCCGGGCGAAATGTTTTCAGCATCTGAATAAAGGATTTTTTATTTCTTTTTGGGATGCCATTTATCATCATCCCCTTTCTGATAACCGTGCTTAACCGCCGCCCAGGCTACCTTGTGCGCGGTTTCCTCGCGGCTGTCATCGCCCTGTCTATCTTTAGATTTAGCATACTCATCCCACGCGCTATTAAAGGCTTCTTTATAGATGTCCTGAGCATGGGGCGGCAGCACATTTCGTACTGAATCCGGTAAAGATGATCGGTTGTCATAAGGCATTTCCAGTCTCCTTGTTAGTCGTCTGGGTTATTTGATAAAGCAACAAAGTCTAAAAAGCGCAATTTTTGCTGCTTTGATCGGCGTTTCATCACCCGTTTTGCTACACAACAAAGTCTAGCTGCTACGCTAAATAGGGTTATAGGTGATCCTCTGATAAGACCGATGGTGCTGAAAATGATAAAGATAATTCAGTTAACGTAAAGCAGCGTAAGCTCAGACTGGAAATCCAGTGAAAAATGGGGTTATTTGACGACTCAGATGAAAAACCTTCATCATAGCCATAAGCCCGACTTATCCAATTAACTCATTGTTTTAATGGAATTAAAAAATCACAAAAAGCACATCTTCATAACTTAATTAGCGCCTTATATTAAGTTATAGCCGGTAAAATCGCTGTCTTGTGATTTTTAATTACCAAACCATGGTTATATCTATCAATTAAGTCCTTTTTCTTATATAGTGAACGAGTTAACGCGCCATGGCATGACCCGTTTGTCGTGTTCAATGACGCGTTCTTTGCTGGCAGTGAAAACACTGCTGTTTCGTGAAGCCGGTTCGTCCGAGCCACGTAAGTTTTGCACAGGAGAATAATCATCATGGTGTCATCTCAGGAGCATCCGAAGCATAAATCCCGCCATCAAGAATATTCACTCGTTTTCCCTATTGCTGCCTTATTAGTCTTAGTCTTTTGGAGTGATAGCAGCAACTTCCTCGCCGTCGTCGGTATCAACGCCATCGCACTGGTGGGTATTTTGGCCAGCGCCTTTAGCGTCGTGCGCCACGCCGACGTCCTTGCCCACCGCTTAGGCGAACCTTATGGTTCACTCATCCTCAGCCTGTCGGTGGTTATCCTTGAAGTAAGTCTGATTTCCGCGCTGATGGCGACCGGTGACGCCGCCCCCGCGCTGATGCGAGACACGCTGTTCTCGATCATCATGATTGTCACCGCCGGTCTGGTGGGCTTCTCTTTATTGCTGGGTGGCCGTAAGTTCGCGACTCAGTATGTCAATCTGGGCGGTATCAAACAGTACCTGATGGCGATTTTCCCGCTGGCTATCATCGTGCTGGTGCTGCCTGCCGCCCTGCCAAACGGTAATTTCACCACCGCACAGGCGCTGATTGTTGCCGTGATTTCCGCCGCCATGTATGGCGTGTTCCTGCTGATTCAGACCAAGACGCACCAAAGCCTGTTCATTTATGAACATGAAGATGAAGGTGAAGAAGATGGCCACGGTAAGCCTTCCTCCAAAAGCAATCTGACTCACACCCTGTGGCTGATTGTCCATTTGGCGTTGGTTATCGCGGTGACTAAGTTCAACGCTAACCCGCTGGAAGAGCTGCTGACCGAGCTGAACGCCCCGGCGCAGTTCACCGGTTTCTTGGTCGCCCTGCTGATCCTCTCCCCTGAAGGTTTGGGTGCGTTGAAAGCCGTGATGAAGAATCAGGTACAGCGCGCGATGAATCTGTTCTTTGGTTCGGTGCTGGCGACCATTTCCCTGACCGTACCTGCGGTGACGCTGATTGCCACCCTGACCGGCCAAGAGCTTATCTTCGGTCTGGATCCGGCAAACATCGTGGTGATGCTGTCAGTGCTGATCCTGTGCCAAATCTCCTTCTCTACCGGCCGTACCAATGTATTAAACGGCACGGCTCACTTGGCGCTGTTTGTGGCTTATATGATGATAATCATGCTGTAAGCTGGCTCCAGATAAAACGAAGGCCGCCTCAATTCACATTGGGCGGCCTTTTTTATTGGAGACAGGTGCGAGGGAAGAATTAAGAGTAAGCGTGCAGGGTGCGTTTACACAGCTCTGAACGCACGCAGTCCTCTTTACCAAACTGAATGATGCCAACCATCTCGTCTTCTTCGAAGCGAGACATTGCATCGCTAAGCCCTGATACTACCCCACGCGGTAAATCGCATTGGGTAACATCCCCGTTAACTATCACCGTCACATTTTCACCGAGACGGGTCAGGAACATTTTCATTTGGCTGGCCGTGACATTCTGGGCTTCGTCCAGAATAACCACCGCGTTTTCGAAAGTACGCCCGCGCATATACGCGAAAGGTGCAATTTCAACCTTACCTATTTCCGGTCGCAGACAATATTGCATGAATGATGAACCCAGACGACGTAATAAGATGTCGTATACCGGACGGAAATAAGGTGCGAACTTCTCAGAGATATCGCCGGGCAAGAAACCGAGGTCTTCGTCGGCCTGCAATACTGGGCGGGTAACAATAATCCTATCTATCTCTTTATGTATTAATGCCTCGGCAGCTTTCGCCGCGCTGATAAATGTTTTGCCACAGCCTGCTTCACCGGTAGCAAAAATTAACTGCTTATTCTCTATGGCTGATAAGTAATGACCTTGAGCTTCAGTTCGTGCCTGGATTGGAGAGGTATCGCGAGAGTCGCGCGCCATTCCAATCGATTCCACACCGCCCATTTGGATTAAAGAGGTCACAGATTCTTCCTCACGTTGGCGGTGACTGCGTGAATCACGACGAATAACACGTTTCGCTTCACGACGAGCTTTGATCACTTCTTTCTGTCTTCCCATAGTGGCACCTTACAGTTTGATTCACTTAACGCTAAGGCATAGGCCCGCACGGTTATGTTTCACTAACAAATGAGGTTTTGGTCTCCTTTTAGACCAAGTTGAGCCAATGAATAACGTGAAGAGGAAAATAACGTCGGGTGATTAATAAATGAGCGCCCTGCTATTTTCTTTAGACATACTGTCTGTTCACGAGGAGGCATTGTCATTAATGACAAACCGCTGACCTTCAAAGCATTGGAGCCAGTTAAACGGCCAGACAAATAGCCAGTTGGTTGCAGTGTAAGTGTGGGGTCAGTTAAAGAACGGAGGCGCTGTTGTGTGGTTAAAAAATCACGGAATAATAAAGGAGTGGAAGAAGTCTTGTCGGTTAATATCAGAGAGTCGAAGTCTTGGCCCTCGTTTGCTTTTAAGCAGTGACAACGAGTGGAGAGGTGTAAATATGTTTTCTTATTACTCAGCCCAAAATAGGACTTTCTCATTCGCGATCCCCGCTGTGATATTTACGGCCTTGGCCGCTCACCGAGTAAACTTTTTAGTCCTGCTCAACTCAACTTAATTATTTGAAGCTACTGAGCGTTAACTAAAAAGTACCGCCTGATAATGACAGTATAGTGACAGCTGCCATCTTTGCTACGAAATTTCATTACTAACCTGTTACTGAAATGTAAGAAAGTTTGTTGGGAAGGTCAATAGGATCTTTCACGATCTAAAAAAGATCCTACCGCCCTTTTGCCCGCGCTGATTAACTCTTTTTAGCTTCGAAAGCCTTGGTACAAAGGCTCTGTACCGCGATTGAACCTGTTACCGCGAATAAAATTGGGATTAAAAAATCATGCCCGACGCGGGTAAATTCCATAATTAATACCACCGCCGTCAGCGGCATTTTCATTGAAGAGGCTAAAAAGGCCGCCGCGCCAATAATCGCGAAAGCGCCAAGTGAGGTGCCCGGCCAATAAATATTCCACAGCCCGCCCAGCATGCAGGCCAGCAATGCGCCATTGGACAGCCCCGGCGTCAGTAACCCGCCCTGCGCGCCTGCTCGCAGCGTGCTCCAAGTGATTGCCACTTTCGCCACCAGCAGCAGCGCCGCCAGCCCAATGGTTATCTGATTGTCAAAGCTGATTTGCGCCGGGCCTTTGCCGTTGCCCAATAACTGCGGCAGCCAACCGGCCAAAATGCCGATAATGGCGAAGTTAATCAGGTTGAGCACAATCAGTTTGGCATCGCGCGGAGCCTGCCCCTTGGCCTTGTTGGTCAAGCGCGTGAACCAGTAAGCCGCAAAGCCGAACACCGGCCCCATCACCACCGACCAGACCAGCAGCGACGGCGTGATATCCAGCGGCATCAGGTGGTACTGCGACTCATTGCCCAGCCCAATCCACGCCACCAAGGCGGCGATAGAAGAGGTACAGATCGCTGGAAGCAGCAGCTGCCAGCTAAACGCGCCCAGCAGCACTTCCAACACAAAGACCGCCCCGCCGAGCGGCACGTTATACACCGCCGCCAGCCCCGCGCCTGCACCACAGGCAATCATAATCTGGGTTTCACGCACGGTGAGATCAAAACGCTGGGAGAGCCAGTTGGCGGAGATTGCGCCGATTTCGCGCGGCGCGACTTCGCGGCCCAGTGGCGACCCCAAAGCCACGGTGATGATTTGCAGCAAGGCGTGAACCGTGGTGCTGAAAAATGGCATATTGGGTTTATCAGATTTCACCGCCGCCGCGATGCTCACCAGCGGCTTACCCCAGCGATAGAGCGCCCACCAGCCGATCCCTGCCACCAAGCCACACACCACCAGCACGGCGAAGCGCCGCCCGTGCGTCGCGGCGGTCACTCCCTGCAAAAAGCTTTCATCGCTGATAATCGCGTTCTGGCTGTAGCCAAACGCCCAATGCTGGATGCTATGAAGAATGAGCGCCAGCATCATGCCGCCTAGCCCAGCTAAAACGCCGGTGGCGACCGTGGCAAGGGTTAAGCGCCAAATCGGGCTGGAAATTTGTGTCTGACTCAACTGTTCTCTCCGTAATTTGGCCTAAGGTACTGCGCCAATGAGTAAATTTTTTAGCTTACTCATTCAATTTACAAGAAAACGGTTAAACGGCAGGTCAGCTCAGCAGATTATTTTTCTTTTCATTGAGGAAATAACTGTTGATCCCCTCGGCCAGCGCACGGGCCATCTTCTCCTGAAATACCGGCTCGCCGAGCAGCTTCTCTTCATGCTTATTGGTGATAAAGGAGGTTTCCACCAGCACCGACGGAATGCGCGGAGACTTCAGCACCGCAAAGCCCGCCTGCTCGGGGTGCGGGCTGTGCATATGGTGAACCTTGATAATGTTCGACGCCAAATGGCGGCCAAAATCCAGGCTGCGGCTGATGGTTTCGCGCTGGTCGAGGTCAAACAGCGTCTCCTTCAGATAAGGATCGTCGGTTTTGAAATCATCGTCATACAGCACGTCGACGCTGTTCTCACTCTGCGAAAGGTAGCGCGCCATGGCACTCCCCGCGCCGTGCGGCGACAGCGCAAAGACCGAGGCCCCCGAGACATCATCACTGGTAAAGCCGTCGGCGTGAATCGAGATAAACAGGTCGGCCTCATGCTGGTGCGCCAGACTCACCCGATGGTACAGCGGGATAAACACATCATCTTGCCGCGTCAGCACGGCATGAATGCCATGCTCCTGATCTAACAGGGTTTGCAGTCGTTTGGCGATGTGCAGCACCACGTGTTTTTCATAGGTGCCTTCATTGCCAATTGCCCCCGGATCTTTACCGCCGTGGCCGGGATCGATCATCACCAGCAGCGGCTTCTTGGCGGCAACCGGCGCGGCGGCGTTTGGCAAAGCCTGACTGACGGCCCCACTCGGCAGGCTAATACCGACTTGCAACTGGCCCGCCGTCTTGGTGCGCTGCAAACGCGGCGTGGCGCTCAGTTGCAGCACGATTCGGGTAATTTGCGGCGTGAAATGGGCAATCTGGGTGTGAACCAGCCACGGGAATTTTTGCTTTAACACGGTCAGCGAGTGGATAAGCGCCGGAGGAAAAGCCTCCATCGGCACATCAATCACCACCCGCTGCGGGTTGTCGAGGGTGAAGACTCGACTGCGTTTATCAGCAGACGGAATGGTGACGTTGATTTGCGCGGCGTCAGAGGTCAGCGAGACCGGCACGGCAACAGATTTGGCATACACGCGTGGCGCAGTGAGTGCCATGCCAACACCCAAAATAAGCAGTTTTCGGCGCTGATGATTGATGGTCATAAACAGGGTTTCCTCGGACGTCGTAACGACTTAGCATCATGACATTCCTCAGATTTTTATGAATTAGCAGGAGTATTAACAGGCGGTGAATTCGGTAACGAGGCGTAAGAAAATGAAATCTATCCCCCTTTCTCCTGACAGAGCTAAGGGGGATATTCTGCGGTTTGCTGAATTATGCTTCGATCAGCGACTGCCCCAAATAGTGCTTCTCATCCTGCACGCCGGGCAGCGTGAAGAAGAAGCCGCCGCCAACCGGGCGAATGTACTCCTCCAGCGGCTCGCCATTAAGGCGTTTTTGCACCGCGAGGAAGCCTTTCTCCAAGTCGTGCTGGAAGCAGACAAACAGCAGCCCCATCTCCAGCTGTCCTGAATTGGTCACCCCCAGCGAGTAGCTGTAGCCGCGACGCAGCATCAGACTGTCATCGGTAGCTTTGGTGCGCGGGTTAGCCAAGCGAATGTGGGCATCAAGCGGAATCACCTTGCCGTCCGGGTCTTTGCTGTAATCGGGCACGTCGTGCTCTTTTGCCATTCCCAAAGGCGCGCCGCTGTGTTTTTGGCGGCCAAAGATGGTTTGCTGTTCTTGCAACGGCGTGCGGTCCCAGAACTCGACGTGCATTGGGATAATGCGCATTGCCTGATAGCTGCCACCCACCGCCCACGCAGGTTCGCCCTGCTCTGGCGTCACCCAGATGGCTTTATCCATCAGCGGCGCGTCTTTGGTGTCCGGGTTGGCGGTGCCGTCTTTAAAGCCCAGCAGGTTGATTGGCGTCTCTTTGCCTTGGCTGCGCGCGGCGTGGGAAGAGATAAAGCCGTCGCGACGCCAGCGCACGCTGAGCAGGTCCGGCGTGTACTTGATGATGTCGCGCAGCGCGTGGATCACCGTGTCACTGTTGTTGGCGCAAATCTGTAGCAGCATGTCGCCGTGGCACAGTTTGGCGTCCAGCGAATCGTTCGGGAAACGCTCCATGCGTTGCAGCTTCAGCGGCTTGTGCGCAGCGAGGCCAAAGCGCTGGTCAAACAATGAATCGCCGACGGAGAGCGTCATGGTCAGGTTGTCCGGGTAAATCTCAGGCCCCATTACGCCTGAATCCATCGGCGGGAATTTCGGGTCAACTTCTGGCGCAGTGCCTCCCGTGGTGAGGAAGTCGAAACGGGTGGTCAATAAACGGAACAGCCGCTCAAGATCCGCCTTGTTGGTCGCCAGCACGTCAAAGGAAACCAGCATCATCGACGCCTGTTGTGGCGTCAGAATCCCGGCCTGATGCACGCCGTGGAAAGGCTGCTTGCTCCAGCGCTCGTCAGGAGAAACCGTGCCCGGCTCATAGCCCGGCTTCGACCCCGTGGTCTTCGACGCCTGCTGGTTTTCAACACCGGCCGCCGCCGCGCCGCCAAGGGCCAACACGCCCCCCATCAAACCGACGCCTTTCAACAAACGTCGGCGCGAGGAGGAAACATCCTGAGATTCAGGCGCTTTGTCGTTTTTGTCACTCATTGCTTTGCCTCAACAAACTCTACTGCTTGCCACTACGCGAAAGGAGCGCCGTGGCGCTCCTTTATTGTGATATTTCAAACGCCTAACTTGCACTTCCCCAAAATAATTCGTGTCGCAGGAAGGCGGCAACCGAAGGAACCCGATGAGCTGACACAGGTCAGTGATTCGGGTAACTAAGGGCAGCCAACGCACCTGCGGCGCGAAGTATGCAGAGGAATTAATCGAGGCCCAACACGCCACGTAACTTCGCCAGATCTTCCGCCAGCGTGGTGATCGGCCCTTTCATCGCAATGCGGTCAGCGTCGGTCAGCTTCTCATAGCTCTCGTAACCGTCTTTGGTTTTGTATTTATCCAACAGGGCATCGACGGTCTTGAAGTTCGCGTCAATTTTATCCAGCAGCGGCTTGTCGGCTTTTTCGAGCAACGGGCGCAGCAGGTTGACGATTTTCTGCGAACCATCAAGGTTGGCGCGGAAGTCCCACAGGTCGCTGCGGCTGTAACGATCTTCTTCACCGCTGATTTTGCTGGAGGCCACTTCTTCGATCAGGTCCGCCGCACCGCCAACCACTTTGTTCGGTGGGAAGGTCAGGTCAGTGATACGTTTTTGCAGATCCTGCACGTCGGTGTAGAGCTTATCAGCATAAGGCTCGGTGCCTTTGGTGGTTTTATCCGCGAAGAGGATTTTCTCCAGACGGTGGAAACCGGTGAATTTCGGGTCTTCGGCTTTCTTCTCAAAATCGTCTTCACGGGCGTCAATGCTGCTGTCGAGGTCAGAGAACAGCTCGGCGATTGGCTCAATGCGCTCGTAGTAAATGCGGGTTGATGCGTACAGAGATTGCGCCTGTTTCAGGTCGCCTTTCTTAATCGCGTCAGTGAACGCTTTGGTGTGGGAAACCAGTTCACCCACTTGCTGAGTCACATAGACTTTATATTCCGCGATTGGCCCAACCAGCGCCATGGCGTCAGGTTTGGTGGCGGTGCTTGCGCCTTCGCTGGTCACCGTCAGCTTGCCCTTCGGGTTGCTCAACAGGCCGCAGGTCATGTCATATTCGCCCGGCTCCAGATTTGCCGTCATCTTCTGGGTAAACCCCGGCGCGATGTTCTCACGCTCTTCCACCACCATCACGCCTTTGAGGATCTCCCACTCCAGCCCTTTCTGGCTGGCGTTGTGCACCACAAACTGCGTTTTACCGGCAGGTACGGTCAGTGACATTGGATCACACTGCTTATCGTTTACCGTGATTTTGACTTGTGGAATATCCGCCGCCAGTGCGTTGGCGCTCAGGCCGAACAGCGGCAAGGAGAGCAGAGCAACCTGCAAGGCAGTACGGCGGAACAGCGTGTTTGACTTGGACATCGGGTAACACCCCTATTAAAGGCGCCCTGTTAAAGGCGGTTGTTAAAATTATTAAATCACTGTTATTAAAGAAATTGTTTTTAAACAGACTGTTGCGCTTAGCGCTGGGTCTTCTGGCCCGCGGCAGGTGCAACCACCGGCTGTTTCCCCTGTGGCAAGAAGAACAGAATCAGTGCCGGGATCAGGTAGAGGAAGTAGACCGAAACTTCGCTGACGGTCGGCGCTTCCTGATAACCAAACATGCCTTCCAGCAAGGTGCCGAACAGCGAATGCGTCGACAGCACGTTGCTCAAGTCAAAGGCGATGTCCTGCATGCTGTTCCACAGACCGGCTTCGTGGAAGGCGCGAATAGCTCCGGCGGCCAATCCCGCAGCCACAAACAGAATGAACAGGCTGGTCCATTTGAAGAACTTGGCGAGGTGCAGCTTCACGCCGCCGTAGTAAATCAGGAAGCCCAGCACCACGGCGGCGGCCAGACCCAAAATCGCCCCGATTGGCGCGGCAATGCCGACATCCTGCTGGAACGCCGCCAGCAAGAAGAAGACCGACTCCAGCCCTTCACGCGCCACGGCGAAGAACACCATCGCCACCAACGCCCAGCCCTGTCCGCGACCTGAGTTCAGCGCGTTATCAATAGCCCCTTCCAGATGCACTTTGATAGAGCGCGACACCTTGCGCATCCAGAACACCATGTACGTCAGGATGCAGACGGCAATCACCGCCACGATGCCTTCAAACAGCTCTTGCTGCTTCTGCGGGAATTCGCCGGTGGTTTCGTTGATGAAGATGCCCAGTGCCAGACAGAGCGCGGCGGCGATGAAAACGCCAATCCACACCACGCCAAGCCACTGTCCGCGCTGGGTGCGCTTGAGGTAACTGGCTATCAGGCTGACGATTAGCGCGGCTTCAAGCCCTTCGCGAAACATGATGAGAAAGGGGACGAACATAGCTGACACTCCGGGCACCGAGGTGCTGAAAACAAGAATTACCCGCCTTCGCAATGCCCGCTAACCGCGCGGATCCAAGGGAAAGCATGTAAAGATAAGTAAAAATGAAAACGATAGTGATTATCATTCCTGCAAAAATAAAAACAAGTGGCTACCCGCGCTTTTTTGCGCCAACTGTCGGCTTTTAGCAGGAAATTTTATTGCTGATTATTTCAGAGAAAACGCCAGAAAATGGCTGAGATAAAAAAGAGCGGAGCCGGTTTCCCCGCTCCGCCCTCTCACTTAGGCGTAATGTTCAATACAAAACGTCGGCGATTAGACGGTTTTGTACTCCGCCTCTGCGGCGTTGAAACGGTTTTCAACCGCGATTGAAGGTTTGCGCCCCATCAGGCTCACCGCCCAGATGGCGATGGAAGCAAAGATAAAGCCTGGGATGATTTCGTACAGATCGAGCCACGCATACTGTTTCCAGATAAGCACGGTCGCCGCGCCCACTACCATCCCGGCCAGCGCGCCGTTACGGGTCATGCGACGCCACATCACTGAGATCAGGATAACCGGACCAAATGCCGCGCCGAAGCCTGCCCACGCATAGCTCACCAGCCCTAACACGCGGTTATCCGGGTTCGCCGCCAAGGCAATCGCCACCAGCGCCACTACCAGCACCATCACGCGGCCAATCCACACTAACTCAAACTGGCTGGCGTTTTTACGCAGGAAGGCTTTGTACAAATCCTCGGTAATGGCGCTGGAGCACACCAGCAGCTGGCAGCTCAGGGTACTCATCACCGCCGCCAGAATTGCCGACAGCAGCACGCCCGCCACCCACGGGTTAAAGAGGATTTTTGCCAGCTCGATAAACACTCGCTCGCCGTTTTCCGTCACGTTTCCAGCCTGCGCCGGGTTGTTGTTGAAGTAGGCGATGCCAAAGAAGCCCACCGCGATGGTGCCCGCCAGACAGAGGATCATCCACGTCATACTGATGCGACGGGCGCTGCGAATGGTGCGGTGAGAGTCAGCGGCCATAAAGCGCGCCAGAATGTGCGGTTGGCCGAAATAACCCAATCCCCAGCCCAGCAGCGACAGAATTGCCACCAGATTCATGCCTTTAAACATATCAGTGTATTCAGGGTTTTTGGCCTTGATCACCATCATCGAGGTATCAATGCCGCCGACCGCCAAGATTACGATAACCGGCGTGAGGATCAGCGCGAAGATCATCAAGCTGGCCTGCACGGTGTCGGTCCAACTGACCGCCAGAAAACCGCCGATAAAGGTGTAGATGATAGTCGCAGCAGCCCCGGCCCACAGCGCGTTGGCGTAGGTCATGCCGAAGGTGCTTTCAAACAGGCGCGCGCCAGCCACGATGCCAGAAGCGCAATAAATAGTGAAAAACACTAAAATCACGATGGCCGAGATAATGCGCAGTAACTTGCTGGAATCTTCAAAACGGTGGGTGAAGTAGTCTGGCAGGGTTAGCGCATTGTTGTTGGCTTCGGTATGCACCCGTAAGCGCCCCGCCACCAGCTTCCAGTTGAGATAAGCGCCAATTGTCAGGCCGATGGCAATCCAACTTTCTGATATTCCAGAGATAAAAATCGCGCCCGGCAAGCCCATCAGCAGCCAGCCACTCATGTCCGAGGCGCCGGCTGATAGTGCTGTCACCACGCTGCCCAGACTGCGGCCACCGAGAATATAGTCGTCGAAATTCTTAGTGCGCAGATAGGCAATCAGCCCTATCAGAATCATTCCGAAGATATAAACGCAAAACGTCACCGCCATTGGTGTATTCATTGTCATGCAAGTTCTCCACTTGTAATTTTCAATCTGTAAATCCCCTGTCTGCTGATATGCCTCTGCGGGCCGTTTTATGGGTGAAAAATATCAGCGTAAAAATCCAATTCGGCAGGATAGTTATCGACATAAACCGCAATTACAAGATTTTTAACATGCCAGTCACATGAAACTGGTCACCAGTCACATTTATTATGATTACGGGTTGCACCTTGCATTGCGCGCAGTTGTACCGCCCACAACTCCCGTCAACCAACGCCATTAGCGATCCCCGTCACAGCTAAAAATGTTAATAATTGAGCCAGATTTAGCATTGCTGCACATCATGCAATTAACAGGGTTGCACAAAGTTGCAACATAGAAGATATTGCTGCTCAGAAAACATCAACGATTGCCCTATCAGGCTGACTTATGGAGTGAAAGATGGGAATGACGACAATGGGCGTGAAGCTAGACGAAGCGACACGTGACCGTTTGAAAGTGGCCGCGCAGGGTATTGATCGCACGCCACACTGGTTGATTAAGCAGGCTATTTATTCCTATCTGGAACGCCTGGAAAATGGCGATGCCTTGCCGGAAATCCCTGCGCTGAACGCGACGGGTATCAGTGACCATGAGGAGCAACCTGCCCTCAGCCTGCTGGAAACTCACCAGCCATTCCTTGATTTCGCCGAGCAGATTTTGCCGCAGTCGGTTAACCGTTCGGCGATCACCGCCGCCTACCGTCGCCCAGAGCCAGAAGCCGTGTCTATGCTGCTGGAGCAGGCCCGCCTGCCAGCGGATATGGCGCAGGCCGCGCACAAACTGGCCTATGACCTCGCCAGCAAATTGCGTAACCAGAAAAGCGCCAATGGCCGTGCCGGTATGGTGCAGAGCCTGTTGCAGGAGTTCTCCCTCTCCTCGCAGGAAGGTGTGGCGCTGATGTGTTTGGCCGAAGCCCTGCTGCGTATTCCGGATAAACCAACCCGTGATGCGCTGATCCGCGACAAAATCAGCACCGGCAACTGGCACTCGCACCTTGGCCGCAGCCCGTCGCTGTTCGTCAACGCGGCGACTTGGGGTCTGTTATTCACCGGCAAACTGGTGGCGACCCACAATGAAGCCAACCTCTCCCGCTCGCTGAACCGTATTATCGGTAAAAGCGGTGAGCCGCTGATCCGCAAAGGCGTGGATATGGCGATGCGCCTGATGGGCGAGCAGTTCGTCACCGGAGAAACCATTGCCGAAGCCTTGGCTAACGCGCGCAAGCATGAAGAGAAAGGCTTCCGCTACTCTTACGACATGCTGGGCGAAGCGGCCCTGACCGAGAAAGACGCGCAGGCCTACCTGCTCTCCTACCAGCAAGCTATTCACGCCATTGGTAAAGCCTCGAATGGCCGGGGTATTTACGAAGGCCCGGGCATCTCTATCAAGCTCTCCGCCCTGCATCCGCGCTACAGCCGCGCCCAGTATGAGCGCGTGATGGACGAACTCTACCCGCGCCTGCTGTCACTAACCCTGATGGCGCGCCAGTACGACGTTGGCATTAACATCGACGCCGAAGAAGCGGACCGTTTAGAGATCTCCCTCGACCTGCTGGAAAAACTCTGCTTCGAGCCTGAACTGGCGGGCTGGAACGGTATCGGCTTCGTGATTCAGGCTTACCAAAAACGCTGCCCGATGGTGATTGATTACCTGACCAATCTGGCCCAGCGCAGCCGCCGTCGCCTGATGATCCGTCTGGTTAAAGGGGCCTATTGGGACAGCGAAATCAAACGCGCCCAAGTAGACGGCCTTGAGGGCTACCCGGTCTACACCCGCAAAGTCTATACCGACGTCTCTTATCTGGCCTGCGCCCGAAAACTGCTGGCGGTGCCAAACCTGATTTACCCGCAGTTCGCCACCCACAACGCCCATACGCTGGCGGCGATTTACCAGTTGGCGGGCAACAACTACTATCCCGGCCAGTATGAATTCCAATGCCTGCACGGCATGGGTGAGCCGCTGTACGAGCAAGTGGTGGGCAAAATTGCCGATGGCAAGCTGAACCGCCCGTGCCGTATTTATGCCCCAGTCGGTACTCACGAAACCCTGTTGGCCTATCTGGTGCGCCGCCTGCTGGAAAACGGGGCAAACACCTCCTTCGTTAACCGCATTGCCGACGCCACCCTGCCATTAGACGAGCTGGTCGCTGATCCGGTGAAAGCCGTAGAAACGCTGGCCGCCAGCGAGGGTCAGGTCGGCCTGCCGCATCCGCGCATTGCGTTACCGCGTCACTTATATGGTGAAAAACGCGTCAACTCTTCCGGCTTGGATATGTCCAACGAGCACCGTCTGGCCTCCCTGTCCAGCGCCCTGCTCAGCGGCGCGGCTCAGCCCATCACCGCGCAGCCAATGATTGACGCCCAGTTAGATGAAGGTCCGTTCATTGATGTGGTAAATCCAGCCGAGCCGACAGACGTGGTTGGGCAAGTCCGCGAAGCCACCGAGGGCGAAGTTAGCCGTGCCTTGGACGCCGCTGCCGCCGCTGGCCGTATCTGGTTTGCGACACCTCCCGAAGAGCGCGCTGCAATCTTGCAACGTGCCGCAGAATTGATGGAGGGCGAGCTACAAAGCTTGCTTGGCGTGCTGGTACGTGAAGCCGGAAAGACCTTTAATAACGCTATTGCCGAAGTGCGCGAGGCGGTCGACTTCCTGCACTACTACGCGGGTCAGATTCGCGAACAGTTTGACAACAACACTCACCGCCCGCTGGGCACCGTGGTGTGTATCAGCCCGTGGAACTTCCCGCTGGCGATTTTCAGCGGCCAGATTGCCGCCGCCCTCGCCGCGGGTAACAGCGTGCTGGCAAAACCTGCCGAGCAGACCCCGCTGATTGCCGCTCAGGCCGTGCGCATCCTGCATGAAGCCGGCGTTCCAGCTGGCGTTCTGCAACTGTTGCCGGGCCAAGGCGAGACCGTAGGTGCTCAACTGGTGAATGACGAACGCGTCCGCGGCGTGCTGTTCACCGGCTCCACCGACGTGGCTGGCATCCTGCAACGCAGCATCGCCGGGCGTCTGGATCCGCAGGGCCGCCCTGTTCCGCTGATTGCTGAAACCGGCGGTCTGAACGCGATGATCGTTGACTCCTCGGCCTTGACTGAGCAGGTGGTCACCGACGTGGTCGCTTCCGCCTTCGACAGCGCGGGCCAGCGCTGCTCTGCTCTGCGCGTGCTCTGTATTCAGGACGACGTGGCCGAGCACACTCTGCAAATGCTGCGCGGCGCAATGGCCGAATGCCGCATGGGCAACCCTGAGCGCCTGTCGACCGACATCGGGCCGGTGATTGACCAAGAGGCCAAAGCGGGCATTGAGAAGCACATCGACGCCATGCGCGCCAAGGGCCGCAGCGTGTATCAAGCCGCCCAGCAGCAAGGTGAAGATCAGCAGGAGTGGTCACGCGGCACCTTTATCCAGCCAACGCTGATTGAGTTGGAGAGCTTCGACGAGCTGAAGAAAGAGATCTTTGGCCCGGTGCTGCACGTGGTGCGCTATGCACGTCAGGATCTGGATAAGCTGGTCGACCAAATTAACGCAGCCGGTTATGGCCTGACACTCGGGATCCACACCCGTATCGACGAAACCATTAACCGCGTGACGTCGAAAGCTAACGTCGGCAACCTGTATGTGAACCGCAATATGGTTGGCGCGGTGGTTGGCGTGCAGCCGTTCGGCGGCGAAGGTCTGTCGGGTACTGGCCCGAAAGCCGGTGGCCCGATGTACTTGTATCGCCTGCTGTGCAGCCGCCCACAGGAAGCCGTGGCGCAGACCTTGAGCGTACAGGATAAAACCCTGCCGCTGGACGTCACGCTGCGCGAAGCCCTGTTAGCGCCGCACCGTGCGCTGCAACAGTGGGCCGTGGAGCAGAAAGATGAATCACTGGCCGCGCTGGCGGAACGCTTCGCTCTGACGGCTCAGGGCGGCACCGTTCGCACTCTGCCGGGCCCAACGGGTGAGCGCAACACCTACGCCCTGCTGCCGCGTGAGCGCGTGCTGGCGCTGGCTGATAATCAGCAAGACGCGCTGATTCAGCTCGCCGCCATCACCGCCACCGGCTGCCGCGTATTGTGGCCTGAGGCAGCGCTTCAGCGCGACCTGTTCAAACAGCTGCCAAAAGCGGTTCAAGAACGCGTCGATTTCGCCAAAGAGTGGCAGACCGCCGCGCCTGAGTTTGACGCGGTTATCTACCACGGCGACGCCGATCAGCTGCGCGAGCTTTGCCAGACCATCGCTAAACGCGCGGGTGCCATAGTGTCAGTCCAAGGTTTCGCACGAGGTGAGGATAATATCCTGCTGGAACGCCTGCTGATCGAGCGTTCACTGAGTGTTAATACCGCGGCTGCGGGGGGAAATGCCAGTTTGATGACGATCGGGTGATCGTCGGGCACCTTTGGGCTGGCTGCCCAAAACCCGCTTTAAATCTTTAAGGTCAAGGTCAAGGTCGTGGGCTCGCCGCCCACACCGCTCAAACCTTGCGTAGCCACGCAAACTAGCCTTTTTAAGGTCAAAACCGTGCGCTGCCGCCACACCGGCCTTGAGGGGCGCCTATCGCCGCGCCCCTCAAGACTCCCCGGCTCTTCACTACGCGCTCCGCTCGCTGGGCGGACGTGTTTCAGATACACCTGTTCTCCACCGCAAAATGCCGCCGCTTAGGCGGTGCCTTCGCGGCGGGATTCAAGCCTTAGGTCTTGAACCTCTTGCTCAGCGTCATTTTTGACTGCGGTTTTGGGGCATTTCAACCGTGCCGTTTCAGGGGGGCTTGTCTTGGGTTTGGGTTTTGCTCCTTCTCCTCTCAGAGGAGAAGGCAGGGATGAGGAGTGGTTTAATACAACGCTCAATGCAGCAAACCTCACCCCATCCCTCTCCTTGAAAAGGAGAAGGAGCAAACCCAAACCCACTGAAACGGCACGGTGTAGAAGCCAGTAAGCCGCGTTCAGAAGTGACGCCGAGGGAGTGGTTCGAGACCTATGGCTCGAAGCCCGAACTGAGGGAATCGCCTAAGCGACGGCACTTCGCGGCGATCACAGAAGCTACTGAAACACGGCCATTCCAACCCTGCGCAGCCTCGCTCTTCCAGCAAAAAAAAGCGCGGGAGTCCAGAGGGCGCGCGCTTACGCGCCTTCTGGGCCAGTTTGCGTGGCAACGCAAGGTTTTGACCTTAAAACGGTGTGGGCAGCCGCCCCCCTTTAACTAGCGAGTTAAAAACTTCTCGAGAAACTGTTTTGTCCTCGCATGCTGCGGATTCGAGAACAGCTCTTTGGCGGGGCCTTGCTCGACGATCTTCCCTTGGTCCATGAAAATCGCGCGGTCGGCGACGTCGCGGGCGAAGCTCATTTCGTGGGTGACGATCACCATGGTGCGGTGCTCTTGCGCCAAGGCGCGGATGGGTATTGAGCACTTCGCCCACCAGCTCGGGGTCGAGCGCGGAGGTTGGTTCGTCGAAAAGAATCACTTCCGGGTTCATGGCCAGTGCGCGGGCGATGGCGACGCGCTGCTGCTGGCCGCCTGACAGACGGCGCGGATAAGCGTCTTCTTTGCCGCTCAGCCCGACTTTCTCCAGCAGCTGACGGGCATAGGCCACGGCTTTCTCGCGTGACTCGCCTTTAACGATGACCGGACCTTCAATAATATTGTCGAGAACTGAACGGTGCGGGAACAGGTTGAAGTTCTGGAACACAAAACCCACCTGCTGGCGCAGTTTACGCACATTCTCTTTCTGCTTACTGATGGAACGACTGCCGTCGATCTCGATATTACCGACCTTAATGGTGCCGGAATTCGGCTCTTCTAACAGATTGATACTGCGCAGCAACGTGGTTTTACCCGAGCCGCTTGGGCCGATAATGGCGACCACTTCACCCGCATTTACCTGTAAATCGATACCGTGCAGTACCGTCTGACCGTTGAATTTCTTGGTCAGCTGTTTAACGTCAATCGTGCTCATAGCTGCTCCCTGTCTTGACGGTTAACGCGGTCTTCCAGACGATTTTGCAGGAAGGACAATACGGTGGCCAATACCCAGTAAATCAACGAGGCGGCCAGATACATGGTGAACACTTCCAGCGTGCGCGAGGTCACCAACTGCGCCTGACGGAACAGCTCTGGCACCTGAATGGTCGCAGCAAGGGAGGTGTCTTTCACCAGACCGATAAAACTGTTACCCAGCGGCGGCAGCGCGGTGCGGGCGGCCTGCGGTAAAATCACGCGGCGCATGGTCTGCCATGAGCTCATGCCGATACTGGCGGCGGCTTCCCACTGGCCCTTTTCAATGGATGAAATCGCGGCGCGCAGGGTTTCGGAGGTGTAAGCGGCGGTATTGAGTGACAAACCAATCATCGCCGAAGGAATAGGATCCAGCTCAATGCCGAACTGCGGCAGGCCGTAGTAAATCATGAACAGTTGAGCAATCAGCGGCGTTCCACGGAAAATCGACACGTAGAATCGCGACAGCCATGACAGCGGCCAGAACTTGGACAGGCGCATCAGCGCGAGGATAAAGCCCAACAGCAGACCGAACACCATCCCGCCCAAACTTAATTGCAGCGTGAACAGCGTGCCTTTCAATAAAAATGGTGCTGAATCCAGCACCAGTTGAATACTTTCTTGCATCTATAACCCTTAGGTCTTTTACATCTTCAACGTATTTCTAAGCGCAAAATCTTTGGGGCTGAATCACGCCAAGTCGCGAGAAACAGCCCCAAGCATGACGGACATTACTTAGTGACGTCAGCACCAAACCACTTGTCGGAGATTTTGGCCAGTGAGCCGTCTTTCTGCATATCAGCGATGGCTTTATCGATAGCAGCCAGCAGCTCTGGGTTGTTCTTACGCAGCGCTACGCCAGATTCCTGACGCGCAAAAGGTTTACCCGCTACAGCCAAGGTATCGCCAGTTTTCTTCACCAGATCCAGCGCGGCCAGACGGTCAACCAAAATCGCGTCGATACGGCCTACGCGCAGGTCTTGGTATTTAGTCGGGTCATCATCATAGGTACGGATATCAACGCCCGGCTCGTTAGCGCGCAGCCACTGCTCGTAGTTACTGCCCAAGCCCACGCCGACTTTTTTGCCTTTCAGCGTGTCAGGCGTAGCGAAGTTGCCTTCGTTGCCCTTCTTGGTCAGCACCTGAATACCTGAAACGGTATACGGGGTGGAGAAGTCATATTTCTTCTGGCGCTCAGGAGAGATAGTCACCTGATTGATCACAACGTCGATACGCTTGGATTCCAGCGAAGCCAGCATGCCGTCCCATTTGGTCGGTTGCAGCTTGGCTTTAACACCCATGTGCTCGGCCAGAGATTGAGCGAATTCGACTTCGAAGCCGGTCAGTTTGCCGTCTTCGCCTTGGAAGCTAAATGGAGGGTAAGTCCCCTCAAGGCCAACAATCAGCGAGCCGCGCTCTTTGACTTTAGCCAGCAGGCCTTCATCAGCCGCGAAGCTGCTTGTGACCATGCCGCTGGTCAAAGTGACAGCGACCGCACCCAGAAGTAAACGACGACGCAGTGTTGAAAAACCCATATTCACCTCATGAATTAATTATGAATTAATTATTTTACTCGTGGCGCACGTTAGCATCGGTTGAAAAGATTATCAGGAATATAATCCTCTAATCTTAGTGCAGAAAAGCATAAGTAGGAGCCGACAAGCATAAGAGCGGCAAAAGGCTGAGCCTATCAATGCCATTGCCGCTCTGCGTTGCAATAAATATCAGCCAGTTACCCTTGGTTTTACACCTGAGGATGGTAGGCAAACAGCGCCGGTGCGCCGCCGGTATGAATGAACAGAATCGGGCCTGAGCCGGGGAAAAGGCCGCGCTCTAAGCCATCAATCAGCCCAGCCATGGCTTTGCCGGTGTAAACCGGATCCAGCAGCATGGCTTCTTTCTCCGCCAGCAGTTTAATGGCGGCTAACCCCTCTTCGCTCGGCTCGCCGTAGCGCGGGCCAAAATAGCTGTCCCACAGGTGGATCTCCGGCAGGGCTTCGTCGAACTGCAATCTCTTGGCGACGTCGCGAGCAATGGCTTCAACTTTCGGGCGCTGCGCCTCGGCAGAACGTGACACCGTCACGCCGATCAACTGAGTTTCAGGCATCAGGTGACTTAAGGCTACGGCTAATCCGGCGTGAGTCCCCGCACTGCCTGACGCCACTACCACCGCGCTGAAATCGACAAAGCTAGACGCGCTCTGCTCGGCAATCTCCAGTGCGCACTGCACGTAGCCCAAAGCACCCAGCGCGTTGGAGCCGCCCACTGGCACGATATAAGGCCGGAAGCCCTGTGCTTCGAGCTTTTCGGCTTCTTCAGTAAGCTGGCCCATTGGGTCATGCAGCGCGTCGCACATCACCACTTCGGTATTGAATAAGTCGAGCAACAGGCGGTTGCCGTTAGTCAGGTAGTTGGCCTGAGTGGTGCCAATGGGGTTCTCCAGCAGCGCGACGCATTTCAAGCCTAGCTTGGCAGCCACGGCGGCGGTTTGGCGCACATGGTTGGATTGAATGGCACCGGCGGTGATCAGCGTGTCAGCCCCCTCTTCTAGCGCGGCGGCGGCCAGAAACTCCAGCTTTCTCAGTTTGTTACCACCGAGTGCCAGCGGCGTGACATCGTCACGTTTAATGTAGATCGGGCGACCAAAATAGTCGGAAAGACGGTTAAGTCTTTCGAGCGGCGTGACGCAGCCCAACAAGTCCACGCGCGAGAAGGCTTCCAGCCGATTTTTAAGCAATGAAATTTGAGCAGGCACAGTGTTCCCCTGAAGCGCTTGCGAGAGCCGCTATCGTTATGATGTATAAAGTCAGATTGAGATAAAATGCACAGGACGTTATCAATAAATTATATAGCGAATTTATACAAGCGATGACAGATGTCAGGCAAAAAAAACAGGCTCCCGTGGGAGCCTGTTGCTGATATTGCGCATGATGTCGGGCGATAATCTGCCGATTAGGCGGATTTCTGCCACGCCAGATACTGGTCATACTTACGCAGCGCGATGCGGTAGTTATCATGCGCTGCCACCGGCAAGTCATTGATAATACGCTCGTGAATGCTATCGCCCTTGGTGCGCTCATGAGGATAGTTCTGAGCAACCAGAATCTCATCCAAACGACGCAGGCGGACGACGTATTCACGTACCGTGCTGTGGTTCATCTCGGTTTGTTCGAACAGATATTGCTTGAACGCCATGATGTCGAAGTAAGACCAATGGCTGTTGCAGCTAATTTCGCTGCAAAAGCGGCACAGTGCGGTCAGTTCTTGCGACAGGTTGTTCCAGACTTCGTCATCAATAGGCTGGTCCATCTTGGCGATGGCCTCTTTATTGATGATCTGGCCGCGAAACACCAGCGCCATGCGATCCAGCTCTTTGCCACATTGTGAACATTGAGTCTGGCTATGTTTAAAGTCTTTTAAGTAACGGCTTAACGGCCGCGTTTTGAGTCCGGCTGGCATAAACTTATTCCTGGTGAAGGATGATCAAATGTAAAACCGGCCAGGAAAAAGCGGATCAATGGTCATTCGCCAAGCGAGCGCGTAAACGCTTGATCGCTTGACTATGTAGCTGGCTAACGCGGGATTCCCCGACGTCCAGTACTGCCCCGATCTCTTTTAAATTCAACTCTTCCTGGTAGTAAAGTGTCAGAACCATTTTTTCCCGTTCTGGCAGTGCGTCAATGGCGTCCATTACCCGCTGGCGTAAATTACCCTCCAGCAAATGGTGTAATGGGTTGGCCTCTTCGTGCCCTTCCATTAACGCTTCGGCGGTATCGCCGTGTTCTTCGCGCCATTCGTCATAAGAGAACAACTGGCTGCTATTGGTATCCATCAATATCTGGCGGTATTCCTCAATGGGAATATCTAACGCCTGTGCCACTTCGCCTTCGCTCGGTGGGCGTCCTAGCCGTTGCTCGGCATGATGCATAGCCTGAGACACTTCGCGCGCATTACGCCGCACGCTGCGCGGCACCCAGTCGCGACTGCGCAACTCATCGAGCATCGCGCCGCGAATGCGTTGCACAGCATAAGTCGTAAACGCCGTGCCCTGCATGGCATCAAACCGTTCAACCGCATTCAATAACCCAATGCCCCCCGCTTGCAGCAGGTCGTCCAGCTCTACGCTGGCGGGAAGCCTAACCTGCAAACGCAGGGCTTCATGGCGCACTAAAGGAACATAGCGCTGCCACAAAGAATTTTTGTCTATCACGCCGCTGGCGGTATACAGATCGCTCACTGTCGTAACCTGGCAAATTGAGGGTCTGTACTATTATGCGTATGCCCGCTTTTTCCAATCGCCAGAATAAGGACTGAAAAGCGCGGCTATTTGGATTATGTCGGCGCACCTGTACAAATAACGCACAGTGACTATATCAGTGAATGCGCCGCGCAGATTACAGTAAAAAAGTAAGTAAAAGTGAATAAGTGATGAATAAAAGCGAAAAAACCCGCGTATGCGGGTTAAACCAGAAGCTGGAGGACGGAAAGATCGTCGTTGCGTTTGACACTGTCGATCCCTGCCATGAATTGCGCTTTGGCGAGCTCATTGTGCTGGCGATAGGAGTGGTAGCTGTACATCACGTCAACCACCGTCTGCTCCGTTAACTCCCCTTTCTCCAGCACATAGGCTGAGAGCAGAGATTTGACATAGAAATAGTCGACCACCAGCATGTAGAGCTGCTTCATAACGGGAATTGATTTATCAATAGCAAAACGGTCGTGATACAGCCGGTATTGGAAGTAGTTGCGCAAAATGTACGGGCGTTGGTTGAGCCACGGCAGCGCGGTATTGTCCCAGCCCTGCTTGAGTTTAGCCAAGTTGGCATCCAGCTCTTGCTGAGTATGGGTGGTGGCGAAATGCTGATTCAGTCGATCGGTGAATTTACCCAAGGCGGCGCTGCCGCGACAGCCTTTGACTTCATCAATCGCCCCACGAATGCCGTAAATTAAGGCTAACTCGAAGAAAGGCTCGCTGTTGATATTCGCCATAGCCTTGAAGGTTTCACCGTTTTGCAATTGCTGGATCAGGGCTGAGTAGACATTCTCTAGCGCGGCGAATTTGTCATCCAGCGTGCCGGTCTGCTTTTCCGCATAGAGCAGGAAACAGGTCATCGCGTAGAGGTTTTGTTCAATTCTATCCTGCGGCACCATCAGTAAATTGGCGCAGAATAGATTAATGATTTTGCCTTCAATGCCGATATCAGGTCGGGAATTGAAATTGGTTTGGGTAACGTTGTAGTTATTAATATTCAGGGCGGTATCAGTGAGCAGCACCTTGCGGGTCGCTTCCGGGCAGGACAGGCTCAGGCTCTCAATGCGCTCTTTTTTATACAAAACATATTGGCGTGGATAGAGAGAACAGGTGCCGCTTAGCGCCTCTGGCCCCATGGTTTTATGGATCTTGCACAGATTATCAGACTCAAGATAAGAACAATTGCCCTGCTCGTTGAGCTTTACCAAGGCCCAACTGCTATGGCTTTTTTTGGTCTTGGTAATGTTTTCAATCGCAATATTTTTTACGCCAGGAATCTCACTCTTTAGGTACTTGTTATAGGTGGTCTTATCCAGCGTGATATTCCATTGTTTACAACAGTGATCTTCGCATGCAGAACCAATACAGCTGAAGTTCTGCACATACTCAGGTTGGCTTACCAGAATCTCTTTCATTGCGTTATACCTCCAATAACCAGCCCGCAGTATGCCCTGTGAATTCGGCATTCAATCAAAGAAAAAGGCGGCCAAAAGGCCGCCTTTATAAGCATTAAAACTGAGAAGCTATTAGCCCTGCAGCAGAGACAATACTGACTGAGGAACCTGGTTAGCTTTAGACAGTACTGAAGTACCAGCCTGTTGCAGGATCTGCGCACGGCTCATGTTGGAAACTTCGGTAGAGTAGTCTGCATCCTGAATACGGCTACGTGCTGAAGTCAGGTTATCAACAGTGCTGCTCAGGTTAGTGATGGTAGATTCGAAACGGTTCTGAGAAGCACCCAGAGCTGAACGTTGAGTATCAACCGCTTTCAGAGCAGCATCGATGTCAGCCAGTGGGCTTGAGCCGGTAGCAGTACCAGTTTTGCTTACGGTACCTTTCAGAACGTCGAAACCTTCTGCCGCAACGGTACGTGCGTTGCCGTTAACTGCTTCTTTAGCAGTAGTAGAAGTTTTCAAGGCAGTTGTTACTGCGGTGTTTGCAGTATCTAATGCAGTTTTAGCAGTTGCTGTTGCAGTAACGTCAGCTGGCAAGCCAGATGCGTCAGAAGTTGCCTTAGCAGCTAAGTAAGCATCGTTAGCAGTTTTAGCCGCTGTTTGTGCAGTAGTCAGCGCAGTAACAGTCGTTGGTTTGTAGGTGTTGATGTTGTCGCTAGAAGTGCCGTCACCGTTAGAGGCAGCCAGGTTCCAGCCAGCGCTTGAACCGATACCGATGCTGATTTGCTCGCCATCTTTAGAACCCACTTGGAAATCGTAGCTGCTAGTAGAAGCAGTACGGTTGTCCAGAACTTTGATGCCGTTGAAGTCAGTTTGCTTAGTAACGCGGTTGATCTCTTCCATACGCTGGTTAACTTCAGACTGGATGGAGTCGATGTCAGATGCTGAGTTAGAGCTGTTCTGCGCTTGAACGGTCAGGTCACGAACACGTTGCAAGTTGTTGTTGATTTCGCTCAGTGCGCCTTCAGCGGTCTGTGACAGAGAGATACCGTCGTTTGCGTTACGAGAAGCAACGGTCAGGCCATTGATGTTAGAAGTGAAGCGGTTGGCAATCGCCTGACCGGCTGCATCGTCTTTTGCGCTGTTGATACGCAGACCTGAAGACAGACGCTCGATGGCGGTGCCCAGGGATGCTTGAGATTTGTTCAGGTTGTTCTGAGTCATCAGGGACAAGCTGTTAGTGTTGATTACCGCCATAGTATGATTTCCTTAAATTCTGTTATTTAGGTTTAGGCTTTCGGCCTACGGCTTTATCACCGTCCAAACTTGTATCGGCGCTACACCCAGAACCTTTAGTCAGAATTTAAAAAAATTATAAAATAATCCCCGAACGCTAATTCCTTCCTTTATTGCACCTGCAAATAATGGCGCAAATTGCCCCTAATATGCGCGGTTATTCTTGCCATAAAATTTATCCGGCCGGGTATAAACTTCGTGCCATCCTTGCCGATAACACTGGTAACACCCTTCTCTCTAAGGAATATAAATAATGGCTAGTGTAAGTTCTCTCGGTGCAGGTACCAGTCTTGACCTCAACAGCTTGATGGATTCACTGACCAAAGCTGAAAATGATCGTCTAACACCGCTGACCAATCAACAAACATCTTATAAAGCGAAGCTGACCTCTTTCAGTATTTTGCAAACTTCATTGGATAAGCTGAAGACTGCCGCCACCGCGCTGCAAAACGCCAGCCAAATCGCAGGCACGTCGGTTACCAGCACCAACACCTCTTTTAGCGCGGCGTTGACGCCAAACGCTTCTGCTCCGGCGGGCTCATACAAAATCAACGTCACGCAGTTAGCGCAGGCGCAGTCTCTGCTCTCTGCAGCCAAATCAGACCCTAAAGCCGCGTTAGGCACCACGGGTGCGGCTAACCGCTCCATTACTATTGCGCAGACAGGTAAAGACCCAGTCACTATTCCGCTGACGGATGATCAAACCAGCCTGAACGGCGTTCGTGATGCCATTAACGCCAAGCAAGCCGGCGTAACCGCCAGCGTCATTAAAGCTAACGACAACACCTATTACTTGTCTATCACCGCCAATGATACCGGCGTGGCCAATGCTATGTCCGTAAGCGTATCCGGCGATGACGCGCTGAACAACGTGGTGGGTTATAACCCGTCATCCAGCACTAACGGCATGAAAGTCACCACTGTGGCCCAAGACGCCAAATTCACTATCAACAATGATATTGAAATCACCCGTAGCAGCAACGTGGTATCAGACGCATTGGACGGTGTGACGCTGACATTGAAATCGCTGACTAGCGCCAACTCAGGAAATTCAGGCAGCTCAGGCTCTTCAGGCCCTGAAACCTTAACGCTGACTCAAGATCCAAGCGCGATGACTAAGGCTATCCAGAACTACGTAGATGCCTACAACTCATTGCAAACCACCATCGCCAGCCAGACGGCCTATACCGCGGTAGATAAAGGCGCTGACAGCCAAAACGCCAACAACGGCGCCCTGTTCGGCGACGGCACGGTGCGTACTATTACTACCCAGCTGCGTGGCAGCATCGCGTCTTCCCAGCCAAATGCGGACTTCTCAACTCTGGCAAGCATGGGGATCACCCAAGACGTTAACGGCAAGCTGACGGTAGATAGCACCAAATTAAACAACGCGATCACCAAAAAGCCGGGCAGCGTGGTGCAGTTCTTCGCGGGTGACGGCAAAACCACCGGTTTTGGTACTCAAGCGACCAACATGCTGACCAAGATGCTGGACCCAACCAACGGCACCGTTCAGGCTGCTGAAGACGGTATCAACAAGTCATTGAAAAACCTGTCAGATCAGATGACCAAGACCCAAGCCAGCATCACGCTCAATCTGACTAACTACAAAAACCAATTTACTAACCTATCCGTACTGGTTAACAAATTAACCAACACCGGTAGCTACTTGACGCAGCAGTTCGCCGCGATGAGTGGAAGTTAATAAGGACTGATTATGTACAAGAACTCCGGCGCTAAGGCCTATGCGCAAGTCGGTCTGGAAAGTGCGGTAATGAGTGCATCACCCCATCAGTTAGTGGTGATGTTATTTGACGGGGCGCGCAGCGCCCTTATCCGTGCCGGTATTCTTATCCAGCAGGGGGATATTCCAGGGAAAGGCAATGCGCTGTCGAAGGCCATTAATATCATCGATAACGGACTCATTGCTGGCTTAAGCCGTGAGAAAGGCGACCCAGAATTAGTTGATAATCTGGAAGCGCTCTATTCCTACATGGTTCGCCGTTTAATACATGCCAATTTGCATAACGATCAGCAGGCTATTACTGAAGTTATGGCATTGCTGGAAAATATAGCCGATGCCTGGCGGCAAATCGGCCCTAACTATCACCCCTCGCAGGACCAATATAATGGATCGACATCAGTACCTGGTTAATGAGTATCAGATGATCCTGACGCTAAGCGAACAAATGTTGCTGCTGGCGAAAGAAGAAAAGTGGGATGAATTGGTAGAACTTGAAGTCAGTTACCTGAAGGCGGTAGAGGCAACCACCACACTGCCGCTGTCAGAAGAGACCTCATTGAATATCCAAAATATTGTCCGTCAGAGTCTGCGACGTATTCTGGATAATGAAACTCAGATTAAAACTCTATTGCAGGCACGGATGGATCAATTGGCTGAGCTTATTGGCCAGTCCGTAAAACAGCAGGAGGTCAATTCGACCTATGGGCGTTTTACCGACAGAGCAATCGCCATGCGCGATCAATAATAGTTTCCCTAACACCATTGCTAGCCACTTTCTTAGCTTCTTGTGTATATTAAAGGCTTCATAGACAGAGAATAAGCCGCCCTTACCCGGTGTCTTTTCTCTGTCGCCCTCACTAATATCGTTTTCACCGACGAAAATATCGGCAATGGTTCAAGGGTAATTAAACCCTGGGACAGCGTCGGCAATATGACGTGCGGCTTCGGGCAAAATCGCGATGGTTCGTAAAATAAAAGTATCTCCAGGGATTGGTACAGCCTCACTGCTTATTCAGCACAGTGAGCTGCATACCAGCGATATTTTCGTCGATAAACCCGAACTCATATTAATCCTTCAGGGCCATTCCACCCTGCGCCACGGTTTACAAGAAACCGCGATTCAAAGTGGCGAGATGCTGGCGGTAAATAGCGGCCATTCTCTGAGCATTACCAATGTTCCTTCTGATGAAGGCATTTTCAGCTGCGCCATTATGGCGTGGGATAGCTCGCTATTTTGCGATTCCCGCCTGTACGTCTCGCCCTTTGAAGGGGCTTTGATCACGGTCGAAGACATTCGCGTCATTCCGCATATTCCTCCGGCGTTTAAGCAATCGTTTACTGACACCCATCACTCCATGCTGTGGCAAAACAGCCTGCCGCCGACCATCGCCCGCCACCGGATGATTGAGCAGCTGCTGTGGCTGTCTCATATGGGCATTAGCTACTCTCGGCAGCACAGTGAAAGCGTCACGCAGCAAGTGCGCGATCTGCTGGTCAATAATCTGCACAAGTCTTTCACGGCCGCCGAGGTGGCTGAGAAGCTGATGATGAATGAAGTGATGCTGCGCCGCAGGCTGGCGACCGAGAACAGCGTGCTGCGCAATCTGATGATAGATGTACGCATGACTCACGCGCTGCGCCTGCTGCAGTGTACGGATTTAGCCATTTCCCATATCGCCCATCAGGTCGGCTATGAGAGCGGATCGCGCTTTGCAGAACGTTTTCGCAAACGCTTTGGTTTTGCGCCGACCTCTATTCGCGGCCATCTGCGCTCGCTGTAACGCATCAGGGTGAAAGGTTAACGCCCTGTTGTTTCCACGCGTAAATCTATGTGCAGATGTAAACTCTGTAAAAACGTGAGCTAAAACACACATTATTTGATTACCAAATGTTAACGCCCTAGAATATGCCCTGCTTTATCTATTTTTGGCTGTTGTTAGGGGTATGTCGTGCACGTGTGGTGGGAAGTCATAAAAACAATTTACTGGGGTGGTTTGGCGCTGGCAGCGGTCTTCACTCTGTTGGTCAGCCGCGATACGTTTAAAATCCGTCTGTTAACCTCGGCGCTGATCGGCTTTACTTGGCCAATGAGTTTGCCGGTGGTGGTGCTGTTTTCTCTGTTTTAATGGCCACTTTCGATTAGAAATAGTGGCCCGGCGTCGTGCCGGTCAGTTTACGAAATACTGCAATAAAGGCGCTGGCGTTGTCGTAACCGACCTCCAGCGCGACGTTCTGCACCGCCATTCCATCTGCTAAAAGCTCCATCGCCCGCATCATTCTGGCTCTCTGCCTCCATGCTGTGAACGTCAAACCGGTTTGTGCCGGAAAGAGCCTCACCAGCGTTCTGACTGATAATCCGGCATTTTCTGCCCATTGCTCCTCGCGCAGCTGAACACTCACATCACTGAGCAATCGTCGCACGAGACTAATCAGACGAGGATCTTTGGGTATCGGTAGCTCCAATGCCGTGGCGGGTAGTGTGCGAATTTCATCTAAAATGACCTGCGTCAGCGCCCCGCTGGCCTGTTCCGCAGGGCTTCTCTCGCCCAAGCTTTTGACCCGTTTTAATGCTTCTCGCAACAGCCCTTCCACATGGAATGTTTTCGGCGTTTGCGGCAGCGCTCGAGTTACATCTTCACGGACATAAAGACTCCAGCCGTCAAATGCCCCATGCGAACGCATACCGTGAGGATATCCCGAAGGTACCCAAACCGCGTAGGTGGCGGGGATCGCCCGATGGCTGTGCTCAAAATCCAGCGTCAGTAACCCCCGGTGAGTGCCCAGCAGCTGGCCGTCAGTGTGGTGATGCACAGGCGTGGTCTTTCCTTGCGGCTCGACGAAATCGGCCCAGCGTAATGCCCTATTCGTGTCAGATTCTGAAATCATGGCGTGATCACCGTATAAATTGGCTTAATAGCCGTCATAACGCCAAAAATATCGCTCTATTGTAACCCTCGTCAATTCATCTACCACGAGGACCGCCCCATGACACACATTCAAGCACACCAATTTCTGACAAAAGTTTTTAACTCGCTGTTCGATCCCGCAGAAACGGCGGAGCAGACGGGTCGCTATTTCGCCTCAGATTACCAGCAACATGCTGATGGAAAAGTGTTGGATCACGCCCTGTTTGTCGAGCACGCCCGAACCTTAAAAGCCACATTACAATCCGCCACGGTTAACTTTGAAAAGGTGATTGCCAGCGGCCAATCACTGGCTAGCGTGCATATTGTTAATGCCATTAAACATAATGGACAGAGCGTGAAAGTGAAGGTCGTGGCGCTGTATGAAGTGGAAAATGGGCTGATTCGTCGCGTGGATGAACTTAGTCATTTACTCGAAGGGGATGCTTCAGATAGAGATTTAGGGACTCGGCACAACTAAAATTTTGGGAATAACCTTCCGACAGATTGTTTTCTGCCGGAAGGTTGCAGTTACTCGTGGCTCAGTTGCAGGTCATTTTCCGACGCGTCTCTTTGCGACAACGCCGCCAGCAGGCGATATCCCGTCAGCATGGCGAGTAACGCCACGCCGCCGCCCGCCACGGCAATCCAGAATCCGTTGGAAGCGCCGAAGTTATCGATGGCCCATCCCGACGCGGCTGAACCCGCCGAGAAGCCAATCAGCACGCCGGTCATGGCGTAAGTGATGCCTTCGGTTATCTGGGTGGTTGGCACGATGCGCTCGATCAGGGTCATGCCGGTGATAAAGGTCGGTGAGCTGATTGCCCCGCCAACAAACACCATCAGCGTCATCATCCACAGTGAGGTGATGAACGGCAGAGGCAAGGTGGTCAACACCGCCACCACGCTTGCGATCAATAAGCGATTGGCCAACGGCTTTTTGAACTTGATCGCCCCAAATACCAGCCCGATACCGCAAGAACCC
>NZ_JMPJ01000040.1 GCF_000735345.1 Ewingella americana ATCC 33852 | reverse complement strand
TACCAGCCCGATACCGCAAGAACCCACGGCATAGGTCGATAAGATATAGGTTGCCGCGCCCTTATTACCCAACTCCTGCGCGAAGGCGATCACCGCCACTTCTACCGTGCCGAAAATCATGCCGATGCCGACAAACACCATCACCACGTACCACATCGCGCCGTGCTTCATCACTGACAGCGTGCGTTTCTGCTTGATAGGATTCACTTTCGGCTCGGTGGATTTCTGCACCACAAACAGCAGCGTGCCCACCGCGAGGAAGGTCGCCGCCGCCAGCACCCCTGCTTCGGGGAACAGCGCAATGCTCAGACCGATACCAAACACCGGCCCGGCCATATACACCAGCTCATCCAGCACCGATTCAAAGGCAAAGGCCGTGTGCAGTTGCGACTTGCCGCGATAAATCTCGGTCCAGCGCGCACGCACCATCGAGCCAATGCTCGGCATCACGCCGGCGATTAATGCCAGCATAAACAGCATTTCATTGGGCGCGCTAAGCCACGCCGCGAGGCATAAACCGATCAATGCCAAAAAGGCCAGCGTCACCATCGGGATCAGCACTTTCGCCTGCCCTTTGACATCCACCCAGCGCGATACCTGCGGAGCAATAAAGGCATTGGCCATGGCAAAAGTGGCGGACACCGTGCCAGCCAGCCAATATTCACCATGCGTTTGGGACAGCATCGCCACGATGCCGATGGTGGTCATTGGCAGAGGCAGACGAGCAATAAAACCTGCGGCAGAAAAACCTTTGGTGCCTGGGCGCCGGAATATCTCGGCGTACGGATTAGACATGAAAGTTCCTTATTTCACAGAGAGGTATAATTTTTTAAATCGAGCAGCAAAATCCCCTGCCCAATTGCGCCAAGCGGCTAACAAAAACAACAATATAAATCACAATTTAGAGGCGACATGATGCCTGAGAGACAATAAGGAGTCTTTTCGTTTCGTGTTAAATGTTTGTGATATTTGGGCAGTAAAAAGCCCAACCTATTGGCTGGGCTTATGAAATCGAGGAAATTTTACCAAAAAAACCTTAATTCATTACTTACGTGTCTGGATCCAGAATGCGTGGATCAAACCCGGCAAATAGCCGCACAGGGTCAGCACGATGTTCAACAGGAACTGAAGGCCAAGGCCATTACCAATCAGCACGCCCAGTGGCGGCACCAGAATCGTAATCAATACTCTCCAAAAACCCATACTTCTCTCCTTTTCACGATTGATGCTCTAAAGGTAGCCTAGGCAACTCAGCCTAACAATCAGATAGTTCGGGAAAAGCAGTTGGCGTTCAGAGAGATAAATCGTCCGTCAACGAACTGCATTGGCGGCAATAATAAGATATCGGTTTCCCGCATTTCACCCTAAGGTGACTCTTATCAGCACGCTCATCAGTTCACATAAAGGAAGTCGTCATGCAGCCAACCTCTTCAGATACCCCAGCTAAAAAACGCGATCCCTTCCGCTTTCACCGCAAACACTCCCATTTGGCCCCGACCTTCGGCGAGAGCTGGTTTGCCCTGAAGGCAGAAGCCTTTGCCCGCTTCTTCGGCACGCCGCTGTTTTTGGGTGCGCAAACCGTGGTGGTCGCGGTATGGATCATCATAAACGTCACCGGGCTGGTGAAGTTCGACGTCTACCCGTTTATCTTGCTCAATCTGGCGTTCAGTTTGCAGGCCGCCTACGCCGCGCCGCTGATCTTGCTGGCGCAAACCCGGCAGGCCGAGCGCGACAAGGCTCACTCAGACGCCGATGCCCAGCATCGCGAAGAGCTGGCGCAGGCCAACGAGCAGCGTCAGGAGATGGCCGCGCAGCACACGCAGCAGATGCTTGAGCTGTTAAAACAGAACACCGAGCTGACCAATATCACCAAACAGCTGAGTGAAAGGATTGAAGTCCTGACCTCCCAGCTGCATAAAAAAATGCTCGAACAATAATGGTCGCTCTTCTGCTACCAAAAACATTTTGTGATGCCGATCACATTTAAGTTTTTGCTTAAGTCGTGTTCTCAGTCCTGCCCTATAATTTATACCAAGCCAATTATCTGCCATTCAGGCAGGTAATTGGCGGGTTGCTTAATGTCCTGTTTTTGCTGCGCGATTTCATTTATTGTTCGCAGCGCCTCATTTGAGCGTTCCCGTGTGGGAGAAAGTGCTTGTATCATCAATCACTTATTTGGAGGAGTAATAATGTCTGAATACCATTATTTGCTTCTGGGAGGGAGTCGGCATGGGCAGAAGCATGTCGACCGTTGCCATCAGTTTTCACTCTATTTCTGGGCAGACAATCGGCTCGAAGAGCGTCAGTCTGACTCAGCAATTTTTGCAGTGCAAAACGAGCGTTATAAAGTATCTCCAGAGAAATGTGCTGACGGCAATTGGTATCTGGTCGGTTACTGTGGGGCAAGACCTGAGATCCCCGTGGATGAACTGACTGATTTGATACTGGATAACAACGTTAAGCCCATGATGTAACACAGTGGTTGAGAAGGTTGATCCTTAGCAGCTTTGTATAAAGTTAAGAACCCCGCCCTTAGCGGGGTTTGTTGTTTTTATGGCAGTAGAAATCTTTAGTCTCGTCCGGCATTGCCCTGAATATGTGCGGCGCGGAACTCCACCACCGTCCCGTTTTCAAAATGGCGTTTGGCGGAAGGCGCAAAACGCCCGACCGGGGAAGCCTTAGTCACCACGCCTTCAAACTCACCGTCATTGATTTCGCGGATGGTGACATCCAACTGATAACTCCCCGACCCATCGCCGAAAGGAAAAGTCAGGAGTTTCACCTTATCGCCAACTTGCCAGCGGGTCAGCATCGGCAACGGGGCTTGTTCAAAAATGTCCTCATTCATCTGGCTTTTCCTTCTTTCAGGTTGATTAATAAGAGGATAGAACACTTCTCATCCCGTCGCCTGAAAATGAAAGCCTTCTGCAATCCATGCCGCAATCTGCTCATTTGGCACTTGCGGCGGATTGAATTAACGCATAAGCCGCCCGCCGGTCAGCGCGATTAATGCCAGCGTGGCGCTGATCACCCACAGCGCAGCCTGCAAGCCAAAATGCACGCTAATGCCGCCGATAATCACCGGGCCGGTGAGCATTCCAGCATAGGCCAGCCGCGTCACCATCGCGATGCTGGCGCTGGTGTTAGGACTATCACCTTTGGCGGCCGCCATAAACAGCAGCGGCATCATATTCGCCAATCCAAGGCCCAGCAGGAAGAAGCCCACCAGCGACAGCCCAAAGCTGTTGACCAGCAGGATCAGCGCGATGCCGAGCACGCCGACGCAGGCCATCACCGTCAGCAATTTGGCATCACCGGCGCGCTTGCGCAGGCGATCTCCGGTTAAACGGCCCAGCGTCATGCCGGTAGAAAACAGCGCGTAGCCGAGGTAGTTATAGTGCGGGTCCGGCCGCAGGATCTCTTTGATGTAAACCGTGCTCCAGTCATACATCGCCCCTTCAGAGAACAGCGCCAGAAAGGCCAGAGTGCCCACCAGCCACAGGCGCAGCGGCTGTTTGAGCATCGCCACGTGTACCATTTCCTCTCCCTGTTCCACCGTGGTGACGCCACGCAGATTGCGCGACAGCCACTGAGAAAACAGCGCGATCAGCAGCATCATCAATATCACATAAGGCAGAGGCTTCAGCCCCAATGCCTGCGCCAGCAGGCCGCTGAGTGAGCCGACAATGCCGCCAAGACTGAACATGCCGTGGATGGTGGATAAAATAGGCCGGTTGAGATGCTTCTCCAGCGCCGTCGCCTCAACATTCATCGCCACGTCGAGCACCGCGAGGCTCATGCCAAACAGCAACATAAAGCCGCAAGCCAGATAGAAAGAGGGAGACAAAAACAGCAGGAGCAGCATCAGCGGATAGAGTACGCTAAATATAATCAGCGACTTACGGGTGCCGATGGCATTCACCAGTCGCCCCGCCCGGCCCATCACCAAAATCGCCCCGGCGGACATAGAGAACATCGCCATCGACAGCGCGGCGTCGTTGATGCCGTGAAACTGTTTAAAGTAGGGAATGAAAATCCCCCAAGTGGAAAACACCATGCCGTTGAATAAATAGAGCAGGCAGAGGCTGCGGACTGCGTTGTGCTTTGTCATTGTGCTTAGGTTGTGGCGCTTCTCTCAAAAGAGGAGCGGAGTTGAGGATTATTGGCCGCTATCTTGGCATTGGCAACGGCGGCTGTGAAATGCTTAATTTAAATAGCGTTTATCTATCAGAGAGATAAATGGGAGATCGCCACCGCCTTTCGCTATATAATCGAATGCATAACCAATGAGAGTGAGATAACAGCATGAACTTATATATTTTTTATGTTGGCGGTAATGCAGGGAAATCCAATATTGAAGTTCACGACGTGCAGTTTGCCGTGGTGAGCAAGCCAGAAGACGCTTGGCCGCTGCTGCGCGAAGCCTGGTTTGGCGACAAAAACAAGATCCACCTCGACGGTTACGCCATTATTGATTGGGCCGACGGCTACCGTATTTCTTTGTCTCGCGAACCGGCGGCCACCTCGCCCAAGCTGTTCTTTGTCAATGCCGGAGCCTACCGCAGCGACACGCTGGCCGAGCTGCATGAGTTCGACCTGTTCGTCGCCGAAAACGCGGCGCAGGCCAAAGCCAAAGCATTAGGCACCCTGTTGTGCGGCTTCAACCAGCAGCATAAAGACAATCTGGTGGATGTGGATGACTGCCTGCTGCTGGAAAAAGTCGGCGACTACTTTATTCACCTTGAGCCTTATGCCGACGGCGAACGCTTCAAACCCGCATGGCAAGGCTACTTGCCGATTGGTGAGTAGTTTTGCGCAGATTGCCTCCGGACTTATCTCCCCCTACAATCCATCCACTGAATGTATGTTTGATTTGAAATCTATCTAACAGAGAGATGAGTGATGGAGTTAAGGCAGGTTAGGCATTTTATTGCGGTGGCTGAAGAAGAGAACTTTACCCGCGCGGCGCAGCGCTGCCATATCGTGCAGTCGGCGCTCTCAACCTCCATCAAGTCGCTGGAAGAGGAGCTGGACGCGGTGCTGTTCATCCGCACCACCCGTCAGGTCAAATTGACCATGGCCGGTCGGCTGTTCCTGCACAGCGCCAAGCTGGCGGTGCATCATCTCGATAAAGGTATTGAAGAGGTGAAGGCCGTCAGCACGCTGCAGCGCGGCACGCTTTCTATTGGCACGGTGCAGAGCCTGCCGCCGTTTATCAATCTGCCCGCCACCCTGTCGACCTTTCTCAAAGGCCATCCCGATTTCGAGGTTAAGCTTTCCCAAGGCAGCTCGGCGTCGCTAAATGACAAAATCGTCAATCAGCAGATTGATTTGGCGCTGATGCCGTTGGAAGAGGTCGCGCCGCAGCTGGCTAATCGCATCGTGGCCTGTGACTCAATGGTGGTGACCTTCGCCCCAGATCATCCGCTGAGCACGCGGGAGAATGTCACTCTCGCCGAAATTAGCGACTACCCTTTTATCGATTTCGAACAGGGCCAAGGCACCCGCAAGCTGATAGACCGTGGCTTCAACGCCCAGAACCTATCGCGACGCATTGCTTTTGAAGTCAGTGATTTAGACACGCTGGTTCGACTGGTGAAAGAAGGTCTTGGCATCGCGCTGATCCCACAGGCCGTGGTGGATTTACACGGCGAAGCGCTGCGCAGCGTCGAGGTATCTGACGTCGATTTATGCTGGGAATTGGTGATTGCATGGCTCAACCATGGCCGCAATAATGACGACATCCCTGACCGCCCGACGGCGGAGTTTTTATCTCTGCTGATGGAAGATTTATAAAATGAACGTCCTGCCGATGGCCCGCTACCGTCAGCCTGAAATGAAACAAGGAATTGAAATGCAGAAGCTAACTCAACAGCAGTGTGTGATCCTCACCGGCTTTACCGGCATCCTTCACGGCGAATTCGAATGGTTCCACGCTGATTTAGAAGCCCGTCTAGGCCGCGAAGTTCAAACCTCAGAACTCGGCTACCCGGAGTTTATGGACGAGTGTAAGGCATTGTATGAAGAAGATTTTAATGGGCTAATGCCAGAGTAATTCCCCTTTCACTTTCACCTCCCCCGCCCACAGGCCATCTTGCATGTGGGCTAAAAGCTTTTTGAGCGTTTAGACGCTCATGTTCATCACATCCTGATACGCCGCCACCAGCTTGTTACGCACTTGGATGCCTAACTGGAGGGAGATGGCGGATTTCTGCATATCAACCATCACGTCGTTCAAACCAACGCCCGGCACGCCGAGTTCGAATTTCTGCGCCTGCAATTTGGCGGTGTTTTGCGTTTCGCTGATCTTGCCCAGCGCGGCTTTCATCTCGCTGGCGAAACCGGCTTCCTGTAGGGGTTCGACAGGTTGCTTCATTCCTGCCTGAAGCGCGGTGGCCTGCAACTGCTGCAAAACACTCTCAATGCCTTGAATTGCCATAGATTCCTCGATTTTCACACGGTTCTGAATGGGGGATGAAACCGATTTGTGTTTCATGGAACGACACCCTATCACATAGGAATTTCCCTAAACGCGCTAATTGACCGCAAAAACCATGGCTTATCGGGCCATTAACTTTGCATAAAGCAGCAAATAATGGCTCACCTGAAAAATCAGGTTCCTCTTTTATTGTGGAGAGGGGCTAAAAAAATGACACGCTTGTCTGTTTTACATCAGCAGGATTGCGCACTTGGGAGTCTGTTTTGTCACGACACAACACGAACATCAACGTTCAACAGCTGAATAGGGATCTGGTATGAGTTCTGCAATTGCTGGCGCAGAAAACCCTGAAAGCGGATTGACAGCGTTTATCAACCGCCTGCGTGCGAATCCAAAAATCCCCCTGGCCATTGCCGCAGCCGCCGCAGTGGCCATTGTTGTTGTCTTGACGCTGTGGGCCAAAGCGCCGACTTATCGCGTACTGTTCAGCAACCTGAACGACAAAGACGGTGGCGCCATCGTCACTCAACTGACCCAAATGAACATCCCTTATCAGTTCTCTGATAACGGCGGTGCCATCTTGATCCCGGCAGATAAAGTCTATGAAACTCGCTTGAAACTGGCCTCTTCCGGCTTGCCAAAAGGCGGCGCAGTAGGCTTTGAGCTGATGGACCAAGAGAAGTTTGGGATCAGCCAGTTCAGCGAGCAGATCAACTATCAGCGCGCGCTGGAAGGCGAACTGTCACGCACCATTGAGACTTTGGGTCCGGTGCAGAGCGCCCGCGTTCACTTAGCTATCCCTAAACCTTCACTGTTCGTGCGCGAACAGAAGAACCCTTCTGCCTCGGTGACGTTGAACCTGCAATCCGGCCGCGCACTGGATGACGGCCAGATCAACGCCATCGTTTATATGGTCTCGAGCAGCGTCTCGGGCCTGCCTCCGGCCAGCGTTACCGTGGTTGATCAGAGCGGCCACCTGCTGACTCAGGCCGATGGCAACGGGCGTGACCTCAACGCCGCGCAGCTGAAATACGCCAATGAAGTGGAAGGCCGCCTGCAACGCCGCATCGAAGCCATCCTGCAACCTGTGGTAGGCAGCGGCAACGTGCATGCCCAAATCACCGCGCAGATTGATTATGCCGTGCGTGAGCAGACTGACGAAAACTACCAGCCTAACGGTTCGCCGGACAAAGCCGCAGTGCGTTCGCGTCAGTTAAGCACCAACGAACAAATTGGCGGTTCAGGCGTCGGCGGCGTGCCGGGTGCCCTTTCCAACCAGCCAACGGCTCCGGCCACGGCGCCAATTACCAATCAGGCGACCAACGTTAATAACCCGAACGCGGCCAACGGCCAGCAAGCGAATGGGCAGAACAACGCGGCTAACCGCAATGCTGCCACCGCCGCGCCGTCAGGTCCGAGCAGCAACCGCCATGATGAAACCACTAACTACGAGCTGGATCGCACTATTACTCACACCCAGCACAGCGCGGGCGGCATTCAGCGCCTGTCGGCGGCGGTGGTGGTCAACTATCAGCCGGGCGTCGATGGCAAAGCCAAGCCGCTGACCGACGAGCAGTTGAAGCAGGTTGACTCTCTGGTGCGCGAAGCGATGGGCTTCTCCACCGAGCGTGGCGATACCCTGAACGTGGTCAACACGCCGTTTAATGAAACTGCGGATGAATCCACCGAACTGCCGTTCTGGAAATCTCCGGCCTTCTTCGACCAACTGCTGAACGCGGGCCGCTGGTTGCTGGTGCTGATTGTTGCTTGGCTGCTGTGGCGCAAGATGGTTCGCCCTCTCCTGCTCAAACAGCAGGCTGACCGCGAAGCGCAGGCTGCGGCGACTGCAGCGGCGGCGATGCCAGTACCGGAAGGCACGCAGCCCGCCAAACTGTCTAACGACGAGCTGGCCAAGCGCCGCCGTTCACAACAGCGCGTCAGTGTTGAAGTTCAAACCCAACGAATTCAGGAGCTGGCGGATAAAGATCCTCGCGTCGTCGCCCTGGTTATCCGCCAATGGATGAGTACAGAACAACCATGACTATGACCGGAACCGAAAAAAGCGCCATCCTGATGGTCACGCTGGGTGAAGACCGCGCGGTGGAGGTGTTCAAGCACCTTAACCCGCGTGAAGTTCAGCAAATCAGTGGCGCGATGGCCAACATCCATCAGATTTCCAACAAACAGCTCAGCGACGTGCTGAGCGAGTTTGAAGACGAATCCGAGCAGTACGCCGCGTTGAGTGTTAACACCAGCGAGTACCTGCGTTCGGTACTGACTAAAGCCTTGGGCGAAGAGCGCGCCGCCAGCCTGCTGGAAGACATTCTCGAGTCGCGCGAAACCACCACCGGCATGGAAACCCTCAACTTCATGGAGCCACAGATTGCGGCCGACCTGATCCGCGACGAACATCCGCAGATCATCGCCACCATTCTGGTGCACCTGAAACGCGGTCAGGCAGCGGACATTCTGGCGCTGTTCGACGAGCGCCAGCGCAACGACGTCATGCTGCGTATCGCCACATTCGGCGGCGTACAGCCTGCGGCCCTCGCCGAGCTGACCGAAGTGCTCAACAACCTGCTCGACGGCCAGAACCTCAAACGTTCGAAGATGGGCGGTATTCGTACTGCGGCGGAGATCATCAACTTGATGAAAAGCCAGCAGGAAGAAGCGGTTATCGAAGCAATGCGTGGCTACGACGGCGAGCTGGCGCAGAAAATCATCGACGAAATGTTCCTGTTCGAGAACTTGGTGGACGTCGACGACCGCAGTATCCAGCGCCTGTTGCAAGAGATCGAAGGCGAATCGCTGCTGGTTGCATTGAAAGGTGCCGAAGCGCCGCTGCGCGAGAAATTCCTGCGCAACATGTCACAACGCGCTGCCGATATTCTGCGCGACGACTTGGCAAACCGTGGCCCGATGCGCATGTCTCTGGTGGAAAACGAACAGAAAGCCATTCTGCAAACTGTGCGTCGTCTGGCCGAGTCTGGCGAGATGATGATTGGCGGAGGCGAAGATACCTATGTCTGATGCCCTGACGCCACAAGACCAACCGGCCGAGAAAAAGACGCTGGCCGAGCGCAAAGCCGAACAGCTCAACGCCCTGCCATGGCAGCCGTGGAAGCTCAACGACCTCAATATGCCCTCTTACTCGAGTAAAGAGTACAAAACGCCGATCGAACCGCTGTTTGGTGAAGAAGATGGCGAAGAGCACGAGACTGAGAGCGGCGAGACGCTGAGCCAGTTTCAGGTTGACCAGAACGAGCTGCAACGTCTGCAAATTCAGGCGCAGCAGCAGGGTCACCAGCAAGGCTTTGAAGCGGGCAAACAGCAAGGTTATCAGGCTGGCTACCAGGCCGGTCAGGAAGCGGGCCAGCAGCAAGGCCTGCAAGAAGCGCAACAGCATCAGGCGGTGCTCACCGAGCACTGGCAGCATCTGGTCACTGACTTCCAGCAGACGCTGGACGCGCTGGACAGCGTGATTGCTTCGCGCCTGATGCAAATGGCGCTGACCGCCGCCAAGCAGGTGCTCGGCCAGCCGCCGATTTGCGACGGCTCCGCCCTGCTGACTCAGATTCAACAGTTGATCCAGCAAGAGCCGATGTTCAAAGGCAAGCCGCAGCTTCGGGTTAACCCGGCTGATTTCGAGCGCGTTGAGCAGCATCTTGGCGTCACCCTCAGCCTGCACAGCTGGCGTCTGCTGGCTGACAGCCAGATCCACGCCGGTGGCTGTAAAGTCAGCGCCGAAGACGGTGATATGGACGCCTCGCTGGCGACTCGCTGGCACGAACTCTGCCGCCTCGCGGCACCGGGTGATCTCTGATGACCGCCCGCCTCAGCCGGTTGCTAAAAACCCTCGATGACGCTGAAAAGCGCATGGAGCGCACCCCTGCGCTGCGCCGCTACGGTCGCCTGACCCGCGCCACCGGGCTGGTGCTCGAAGCCACCGGACTGCAACTCCCCCTTGGCGCGACCTGCCTGATTGAACGCCATGACGGCAATGTGGTGCAGGAAGTCGAAAGCGAAGTGGTCGGTTTTAACGGCCAGCACCTGTTTTTAATGCCGCTGGAAGAAGTGGAAGGCATTCTGCCGGGCGCGCGAGTGTATGCCCGCATCTCGCCAGAGGGCCACACCGCCGGTAAACAGCTGCCCCTCGGGCCACAGCTGCTGGGCCGCGTGCTCGACGGCAGCGCCAAGCCGCTCGACGGCCTACCGCCGCCGGATACTGGCTATCGCGCCGCGCTAATTACCCCTCCTTTCAACCCGTTACAGCGCACGCCAATCACTGACGTGCTCGACGTCGGCGTGCGAGCGATTAACTCCCTGCTGACCGTCGGTCGCGGGCAGCGTATGGGCCTGTTTGCCGGGTCCGGCGTGGGCAAATCGGTGCTGCTCGGCATGATGGCGCGCTACACCCAAGCCGACGTGATTGTGGTCGGGCTGATTGGTGAGCGTGGTCGCGAAGTTAAAGACTTTATCGAAAATATTTTGGGTGACGAAGGCCGCGCTCGCGCGGTGGTGATCGCCGCCCCGGCGGATGTCTCCCCGCTGCTGCGTATGCAGGGCGCGGCTTACGCCACCCGTATTGCGGAAGATTTCCGCGATCGCGGCCAGCACGTGCTGCTGATCATGGACTCCCTGACCCGCTACGCCATGGCGCAGCGTGAGATTGCCTTGGCTATCGGCGAGCCGCCGGCCACCAAAGGCTACCCGCCGTCCGTGTTCGCCAAGCTGCCCGCGCTGGTTGAACGCGCCGGTAACGGCATCAGCGGCGGCGGCTCGATCACCGCTTTCTACACGGTGCTGACCGAAGGTGATGACCAGCAGGACCCGATTGCCGACTCCGCGCGCGCCATTCTTGACGGCCACGTGGTGCTGTCGCGCCGTCTGGCAGAATCCGGCCACTACCCGGCAATTGATATCGAAGCCTCCATCAGCCGCGCCATGACCGCCCTGATTGACGATAACCAGTACGGTCGCGTGCGCGACTTCAAACAACTGCTGTCGAGTTACCAGCGCAACCGCGATCTGGTGAGCGTCGGAGCTTACGCCGCAGGCAGTGACCCGATGCTGGATCGCGCCATTCGGCTCTACCCGCAAATGGAAGACTTCTTGCAGCAGGACATCATGGAGCGCAGCTCCTACGAAGACGCCTGCTTGCAATTGAAGATGATGTTACCGAGCTAATAACCAGAGGACTTGTGTATGGAAAGTTCATCACCTTTAGTCACTCTCTGCTCTCTGGCGCAGAAAGCGTTGGATCAGGCGACCAACCATTTAGGTCAGGTCCGCAAGTCGCACGGTCAGGTGCAAGAACAGTTGTCGATGCTGCTCAATTACCAGAATGAGTACCGACAGAAGCTCAACACCACCATGACTGGCGGGATTGCTGCCAATACGTGGCAGAACTATCAACAGTTTATTTCGACGCTGGAAGTGGCTATCGACCAGCATCGCCAGCAGCTGACCCAGTGGAACCAGCGTCTGGACGCCGCCGTCAGCCAGTGGCAGGACAAGCAGCAGCGGCTCAACGCCTACCAGACGTTGCAAAGTCGCGCCAGCGAGCAGCAACGGGTGCAGGCCAACCGGCTGGATCAAAAACAAACGGATGAATTCGCCCAGCGCGGAACTCATAGGAAATCACAGTCATGAATATGAATATTCAGCCCGCCGCTGCCTCCGCGGTTAAAGGTGCCGGACACGGCAAAGCAACCGGGGCAGCCGCCCTGCTGGCCGACCTCGACGCCGGTAATTCGACGCAAGATTTTGCCAGCCAGTTGGAAGCCCAGCTTGGGCCAAAACTCAGTTCGCAGCTTGGTCAGTTAGGCCAGCAACTGGCGGCCAAGGGTCAGGTGGTGGATAAAAACAGCCTGACACAGGCGGTGAATAGCGGCGAGCAGGAAGGCACGCTGTCGCTCGACGACAATCAGCTGAGCCAAATCATGGCGGCGATTCAGGCTCTGCCGAACGGCAACTTGAAAACTGCCGATGCCAGCCAGCTGAAAAATGCCGCCCTCGGTGACCAAGAAGAGACTAAAGACCCGGCAAGCCCAGACGCCAACGCCCTGCCGATTCAGGCGCTGTTCGCCATGCTCGCCGCCCAGCCTGCGGCCCAAGTGACGCCAGCCACTGCCGCCTCGGCGCAAAATGGCGCATTGGCCAATAACGGCGATAATAAAGATAAAACCGCCCTGCTTCAGGCACTGAGTGGCGACGCCAAATCACTGCTCGCGCAGGGTGACGACAAGGCCGCAGACCATAAAACCGCCGTGACCGACACCAGCGGCAAAGTGGTTAGCCAGCACGGCGACGCCCGCGCGGCGACCAGCAAGTCGAACGATTTCAACACTGCATTGGCGGCCATGAGCAGCGCGGCCAACGGCGCGACTGTCCAGCAGAACAGCACCGATGTGAAGCACGGCGATAATAGCGCGCTGCTGCAAAACCTCAATCAGGTGAACAGTGCCGCGATGGCGGCCTCTTCGGTACCGGTGTCGAGCACGCCAACCAGCACCACGCTGGTTTCGGCCCCTAACGTGCCGCAGCTTAATGCGCAGTTGGGCAGCCCGGAGTGGCAGCAGCAGTTGGGTCAGCAAGTCTTGATGTTTAACCGTCAAGGCCAGCAAACCGCCGAGCTTCGCCTGCATCCGCAGGATCTGGGTTCAATCCAGATAAGCATGAAGATTGAAGACGGTCAGGCGCAGATGCACTTTGTTTCCGGCCACAGCGGCGTGCGTGCCGCGCTGGAAGCCGCCATGCCGCAGCTGCGCACCTCGCTGGCTGACAGCGGCATTAACCTGAACCAGACCAATGTCAGCAGCGACACCTCGCAGTGGCAGCAGGCTTCTAATGGCGCGCAGCAGCAATTTGGTCAGCAATCAGGCTCATCGCAAGGCAGTGATGCCAGCTGGGCCGCGTTTAACGGCGTTGGCACAGCCTCGGCCAGCGACGCCCTTCCCGTTCCAGCCTCGCTTCAGCAGTTGGCTAGCGGCAAAGGCGGCGTCGATATCTTCGCCTGATTGCCCCTATTTGCCCCCGCTATACGTTGAAAGATAGCGGGTAAACGGCAGAGCTAACCGCGTTTAACCCGCCTATTCCCTCTATTGAAATTGGGGATAGGCGGGATAATCATTCACAGAATTATCATTTACAGGAAATTCCCTTATCCATGTCTGACTCTGCTATTGCGACCAAGCGAAAAGGTAAGCGCTCAAAATTAATCATCCTATTGGTTCTGCTGGCTCTGATTGCCGCGGCCGGAGGTGGTTACGCCTGGTGGATGCTGCAAGGTCAATCGTCTGCGCCCGGCGCAGCTCAGGTTAAGAAAGAGGAACCGCCTGCTCCGCCTGTTTTTCTGGCGCTGGACACCTTCACGGTTAATCTGCAAAACGCAGATAACAACCCAGATCGCGTGCTGTATATCGGCCTGACGTTGCGCCTGCCGGATGAGAAAAACCGCACCGCGCTGAACGAATATCTGCCAGAAGTCCGCAGCCGCCTGCTGTTACTGCTCTCTCGCCAGAAAAGCTCTGATCTGGTCAGCGAAGCGGGCAAGCAGCAGCTGATCACGGACATCAAACAAGTTTTGAGTACTCCTTTTGTCAAAGGTCAGCCTAATCAGGTGATCAGCGACGTGCTTTTCACTGCTTTCATACTGCGATAATCAAATTATGGGCGACAGCATTCTTTCACAGGCCGAGATTGACGCACTGCTTAACGGCGATAGCGACGGCGACAGCGCGCAACCGGTTGATAACAGTGCCTCTAAGGTTGACGATGGCGTTAAGCCGTTTGACCCGACCACGCAGCGCCGCGTTATTCGCGAGCGTTTGCAGGCGTTGGAGATCATCAACGAGCGCTTTGCCCGTCACTTCCGCATGGGGCTGTTCAACTTATTGCGCCGCAGCCCGGACATCACGGTAGGCCCGATCAAAATTCAGCCCTACCACGAGTTTGCCCGCAACCTGCCGGTGCCGACCAACCTCAACGTGATCCACCTGAAGCCGCTGCGCGGTTCGGCGCTGTTCGTCTTCGCGCCAAGTCTGGTGTTTATCGCGGTGGATAACCTGTTCGGCGGCGACGGCCGTTTCCCGACCAAAGTGGAAGGCCGTGAATTCACCCATACCGAGCAGCGCGTGATTAAACGCATGCTGACGCTGGCGCTCGATGCCTATCAGGATGCGTGGAGCGGCGTGTATAAGCTGAGCGTCGAGTACGTTCGCGCCGAGCTGCAGGTGAAATTCACCAACATCACTTCGTCGCCAAACGACATCGTGGTCACCACCCCATTCCATGTGGAGATCGGCGCGCTGAGTGGCGATTTCAACATCTGTATCCCGTTCAGCATGATTGAACCGATACGCGAACTGTTAACCAACCCACCGGTAGAAAACTCTCGCAATGAAGAGAGTCAGTGGCGCGAAAACTTAGTGCATCAGGTGAAGCATTCACAGCTCGAACTGGTGGCGAACTTCGTGGATATTCCACTGCGATTGTCGCAAATCCTCAAATTACAGCCGGGTGACGTTTTACCGATTGAGAAGCCGGACCGCCTGATCGCTCACGTCGACGGTGTCCCGGTCTTGACCAGTAAATACGGCACGCTTGGCGAACAATACGCCCTGCGCGTTGAACATTTGATTAACCCAATTTTGAATTCCCTGGATGAGGAACAGCCCCATGAGTGACATCAATAAACCGTCTGACAGCGGATCGGAAAACGTAGACGATTTATGGGCTGATGCGTTTAACGAACAGCAAGCCGCCGGTGGCAATGAGAAAATTTCTACCGAAGGCGTGTTCGCGGCGCTGGGCGCGCAAGAAGGCACCGGCAGCCTGCAAGATATCGACATGATTCTGGATATCCCGGTCAAGCTGACGGTTGAACTGGGCCGCACCAAGATGACCATTAAAGAGCTGCTGCGCCTGTCGCAGGGTTCGGTGGTGGCGCTGGACGGACTGGCGGGCGAGCCGCTGGATATCCTGATCAACGGCTACCTGATTGCTCAAGGCGAAGTGGTGGTGGTTGCTGATAAATACGGCGTGCGCATCACTGACATCATCACCCCGTCAGAGCGTATGCGTCGCCTGAGCCGCTAGTGAGAAACTCCTTTGACTACCGCTAACAGCTCGACCAACAGCGATTCACCTTACATCACGCCAACGGCAACCCATGGCACGGTGCAGCAACAGACTGCACCCGCTATTCCGACCGGCTCGGCGTTAACGCAGGTGAGCACCGTGCTCGGCGGCATCTTGCTGCTGATTTTGCTGATTGGCTGGGTAGCCAAACGTCTGGGCTTCGCGCCGCAGACCAAGAATTCCAAGCTGTTGAAGGTCACCGCCAGCTGTCAGGTCGGGCGTTCCGAGAAAGTGGTTATTGTCGAAGTGGATAACACCTGGCTGGTGCTGGGCGTGACCTCGCATCAAATCACCCCGCTGCATACTCTGAGCTCACCACCGGTGATTGCGGAGAGCGCCGAGGTGACAACGTCACAGAAACCGATTGATTTTGCTCAACTGCTGACCAAAGTGCTGAAACGTCCGGGAAATAAAGAATGAGCGTGCTGAAATCTTCTCTGCGCTGGAGCCTGCCGCTGCTGCTGTTGGCAAGTCCTGCCGCCTTCGCGCAACTTCCGGGCATCGTCAGCCAGCAATTGTCGAATGGCGCACAGAGCTGGTCGCTGCCGGTACAAACGCTGGTGTTCATCACCACCCTGACCCTGCTGCCCGCCATGCTGCTGATGTGTACCAGCTTTACGCGCATTATTATCGTGCTGGGTTTGCTGCGAAACGCGCTGGGGACCCCTTCTGCGCCGCCGAACCAAGTGATGCTCGGACTGGCGCTGTTTCTGACCTTTTTCGTGATGTCGCCGGTGTTCGACAAAATCTACACCGACGCCTACCAGCCGTTCAGCGAAGACAAAATCAGCATGCAGGTGGCGATGGACAAAGGTGCCGAGCCGCTGCGCCAGTTTATGCTGCGCCAGACCCGTGAAACCGACCTCGCGCTGTATGCCCGTTTAGCCAATCTGCCGCCGCTGGCAGGCCCGGAAGCCGTGCCGATGCGCATTCTGCTGCCCGCTTATGTCACCAGCGAGCTAAAAACCGCGTTCCAGATTGGTTTCACCGTCTTTATTCCCTTTATGATCATCGACCTGGTGGTCGCCAGCGTACTGATGGCGCTGGGTATGATGATGGTGCCACCCGCCACCATCTCGCTACCGTTCAAGCTGATGCTGTTTGTACTGGTCGACGGCTGGCAGTTGCTGCTGGGTTCGTTGGCACAGAGTTTTTATAGCTAGCCCAAGCACATTCACATTGGAATACAAAGTAAATGACTCCTGAATCGGTAATGGCGATAGGTAATCAGGCGATGAAAATCGCGCTGGCGGTGGCTGCGCCGCTGCTATTGGCAGCGCTGGTGACTGGCCTGATCGTCAGCCTGTTGCAGGCGGCAACGCAGATCAACGAACAAACCCTCTCCTTTATTCCGAAGATTCTGGCCGTGGTGGCAACCATCGTTATCGCCGGGCCGTGGATGCTCAATCTGCTGCTGGACTACATGCGCACGCTGTTCACCAGCCTGCCTTACATCATCGGCTAGCCATGGTTTCCTTCGACAGCACCCAGCTTGCCGCCTGGCTCAGCATGTACTTCTGGCCGATGCTGCGCATTCTGGCGCTGATCAGCACCGCGCCGGTCACCAGCGAAAAGCAGGTGCCGAAGCGCGTGAAGCTTGGCCTCGGCATGATGATCACCTTCCTGATCGCCCCCAGCCTGCCGCCGATTGAGGTGCCGATGTTCTCCAGCGGCGCGCTCTGGCTGGCCGTTCAGCAAATCATTATCGGTAGCGCCTTGGGCTTAACCATGCAGCTGGCCTTTGCCGCCGTACGTATGGCGGGTGAAATCATCGGCCTGCAAATGGGCATCTCCTTCGCTACTTTCTTCGACCCCAGCAACCGCCTCAACTCACCGATTTTGGCGCAGATCCTCAACCTGCTGGCGGTGCTGCTGTTTTTGAGTTTTGACGGCCATCTGTGGCTGATATCGCTGCTGGCCGACAGCTTCCAGAGCCTGCCTATTCGCTCTCATCCGTTGAATGGCAACGGCTTTATGGCATTGGCAAAAGGCGGGAGTATGATCTTTAGCAGCGGCCTGATGCTGGCCCTGCCGATTGTCACCCTGCTGCTGACGCTCAACATGTGCCTCGGCCTGCTCAACCGCGTGACGCCGCAGCTGTCTGTGTTCGTCATTGGTTTCCCGCTGACGCTGAGTATTGGGATTTTGGCGATAAGCCTGATGATGCCGATGCTCGCGCCGTTCAGCGAGCACCTGTTCAGTGAAACCTTCGATAAGCTGGTGCTTATCCTTGGCGAGATGGCGAACCGTTAACGGCGCGAAAGCAGCGTTAACACTTCGTAGTGCGCGGTGTGCGGGAACATGTCGAACAACTGCACGCGCTCGACGCGGTAATCCGGCATGGCGGCCAAGTCTTTCGCCATAGTCTGCGCATTACAGCTGGAGTAAAGAATGGTTTGCGGAGCCATGCGGCTGAGATAGTCGCAGAGTGCCTGACCAATGCCGCGACGTGGCGGGTTGACCAGCACCAGATCGGGAATGCTCTCTTTGGCGGTGGCAAAGCCGGTAGAATCCAAGGCCTGAAACTCCACCTGCTTCAGCCCCAATCGGGCGGCCGAGGCTTTGGCGCAGGCAATCGCCTCGGCGCTGATTTCAATCCCGGTCAGTTTCATCTCCGGCGTGGCGCAGTGCAGGCCAAAGCCGCCGACGCCGCAGAACAGATCCCACATGCTGCCGATATTCAGCTCGCGCACCCAGTCACGCGCCGTGGCATACAGCGCGGCGGCCACCTGCGGGTTGGTCTGGAAAAAACTTTGCGGGCGGATAAACAGCGGCACCTGATTAAACTCCTCTTCCAGCGCCTGCTGCTCGGTCAGGGCAATCTCGCGCTCGCCTTCGAGAATCGCCATATGCACCGGCTGAATATTGGCGGAAATTACCTTTAACTGCGGTAACTGCTGCTGGAGCCACGGCAGCGCGGCGCGCAGCTGTGCCAGCTTGGCTTCGGAGCGCAGCACAAAGCGCAGCATCATGCCGCCCTCTTTCTGGCTTTCAGTTAATAGCAGGAATTTCAGCTCGCCGCGCTTGCGGGCGACGTTATAGGGAGTGAGTCCGGCGCGGGCGATAAAGCTTTTCAGCACGCCAAACACCTCGGGGAAGCTGGCGGGATACAGCGGGCAGTCGCACAAATCCACCGGCGTGCCGTCGCGATGCAGCATGCCGAGCAGCGGGCGCTCCACGCTGCCACTCACCACCATTTTAGCTTTGTTGCGAAACGCACTTTCCGGCCCGGTGACCGGCTCCAGCCATTCGCCTACCGCCACGTCAGCCAGCAGCTGTTGCAGGTCCTGTTGTTTATCGACCAGTTGGCGAGAGTAAGGCTTGTCCAGCCATTGGCAGGAACGGCAGGTCCCGGCGGTATAAAGTGCGCAATGCATGAAAATTGACCGTTATTGGATGAGCGGAGAAAAACGTGGCGCGCAGTGTATCACCGTGCGGCCTGAAAGGCTGCTCTGCGGCGCAGGAAAAACTGACGGCTGCTCTGAGGCGCAAACAGCAGCAAGAGCACTACTATGTCGGGGACTTTTTGCATTAACAGCGCGTGCAAAAACTGCCCCTGAGTCTCGGTTTCGAAGCGGAAAATCTTCGGCCCGAACCACTCGAATGACGCCAGCAGCATGTAACTCACCACCACCGCCTGACAGCCGACAAAGGCCCAGCGACCCCAGTTGCGCCCGCGCATCATGGCATAAGACGCGTGACATTCAATCCACACAATCAGCAGGCTGGCGAGCAGGATAAAGCAGTTAACCCACGACTCCGCGCTGGCCTGAACAAAATCCACCACACCCGCCACGCCCATGGCATCGAACAGCAAAATAAACTCTAGGCAGCGCGTCGCGACAATCGCCGACGCGCCAATCATTACGGGTACGGGTATAAATCTCATCTTTCCTTAGATCCCCTGGGTTTTGGGCGTTTCCGCAGCGCTCAGAACATCAACGCCCATGACTTTGGGTTTATGTATAAGGTTAAAAATTAATGCCGATAAGCGCGCTGCATGTCTTTGATTCTCTGCTTCTCCGCCCGCGACATAAACCACCAGGCAATCAGGCCGATGATGCCAACCACCAGCAGAATCAGCGTCGCCAGAGCGTTGATCTCCGGGTTCACCCCCATGCGCACGCTGGCAAATACCAGCATTGGCAAAGTGGTCGACCCCGGCCCGGCGACAAAGCTGGCAATCACTAAATCATCGAGAGACAGCGTGAAGGCCAGCAGCCAGCCGGAAACCAGCGCCGGGGCAATCATCGGCACCGTGATGATGAAAAACACCTTCAACGGCGTCGCGCCGAGGTCCATTGCCGCCTCTTCGATTGACCTGTCCAGCTCGCGCAGTCGCGCTGCCACCACCACCGCTACGTAGGCGCTACAGAAGGTGACGTGCGCCAGCCAGATGGTGAACATGCCGCGCTCGGCGGGCCAGCCAAAGGCGTGCCCCATCGCCACAAACAGCAGCAAGAGCGCCAAGCCGGTGATCACGTCGGGCATTACCAGCGGCGCGGTCAGCATAAAGGCAAAGCCGGTGGAGCCTTTGAATCGGCCAAAACGCACAATCACCACCGCGGCGAGGGTCCCGACGATCACCGCCATGGTCGCCGCCGCCGTGGCGATACTCAAACTCATGCCTACCGCGCTAATCATTGCAGAATCATGGAATAACTGAGTATACCAGCGAGTTGACCAGCCAGCCCAGACCGTAACGAGCTTGGAGCTGTTGAACGAGTAAATAACCAGCATCAACATCGGCGCATAGAGAAAGGTGAAGCCAAGCACCAGAATAAGAATTCGCCACGGTGAGCGAACAACCGGCAAATTGTTCATTCTTTGTCTCCCAGCTCTTTGTTTTGGTATTTGTGGAACCAGAGGATTGGCATGATGAGCAGCAGCAACATGATCACCGCCACCGCAGAAGCCACCGGCCAGTCGCGGTTATTGAAGAACTCCTGCCACAAAATTCGGCCAATCATGATGCTGTCTGGCCCGCCCAGCAGCTCAGGAATGACGTATTCCCCCACCGCCGGGATAAACACCAGCATCGAGCCAGCAATAATCCCGCCCTTGGTCAGCGGCATAATCACTTTGAAGAAGGTTTTTAGCGGGCGCGCGCCAAGGTCCAGCGAGGCTTCCACCAGCGAGTAGTCAAGACGGGTTAGCGCGGTGTAAATCGGTAGCACCATAAACGGCAAATAGGAGTAAACGATGCCGATATAGACCGCCAGATTCGTGTGCAAAATCACCAGCGGCTGGTCGATGACGTGCAGCCACATCAGGAAGTTATTCAGCACCCCGTTGTCTTTTAAAATGCCCATCCAGGCATAGACGCGGATCAGGAATGAGGTCCACGACGGCAGAATAACCAGTAACAACAGGATATTACGCATGGATTTGCTGCTGTGCGCCACCGCCCACGCCAGCGGGTAGCCAATCAGCAGGCAGCAGACCGTCGAGATGGCCGCTACTTCCAGCGATTGCAGATAAGCTTCGATATACAGCGGGTCGTCGGTCAGCGAGATGTAATTGCCGAGATTCAGAGCAATATCCAGCATGCCGTCGGTGAAAGTGACTAAATCGGTATAAGGAGGAATGGCTCGGGCCATCTCTGCCAGACTGATTTTGAACACGATAAGGAAAGGCAGCAGGAATAACAGCAGGAACCACACCAGCGGCAGCAGGATCACCAGCTTGCGGCCGTGCTTTTGCTGCATGCGACCAATAAAAGCTTTCACCCCACCCGGTGGTTTGGCAGGCTCAGGATGTGCGGAAATAAAGGACATGGCTTCGACTCCCCTTAAACGGTCAGCACGACACAGCTGTCGGCTTCCCAGCACAGGCGCACTTCGTCGCCCCAAGTCGGCATCCCTTTGCGGAAGCGATGGCCGTTCTGCAGCTGCGCGGTGATCATCTGCCCACTGTGTAACTTGACGTGGTAAATGGACAAATCGCCGAGATAGGCAATGTTGACCACTTCGCCGACGGCAAAGTTACAGCCATCTTGCGGGATCTCTTCGCACAGCAGGATTTTCTCCGGGCGCAGGGCCACGAACACCGGTACGCCGTCCACCACCGAGGAGTCGGCGTCAACTTTCAGCGGATGCACCAAGCCGGGGCTGCTGATCACCAGCGCGTCGTCCTGACGCTCTTGCAGCACGCCCTCGAAGATATTTACCGAACCGATAAACTCCGCGCTGAAGCGGCTGGTCGGGTGCTCGTAAATCTCCTCCGGCTCGCCAATTTGCACAAACTTGCCGCGATTCATGATGGCGATACGCCCCGCCATGGTCATCGCCTCTTCCTGATCGTGAGTCACCATCACACAGGTCGCGCCGACGCGCTCGAGGATATCCACCACTTCAAGCTGCATGCGGTCGCGCAGTTTTTTGTCCAGCGCACCCATAGGCTCATCGAGCAACAGCAGTTTGGGTCTTTTCGCCAGACTGCGCGCCAAAGCCACGCGCTGGCGCTGGCCGCCGGAGAGCTGGTGCGGCTTACGCTTGGCGAACTCTTCCATATGTACCAGCGTCAGCATCTCCGCCACGCGGCTTTTGATTTCCGCCGACGGCAGCTTGTCCTGCTTCAAGCCAAAGGCGATGTTCTGCTCGACGGTCATGTGCGGGAACAAGGCATAGGACTGGAACATCATGTTGATTGGGCGCTGATAAGGCGGAACCTGCGACAGGTCGACGCCGTCGAGTACAATTTGCCCCTGAGTCGGGGTTTCAAAACCGGCCAGCATGCGCAGCAAGGTGGACTTGCCGCAGCCTGACGCGCCCAACAGGGCAAAGATTTCGCCTTTATAGATGGTCAAACTGACGTCATCCACGGCAGCCTGACCATCAAAAGATTTGGTTAAATTGCGGATTTCCAGCAAAGGCGTGAAGCCTTTGTGAGTTTTCGGCTGAGGACGGGGGATTGCATCATTCACTCAGAAACATCTCCGGCAGAAGGCGGTAAAAAGCCGCATAGATTGAGGAACCGAAATAGAAGCAGCGGCTCCGCGCGTTTATTTCGCAGAGCCACTGGGGTAATACTCACTTTCATTTGAGATGCACCAAGGCGGCAGCTCGAAGAGTGAAGAGTATTATTTGTTGGTTTTCACTTTAGTCCAAGAACGGGTAATGACGCGGTCAATCTTCGGATCCTGCACCTTCAGCGTAAACAGCTTGGCGCGCACGGCATCCGACGGGTAAATGCCCGGGTTGTTACGCACGTCGGCATTCACCAGCGGCGTGGCAGCAAGGTTGCCACTGGCGTAGTACACCGTGTTGCTGATCTGCGCGATCACCTTCGGCTCCATCAGGTAGTTGAGGAACTGATAGGCTTCATCCAGATTTTTAGCATCAGCCGGGATAGCAAACACGTCGAAGAAGGCCAGCGCGCCCTCTTTCGGAATGCTGTACGCCACGTTGACGCCGTTTTTAGCTTCTTTCGCGCGGTTAGAGGCTTGCATCACGTCACCCGCCCAGCCAATCGCCACGCAGATATCGCCGTTTGCCAAGTCATTGATGTATTGGGAAGAGTGGAAATAGCGAATGCTCGGGCGCAGCTTCAACAGCAGGTCATTGGCGGCACCGGTGTAGTCGCTGGCTTTGGTACTGTTCGGGTCGAGGTGCAGGTAGTTCAGCACGGTGGCGTAGATTTCAGCCGGTGCGTCGAGGAAGGAGACGCCGCAGCTTTTGAGCTTCTCGAGGTTTTCAGGCTTAAGCACCAGATCCCAGCTGTCCACCGGCGCGTCTTTGCCTAAAACTGCCTTCACTTTATCAACGTTATAGCCGATGCCGGTGGTCGCCCACAGGTAAGGAATGGCGTATTTGTTACCCGGATCGTGCTGCGCGACCATTTTCAACAGCTCAGGGTCGAGGTTTTTGTAGTTTGGCAGCTTACTCTTGTCCAGAGGCTGGAACACCCCTGCCGCCAGCTGGCGCTCAAGGAAACTCGCCGATGGCACCACCAAGTCGAAGCCGGTGCTCCCCGCCATCAGTTTGCCTTCCAACACTTCGTTGGAGTCGAAAACGTCGTATATCACCTTGATGCCGCTTTCCTTCTGGAAATCTGGCACCGTATTCGGCGCGATATAGTCAGACCAGTTGTAGACGTGCAGCGTTTTTTCTTCCGCTGACGCTGTGACGGACGCGGCCATAACCAGACCGGCGACAACACCCGATAACCACTTTTTACGCAGGGTGAACATCCGTTACTACCTCCAATACAGGGGGAAAAGGAAAATTGAACTTGTATCTCAAATGGATACAAAACCTTTCATAACCAGACCAACCGTCGCGCCCAAATCTGCATAAGCATGCATTGACGGACCCAACGCTGCGAGCCGAATAACCATTTGGTTTTACGGTGTAATTAACCTATAGCGCAGAATCAGCAGAATACCCCCTGCGCCCCCTCGGTACTAGACTGCATGGGCAAAACCACAATTTATCGATTAATTATGCAATTTTGCTCTATGCCCTGTGGCACATAAGCCATTAACAAAGTGAAATGTATGGCAACAATGTGCAAATAACAGAATAACTGTTTGTTAAAGAGTGTAGTGGAAGCGGAAAAAATCACCAAAGCCGCGGGAATTCGCGGCTTATGCGAGAAATTTGCAATGGGGAAGTGTTAAGGCGAGAGAGGATTAATGCAGAATGGGAACATTGAGGTTGGTTAGCGGCTCGCCTTCATCCGGCTCGCCCACGAACAGCATGTCATTAGCATGCGCTTCGAGAATGATCATCGACATCTGCTCTTCCGCCTGTTGCAGGAAGTAGCCAAACTGCTCCACCGTCACACCCACGGCAATCGCCAGCGACTGGCAGACAATCAGCTTAGGCAAATTGTCATCCTGAATGTCGATAAAAGCTTTCACCGTCAGCGAACTGGCGTTGATTTGGCTGAGATCGGCCACGATGGGAATAAGCGCGGTTGGCTTCACTTCGGCCAGCGCGGAGAACAGGATCACGTTATCAACAATGTCCAACTTGGCGTCAAATACGCCATCAAAATTCTGCATATGCGGCAAATGGAGAGCCTGACAGGAATCACACTCGAAAAATGATATCCCTAACTGATCCAGCCAGCGCCGGAGCAACGCCAAATCAGGGACGATGAGCGAATCCATAAAATGCCTCACAAGTTTAAATCAATGAAGTCGACAGCAGAAAAGCGCGCCCTTAAAGGGCGCGAAGGGGACATAGCTTACGGAATTATGTCAGTAAGCGCTATGATCAATACGCGCTTGCTGCACATTAATGCGGGTGAAGGCGCTTAGCCGCCAGATTTCAAGCGAAAACCGGGGCGAGCGCGATGTTCAATGTAGTCAATCATCATGCCCGCGATGTCCAAACCGGTGGTGCTTTCGATACCTTCTAAGCCAGGCGAAGCGTTAACTTCCATCACTAACGGACCTCGGTTAGAGCGAAGGATATCCACACCGGCGACATCCAGCCCCAAGGTTGCTGCCGCTTTCACCGCAATGGCTTTTTCATCGGCGGTGATTTCCACCTTATTGGCCGTGCCACCGCGATGCAGGTTTGAGCGAAAATCGCCGGGCTTGGCCTGGCGCTCAATGGCTCCCACCACTTTCTTGCCGACGACTAGACAGCGAATGTCCCTGCCCTCGGCTTCGCGGATATACTCCTGCACCAAAATATGCGCATTCAGCCCACGAAAGGCGTCAATCACGCTCTCCGCCGCCTGCCGCGTCTCGGCCAGCACCACGCCAATGCCCTGTGTGCCCTCCACCAGCTTGACCACCAGCGGCGCGCCGCCGACCAAGGCAATCAGGTCAGAGGTGTCATCAGGCATATTGGCAAAGCCGGTGGTCGGCAAATCAATGCCCTCACGAGCCAAAATCTGCATCGAGCGCAGCTTGTCACGGGCGCGAGTAATGGCGACGGATTCATTGAGCGGGAAGCTGCCCAGCATCTCGAACTGTCGCAGCACGGCGGTGCCGTAAAAGGTGATCGCCGAACCAATGCGCGGGATCACTGCGTGGTATTTATCCAGCTGGCGACCGCGATAATGCACACTCGGCGCCGCCGGATTGATATTCATATAACAGGACAACGGGTCAATAATATCGACCGAATGACCGCGACACTCCGCCGCTTCAAGCAGCCGCTTGCACGAATAGAGACTGCCATCGCGGGAAAGAATAGCTATTTTCATCAGACGCCCCGTCAAGGATGAAGAGGTTTAGCGAGTTGCCCAGCCCTGTTTGTGCAGAGCGGCCAGCATATGTGGGCGCTGCTCTTTTTTCAGCGTGCGGATAATCAAATCACTCCAAGTGTCGCGACGCGCATTGCTGTCACGCTGCAAGTAATAGGCGGCCAGTTGCTCGTCGTAATCGGCCAGCGTCTGCGGGTTGAGCGGCTGATAGCTGTTCTCGTGTACCAGCATTGACTGCGGCATACGCGGCTTCACCTGATGATCCTGCGCCGGATAGCCGATACACATGCCAAACAGCGGCATGACGAACTTCGGCAACTTCAGCAGCTCAATCACCTCTTCAACCTGATTACGGATACCGCCGATAAACACCCCGCCCAGCCCGAGTGATTCCGCCGCCGTCATGGCGTTTTGTGCCAGCAGCGCGGTGTCCACGCAGCCCAGCAGCAGCTGCTCAGCTAACCCTAGCTCGGCCTGCGGGTTAATTTGTTGATTGCGATTAAAGTCGGCGCAGAAAACCCAAAATTCGGCCGCGCTGGCGACATATTTCTGCCCGCCGGTGAACTCCACCAGCTTCTCACGCAGCGCCGGATCGGTAATGCGGATGATTGACGAGCACTGTAAGAAGCTAGAAGTCGATGCACCCTGCGCCGCGCCGAGAATAGCCTCGCGCTGTTCATCGGTAACTGGCTGGTCGGTAAAAGAACGGATAGAACGGTGGGAGCGCAGGAGGTCAATCGTGGGCGTCATGGGAAATCCTTGAACAAAAACAAAATAAGAGCCTAATGGCTGACAATCATTGATGCTAGCTCATTGCTTTGCAAGCGCGTTAACCTCAAATGCTGTAACAAAACGCGGCATTATTCAGGGCAGCAAAAGTGTGATAAATAAGTTCGTTCGCCTGACTGATAGGCGCAGGGCATCAAACTGACAGGTAAATCCTACTTTTTTTTGACGTAGGTAACAGGCATAGTACCGTCATCAAAAGGTGACGCAGTTAACAAAATTAAGACCAGTCACACTTTAACTTATTCATTTTACTGGCATTAAAAAATCAAGGAGTCTCCATGTTTGCAGTGATTTTCGGGCGCCCGGCGTGTCCTTATTGTGTACGTGCAAAAGAGTTGGCTGAAAAACTGACTGAAGAACGTGATGATTTCAATTTCCGTTACGTTGATATCCACGCTGAAGGCATCTCTAAAGCCGATCTGGAAAAAACGGTCGGTAAGCCGGTTGAGACTGTTCCACAAATCTTCATCGACTCCACCCACATCGGTGGTTGCACAGATTTCGAAGCTTACGCTAAAGAACATCTGGCTCTGTTCCAGTCTTAATTTGACTGAGACGTGGCAAAGGCCACACAGCAAAAAGGCGCTCATTGAGCGCCTTTCTTTTTTGGCTAATGCCCCACTACTCTTTGGTCATGTGCAGCACGATAGCTCGAATCAATAGGTAGAACAGCGCGCCCATCACGCACCAGAAAATGGCGCTTCCGGCGTAGGCTAACTCTTGTATAAAGGTGCGCACGCGGACGAAATAGAGTATCCGCAATAAATAGCACACCGGGATAGCCAGCAGCGCCCCAAGAAAGGCGTAGCGTAATGCATAGCGCTTCACTAAGTGAGCCGTGATAATGCCGGGGAAAATAAACAGTAGCAGCCCATATTCCGGGCCGGGGGTAATGTGGCGAACCACAATGACTTCGGTTTTCAGTAAGACAAAAATCAACGTAAACAGCACGCAGCATATAATTGGGCCGACGCTAGAACGCACATGCATCAGTTCTTCCTCCTTAAAGTTTTGCTAATAGGCAGCAACAGAATTGAGTCAATTCGTCATCGCCCCGCAGTTCCCCTGCTAAGCTGCACAGCCTGTGCAACACAAAACATGCTTAAAAGGTGCTAACACCCGCTTTTATCTGGCTGAATGAACAATCTATGACTAAAATAACGCGCAAAATGGCGTTGTTTCAGTGACCGTTTATATCCTTAGCCTTAGAATAAGCGGTTAAAATATAATGCTATTGAATTTATCCCTTACAACCCCTCATATCAAGAATTTGTTGGTAAACAATAAGTTATCTTTGTGAACATAAACGTCGCTAGTTTGTTAAACGGGAATTACATCCTGTTATTATTTGTAGTTTTAGCGCTCGGACTTTGTCTGGGAAAAGTACGTTTGGGCTCAGTCCAACTCGGAAATTCCATCGGCGTATTAGTCGTTTCCCTGCTGCTCGGCCAACAACATTTCAGCATTAATACTGAGGCACTCAACCTCGGCTTTATGCTGTTTATTTTCTGCGTCGGGGTCGAAGCCGGTCCGAACTTTTTCTCGATTTTCTTCCGCGATGGCAAAAACTATCTGATGCTGGCGCTGGTGATGGTCGGCACGGCGATGCTGCTGGCCTTTGGCCTTGGTCGGCTGTTCGGCTGGGACATCGGGCTGACCGCCGGTATGCTGGCAGGCTCCATGACCTCAACGCCAGTGTTGGTGGGGGCCGGAGACACGCTCAGGAACACTCTCGGCGGCAATAAACTGCTCGGGCCGGAGCTAGATAACCTGAGCCTCGGCTATGCCCTGACCTACTTAATTGGCTTGGTAAGCCTGATTTTTGGCGCGCGCTATCTGCCAAAATTACAGCACCAAGACCTGCCAACCAGCGCCCAACAAATCGCACGCGAGCGCGGCCTCGACACCGACAGCAAACGCAAAGTTTATCTGCCAGTGATCCGCGCCTATCGCGTGGGTCAGGAGCTGGTGGCATGGGCCGATGGCAAAAACCTGCGCGAGTTGGGTATCTATCGCCAGACCGGCTGCTACATCGAGCGTATTCGCCGTAACGGCATTTTAGCGACGCCGGACGGTGACGCGGTGTTGCAGGTTGGCGACGATATCTCGCTGGTGGGCTACCCTGACGCTCACTCACGCCTTGACCCGAGCTTCCGTAACGGCAAAGAGGTGTTCGACCGCGACCTGCTGGACATGCGCATCGTGACCGAAGAAGTGGTGGTGAAGAACAGCAGCGCGGTGGGCAAACGCCTGAGCCAGCTGAACTTGACCGACCACGGCTGCTTCCTTAACCGCGTGATCCGCAGCCAGATAGAGATGCCGATCGACGACAGCATCGTGCTCAATAAAGGCGACGTGTTGCAGGTCAGCGGCGACGCGCGTCGCGTTAAAGCCGTGGCCGATCGCATCGGGTTTATCTCGATTCACAGTCAGGTCACCGACCTGCTGGCCTTCTGCGCCTTCTTTATTCTCGGCCTGATGATTGGCCTTATCACCTTCCAGTTTAAGAACTTCAGTTTTGGCGTCGGTAATGCCGCCGGGCTGCTGTTCGCCGGTATCATGCTCGGCTTCTTACGTGCTAACCACCCTACTTTCGGCTATATCCCGCAGGGCGCGTTGAACATGGTGAAGGAGTTCGGCCTGATGGTGTTTATGGCCGGTGTCGGCCTGAGTGCCGGTGCGGGGATCAACCAGGGTCTGGGCGCGATTGGCGGCCAGATGCTGATTTCAGGGTTAATCGTCAGTCTGGTGCCGGTGGTTATCTGCTTTATCTTCGGCGCTTACGTGCTGCGCATGAACCGCGCCCTACTGTTCGGCGCCATCATGGGTGCCCGCACCTGCGCACCGGCCATGGAGATCATCAGCGATACCGCGCGCAGCAACATACCAGCCCTCGGATACGCCGGAACCTACGCTATCGCTAACGTATTGTTGACCTTGGCAGGTACCTTGATAGTAATTGTCTGGCCGGGAGGCTGATTTAACTCATTGATTCGCAATGCGCATTAAAAAAATCAATAATTTTTTTAGATTTTTGCAGCATTGAACGAACTTTGTTCAGGAAAGGCAGTCTTAATTAATGCCACTGCTTTTCTTTGAAGTCCCCACTTTGGAGAGCCCGATAATCCCGCCTGTTTAGGTTCAAGATTATCGGGTTTTTTCTTTTTCTCTGAAAAAAACCATTAAATACAAATAGTTATATAAAAAACGCCTTCTATTTGGCGACGGAGTGGCTATGCCCTTTAGTAACCAACTTGGCTATTAACTGCATTAAGGGAATTTAATCTTTTGATATAACCTACCTATTATGGTAGATATCTAAATGTTGCAAGGTGTTACTTATTGTTGCTGTTTTTGATCTTTTTACATACGGCGGAAATAATAATGGCTTTAAACTATTTAGATTTAGACCAAACTACTCGGCAGTTTATGTCGGAAGAAATCCAATACGATAAGCAAAATGAGCGCTTTTATCTCAGTAACTATCTGACAACAAGAGGCAAAGAAATTTGGCCAACTTTGTTGGAAGAAGCCATTCAGCAAGATGATGCGTGGTTAGAAAAAGAGATTCAAAATAGAGGTCTGCTTGCTGAATTTTACCCTAGAAGAAAACCCAAAAGCGAGGAAATGACTCAAGCTCGGGTTCCATACACTGCGGCACAGACTCTGGCAGAAGGCGAATTTAATCGCTTGTATGCTCGTGGATTAAGCAGTCGAGCAATCTCCGAAGGTGATGAATTTGTCGAAGCTTATAGAGCAAGACACTCTGAAAAGCCGCGCCCAGAGTCAGAAGCAATAATTGGTGCAAAATTCAAACCTCAAAATATCTTGGATGATCTTCGAAATAATACTGGTGTAGAAACTGCACTGGGAGTCCCTCCTGGACCGAATTCTGGTATCAGTATAAAAAGAGTTAAATAGCTCATCATTAATTAGCACTTTCAATTTATTGAGGGTGCTCTATCCCCAACGCCTAACCCACTCATCCGCCACATCTCCCAAATTCTTAGCCGCGCCGCTGCGGATCCAAGCCATTAAATCTCGGTCGAATTTGAAGTTTTCGCCGCACTCTTGGGTGAGGAAGCGGCGGACGTTTTGGGTGTTTTTATAGGTCTTATCTATCACCGTGCTGCGGGATAAAGGTGCGCTGTGCCAATCGAAGGTCATGCTTTGCTCCGGCCTGAAAATCAGTTGGCTTAGCTTAATCGTTATCTGAGCTTGACCCAATAAAAAAGCCCCGATAAACGGAGCTTCTTCAAATACTTTTGGGAAAACTTACAGAGGGAACTTGCCGCCAATGTTACCTAAAATCCCGCCCAAAATCGGGCCGACAATAGGAAGTGGCGTCACAATTTGACCCACGGTACCTAGCAAATCACCGATCAATCCACCACCACTTACAGCATCAACTTCGTCCATAGACAATTCGCGCAATTCTTTGTTTTCTTTCATGAATATACCCTTATTGCAGTTGAATGATTAAGCCAGAGCTATTAAATACGGGCTGTGTAGGTGGGCTGCTTTTGCATGTCGCCGACACCTGATTAAAAATTAGACCATGGTTTAGCAAATGCAATGTGTATGAAGTGGCTTTAATGAGGAGAATATCACATCCATATGATTTTCATGAAAAAATAATTTAATAAATTTTTAAAAGCATTAATTTATATAACCATTGGTGATTATTTATTAATGCTCTATTTCTTTGATTTCAAGGCTGGAATGCCTGCGCAAGCCAAATGGTGTGGCCGCCGCAATCAGGGTCTTCAGCTATGGTTTTCACGACGCGGAAACCATGGTCAGCCAACAGTTGGCGGTACTCTTCTGGCGCTAAACTGGCGTGATATAGCGTTTCACCATTCAATTGGCCAATCGCTTCGCCGTCGGCCGGGCCGCTGGTAAACATCAGCGCAGCGTTGGGCTTGGCGTGCTGCGCAAAGAGGGCAAACATTGCGCGCTGATCGTCGCGTTTGAGATGAAAAAAGCTGTCCCACGCCAGAATGCCATCAAATTTCTGCCCGAGCGCGAGCTGTCGCATATCAGCCACTTGCCACTGATGGGCGGGGAAACGCTGGCGACAGAGCGCAATCATTGCCTCTGAGGCGTCGACGCCCGTCACCCGATGCCCTTGCTCGACGAAGAACTGGGCTATCGGCTTGCCGGAGCCACAGCCAATATCCAGAATGTCGGCCACGGCGGGTTGCAGATTGAGGAAGCTCTCCAGCCACGGCGACTCAATCAGCCGGTCGCTGCGAATATCATCCCAATACGCGCTGTTGCGCTGGTACAAATCGATAATCTTGTCTGCTGAAGGGTGGTCCACGGGCGTTCCTTGCGAAGGTCTAAATAATGCGATTTACAGTATGAGAAGGCCCGCCGATGCGGCCATCGACCTGATTCCACTCTTCAACATAGGACTCGTAGGCAAAGACAAAGGCGTTGTGCCCGGTCGAGAACCAACGGTCAGGTTTGCGCTTCCAACCTGCATAAGGATCGTAGCGTAAGATCTCAAAACCGCGCGGCTGGGAGCGAATAATGTAGGTGTAATGCTCGTAAAGCTCTTCTTCCGCAGGGATCTCTTCATCCTCTGCCAGCGTGATAAATAGCCCGCCCAGTTTTACTCTGACCATTGCTCCTCCCTTCTCATCCTAACTCCTTCTTCATTGTCCACAACGGGGTGGATTGTGTCGGCGTCACGTAGGCCGATTCACTGTGAATCACCATGCCCTGACGCTGATAAAACGCGATGGCCGCCGTGTTGCTCTGCAACACGGTCAGCCAAAGTAAGCCCTGCTGGCGGCCGCGCGCCTGCTGCTCCAGATGCTTAAATAAGCGCGAACCCAAACCGCGCGATTTTGCTCCCGGCTGGAGATAGAGCTTACAAAGCATAGCACCGGTGCGCTCGCTCTCCGGCAGCGGCTGTTGGTCATGCACCTTGGCGAACCCCAACAGTTCTCCCTGCTCACTGGCAACCCACCACTGCTGTTGTGGGTCGGATAAGCCATGAGTGAGAACTTCGCGGGAGAAGTCACTGTGCAGGAAGGCCTCAAGCTCCGCCGGGCTTTGCCACAGTGCGCCGAAATAGTGCTTATAGGTCGAAATCCCTAGCTGCCGCAGTAGCTCAATGTCTGCTTGAACCGCCTGTCGAATCTCCAAACGTTTTTCTCCCTGACTTTTTTCACTACACTATGTGGGCCTATACGGCACAGGATAACGTTTTAAAGGAATCATTAACATGGCTCAAAACATTTATGACGATCAGCAATTTTTCGAGGGTTATTCACAACTTAACCGTTCGGTACATGGCCTAGACGGCGCGCCGGAGTGGCCTGCCTTGAAAGCTATGCTGCCCGAGGTTCGCGGAACAAAGGTGGTCGACCTCGGCTGTGGTTACGGCTGGTTCTGCCGCTATATGCGCGAACAGGGTGCGGCACAGGTCTTGGGGTTGGATATTTCTGCAAAGATGCTGGAAAAAGCCCGCAGTATGACGGCTGATGACAACATCGATTACCGTCGCGAAGACTTGGATAACCTGACATTACCGGCTGAGACTTACTCTTTGGCTTACAGCTCGCTGGCGCTGCATTACCTGCAAAACCTGTCTGGGTTGTTCGACCAGGTGTATCAATCGCTGGTTCCGGGCGGGCATTTTGTCTTCTCCGCTGAGCACCCTATCTTCACCGCACCGGCGCAACCGGGCTGGCTGACCACCACCAGCGGGCAGAAAACCTGGCCGGTAGATGGTTATCAGCGCGAAGGCGAACGCGTCACCAACTGGTTTGCCGAAGGGGTTATCAAGCAGCATCGCAAGCTGGCAACCTATATCAACCTACTGATCAAGAGTGGATTTATTATCACTCAGGTTGATGAATGGGGGCCTTCTGCCGAGCAACTGGCCAGCATGCCTGCCCTGCAAGAAGAAACCGAACGCCCAATGATGTTCCTGCTCGCCGCACAAAAACCGCGTTAATAGCGCGCTGCTTCAAACACACTCTCTTTTCTACCCCATCATATTGTTCAGACTGTTTAAGTCGGGAGGCTGGTCCTCCCCCGACTTAAGGATTTCTTAATTTATATCCCATAAACTGATTTCACTCTGAACCTATACCGTAGCTCAATGAAACCGGGATATTCAGACGATCCCCCTTTACCCGACGTTTAACTCAAACTAACGTTGAACCGAAATTTGGAATTATGGTCAGTAAGTGAGTAGAACCTTTTCAGCCGCCTATTTGGCTGACTCCGATGATGATGAGGGTAGTAATTTTGCAGATTCAAAGTGAACAAAAAACCGTGCTGAGGTGCCAAGCATGGAGCAACTAAACCATCTTTTATTTACCTGGATTAACGCCACGCCAGCCTCCCCACCTGCGATGATCAAGTTTGCCACCTTTATGGCCAATGACATGATTATGATTGTACCGATGCTGATTATCGGGCTTTGGCTTTGGGGCCAGCGCGAGCATATCGTTTTCCAGCGTACCTTGGTGACTAAGACCGTCATCGCGCTGTTGTTCTCAATGAGCTGCGCAAAAACTCTGTCGATGCTGTTCCCGCACGCACGTCCGTTCGTTGAAGGCTTTGGCTATAACTTCCTGCATCACGCGCCGGATGACTCTTTCCCGAGTGACCACGGCACGGCGATTTTCACCTTTGCCATTGCGTTCTTGTTCTGGCATCGCCTGTGGTCTGGCGCGCTGTTAATCGTCACCGCCCTTGGCATTGCGTGGTCCCGCGTTTACCTCGGCGTACACTGGCCGTTGGACATGCTCGGCGGCCTACTGGTCGGCATGGTGGGTTGTCTGTTCTCGCAGCTAGTGTGGAACCTGTTCGGCGAGCAGATCTCAGCAGGGTTGGACAAGCTCTATCGCTTTAGCTTTGCCCTGCCAATCCGCAAAGGCTGGGTTCGCGAATAACAGCCGTTGAAGCACCACAAAAAGAAAAGGCCCGGCTGCATATGCCGGGCCTTTTAATTGGCTAGAAAGTCTACATTACTTGCCGAAAATCGAACCAAACAGGCCGCTGATTTTCATCATCACGAAATCCCAAATGCGGCTGAAGAAGCCGCCTTCTTTCACTTCCTGCAAGGCCACCAGCGGGCGCGAGTCGATGACTTTGCCGTCGAGGCTAAAATCAACGGTTCCCACTACCTGATTCTTGCTCAGCGGGGCTTCCAGCTCTTTATTGGTCAGGTTGAAGCTGGCCTTAAGGTTTTTCAACTGGCCCTTTGGCATGGTCAGGGAGGCGTCTTCCGCCACGCCCAGTGGCACCATTTTCTCTTCACCGAACCACACGCGCTGGGTGGTGAAGGCATTACCGGCTTTAATCGGTGTCAGGGTTTCGAAGAAACGGAAGCCCCAAGTCAGCAGGCTTTCGCTTTCACTAAAGCGAATACGGTCGCTTGGCGCGCCCATCACCACGGCAATCAGACGCATGCCGCTTGGATCACTGGCCGAAGAAACCAAGTTATAGCCCGCGCCGGAGGTGTAACCGGTCTTGATGCCGTCAACATTGAGGTTGCTGCTCCACAACAGGCGGTTACGGTTAATTTGGCGAATGCGGTTAAAGGTAAATTCTTTTTCTTTGTGCAGTGCGTATTCGTCCGGCGTATCGCGGATCAGCGCCTGTGATAGCAGCGCCATATCTTTGGCCGAGCTGTACTGGCCGTCGGCATCCAAGCCATGGACAGTTTTGAAGTGGGTATTATCCAACTTGAGCTGCTGCGAATAGCGGTTCATCAGGCTAACAAAGGAGTCCTGACTACCGGCGATGTAGTCCGCCAAGGCGATGCTGGCGTCATTACCGGATTGGATCACGATCCCTTTGTTCAGCTCGGAAACCGGCACTTTATCGCCCGGCTTGAGGAACATCAGCGAGGAGCCGCGCAGCACCGGGTTGCCGGTCGCCCACGCATCCTGACCCACGGACACCATGTCATCAGGGGTCACTTTGCCGGATTTAATTGCCTGACCCACGACATAGCTGACCATGATTTTGGTCAGACTGGCCGGGTCAAGACGGGCGTCAGGGTTGGACTCAGTGAGTATTTTCCCACTGTTATAGTCCATTAACACCCAAGATTTAGCGTTAATCTGCGGGGCTACGGGGTTGGTATCTGCCTGAGCAGCAGGAAGCGCCAGCAGCATAACGCCGCCGCCGAGCGCGCATTGGAAGGTCCGTTGGAATTTAGGAGAAATTGTCATAGGTTATCAGCGCTTTTGTCCATGTAACTGAAATTTATCTTATCTTTCAAACAGATTTACGCCTGAAAAGTGAAACGTTCGCCGAGACTAAAACCTACCGTTTTATCCGCGGCGATGAAACCGTTGCAATGTAAAGATTGTTAGAATAGTCGTGATTTTTAGGCTTTGTTGAGTTTCGCCGCGCAATATTTATTCTTATTGCGCCTCTTGACCACAAAGTGTGACTCGGGCAAGTTTGTGCCACGGCATGGGGTATTTACGATAACTATAAAGCGCTTACCCGCAATGGACTCTCAACATAGCGCGGTAAGACGACGGGAAATTGAAGATGGGTCTGCTCATAAAGGCGCTGATTGGCGCGCTGATGGTGGTGGCGATCGGCTTATTGTCGAAAACCAAAAATTACTATATCGCCGGATTATTACCTCTCTTTCCCACTTTTGCGCTTATCGCCCACTACATTGTCGGCACCGAACGCAGTATTGAAGCATTACGCACTACCATCATCTTCGGGCTGTGGGCCGTTATTCCTTACATGGTCTACCTGATTGCCCTCTATTTCCTCGTCGGCTCAATGAAACTGCCCTATGCACTACTCGGCGGCGTACTGTGCTGGACACTTGCCGCTTGGCTGCTGATCTCGCTCTGGACGCGTTTTCACAGCTGAGCCGCCCCTCTTTTTACTTTGTTGGAGTGATTATCATGTTAACGGTCTGGGGTCGTGAAAATTCGACCAATGTGAAGAAAGTCCTGTGGCTGTTGGAAGAGCTTGGCGAGCAGTACCAGCTAATTAACGCCGGGGGCCAATATGGCAAAAACACCGAAGCGAGCTTTTTGGCGCTCAACCCTAATGGTTTAGTCCCTTGCTTGCAGGACGGCGACTTCGTGCTGTGGGAATCCAATGCAATACTGCGTTATCTAGCAGAACGCGCCGCGCAGCCGCAGTTCTGGGGTTCCGACGCTCAGCAGCGCGCCTCCGCAGATAAGTGGCTGGACTGGGCCAGCGGCACCTTAGCCATTCCCTTCCGGCAGGTGTATGTCAGCCTGATCCGCACCCCTGAAGATCAGCGCGATCCTCAGGTGATTGCCACCGGTATGGCGGCTTTTGAGAAGGCTTGGGCGATGCTCGATGAAGTATTAGCCAAGCAAACTTGGCTCTCCGGCGAGCAGTTCGGTCTAGGAGATATCCCGGTAGGCTGCTTAGCCTACGCGTGGTTCAGTTTGGACATCGAACGGCTGAAACACCCGCACGTCGAGCGCTGGTATCAACAGCTCACGCAACGTCCGGGTTATCAGCAGCATGTGATGATTGCTCTGACCTAATGTCGCAATGGCCGGAGGCTTTCCGGCCATTATTCCCTGCGCGCTAGGCTCCCGGCGCGACCTTCAACAGCTTGCCGTTACTCTCATCGGTCAGCAGATAGATATAGCCATCCTCGCCCAGCTGCACCTCACGAATACGCTCATTACGTTCGCTTAGCAGCCGCTCTTCCGACGTGATTTTGTTACCCAGTAACGTCAGCCTAATTAAAGATTTCCCCGCCAGCGCGCCAACAAACAGCGAGTGGTCCCACTGCGGGAATTTCGCCGAGTTGTAAAACGCTATGCCACTCAGCGCGGGCGAGACCGGCCAATAGTAGAGAGGATCTTCAGCCCCTTTTAGCCGAGTGCCTTGGGCCTCGGGTATCGGCTGCCCTGAATAATTGATGCCGTAGGTTGCCAGCGGCCAGCCGTAATTCTTCCCCGCCCCGGGCAGGTTGACTTCATCCCCGCCGCGCGGGCCGTGCTCGGTTTCCCACAGCGCGTGACTCCACGGGTTAATGGCCAATCCCTGCGGATTGCGATTGCCAAAGGTCCAGATCTCCCCCTTGGCCTGTGGCTTATTGACGAAAGGATTATCCTGCGGGATCCCGCCTTCCGGGGTCAGACGCAGGATTTTCCCCTTAAGGCTGTCCAACCGCTGGGCCGCCATGCGCTGGTTATTGTCGCCAGTGGACATGAAGATATTGCCCTGCGGGTCGAAGGCCAGTCTGCCGCCGAGATTTATCCCGCTGCTCAGCGCCGGTTGCTGCACAAAGATGGTTTTGAAGTCTTGCAGGCCGCTGCCATCTTCGGCTAAACGCCCGTATCCCAGCGCGGCATTGGCTTGCCCCTTGTCGCCCTGCTGCGCGAAGCTCAGATAGACGCGGCGGCTGGTGGCGAAATCAGGTGCCAGTCGGACATCCCATAACCCGGCCTGCCCGGCAACCCACACCTTGGGCACGCCAGACAGCGGTTTCGACAAGCCTTTGTCCGCCTGCCATAGCCTCAACTGTCCGGAGCGTTCGGTAATTAACGCGCCCTGCTGATTAGGCAAAAATGCCAAAGACCAAGGGTGATCCAAGCCGTTTGCCAACTCTTCAACCTTGGCTGTGGCCTCAGGGACCGAATCGGGCGATTTATCCACGGCATAGGCGGGAGAGATAAGTAGCGCCGACAGCACGGCTAAGGTTGCGGGACGAAAAAGTGGTTTCATCAGGACTCCATTCGATTATTTTTCGTCCGTTAAGGATAGAGCCAAATGCCACGAAGCACAGAGAAAACTGCAAAGTTACTCGAGGTAAGTTTCCAAAATGGCATACACTTCATGCATTAATTTCATACTCCTTTTTGTGGTTTAGATCACGGTTTAATTGTATGATGAATGCGTCACCTTACTGGGATGAAGGCTATGCGCAACGTAATAACACTGCTTTTGCAATATTTAAGGTCATTTATTTTGATCTACGCCTGCTTATACGCTGGCATCGGAATTTCATCACTGCTGCCGATCACTATTCCGGGCAGCATTATCGGCATGCTGATCCTTTTCTGCCTGCTTTCAACGCAGGTTTTGCCTTATCGCTGGGTGAAACCGGGTTGTAACGTGCTTATTCGCTATATGGCCCTGCTGTTCGTGCCTATCGGCGTCGGGGTGATGACCTATTACGATATGCTGCGCGCCCAGTTCGGCCCTCTGGTGGTCTCCTGTCTGGTCAGCACGCTGGTGGTACTGGTGGTGACAGCCTACTGCTCGCACTTCATCCATCGCGAGGAACCGCTGGTTAGCGACCTTGAGGAGAAGCCATGATCGACATACTTTGGTCGTTACCTCTAACACTGCTGGTGTTTTTCGCCACCCGCAAGCTGGCCATTAAGCTGAAACTGCCGCTGCTGAACCCGCTGTTGATGTCGATGGTGGTGATCATCCCGCTGCTGCTGGTGGCCAATATTCCCTACGCCCGCTATTTCGCTGGCAGCAAGATTTTGAATGATCTGTTGCAACCCGCCGTGGTTGCACTGGCTTTCCCACTGTATGAGCAGTTGCACCAGATACGCGCCCGCTGGAAGTCGATCATCAGCGTCTGTTTTATCGGCAGTATGGTGGCGATGACTAGCGGCACGGCGATTGCCCTGTGGATGGGTGCCACGCCTGAGCTGGCCGCCTCAATCCTGCCGAAATCCGTCACCACGCCCATCGCCATGGCAACGGCTCACTCAATCAACGGCATTCCGGCGATAAGCGCCGTGTGCGTGATTTTCGTCGGTATTCTCGGCGCGGTGTTTGGTCACACGATTTTGAATATTCTGCGCATCACCACCAAGACCTCCCGCGGCCTAGCCATGGGCACCGCCTCCCACGCCCTAGGCACCGCCCGCTGCGCAGAAGTCGATTTCCAAGAAGGCGCCTTCGGCTCGCTGGCGCTGGTGATATGCGGCATCCTGACGTCGCTTATCGCCCCTTTCCTGTTCCCGGTGCTGCTGGCGGTATTTGGTTAGTTGGGTTGAGGCTACTCCTTCTCCCACTCAGTTTGCTTTGCTCCCTCTCCTTTTCAAGGAGAGGGCTGGGGTGAGGTTTGCCGCATTGTGCGTTGAGTTAAACCACTCCTCATCCCTGCCTTCTCCTCTGAGAGGAGAAGGAGCAAAGCAAAACCCCCACTGAAACGGCACGGTTTAAATGCCAGTAGGCCGCGTTCAGAAATGACGCCGAGGGAGTGGTTCGAGACCTATGGCTCGAAGCCCGAACTGAGGGAATCGCCTAAGCGACGGCTTTTCGCGGCGATAACTGAAATACCTGAAACACGGCCATTCTGACCCTGCGAAGCCTCGATCTAAAACAGCAAAAAACGCAGGATTCCAAAGGGTTTCGTTTAAAACCCTTTGGGCCAGTGTGGGCGGCGAGCCCACGGTTTTGACCTTAAAGCCAGTTTGCGTGGCAACGCAAGGTGTAGACCTCAAGGCCGGTGTGGCGGCGAGCCCACGGTTTTGACCTCAAAAAGATGCAATTGAAAATAAAAAGTGTATGTCACCCTGCCCTTAGGCTGACAAAGTGACATACAAACTGAACGCACCCGGTTTAAGTACGCTCAGAAAAGGCGTGATGATAAGGAGCCAGCGGGCTCCTTTCGGTGAGACTTGTTAGAGATGAATTCTTGGGGAATTAAGAATTCATTTGGAACAGTGACAGGCCCTGCATGCTGGTAAAGGTCTTGTATGACGCCTGTAGCGCGACCTGCTGCAAGCTGTATTGCGAAATAGCCGCGGTCCAGTCGGTGCCGACCAGCGCGTTGAGCTTGTCGCCGTTAATCAGTTTGGTGTCGTCACCCATCGAATCCAGCTTATCCAACTCATCGAGCTGAGTACCCAACTGCGAGCGCACGGACAACACGTTGTTAAGCGAGTTGCTCAGGCCACGGTTGCTCTTATCAATGGCCGCGGTGTAATCCGTCGGGTTGGCGAAATTCGCTTTTGGCGTCTTCAACGCAGCAATCGCGCCGTCGATGGTTTTAAAGATGTCACTCTCGCCAGCAGAGCCGTCTGGCTCTTTGGTTGCGTTGGCCGTCAGCGTGTTGAAGACCTGCGTGCCGGTGTGGCTGATAGTCATGGTGCGGCTGGCATCAACCTGCTGGGAAATGGCTTCATCACCGCCGCTGTAAGTCACTGCGCCCGTGGTCGCATCCACGCTGTACGGTGGCTTATCGCTTTTGTAACCGCCGAAGATAAAACGCCCGTTACCGTCGGTGCTGTTCGCCATATTGACGATTTGGTCTTTGATACCCTGCAACTTGGTGGCCAATGACGCGCGGTCATCGTCACTCAACGCGCCGTCACCGGCGTTAACGATCAGGCTCTGCGCACTCTGGATAGCCGTGGTGACGTTGCTCAGGATGTTCTCTTCCTGACTCATATTCTGGTTAGCAAAGGTACGCGCAATAGCGTATTGGTCATTCTGCGCCTGTGCTTGCTGCACCATAATCGCCTGCGAGGCGGCCAGCGGATCGTCCGACGGCTTGTTCACGCGGTTACCGGTGGAAAGCTGCACGCCGGTGTCCTGCCACAGCGACTGGGCATTCGAGACGCTGTTCATGTTTTGCTGGTAAATCATGTTGGTACTAAGGCGCATGGCATCAGTTCCTTATCGAGTCGCGCTGAATGCGTTACAGGTTAATGATCGCATCGAAAATGGTGGATGCCGTCTTAATCACTTGCGCGTTAGCCAGATAATATTGCTGATAACGCTGCAAATCGCCGTACTCTTCGTCGGTGTTAACGCCCGAGATAGACTGCTGTTGCTGCTGCAAGTTGGTCACGATGTTGGTTTGCGCCGTGGTGTTGGTCTTCAGGCTCGCAACCTGGTTACCCACGCTGCTGACCAGACTGGCATACGCGCCGGTCAGGGTAGATTTACCTTCCACCAGCTTGGCGGTTTGCAAATCCAGCAGTTTCTGCGCGTTGGTGTTATCGCTGGCACCTGAATCCGTTTTGCCTGCGGCGGCAATTTGTGAACCGTCGGTCAGCGCGACATTCAGGCTGCTCGCGGCGCTGCTCACCGTTTTCACCGTGATGCTGTCTTTCTCGGCCGGGGTACCGGTGACATCAATCTTGATACCGTCGAAGGTCATGGTGGTGACGTTATTGGCATCGGTGCTCTGCGTTGGGGTGATTTTTGCCCCGTCGGAGGTGCGCGTTGCCGTCCACTTGCCGCCTTCATAGGACATCACATAGTCACTGGCTTTCACCGCCGTGGCGTCCGCGTAGGTCACCGTCATACTGGCACTGCCGGTGTTTTTAGTATTCGAAATAGTCGACGGATTACTGAAGTTGAAGAAGTTGGTTCCGGCGTTCCCGGAGACATCAAACCCGGCTTTGTTCACGCCGTTAAAGCTGCTGCCAATGGAGAGCGCCAACTGGCCGAGCTGGTTAATAGCTGGCTCGAGGTTGTCTTTGCGGAAAGACAACACGCCGCCCAAAGCGCCAGTAGTAATGCGGCTCTCGCTAATTTCGGTCACGCTGCCATCAGGCTGGGTCATGCCGACGGTCATTTTGCTTGGATCCGCGCTGGATGGCATGGCCACGACTTTGCGAGTATCCGAGCCCTGCACTAACGGCACGCCGTTGGCGAAGGAGACGTTGTAGGCATCGCCGTCTTGCTGCGTCACGGTAACGCCCGCAATGTCATTGAGCTTGCTGACCATCTCGTCACGCTGGTCCAGCAGCGCGTTTGGCTCTTGGCCGGTGCTGCCGCGCGTGGCGGTGATCTGCTGGTTCAGCTTGGCGATTTGTGAAGCATAATCGTTGATTTGATTCACATTGTCGGTGATTTGCTGGTTGATGCCGGTGTTCATGTCACCGAGGTATTTGGCCGCGCTGTTGAACTGTGCCGCCATCCCCTGCGCTTGCCCAAGAACCGCCTGACGTGACGCACTGTCACCGGCGTTGCTGGTCAGCGTTTGCAAACTTTTGAAGAAGTTCTGCATGGTGCTCGACAAGTTGGTGGTGGTGTTCGACAGCAGGTTATCAATCTGGCTCGCCTGAGCGTACTGGGTCCCCAAGGCGCTGTTGATGGTGCTGGCACCCAGCAACTGGTTGGAAACAAAGGCGTTGTATTCACGGTTGATGCTGCTGACGTTAACACCGTTACCGATGTAACCCGCCGCGGTGCTGTTGCCGTTGCTCTGAACGATGATGGCCGTCTGGCGGTTGTAGCCCGCCACGCTGACGTTGGCGATGTTGTTACTCACCGTGCTCAGTGCAGCCTGAGCCGCATTCAGTCCGCTCATTGCGGTATTAATTAAGCCATTTGAGGACATGAGTGACCCTTCTGCTCCCGGAACCAGCCCGGCGGATGATATAAAATCAAGGTGTTATGGAAATCGGGACTCGCGCCCTGTTTCCGCTATGAAAGAGTTATCGGCTAATGCCTTGAGAACTTGAGCCGTAAAAGAGAGTTTTTTCAGAAAATTTTGCTCAGATCCGTGCTGTAGGCTTTCACCGCCTGCGCGCCCGCCCCTTTGATTTTCTGGATAACATTCACCAGCTTGGCGGCGTAGTTCGGATCGGTGGCATAACCTGCGGCTTGCAGCGCGTGGGCAGCCTGTTCTGGCGTGTTGGCGGCGGCCACGTGGGCATAGCGCGGGTTGTTGGTTAGCAATTTGACGTAATCGCTGATGGCTTCGACATAGGAGCCATAGACGCGGAAGCTGGCCTGCACCTTCTTCGCCACGCCGTTGGTGTATTCGGTGGTGGTTATCTCAGTGGTTGGCCCGGTCCAGTTGCCACCCGCCTTGATACCAAACACGTTGTAGCTCTGCTTGCCGTCAGTGGTTGGGATCTCGCGCTGGCCCCAGCCGGATTCCAGCGCGGCCTGCGCCATAATCAACTGGTGTGAAATGCCACTTTCCTGACTGGCGACCTGCGCCGGAATGCTCAGGCGTGAGACAAACTGCCCGCTGTCCTGTGGCAGTGGCGCGCCGCCCAAAGTGCGGTCCGGCGCGTTCGGAATGGCTTTGCGGATCATCTGCTCCATCGCCTGAACCGGCATGGTGCTCAGCACTTCGTTGTCCAGTGCCATCGGCACCGTTCCCGCCTTCTCAGAGGGTTCAGGATTGCCGCCGGTCAGCTGTTTCACCATCATATCGGCCATGCCCAGCCCTTTGGCGGACATGTCCTGCGCAATTTGCTGATCGTACATCGATGTATAAAGCCGGGTTTGGTCGCTGCTCAGCAGGCCGTCCTGCGGCAGTGCGGAACGCATGCTTTTCAGCATCATCTGCACGAAAACGCCTTCGAACTGCTTCGCCACTTCCCTGACCTGCCCTTGCGGGTCATTCTTGGCCGCTACCTTCAGTTTATTCAGCGACTGCGCGTCATACGCAGCGCCGGACATCGACATAAGATCGCTCATTAGATGATTTCCAAGTCAGCGCGCAGGCAACCTGCGGTTTTCATGGCTTGCAGAATTGACATCAGGTCAATCGGCGTCGCACCCAGCGCATTCAGCGTGCGCACCACGTTGTTCAGGCTGGCGCTCGACTGAACTTGCTGCAAGGCTCCGCCCGACTGGCGCACGGAAATATTGGTGTTCGGCGTTACCACGGTCTGGCCGCCGCCAAATGGCGTATTTGGCTGGGAAACGTCGTTTTGTCTGTCGACCACGACGGACAAGTTACCCTGCGCCACGGCGCAAGAGTCCAGCGTCACGTCGCGGTTCATCACTACCGAGCCAGTACGCGAGTTGATAATAACCTTGGCATCCATCGGGCCGACGGTCACTTCCACGTTCTGGATCTGCGCCAAAATACGCACCTGAGAGCTGTTGCCACGCGGCACCATCACTTGAATATTACGCGCATCCAGCGCGGTCGCCGTGCCCATCGTGCCTTGGCGGTTAATGGCGTCAGTCACCTGCTGGGCCAAGTTGAAATCTTCATCATTAAGCTGCAGGTTGATCACCCCTTCGGTGCCGAAGGTGCTTGGCAGCTCACGTTCGATGGTTGCCCCGCCGGTTATACGGCCACCGGAGAGCTGGTTAACCGTCACGCTGCTGCCGCCTGCCGAAGCTCCGGCGCCGCCCACCAGCACGTTACCCTGTGCCAGCGCGTAAACTTGGTTATCGACCCCTTTCATAGGGGTCATCAGCAAGGTGCCGCCGCGAATACTTTTGGCATTACCCATGGATGACACCACCACGTCGATAGCCTGTCCGCTGCGAGCGAACGGCGGCATCTTGGCGGTAACCATCACCGCCGCCACGTTTTTCAGCTGCATGTTGGTGCCGGGCGGCACCGTTATCCCCAACTGCGAAAGCATGTTGGTCAGCGTCTGGGTGGTAAATGGCGTTTGCGTGGTCTGGTCGCCGGTGCCGTCGAGGCCAACCACCAAGCCGTAGCCGATCAGGGCGTTATCACGCACGCCCTGAATGGTCGCCAGATCGCGAATTCTTTGCGCCGAAGCTGGCAGCGCGGCCGCCGCGCAGAGCGTAATACAGAGTAAGCCGGAAATTAGTTTTCGCATGAGTGCCTCATTAGTACGGCGATACATTTAGGAAGAACCGCTGCAACCAGCCCATGTTCTGCGCTTCATTGATGTAGCCGTTACCCACATATTCGATTCGGGCGTCCGCCACCTGCGTGGAAACCACGCTGTTGGAGCCGCTGATAGTGCGCGGGTTCACCACGCCGGAGAAGCGGATAAACTCGGTACCCTGGTTAATTTCAATTTGCTTCTCGCCAACCACGCGCAGGTTGCCGTTCGCCAGCACTTCGCTGACCGTCACGGTCAAGGTGCCGCTGAAGGTGTTGTTCGCCGCCGCGCCGCCTTTGCCGCCGAAGGTGTTATCGCCGGAGATATCCATATCGGCACGGGCATTGCCGAGCAGACCTTCCAGATAGCGCGGTGCGGTCGCCACGCCAAACTTGCTTGAGCCATTTCGGCTGGCGTTGGCGGAGGAGCTTTTGCTGGCGCTGACGTTTTCTTGCAGGACCAGCGTCAATGTATCGCCGACGTTACGCGGTCGACGGTCTTCAAACAGGGGCTGATAGCCATAGTTCATCGGCTGAACGGATTGGAAAATCGAACCGTTCGGAACCGGTGGTGCCGCAGGAGCAGGTTGAGCCGTGGTGGCGCCTTCGACCAAGGGTTTATGCGGCATATACGCGCACCCGTTGAGCAGTAAGGTCACTAATAGCGGCAGAGCCAACACGCCATGTCGGTGAAAATGTGCACTGTTTACCGACGTTAATTTCATGGTCACCACGGAAATCGCCTTCGAAAAAGAATGAATCGGAGCCTGAAGTAACGGGGGCGGCGTACCGTCCCCCGCAGGCCAAGATAACGCCGAGCGTTACCTTTCTTACTCTTAAAGCTGAGTTAACTTCTGCAACATCTGGTCGGATGTTGATACTGCTTTGCTGTTGATCTCATACGCGCGTTGAGTCTGGATCATATTGACCAGCTCTTCCGCCACGTTAACGTTTGAGGTTTCAACATAGCCTTGGTACAGCAGGCCCGCGCCGTTCAGGCCCGGCGTGCTTTCGGTCGGTGCGCCGGAGCTTTGGGTTTCCTGATACAGGTTTTCACCGGTGGACTCTAAACCAGAGTCGTTGATGAACGTGCTCAGCGTCAGTTGCCCAACCTGCTGCGGTGCCGCCTGCCCCTGCACGGTCACGCTGACGATACCGTCACGGCCAACAGTGATTTTTAAGGCGTTGGCCGGAATGGTGATGGCCGGGATAACCTGATAACCACTGGAGGTCACCAACTGACCGTTCTGGTCAACTTGGAAAGAGCCGTCGCGGGTATAAGCCGAGGTTCCGTCAGGCAGTTGCACCTGGAAGAAACCCTGCCCCTTGATGGCGATATCCTTGCTGTTATCCGTCTGCGACAGGTTGCCCTGCGCGTGGATACGCTCGGTAGCGACCGGGCGAACACCGGTACCAATCTGCAAGCCTGACGGCAGATTGGTCTGCTCGGAAGACTGGGCACCCGGCTGGCGGATTGTCTGGTACAGCAAATCTTCAAACACCGCGCGCTGGCGTTTGAACCCGTTGGTGCTGACGTTCGCCAGGTTGTTGGCGATGACGTCCATGTTGGTCTGCTGCGCGTCAAGGCCAGTTTTCGCGATATATAGCGATGGGATCATGTTGTTACTCCTCTGCCGCCGTTAGGTCATCGACAGCAGTTGGTTGGCGCGTTGTTCGTTTTCATCCACGCTGTGGATGACCTTCATTTGCATTTCGAAGCGACGGGCGTTGGCAATCATGTCAACCATGGTTTCCACAGGTTTGACGTTGCTGCCCTCAAGCGTTCCCGGCATCACGTGGATGGTCGGGTCGGCTTGGAGGGTATTGCCCCGGGCCTGAGCCGTCGCCGGAGTGAGACGGAACATGCCGTCATCACCACGTGTCACTTCACTGCCGTTGGCTTTCACCAGTTTTAACTGGGCAAGCTGGCCCATGGTGTTCGGGTCCGCACCCGCCTCAAGCACCGAAATGGTGCCGTCGGCCGAGATGGTCAGTTGTGCATTCGGCGGCACTTCAATCGGGCCGTTGTCACCCATCACTGGGTTCCCCTGAATGGTTAACTGATTGTTCGGCGAAACCTGAAGATCCCCGTTACGGGTATAGGCTTCAGAACCATCAGGCATCTGCACCGCCAAAAAGCCGTCCTGCTGTAACGCGACGTCCAGTGGGCGACCGGTGTAGTTAAGCTGGCCCTGAGTCATATCGGCACCCGGCGTGGAGGCCGTCACCAAGGTACGAGTCTCAAGGCTTGGCCCGTTAACCGGCACGGCGCGCAGCGCCATCAGTTGGGCGCGAAAACCCGGCGTTGAGGCATTGGCCAAGTTACTCGCGGTGACCGACTGCTGGTTCAGCGTCTGGCTGGCAGCACCCATCGCGGTGTAGATAGCGTGATCCATAGTGCGTTCCTTTTGCGTCTGTCATTCAGCGCGATTAGCGCAGGTTGACCAGCGTGTTCAGGATCTGGTCCTGGGTTTTGATGGTCTGCGCGTTCGACTGGTAGTTACGCTGAGCCACGATCATGTTGACCAGCTCTTTACTCAAGTCGACGTTTGACGCTTCGAGCGCCCCGCTTTTCATCTCACCAAAGCCGCCTGCACCTGCAATGCCGGTGATTGGCTGACCAGAAGACTGGGTCGCGGACCACACGTTGTCGCCTTCGGATTTCAGACCTTCTGGGTTAGAGAAGTTAGTCATCACGATTTGGCCCAGCAGCTGGGTTTTCTGGTTGGAGTAGACGCCGGTGATGGTGCCGTCGTTATTGATCTGGTAGCCGGTCATCTGGCCTGCTGCATAACCATCCTGATTCAACGCGCCGATGCTGTTGCTGCCGGTGTTCTGCTGGATACTGCCGAGGAAGCTCAACGCAACGTTTTGTGGCGTTGCAGCACCGTTAGTGGCTGTGTTCATTGGCAGAGAGAAGGTTGGAGTAGTACTCGTCGTTGTGGTCGTTGCTGGCGGAACAGGAGGAAGTGTCACGTCACGCAGCGTACCGTTTTGATTGAAATTCAAGGTGCCGAGCTTGCCAGCCGTTGAACCCGAAACGCTGGAATCTTGTGAGTAAACGTCCCAAGAGTTCGGCGTCGTTGGGTCAGATGACTTAACGAAATAAACGTTGTTGTCATGCTTGTTGCCCAGTGAGTCATAGGTGGTAATGGTGTTGACGTAGTTGTAGCTATCCGGGTCTGAACTCGAGAAAGTGGTGTTTTTCGGCAACTTGTCGCTGGAGTTCAGGTTAGCCACCATCAGGCCGCTGCTGCTTGGCTTGGCGATCATCATGGTGTTCGGAATGGTCAACGGCACAGGCTGTGCGCCCTGAGCGATGGTTGGCGGAGTCCCTGTTGCCGGGTAGCCCGTCACGCTCAAACCTTGGGTGTTCACCAGATTACGTTTGTCATCCAGTGAGAGCTGGCCGTTACGTGAATAGAACACGCCGCCGCTCGAGTCAGTCAGGCGGAAGAAGCCGTTGCCGCTCAGCGCAACGTCCAAACCACGGTTGGTATTGGTGGTGGTACCGTCGCTGAAGTCCTGAGTAATGGCGGCCACTTTGACACCCATACCCACTTGTGAACCGGCGAACATGTCGGCGAATGAGGCGGTGCCTGATTTGAAACCAGCGGTGGCGGAGTTGGCGATGTTGTTACCAATCACGTCCAGGTTGGTCGATGCTGCATTCAGGCCGCTGACTGCTTGGTTAAAGCTCATGGTCTGCTCCTTTTTGCTCGTCATCCTTCTTGTTGCAGGGCTGTCTCCAGTCCTGAAATAAGAGCGATTCAAAGCAAAATCAATAGGTTAAAATTATAAATTTCTGTTTATGCTGCTGTGTGTAATCTTCAATCTGCTACAAAATCTGTCGAACATTGGCGAGTGTGGTGGTGCCGCGCACGCCGAGATCCAGCACTGCGCCGGAACTGTCATTCGTAACGCCATTGACCAACGCGTAGTTCAGCGCGGTAGCCACCATCTGCTGGCCGCCGTTAGTCGAGTTGATGCTGAAGGTGTAAGCGCCATCCGGTGCCGCCGTGCCGTCATCCTGCTTGCCGTCCCAGGTGTAGCTGTGGACACCGGCAGTCTGTGAACCCAGCGCGATGGTTTTCACCACTTTGCCGGTAGAGTCACTGATCACCACGTTGTTGGTGTCCGCCGCGCTTTCGAGTTGCAGGCCGAACGGCGTGGTGCTGACTTTGCCGTCTGAGCTGCCCACCAGAATCGCCCGCCCTTCAATCATCACCCCGTGACCAATCAGCGCCGTGGCCTGAACCGACTGGTTGCTGTTGATCTGGCCGGAAATGCTGCCCAAGGTGGTGTTGAGTTTTTCGATGCCGCTCACGGTGTTGATCTGCGCCAACTGGCTGGTGAGCTGGGCGTTATCCATCGGGTTGGTAGGATCTTGGTTCTTAAGCTGGGCGACGAGCAGGGTCAGGAAGTTACTCGACAGGTCATCCGCCGTGGATTTCGGTGCCGCGTTATTGGTATTGATGGTGTTGTCGGTGCTGTCGTTGACTGAACTTAAAACTGACATAAGCGGCTCCGTTATTGACCCAATGTCAGGGTTTTCATCATCAACGACTTGGTGGTATTCAACACCTCGACGTTGGCCTGATAGCTGCGTGAGGCGGAGATGGTGTTGACCATTTCACTCACCACGTCGACGTTGGGCATCTGCACATAGCCCTTGGCGTCGGCCATAGGGTTGCCGGGCTGAAACACCATGCGCATCGGTGCCGGGTCGTCCACTACTTCGGCCACTTTCACACCGCCGGTTTCTTGGCCCGGCGCAGCGTTGACTTGAAACACCACCTGCTTGGCGCGATAAGGCTGACCATCCGGGCCGGTCACGCTGTCGGCGTTGGCCATGTTACTGGCGCTGACGTTCATGCGTTGCGACTGGGCGGAAAGCGCCGAACCGGCGATATCAAAAATGTTAAGCATCGACATACTGGTTATCCTTGAAGTACCGACATCATGCCTTTAACCTGCCCGGTCAATACGGTCAGGTCAGTCTGATATCGCACACTGTTATCCGCGAAATTGGTACGCTCACGGTCCATATCCACCGTGTTGCCATCCATCGACGGCTGGTCTGGAATGCGGTACATCAGATCAAGATCCGGGCCTGAGCTGGTCGCCGCAGGAATGTGGCGCGCGTTGGTTAACTCCAGCGACATGCCGCTGCCGTTAGCGCGCCCTGCTTCCATCACTTTCTGTAGCTGACTGGCGAAATCGATGTCACGCGCCTGAAACCCAGGGGTATCCGCGTTGGCGATATTCGCCGAAAGAATTTCTTGCCGCTGGGCGCGCAGGTTGAGCGCTTCCTGTTGGAACTGTAGTGCGGCGTTCAATTTGTCGAGCATGCGCCCTCCGCAAAGTGAGAATTTGGAGCCGACAGCATAAATCCCTATGTCAACAACCTATCGCGGGAATAAGCGTAAAATGCCCCGCTATTTGTCCCTTTAGGAAAAGCAAACTGCGGGTAGACTTGTCGTCAGAAGTGGGGTTCCCCCTAGAGGCCATCATGACGAGGCGTAAGGCGAAATGACTAAGCTGAAGAGTGGACAAGCAGGCGTGTTTTTACTGAGCCTGATACCGGGCGCGGTGCTGGCAGCAGCGCCGTCGACGGCGTCAGACAATAACAACACGCCGCTGGCGGGACATATTCAGCAGTTTTTCAGTCAGCAATACGCCGCTAACGGTACACAGGTGAAAAGCATCATCAACACCCCTGCCGCTCGCCAGCCGCAGTGCCTGTCGCCGCAGCTTTCGCTTTCGCCCAACGCGCGTCCGTGGGGGAATGTCTCCGTGGCGGTCAACTGCAACGGGCAGAAAAGCTACGTACAGGCACAGGTGCAGGTCAGCGGGCGTTACTGGGTGGCGGCGCGCAATGTCTCTTCCGGCGCGCATTTGACGCAGGCCGATATGCAGCAGAAAACCGGCAGGTTGGACTTATTGCCGCCAAGGGCTATTCTTGACAGCCAGCAGGCGGTCAACGCCGTGACGCTGCGCAACATTAATGTCGGCCAACCGCTCACCTTATCGATGCTGCGCCGCCCGTGGATTGTTCACGCCGGGCAGGAAGTTCAGGTGCAGGCGACGGGAACCGGTTTTAATGTTTCCAGCTCGGGCAAGGCGATGAATAACGCCGCCGCCAGTGAAACGGTACGGGTCAGAATGCCTTCCGGGCAGATTGTTAACGGCAAAGTGGCAGCAGACGGCACGGTGAGTATCGCCATCTGACGAATGTTTCATTGCCGTTGCAATAAAGGCTAAAGTTTTTCCGTAAAGTGTCGATAACCTGATATCAAAGCCGCAATTTGACGGCATATCAGATTGGGAGAAGTATTATGAGCATCGAACGCACTCAGGCATCGCAACCGGTTAGCCCGATTCAACAGCGCGATCCGTCTGAAACCAATGCGCAAGTGACACGCAAAGAGAGCACCAACAGCGCACCGGTTAGCGGCACCGCCGTCACCCTGAGTGACGCTCAGGCCGTGCTGACCAAATCAAGCTCACAAGATATCAATACTGCGCGTGTAGAACAGTTAAAGCAGGCTATCCGTGACGGCAAACTGACCATGGATACCGGCAAAATTGCCGATGCGTTGTTGCAGGACACGCAGGCCTATCTCAACGATATTTAAGTCATTAAGCTTAAGTTGAAAGGTAAAGAAGCCCGATGAAAGATTTTATCAAGACCATGAAGACGCTGGTGGAAACGCTGGAAGCGCTGGATTTGATCATTCAACATGAACAAACCCTGCTCTGCTCTGGCCGCGTCAATGGGGTAGCTTTGCAAAATATAACTGAACAAAAAAGCTCCCTGCTGACCACCGTCGATTATCTTGATAAACAGCGTCGGGAACATGACGCGAGACTGAAACAGACTGCGCCCTATTCGCGCCAGCCTGAAATTGCTGCCATGTGGAAAGCCGTGGTGCAACTGAGTGAGAAGCTCAGCGCGCTAAACCGCCACAACGGCATGCTGCTCAATAAGCAAATTGACTACAACACGCAGGCCATGGCCATTCTCGGCGCCAGCCAAACGCAAAAGCTCTATGGCCCGAACGGCCAGACTTCGGTCAGCGGCCAGACCGTGCGCAAGATTTCGGTATAACTTCCCCCCCAATTTCTCACTCTCTCTACTGCGTATTACATCCAGACAAGCCAAAACTCAGACAAAAAAATATCGCTCAATCGGCGATATTTTTGTTTTTGGCGGGGAAGTATGTCGCTTCAACCCCAAGCTTCAGTAGCGCTTTTAATGATAATTAACAATCACTTGTTGGCTGACCACGCGCAGCGGCGGATTAAGCCTGCCCTGCCCTTCGACGCCAAACACCAGCCTGAAAGAAGACTGAGCCGACTGACCAAAGAAGTTGCGGGTTTGCCCCTGCGCGGCGTCGAGCTGCTGGCAGCGGTTGCTGCTACTGCATAGCTGCACCTGTAAACCCGCGGGTTCAGGCCCCAGCAGGCTGTAGCTCCAGCTAATAGTGTCGATAGCCGCCGAGGGCGACTGCATCACCGGCGCATTGGCCGCAGGGCTGAGCATGGCAGCAGAAGCCATCTGGCCGCGATTTTGCAGCGTCACCCCCGCCTTGCTATCCGACCATGACCCCGACGCCGCCAGAGCGGACGCCGAGCAGCACATCATTAAAAGCCCTGTAGCCATTCGTTTCATCGATTACTCCCCGCCGATGGTGGCGGTCATGCGGATCTGGCGGCTGTCGCTCATCTCCAGATTCGACATCACGGCAATTTGCGGCAGTGAACGGCGCAGGAAGCGAGACAGTAAAGCGCGCAGCGCGTGATTGACCAGCAGCACCGGCGGCGCTCCGTTGATCTCTTGCTGTTGCAGCGCGGCCTGAGCCTGGGTCAGCAAGCGCTCGGCCAAGCCCGGCTCCAATCCGCCACCGCCCTGCAATGCTTGCAACAGCAGGCGTTCCAGCGCGGTGTCCAGACCAATCACCTGCACTTCGCCGGTGCCCGGGAACCACTGCTGAGTGATGGCGCGGCCCAGCGCGACGCGCACCACGGCAGTCAGTTCGTTGGCATCAGTCTGGTTCGGCGCATGCTCGGCCAAGGTTTCAATGATAGTGCGCATGTCGCGAATAGAAACGCGCTCGGCCAGCAGGTTTTGCAGCACTTTGTGCAGCGTGGTCAGCGTCACCACGCCCGGAATAAAGTCTTCAGTCAGCTTCGGCAACTCTTTGCTGACGCGCTCCATCAGCTCCTGCGTCTCTTGGCGGCCAAACAGCTCCTGCGCGTGCATGCTGATCAGATGATTAAGATGGGTCGCCACCACGGTGCTGGCTTCCACCACGGTAAAGCCCTGAATTTGCGCCTGCTCGCGCAGCGCCGGTTCAATCCACACGGCGGCCAGACCAAAGGCCGGATCCTGCGTCACTTCACCCGGCAATTGACCAATGGCATTGCCGGGGTTAATCGCCATCCAGCGGCCCGGATGGGCTTCGCCAGAACCGATTTCCACCCCTTTCATCAAGATGCGGTAACCGGCCGGCGGCAGTTCAAGGTTGTCGCGAATATGAATCACCGGCGGCAGATAGCCCATCTCCTGCGCGAACTTCTTACGAATACTGCGGATACGCCCGAGCAGCTCGCCGTTTTGCGCGTGGTCGACCATTGGGATCAGGCGGTAACCCACTTCCATCCCCAGAGAGTCTTCCAACTGAACATCAGACCAACTGGCTTCCACCAACTGTTGGCTTTCGGTAGCCACCTGCACCGTCTCTTTGGTGGCCGCAGGCTTCTGCTGCTGGCCGCGAGTCCACCACGCCAGAGCCAGTAAAGCGCCGGTAAATAGCAGGAAAACAAAGTTTGGCATGCCCGGCACCAGACCGAGTAAGCCCAAAACGCCTGCGCTGAGCATCATGACGCGCGGGTTGCGGAACAGCTGGGTGACCATCTGCTCGCCGACGTCTTCGTTGGTGCCGACACGGGTGACGATAACGCCCGCCGCGGTGGAAATAACCAAGGCGGGGATCTGCGCGACCAAGCCGTCACCGATAGTCAGCAAGGTGTAGCTTTCCGCCGCGTGACCGAGATCCATGCCGTGCTGCAACACGCCCACCAGCAGGCCGCCGACCACGTTTATTACCATGATCATCAGGCCCGCGATGGCATCACCGCGCACGAACTTACTCGCACCGTCCATTGAGCCGTAGAAATCAGCTTCCTGTGTCACTTCGGAACGGCGCTTTTTGGCTTCATCTTCGCCAATCAGCCCGGCGTTGAGGTCGGCGTCGATAGCCATCTGCTTACCCGGCATGCCGTCTAACACGAAACGCGCGCCCACTTCGGCAATACGCCCGGCACCCTTGGTGATAACCATAAAGTTGATCAACACCAAGATGATAAACACCACGATACCAATCGCGAAGTTGCCGCCGACCAAGAAGTGGCCGAAGGCTTCAACCACCCGCCCAGCAGCTGCCGCGCCGGTATGGCCTTCAAGCAAAATAATACGCGTCGAGGCCACGTTGAGCGAAAGGCGCAGCAAGGTCGAGAACAGCAGAATGGTCGGGAAGGCGGCGAAGTCGAGCGTACGCTGGGTGAACATCGCCACCAGCAGCACCATGATCGACAGCGCAATGTTGAAGGTAAACAGCAAATCGAGGATGAACGGCGGCAAAGGCAGCACCATCATCGACAATATAATCAGGATCAGGATAGGCCCGGCGAGCACCTGCCATTGTGTATCTTTGAAGCCCGGTAAGCGCAGCAGCGCGGCCAGATTACCCATGTGTTTCTGTCTCTCCAGCAAAGTCCAATGCTTCAGGCACCGGTAAATGTTCAGGTTTTTTCGGGATTAATCCGCCCTCGCGCTTCCAGCGCTTGAGCTGATATACCCACGCCAGCACCTCCGCGACCGCAGCATAGAGCGCGGCGGGGATCTGCTGACCAATATCACTATGACGGTAAAGCGCACGCGCCAGCGGCGGGGCCTCCAGCGTCGGAATTCGATGTTCGGCGGCCAGTTCTTTAATGCGCAAGGCCACCTCGCCCGCCCCTTTCGCCAACACCTTCGGCGCGCTCATCTTGCTTTCGCTGTATTGCAGCGCCACCGCGTAGTGCGTCGGGTTGGTAACAATAACGTCGGCCTTCGGCACATCGGCCATCATGCGGCGGCGCGCCATGGCTCTCTGCTGTTGGCGGATACGGCCTTTAACGTGCGGGTCGCCTTCCTGACTTTTAAACTCGTCGCGAATGTCCTGTTTGCTCATCCGCAGCTTTTTAATGTGGCTCCAGATTTGCCAGAAGACGTCGAACGCCACCATCGGGATCAGGCCGAACACCACCATCATGGCGCAAAACGCCACCATGCTCAGGGCCTCGGCCAGCGCGGGAATGGTCGGCTGCGCCATCAGACGCATCATGTCCTGCCAGTGGTGCCACAGGTACAGGCCGCAAATAAAGCCCACAATGGTGGCTTTCAACACGGCTTTCAAAAGCTCTGCCAGCACCTGCGCCGAAAACATGCGCTTCAGCCCGGCAATAGGGTCCAGACGGTTAAACTTAGGCGCAAAGGATTTGGCGCTAAAATTCAACCCGCCCAGCAGCAGCGGCGCGGCCAGCGCAACCAGCACCAACCCGCCGATCACCGGCAACAACGCCCAAACGGCGCGGCCTAGCAGCGACGCCATCTGGCGCAGCATCTGCCGGTCATTGCTGATGATGTCATGGTCGAAATTCAGCCCCTGAGAGATCATCACCGCCAACTGGCGCGCCATTGACTCCCCCGAAATCCAAAGCAAGAAAAACCGGCCCCCAGCATCAGCATGGAGGTCAGTTCGCGCGAGCGCGGGATCTGCCCTTCTTCTCGGGCTTTTTCAAGCCTGTGGGGTGTGGGGGCTTCGCTTTTTTCGAGATCGCTTTCTTCAGCCACCGGTCTATTCCTGTTGGTGCATCATCCATCGCCAGAAAGCCATGGATCCAATTTCACGCATAGCATGCCAAAACCTTGCTGGTCTGATTGCTGGAACAAAGGTGATAAATGGCGGTTATTCGTTAGATGAATGGGTTAGCTGAGACACTGAAGATTGCCCGCTTTCCGAGGTTCCGGCGCGCTGTCCCCTTCAGCAAGCTGTTGGATCTGGCGGGGGCTTTATTGATTACTACGCAATTAGCTTTTTTTTCAGCGCCGTGAACTAAAACCAAATAATTAAATAAGCGGAACTAACTCCCACAAATCGCTATATATATACTTTAGTGAACCAAGGATAGGTGGAAATAAAAATGCAGAATTTTTTAGATCAGAAACAAATAGAAAAAATAATTGCAGCAACAGCAATGGGGAGAAATAGCGCGCGTGATGAATGCATGCTGTTAATGTGTTTCATACATGGCTTACGCGTCACAGAACTGATTAATTTGCGGGTCAGCGACGTTGATTTAAAAACTAACAGGATTTCCGTCTCTCGTTTGAAGAACGGTTTCGCGGTCCAACATCCTTTACAACCTCGTGAAATTGTTGCGATTGAAAAATGGCTAATCTTCCGCTCTCGATTTATTGATGCAGATACACCATGGTTATTTTTATCAAAGCACGGCGGGCAACTCTCGAGGCAGCAATTCTATAGATTAGTACGTAAATATGGTGAAACGGGGGGACTTGATGTACAGGTACATCCTCATATGCTCAGACATGCCTGTGGCTTTGCATTAGCGGATAAAGGTCTTGATACTATTGTGATTCAGAAATATTTAGGTCATCGCAACATTCAAAATACCACGATTTATACTGCTACAACGGCTTCGCAATATGTGGCAGTTGAAATTTAATGTTACGTATCTAGTCACAGTCATTGTTTTCGCCCTTCAATAGTTTTTTTGAAGGGCGTTCATATACTCCATTAACTGATTATTGCAAAAAGCCCGCGCTTTAGAGATAGAGCTTGTCTTTCATCATAAATAATTCGGCATCGTTTTTAACCGATAATTTGCGCATTGCATTGCACTTATGCGCACTGATGGTTTTGATGCTGAGGTTACGATAGCTGGCTATCTCTCCTAAACTCATTCCGTTAAACAGTTGTTTAAGCACTTCCTTTTCACTACAAGTAAGTCGGCGAGCGGAAAGTTCTATCGAGCTGTTTTGCAACGACAGATAGCCACAGATCTTCTGACTGAGGAAACGCCGGCCCTGCAACGCCTGCTTAAAAGAGTCAACAATTTTGGCTAAGGGTTCACTGCGCGCAATAAGGCTAATATTGGGCTCGCAAAGCAACCGCCGCATATTTTCCCCGGACTGACATGACGTGTAGACAATCAGAATCAGATTAGGATGTTGCGAGCATAAATTCAGAATAATATCTCGCCCTTCGGTGAAGGATTCATTCTGACTGTAAAGATCAGTGATCAGCACATCAACGGATTGATACATAAAAGCTTCGGTTACTTTTTTAAGGCTACTTTCTTGCAAAATGACTTCTTTCGCGATACCCAGCGAATCAAGAAAGTAACTTAAACCGACCAGTGCTAGCGGGCTGCTATCCATCAGCGCTATCTTAAGTGGTGAAGTTGGCATCACATGCACAATATAACTCCCTGTTTTATTTGATGTATGCCATTGAGATGGGCCGGGTATTTCTATTTCAGAAACACCCGCCAGGCCAGGCTTTCATCATCCATATTCCTTGCGCAAACAACTCACTGTCGTTCTTAAAACCTAATTTCGCCATGGCGTTGCGTTTATGGGTACTAATGGTGCGAATATCACGGTGCATTTTTGCGGCTACTGAAGAGACATTCATGCCAGAAAAAAGATAAGTCAGTACATCAAGCTCCCGCCGGGTTAGCGCCATTATCTCTTTATCTGATTCTGACAAACGCAGAAGTTGACGTAGCTTAGGGCTATAAAAATTCCCTCCTGTCATAGTCTGTGAAATACATTTAAGGAAGGCGATTGTGGGTTCACTTTTTAATAAGATACCGTGAGCTCCTGACGAAGCGACCAATTGCAATATTATGTATTCGCTGAAGGCGGTGCAGACCACAACCTTCATCTCAGGCCAGCGAGAATAAATAGAAGGTAAAAGTCTCAGCCCATCTAACACGGATTCATTTTCTCCGCACAAATCCATTATCAGCAGCTTTGGGCGGTGTGTCTTAATTAGCGGAACAATATCCGCCAGAGTGCTGGCATGAATAATCTCTTTACCGATATCACAATCTTCAAGCAGAAGACGACGCATTCCTAAGGCTGTCACTGGGCAACTTTCCATAATTATCACCCCACCGTTTTTAACAGCTAAGGTCCTCATTAATGATGACGATGCAATACGGTGTAACGGCGACATTGGCAAAATACGCACCTTCTCATCTTGATGTTCAAAATATATTCCTCATAATGCATGGCCTATATATTTTTCACTGCCATTCAGTAACAGCAGTGAAAAATATTTTCCAAAACCAAATAATCTCGGTAAATTATAATCATTTCCTCTAGTTAAAAGCCTACTTATTGATATGTGAAGCTAACCTGCATGCTGCCTGCTATAGTCCCCGGCTTGGCATTACCAGAAGTAGAATATGCCCGTGCCTGCAAACTAAATTCAGCGGAAGAGTTAGCGCTATTAACCGCCTGCGTCACATTAGCCCCATTACCTAATATCCGGCTATCACTCTGATTTTGAACTTGTATTTGTACATTAGTAGCAGACCCAGTATTGATAAAGGTATCTGAACCTGCTGACCCCGGTGTGCCATTGACTGTCAAAGTCACGTTAGTGGTAGTTTTAGGACAGTCAGTTAGCTGCAGACTAAAATCTACCCAAGGTGCTGCGGAGCCTGCTCTTTCTAAAGTATATTGTCGTATTCCCTCGCCGAGATTGACCTCAACGCCTGAGGTAGGAAAATTGACTCGGCAAGGCCCGGCTTTGATATTACCAGTGACTTGTAAAAGGGTTGCCGACTGGAGGGAATAAGGAGTTACGCCAATAATTAGCATTATTAATGTAACCATCTTAATTTTTGCTATTGTAACAATCTTCATTTGAACATCCTTGTAAACTTTAAATAGCATTCATACTTATGATGAATGCTATGGGTAACAGCGCGCTAAATTATTCAATTTCGGCCTGAATGGTCGCTGTAGCTGTAAAATTACCAGTCTCTGGCATTTGTCCCGTGGTATTTATTGGATATAGTTTTATTTGTGACGTTGCAGACTGCGTGGCGTAATTCATATTCAGCGACAACCCTCCGTTTACTGGTGGGATCACCTCTCCTGAGACATTTTCAATTTTCACACCTACATTCTGGTTAGTAGTTGACAGAACGCTCGGTTCGCTGGCATCCGGTTTCCCTTGGAATGACAAGCTCACCTTCACACCTTCAGAAATGTTATTACAAGCTACGTTTAACTGCTGATTTTTTGGCACAAAACCTTTAGCCATTTGACCCTTTGTACTGATATCAGACGCGATGATATCCCCAAAGGGGATTGTAATGACGCCACCACCATTAATGGTACAAGATTGAGGGATTGTGACAGTGCCACTCATAAAGACTGATGCAACGGGAACTGTTGATTTACTCGTACTGTCTGTGGCGACGAAAATATCCACAACTTTAGTCATTGGAATAGTCTGCACGCCAACGAAGGCTCTTCTAAAATAGAGTGAAACAGTACCTTTATTTCCAGTTTCCCAGAAACCACTTCGAGTGCATGTTACTCCAACGGTATTTTGATTACTGAGATGGAATGGTGCAGGGATTACCCTTCTTAAACCGCCCGCAACAAACACACTGCTTGATACCGCTAAATAACGGCTGATGGCGTAGAATTTATTGGTGCCGTCATTATAAACGACCCCACCGTGCTCAGGCACCGTTGCTGTAATATACGGGGCCATATATGTCCCATTACATGCGCATGAAACTGTATAATCCCCTGCGGTGTTCCAGGAGTAAGCATTACGCTTTACCATCCCTGCCATATTATCTTCTGGCGTGGTTAAGTTATAATTCATATTAAAATTATAGACTTTAGTACTAGTGTCAGGCCCGCAGGTATAAGCGTTTGCTGCACTGCTAAACAGACCCATGGCGATGCTGACACCCAGCAGTGTTAATACTTTGGCATTAATAAGCTTGTATTTAGCAGGGATCACCGACTGTCGGTAAATATTGCTATTTAAATTATTTCTATCCTTGTTCGATTTCATCGGCATTCCCCTTTCAACAACTCAATACTAGTGGCTTCAATTGATTCAGGCAGACGATAATTCACCTCGCAGTATTGCGAAGATGCGTTACCCCACTTCACACCCAATCGACCAGATTCACTCATCCCTGTTAGATAAACCTGACCATCGTCACCGACGATATTTCCGCTATAACCTTTGTGGTTGAGGTCGCTAACCATCGCGCCAAAAGGCACCGGCGCGCCATTACTGCGGGTGAGGGTCATTAATACGCGCTGACCCACTCTAGGGTTGAAATCTGCACGTACCACGGCCCCACGGGCAGGAATGACTGACGTTGAACTCATGGTGATATCTACATCGTCAGGCAGTGTTTGAGTATCTAAGACAATTTGGTTATTACGGTATGGCGTTGCGTATGGCACTACGGCATATCCACGCCCATCAGTTTTAACTCCAGAATTACCTGTCACTCTGACATCGCCCGCACCTGGCGCTTTTACCAGTACCATGGTTTCGCTCAGTGGCTGAGAGAGGGTCAAACCATTTTCATGGGCTATTACTCCACCTTCTAACCCATAATTCAGGCGTCGCTGATTTTTGTCATAGCTATAACCCAGATTGAGCTCACCTTTGCCGCCTTTATAATCGATAGCAGCACTTCCGCTGTTGCCCTGACCTTCACTGCCATAGCCCTGACTCAGGTTATAATTTAAATTATCATCAGCCAGCGCTGTTCCGCTTAAGCCCAGATTCTGAGTGGTATTTCCTTTTTTACTGCCGCTCATCCCATAAGTGGCGTAGCCACCCGGTAACCATTTATTTAGCGGCACGCTGACGTTAAGAGCAAAAACTTGGTCAGTATATAAAGTGCGGGACCCGTAGCTGTCTGTACCGTTTTTGTTGTAGGTATAATTCAGGCCGTATGAAATGCCTGACCATGTATTGTTGTAGCCCACGCCCACGGATTCTGTGCTGCGATTGTTGTTCCAATACCTTTCTTTGACCAGGCTGAGTGAAATAGCTCCGCCTTGATCCCATAGGTTCTGGCTCATGGTCAGTTCAAAACGGTTCTTTTTCTGATCCGTAGTGTTGCTATTACCTTTGTTATAACTGTCTAAAGCCTCTTGCAATGTGTAGAAGCCCGCCGTTGAATAGCGATAACTCGCAATGCTGAAGTTAGTACCGGTATCCACAAAACTCTTGCCGTAGCGCAGACGGTAAGACTGACCACTGGTTTTTGGCGTATCTTGTTGCGTTGTCCAAGCCTGTGTGACGTCAGCAGATAGTGCGCCTATGCGCCCTAAGTTTTGCCCCAAACCCGCGACTAAAGCTTGGTACTTACTGGCCGTCTGAATACCGCCATAGGCAGTGGCGCCATAGCGCATACCGTAAATGGCCGTTGCCTGCGAAAAGACTGTTTTCTCGGTATCACTGTTGTAAGAGCGATATTGACCACTGGTCAGGCTATATTTGAGTCGGCCTTCACGCTGTAAAACCGGAACAGCAGCAAAAGGCACCACCAAATTCTGCTCACTTCCGTCAGCCTCTTTAATCGTGACCTGTAAGTCACCAGAGCCTGATGTTGGATAGAGATCTGAAATATTAAATGGACCCGGTGCAACATAGCTTTGGTAAATAACATAGCCATTCTGCCTGATAGTGACCTGCGCATTGCTACGAGCAATACCTCTGACCACTGGTGAGTAACCTTTCATGCTGTCAGGAAGCATGTCATCGTCAGAAGCTAATTGCGCCCCCCGGAATGAAACCGAGTCAAAGACTTCGCTTGGTGAGGTACTATCACCCAAGACTAATTGGCTCTTTAATACCTTAATGTCGCGTTGCAAGTAAGTATTAATCGATTTCCAGCGATTGCTACCCTCGCTATCTCGACTCCACGTAGAATAATTACGCAGACGCCAATCGGCTAAATTGATACCGGTTCTAAGGTTTAAGTAATAGTTTTCACTATCCTGCTTTTTATTATTTTCAGCCTGTTGATTAGCGCCTGTAAAGTTATAGTTCATAAGCAGAGCAGGAATACCGCTGTCCCATTTTTCTGGCGATACATAGCCGCGAGCCTGAAGATTTAACGATGCCTGAGGTAGGCTAATGTCTAGGCGCTGCTGTTCAAAGTCAAAGCGAGCAGAGGCCTGTGGAATATCTTCGCTGAGGTTTACGCACTCTTTCGTTACGCTAATGTTTGGATAAAGTGCGACTTTGACGCCTAACTCTCTTAACATCTCTGCGTTCAGACAAGGTTGTAGACTTTGATTACCTGCTGCATCAGTAGATAAGCTAAAGTCGACATCCTGAGTGGTGATCATGGTTCCGTTGAGGTAAATATCAACGCGATAGACACCAGGTGGTTGGTTGCCGCTTTTTTCGAAAATAGAAAGATCGGCATTTCCCTGCATTGGATTATCGATTTCAAGCAAAGCCGGACTAAAATATTCTTCAGCGTTCGCTACGCCAATTCCAATTATGCCAAGCGTGGCAGCAAGCTGGCATGAGATGAACCAAGCAAGATAGGAATGTTTGAATCCGACTGAGCCGTTTCTCTGCGGTTTTTTCATTATTTTGATTCCCTTCTTATCACCGCCAAATAACCGGCGTGACAGGTAGTGCGCATCCATAGCGCCCTAACGTTATTTACGGCTGCTCAGTAACTATGAGCGTTCATAATGTCTGAAAAAAAGACTGGCTGGTCCCGCCATAATCATTGATATATTGCCAGCTTAGAGAATTTCCGATAATATTTTTCGGTAGTATAAAACTGGCAGTTGATTGCGGAGAGACCATGGGAACGTCTTTAATTTCAGCACCATTAATCTTTACGTTAAAGAAAGTGAAATAGTGCGCTGATGGATTAGTGATTTGCACAGAATCACCGGTCCGTTTCCATATAATAGTTTTTACGACTTCTTCAGGCGTGGTGGCGATACCTGCTGGTCTGTAAATCATTTTTATACGTGTCTTGATGGCGATTTGTAGCGAATTCTCCCTTTTGTCTGCATAAGGAATAGATTTTATATTCATCCAAAATATGGATTCTTTATTTTCTGGTAAATTGCCGCCCGCACGTACTACGCGAAGTACGTTCTGCCGTTCAGCCTCTAAACGAAATAATGGTGGTGTCGCAATAAAGGGGGCTTTGTCCGCTTTGCTTTGCCCAGAGATAAGTTCACCATCTATCCACGATTGGATAAGATAGGGTAGCTTGTCGGGATTATTGATAGTAATTGACGCCTCTTTTTTATTACCTTCATAAATAAGACGTGTGCCACCTATTACAATCCCTGCCTGTACCGATGTGGTCATAAACAGCAGAAATGCTGTTAAAACCATAGTTCGCCATCTTTCCATGATGTTTTCCCTAGAAAATATTCCAAATAGATCAAGGGCAATACTTACCCTTGATCTAACGCTTCAATTTTTTCTTAAAACATTAAATTTAATGATTTAGGTTTATTGATAGATAATTGTAAACTGGGCTGCACCATCGGCTGCGCCCGGTGTTACCGTATTAGCCAGTGAAACATAACGCGCTTTAAACTCAAGATTATTAGCTGCTGTCGTTAGAGGATATGCAGCTGAATCTTGGTATAGGCTAACTGGATTATCGTTTCTATCGTAAATCTTAATACCTATGCCGCCCGCTTTACCAGTGCCACTTGTCACCGCCAGTATGCTGTTATCACCAGAAACTTGGTTACCATCAAAGCGAACTTTGGCACTGGTGACCGTTGTTGGGCAACCTGAAAGTACTAAAGTAAATTTCTGCGCAGCTGACAACGATCCAGATGTTGGAAATGAAGTTGCGCTGATTTTACCCAACTGAACATCAAGACTTTTAGAAGCGGCACTCACCGTACATGGGTTGCTAATAACGTTACCTTTAAAGTTTATTGTACCGTCAATAGCAAAAGCTGAAGTTGAGACAATAGAAGCAACTAACAAAGCCAAACCAGTAATATTTCTTTTCATTTTCAATTTCCTTAGAACACATGCTTTTAGGACGCCGTCATTGGCGTTCGCATTGTTTTTGGCAAAACCATCTGCCATTCCTTTACTTTGTTCTGTAGAGGTTCCCCCTCTTAAATAAACGCCTGAGTCATTCAAGTAAAATGCCAAACAATTCATTTCGAATCAAAGTGGGCCTACTCTAATTCCGCTAAAAAAGAGTGTCAATACTCTGTGTAAATTAATGGCAACGCCAGAATAAATAAATATATATCAATTAGTTAGAAGGGAATTTTAAGCTCTACAATCAATTACAATCTAAGTATTTTCTTACTTCTTAATTAGCCTTTACTTTTATTCAAGCAACTGAAGCGAAAGCGCTAAATTTTAATTCCAAAAAAAACACCCCACCTAAATTAATGACCCAAGAAAATAAACCTGAACAGCACACAACTCCAAATGAGTCATTATAATTTAAACTGTCTCATTAATTTCAACATCAAATATCAACATTATCTTTCAGATGAAAATCACCTTTTAAAAAAGGAAAAGCCAAGAATGATCGCAAATTGTAGTTTTATGAATTAACGATTCTACTAACAAAAGGTATGAGTAACAGCCATATACTAAAAAACTAGAGACATAGGAGTACCGCTAAGATGGACCATTATTTCAGACAAATGCAGCTAAGATATTTCTAAGGATTATCTTCTCTTTTACTATGAGTTTAGACAAAAAGACATTGCAAATAGGAGAAATGAAGGGTGTTTTACGACGGGAGAAACAGAATAATAGATGTGATTTTAGTAAGAGACATCAAAGCATGGCCCCCTTGATGTCTCATTCGACAATTACCAGGTAATGTGTAATACAGTTATGCAGTCATACCACCATCAACAACTAGCGTCTGCCCAGTCATATAGCGAGAACCGTTGCCGACTAACCAAGCTACGGCGCTAGCAACCTCTTCGGGTTGCCCCAATCGCCTCATCGGAATAAGGCATCGCATGGCCGCCATTTTCTCTTTAGGCAAAGATTGAAGCATTTCGCTATCAATAAACCCGGGTAATAAACTGTTCACGCGAATGCCGAACCTGCCTAACTCTACCGCCAGCGAACGGCTCAGGCCGATCATCGCCGCTTTACTGGCACCGTATGCCGTTTGCCCGATATTACCCTTTATACCCGAGACAGATGACATCATAACTATCGCCCCTTCTCTTTGGGCAATCATCGCGGGTAATAGCGATTTGTTCCAATTGAAAACCGCATTCAGATTGGTATCCATTATCTGCCGCCAGTTTTCTGAGGTCTGAAGTAGATGCAGTGCATCGAGGGTGATCCCCGCATTATGAATAATGCCGTGAGGAGCACCGAGGCGCTCAATCAACTTTTCGGCCCAATCATTCACCTTAATCTCGTCTCGACCGTCGCAGCGGATGCCTTCGACCCGTCCCGGTAACGAATGGCATAGTGTTAGCAATGATTGGCTCTGTTCTTCACCATTCTGCCATGTGAAAACCACGTTCCACTCTTTTGCTAACTCGAGAACCGTCGCGCGACCTATCCCCCGACTGCCTCCGGTGACCAAAATCCATTTATCTAACATAGGTTACAGACTCTGCTGACTGATAAATTCACAGAGTTCACGCAGCTTGAGCTCGGGCTTGTCAGCAAAAACGTCAGTTTCTATTGTGACCCCGAATTCTTTATTGGCCAAAAGCATGAGTTCCACATAGTCCAAGCTGTCTAATTTCAATTGTGAAAGCGGCATGTCTTCCGAAATAGATGCCAATTCCATATCTTTGGCTTCACACAGCATGTCGCGAACTTTGCTATAAACTTCATTGTAATCAATCATTTTATTCCCTTAAAAATTAAGTTTTATGTGTTGGTATTAAGCGTTAGCGATAGTGGCCTTCAATGTCACTGTGCTCTTTATCAAGACTGTTTCCTCTACGAAAGCCTGAATAGAAACTCGCAAAATAAATCCAGCCTTACTCTTTCCCGCCACCAGCGCAGGTAAAATCGAGAACCTCAGTGGCTGGTTGAAAACGCTAATGTCATCAAGAACGAGCAGACTGGGGATGAAATGCGTTTCATGATGGGTCTGTACTATCTGAACTTTGTTGAATATCGCCATCAAATTCAGGCAATCAAACTCAGGAATCAGTTCACGTATCCGGCACATGGTGACGGGAGAGTGAATAAGCTGCTTGAACAACATGCAATCGAGCGCGTTCCATAGAGTGGGTTTCTGCCCTGCCATGGCTGAGAGTCGCTCGAGCGATACTGCCATCTCCTCGCATGAAATCTGTCCATCCTCATCTGCGAGACTTTGCAATATGGCTGGCACAGACACCAATTTGCCATGGATACAATTTTCTAGGTTTGCCTCGTCTAATAGCGCACTCCGCATTTGTTGCTTTTGATTGAGTAATAATTGCTCAGCCTTGAGTTTGTAGGCGTGCTGGTAATAAACCGGCTTATCGAGTCGGCAGCTGAATAGAAGGCTTTGGCCATGTGGCTGTGTTGATTGGGCCTGAGCACTGAGCGCTGCTTTAATATCAAGCATGGCACGCATGCCGTGGATGCATAAGGCATTTAGCCCTAATGGGCGAGCAGCCTCTAAACTAAAATGAATGGGATTGTGATCCCCAGAGAATGCAGCCCACTGCTCGGCATCTTGCAATTGATAGCGCTTTGTCATCATTTTGCCTTACTTATTACTAGCGCAGCATTTGCACCGCCAAAGCCGAAGCTTAGGTTCAGCGTGTTGTTGACCGAGCCGCAACGATGCCCTTCGACGATATAATCCAGATCACATTCAGGATCGGCCTGTCGCATATGATGCGTCGCCGGCATGACTTGGTGCTTAAGCACTTGTAAACAAACGATGGTTTCGAAGCTTCCCGCTGCACCAATGAGATGCCCAGTATAGGATTTTGTGCTGGAACACGGGGTGCTGTAAGCCGCTTGCTCGCCAAAGGCCAGCTTGATGGCCTGAGTTTCATTGAGATCGTTGAGAGGCGTCGAGGTCCCGTGTGCATTGATGTAATCAATGTCATTCGCCGTTAAGTCGGCTTGGGTCAATGCGCGGCGAATAGTTTCTACGCGGGCAATTTTATCTTCAGCCGGGGCAGTGAAATCAAAGGCGTCGGAGAAATTCCCGTAGCCTTTGATTTCGCCAAGAATGGTTGCTCCCCGCGACAGTGCGCTTTCTCGCTCCTCTAGACAGAGCACGGCCGCCCCTTCGCTCAACACAAAGCCATTACGCTCGGCGCTAAACGGGCAGCAAGCCTTAGTGATATCATGCTGTTCGCGGCAAAGCGCACCGAGAACGTCGATGTTCCACGTTGAAGAGTCAGAGCGTAATGACTCTCCCGCCCCAGCCAACATCATGCTAGCTCGCCCGGACCGAATCGCTTCAAAAGCATCACCGATAGCTATCGTGCCCGTCGCGCATGCGGCAATCGGCGTATTTTGATACCCCCTCAGCCCCCACAACAGGCTGACTGCGGCAGTTGCTGAGCTAGGCATAGAAAAGAAGCAGCCAAAAGGGGAACCCATTTTGCTTCGCAGGTAATCTTCGTGTTGCGCCAGCGTCTCATCCTGTCCGGCCCAGCCAGAACCTATGATTGCGCCACAATGGAGTAGATCATAGAACTGCTCTGGGCGCTGCTCGCCAAAGGCCATCTGCATCGCTTGTTGGGCACTAAGTAAGGCCAGACGGGCGAAGCGTGGCAAGCGGCGGCGGATTGCAGCAGGAACAGATTGCAGTTTGGGCTCTTCATCAATCAGTCCAAAAAATCGCGATTTAATCCCCGCTGCCGACCTGTCGTAGTAACGGTAGCCAACGTGATAATTCATGATGGCGTCCCAGCTTTCAGCGGCGTTTCCACCGATTGGCGTTACCGCACCGTAACCGGTGATGACCACCCGTCGTTTAACATTACCTGCTGCAGAAATATCCATATTCATATTGTTTCCCTTTGGATTTTTGACGTTAAAATCAAGCTCCGCCTAATGCCAGCCACAATTTCATCGTGGCATTGAGGTAGCTATATTGCGTTTGCACCAGCGTATTTTCGCTGCTTAGCAAACTGTCCTGCGCATCAAGCAGTGTCTGATAGGAAACTGCTCCAGCTCGATACTGGCTGTTGGCCAGTTGCAGCCGCTGCCGGCTCAGTTGCAAATCAGTCAATTGATTCTGTTTCTGCTGTTGATATGTCAAGCGCTGCGACATAGCGTTATCCACGTCACTCAGCGCGCTATAGACTTTGCTGCGAAATTGAACCGCGGCTCGCTGTACATCAATCTTTGACTGCTCAACGGTGAGCTGCACCTTATTCCATTCAATAAACGGCAAGGCAAGCGAGCTTCCCAGCGTTCGTACGGGGTTACTGAACCACTGTTGGAAAACCGCCGCTCCCGCCCCAAGACTGGCATCCAGCGTCACCCTCGGGTAAAAGTCGAGACGCGCCACATCTGAACCTGCCAGCGCCGCCCGCAGGTTCCACTCGGCAGCCTGTATGTCCGGTCGCCTGGCAATGACCTCCAGAGGTAAGTGTTGAGTAACCGCAATCGTCTGGGTAACATCCAATGTCACCGGCTCGGCCTGCCTCTGTTCCGGGGAACGGTTGAACAGGATAGCCATCGCGTTGCGCGCTTCCTCCCGCTGTTGTTGAAGGTCGCGCAGCGACACGCGGCGGCTAAGCAGGGACTGCTCTGCCTGTACAACGTCTAACCGACTGACCTCTCCGGCAGTAAACCGCGATATCACCAAACGCTGTGAATCCTCGGCGATATTCAGGCTCTGCTGACCGTTTACGATCTGCTGATTGAGACTGCCCAGTTGCCAATAGAGCTGTGACAACGTGCCAATCAAGGTCAACGCCGTCGCCTGACGGTCCTGCTCGGAGGCTTTTGCCAGCCACTCTGCCTGATCCCTACTTCTCCCCAGTCGTCCCCACAGGTCTAACTCATAGGAGGCACTTAACGAGCTGCTGTAACTCTCACTGGCGCGACTGCCATTGCTGATGTTTTTACTGTTGTTAGTCCCCAAGGAGGCGTTGAAACCTGGCGTCATATTGGTATTTCGCAGCCCGGCAGCCAGCTGCGCCTGACGCACCGACAAGGTGGCCAGAGCCAAATCGTTATTGCTCTCCAGCAAAGCGCTAATCGCTCTTGAAAGCTGCGGATCCTGAAAATTATCCCACCAATGGCCACGCCGACTAAGGTATGCAGCGCTACTCTCGCTTTGATGATCACTCACACGCCACTGATCGGGCACAGATAGCATGGGTCGCTGGTAGTCACTTTTCAGCGCCGGACCACAGCCAACTAAGGCTAATAACAGGACTATTCCAAATATTTTTTTCATTCGCGGGCCAGTGCCTCCGTCGGGTGCAGGCGGGCCGCATTGCGCGCTGGGGCAAAGCCAAACCCCAAACCAATCAAGGCGGAAAATGCGCAGGCCATGACGACAGGCGGCCAAGTAAATACCATGGTGAACGCGTCGGTTATCTGCGCAAAAATCAGACCAGCGATGCCAGAGCCGATAATGCCAATCGCGCCGCCCAGCGAGCAAATCACCATGGCTTCGATAAGAAATTGCCGCATGATGTCGCTCGGGCGCGCCCCGACAGACAAACGAATGCCGATTTCATGGGTCCGCTCAGTCACTGACACCAGCATGATATTCATGACGCCCACCCCGCCCACCAGCAGGGAAATACCGGCAATGGCGGTGATCAGCAGGGTCATTGAGTCCGAAGCGCTTTTAATCGCTTTGCTCATTTCGTCATTAGTCATGATGAAAAAGTCGCGCTGGCCGTGCTCAACCTCCAGTTGCTTCTCAACCTTGCGTTGCACATTATTCATGTCATAGCCTTGTGCGACCCGCAGTGTGATCGAGTCGAGCGGCTTATCGCCCGACATCCGCTGGAGCAGCGCGGTATAGGGGGTCCAAGCTTCTAAATAGGCACCGCTATATTTCGGACCGGGTTTGTCTGCGACGCCGATCACCCGAAAAGGCACACCGGCCAGTTGAATAATCTGTCCGAGAGGGTTTTGGTTGTAAGGGAAGAGCGTGGCTTTGACATTGGAATCAATGACGATCACCGGCTCGCCATGCGACACGTCTTGTTGATTGAAGCGACGGCCTGCGCTGAAAGTCGCACCCAGCACGTCAAAATAGCCTTCGCTAACACCATTGAGAGAAGCCCAAACCTGCTTGCTCGCGCGAATCGCAGTGGTCTGCTTCACCACCACCGGCGAAAGGCTGTCGACATAAGGCTGGCGCTGAAGCAGCTCAACATCGCTGATTTTCAGCGCACGCTGGAATTCAGGCCGTGTCTGCTCCCAACCAATTCCCGGGAGGATATCTAGAGTACTGCTACCCAACTGGTTGATTTGGCTAATTATGCTGAGTCGGGCACCTTCCCCCACCGCCATGGAAGAGACCACGGATGAGATGCCGATAATGATCCCAAGCATCGACAAAAATGCCCTGCCGCGATGTCCGAGCAGCGAACGCCACGCCATGCGAATTGACTCTTTCACATCACGCCAGGCAGGAGAGCGCCCGGTAGCGACGGCCAGGGGCAAAGCGGCACTGATAGTGGACTTTTCCCACTCTGGATTCTGGTTGTCCGCCACGATTTCACCATCGCTGATTTCGATAATCCTTTGGCACTGGCGAGCAATAGTACGGTCATGAGTGACAATAATCAGTGTGTGCCCGGCCTGATGAAGGCCGTGTAGGATTGCCATCAGCTCCTGCCCGCTGGTGCTATCAAGCGCCCCCGTCGGTTCGTCGGCCAAAATAATGTTCGCGCCGTTCATCAAAGCGCGGGCAATACTCACCCGTTGCTGCTGACCGCCAGAAAGCTGGGCCGGGCGATACAACATGCGTCCGGCAAGCCCCAGCCGAGTGAGTAAATGCTGCGCTCTTACCTCGCGCTCCGCGGCAGGCATGGCAGTGTATAACGCCGGGATAGAAACATTCTCCTGCGCGGTGAGGTAAGGGATCAGGTGATAACGCTGGAAAATAAAACCGATAAATTGGCTGCGAAGCTGCGCCAGTTCGGCACTGCTGGCCGTATCGGTTGGCACACTCATGATGCGCATTTCGCCCTGCGTCGGTTTATCTAGACAGCCAATGATGTTCATCAACGTTGACTTGCCGGATCCCGACGCGCCAACGATGGCGACCATCTCTCCACTGTGAATGCTCAGGGAGATGTTTTTCAGTACTTCTACCGACTTGCTGCCGGAGATAAAGTGCCGGTAGATGCCTTTGAGTTCGATTAATGCCGTTGAATCAGCCATGTTCGAACTCCGCCGAGGCAACCGCCGTCACCATAACCTGTTCGCCCTCTTGCAGCCCTTCAAGCACTTCCACAAATTGACGATCGTTGATGCCAACCTTGATTAAGCGTGACTCCGCACGTCCCTGCTTGAGGACCTGCACCTGATAGCGGTTTTCACCCTGCTCGGCTCCTAGCGCAGCCACCGGTAACAGCAACGCACTCTTTGCTTGCTCAACCACCACAAACACCTGCGCAGTCATCGATGTGCGCAGCACGCCTTGAGGATTAGCGATGTTAAACATCCCGTTGTAATAGACGGCAGAAGGCTGGTCTTGCGAGGAGTTATCGCCGTTGTTGTCTTGTAGTGCCTGTGTTGGGGCATCTTGAATAGCCTGCATCTGACTGTCGTAGCGACGCTGCGGTTCGGCGAGCACATGAAACCACAGTGGCTGGCCGACCTTCACTTTCAGGATATCCGCCTCGGAGATGCGGGTGTGGACCGACATCGTGCTCACGTCGGCGAGCACCAAAATAGTCGGGGCGCTCTGTGAGGACACGATGGTTTGCCCCTCTTGAGTTACAATGCCGAGAACCACGCCATCAATAGGTGCGCCGATGCGGGTAAAACCTAGATTGGCTTGTGCCGTTTCCAGCGACATTTGCGCACGTACTATCTCAGCCTGATTGACTTCAATTTGCGCTTTTTGCGTCGCGACTCGGGCCTGCGCCTGCTCAAGAATGCTTTTCGTGCCCGCGTGGTCTCGGTCGAGACGCAGTTGGCGATTCAGTTCTAACTGAAATTGGCGAAGGGTGACTACCGCCGAACGTTTTTGCGCCTCGGCACTTGCCAGTTCGGCCTGAGATTTTCGTAACTCACTGAGTTGCAAGGTCGGGTCAATTTCTGCCAGCAACTGGCCTTTCTGCACCTGGTCGCCCTGACGGACATGAACCTTGGTTAATTGACCATTCACCTGGGCACCCACATTGACCTGTAATGAAGGCTTGAGCGTGCCGGTGGCCAGCACGGTTTTCTCAATATCCCCCCGGCTAACAGTGACAAATTCAACCGGGCCTTGGTCAGTTGAACTGCTTTGCTGCACGACCACGCCAGCCAGCAACATGAGCATAGCGACGCAGGCTGCCATCGTCACTTTGCTGAGTTTGAGTTTCGAATTCATGAGTTTCTTCATGCTGGCGCAACCTCATGCTCTACCTGAGCAATATGACCAGCGGACATGCGATACACCTTGTCGAACAGCTCTAAGGTCGTCTCACTGTGCGTAACGGTTATCAGGGATTTGTTAAATTCACGGCAGTGTTCAATCACATATTTCATGACCCGATAAGCCGTCTCATCATCAAGATTGGCTGTAGGCTCATCGAGCACGAGAATTGGGCAATGACTGTACATGGCTCTGGCCAGCAATAGGCGCTGGCGCTGGCCCAAAGAAAGCGCGGCGTGGCTTTCGCGGATCAGGGCGTTTTGTTTACCGGGTAACTGTTCAACCACCTCATGTAGCTTCAACCCAATCAAAAAGTTATCGATACGGCGTTGTTTTTCACCATCCAAATTACTATCAAACAGAGTGATGTTTTCTAACACAGAGGCACTAAACAAGATGTCTTCCTGACTCTGCAAGAAGAACAGCTTCTGTAGTGACTGGCCGCCCAGAGCCTGCCCATCAGCCAGAATCTCGCCCTCTTGCGGCTTAACCAGTCCGGCGATAATTTTTAGTAAGGTGCTTTTCCCTGCTCCCGATTCACCGACTATGGCAATTTTCTCGCCACGCAGAACGCCAAATGAGAGCTGTTTTAACAGAGGTTTGGCCGCGTCATACGCAAAGTTTATCTGCCGATAGTTCAGACTTTGATGGAAACTTACTGGCGCGGATGCTTCAGCCATGCTCTCATCCGATGACACATCGCTCGTCGTGCGTGGGAACAGGTCATTAGCGCGCGTGTCGATGACATGCAGCTGATTTTTCTGCAAAATTGAGAAGAATATTTGAGTGATGTAATTAGTAAAAATCTGTCGGACGAAGCTATAGGCAAAAAACTCTCCGAGCGTGATCGCGTTGCTCTTCAGTAACGGCAGCGCCAGCAGCATAAACAGCACCATTTCAAGACTGCCAATGAACTGGTAAAGGCTACTCTTCACTTGCTCATACATTTTTTGGCTTTGCTGGCAGCTAAAAAGTGATAAAGCGTAGGCAGCGAAAACTTGTTGGCGCTGTGCGCTAATCCCCGCCGACTTTATGGTGGAAAAACCCTGAATGGTTTCCATTAAGAAGTCGCTCTGCTCGGCACTTTTAACCTGCAATTGCTGGGTGTAAAACCGGTCGCGATAAATTGCCCAAACGCTCACTAACCCCATCAGCGTTACCCCCACCGCCGATACCATGGCAAGCAGTGGGCTCATGTAACACATTACGCCAAAGGCAATAGCGCCAACTATCCAGTCGGTTCGTAGGCCGTTATCAAGTTCGATTTTTTGCGTCGCTGCCATCTGCCAGTTGGAGAAGCGGCTATAAATTTCGCCCGGCGCGCGTTTGTCAAAAAAGCTTAGAGAGTTAGTGAGCAAGCGAGAGAACCCCGCCACGCTCTGCAACACCACAAAACGTTTAATAAAACGCTCAGTGACGCTACGCACCCCGTAAGCCAGCAGAGTGGAGACCACGAAGGCCAGCATGAAATAAAAATAGGGAAAATCAGCGCCCTCAGCTGATGAAAATACGGTATTGATGGCGCTACTGACCATCACAGGCATAATAAATAGGGTGAGCGACACCAGAAATGCCAGCATCATCAGCCCGTATACGCCATGAATGGCCGCCGTCTGTTTGAGGCTCATGCATTCCATCATCCGCGAGCGGCGCGGGCGGCACCCAGCGGCGGCGACTTTTTCTTCCGGCTGCGACTCAGCGTCAATCACCAACGCATAACCACTGATTTCAGCCTTAAGCGCCGCGAATGGCAGCAACTGTTCGCCAATCCCTGGGTTCATCACGCAGACATAACTGCCCTGCCGATAAGCCAGCAACACATAGTGGCTGGAGCCGTAATGCAGAATCGCGGGCAGAGGTAACTCAGCGAGTTCGTGATGCTCGAAGACGACCGGACAGGCAGGAATAGCCAGTTCGGCTAAAATTTCACATAGCCTTGATAAGGCCGTGCCGTGGGCGGAAGCAGGAAAACGCTCACGAAGCTCTTCCAGAGAGATATTGATCCCCTGTGTTTCGGCGAGCATGGCGATGCAGGCCAAACCGCACTCGTTGGTCTCACTCTGAAAAATCAATTGAGGAATAATATTGTCCATAACCAATCGTCTTAACATCCTGTTAAATTAATGCGCAGTAATGAAATTGCTGATGTTATTCATTAATAAAGTAGAGTGAATGTGCATGCCATAACATCCAGTCGTTGGCATGCTCTCGGATTGAATTTTCAATAATTTCTGGCATATGCTGTTTCAATTGCGTTGCCTTTAGGGGGGGATGAATTTTTATCCTCACTCCCCCGTCATAATAGAGGTGGTAAAATACGACGCGGGCAGAGATAGCTCGTGACAGTCTCACGATGCCGTTATGTAATTTGGCTGGTCGCTGGAATAATTTGCACGGCAATTTGGACGACTGGCCCTGATAGGTGCCGAGGGTGAATTCAGGGGTAATATCGGGGAAAAGAATAATATTACGCTCTCCCTGTGCTGCGCTCATCAGTGATGTCAACAAGTTCCCGGCGATAGCGCTGCCCTGGTCATGAATTGAACAATAGTCAAGATTCAACCCGCCCTGAAGCAGCTCGTCCTGAGAATGGACGTGGTTGCCAAAAGAGGCAATCACCGTCGCCTTATTGGGGTAAACGCCAGCACCTACCATGGTTGCCAAGATATCCGATACCATATGCAGCGGGGCCAGCATCACTGATTGACCATCGCGATGTAATGGTTCAACCACCGCATTCAATTGTTCAGTGCAAGAGGCAATCTCTTTGAGAACCTTGGCGTTTCGCCCAAAAGTCGCGGCTCTGACCAACCACTCACGCCGCTGGGTTAACCAGATATAATTAAGAGCATCGCTGCCTTGTAACAAACATTGTTTGTTAGCCTGTGCAACTTCAGCCCTCACCTTGAGAGCACGCCCGGTCAATCCCAAACCTCTATTGATGTGTGGCAGAATGAAGAGCCAACGATAGTTGATATGCCTCAGTAAGAAATAAGCTATCCGCGATCCCAACAGCTGGGCGAAATAATTTATGCGCCCAAAATAGTTGACAATATTCATCCATGTTAGTTGGAGTCGCAGCGCCAAAAATTTCATCACTTCTCCAGAGGACTATCGTTATTCAGTAAAGATAATAATTGATCGGAGAATTCAGGGAATTCACGATCCTGAAGAGCGATCCATTTTTTTGATACGATAAAAACAGGTGTGGCATTAACCTTATAATCGCGGGTGACTTGCGTCATATATGCCAGTTTCTGTTCAACTGCAGCTGATTGACGAACTGTATTGTATTCTTCAGTGTCAATATTATTACTTTTAAGCCAGCCGTTTAGCTGCGTTGCATCACCTAAATCGATATCATCTTTGTTTACCGCCCGATAAGCACTATCACGATATTTTGCTTCTATGCCCATGGCATCTAGCGTGGCAAATACCGCGGCATAACGTCCAAGTCCGCCTTGATCTTCATAGCTAACATGTAAACGTACCAGTTTCTTACCCGCTGGAAGCCGCTTTTCGAGTTTCTCTACATTTTCTTCATTCGATGCACAATAGTGGCAACCATAAGATAGAAACTCAATAATGTCCTGCCCGTCCGCGATTCTGCTGTTGGTGACTTTATCCGTGCTAACAGAGGTTAATAACTGTTGAGGATTTTGCTCATTTTTATTTAAAACAAAGGTATGAAAATAAGCCGTGGTGACAAAAGCAGAAATGACGGCGATGAAAACAGTGTATAAAGCGGCAATAGTTATTTTTTTACGCATAGACAACTCAATCCTTGAGCTCAGAAAACCATTAAACAACGTTGGGCACATCGTTATCACTAACGATGTACCCAACTAACTAAAGACCTTTAACGATCAATTAGTTGCTTGGGCAACTTGATGCAGCTGCCACGTTCAGATGCTTAGTGATAGCACCATTTTTATCAGTACACGTTTTTACTGAGTAACAAGTTGGTTTAAGGTTAGGGCCCAGAGCAATTTCATAGTTGTTGGTGCAAGTGCTGTGTTTGAAAGTACCGCCAACAATAGTTTCCGCTTGTGACATAGCCATCTTTTTCATATGTAATTTCCTTATATAGTTAGTTTATTACTGCTTCATTTGTTGGTTATTGATAACCAAATTACTCTACCCTCACTTATTCAAAACGTGGGGCATAACAAGAAGAGTCATTAAATATCTCAACCTCTTCTTGATGCGGCGCAGTATATCGGCATCATTTTAATTGGGCAACATCTAGAAGACAGAGCAATACGTAATTAATCAGCGATTACCAAAGACCTTGAAATAGGATATTTCCAAGGACTTATCACCACAACCATATAACGACAAACCCAGTCATTTGAAATAATTAAAAATAATGTGTATTAGATTAAATTTTCATTCTCGTAATGAACTAAGAAAATTAGATCTTTTGATCGTGATTATGTTAATAAGCGAGATAATAATTTTCGAAAAGAGGTAATTAAGCGGCGCTAAAGAGGGCTATAACTGAATCCATCCGTTTGCCCAGAATACAAACGGATGGAATAAGGGTTGTAGAGAGATAAGAAGAGGTCGAGATTTAGAAGCCCAAACTGTCCAGCAAGTCATCGACCTGCTCTTGAGACGCCACGACCCCGACGCCTTCGGCGTTGAGTTGCGGGCCATTCAGTAGGCTGTCGTTTTCACGTTTGGCCTTGATGTTCTGCTCAGGAATGTTATCCATCAGCACGGACAGCAGTTGATTTTCAATCTCTTGGACTACGGTCATCATACGTTTGATAACCTGCCCTGTTAAATCTTGGAAGTCCTGCGCCATCATGATTTCCAACAACTGCGCATTGGTAAAACTGGTGTGCTCAGGGACTTCTTTGAGATAGCTGCGGGTGTCCGTCACCAGTTCACGGGCATCGGACAGCTCGATTGGGTTTTCGAACCATTGATCCCAACGCGCATCGAGTTTTTTCGCCGCAGCTTCCAGTTTGTTTTGACGCGGTTGTGCCGCTTCAACACAGTTTAAAGCACGTTCTGCCGCCTGAGCGGTCATGGTGACCACGTAATCCAGTCGATCGCGGGCATCAGGAATGGCTTCCGCCGCCTGTGCGATGGCTTGATCAAGCCCCAATTCGCGCATACTGTCGCGCAACATGCGCGTCAGTTGCCCAATCCGGGCGATAATATCGCCCGCGGTTGCTGCATCGTTTGCAGGCATTGTCATTCCTGGAGGAAGTAAGTCAGCCATATCTGCTCCTACATGCCTAGTTTTTCAAAGATTTTGCCGAGCTTCTCTTCCAGAGTCGCGGCGGTAAATGGCTTAACGACATAGCCACTGGCACCCGCCTGCGCGGCGGCCACAATGTTCTCTTTCTTGGCTTCTGCGGTCACCATCAATACCGGCATTTTTGCCAGCGCGACGTCGGCTCGAATCGTTTTCAGCAGATCAAGACCGTCCATGTTTGGCATGTTCCAGTCAGACACTACGAAGTCAAAACCACCGGCACGCAATTTGTTCAGTGCGTCAACGCCATCCTCGGCTTCTTCCACATTCTGGAAACCAAGTTCTTTCAACAGGTTGCGAACGATTCGGCGCATAGTTGAAAAGTCATCTACCACCAGAAAACGCAGATTTGGATCGGCCATGTTTAGTGCTCCTAAATTGTGCTGCTTCATCACCCTAGTGGGATGAAAAATTAAATACGTAAAGCCTGTCCGGCTGATATTTGTGCCAGCATGCGCTGGCTTATTTGGCTGAGATCCACCACTTCGTTGACCCCACCGGAGGCAATCGCCTCACGGGGCATCCCGAACACCACACAGCTGGCTTCGTTTTGAGCCAATGTGTAAGCCCCGGCGCGGTGCATCTCCAGCATGCCGGCAGCGCCGTCATTGCCCATTCCTGTCAGGATCACCCCGACAGCATTGCGTCCGGCGAATTGCGCCACCGAACGGAATAACACGTCAACCGACGGACGATGGCGATTCACCGCCGGGCCGTCGTTCAACTTAACCTGATAGTTCGCCCCGCTGCGGGTCAGCTCCATATGTCTGTCCCCCGGCGCGATGTAGGCGTGTCCCGGCAGCACGCGCTCGCCGTCTTCCGCCTCTTTCACCGTGATTTGGCACAGCTTGTTCAGCCGGTCGGCAAAAGAGCGAGTAAACCCCGGCGGCATATGCTGAGTGATCATCAATGCCGGGCAGGTTGGCGGTAACGGCTGCAACACGTGGCGAATCGCCTCGGTGCCGCCGGTAGACGAACCAATGGCGATGAGCTTTTCACTACTGAGCAGCGGCGTATGGCTGAGCATGCGCGGCATGTCAGCATTAACGTTCTTGTTCAGTCGCGCCTTGGAAGCCGTGCGGATCTTGTCAGCAATCAGCTCGCTATAGGCCAGCATGCCTTCGCGAATGCCCAACTGCGGCTTGGTGACAAAATCGATAGCGCCCAACTCCAGCGCCCGCAACGTGATTTCCGACCCCTGCCCGGTTAACGAAGAGACCATCACCACCGGCATCGGGCGCAGGCGCATCAGTTTTTCGAGGAAATCCAAGCCATCCATGCGCGGCATTTCGACGTCCAGCGTCAAAACCTGCGGGTTGAATTTCTTAATTAAGTCGCGTGCAACCAGCGGATCAGGCGCGGTTGCCACCATTTCCATATCCGGATGACTGTTGATGATTTCGGTCATCAACTGCCGCATCAACGCCGAGTCATCGACACTCAACACTCTGATTTTATTCATTACCTCTCCTTGGCGAGACCGTATACAGTTTGGCCACGCAAATAAAATTCCCGGCTAATCTGGCTGAAGTTTTCGGAATGTCCGGCAAACATCAGGCCGCCCGGTTTTAGTAACGGAACAAATCGGCGTAAGATTTTTTCCTGCGTTTGTTTGTCGAAGTAGATCATCACGTTACGACAAAAAATCGCATCAAATGGCCCATTGAGCTGCCAGTGGCTGGCCAGCAAGTTGATCTGCTGGAAAGCCACCATTTGCGCCAGCTCAGGGCGGATTCGCACCAGCCCGCTGTGCGGACCCGTGCCTTTCAGGAAGAACTTCTGCATCTGTTGGGTGCTTAGCGTGCGTAATTCTTCCTGACGGTAAACACCAGCGACCGCCTTCTCTAACACTTGGGTATCAATGTCGCTGGCCTGAATGCTGCAACTGGCCATGCGCGGGCCCAGTGCTTCACTCAGAGTCATGGCGATGGAGTAAGGCTCTTCCCCGGTCGAGGCGGCGGTACTCCAAACGCTGTAATTATTCGGTCGTGAGCGGGCATGTTCGGCGAGGATCGGGAAGTGATGTGCTTCGCGAAAAAAAGCCGTCAGGTTAGTGGTTAAAGCATTAATAAATGCCTGCCACTCCGCGCTGTTGGCATCACTTTCCAGCATCGCCAAATACTGGCCAAAATCGTTAATTCCTAGAATTCGCAATCGACGAACCAGTCGGTTGTAAACCATCTCTCTTTTATGATCCGCCAGCACGATACCGGCGCGCTGGTAGATAAGCTCGCTGATACGGCGAAAATGGATATCCGACAGCGGCAGCCGTTGGATCATTTGCGCCATAATCGACGCGTTATCCGGATCCTGGTTTGAATTAGGAGCACTCATAACGCGGACTCCTTAGACGACAGATTCTATTGCTATTGCCCAAATGGCTTCCCTACTCTCATCACCGAAGCATCAGAGGCGGAAACCGCCCCTGTCATGCTGTTGTTACTGCTAAACGCTTTGTTGCTAGTTAGAAAGTTTCCCAGTTTTCCGTCAGGTTATTGCTAGCGGCACCTTTGGTGACTGGGGTTGAAGACAGGTTTGGCGTCAGCAAAGGCTGGCGCGCCGAGGTGGTCGTCGGGCGCACCACGTTGACCTGATGCTGGCCAAGGCTGAAGACGGCCACGGACTGGGTTAACAGGCTAGCCTGCTCTTCCAACGCGGCGGAGGCGGAAGCAGATTCTTCAACCAAGGCGGCGTTTTGCTGGGTCACGCGGTCCATTTCAGTAATGGCCTGCGCCACTTGCTCAATGCCACGACTCTGTTCATCAGAAGCAGAGGTGATTTCGCCCATGATGTCGGTCACGCGAGTCACCGCGCTCACCATGTCACTCATGGTTTCACCGGCGCTTTCCGCCAATACGGAACCCGTGTTGATGCGGCTTACCGAGTCATCAATCAGGCCTTTAATCTCTTTGGCGGCTTGGGCGCTACGCTGCGCCAAACTACGAACTTCCCCAGCAACCACGGCAAAGCCGCGACCTTGTTCACCGGCGCGGGCTGCTTCGACCGCCGCGTTCAGTGCCAGAATGTTAGTCTGAAAGGCAATACCGTCGATAACGCCGGTAATATCAGTGATTTTCTTCGAACTGGCGGCGATGTCGCTCATGGTTTGCACCACGTTTGATACCACTTTGCCGCCCTTCTGCGCGGTTTCGGACGCACTCAGCGCCAGCTGGCTTGCCTGACGGGCGTTTTCGGCGTTCTGTTTCACCGTCGCGGTCAGTTGCTCCATGCTGGCAGCAGTCTCTTCCAGTGAAGAAGCCTGTTGCTCGGTGCGTGAAGAGAGGTCGTTGTTACCGGCAGAGATTTCGCTCGCGCCGCTATAGATAGCGTCCGCGCCCTGACGCACTCCAGAAACCGTGCGGATCAGCTCGCTTTGCATGTCTTTGATGCTTTCAGCCAGCAGGCCGATTTCGTTACGGCTTTCCACCTTCACTTCTTGGGTCAAGTCACCGCGAGCAATGTGCTGGATGCTTTCGACCAGTGAACGCAGTGGGTGAACCAGCACGCGCTGCACGCCAAACCATGCCAGACCAATAAACAGCACCAGCACCGTGAGGATCACGCCCAGCACCCAAAGTGAGTTGCTAAAGGAGTCTTCGCTGACGTTGACCGAGTGGCTATAAAGCTTGTCGTTTTGGTCGATATAGTTGACAAATGCCTTTTCGAAGCCGTCTTGATACTGCTGGGTAGGCTGCTCGAAGAAGTCATTGATGCGACCCAAACCGATTAGGTCAATCAGGTCACTCAGCGCGCCATTCAGAACGTCATAATTCTTTTTGATTTCAGCGGCCAACGCAGGATTCTGGCTAGCATCGCTGGGAATTTTTTGATATTTGGCGTAGTGCTCGCCGGCAATTTTCAAATCCTTCTGCGCGACGTCGATAAGCTCTTTCACCGTCGCCCCACTGCCCATCTGGTTAGCATCCAACATAAAGCGAATGCCCGCCCGGTTAAGGGTGTTGCGAGTTTGCAGCAGATAGATCCAGCTGGCATTCAGCTCAGCCTGTTGCACACGAATTTGCTGTGAAGTGGCAAAGTTATCTTTATCGGTTTTAAGCGATTTGAAGAACAGCCCACCAGAAACCAACTGTAACGCCCCAAAGACCACCAGTAAGACCACGATGGCCGTCACCACTTTCATACGCTTAAACATCATGTTTTGCCTTTTTCCATTAATTCATCTACAGAGGGTTATCGGCAGGGCGATGTATAACTTGAGAGCGGTTTTGTAAAACCGCTGAAAACTTAACGTCTAAACCGTGTGCTCGCCGCCCACACCCGTAAAACCTTGCGTTGCCACGCAAACTGGCCTTAAGGGCAAGGTCGTGCGCTGGCACCACACAGGCCTTAAGGTCAAAACCGTGGGCTCGCCGCCCACACGGGCCCAAAGGGTTTTAAACGAAACCCTTTGGAATCCTGCGTTTTTTTGCTGCTGTTAGATCGAGGCTTCGCAGGGTTGAGATGGACATGTTTCAGTTGCTTCTGTGATCGCCACGAAATGACGCCGCTTAGGCGGTGCCCTCGCTGCGGGATTCCAACCCGCGTAAAAAGACACGCGGTTTTCCACCTCTTGCTCGGCGTCATTTCTGAACGTGGCCTACTGGCATTTACCCCGTGCCGTTTCAGTGGAGTAGACCAGCGCTCCACTGGAACGGCACGGTTGAGAAGCCAATAAGTCGCGTTCAGATGTGACGCCGAGGGAGTGGTTCGAGACCTATGGCTCGAAG
>NZ_JMPJ01000039.1 GCF_000735345.1 Ewingella americana ATCC 33852 | reverse complement strand
TTGAATGTAACTTTGAAATGAAAAACCAAAACTGGGGGTTTGGGGGCTCACAGCCCCCAATGGCAAAATCAAGCTTTTGCCACACTTTCTACTAATGCCATTTCTTCACTGCTCAGCAACTTCTCGATGTCGACCAAAATCAACATACGGTCGCCCAGCGAGCCTAGCCCGGTCAGGTACTCGGTGGAGAGTGTTACCGCGAACTCTGGCGCGGGGCGGATTTGCTCTTGAGTCAGAGACAACACGTCGGAAACGCCGTCGACCACGATACCCACCACACGGTTTTCGAAGTTCAGCACGATAACCACGGTGTTTTCATTGTATTCAACGTTCTGCTGGGCGAACTTCACGCGCAGATCGATGATGGGAACGATGACGCCGCGCAGGTTGGTGACACCCTTGATGAATGCCGGGGTGTTAGCGATGCGGGTTACCTGATCGTAACCACGGATCTCCTGCACTTTCAGAATATCGATACCGTATTCTTCATCACCCAGCGTAAAAATCAGGAATTCCTGTCCTACCGTTTCACCTGCCATTTTTGTCACGGTTGCAAGTCCGGCCATGTTATTCACCCTTCATCGTTCGGCTAAAATTGAGCCTCACCGGCATCACCAGTGAGGGCTTTTTCGTTTTTAAATGTTTGTTATGCAACGGCCGAATCGACGGCACGTTTATCACGGTTGAGCGCCTGCAAGGCGGATACATCAACAATCAGCGCCACGCTGCCGTCGCCCAAAATGGTTGCGGCGGAAATCCCCGGCACTTTGCGATAGTTACTCTCGAGGTTTTTAACTACCACCTGATGCTGGCCAATCAGTTGGTCCACCAGCAGCGCATAGCGGCGTCCGGCACTTTGCAGAATCACCACGATGGCCTGTGTCGCCTCGGTTTTCGCCCCGGTTACGTCAAACACGTTGTACAACTCGACCAGCGGCAGATATTCGCCACGCACTTGCAGCACGCGCTCGCCACCGGCCAGCGGGTGTAAGTCTTCCGCCAAAGGTTGCAGAGATTCCATCACCGCGTTCAACGGCAGGATGAACACTTCTTCGCCTACTTTGACTGACATGCCGTCGAGGATGGCCAGCGTCAGTGGCAGCAGGATGCGGATGGTGGTGCCCTTCCCTTGTTGGGAGTGGATTTCGACGTGACCGCCCATCTCCTGAATATTTCGTTTCACCACGTCCATGCCCACGCCACGGCCAGAGACGTCAGTGACTTTTTCAGCAGTCGAGAAGCCCGGCGCGAAGATGAGCATGCCGACTTCTTCATCGCTCATGTTGTCGTTGACGTTCAAACCCTGCGACGCGGCTTTGGCTAAAATCTTCTGGCGATTCAGGCCTGCACCGTCATCCACCACTTCGATACAGATATTCCCGCCCTGATGTTCTGCGGACAGCGTCAGGTTACCCGTCGGGTGCTTGCCGTTGGCGATACGCACGTCCGGAGACTCCACGCCGTGGTCCAGACTGTTGCGCACCAAGTGGGTTAATGGATCGATGATGCGTTCAATCAGGCTCTTATCCAGCTCGGTCGAACTGCCGAGCAGCGTCAGCTCAATCTGCTTATTCAGCTTGCTGGCAAGGTCACGAACCAGACGCGGGAAGCGGCTGAAAACGTACTCCATCGGCATCATACGGATGGACATCACCGACTCTTGCAAGTCACGGGCGTTGCGCTCCAACTGCCCCATGCTGTTAAGCAAATCGCTGTGCGCTACCGGGTCAAGCAGGTCAGAACGCTGGGCCAGCATAGACTGGGTGATCACTAATTCGCCGACTAAGTTAATCAGCTGATCCACCTTCTCAACCGCCACGCGGATGCTGGTTGACTCAGCGGCTTTTGGCGCACGGGCCTTGGCCGGAGCCGCCGAGTCAGGCACGGCAGCCAGAGCGGGTGCCGCGCGCGGAGCAGCAGCTTCAACAGGCGCGACAGGTTGCGCGATGACAGTCTCTGGTTCAGCAACGCCAGCTTCGACGTCATTGGCCGCCGACGGGCTGAAACTGATCTGCTCAGGTTCGATCACAAAGCAAAGCACGGCGCTAATGTCGTCTTCGCTCAGCGTGGTATTGAGGGTCGCTTCGACACTGTTTGCTGTCTGCACAGCATCATGCACCTCGCCAAGATTGCCCAGCTCTTCGAGCATCAGCGGCACTTCGGCTTCTTTCAGGCCAGAAAGCAGAATGCGTAAACCGCCGGAAGTAGCTGCCACGGCTGGCGTGCTCGCTGCCGGAGTTTCAGCCACGACGTGGAGATCCACCGCCGGTGCGCCCTGCTGCTGTTGCTGGGCTTCAAGCGCCAGCTGACGCAGCGCGGCGCAGATGTATTCGAAGCTTTCAGCATCAGGGTCCTGAGAGGATTTATAGGCGTCCAGTTGCTCCTGCATAATGTCTTTCGTTTCCAAAAACAGGTTGATGATGTCAGTGCTCAGGCTCATTTCTGCGCGTCTTGCACCGTCGAGCAGGTTTTCCAATAAATGGGTAGTTTCTTGCAGAACCGAGAATCCAAAGGTGGCGGCCCCGCCTTTAATCGAGTGCGCCGCGCGGAAAATCGCGTTGAGCTGCTCGATATCAGGCGTCTGGGGGTCAAGCAGCAACAGGTGTTGCTCCATATCCGCCAGCAGTTCGTCTGCTTCATCGAAAAACGTTTGGTAAAAATCACTAATATCCATGCTCACGTGATCACCTCTGCTGTGAATCGCGGCTTGCCGATGATGCCGGTTGCGCCGTAACGTCCGCCGCGGCAGGAACAGCCGTGGTTGGTCTGTTAGACGAGGAAGAACCTACCGGAGTCACCGTCTCACTCTTGGGTTGTTGTTGTTCTTGTGAGGGCTGCGTCGGTAAAGATTGCCCTGATGTTGGTGGTGTTGTTGATTCTGCTGCCGGTTCCTTGGACGTCAGGTGCGGCGCGAAAGCCGATGACGCTTTAGCACTTGGCGGTTCCACCGGGGCCGGAGCCGCAGTGTCATTGCCCGGAACCATTTTTTTCAGTTCGCCCGCGTCGCTAATGGTGACGGCTTCACCCTCGCTGTTTTCGCGCTCGATGGCCTCTTCGGCATGTTTATTCAGCACTAAAATGCTGATGCGGCGGTTAATCGCGTCGCCAGACGGATGGTCTTTCAACTGCATGGTCGAACCCATGCCCATCACGCGCAACACTTTGCCTTCGCTCAGGCCACCGGCAGTTAATTCACGGCGCGAGGCGTTGGCGCGATCGGTAGACAGCTCCCAGTTGCTGTAGCCGCGCTCGCCCATGGCGTAAGGCATGTCATCGGTATGACCGGCAAGGCTAATCTTGTTAGGGAAATCATCCAGCACCGGGGCTATCGCCCGCAGGATATAACGCATGTAAGGCTCAACCGTGGCGCTGCCCAACTGGAACATCGGGCGATTCTGGCTGTCGATGATCTGGATACGCAGCCCCTGTTCGGTGAGGTTAATCATCAGGTGCGGGCGCAAATCTTTCAGACGCGGATCGGAAATCAGCATCTGCTCCAGCTTCTCTTGCAGACGCTGCAAATCACCGATTTCACGCTGGTCGCCCTGCGACTGGATCATCTTATGCACTTCGCCGTCCTGCTGCGTCGGGTCATCCCCGCCGCCCGGGATCGGACTGGTTGCATCACTGCTGCGCGGGCCATTGGTAATGGCCACGGCTAATGGAGTACGGAAGTATTCAGCAATCTGCACCAGCTCTTTCGGGCTGGAAATGGAGATAAGCCACATCACCAGGAAGAACGCCATCATCGCCGTCATAAAGTCGGCATAAGCAATCTTCCACGACCCGCCGTGATGCCCGCCGCCGTGCTTGCCCTTTTTCCTGCGCACCACAACGATGGGATGACTCTGATGCTTCATACGTTTTCTTCTTCCGCTTGCTTGTTAGGCGATTTAACCTGACGAACGTGATCTTCAAGTTCGACGAATGAAGGACGCTCGGAGGTGTAAAGCGTTTTACGACCAAACTCGACCGCAATCTGCGGCGCGTAGCCATTCAGGCTCGAGAGTAAAGTCACTTTAATGCACTGCATCATCTTGGTGTTCTCAGCGCATTTCTGGCGCAACACCGCAGCCAGCGGAGAGATAAAACCGTAAGCCAGCAAAATACCGAGGAAGGTACCGACCATGGCGTGGGCAATCAGTGCGCCCAGTTCAGCAGCCGGACGGTCTGCCGCCGCTAAGGTGTGAACAATCCCCATCACCGCCGCCACGATACCGAACGCCGGGAGTGAATCCCCCACCAGCGCCAGACTATTGGCTGGCACTTCGCTCTCTTGCTCGTAGGTTTCAATCTCTTCATCCATCAACGCTTCGATTTCGAAGGCGTTCATGTTGCCGCTAACCATCAGACGCAGATAGTCAGTGAGAAATTCCACCAAATGTTTATCGGCAAGAATGCGCGGATAATTAGTGAAAATATCGCTTTCCTGCGGATTATCGATGTCGTTTTCCAGCGACAGCATCCCCTGCTGGCGCGATTTGGCGAGTAAGCGATAGAGCAGCGCCATCAGATCCATGTACAGCGCCTTGCTGTAACGCGATGCGCGGAACAGTTTCGGCAGTGCGCGAAGTGTCGATTTGATGGCTTTGCCGTTGTTGCCGACCAGAAACGCACCAATACCGGCGCCGCCGATGATCAGCAGTTCTGCGGGCTGATAGAGCGCGCCCAGCTCGCCGCCAACCAGCATGAAGCCGCCAAAGACTGAGCCCAGGACCACGATGTAACCGATGAGTACTAGCACGATGATTCCTTAATTCGATGTGGCTTTTGGGTATAGGCCAGACCAGAGGAAGCGCGCTTGAAGAGAGAATTGAGGTTTTGTCTTGTCAGCCGACAACCAAAACTATTGGGGATGTTGGGGAGGGATTGTAAAGAGTGGCATTTCACCACTCTTTAGCATCACGTGACCTTTCGCACTATGCTGCCCACATCATCTCAAACCGCGCGCTTGACCTTTTCGTCCAGCTCTTGAGATGTACTATCGGCAGCTTCCGGGGAAAGTTTACGTTTTTTTACTGCTCGTGAAGGCGGTTGGCAAAGACTGCACACAAAACCGTGACGTGGCTGGTGTGCATGGGTAATAAAAGAACCATCGCAGCAATTACAGGAAGAGAGTTGCAGCATGCCGCTGTCAACGAATCGAACCAGTGTCCATGCACGAGTCAGAGCCAAAATTGGCGCTTCACCCGGCTGCTCTGGACACTGCTCCAGATACAGACGATATGCCTTGATAACCGCCTCAACGCCATTGCAATGCCCACTCTTCATCAAGAAGGTGTAGGCGTTGTAGAACATGGAGGAGTGAATGTTCTGTTCCCACGTCATGAACCAGTCGGTGGAGAACGGCAACATCCCTTTCGGTGGAGGGCTACCACGCAGCTCCTTGTAGAGTTTGATTAACCGACCACGGCTAAGCTGCGTTTCACTTTCCAGCATCTGTAAACGGGCACCCAGCGAAATCAACTCCATCGCTAACTGAATATCCCGCGCTTCCTGAACAATACTTTTCTCGACGGGTTTGGCCGCAGCCTCTTTCGGTGTCGATGATGCTTTTATCGAGGACATGGTTATGCCCTTTTCTTAGAGGCGCTGCTGTCTTTAGCTGAAAGCCCTTTCAGCAAATGGCTAGACAACAGGATACCTGTGTGGATTTGCTGAAGATCATCCACTCGCGACTCTTGGGTCAGACGTTCAATTGTCTTGCTGTCGTCGAAACGAAACTGACACAGCAACTGATTCGTTTCAGCCAACTTCACCATTTGCGGCAAAGTAAGGCTCCCCAACGCATCAGCCATGACATCGTCGATCCCCAAGCGGAACATCGCGGAAGCCTTTTCGTCGTTTATTAACCGCTGTGCTAACAGCAAATATGACAGATTGATGTCATAAATATGTTTAAGCAATTCTGACATGCTTGTTTACCCCATACCGTCAGCTATGAATTCATAACTGGTTGATAGATATAATCACTGTTTGGTTTTTAAGTCCGACAGAGTATTTTTTTACTATCAAAACAATTGGCCATTGGACGATGAACATCACATTTCATTTTTTCAAAGAAATGTTTGCGAGGACAAAACGGGTTTATCTCGCGGTTTATGATTCACCGCCAATACAAAGTAGTTCCTGATGTAAACTATAAATGTGACAATTTCACGGCTAATTAAATTTAATAATTTATCAGTTGTAGCTTTTCGGCAGGGTCCGTTGCTGTGATTGCGTGTCATTCAGTGAAACGCTTTTACATACATTATTAGGATTAATCTTAATACGACGCAAATGTAACCCCGAATCATTAGCACATACAATCTCGCCCTCAGCGAATTTTGGATAAAGTGTGATGTGCGTCACAAAAATAAAACTTATTTTTATCCAAAAAGAGTGATTTGAGTAAAAAAACAGCTCAAAATTTATCCAAAAGTAAAAATGCGTCTTAAAATCCCTTCTCAGCCCCGTTTTTTCATTCATTTTTAGATCATTTAGTACAACATCTAAATAAAGCCAAATTAACCATACAAAAACATGATTAATGCATCATTTTTAGCCTAAAAATTCACAAAAGTGACTTTTGATAGCAAAAAATCCAGATTGCTTTAAAAATAGCTTGTTCTTTAAAAAATGGTCGTTGAAGTACTGTTTAGGAAGGTTTTTCAGGTTAATTCAGGAATAAGCGTGGGGATACCGTCAGTAAGTACGGCTTTATAAGTGTACAAAGTCAAGGTGTGTAACAAATAATTTTTGCAGCAGAAAACCTTCTGCCCTCAAGGAGGATACAGAAGTCAGGGTGAAGTGTGTGGCCCGATCTGCGGGCAACTGGGGTATCGGCACAGGGAACGGAAACTTTAGGGGCAAACCTAAAAAGAGTTTTATGCCATCGAAGAGGAAATGCTCAGACTAGTCTTAGGAATTTTATTACGCGGACAACATAAGGCATGGTATTCAGCGGCCCAAAAGCGCTAGCAGAAGCCGGTTTAAGGCTGTTAGAAATTTATTTCACCCAGCAACAGTAAAGAATAATTAAAATATCCATCACACATTTGTCATTTTATTGGTAATAAAAGCAGCTCAATATCGAACAATAAATAATTAAAAGTTGAACTGAAAACGTTAACAGTGAAACTTTTTCACCTTATTTCCTGTTATTCATCGGCGGTCTTTATATCTAATCGAAAAAAAACCCTCTATTGATTGAGAGGGTTTATTCAATTGATTAGCTAACTAGCTAATTAACTCACGGGCATCATTTCAGGATCAGGGTATTGATACTCAAAACCCAGCTCTTTGCAGATAAGACTGCCGTCGATTAACTTGCCCTTCGGCTGATTTTCAGCAACTTCAGCAAACTGCGGTTCGGTCAGCCCCAGCTGGCGAGCAAAGGCTGGATAGAAGTGACGTTTTTGCGTATGCACTGGCGCGCATAAGTTGTAGGTGTGCCCGCCTTTTGGCAAACCGAGCAGCAGCGTGATGGCCTCAATCACATCATCCTGATGCACCAGATTCACACCATCATCCCCGCCCTGCACGTCAGTTTTGCCAGCAAGGAATCTTCCCGGGTGGCGATCGGCCCCCACTAAGCCTGCAAGCCTGAGCACATCGACTGAGGTATTAGGCAGGCGATGGAACCAATTTTCCAGCTCCTCAAGCACTCTGCCGCTCGGCGTAACTGGACTCAGCGGCGAATTCTCACGCATGGTTCCCGTGCCATCACCATAAACAGACGTCGAGCTGGTAAAGATGATGCGGCCGACATTATAGGCCAGCGCGCTGTCCACCAGCTGCTGCACTGCCTGAAAATAGAGCTCACTGCCTTCCACCGTCCGGCGTGCTGGCAGAGTGATGATCAGCGCGTCGACATTTAATAGCACGTCCAGATCGGCGGCTTCACACTCCATCTCCGGCTTGAATACCAGAGGGAAACAGTTGATACCACACATGCGCGCGGCGTCGACGCCGTCAGGCGTAGTCTTGCTGCCGACAACCTCATACCCCTTCATGGCCAGAGACATTGCGAGTGGCATACCTAACCACCCCAACCCCACTATTGCGACTTTTTTCATTTATTACTCCATTCTGTTCGCGCCATGCGTTCCTGCATGATCAAGGTCGAAAACTTCTCATTCCACTTCTCACTTCACTTAGTTTAACAATTTATGCCTGTTCATTCGTTCAGGCAATGTCGGAAGCTGTCAGCTTTTTCTTATAAATGTTACAGACTGGGTCCACCCGCCGATCATTCACGTTTTAGATGAAAGTAGAGCACGAGATAAGAAAAATTTATCATCCTAAAAAAAGGTTGCGTCGCGGCCACCTGATAGTTTAGTTTTATTGACACAAGAATTGATACGCGCTGTGAATGATACTTCTAACGGTATTCACGACGCAGTTAATAAGCATCACTGACTAGAGATACACACATGACTAACGTTCTGTTCAACCACCATCATCACCATCACCCTGACTAGTCTTTCAGGCGTTTGGTGCTGGAAGACTGTTAAGATCTTCCAGTGGCGCAGAACCTAAAGAGAGCCCTCGGAAGATTGTCTTCCGAGGGTTTTTTTTTGCCCCTACCCTTCATAATTCAAGTTACAGGTGCGTTGGCTGCTTTTACTCACCCGAATCACTTACTTCAGTAAGCTCATCGGGATTCGTTCACTGGCCGCCTTCCTGTCACTCGAATTATTTTGGGTAAAAAGATTAAGCAAACACAACAAAATCAAATACTTATAAGGTCGAGGTTTTTATGTTGGATAAATCACGTTTACGGATAGCAATGCAGAAGTCAGGTCGCCTGAGCGACGATTCACGTGAACTGCTGGCACGCTGTGGGATCAAAATTAACCTGCAAGAGCAGCGCCTGATCGCTTTCGCAGAGAATATGCCAATCGACATCCTGCGCGTGCGCGATGACGATATCCCAGGGCTGGTAATGGACGGCGTGGTGGATTTGGGTATTATCGGCGAAAACGTACTGGAAGAAGAGCTGCTGAATCGCCGCGCACAGGGCGAAGACCCGCGTTACTTCACCCTACGTCGTCTGGACTTCGGTGGCTGCCGCCTGTCTTTAGCCACGCCGCTGGATTGTGACTACACCGGCCCGCAAAGCCTGCAAAATGCCCGTATCGCCACCTCTTACCCACACATCCTTAAACAGTACCTCGACAAGCAAGGCGTAGAGTTCAAATCCTGTCTGCTGAACGGTTCTGTCGAAGTGGCACCGCGCGCCGGTCTGGCCGACGCCATTTGTGACTTAGTCTCTACCGGCGCAACTTTAGAAGCCAACGGCCTGCGCGAAGTAGAAGTCATTTATCGTTCGAAAGCCTGCCTGATTCAGCGCGACGGCGAAATGCCGCAAGAGAAGCAGCTGCTGATTGACCGCCTGATGACCCGTATTCAGGGCGTGATTCAGGCTCGCGAATCCAAATACATTATGTTGCACGCGCCAAGCGAGCGTCTGGACGAAATCATCGACCTGCTGCCGGGTGCCGAGCGCCCTACTATTCTGCCACTGGCAGGTGACCAGCAGCGCGTCGCCATGCACATGGTCAGCAGTGAAACCCTGTTCTGGGAAACCATGGAAAAGCTGAAGGCGTTAGGCGCCAGCTCGATTCTGGTCTTACCAATCGAAAAAATGATGGAGTAAGACCATGCAGCCAACCGCGTTCAGCACCCCTATTGACTGGCAACAGTGCAGCGAAGAGCAGCGCCGCGATTTGCTGACTCGCCCGGCAATCTCCGCCTCTGATCGCATCACCGAGTCAGTCAGCGAGATCCTTAGCCGCGTTCGCAATGAAGGCGACAGCGCCCTGCGCGAATATTGCGCCAAATTCGATAAAACCGATGTGGCCGATATTCGCGTGACGGCCCAGCAAATCGAAGACGCCTCGGCTCGCCTTGGCGACGACGTAAAACAGGCGATGGCGCACGCGGTACGCAATATCACCACCTTCCATGAAGCGCAAAAGCTGGCAGTGGTCGATATTGAAACCCAGCCCGGGGTGCGCTGCCAGCAGCTGACTCGCCCGATTCAGTCGGTGGGTCTGTATATTCCTGGCGGCTCTGCGCCGTTGGTTTCAACTGTATTAATGTTGGCGACGCCAGCCGCAATAGCAGGCTGCCAGCGAGTGACGCTCTGCTCGCCGCCGCCAATTGCCGATGAAATCCTTTACGCCGCCAAGCTGTGCGGCGTCAGTGAGGTTTACCAACTCGGCGGCGCGCAGGCCATCGCGGCTCTGGCCTTCGGTACAGAAAGCGTGCCGAAAGTGGCTAAGATCTTCGGGCCGGGCAATGCCTACGTCACCGAAGCTAAGCGTCAGGTGAGTCAAAGCCTGAATGGCGCGGCGATTGATATGCCCGCCGGCCCGTCAGAAGTGCTGGTCATTGCTGACAGTGGCGCAACGCCTGATTTCGTGGCTTCTGACCTGTTGTCGCAAGCAGAACACGGCCCGGACTCACAGGTGGTATTACTGACGCCAAGCCTTGAGATGGCGAAAGCCGTGGCCGAAGCCGTTGAGCGCCAGTTGGCCCTGCTCTCACGCAAAGAGATTGCCCGTCAGGCGCTTGAAAGCAGCCGTCTGATCGTGGCGAAAGACTTAGCACAGTGCATTGAAATCAGTAACGCTTACGGCCCGGAACACCTGATTTTGCAAACCCGCGAGCCGGAAGCTTTGGTCGACAGCATCACCAGCGCGGGCTCGGTGTTTCTCGGTGACTGGTCACCGGAATCCGCCGGCGATTACGCCTCGGGTACCAACCACGTGCTGCCGACCTATGGCTATACCGCCACCTATTCCAGCCTCGGGCTGGCGGATTTTCAGAAGCGCATGACAGTGCAACAACTAACTCCGCAGGGCTTACTGGGTCTGGCGACCACCATTGAAACACTGGCGCAGGCTGAACAACTGACTGCTCACAAAAATGCCGTAACCCTGCGCGTCAATGCGCTGAAGGAGCAAGGACAATGAGTGATAAAAGCAATCTCAGCGTTCAGGCGCTGGCCCGTAAAAACGTTCGCGAGCTGACGCCTTATCAGTCTGCTCGCCGTCTAGGTGGCAATGGCGATGTCTGGCTGAATGCCAATGAATACCCGCTGGCTCCGCAGTTCGAGCTGACCGCGCAGACCTTCAACCGCTACCCGGAATGCCAGCCGAAGCTGGTCGTGGAGCGCTACGCGGCCTACGCCGGTTTGGATGCCAGCCAGGTGATCGTCAGCCGTGGCGCCGACGAGGGCATTGAGCTGTTGATCCGTGCATTCTGTGAGCCGGGCAAAGACGCCATCCTTTATTGCCCGCCGACTTACGGCATGTACAGCGTCAGCGCCGAGACGATCGGCGTCGAAGGCCGCACGGTTGAAGCCAATGAAGACTGGTCGTTAAATCTTCCTGCCATTGAAGCGGCGCTCGACGGCGTGAAGCTGGTCTACATCTGTAGCCCGAATAACCCGACCGGTAACCTGATCAATCCAGATGATTTGCGAGCCGTGCTGGAATTCACGCGCGGCAAGGCAGTCGTGGCGATTGATGAGGCGTATATTGAGTTCTGCCCGCAGGCATCGGTGGTCGGCTGGCTGCAAGAGTATCCGCACCTCGCCGTGCTGCGCACACTCTCCAAAGCCTTTGCTCTGGCCGGGCTGCGCTGTGGCTTCACTTTGGCCAATAGCGAGCTGATTGAGCTATTAATGAAAGTCATCGCGCCTTACCCATTGGCAACGCCGGTCGCCGACATTGCCGCACAGGCGCTGAGTGATCAAGGTTTGGCGGTGATGCGCGAACGCGTCGCGGAGATCAGCGACACCCGCGCTTGGCTGATTGAGCAATTAAACCAATGCGACTGCGTAGAACAGGTATTTACCAGCGAAACCAACTACGTTTTGGCTCGCTACACGGCTTCCAGTCAGGTCTTTAAAACCCTGTGGGATCAGGGCATTATCTTACGTGACCAGAACAAACAACCGGGGCTTTCCGGCTGCTTACGCATCACCGTCGGCACCCGCGCCGAGTGCCAGCGAGTCATCGACGCGCTCCGCCCTCTGCCCGGCGCAGGCCAGACAACAGTAACCACTAATAATGAATTTGCCCCAAGCAAGGAGCCAATGTGAGCCAGAGCCCGTTAGTACAAAAGATCTTATTCATTGACCGCGACGGTACGCTGATTTCCGAGCCGCCTGAAGATTTTCAGGTAGACCGTCTGGATAAGTTGGCGCTGGAACCGGGAGTGATCCCCGCTCTGCTGGCCCTACAGGGCGCAGGCTTTAAACTGGTGATGATCACCAATCAGGATGGTTTGGGCACCGCCAGCTTCCCGCAGGAAACCTTCGATCCGCCGCACAACTTGATGATGCAGATCCTGACCTCTCAGGGGATTGTGTTTGATGAAGTGCTGATTTGCCCGCACCTGCCTGCCGACCACTGCTCATGCCGTAAGCCGAAAACCGAGCTGGTGAAAGGTTATCTGGACAGCGGCGTGATGGACGTGGCGAACAGCTATGTGATTGGCGACCGCGATACTGACCTGCAACTGGCCGCCAACATGGGCATTGCCGGTTTACGCTACCAGCGCGACACCCTGAACTGGCCCGCGATTGCCGACCAGCTCACCAAACGCGACCGCCACGCCCATGTCAACCGCGTGACGCGCGAAACCGCCATTGATGTAGACGTCTGGCTGGACCGCGAAGGCGACAGCAAAATCCGCACCGGCGTCGGCTTCTTCGACCACATGCTGGATCAGATCGCCACCCACGGCGGCTTCCGCATGAACATTGAAGTCAAAGGTGACTTGTACATTGACGACCACCACACGGTTGAAGATACCGCGCTGGCGCTGGGCGAAGCCTTAAACAAGGCGCTGGGTGATAAACGTGGCATTGGCCGTTTCGGTTTCGTGCTGCCAATGGACGAGTGCTTGGCTCGCTGCGCGCTGGACATTTCTGGCCGCCCGCACCTCGAATACAAAGCCGAGTTCAGCTATCAGCGCGTAGGCGACCTAAGCACCGAGATGGTCGAGCACTTCTTCCGCTCACTCTCTTACGCTATGGCCTGTACCCTGCACCTGCGCACCAAGGGCAAAAACGATCACCACCGCGTGGAAAGCTTGTTCAAAGCCTTTGGCCGCACATTGCGTCAGGCGATCCGCGTTGACGGCAACACCCTGCCGAGCTCGAAAGGAGTGCTTTGATGAACGTCGTTATCCTTGATACCGGCTGTGCCAACCTCTCTTCTGTCAAATACGCCGTGCAGCGTCTGGGCTATGAGCCGCAGGTCAGCCGTGACCCGGAGATTGTGCTGCACGCTGATAAGCTTTTTTTGCCGGGCGTTGGCACAGTTCAGGCCGCTATGGAGCAGCTTGAGCAGCGCGAGCTGATCGACTTAATCAAGGCTTGTACTCAGCCTGTACTGGGCATATGCCTTGGCATGCAACTGCTCGGTTCCGGCAGTGATGAGAGCGGCGGCGTGGCGACGCTGGGCATTATTGATACGCCAGTGCAACGCATGCAGGACCTAGGTTTGCCTCTGCCGCACATGGGCTGGAATCAGGTGATTGCCAACGCTGACAGCCATTTGTTCCGTGGCATCGACGAGAACGCTTACTTCTATTTCGTCCACGGCTACGCAATGCCAATCTGCGAGAACACCATCGCGCAGACGCTCTACGGCGAGGCGTTCACCGCCGCCGTACAAAAAGATAATTTCTTCGGCGTGCAGTTCCACCCCGAACGCTCGGGTGCCGCAGGCGCACAGCTGCTGAAAAACTTTCTGGAGATGTAAGCACCATGATTATTCCCGCTTTAGATTTAATTGATGGCAGCGTGGTGCGTTTGCATCAGGGCGATTATGGTCAACAACGCGATTACGGCAGCGATCCGCTGCCAAGACTGCAAGATTATCAGCGCCAAGGTGCCGAAGTGCTGCACTTGGTGGACTTAACCGGCGCGAAAGACCCGGCCGCTCGTCAGATCCCACTGTTGAAAAAGCTGCTGGCTGGCGTAACCGTACCTGTGCAAGTCGGCGGCGGTATTCGCACCGAGCAGGATGTCGAAGCCCTGTTATCCGCTGGCGCAACCCGCCTGGTGGTTGGTTCAACGGCGGTAAAAGACCCCGAGACCGTGCAAGGCTGGTTTAGCCGTTTTGGCGCTGACGCTCTGGTGCTGGCGCTGGACGTGCGCATTGATGAGAATGGCACTAAAAACGTGGCCATCAGCGGCTGGCAGGAGAACTCCAACGCGACTTTAGAACAGGTGGTCGAGCAATATCTGCCTTTCGGCCTTAAGCACGTGCTGTGCACGGATATCTCCCGCGACGGCACTCTCGCAGGCTCGAACGTGGAGCTGTATCGCGAAGTAACTGCACGCTTCCCGCAAGTGGCATTTCAGGCATCGGGTGGGATTGGTAATTTGGATGATATCGCCCAGTTGCGCGATAGCGGCGTAACAGGCGTGATTGTCGGGCGGGCTCTGCTCGAGGGCAAATTTAGCGTGACGGAGGCAATTTCATGCTGGCAAAACGGATAATCCCCTGCCTTGATGTTAAAGACGGACAGGTAGTAAAAGGCGTGCAGTTCCGCAATCACGAGATCATCGGCGACATTGTGCCGCTGGCAAAACGCTACGCTGAAGAAGGTGCGGACGAGCTGGTGTTTTATGATATCACCGCCTCATCCGACGGCCGCGTGGTAGATAAAAGCTGGGTATCGCGCGTGGCGGAAGTCATCGACATTCCTTTCTGCGTAGCGGGCGGGATTAAAAGCGCTGAAGACGCGGCGCAGATTTTACAGTTCGGCGCGGACAAGATTTCCATCAACTCCCCGGCACTGGCTGACCCAACGCTAATCACCCGACTGGCGGATCGCTTTGGCGTGCAGTGCATCGTGGTTGGCATCGATACGTGGCACGACGCCGAGACCGGTAGCTATCAGGTTCACCAGTTTACCGGCGATGAAGCGCGCACCAAAGTCACCACTTGGCAGACGCAGGATTGGGTGAAAGAAGTGCAGCAGCGCGGCGCGGGCGAGATCGTGCTAAACATGATGAATCAGGACGGCGTGCGTAATGGCTACGATTTACAGCAGTTGCAGCTGATCCGTGAAGTTTGCCATGTGCCACTGATCGCCTCGGGCGGCGCGGGTACGCCACAACACTTCCTCGACGCATTTTTACAAGCCAACGTAGATGGCGCACTGGCGGCGTCCGTGTTCCACAAACAAATCATCAATATCGGCGAGCTGAAGAGCTATCTGGCCGAAAACGGCGTGGAGATCCGCTTGTGAGTAATGAAACTTTGAATAACGCGCGTTTAAGCGAAGAACAGATTGCCCAGTTGGACTGGGAGAAAGTCGACAATCTGATGCCAGTCATCGTCCAACACGCGGTGTCAGGCGAAGTATTGATGATGGGGTATATGAATCAGGAAGCCCTGACGATAACTCAGGCTTCTGGCAAAGTGACCTTCTATTCCCGAACCAAGCAGCGCTTGTGGACCAAAGGCGAAAGCTCCGGCAACTTCCTCAATCTGGTCAGCCTCTATCCCGACTGTGATAACGACACCTTGCTGGCGCTGGTCAACCCTATCGGCCCGACCTGCCACAAAGGCAACAACAGCTGTTTCCACCCTGCCGCTACCGACTGGGGTTTCCTGTTCCAACTGGAAGAACTGCTGGCTTCACGCAAAAACGCTGATCCAGAGAGTTCATACACCGCCAAACTCTACGCCAGCGGCACCAAGCGTATTGCACAAAAAGTGGGTGAAGAAGGCGTAGAAACCGCCCTCGCCGCCACGGTCAATGACCGTTTCGAACTCACCAACGAAGCGTCTGATCTGGTATATCACCTGCTAGTGCTGTTGCAGGATCAAGATTTGAACCTGAGCACGGTGATTGAGAACTTGCGACAGAGACATAAGAAGTAATTTAGAGAAATTTGGATAAAAAAAAGGCCGGTTTGGTTAAACCGGCCTTTTGAAATGAAGCATTTAAAGCTTACGCTTTATAATTTTTAATCTTATTACGTGTAAGAACCACTGTTGACCCCACAATCAAACCAAGAAGTGCGCCCAATATTAAAGAAATCACCTTCTTTGGACCACTACCACGGATTTGCAAGTCAGGTTTCATGACATAACGCAATGAATATGTTGTTGGTGTAACTGTTTTTAAAGCAGTTACAGATAAGAGTAATTGACGAGTATTGAAATAACTATCGTCAAGCGGTAATGGACGAGTTGCTTCGTTCTTAATCATTGAGGAAAGCGCCGTGCTACCAAGAACGAAGAGTGTATCCTCAGAAAGACTTTCAGCTTGTTGGACAATCGGTGTTTTAACGTTGGATTGCTCAGCAGTTAAAAGTGCTTGGTTTAATACTTGCAGACGTTCATCTTTTTTCTCTTGTGCAATTTTCTCTTTATTTGCCAGAGATTCTTTCAACTCTCCAAGTGTAGAATCAATGCTAGTTTGCAAGTCATCATTTAGCTCTGTGACAACTCGCTTATTAATCTGCTGAATATAAGTAGTTAGTGTTTTCTGTGCATCTGCCGCGCTGTATGCGGTATAACTAATTCTTAAGGGAATTGCCTGATCTTTATTAGCTGAAGTAATAGATAATGTTTCCGGTACTTGTTGGTTATCTAACTGCTCGGCTAAGGCAGAAATAGCAGAATTAAAACGACCAAAGAAACGCTGTTGGACATCAAAAGTATTTGGTGCATTACCAGTCTGACTATATAAAACCCCCATAGCATTAGTATAGCTTGCTATTTGTCCTGAATCTGGATAGGTAACAATTGCATTTGAAGTCCATTTCTCTTTTACGGTAAAGACGTAAATGCCTGCAATAATCACGGCGATAATGACAAAAGCAATGATGGTAAACTTGCCATTTTTTAGCTGTATTAAAATGTCAATTAAGTCAATAGTATCTTGTGAGTCACTACGATGACTTTTCATCATATTATTGTTATCTTGATTCATGATTATCCTAAGAAAATTTATTCATAATTTACAGTGATACTCAATAGTAGATTATAGAGGAGCCATTTCTAAAAAACCTAATTGAAAAATGAGTATTTTAATAAGATTGAACTGAAAGTATTCGAATGAGGAAGGTCGGTCCTGCAACTTACAATGATGGTCCATACATATTCATTTGTTAATGAAAAACGACCCACTTTCGGGTCGTTTTTTAATACCATCTACAAAACGAAGCGATCAATCCAACCATTCGGTATGGAATACGCCGTCTTTATCAGTGCGCTTGTAAGTATGTGCACCGAAGTAGTCACGCTGTGCTTGGATCAGGTTTGCTGGCAGAACCGCTGAACGGTAGCTGTCGTAGTAGTTGATCGCAGCAGAGAATGTCGGAGTCGGGATGCCGTTCTGAACAGCATAAGAGACTACGTCACGCAGCGCTTGCTGGTATTCGTCAGCGATATTTTTGAAGTACGGAGCCAACAGCAGGTTAGCGATTGACGCGTTCTCTGCATAAGCATCAGTGATTTTCTGCAAGAACTGAGCGCGGATGATACAACCAGCGCGGAAGATCTTAGCGATTTCACCGTAGTTCAGATCCCAGTTATTTTCGTCAGATGCTGCTTTCAGCTGTGAGAAGCCTTGAGCATAAGAGACGATTTTACCCAGGTACAGAGCACGACGGATTTTCTCGATGAACTCTGCTTTCTCGCCAGCGAAAGGTTTAACTGCTGGGCCGGTCAGTACTTTTGAAGCCGCAACGCGCTGATCTTTCAGAGAAGAAAGGTAACGAGCGAATACGGATTCGGTGATCAGAGTCAGTGGTTCACCCAGATCCAGAGAGCTCTGGCTGGTCCACTTACCGGTACCTTTGTTAGCGGCTTCGTCCAAAATCACATCAACCAGATATTTGCCTTCTTCGTCTTTCTTGGTGAAGATATCTTTGGTGATGTCGATCAGATAGCTGCTCAGCTCGCCTTTGTTCCACTCGACAAATGTGCTAGCCAGCTCTTCGTTGGTCAGCCCCAGAGACTGTTTTAACAGAGAATAAGCTTCAGCAATCAGCTGCATGTCGCCGTATTCGATACCGTTGTGAACCATCTTAACGTAGTGGCCCGCACCATCAGCACCGATGTAAGCAACGCAAGCATCGCCATCTTCAGCACGAGCAGCGATTTGCTCAAGGATTGGCGCTACCAGCGCGTAAGCTTCTTTCTGACCACCAGGCATGATGGATGGACCTTTCAGAGCACCCTCTTCACCGCCGGAAACGCCGGTACCGATGAAGTTGAAACCTTGCTCAGACAGTTCGCGGTTACGGCGAATAGTGTCTTTGTAGTAGGTGTTGCCGCCATCGATCAGGATGTCGCCCTTATCAAGGTGCGGAGTCAATGAAGCAATGGTTTTGTCTGTTGCTTCGCCCGCTTTCACCATCAGCAGGATACGACGCGGTTTTTCCAACGAGTCAACAAACTCTTCGACGCTGTAGTGCGGAACCAGATTTTTACCCGGGTTTTCATCGATCACTTCATCAGTTTTGTCGCCTGAACGGTTAAAAATAGAAACAGAATAACCGCGGCTTTCGATGTTCAGCGCCAGATTACGGCCCATTACCGCCATACCGACAACACCGATTTGTTGCTTGGACATTGGAAACTCCTGTCTAAAGGATGATACCTGTGAGGACTCTCCCCACAGCACAATTGTGGCATCTATGTTAACTCAGCTTAATGTCAATGACATAGCGATTGATGCGATAGATGGTTCAAGCGTACACAAGGTGTACTAACAATAAAACCACGCATTTGCTCACAAAATCAGAAAAAAACCAACCGAATTTAACATTCGCTCAATCTAGCTATGCCTAGCCTCACTGAAGGACATTACTGACGTAATAGGGAGAGAATTTCGGCGGTTTTTTCTTCCATCAAGGTGATATCGTTTTTTGACTCAACGTTCAGTCGAACTACGGGCTCGGTATTTGATGTTCTCAAATTAAAACGCCATTTATCAAATGAAAGACTGATACCATCTGTAAAGTCAGTAGCAACTGAGCTGTCTTGATAGACTGAAAGTACGCGGTTTATGGCTTCTGTTGGATTAGCTAGCTTACTGTTAATCTCCCCTGAAGCTGGATAGGCTTCAATGCGATTTTTGACAAGTTGCCCCAAACTTTCACCTTTAATGCTAACAAGTTCGGCTATCAACAACCAAGGGATCATGCCACTATCGCAATAGGCGAAATCACGGAAATAATGGTGCGCACTCATCTCGCCACCGTATACAGCATCCTCACTTCGCATGCGTTCTTTGATAAAGGCATGACCTGTCTTAGACATCACAGGTATCCCCCCAGCCTCAACTACTACATCGATAGTATTCCAGCTCAGCCTAGGGTCGTGAATGATTTTGGCGCCGGCATTTTTTTGTAAAAAAGCCTCTGCCAGTAAACCGACAATATAATAGCCTTCAATAAACTCACCACTTTCGTCGAAGAAAAAGCAGCGATCAAAATCACCGTCAAATGCAATACCCATATCTGCATTATGCTCAATCACAGCATCACGGGTATCAGCGCGGCACTCTGGTAACAGCGGATTTGGGATACCATTAGGGAAGTTACCGTCTGGAGTGTTATGCACTTTTATAAAAGTCAGAGGGATATTCAGTGATTTGCAGCGCTGTTCTATCGCATCAATGACAGGACCCGCAGCCCCATTACCAGAGTTAATCACTAATTTCAGAGGCTTTATGCAGCTAATATCAACATAAGAAAGAATATGATCAATATACGCATTTACTAGGGAGATTTTTTTGTAGCCCCCACGCTGAGATTCATCTCTTAAATCAAACGAATTCCTTTCAGCAAGCAGTTGGATATCAAGCAACCCTGTGTCACCACTGATAGGCCTAGCACCTTCTCGTACCAACTTCATCCCATTATAATCCATAGGATTATGACTCGCAGTGACCTCAATTCCGCCGTCTACACCAAGATACCATGTGGCGAAATAAATCTCTTCCGTGCCGGAGACACCAATATCTAAAACATCCACTCCGGCATCTTGCAAGCCAGTAGCCAGCGCTTGTTTTAAGGATTCACTGGTTAGTCGAACATCACCTCCAAGAACCACAGTTTTAGGCTTTAGAAGTTCGCCATAAGCTCGTCCGATACGCAAGGCAATATCTTCATTTAACTCTTCGCCCAAACGCCCCCGGATATCGTAGGCTTTAAAGCAGGTCAGTTTGCTCATTATTTTCCTTTCTCATGGCATACGCTACCGCTCGCCGTTGTCACAGCGGCAGTTGGAATCATTAGTGATATCAGATGCGACCGTATCGGTCTTTAATTCGTACGATGTCATCTTCTTCAAGATAACTGCCAGAACGTACCTCGATAAGATTTAGAGGCGTTTTACCTGGGTTTTCAAGACAGTGTGGAATACCTAAAGGAATGTAAATTGATTCATTCTCACCTAACAACTTAGTCTCATCACCCAAAGTAACCCGTGCAGTACCTGTGACGACGACCCAATGCTCCGAGCGATGATGATGCATCTGGAGAGACAGCCCCTCTCCGGGCTTAACTGTGATGCGCTTTACCTGATAGCGCTCACCAGAGTCAATGGAATCGTATTTTCCCCAAGGACGATATACTTCACGATGATTATGGAACTCATGTCGGCCATCAGCCTTGAGCTGTTCGACGATTTTTTTAACATCTTGGACCTGATTACGAGCAGCAATCAATACAGCGTCTTTTGTCTGAACAACAACTAGATCTTTGACACCAACCGTTGCGATAAGGCTTGATTCCGCATAAATATAACTATTTTCTGTACTATGGGTGATCACATCCCCATGATGTACATTGCCTTCGGCAGTTTTAGTACTAATATCCCATAATGAAGACCAAGAGCCCACATCACTCCACCCGGCATCTAAAGGTACTACAACTGCATCACCCGTTTTTTCCATAACGGCATAATCAATTGATTCATCTGGACACTGCATAAAGGCAACTTCGTCTACACGAATAAAATCTAAATCAGGAGCAGCCTGAGACATTGATGTTTGACACGCGAACAGAATATCCGGACGGAATTTACCTAATTCTTCTAGATAGCGTTTCGCGCTAAACAGGAACATTCCACTATTCCAATAATATTCACCACTTTGCAGATAATTTTTAGCAGTATCTAAATTAGGTTTCTCAACAAACTCAGCAACCTCAAAAGCCTGATGTTTCTCTTTCGATTGACAAGCAGAGCCACGGCGAATGTAGCCATAGCCAGTTTCAGGCGCACTGGGAACAATGCCAAAAGTGACTAATTTGCCAGATTCTGCATGGGGTAACGCGTTACGAACTGCATAATGAAATGCAGCTTCATCTTGAATCACATGATCTGCTGCGAGAACTAACAGCAAAGGATCAGCATCAGACTTATCTTTAAGCGCAGAAAGAGCTGCTAGAGCTATTGCGGGCGCAGTGTTACGTCCAAAAGGTTCAAGAATGATATTTTTTGTTAGTCTACCCATCTGCCGGAGTTGTTCAGCAACAATGAACCTGTGCTGTTCATTGCAAATAACCACAGGTGCTTCAATTGCAATCCCATTTAAGCGATTGATCGTCGTTTCAAGCATCGTAAACTCCCCATTTAGACGGAGGAATTGCTTAGGATATAAGGACCTCGACAAGGGCCATAAACGACTTCCAGAACCACCAGCCATAATAATTGGAATTAGCATGATAAAAACCGATAAGTAAGTAAATTAAGTTTCAGAATTTTTTCGAAAAATAGAATCGAGCCAACACGATAAACTATAAGAGTCTTGAGACTTATTGCTTTCAAAATGAATATTAATAAAATCTGGAGGTATAGGTTTTACAGGATACCGAATAATATAATGCATATTTGGATTAAAAAAATCATAACAAGCAATATTAGCATTCGTTGTTGCGATTTTCTTTCCAGCCCCTAACATTTCTATTGTTCGCATGGTCAAGCCATTTTGAGCCGGGTGAGAAATATCTATAATACACTTACTTCTTGAGATTACTTTTAATAACTGGTCTTTTTTTATGGGTTCAAATGAAACTTGTTTATAGCTTATATTATCAAATTCACGAGTCAGAATCTTTTTCAAAAAGAACAATAACTTACTTGGACAATACAGAAAAATATAGTTTTTCCCGCTAACTTTACCTGCAAGAATATTTAAAATCTCAATGCGATGGCTATGCACTGTACCTATAAAACACAGATCATATTCGAGGTCAGATTTCACCTGTCTTAACTGCTCATAATCCGAAGCATAAAAAAGTGCAAGATGATGAACATCAAAAGTCTTTGCGTCATTTTTATCAAAAGTAAAAAATTCATCCGCGTATTTAATATAGTTAACACTGTATTTTTTATTATTAAAAGAATCCCACATATAAAATAAAAACTTACACCTTGGAAGTGATTCTTTATAATGCCGAAGCATTTCAATACGAATACTTTCAGGATTTAGAAAAAAAACAAAATCAGGATTAAAGGATTTAATCTTATTAAGTTTACTTTCATAATATTTTTTAACGAAATATGAAATCAAAATGCTTACATTCAATCTTAAAAGGATTTTACCAATTGTAGAAGTGAATGGTCTTTCATCAAAAAATTCAACGATCGCACCTTTCTGATGCAACTCATTTATAATATGAGCAGGATAATCAAAAAACTTTGGCGAAAAAAGAACGACTCTCTTATTCTTCAAATAAGACATTATCAAACCTTAATCCATTTTTTAACTTTGAAATCATACTCTTTAACCACTTTAGCCGGATTACCAGCAGCAATAGTATAAGGTGGAACACTTTTAGTCACGACCGCATTCGCTCCGACGATAGAAGAGTCGCCAATTACAACACCAGGTAAGATTACTGCACCCTCTCCTATCCAAACATTATCCCCAATTATAACAGGACGTGTCACGAGTTCTCGATCAACGCATAATCTTTTGGGATCAGAATGTATGTATTCATCTCCTGAATAGCAGCCGTGATTTAAATCTGTGATAAAAACCCTACTTGCAATCAGCACATTATTACCAAGACTTATCTTATCAGCAGCAGCAATATGTACAGAATCATTAATTTGGCAATTTTCACCAATAATGAGTGAGTGAAGATTTATGTTTCCATATGCTTCTAACCGACAATAACGCCCAGTCGTAAGACCCGACCCAATTTTCATTTTATACTTCCCACGAATTTCGAATGGGAACCTGATGATTCTGGCATTATTCAGGATGAAAAAAGTAAAGGTGCGATCGCGCAGAAGTTTAATCAACCCAAAAAAACCGTAGTTTTTAATCAAAGAAATCATATTAATATAACTCTTTGTAAACGGCGGAAGTCTCTTCATAGCACTTCTTCCAAGAGAAATGGGATGCTTGTACAAGCCCTTTTTGAATTAAAAGTTGGCAAACAGAACTACTTTTGAGCTCGTTTAACGCAGCCGATATAGATCCAGCACTGGCTTTTTCTAATAGGTAAGCTGCATCCCCTGATATTTCAGGGATTGAAGATTTATTGACTGCAATTACTGGACAACCGCTTCTCATTGCCTCAATCACAGGGATTCCAAAACCTTCATATGCAGAAGGATAAAGGAGACAAAAAACTCTGTTATAAATCTGATTTAACTCTTCGTCAGTTACTCTACCCAGATGCTTGAATCTTCCTGGGATAAATTGGTTAAGAGTGGCGACCTCTTTTTCCGTTAAAGCCCCGCCACCTACAATGCTAAGCTCTAGGTCTGGAACAGAAGCCAGAGCCTCAGCCACTAATAAGAAATTTTTGTATCCCCCACGCGCACCTACAAATAAAACTTCATTAGTTTTGGCTATATTTACAAGTGGATAGTAAACCGGAGAGACACCATTGTGGACTATTCGAATTTTACTTTCGTCAATAGCGCAGAAACGCATTAAGTCCGTGGCTGTGTTTTTAGAGATACAGATTACAAGATCACTATTTCTAATAGCACGGTTTTTCTGCCAAGAATGTAGCCACTGTGAAGGACCAGTGCGATAATACTCATAAGTAAAATCGTGTACAGTGGTTACTATTTTATGCTTTCTTTTTGAAATAGGAAGCCGATAGTGTGTGGAATGAAAAATTGCCTCACTATCTAGATCAGCAGTATCAACATCTCTCCAACGCTCAAGAACACGCATCTCTCGGTCATGCACATGCGTATTTTGACCAGCGAGCCCAATATACGAGTGACTATTCCTGAACTTTATATAATCCAAATTATTATTATGATTTTGATATAAAGAAAGTAATTGTTCGAAATATACTGTACAACCGCCTCCATTTTGCAAATTTTCGATAATGCCATCAATTATTAATTTCATAGATTATTCTCTTTTTATTAGTCCTTGACATAAAATAGAAAACAGAAACACTAAAGAAAAACATGCTTGGCGTAAAATATCCCGCACCACGCACGAAAAATTCTAATATGCTAGCCAGATATAAACTTGTAAAAAGAATAATTTTTTTATTATTACTTTTTTTATGCTTGCGGATATAGAAGAATATTTTTAACCAACCTATCAAATACACAATCATCAAGGCTATACCGAATACCCCAAACTCGCCTACGACTTTGGCAGCTGTAGACCCTCCGTCGAAGACATTTATATATATGCGAAGCAATGAATAGATCTGCTGAGAGATGTCACCTGAAAGTGTTGATATCCCAAACTGTTGAAAACCTGAACCTAACCAACTGGCGTTCATGGTAAGGAAGGCATTTTGCCATCCTTGCAACAGTACCAAAGTTGATAAATTTTGGTTTCCGCTCGATAAATTTAATCTAGCGGTGTAGTAAGAAAAGAGGTCGCTCTGTAAAAAGAAAAAACCAACCAAGCCAAACAAGAGACAAACTAAAAGCGTAAAGCTGACAGATCTAGCCGTTATAATGAATGCAATTGCAGCAGCTAATATCATAGTGAAATTCTGAATGTACCCCCCCCATAATGCAAACATAAATAATATAATTAATCTAGTAGTAGTACCGGCATAAATAAAAGAGAAGTACATAAGTACTGGCGCACAAATTAAAGCAAAATGCGATGGCTCCTGAAATAAAAAAGTAGGTTTAGCAAGACCGGTGCCAAATACATCTATTTTCGTTAAGCTGACTAAAGCATTTAATAATAAAATGTATAGTATTACTTTGAGGGTTGAATGTAATGTTTTCTCATCAACATAATATATAACATCTTTTACGATCACATTTGCCACAAGCACAAGCATGAGAAAAATGAAACTTAAAAGGAATTTTGGAAAATCCTGTTCTGGCAATGACGTTCCAAATATATAAAAAACCAATGCAAAATGAAAAAAAACAAAGACAAGAAAACAAAGAATGATGCTTATTGATCGCCTATGTTCTATATCCAGATACAATCGCCTAGGAGTTACAAGTAATCTACATGCAATAAAGAACGATGATGCTAACACTACACCTAAAGTAAATGATGACTGTTGCAAGAGTATCATTGATAAAGATGGGAAAAATATAATAATTGACGATAACATTGAAAGGTAAAAAACATTCATGTTTATTTTCATTTCATTTTAATACCATCGATTATACCCTTTCGGATAGCTTTCTTCTGACTGTTTGAAGTGAAAAGCAGAATATATAAGCGAGTTATAAAAATATAGCTAAGTGGCAATATTGAACTTAATACACTTAGATTTTTCTTAATAAAATAAAGTCTATTCCTTGTAAGATGATACATCCCAAAGTACGAAATATCCCCACCAGTAGATGCACCTACTTTATGGTAAATTATAAGATTTGAAAAAACATTAACAGGATAAGAGGCTTTATATGCACGATAAAGAAAGTCGGTATCATCGAAGTACGCAAAATATTTTTCATCCATCTCACCAACATTCATCCACAGCGAACGTGAGACAACTAAAAAACAGGTTGGCGCATATGAACTTTGGTGAATTTCTTCGAAGTTTTTAGCGTAATAATCCTCATCAATATGATCATGCGGAGCTAATGCTTTCAGCAGATCAAAGTGTCCGCCACAGTACCATATTTTCTTTTGAGGATAATTCAGGATGGTTGGACTGGCCATATCCATTTTTTCTTCTATCATTCGAGTTATCAAATTAGCAAGAAGACCCTCATACTCGATAATTATATCATTATTAAGGAAGAGCAAAAAATCACAATTATCTTCAATAGCAGCTTTAGCTCCTTGATTATTACCAGCGGCTACGCCAACATTACACCCGTGATTATTAATGAACGTAGTTGGTATATTATATGTGTCAGCTAAAATTTTTGATAAATTTATTGATTCTTCAGTACTGCTATTATCCACAATATACAGATGAAAATTGATATTTTTTTGTATAGATAGGCTATTGAAAAAATCATCTAACACTTCTGGGGAATTATATAAAACAGTAACAAGACCAAGCTTTTGACTCTTAATCACAAACGCTCCCATTGTAATTTTTGTGTATTATATTTCTTAATTACACGTGCAGGGTTCCCAGCAACAACGCAATAATCTTCGATGTCTTTAGTAACTACTGATCTCGCGCCAATCACGCAGTTCTTACCAATTTTAATACCGGGGTTAATATGAGTTCCAAATCCGATAAAAGTATTGTCACCGATGCTAACAGGCATTATTTTTGTAGATATTCTATTACCTATTTTCTCAATATCCAAACAATCATCATAGGGATGAATAACATCAACTATAGAACAACCGCCAGTTATAGAAACATTATTGCCTATCTTAATACCATCTTTAGCAACAATATGAACATACTGTTCGATATTGACATTATTACCAATTTCAATAACGATTTTTTTATCTAATGAAATAACCTCTAGACGCGCACCGTTGCGAATAAGGACATTTTTACCAATGGAGATGTTCGCGGGATTAGAAATAAGAATTGGCTTAATTATTCGACTTCCACTACCAAAACTTTTCATCAAATATCGGTACTTGATCTGTCCAATAAAGTAAAAAAACTTTCTCGAGATTTTTGAAAGTATCATCCATTTATCCAATTTTTATTATCATGATCGTACCTTTTAATAACTTTTGCGGGGTTCCCAGCTATCATGACAAAACCATCAGGATAAGATTTTGTTACAACGGAACCTGCGCCAACAATAGTCCATTCGCCAAGCTTTACGTTTGGAAGAATTTTTGCAGCAAACCCGATGAAAACATTATCCCCTAATATCACTGGCCCTTTATCTTGGTCTTCTTGCGACATAATTCGGCCAGCAGATGGATCAAAACCATGTGATAACGTACTAATAAAAACATAGTCACTTAACACTGAGTCCTTGCCTATAGTAATATTCGAATTCGTATGAATATTATTATATCGACCAATATAGGCTCCCTCGCCCACATTTATGCTTGCATTAGGATTATTTCGCACTATGAAAGTGGCAGCATGATGTATGAATGCAGTTTTATCGATAGATACTCTTCGGTCGAGGAAATGTCTATACTTCATTTTATAATAAAAATTCATAAATTTATAAAACATGTTACCCTTCCAAAATTGACTTGATTTTTCTTACTTCCTTAACCAACAGAAATGAAACAACTATTAGTAATATTGTTAAAAGCATATAAAATGAGATATTAAAGATCTCACTATGTAGTGAGATCTTTGTTTTAATAAGGACGTAAAAACAGGACATCATTATCAATGGGCCAAATGCAAATAAACATCTGTACTTGATTTTACTGGTATTCAACGCCGCTATATCAATAAGCCTGAACGTATAGATAGCCATAATGATAAGAGTCGATATCGCTATAGCGATGGAAGATGAATAAATACCGTATTTATTCACAAATAAAAATGTAAGCAGTACACTAGTAACGCCTTCTAAAAGAGGTAAGAACATGATTTCATTTTGTTTACCTTTAGCTAGGTATACTAATCCAAGTGGTGCGCCTATTAGCCGTGAAAAGTTGACTAGCAGTAAGAATAAGAAGACTGGGTAGGTATGCATCGCTACATCAGGACCAATCCATATATCTAGTGCAACTTTCCCAAATATTAGGCATCCGAGGATAAAAAATATGGACAGCTTCAAAATGCTCATGCTTAGAATGAAAACAAAACCATCAAGTTTAACTTTATCGTCACTGTGACAGATTTTAATAAGTGGTTGTAATACTGGAGTTAAGCCTGCATTAATAAATCCAACGATCATTGTAGTTAAGGTGACAGATAATGCGTAATACGCATATTGATTAAAAACATACCTACCAACGATAATCCCATTTAGATTTATTATAAGAAAAGAAGAGAGATTAAATACCAGAACACCAGAACTATAGTTTAAGAATTTTTTAAATGTAAATTCTTTTATAAGGTTATTATTTTTTTGAATGAAATTTTTAGAACGAAGATAAGTTATATATATTACTAGATATGAAACAACGTTAATTGTCAGATAAGTAAATGCCATTGCCATCATAGAGTACGATGCTGCAATACATACTCCAACACCAAGAAATACTCTCGAAATCAGATTAATAATAGCAGGAATTTCATTCCGCTCAATCCCAGTAAAGTAACCGTTATAAACAGAAACAATAAGACCAAAAACAAATGATAAAGATATAATGAGGAAAACACCAGGTGCATATGGTGACTCATCTATTTTGATTGCGTTAAAGAGAGAGAAAAAATTATTGTAGACATATGACAATACAATTACTGATAATAGAGTGCAAGCCAATGAAAAATATATTCCATACTTTATTACTAGCAACTCTTTTTTCGCATTTAGTTCAGCTCTAGCTAAAGTTACAAAGCGCGCTACAGAGATTTGACATGTAAAACTGAGCAACGTAAAAAAGGCCCCGATCTGAATAACCAGAGACCATATAGAAAAGTCGTGTAATGATAATGTATTAATTAAAAATGGGGATATAACCACCCCCAAGATAACATTTGAGAATCCATTGATGATATTTGAAAGAGAATTTTTAATCAGACGATTAAACCCACTCATTTATTTTCATCCATGTGCTCTTTAAACTTTTCAACCATTGCGGCTATATCTTCTAATACACTTCGCGGCTTATAATCACTAAGCTGATTTGTAATAGCATCTATATCTGTAACAGGGAACACTTCTCTTGGAAATGCTTTATCATGCCAGTTAACAGTGCAATTAGTTGTTTTGATTAATACATCAGCTATGTCTTCTGCTGTAACATTAACGCCACTAGCAATATTGAATATTTTACCTATAGCATCATCTTGCTTTGATAACTTAATGCAGGCATCTGCGACATCCTCTACAGCAACGTAGTCTTTTGCATAAAGTTTATCAATGTACATGTCTACATGATGGTTGTTGATAGCATTACGTGTAATCGAAGGTAAAAACAAAGGGCTATTTAAGGCGACACCATACACGTTACTTGGCCTGACAATAACGATTTCTCTTTTGCTCTTTAGGCAAAGCTCTTCAGAGACTAGTTTAGTCAGATTAAATAATCTACGCGCATCATCTTCACAAACGAGGAGATCTGTGTTTTCTGTCGATAATGCTTGATTCATATATACCCTAGTTGAGGACATATAAATCAACTTTTCAAAATTTGCCTTTTGTAGGACATTAGACAGCAACTGAGTGTTAGCTTCGAAAACCTGATAGGCTCCATTACCACAATCTCCATATCCTGCACAGTAAATCACAGTTCCTAAAGCCTGTTCGAAAATCGAGTCATCCCCTCTTTTAGGAACAAACACTTCATGTGACTGTGCTTCTAGTTGCCTGACAACTTCGCCACCAATAAATCCATGCCCACCAAAAACTGTATAAAAAGCCATCTATCACCAACCCATAATAATCTGCTGATGCACAACGCTCAAACTTGGCAATTCTTTATCTTTGCTAGATAGATTTGGATTTTCAACTGGCCATGGAATATTGATTTCCTGGTCACTCCAAATCAATCCGCCTTCATCTGTAGGATCATAGAAGTCTGTGCACTTATACTGAAAATCGGCAGTATCACTTAATACGCAAAAACCATGCGCAAAGCCTGGCGGTACATAAAATTGAAGTTTATTCTCTCCCGTTAGAACTATGGATTCAAATAAACCGAATGTAGGTGAATCTTTGCGCAAGTCGACTGCAACATCGAAAACTGCCCCCTCAGTTACTGAAACAAGTTTGCCCTGAGGTTTTGTCTTTTGAAAATGTAGTCCACGCAGCACGCCTTTCGATGAGCGCGAGCGATTATCTTGAACAAAATCCTGTTCAATACCTATATCTTTATAACGCTGAGCATGGAAGCTCTCATAAAAAAAACCACGCTCGTCGCCAAATACTTTCGGCTCGATGGTTAATACGCCCTGTAATCTGCTTTGAATAACCTTCATAATTTACTCACTGTCTTTTACTAAGTTTAGTAAATATTTTCCATACCCAGTTTTAGATAACTCTTTACCAATTTTTTTAATTGTTGCTTTGTCTAGCCACCCATGATTAAAGGCGATTTCTTCGAGGCATGCAATTTTAAAACCTTGACGTTTTTCAACAGTATGTACAAATTGAGAGGCCTCTAACAATGAATCATGTGTGCCGGTATCTAACCATGCAAACCCACGTCCGAGCTGTTCAACTTTCAATTGGCCCATAGAAAGATAAGCTTGGTTAATGCTAGTTATTTCTAACTCACCGCGCTCGGAAGGTTTGACACTCTTCGCAATATCGATCACTCTGTTATCATAAAAATAAAGACCAGTTACGGCCCAATTAGATTTTGGTTTAACAGGCTTTTCTTCAATAGAAACAGCATTCATATTCTCATCAAATTCAACAACACCAAAACGCTCAGGATCCATTACTTTGTATCCAAAAACCGTTGCCCCATTTAATGTTTTGATACCATTGCTTAATTGTTTACCAAAAGACTGGCCAAAGAAAATATTATCACCAAGTACTAAACAGACATTATCTTTGCCAATAAACTTCTCACCAATTATGAACGCTTGGGCTAAACCATCCGGTTTCTCCTGAATCTCATACTGGAGCGAAATACCAAATTGCTCTCCATCACCTAGCATACGTTTAAAACTTGCTTGGTCTTCTGGTGTGGTAATAATTAAAACTTCTCTTATACCCGCTAACATTAATACCGATAAAGGATAATATATCATCGGTTTATCATATATTGGAAGAAGTTGTTTAGATGTTCCAAGCGTAATTGGGTGAAGACGTGAGCCCGAACCGCCAGCTAAGATAATGCCCTTCATTTTCTATTTTCTCCGTAGTTCTGCTCTATCCAAGTTTTATAAGAGCCGCTCTTAACATTTTCAACCCAGTTCACATTATCTAGATACCACTGGACCGTTTTACGGATTCCGCTTTCAAAAGTTTCTATTGGTGTCCACCCCAACTCCCGGTTAATTTTATCAGCATCAATCGCATAGCGACGATCATGGCCAGGCCTATCAGTTACGTAGACAATTTGCTCACTGTAAGACTTATCTTTAGGTACTATCTCATCCAATAAACGGCATATAGTCAGTACAACATCCAAGTTTTTCTTTTCATTATGACCACCGATATTATACGTCTCACCAATAGTGCCATTCGTTACAACCGTATACAGTGCTCGTGCATGGTCTTCAACATACAGCCAATCACGGATTTGATCACCCTTACCATAAATTGGCAGATCCTTACCCTCCAGTGCATTGAGTATTACTAGAGGTATTAATTTTTCAGGGAAATGATATGGGCCATAGTTATTAGAGCAATTAGTCACGATGCAAGGCAGGCCATACGTTCTTTGCCATGCTCGAACTAAATGGTCGCTTGAAGCTTTAGATGCAGAATAAGGGCTACTTGGGGAATAAGGTGTCTTTTCAGTGAAGAGCGGCAATGAGTCTGGACTTGTCCATTCATCTGGATGAGGTAAGTCACCATAAACTTCGTCTGTAGATATATGGTGAAAACGGAAGGAAGCTTTATGAATTGCATCCAATTGAGTCCAATACGCCCGGCTTGCTTCTAGGAGAGTATATGTACCTACGATATTAGTACCGATAAATTCTGCAGGTCCGGTTATAGAACGATCAACATGACTTTCTGCTGCTAAATGCATGACAGCATCAGGTTGATGTTGAGCAAAAACCTGCTCAAGAGCGTTTTTATCGCAAATATCAACCTGAACGAATGCATAACGATCACTTTCAGAAACAGTGGCCAAAGATTCAAGATTTCCCGCATAGGTCAACTTATCCACATTAATCACACTATCTTGAGTGTTATGAATAATGTGACGCACGACTGCGGAACCAATGAATCCGGCACCTCCGGTAACTAGAATTTTCACCTATATTATCTCTCTTTAATTTATAACTTTTCTATGGCTCAGAAGTTTTCGAATCTTTCAAAATCACTTTAATTTAATCAATTTCTAATAACGCACAAAAACTTACCTGCAATCAATTTATTTTAATTTTGACTTTTTCGATAACGTATTAATGCACGATACAAATATTAAGAAACAAACAACAAATAATGCTAAAACACCAAACTGCGATACGTTCAATTGATTTGCAATAATACCCACGCCGGAAAAGCTAATAGAAATCGCTAAAACGATCATTAATGCTGTTGAATGCTTAAAACCGTAATTTAATAATATGTGATGCAGATGTTCGCGATCAGGCTTAAAGGGACTATCTCCTCTTCTCATTCTTGATATCATTACGCGAACCATATCCATCAATGGAACTGAGATCAGCCATAAAGCAGTTACTGGATGGATAACTGAGTCTGCACCTTGTGTAGCAACAACAAGTAGCCAAATCATAGTGAAGCCAATAAGCGTACTTCCTGCATCTCCCATGAATACTTTAAATTTACGCCCCCAAGGCACTCCAAGATTTAATAAAATATAGGGAATACAGGCTATCATTAAACAAATGCACCACTGTGCAAGTTCGAGTCTACCATGCAGATAAAATACGATACCAAGGGAGGCAAAACTAACACACGATAATGCGCCAAGTAGCCCATCAATGCCGTCAACCATATTAAACGCATTAATTGCACTAATAACGGCAAGTATAGTAACAAAATATCCTATAAAACCTAATCGAATTTCATAACCGAAAAGTATATTTCCTAATGTAGCGAGATATAGTCCGCTATACATCATAATTATTGCAACTATGACTTGAAGTAAAAGACGTGGCCTAACAGGTAAATCGAAGCGATCGTCTAGTACTCCGACAATCAAAAGCATACTCGCGCAGACTATATACACTATAAAATTGGGGAACCACGACGGCTGCAAGAAAAATAGTACCCAAATCGAAAGGTATATAGAGACCCCACCCACTAAGGGTATGTGTCCATCATGATGTTTTCTTGCATTAGGCTTGTCGACCAACCCCACCCTACGTGCTACTTTCCGTGCAACAAACAACGTGGCTAACGCGCTGAAAAATATGATGATATATTCTTGCATGACTGCACCATGTTAAATCTGATTTGTAATTATAAATACTTCATTTTTCAAAAATCCGTCGCACTATGATTTCATAAAATGCATTAACGGGAGTTCTGACTAAATCCATTTTTCAGCCAGCAATAAATGAAATATTCAAATTATTGAATGTATTTTAATTGTCTTAAATGTAGCTGTTATCCAACCCTTTAGACGCCTGCGTATACTTGTTAATCAAAGAGAAATTCCAGGCACGCTACCGCCCTTGGCTCTGAAGCTACCAATGCACTTACTTGTAACACTGTGATTTAAGTTCGAAGTCCTGCTGTATCTAAAAGCTTGTACAAATGATACCGAATATCTGAAAAGTAAACTTAACGTAAATAATTTTACGCTTTACGCCGCTTATAGCAAGTTTCAATTGTCCTAAATGGTCACTTCAATCAAGCTCTTAGGCTCTGTAAATCTGATTAAAAATTCAACCATAAACGAACGAAAAAGCACCATATTAATGGTGCTTTTAATTACAGCTCGTTAGCCTAATTACTTACCGGCAAACTCTTTCAACCAAGTCTCAAAAGCTGCGCCCTGTGAAGGGTGGCGAATGCCGTACTCGACGAAGGCTTTCATGTAACCCAGCTTGTCACCGCAGTCGTGTGAACGACCGGTCATGGTGAAGGCTTCTACGGTTTTCTTTTTCATCAGCAACGCGATAGCGTCGGTGAGCTGAATTTCATTGCCTGCGCCGTAAGGGGTTACAGCCAGCAGTGGCCACAAATCTTCAGAGAACACATAGCGCCCTACTACGGCGAGGTTAGAAGGTGCATCTTTCTGATCGGGTTTTTCGACGATAGCGGTCATTGGCGCGCTTTCGCCCGGCTCGACTTCTACGCCGTTACAGTCAACGATACCGTATTTAGACACGTCTTTTTCCGGTACTTCTTCAACCATAACTTGGCTGTTGCCAGTTTCTTCGAAACGACGCAGCATGGCTGCAAGGTTGTCTTTGCGCAGATCGCTGGTTGAATCGTCCATCAGAACGTCTGGCAGGATCACGGCGAACGGAGAGTTACCAATCAGTGGTTTTGCACACAACACCGCGTGGCCCAGACCTTTTGACTGGCCTTGACGCACGTTCATGATGGTGACGCCTTTTGGGCAGATGGACTGCACTTCTTCCAGCAGCTGACGCTTAACGCGCGATTCGAGCATGCTTTCCAATTCAAAGGAGGTATCGAAGTGGTTTTCGATCGCATTCTTGGAGGAGTGAGTTACCAGGATGATTTCTTTGATACCCGCAGCGGCACATTCGTTCACAATGTACTGGATAAGAGGCTTGTCAACGATCGGCAACATCTCTTTTGGAATCGCTTTGGTTGCTGGCAGCATGCGTGTGCCTAGACCGGCAACAGGGATAACAGCTTTTAACATTGTAAAGGATACTCCTTGAAACCAATAGTTTGGAAGTTCAGCCAGTCAGAATGTTGAGACTCACCTAGCTCACTGCACTGAAATCGTTTTGCAATTCTAGGACGTTAAATGTGATCCCATAAGTATAGACCTTCAAACCTTAACGAGGGAGCACATAAAGCTAATAATCATCTATTTTTAACTTGCTCATACGATACCAGTAAGCTTTCACAAACGGTAAGCGAAACGCTGAATTTTAAGAATGTTTCCCTCGTTCGCGTTTTTTCTAACCAATTCCTGATGATTTATGAGGCATCCTTAAACCAGATTTCAACGCCCTTCCCTCTTTTACGACGCCATTACGCACTTTCTCCCCAACGTCTTGTTACCGAAAAGTTGAGTTTTCACTTCATGCCACCCATCATTCAACTTGAACACACTGTCATTAATCCAAAAGGTGCAAGATTGCTATGGAATGGATCGCCGATCCTTCGATTTGGGCCGGACTGGCCACGCTGGTCATTCTGGAAATTGTTTTAGGCATTGATAACCTGATATTTATCGCCATTTTGGCGGACAAACTGCCTAAGCGGCAGCGCGACCGTGCTCGCGTTACCGGCCTGCTGCTGGCGCTGGTGATGCGTTTATTGCTGCTGGCGTCCATCTCTTGGCTGGCGACGCTAACCCGTCCCTTAGTGACCCTGTTCTCCCATTCATTTAGCGCTCGCGACATCATCATGCTGCTGGGTGGGGTATTCCTGCTGTTCAAAGCCACTATGGAGTTAAACGAGCGGCTTGAAGGCAAGGATGAAGAGCACGGTCAGCAGCGATCCGGGGCGAAGTTCTGGGCGGTGGTGGCGCAGATTGTGGTGCTCGACGCGATATTCTCCCTCGACTCGGTGATCACCGCCGTGGGCATGGTCGACAATCTGGCGGTGATGATGGCGGCAGTCTGTATCGCTATCCTACTGATGCTGCTCGCCAGCCGCCCGCTGACCCGCTTTGTGAATGCGCACCCGACCATTGTCATTCTCTGCCTTAGCTTCCTGTTGATGATTGGTTTTAGTCTGGTTGCCGAGGGCTTTGGGTTCTATATTCCAAAAGGTTACCTCTACGCCGCGATTGGTTTCTCAGTGATGATTGAAGCGCTGAACCAGTTGGCGCAGTTCAACCGCCGACGATTTCTCTCATCCAGCCGCTCCTTGCGTGAGAGAACGGCCGATACGGTTCTCCGGGTGTTGCGCGGTAAGCATGAAGAAGCCGAGCTCGACAACCACTCTTCCAATATGATTTCTGACAACGAAGGTAACGAGGTCTTTAACCAGCAAGAGCGCCATATGATTGAACGCGTACTTGGGCTGGCCCAGCGCAGCGTCAGCAGCATCATGACCTCTCGACACGACGTCGATAATCTTGAGCTAAATGACCCACCCAACGTGTTAACCCAGCAAATTGCCGAAAACCAGCACACCCGCATTCTGGTCACTGAAGACAGTTCTACCGATGAGCCTCTTGGCGTAGTACATGTTATCGACCTGCTCAAGCAGCAACTTCTGCACAATGAATTAGACCTCAAGGCGCTGATCCGCCAGCCGCTTATCTTCCCCGAGCAGCTCTCCCTGCTGAAAGCCTTAGAGCAATTTCGGCTGGCGAAAACCCACTTTGCCTTTGTGGTCGATGAATTTGGTTCTGTCGAAGGCGTCGTGACCCTGACTGACGTGATGGAAACCATTGCTGGCAACTTGCCAGAAACCCACGAAACCGCCGACGTCGATGATGATATTGAGCAGCGCGAAGATGGCAGTTGGGTGGTGAACGGCTCGATGCCGCTGGAGGACGTGGTGATGCATATCCCGCTGATGCTGGAAGAGAAGCGTGATTACCACACGCTGGCAGGCTTACTGATGGAACACGCGCAGGTGGTGCCGCAGCAAGGAGCCAAGCTAACTATCGGCGATTACCAGTTTGAAATACTGGAAGTGAACAGTCATCGAATTTTGAAGGTCAAGGTTACGCCACTTGCCCCTCTTAATGGTGATGATTACGAGGTCTAGCCTCATCTGCCGTGTCATGCAAAAAGGGCCTCATGACGAGGCCCTTTTTAGTTTTTTGCTGACGCATTCTCATGCAATTACTTATCGAGAATTGATTTCAGCTCTTTGTTATCTTTAGCTTTCTTATTTCTATCAATCCAGTTCTGAATGGCGTTCTTGGCTTCATCCTGTAATTGATTGCGCAGGATTTGATCCACTTGCAGCTGATAATTCAACTGTGCCCAAGGACCATAAACACGTAAAGGCACGTCGGTATTTTGCAGCCGCTGAATCAGGTTACTGTTGCCTTTCCATCCGCCGGTGACACGCACGCCTAGCGTCAAATCACACTGGTTATCAGCGAAGTCGATGTTGCCCGCGCCTTTGGCATTGAGCATTTCTGACTCGGCCAGCAGATTGGAAAGCGTCAACGTCCCCTTGTTCAGCTCACCCTCAGCCTGAAGTGACTTAATTTGGGTGTAATGGTCATAACGCTCCAGGCCCTGCACGCTGTTGTTATTGCGGGCAATGGCCTGCTGCACCAACTGCTGAATATTCATGCCGTTAAGCCGGGCGTCGTTCATCGACATCTGCATTTTCCCAGCCCAGTTATGGCTGAAATCATATGACGTCAACCCACTGCCTTTGACCGCACCGCGCATAGTGAACTTACCCGTCAGCGCCTCTGGCAGGTCATAAGCCACCAGTAACTGACCCAGCTCGATATTGTTCAAAATGGGCTGAATGCTGATTTTCGCCAGCTTGCCAGTGACATCCATGGTGCCCGGCAGTGAGAAGTCGCCGGATGCCATTTTACCACTGAGGGTTTGAATATTGACTTTACCCTGCTGGTTGTCCGCGAGCAGTTTGAAATCCTGAACCTTCAATCCGCGATAGGTCAGATCCGCCACGTTCAGCGCCACGTTAGCGTTGAAGCTATTAAGCACGCTGAAGTTATTCGGCTGGTCGTTAACATCACGCGCAATCACTGGCGCAGAAGTTACGGTGCGCGCCGCCTGAGAAGTCTGGTCCGGTGTCTTTGGCTGCCAGCCGGATAACGCGTCGAGGTCCAGTTTCGCCGCATCGAGATTAACTTGATAATCCCCTGTATCCGTCAAGGTCGCCGCTGCCGTACCGCTCAGCTGGTTGTCGTTAGCTGTTAACGCTAGCTGGTTCAGTTCCAGACGCTGGGTATCGCGGTGATAATTAGCCTGCATGCTGCCAGCACCCTGCAAGCCTTTCGCCGGAATATCAGCGCCCGTCAGCTGATAGCTAAATTTGTTAACGTTGGCAGAGAATTCTTGCGGATACTTCTGCATATCCAGATCAGCAGACAGGGTGAAAGCGAGATCGCGTTGATTGCGATTGATGCGGCTGGAAAGCTCAAGATGTGCCTGACGGTGTGCATTCTGATCAAGCTGCATATTGATGTCGCGGACATTAATTTGGTCGTTCTCACCGCGCTGCCAAATCAGCAAGCTGTCAACAATGCTGATTTTATCAATGTCGAATTTCCAGCCCGCTTCGAGTTCTGAAGGAGGCTGGACGGTAGAGGTTGGCGCGACCGGCGCATCGGGTACGTCGGCCTCACTGTCAGGCGTTAATCGTACTACCGCGTTCTTTAACATCACTTCGCGCACGGCTAACTGATGGGAGAGCAAAGGCCAGAGTTTGACATCAAGACGCATGTTTTCCGCAGTGACCACCGGCTTTTGGGCACCCGGCGCCGTCAGCGACGTTTGCCCCGCGATAATGCTCAGCTGAGGCCAGACGTGCCAGCGTAAATCACCGCGAATTGCCAGTTGATAACCACTTTTCTGCTCGACACGGTCAACCATGTACTGGCGGAAATCGTTGGGGTTAATTAAAAACACCAGCGAGGTCATTCCGGCGATAATCACCACCAGCAATATCACCAGCGTTGTCAGTAATCTTCTCATGCCTTCCTCTTGCCATGTCACCCGCAGTGGCGCGGGTAAAGACCTGAATCAGTCTTTGTCGATACGACTTGCAACAGCACTCTGCTGGTCGCGATATTTGGCATCCTGTCGGCTGTTATAAGGACGAGCCGCCGGGCCAGATAGCGGTTCAAAACTCAGGGCGCCAATCAGCATTCCCGGACGCAGTGCCAGAGGCAACTTACCTGAATTATAGAACTCCAGCACGATTCGGCCTTTCCAGCCGGGATCGATACGATGAGCCGTAACGTGAACCATCAACCCTAGTCGAGCCAGAGAAGAACGTCCATCTAACCAGCCAACTAAGTCATCGGGGATAGAAACGGTTTCGAAAGTCACAGCCAGCGCCAGCTCGCCCGGATGCAGGAAAAACGCCTCGCCTTCAGGCAGGACGATTTCATCACTCATGACTTTATCCAGCGCGGCGCTCACTTCGTCTTTCGGGCCACTGAGGTCGATAAAACCGGCGTTGTGCCCTAAAAAGACACGGAATCCATTCCCCAGCCGGACATCTACCGTTGCCCCGTTGATACGTTCGATGGGAGGGCGCGGGGAAATCGCTAACTTTCCGCTGTCCAGCCAGGCTTCGATGTCTCGATCGCACAATCTCATCGTTTCTTTCTCCGTGTTGTTACTGCTGAAAATGGCCTGTTAATGCCGGGGCCATTAATTGAAGAACTGACTAATTTTCGCTTTAAGAATATCAATCGCAATACGGTTTTTGCCGCCACGAGGAACGATGATATCTGCATATTGTTTTGAAGGTTCAATAAATTGCAGGAACATCGGGCGAACCGTTTTCTGATACTGCGCCATCACGGAGTCCATCGAGCGACCGCGTTCATTGACGTCGCGCTTCATACGGCGCATCAGGCAGATGTCCAGCGGCGTGTCGACGAAAATAGAGAAGTTCATCTCTTGGCGTAAGCGCACGTCGGTCAGCAGCAGAATGCCTTCTAAGATGATCACTTTCTTTGGCTTCAGGGTGACCGTTTCGCCCAGACGGGTGTGTTCGATAAAGCTGTAGCTTGGAAGCTCAATGGCCTGCCCTGCCTTCAGGCTTTGCAGGTGTTGGAATAACAAATTGTGGTCCATGGCGCTGGGATGGTCGTAGTTCGTTTTAACCCGCTCCTCCATGGTCATGTGGCTTTGGTCTTTATAATAGCAATCTTCTGGAATAACCCCGATGTGTTCATCACCCACCTGATCACGAAGTTCACGATATAAGGTACTGGCAATGAGGCTTTTTCCAGAGGCAGATGCGCCAGCGATACCTACGATGACACACTGATGGTGCTTGTCAGACATAAAATTAAAGACCTGATTTGGAAGTTTGAAGGGCAAGCACGGGGACGGTGCTTTGATCGCGCCAATTATAGGTACAACACCTTGCCGATGCCAGCATTTAGGACGGTAAACTCTGGCATCGGGCAATTATTAGCAGACTTTGGGCGTTAAACCGCCCGGAAGGCGATTTCTGTCGGGATAGCATCCCCTCGCCAGTAGAGCTGAGAAGCAATGCGCGCCGCTAACTGGCGATACATTAAGGTGAATTCGCTCTGCGGGTTGGAGACGACCGTCGGCTCACCGCGATCCAAATCTTCCCGCAGTGAAATATGCAGCGGCATTTGGGCTAACAGTTCGCAGCGATATTTCTCCGCCAGCTTCTCTGCGCCACCGGTGCCGAAAATCGGCTCATGGTGCCCGCACTGGCTACAAATGTGCATGCTCATGTTCTCGATAATGCCCAGCACCGGCACTTTCACCTTCTCAAACATCACAATGCCTTTCATGGCATCGAGCAGCGCGATGTCCTGCGGGGTGGTTACTACCACGGCACCCGTCACAGGGATATTCTGCGACAGGGTCAGTTGGATGTCGCCCGTGCCCGGCGGCAGGTCAATCACCAGATAATCTAAATCCGGCCACAGGGTATCTTGCAGCATCTGCATCAGCGCTTTGCTGGCCATTGGGCCGCGCCACACCATGGCATTGTCGTCCGTCACCAAGTAACCAATGGAGTTAGTCGCCAGCCCGTGAGCCATGATAGGTGCCATATGCACGCCATCCGGCGAGGTTGGGCGCTCAGACTCGGTGCCGAGCATGTTAGGCACCGACGGGCCATAAATGTCCGCGTCGAGAATACCCACTTTGCCGCCTTCGGCCGCCAGCGCCAGCGCGACGTTCACCGCGGTAGTGGATTTCCCCACCCCGCCCTTGCCGGAGCTGACAGCAATGATGTTACGCACGCCTTTGATGCCGGGCTGGTCATTAGCACGGCGCAGCGTGGCGACGTCATGACGCAAGCGCCAATCAATCGCTTTCGCCCCGGTCACGCGCAGCAGTTCGGCACTGGTTTGCTCTTTCAGCACGTCAAAACCGCTCTGCCAGACGAAAGGCAGGGTCAGGTCGAGGTGCAGCACGTTGTCCAACAACGCGCAGTGATGCACGGCTTTGATCGACACTAAATCTTTTTGCAGGGTGGAATGAGTAAAAGTGGTCAGTACGCTTGCCACCAGGGCGCGTAGCCCCTCGGGGGATTGAGATGTCATCCCGGCTCCTTGAAGCATGTTATTAAACGACATTGATATTTCTACGTAGCATATACTCAAACTCACCTGAATTGCAGTAACAGCGCGTCGCTCTTATAGATGAAGCAGGTGGAGATGAGGGTGTACGCTTGTTTACGCAGGGAGGCCGTTTCGGTTAACATCAATGCCCCTGATTTCAACTAAAGAAAGCAAGCTCTTACTATGGCTCAAGTCGCGAAAAAAATTTTGGTAACCTGTGCACTTCCGTACGCCAACGGATCTATTCACCTCGGACACATGCTCGAGCACATCCAGGCTGACGTCTGGGTCCGTTACCAGCGAATGCGCGGCCACGAAGTTCACTTCATTTGTGCTGACGATGCGCACGGTACACCGATCATGCTGAAAGCTCAGCAGCTCGGGATTGAACCGGAGCAGATGATCGCCGAGATGAGCCAGGAGCATCAAAAAGATTTCGCCGGCTTCGGTATCAGCTATGACAACTATCACTCGACGCACAGCGACGAGAACCGCGTGTTGTCCGAGCTTATCTACGGTCGCCTGAAAGAAAACGGCTTCATTAAGAATCGCACCATTTCCCAGCTGTACGATCCGGAAAAAGGCATGTTCCTGCCAGACCGTTTCGTCAAAGGCACCTGTCCGACCTGTAAATCCCCGGACCAGTATGGCGATAACTGCGAAGTCTGTGGCGCAACCTACAGCCCAACTGAACTTATCGAGCCGAAATCCGTGGTTTCCGGTGCGACGCCCGAACTGCGTGATTCCGAGCACTTCTTCTTCGACCTGCCTGAGTTCAGTGCGATGCTGCAAGCTTGGACCCGCTCCGGCGCGCTGCAAGAGCAAGTGGCGAACAAGATGCAAGAGTGGTTCGAGTCTGGCCTGCAACAGTGGGATATCAGCCGCGACGCCCCTTACTTCGGCTTTGAAATTCCAAACGCGCCGGGTAAATACTTCTACGTCTGGCTGGACGCGCCAATCGGCTACATGGGTTCATTCAAAAACCTGTGCGACCGTCGTCCGGATCTCAGCTTCGACGAATTCTGGAAAAAAGATTCCACCACCGAGCTGTATCACTTCATCGGTAAAGACATTGTTTATTTCCACAGCCTGTTCTGGCCAGCAATGCTGGAAGGCAGCAACTTCCGCAAGCCTACCAACCTGTTCGTTCACGGCTACGTGACGGTCAATGGCGCGAAGATGTCCAAATCGCGCGGCACCTTTATTAAGGCTGGCACTTACCTGAACCATCTGGATGCGGACTGCCTGCGCTATTACTACGCGGCGAAACTCTCTTCCCGTATCGACGATATCGACCTGAATCTAGAAGATTTCGTGCAGCGCGTTAATGCCGACATCGTTAACAAAGTGGTGAATCTGGCTTCACGCAACGCGGGCTTCATCAATAAGCGTTTCGACGGCGTACTGTCAGACAAACTGGCTGACGAAGCGCTGTACAAAACCTTCGTTGACGCCGCCGAGAGTATTGCTGAAGCTTACGCCAGCCGTGAGTCAAGCCGCGCTATCCGCGAAATCATGGCCCTCGCCGACTTGGCAAACCGCTATGTTGACGAGCAGGCTCCTTGGGTTGTGGCGAAGCAAGAAGGCCGCGATGCCGACCTGCAATCTATCTGCTCAATGGGTATCAACCTGTTCCGCGTGCTGATGACTTACCTGAAACCGGTACTGCCATCCCTGAGCGAACGCGCCGAAGCCTTCCTGAATGCCGAACTGACATGGGATGGCATCGCACAGCCGCTGCTGTCACACAAAGTGAACCCGTTCAAAGCCCTGTTCAATCGTATTGAGCTGGATAAAGTGAGCGCCATGGTTGAAGCCTCGAAAGAAGATATCGCCGCAGAGAAATCCAAAGCTGTCACCGGCCCACTGGCCGACGCGCCGATTCAAGAAACCATCACCTTTGATGATTTCGCGAAAGTGGATATGCGTATCGCGCTGATTAAAAGCGCTGATTTCGTGGAAGGTTCTGACAAGCTGCTGCGCCTCCAGTTAGATCTGGGCGGAGAATTGCGTCAGATTCTCTCCGGCATTCGCTCTGCTTATCCTGATCCTAAGCTGTTGGAAGGCCGTTTGACCATCATGGTGGCTAACCTTGCTCCACGTAAAATGCGTTTCGGCGTATCCGAAGGCATGGTGATGGCCGCAGGCCCCGGCGGGAAAGAGATCTTCCTGCTCAGCCCTGACTCTGGCGCGCAGCCGGGCATGCAGGTGAAATAAACCCGTTTGGGTTTTGGGCAAACACCAAACCGGTGAGGAGCGATCCTCACCGGTTTTTTTATTTCAGTGGAGTGCTGTTTTGCTCCTCCCCCTACTTCGGCCAGTTCGGCCACACCCTTCCGTGCTCCTTCTCAATATCCGCCTTACTTAAACCGATATCCTTCAGCTGCGCATCTGTTAGCCCGCTCAAAATGTTGCGCTGTATGCGCTTCTCATTCCACATCATCACGAACTGTACTGATCTTGCCATCCAGCTGTCGGCTCTGGCCGGTGCTTGGTCAATGGCTTTACTGACAAGCGGGCCCGCGCCCACGGCGGAATCACACTCACAGTATTGGCGTTCTTTCTTAATGTTTTTCATCATCACATCCCCTATTTACCCTGTAGACATAGGATGCAATGAGTACGAAATACATTACAGATTCAGATATTCGATATTTAAACCATACAGTAGTGGAATGAATCACAGTTTATGCGCTAGATTAAGCTCATCTGTACTGGTTTTCGTTTTCAACGAGTGGGGAATTAACAGTGAATCGCTATGAAAATCTCGCCAACGTGCTGAGCGAACGCATTGAGCAAGGCTTGTATCCTGCGGGAGAACGCCTGCCGTCGGTGCGTATCCTTAGCAGTGAACACGGTGTGAGCATCAGTACAGTTCAGCAGGCGTATCGCGTGCTGGAAGAGAAGCTGCTGGTTGAAGCGCGGCCAAAATCGGGCTATTTCGTTACTTCAGCCCGGCCACTGGCGGCTTTACCTGCGGTCTGTCGCCCGACTCAGCGCCCGGTGGATATCAGCCAGTGGGATCAGGTGCTCGAACAGATAACCCAGCTCGATACACCCGGTTTTATTCAGCTCGGGCGTGGCTCGCCGGATGTCACCGCCCCGACTCTGCGCCCCCTGAACCGTGCCATGTCCCGCGCTGGACAACATGAAAACCTGCTGGCGCTGAAATACGACACTATTTACGGCTCGCTGGAATTGCGCGAACAGATCGCCCGGCTGATGATTGATAGCGGCAGCCACATGGACGCCAGCAATATTCTGATCACCACCGGCTGCCACGAAGCCCTCTCCATTGCGATTCGCTCGGTCTGCGACGTCGGCGATATCGTGGCGGTTGACTCCCCGAGCTTCCACGGCGCGATGCAGACCCTCAAAGGCTACGGCATGAAGGCGCTGGAGATCCCCACCGACCCCGTGACCGGCATCAGTATTGAAGCCTTGGAAATGGCCCTCGAACAGTGGCCGATTAAAGCCATTCAGCTCACGCCGAACTGTAATAACCCGCTGGGATACAACATGCCCGACGAGCGGAAAAAGGCGCTGCTGCGGCTGGCGCAGTGCTATGACATCGCCATTATTGAAGATGACGTGTATGGCGATTTGGCCTACCAGTACCCTCGCCCGGCGACCATTACCT
>NZ_JMPJ01000038.1 GCF_000735345.1 Ewingella americana ATCC 33852 | reverse complement strand
GGTTCGAGACCTGAGGCTCGAAGCCCGAACTGAGGGAACCGCCTAAGCGGCGGCACTTCGCGACAATCGCAGTGGTTGCTGAAACACGTCCACCCCAACCCTGCGCAGCCTCGATCTTCCAGCAGCAAAAAAACGCAGGATTCCAAAGGGTTTCGTTTAAAACCCTTTGGGCCAGTGTGGGCGGCGAGCCCACGGTGTTGACCTTAAGGCCGGTGTGGCGGCAGCGCACGACCTTGACCTTAAAGGCCAGTTTGCGTGGCAACACACGGTTTTGAATTCAAACCCCAATTTTTCTTTAATTTTACCAAAATTCTTAAATGTGATTTAAATCTCAATTTCCGGAATTTTATTCTTCTCTAAATAACGGCGTTTCCGCGCCGCCCTCATCCCAATTAAGGTAAACAACAACCAGCATGACTGGGAAATACAGGACGCCAAATTAAAATCATGGCTCAGGGAGTAGAGACCAAAGGTACCGCCAATAATATTAAGCCAGGCATAAATATCAGCATCTACTGCTAGTTTGCGCATTTGAACTAGCGCATAAGCCAGCAGGTAGCAAAAGACGCCAATTAAGCCAATCACGGTATGGAAGTCCAACGGTTATTTCCCTTCGCCGAATTCAGATACAGGCAAAATAAAACGTTTCAGGGTGTTCTGCCGCGCATTTTTCGCATACTCTCATGATAAATTCTCATGCAAATTCATCAGAGTGTTTTGATATAAATCACTAAGCAATAAATATAAATTATTCCTTTTTTCACCTGCGCCTATCCCCTGTGCCCTTCGCGTTGAATCAAGGCAGCAAGCGAACAAACCCCGGTTAGCTTACCTCCGTAAGTGTTGCAGGCGAATGAACGCGGCCCCCGAGAGACGACGCGCAAGGCCAGGAGATAACAGGTTTTCGCCACCCCGGAGATAATTAGATGAAAGATAAAAATTCCGCTTTGACGCAATTAATGCAGGATGCAAAACTCAGCCGCCGCGGTTTTATTACTAGCGCTGCCGCTGTGGGTATTACCGCCGCATACGGTCTTTCCCCCCTGTCTGCATTTGCAGCCGAGCCGAAAAAAGGTGGCGTATTAAAATTGGGAATGTCAGGCGGTAACACCAGTGATTCTTTAGATCCCACATTATTCAGCGACTGGGTTCCGTTAAATCAGGCATATATGCTGATGAACGGCTTGGTTGAAATCGATGAAAATAACAAAGCTATTCCTGAACTCTTCGCCAGTTGGGAAGCCAAACCGGGTGCGACCGAATGGATTTTCACTCTACAAGACGGCGTGACATTCCATAACGGCAAGAAACTCGATGCCGACGACATTATTTACTCCATCAATTTGCATCGCGGCGATAAGACCAAAAGCGCCATCAAAACTCAGCTCTCGCCAATCACCGGTTTGACCAAACAGGGCGACAACCAAATCGCAATCACGCTGGAAAGCGGCAACGCCGACCTGCCGTACTTGCTGGCTGACTACCACCTGCTGGTGGTGCCGAACGGCTTTACCGACTGGTCGCACCCAATAGGCACCGGCGGCTTTGTGTTTGACCAATACGAACCGGGCGTGCGCTCACTGTTCAAACGCAACCCGAACTATTGGAAGAAAGACCGCGCCTTCGTCGACGCCGTGGAAGTCATCGTTATCAATGACCCGACCGCGCGCACTAACGCCCTGATTTCCGGGCAGGTTCACGCCATTAACCGCGTCGACTTCAAAACCGTCGACTTCCTCAAACGCAGCCCGGCACTGAACATCGTGCGCTCCTCCGGCGGCCAGCATTTCACATTCCTGATGGACTGTAGCGTCGCGCCGTTCAACAACAACGACGTGCGCATGGCGATTAAACACGGCATTGACCGGCAGAAGATCCTCGACACCGTGCTGCGCGGCTATGGCTCACTCGGCAATGACCACCCAATCCCGAAAACCGACCGCTTCTTCAACCACAGCCTTGAGCAGCGCGTCTATGACCCAGAAAAATCCGCCTTCTATCTGAAAAAAGCCGGGCTCACTGACCTCAAGCTCGAGCTCTCCTCCTCCGATGCCGCCTTTGCTGGTGCTCTCGATGCCGCCGCCCTGTTCCAAGGTGAAGCGCAAAAGAGTGGCATTCAGGTCAGCATCAAGCGCCAGCCAGCAGACAGCTACTGGGACGACGTGTGGATGAAAGCGCCATTCAGCATGGGTTACTGGGGCGGCCGCCCGACGGCGGATCAGATGTTCTCCACCGCCTATCAGTCGACGGCGAAATGGAACGACACTCACTGGAAAGATGAGAAGTTCGACGCCATGCTGCTGCAAGCCCGCTCCCTGCTGGACGACGGCAAGCGCGCCGAAATCTATGGCGAACTGCAAAGCATTGTCCGCGACAACGGCGGCGCGATGATCCCACTTTTCGGCGACTACCTTGACGCCGCTAACAAAAAAGTCGGCGGAATTAAACCGCATCCGATGTTCAACTTCATGGGTGGTCGTCTGGCCGAGCGCGTCTGGCTGGAGGCATGATGAAGAAGAAGATTTTACAACGCGTGCTGCTTGGCGTGGGCACGCTTTGGCTGGTTTCACTGCTGATTTTTGTCGGAACTGAAATGCTGCCGGGTGACGTGGCAACCGCCATTCTCGGCCAGAGCGCCACCCCGGAAACCGTCGCGGCGCTGCGTCTGCAATTGGGACTGGATGAGCCCGCCGTGCTGCGCTATCTGCACTGGCTGGTGGGCATTCTGCACGGTGACTTGGGTAACTCGTTGGCGAATGGCCGTCCTATCGGCAACGAGCTGCTGCCGCGCCTGGGGAATACGCTATTTTTGGCCGGTTACGCGGCCATTATCGCCATCCCGCTGGCAGTCGGTTTAGGGATTGCGTCCGCCATCTGGCGCGGGTCAATCTTCGACCGACTGGCGAATACCCTGACGCTTATCAGTATTTCGGTGCCAGAGTTCTTCGTGGGTTACGTGCTGGTGATCGCCTTCGCCATTCGCCTGACGTGGTTCCCTAGTCTGGCGATGGTTGATCCTAGCTCGTCTTTCGTCGACCGGCTCTATGTCTGCACCCTGCCAATGCTCACGCTGACGCTGGTGGTGTTGGCTCACATGTTGCGCATGACCCGCGCCTCGGTGACGGCGGTGATGTCCAGCCCGTATATTGAGAGCGCGGTGCTCAAAGGCGTGTCGCGCTGGCGGATTGTGGTGTCCCACGCCCTGCCCAATGCCCTCGCGCCAATCATTAACGTGGTCGCCTTTAACCTTGCCTATCTGGTGGTGGGAGTGATTCTGGTGGAAGTGGTGTTTGTCTATCCGGGGATTGGCCAATACATGGTTGACGCCGTGACCAAGCGCGACCTGCCGGTGGTTCAGGCCTGCGGCCTGCTTTTTGGCGGCACCTACATCTTCCTCAATACCACCGCTGATTTGCTGGCGATTTGGTGTAACCCACGTTTACGCCACGCGCGCTAAGGCAGGAGCAACATGAATCGTTCGTATAAACCTTCATTTATCAGCAACATTCCGCTGTCGGCGTGGATTGGCATCGTGATTATTGCGGTGAACCTGCTGGCGGCGGTTTTCGCCCCGTGGATAGCCCCGCACAGCGAAACCGAACAAGTAGGCGATATCTGGCTGTTACCTTCGGCGGCCACGCCGTTCGGCACTGACAGTCTGGGGCGCGACATGCTGTCACGCATCCTGTTTGGCGCTCGCACCACCATCGCCATCGCGCTAACCATCACCATTGCGTCATTCATTATTGGCATTATCAGCGGCTTTGCGGCGGCGATTTATGGCAAATGGGTGGACGTGGTGCTGTCGCGCATTGTCGACACCGTGATGTCGATTCCCGTGCTGATTTTCGCCTTGATGGTGCTCTCCGTGATGGGTACCTCCATTCCGGTTCTGGTGCTGACCATCGCCCTGCTCGACGCCACCCGCGTTTTCCGTTTGGCTCGCTTAGTGGCACAAGCCATTGTTTGCCAAGAGTATGTCGAAGCGGCTCGCCTTCGCGGTGAAGGCCTGCGCTGGGTGCTAACCAAAGAGATCCTGCCCAACGCCATGCCGCCGCTGCTGGCCGAGTTCGGCATGCGTTTCTGCTTCACCTTCCTGTTTATCGCCGGACTGAGCTTCCTCGGCTTGGGCATTCAGCCGCCTTACGCCGACTGGGGCAGCATGGTGCGCGACAACGCGCAGGCGATTAACTTCGGTCAGTTCGCGCCGCTCTACCCGGCTGCGGCCATCGCGCTGCTGACCATTGGCGTCAATTTGGTGGTTGACTGGCTGCTGGCTCGCAACAGTCTGCCGCACGGAGAAGAAGCATGACGGACAACAAGCAAGACCTGATCCTCGAAATGCGCGGGCTGCGCATCGAAACGCTCGACGGCTCGCCGCTAGTGCAAGACATCTCCCTGACGCTGGCGAAAGGCGAAATCCTCGGGCTGATTGGCGAATCTGGCGCGGGGAAATCCACCATTGGCTTAGCTGCGCTGGGCTATGCGCGACAGGGCTGCCGAAATAGCGGCGGCGAAGTAATTGTCGATGGCACCGATATTGTTTCCCAACCTGCGCGAGTTAAACGCCAGTGGCGCGGCCGCCGCGTGGCCTATGTCGCACAGAGCGCAGCGGCGGCCTTCAACCCGGCGTTGACCATTGAAAAACAGGTGTGCGAAGGGCCGATTCGCCACGGCTTGATGAGTAAAGAAGAGAGCCGCCAGTGGGCCATCACCCTGTTCCGCTCGCTGGATCTGCCGGACCCGGAAAACATTGGGAAACGCTATCCCCACCAGCTTTCCGGCGGCCAGTTGCAGCGCGCGATGGCGGCTATGGCCATGTCCTGCAAGCCTGACTTACTGGTGATGGATGAACCCACCACCGCGCTGGACGTCACCACCCAGATTGAAGTGCTGGTGATGCTGCGCAAGCTGGTGCGCGAGTTCAACACCGCTGCGCTGTACATCACCCATGACCTCGCCGTGGTGGCCCAGTTGGCGGACCGCATCATGGTACTGCGCCACGGAAAAGAAGTGGAAACCGGCAATACCGATCAGATTCTTAGCTCGCCAAAAGAGGAATACACCCGCCGCTTAGTGGCCGAGCGCGAACACGCAGCGGAAACCGTGACCGCCGCGCAGCCAGAAGCCCCGGCGGCGCTGCTGACCATCAAACAGCTGAGTACCGGTTACAACGGCAAGAAAGTGGTCAATGACGTCAATCTGCAACTGGCCCGAGGCAAAACGCTGGCGGTAATTGGTGAGTCGGGCAGTGGCAAAAGTACCCTCGCCCGCGCGCTGGTCGGCCTGCTGCCAGATACCCAAGGCAGCGTCGAGTTCGATGGCGTTACCCTCTCCCCGCTTTACCAACAGCGGCAGAAAGAGACCCTGCGCCGGATTCAGATGATTTATCAGCTGCCGGACGTCGCGCTTAACCCGCGCCAGACCATTCTTGAGCTGATTGGCCGCCCGGTGGCTTTCTACTTCGGCCTGAGTAAACGCGAAGTGCGCGCCAAGGTGGAAGAGCTGCTGACGCTGACCGAACTGCCGCTCAAGCTGATTGACCGATATCCGGGCGCGCTGTCCGGCGGCCAGAAGCAGCGCGTCTGTATCGCCCGCGCGCTGGCGGCCCAGCCGGAGCTGATTATTTGCGATGAAGCCACCTCGGCGCTCGACCCGCTGGTGGCCGAAGAGGTGCTCAACCTGCTGCGCCGCCTGCAAGAGCAGCTTGGGCTTTCCTACCTGTTTATCACCCATGACCTCGGCACGGTGAAGCGCATTGCCCATCAGGTGGCGGTGATGTATCAGGGCAACATTGTTGCCAGCGGCGACACTCGCGTGGTGTTCAGCCCGCCGATGCATCCGTACACTGAAAAACTGCTGACCTCGGTGCCGGAAATGCGCACCGACTGGCTGGATGACGTGCTGGCGCTGCGTTCTTCCTCTTCTTCCGACAAGACATCTTTGACAGGCGCACTATGACCACAAAACGCATTATTACTGAGTTCCCGCATTCGGTGACCACCATCGAGCATCTGTGGATCAAACTGAGTGACGGCACCCGCCTCGCCGCCCGTTTATGGCTGCCGGACAGCGCGGCGGACCAGCCGGTTCCGGCCATTTTGGAATACATTCCTTACCGTAAACGCGACGGAACACGCACCCGCGACGAGCCGATGCACGGCTATTTCGCCGGTAATGGCTACGCCGTGGTGCGCGTGGATATGCGCGGCAGCGGCGAGTCAGACGGGCTGCTGGCGGATGAATATCTACTGCAAGAACAGGATGATGCGCTGGAAGTGATTGAGTGGATCACCCAGCAGGCGTGGTGCAGCGGCAATGTCGGCATGATGGGCAAATCATGGGGCGGCTTTAACGGCTTGCAGGTGGCGGCCCGTCGCCCAGCGGCGCTAAAAGCGGTGATCACCGTCTGCTCCACCGACGACCGCTACGCCGATGATATTCACTACAAAGGCGGCTGCCTGCTCAATGACAACCTCTGGTGGGGCGGCATCATGCTGGCTTATCAGAGTCGCCCTTCGGACCCGGCGCTGGTCGGCGAAGGCTGGTACAACGAGTGGCTGAATCGCCTCGAGAACATGCCATTCTTCCCGGCATTGTGGATGGAACATCCGCTGCGCGACCGCTACTGGCAGCACGGTTCCGTCTGCGAGGACTGGTCAGCGATTCAATGCCCGGTGTTAGCCATTGGTGGCTGGGCAGATGCCTATAGCAACGCGGTGTTCCGCCTGATGGACAACTTGCAGGTGCCGCGCCGCGCCATTATTGGCCCGTGGGCGCATATTTACCCACAGGACGGCACGCCAGAACCGGCGATTGGCTTCCTGCAAGAGGCGGTGCAGTGGTGGGATCACTGGCTGAAAGGGGAACAAAACGCCGCGATGGACGGCCCGATGGTGCAAGCCTGGCTGCAAGACAGCCAGCCGCCGTCGGCCCAACGCCCGGTCAGCAAAGGTCAGTGGGTCGGCTTTGATAAAGGCACGGCAAGCAATGTGACGCATGAGCCTCGCTGGCTGACGCGCGGCCAGTTGAATGCTCATCCGGACGCAGAAGCTGGAGTGATTTCCATCTGCTCGCCGCAGAACCACGGTCTGATGGCCGGTGAATGGATGGGCGCAGGCGTGCTGGGCGAAACCCCGCCGGATCAGCGCGTGGATGATGGCAATGCTGAAATCTTTGATGGCCAGCCGCTGGCCGAGCCACTGTCTATCTTCGGCTTCCCGCAGTTCACCGTCGAGCTGAGCAGTGATAAACCGGCCGCTATGCTCTACGTGCGGCTGTCGGACGTCTCGCCAGAGGGCGCGGTCAATCGCGTGACCCACGGCTGGCTGAATCTGAGCCACTTACAGGGCCATGATAAATCTGTACCGCTGGTGCCGGGGCAGAAAGTGCGCGTACCGGTACAGTTGGACGGCATTGCCCATCGCTTTGAAGTCGGCCACCGCCTGCGGGTGTCGCTGGCCACCACCTATTGGCCGATGATTTGGCCAATGCCGGAAGCCGCCACCCTGACCCTCGACCTGCACAGCGCCCAGCTTTCACTGCCGGTGTGCCATCAGCCGCTGGTGATTGATGGCCCAATCAAAGAGCCGCAAAGCGCCGCGCTGACCCCGCAAACCGTGCTGACCCAAGGCCGCGTTGACCGTTCGATCAGTTACGACTTCCTGACCGATGAGTGGACCAGCGTGACCAATGGCGAAGGCGGCGTGTTTGGTGAGGGTGTTTATCGTTTCGACGACATTGATACCACGGTGGACCACAACCTGCGCCGCGAGCTGGTGGTCGGCAATGCTGACCCACTGTCGGCGCGCTATCTGCTGACGCAGACCATGAAAATTGGCCGCGAGGGCTGGCAGATTGAAGCTGTGATCACCCTAGAAATGCGCAGCGACCTGACTCACTTCATCGTCAGCGGCGATATGGTGGTCAGCCTGAATGGCGAGGAAGAGTTCACCAAGTACTGGCACGAGCGAATTCCTCGCTAATTCTGTCAAATATAACTCTGAAATGGAGCAACCTAGGCTCCATTTCACTTCACCAAACCTTATAGCATAATCTGAATATTCTCATAGTTATGAGCGAGTTGAGATTTTGCTTTTCACCCTAAACATCGCTAAAGTACCGTCTTTTAAACCCTCGCCCCTATTCGTAAGATTCGTTTCGAACCATCAGAATCTGCTTTCACTTTTTCAAATGGATGATTTTAATGCGTTATCGTCCCGATATTGATGGTCTACGAGCCATCGCCGTCATTCTTGTGCTCATTTTTCACGGCGGTTTACTCGTTTTTCCTTCTGGATTTATTGGCGTTGATATCTTTTTCGTTATTTCCGGGTATCTCATTACTGCGATCGTGATGTCTGCAAAAACGGCCGGAAATTTCTCGTTAGCTCAGTTTTATACTCGTCGCCTATTACGTATCCAACCCGCCCTATTAGCAGCTACATTGTTTACTCTGCTGATTAGCTTGGTTTTCTATCTTCCTGATGACCTTACCGCCTACCTTGATAGTGCCAAATATTCATCCCTGTTTTTATCCAATCAGCATTTCTCAAAAGTAACTACCGGCTATGCATCTCCCGATAGCGCTGTGATGTTATTGCTCCATACTTGGTCACTGTCGATTGAGTGGCAATGGTATCTCATTCTGCCATTAGTTATGATCACGACTTGGAGATACTTGGGACAGAAGAGTTTACCCCGACTTATTTTGCTGATGACTCCGGTCATGTTGTTGGTTGCTTTACTATTATCTCACCAACATCCAGATAAAAGTTATTACTTCCTATTATCCAGAATCTTCGAGTTTTTGGCCGGTAGTTGTGTCGTTGTGCTGTCACGTAGTGACACAAAGATGTCGTCTTGGCTCACGACAGTTTTAGGGATCACTGCACTTGCAGCGCTAATATATTGCGCAAGACAAACTTCGATTTTGTTAGGCTATCCCGATATTTATGCAGTGATAGTGGTCGCGGCCACAGCCCTGCTAATCTATATAGGCGGTATCGGCCCTAGTCCTATAACAAAAATATTGGCGTGGAGGCCACTGGTCTTTATCGGTAAGCGTTCTTACTCTCTTTATCTGTGGCATTGGCCAATATTCGCCATCGCGCGATATATGGGGTTCAATGAAAATGTAGTATTCAAACTTACTTGTTTCTCGCTGACATTTATTTTTGCCTTACTTTGCTATCGGTTTGTCGAGCAGCCGCTACGCAAACTTAACATCTCCCTACCACGCGCATTTCTCCTTTTGGTGGTGATACCTATTGCGCTGTTTACAGTTTTACTTGCGGCTAGTAAGAAATTTGAAGGTTTTGCTTGGCGATTTGGTCCGGAATTGATGCGCATCGAGGCCGTAAAGCACGCCAGTGCAGCAGAGTCAGAATTGCGTCAATCTTGTCTTAACGGCGACACTATAGGTACAGATGCCCACTGCTTTATAGGTGACGTAACCGCCCAAAAAAGCGCGTTGCTAATTGGGGATTCACATTCAAACCACTTTTGGGGATTTTTTGATACGCTGGCCAAAAATGCGCATATTTCAGTGTTGGCTCAGGGGACATCATCCTGTCTGGCCCTTCCTGACATTTACCAATATGACTGGTGGCATTTTAAAAATACCGTGTATCAGGAATGTTACGACAACGTTCGGCAGTATTATCAACTTGTCGAAAAAAATCACTATAACTACGTGATATTGGGCCAATATTGGGAAATGTATATTGGTGATAATATTATCAATCGCTTGGGTGATTCACGCTCAACAGAATTATCAGAGACCAGAATAGAAAGCAGCTTTAGAAAAGCGCTGGATATCATCGTTAAGTCTGGGGCTCGCCCGGTGATTATCAAGACTGTTTTTACCCGGCCGGAGGGTTATACAGCCTGTTTTAATCGCCACCTGATAATGCATGCCAAGTACGACAGTAGTCAGTGCAACTCTCAAGAGTGGCAAAGCGACCAACAAGATTGGTTCCCACAGTTATTTGAAAAACTGCAACAGGACTACCCATCGATGATTATCATCGACCCGAAAGATGTTCAGTGCCATGCAAACCACTGCTTGACCGAAATAGACGGCGTCCCAATTTATCGCGATGTTGGCCATATCACTGATTTTGCATCAAAGACTTTTGGGCAGTGGTATCTTCAAACCTACGGAAACCCTCTTAAGTAGGCGGCATTTAACACGTGATTTAGTCGCTATTTACGCTCGGGCTGAATCGCCGTGATCTGGTCATAGTTCAAAACCCGCCCATCTTGCGAACGCAGTTCTATGGTTTGCAAAGGTTGGCGGGTTTCTTTATCCACCATTTCGGTGAATGGCTCGTCATCTTCAAACAGGTATTTGCTACCCCACTGGCTTAACGCCACCATGATCGGCCGCAGCGCTTTACCTTTCTCTGTCAGCACATAGTCCTGATACGCCGAGCCGTCGGCGGCGGGTTCGATGCGCAAAATCCCTTCCGCCACCATCGATTTCAGCCGCGTGCTGAGGATGTTCTTCGCCGCGCCCAGACTGCGCTGGAACTCGCTAAAGCGCGTCAAGCCAATCATTGCATCGCGCACGATAAGCAAGGTCCACCAGTCGCCAATCAAATCCAGCGAACGCGTGGCCGGGCAAACGCTGTCTTCCATTCGGGTTCTTTTCATTGCCGTTCTCTCTTAGCTGTTCTCAGCGACTTGTTCTCTAGCAACAGGGCCGAGTAGCAAAATGTGCCCTGCTCAAAAACCTGGTTGCATTATAAAACCACCTGCCGTACAAATGCATCTAGTTTAATAATTAAACCACACCATCAACCTCTAAAAGGAACACCCAAATGTCGCAATCTACTCAACACAAACCCGTTGCTTTAATCACCGGCGCGTCCACCGGCATTGGTGCGGTTTACGCCGATCGTCTGGCGAAACGCGGCTATGACCTGATTCTGGTCGCCCGTAATGCCAAACGAATGGAAAATGTGGCGCAGCCGCTGCGCGAGGCGGGCACTCAGGTGGAGATCATTGCCGCCGATTTGACCGAGCATAACGACCTGCTGCGCGTGGAAGATTTTATCCGCCGCCACCCGGAGATCACTCTGCTGGTGAATAACGCCGGTTCCACTACGCCAGGCGGGTTTGGCTCTACCGACGTTGAGTCGATTGACCATCTGATTCGCCTTAACGTCACCTCGGTGGCTCGTCTGTCCCGCGTGGCGCTGGACGGCCTGCTGAAGCACAAAGATGGCGCAATCATTAACATTTCATCAGTGATGGCTTTTGCCCCTGAGCTGAATAAAGCGGTCTATACCGCCTCGAAATCCTTCGTGCTGACCTTCTCACAAACGCTGCAAAGCGAGCTGGAACAGCAAGGCTTATACGTGCAAGCCGTGCTGCCAGCCGCCACCCGTACTGAGATTTGGGACCACGCGGGGCAGAATATTGATGACCTGCAAGGGGTGATGGAAGTGGCTGATTTGGTTGACGCCGCGCTGGTGGGCTTCGACCGTAAAGAGAAAGTCACCATCCCACCGTTGCAGGATGAAAAACTGTGGACTGACCACGAAGCGACGCGCATTGGCCTGCTGACCAACTTCGCGCACTCTACGCCGGGTGCCCGTTACACTCGCTAACAGCCGCACGATGACCGGCGAACAAATTCGCTGGTCATCCGCTTTACTCTTTGCAAATATAACATTCCGTTAACGTCATTCGGACATGTGAAGTATGCCAGCCCCCGCCACCAGCGTGACTTATGGAATGTCGCAGCGCAGCGACCGCCCTGACTTTTATATCCGCGATCAGTCCGAACGCCCGGCGTTGATGCAGCCACACCGACATGACTATTTCCAGATCCAGCTCAACTGCGGCACCGATAGCGTCCAGCACATCGGCGGCGCCATTCGCCCCTTCACCTATCGCACGATTGCTTTTATCCAGCCGCACCGCCTGCATTTCATCCCTCATCCGAACGATGGCCGCTCGATGGTGATCAACATTTCTGCGCCCTTTTTACTGCGCAATACAGCTATGGACACGCTGGATTTAGATGACATTCCGCTGGCCGATGTGCCTGAGCTGGCACCGTTTCGCTTTCAGGAGTATCTCGACTTCGTGATGTCCGAAGAGGATTTCGCCGAGATAACCGTGCTACTGGAGAAAATGCGCCAGTGCGACCGCCAGCGCGAATTTGGCGATGAGCTGCGCCTGCGCGGCTACCTGCTGCAACTGCTCGGGCTGGTGTGTCATCGCTATCAACAGCCGCTGCAAGAGATGGCAGCGCGTAACGCCGAGAAGCGCGGGCAGCAGGCGGCGCTCAACCGCACGCTACGCTATATCCGCCGCCAGCTGGCTGACCCACAGCTGAACCTGACCGATGCCGCCGCCGCGGCCTTTATTTCTCCCAACTATTTGACCCACCTGCTGCGCAAAACGATCGGCAAAACCTTCTCCGAGCTGGTGCTGGAGCGGCGGATGCGTCTGGCGCGCATGAAGCTCACCACCAGCAGCGACAGCATTGCCGAGATAGCCCGCCAGTGCGGCTATACCGACGACGCCTACTTCTCGCGGCGCTTCCGTCAGGCCCACGGCGTGCCGCCGGGCAAGTTCCGCCAGTCGCCCACTGACTTCTAACGCCGATTTCCTCTTTTTGTCCAAAAACAGCATGGATCTGTCCAGTTTCAACCCGACGGTTTTACGCGACACTGCAACTCAGACATCGCAATAAACTGAAGGAAGACAATATGACTGATTACGTGTTTACCCCTGCCACCACGCCGTCTCTGGCGATTGAAGGTAAAGAGGCTCGCTTCCCATTACGCCGCGTCTACTGCGTCGGCCAAAACTATGCCGCGCACACCCGTGAAATGGGTCATGACCCTGACCGTGAATTGCCTTTCTTCTTCAGTAAACCGGCGGATGCGGTGATCCCAGCCAGTGGCAACGTGCCTTACCCGTCGCAGACTGAGCTGCTGCATTATGAGGTGGAGTTGGTGGTGGCGATTGGCGTTGGCGGCAAAAACATCGCCGTGGACAACGCACTGGACCACGTTTGGGGTTACACCGTGGGTGTCGATTTGACCCGTCGTGACCTGCAAACCGTGGCGAAAAAAGCGGGACGCCCTTGGGACTTAGCCAAAGGCTTTGACGCCTCTGCACCGACCAACCCGCTGCTGCCGGTCAGTAAGGTGGGACATCCGGTGAAAGGAATTATCTGGTTGAGCGTGAACGGCGAAGAGCGCCAGAACGGCCATCTGAGTGAGTTGATTTGGAAAGTGCCGGAAGTGATCAGCCTGCTGTCTGAGGCGGTTGAATTGCAACCCGGCGACCTTATCTTCACGGGAACCCCGGCAGGCGTAGGTGAAATCAAACGTGGCGATGTGGTGACTGGCGGTATCAAAAACATCGGGACGTTCAGCTTCACCATCGTCTGATGAGGCTAGCTTGTTGTTAAATCTAAAGTGTTAAATCAAAGGCGTCCGGTCACCGGGCGCTTTCTCCTCTATAGTGCGCTCCACGATGGGTGCCAACTTCTCAAATCCACAGGCCGTGGCCGGGTCGAACAGCGACAGAGACTCAATCTGATTGAGTAAAATTACCTTGCGGAAATTCAACGCGTTATTCGGCTCAGACACCGGGGTTATCCAGTGCTTCTGGTAGTAAACCGCATAGTTATGCTCTACCACCAACTGCTGGGTATTGCGGTCGCGATAACCACTGATCATCGGGATAACCACAACGTTATCTGACGACGAGGTTTCACAGCGCGCGGTATGCACCATGCCGATATACACCCGATGCGAATTCAGGGTGATATACACCATGTCGCCCTGTTCCATGCACTGATACAAAATCCCTTCCACGCCGTTGGCGCTGGTCAGCTGCTTATAAAGCTGCCTACGACCGGCGGTGTTAAGCCGCAGCCCGGGGGACCACGTCGTGCGGAACAGACAGAGCAAAACCGACACACAGAGCATAATCACCACGGGGGCTTGAATCCCCAAGAAACTCCAGTTAATGAAGTCACGGTGGTAATGCACATGCTGCGGAATGGCCTGCATCTCCGGCAGATAGTTAATGCCGATGGAAATGCCCCACAGCAGCAGATAAACCAACGCAATCACCATTACGCCCTGCAACACGAAAATGCAGCCGTACAGCGCTACCAGGAAATAGACATCCCAGCCGAAGGTGCGTTTGAGTTTAAAGCGCGTGGAAACATTGCGCGTGGTGTACCAGTAGCCGCACACCATTAAAACCATAAATACTGCTGTTGCCATTAAAGTACGCTCATCTTTTTGACGTGACGGGTGAAGTCCTGCTGCACCTGCTCATTGGCAGGATTCACAGACGCGATGCCGTTTTCATCAATCAGAATTCGCTCGCCCTCCTCGATAGTTTCTTGAATGTCATTCGCACTAAACAGCCCTAAAAATTGCTCAGGACTGGAAAAGAGTTGCATGACGATTTTCAACATATTGCCTCCTTTTCGGCTAAAGAAAGAGAGAGTGTAGTCAAGATAACTGGCGAAGCGCGGTATTGCGGGGGTTTTCGGATTAGTTACTGGTTAGACTTACAGGCAAAAAAAGAGCACAGCGCGATGCTGTGCTCCAGAGTTTACTCAGTCAGTGGGAAAAGGGATTAGCTTTTCGCTTCGCCTGCGTGGTGCGCTTCTTCGTGCGCGGCCTGCTCGGCTTTGACTTCTTTGGCGCGGTTACGCAGACCAAACCAGCCCAGTACCAGCAGAATAATCAGCACCGGAATGGTGGCGACGGTGTAAGTGCCGTTCGGGTAGTCGAAGGCCATCAGCACCAGCACGCCCGCCAAGAAGGCTAAGGTCAGCCATGAGGTCACTGGCGCCCAAGGCATTCTGAAAGAAACCTCTTTCGCTTTACCCTCTTTGATGGCTTTACGCAGCTTCATCTGGCAAACGATGATGAATGCCCAAGAGCTAAGGATCCCCAGCGACGCGACGTTCAGAACAATTTCAAACACCTGCGACGGCACATAGTAGTTCAGCACCACGCCGATGATGTAGATTGCCACGGTGACCAGAATACCGGCGTAAGGCACCTGCTGGGCGTTCATTTTAGACATGAACTTCGGCGCGGAGCCGCCCATCGACAGGGAACGCAGGATACGACCGGTGGAGTACAGGCCAGAGTTGAGGCTCGACAGCGCCGCGGTCAGTACCACGATATTCATGATGGTGCCGATGTAAGGTACCCCCAGCTTGCTAAAGAAGGTCACGAACGGGCTTTGGCCTGCCTGATAGGCATTCCACGGCAGCAGCAGCACCAACAGCACCACGGAACCGACGTAGAACAACGCGATACGCCAGATAACGCTGTTAATGGCTTTCGGCAGAATAGTTTCAGGATCTTTGGTTTCACCCGCCGCCGTACCGACCAGTTCAATGGCGGCGAAGGCGAAGACCACGCCCTGCACCAGCACCAAGGCAGGCAGCAAGCCGTGCGGGAAGATACCGCCGTTTTCCGTGATCAGATGCAGGCCGGTTGAGCCGCCCGCCACTTGTTTGCCGGTGCCCAGTACCACGACGCCGACAATCAGGAACAGCGCGATGGCGGCAACTTTGATCAAGGCAAACCAGAATTCCATCTCGGCGAACCACTTCACGCCAATCATGTTCATGGTGCCGACAATCGCCAGCGCGCCAAGGGCGAACATCCACTGCGGAACATCACCGAAGGTGCCCCAATAGTGCATGTAGAGCGCCACGGCGGTGATATCCACGATGCCGGTCATTGCCCAGTTGAGGAAGTACATCCAGCCCGCCACGTAAGAGGCTTTTTCACCTAAGAACTCACGGGCGTAGGAAACGAAGCTGCCGCTGGTTGGGCGGTGTAAAACCAGTTCGCCCAGCGCGCGCAGAATGAAGAAAGAGAAAATACCGCAGACTGCGTAAACAATTGCCAGTGCCGGACCCGCCATTTGTAAGCGTGCGCCTGCACCAAGGAATAAACCGGTACCGATAGAACCACCAATGGCAATCATCTGAACCTGACGATTGCCCATACTCTTGTGATATCCGTCTTCGTGTGAATCCAACCAACGTCGCTTAGCGGCTTGCTTCGCTTCAGCGGACTTTCTATGTAATCGCATTCTTTCCTGTTCTCCAAAAATGCCCGTAGCCTGAATTCTCCCAACAGGCAAACGGTTGCAGATGTTGACGCTTACGCGGTGTGTTCCGCTCTATTATTTTTAGCCTTAAATGAAAATACTCGTCGAACTGACTTACGTGAAAGCAGCAGCCAACACTGCTGTAGAGTGTAGGATTAAGAGTATTAACGGCGGTGGATGCTACCTGTATTGTGCATTTGAGGCAAAAAAAACCTATCTCTAAGTGTGAGGAATGTCGACTTCTTGCTAGTTGATTAAGAAGAGTCCTAGGTATAAATGCCGTAAAATTAGCCGATTGCAGCTTGCTTATTCTGTTCGTCGCTGGCCAGTGCCTACAAAAAAGCCCGCGTTGGCGGGCCTCGGTCCTCTGTGAGTTGTCATTCGGCGGTTTTGGTTCCACAACTTTCTTTGCGCACCCTTTCGATGTTGATAGAGAGATACATCATCTCTTCATTGCTCAAGGCGCGCTGATAGGTGGCGGCGAGAAACAGGCTGATTTTCTCGGCACAGCCCGACGCCTGCGGATAGCTCTCTTTGACGGCGGCGTAGAGCGCGACATCGTCGTCCGGCACCTGCGCGTGGCTGAACATGCGCTGGGCGAAGAACTTAAGATGCGTGACAAAACGCTGGTAGCTCAGCGCCTCTTGGTCATACTCCAGCCGCAGCTGATATTTCACCAGATGCAGGATCTCCTGCATCACTTTGGTGACCTGTTTTACCTGCGACATGTCGCCATCCAGTTGGCCGTTGACCAAGTGCAGCGCGATAAATCCCGCCTCGTCGTCCGGCAGCCTGACACCCAACCGGCTGGCAATAACCTCCAGCGCCTCGACGCCCAGCGCGTACTCCTTCGGGTAGAGTCGCCGCGTCTCCCACAGCAGCGCGTTACTCAGCGGCACGCCCTGCTTTTGCCTCTCCAGCGCGAAATGGCAGTGATCGGTCAGCGCAACGTAGAGATTCTCATGCAATTTCCCCAGCCGCTGGCTCGCCATTTGAATGATCTGATCGCAGGCGGTCATCACTTCCATCGGAATATGGCTCAACAGCTCAGACAGCCGCGCCACCAGTTGGTCACTTTGCAGCGCAAACACCTTCTCAATCTGGCTATCGTCAATCCGATCGCCAACCTGCTTCTGAAACGCCAATCCCCGGCCCATCACGACCTGCTCGCGTTGCTGTGGGTCGAGCACCAACACCACATTATTATTCAGTATCTTGGCGATTCTCATTGGCATCCCTTGAAAAACAAAAAACCTGACCTCTTCTAAAGCGAAGCGATCAGGTTTTGCCTGCCGAAACAGTAACAATCCAGTCCGAACTTTATCAGGTTCCGCCGCGCTCTCAATCAGCGTGCAGCGCAAACGTGATAGCGATCGCGGGTTAGGCTTTCAGCGTGGCGCCGTGATGCTTGATGATGTCCGCATACCAGTAGAAGCTTTCCTTGCGGCGGCGCTCCAGCGTGCCTTGGCCTTGGTCGTCGCAGTCGACATAGATAAAACCGTAGCGTTTGGAGAATTCTGCTTTGGAGGCACTCACCAGATCGATTGGCCCCCAACTGGTGTAGCCCATCACCTCCACGCCGTCGGCAATGGCTTCGCGCACCTGCACCAGATGGTCATTGATGTACTGAATGCGGTAGTCGTCATTGATGCTGCCGTCGGCTTCAACTTTGTCCCGCGCGCCCAGCCCGTTTTCGACAATAAACAGCGGTTTTTGGTAGCGATCGTACAACTCATTCATCAGGTAGCGCAGCCCAACCGGGTCAATCTGCCAGCCCCATTCAGAACTGGCGAGATGCGGGTTGGGCACCATATTGAGAATATTGGCGCGCGCCGCCTGATTCTGCTCGGGGTCGGTAGTGACGCAGCCGGTCATGTAGTAGCTGAAGGAGATGAAATCCACCGTCTGCTTCAGCGCGGTAATATCCTCTGGGGTGATCTCCAGCTCAATCTGATGCTGTTTGAAGAAGCGTTTCATGTAGGCCGGATAGTAGCCGCGCACCTGCACGTCGCCAAAGAACAGCCAGTCGCGGTTCTGCTGCTGGGTTTCCAGCACGTCGGCAGGCTTGCAGCTCAACGGATAGAGCATGCCGCCGAGCAGCATATTGCCCACTTGGCCGCCAGCAACAATCTCGTGGCAGGCTTTCACCGCAAGGGCGCTGGCCACCAGCTGATGGTGGATTGCCTGATAAATCGCCTGCTTGCTGCTACCCGCCGCCAGCCCAACGCCGGTAAAAGGCGCGTGCAGCGACATGTTAATTTCGTTGAAGGTCAGCCAATGCTTCACTTTATACTGATAGCGCTCGAACACCGTTCGGGCGTAATTCTCGAAGAAATCTATAGTCTTACGGTTGCTCCAGCCGCCGTAATTGGCCACCAAACCATAGGGCATTTCGTAGTGTGACAACGTCACAAGTGGCGTGATGCCGTACTTTTTCATCTCATCAAACAGCCGGTCATAGTACGCCAACCCGGCTTCATTGGGCTGAGTTTCATCCCCCTGCGGGAAAATCCGCGTCCAGGCAATTGAGGTGCGCAGCACGGTGAAGCCCATCTCGGCGAACAGTTTGATGTCTTCCGGGAAGCGATGGTAGAAATCAATCGCCCGGTCTTTAACGCTAAAATCTCCGGCCACGCGCTGCTTAATCTCGCCAAAAATCCCCTGCGGTTGGAGGTCCGAGGTGGACAGCCCTTTGCCATCAGTCAAGTAAGCCCCCTCCACCTGATTTGCGGCTACGGCCCCGCCCCATAAAAACCCGTCTGGAAAACGTTGAGTCATTGGTCTCTCCTTTGATTAGCGTAAAAGTGACAACAGTGGGCTTTGCTCGGTCACCGGCTGGCCGATGGCTGAAGCAATCACGTCGAGATAATCCTCGCTGTTGCTGATGATAATCGGCGTCGTCAGGTCATATCCCGCGTCGGCAATGGCCTGTAAATCGAACTCCAGCAGCAAGTCTCCCTGCTTAACCTCGTCATTAACTTGCGCACGCGGAGTGAAAAAGCGGCCGTCGAGCTTCACCGTATCAATGCCGACGTGAATGAGTATTTCCGCGCCATCGCGGCTCTGAATGCCCAAGGCGTGATGAGTGCGAAACAGCGACACCAGCGTGCCGTCGCAGGGCGCAACCACCCGGCCCGTCTGCGGAATAATCGCCGTCCCCTTGCCCAGCATGCCGCTGGCAAAGGTGGCGTCGTCTACCTCGCTAAGTGCAATGCAGTGGCCCGCCAACGGGCTAGTGAGCTGCTCTTTGCCGCGCACGGGTGAAGGCGTGGTTGAAGTTGAAGCCGACGTCGCTGCCTCAGCATCCGATTTAGCGTGCGTCGCGGCGCTGCCTGACAGGCCAAACAAGTAGGTCGCTGCGGCGGCGAACAGGAAGGCGAAACCGGTGCCGACAAGCGCTGCGGTCACTGAGCCATCAAAGCCCGTAGGCGGGATCATCTGCGCGAAGGTGAACAGGCTGGGCATGCCGAAGGAGTAAGTGGTGCTGTGGTAGAAGCCCAGCACGGCAGCCCCGATGGCGCCGCCGACGCAGCCGAAAATAAACGGACGGCGCAGCGGCAGGGTCACGCCATACACCGCAGGCTCCGTAATGCCGAACAGGCTGGCGCTAAATGCCGAACCCGCGATGCCCTTCAGCTTGAGATCTTTGGTGCGCAGCAGCACCCCCAGCGTCGCTCCGGCTTGCCCCATCACGGCGGGCAGCACCAGCGGCATCAGGGTGTCATGGCCGAGCACGCTGAGGTTGTTGATCATCATCGGCACCAACCCCCAGTGCAGGCCGAAAATCACGCAAACCTGCCACAACGCGCCAATAAATAGCCCGGCAATCAGTGGGCTAACCCCATGAATAAATTGATATCCGTTGGCCAGTTGCTGACTGGCCCAAGTGGCCGTCGGCCCAATCAATAGGAAGGTCAGCGGCACGATAACCACCAGACAAATCAGCGGCGTGAAGAAGTTGCGAATCGCGCTCGGCAGCCTTGGATTAATACGTTTTTCCAGCCAGCAGGATGCCCACGCGGCAAAAATAATCGGGATAACCGAGGAGCTATAGTTGATAAAAGTCAGCGGGATACCGAAGAAATCCAGCGCCACGCTGTTGGCGACTAGTGAGGAGTCAAAGGCGGCAATCATCAGCGGATGGGTCATCGCGCCACCAATCGCCATGGTAATGAAAGGGTTACCGCCAAACTTCTTGCCCGCGGTATAGCCCAGAATAATGGGGAAGAAATAGAACAAGGCGTCACTGGCGGCAAACAGCACCTTGTAGCCGCCGCTATCGCTGCTTATCCAGCCAAGGGCCAGCGCCAGCGACAAGAAGCCTTTTAAAATCCCCGACGCGGCCAAAATGCCGATAAACGGCGTGAAAATGCCGGAGATCACATCGATAAAGCGCGCAAAGACATTCTCTTTGCCGCCGTGATTACTTGCTGACTCGCCAGACTCTTCCCCTTTCATCGCCAGCGCGTCAAACACCTCGCCGACATGGTTGCCAATCACCACCTGAAACTGCCCGCCGCTCTCCACCACCATTATCACCCCGGGGTTGCGCTTTAGGGTTTCAGCGCTGGCCTTGGCGTTATCCTTGAGTTTGAAGCGCAAGCGCGTGGCACAGTGGACCACGCTTTTAACATTTTCCCGTCCACCCACTCCTGAGAGGATCTCATCCGCTAAAGCCTTATATTCCATTATTTTTTCTCGTCATGATGGGGGTTACGCCTGCGAAGGCGAGTTGCTAAACACCTGAGTAAAAGCCAAAAAAAAACCTAAACTTGCTGCCTCTTGCCCCGACGGGGTTAAAGAAGCAGAAAGTTTAGGTTTTGCCTGACGAACAGTAACAATCCTGTTTTCTGGCTCTGAGTCTCTAGCGAAGCGGCAAAAGTTACAAGCGGGAAAAATGGCCGAAGCGAGTAATTGTGACCGGGTTCATACTTCACTCACTCCGGCTTATTGCGCGTTAAGGCACCGACTGCGGCAGTTCGCGCGGGCAGCCTTTACGCCCGTTGAACAGCAGGAAACTTGCCAGCGCCAGCAGCCAGACGCCCACCGCGCCGTAGAGCAGCAGCAGGCCGAAGCCGTCAATCAGCGCCTGCTGAATGCCTGCGTTTAGCGTCGAGGATTCCGCCCCCGCCGCCACTCGCTCGGCCAGCGCGTGCAGCTCGCCCGAGGCCATATTCACCGCGACATTGTCCCGCAGGCTGGCGGCAATGCCCGCCACCAGCAGGCTGCCCATCAGTGCGATATTGATCGCCAAGGTGATCAGTCGGGCGCTGATATCAATCCCCGAAGCCATCCCCGCCCGGTTTCCCGGCACCGAGCCGGTGGTGGTATTGGTCACCGGCGTGTTAATCAACCCCAGCGTAGCCCCGGCCAGCAGTGCGCCCGGCAGCAGCGTCCAGCCGTTGGCGGCGGCAATTTTCATCAACATAAAGCTCGCCCCGAGGGTGAACAACCCCAGCGGAATGAAGCGCGCCGCGCCGAACTTCGCCACTAAACGCTCGGCCAGCGGCGGCATGATCAAAGTGGGTAAGGTGTAAGCCAGCAGCGCCACGCCGGTCGCCAGACTGCTGTAGCCCAGCCCAACCTGATAATAGACCGGCAGGTAAATCATCAGCGGCCAGAAGCTAAAGTTCATGCCAATAGACCCCATCAGCGCGCCGGAAAATGGCCGAATGCGGAACACCGAAAAATCAAACATCGGGTGCGGGTGGCGTTGCTCAATCCAGATAAACAGCAGCGCGCTCAACAGGGTCAGCGCCACCAGCCCGTAGGCCGAGCCTCCGTGCCAATCGAGAGTACTTCCCTGTGTTATCAACCACGTACTGCCTAAAACGGCGAGTGACAACGTCACAAGCCCGCCAATGTCCAGCTTTTTAGCCTGCGGATCGCGGGAATCCACCACGTTGCCCAAGGCTAAAAACAGCGTCACGACGGCGATAAACACGTGAACCAGAAATACCCATTGCCAGCTAAACAGGGCCACCAGCCCGCCGCCGATAATCGGCCCGAACCCTAGCCCGAAGCCAAACACCACGCCCCACGCGGCGAATGCCGTGCTGCGCGCCCGGCCTTGGGGAAACTGGGTGGAGAGAATGGCAATCAGGCAGGTCAGCATCGCCCCGCCGCTCAGCCCTTGTAAAAAGCGGCCAAAAATTAGCCACGCCGCGCTGCTCGCCAGCCCGCACATCAGCGAGGTGACGCCAAAGGCCGCGATGCTGATAACAAACACCCGTTTGCGGCCAAATCGGTCCGCCAGCGTGCCCACTGCCATTAACACCGACGTACAGGCCAGCGTGTAGGCATTCATGATCCACTGAAGCTCTTTAAAGCTGGCGTGCATCTGCTGCTCGAGCACGGGGAGGATCACCGGCACGCTGGAGATCTCCAGCCCGGACATCAGCGCCGCGAGGCAAACCGCCACCAGCGCCAGCGTATTTTTAGTTTTTGTTGGAGTGTTCATGCTCTTCCTGCCAAAACGATAAGTTGGCTCAGTATGGAAGATTGTAGTCGTGGTGGTAATTGGCACGGATGCCATGTATCGTCAATATTGTGCCAACTTTAGCCACTATTCATCTAAGGCCGATCATGACTGCGCTCCCTCCCTCTTATTCGCTCGCTCCGTTCAACCGCCGACTGGTGCTGCTGGCCTATGAGTGCCTGTGTACCTTTGAATTTGGCACGGCGATAGAAGCCTTTGGCCGCGTTGACGAGCAGCTCGGCAAACCTCTTTATGATCTGGAAGTCGCCTCAGTGGAAGAAACCACCATTGGCGCGCAGGGTGGCGTGCGCCTGACAGTCGACGGCGGGCTGGAGCTGCTGGAAGACGCGGGCACCATTGTGATCCCCGGCTGGCGTAGCGTGCATGAAGCGCCGTCGCCGCAGCTGGTTGCCGCGCTGCAACGCGCCTATCAGCAGGGTTCGCGCATTGTCTCCATCTGTGCGGGGAGCTTTATTCTCGCGGCCACCGGCCTGCTGGATGGCAAAAAAGCCACTGCGCACTGGAACAGCACCGAAGAGCTGGCGCGGCAGTTCCCGCAGATTGAGGTGCAGCACGGGGTTATCTATGTGGATGAGGGCCGACTGATCACCTCGTCCGGCGGCGCGGCGGGGGTGGACCTCTGTTTGTATCTGATTCGCCGCGATTATGGCGCGCAGGTGGCGAACCGCACTGCCCAGCGCATGGTCACCTCTACTCATCGTGAAGGCAATCAGGCCCAGTATTTGCGCCAACCGGTGTCGATTCTGCCGGGGAAAACCCTCTCGCCGCTGCTAGATAGCCTGCGCACTCGACTCAATACCCCGCTGGTGATTGAGCAACTGGCCGCCGAGGCTGGGATGAGCCGCCGCACTTTCCTGCGCCGTTTTCACGACGCCACCGGCACCACGCCGGGAGAATGGATGCTCAGCGTGAAGATTGAAAACGCCTGCGCCCTGCTGGAAAGCAGCACCGTCAGCATTGAACGAGTCGCCGAGCAAGCCGGGTTCGGCTCAGTAGAAACGCTGCGCCACCATTTTCGCCAGCGCCTTGGCACCACGCCGACGCGCTTTCGTCAGCAATTCAGTGATCGGACAGCTATTTAGCGTCAGCCATAAAAAAGGCGCACCGGAGTGCGCCTGAGTCATGGCCGTCTTGCTGATTAGCAGAGAGTTTTGCTTTCCCACTCGGTCAGCAAATGCATGATTTGGCGAGAGTCCCGCGGGCGAACCGCCGGGCGAGCCAAAGCTTTCTCACCGTTTTGCAGCGCCTGCCACACCGCGCGCACCTGATAGTGGAAGGCGTCGCCGTCGGCACTCAGCTCGTGGCGCTGCTCTTCGCCTTCATATGGCAACACGCGGATCACGTTACCCTGCGCCTCTGGCAGCCACGGGTTGGAGATGATTTCCATCCGCCCTTTGCTGCCCGCCACCGAAAACGCCCAGAACATGCCGTAATCTTCCGCGCAGTGCAGCTGTGCCAGCGCGCCGTTGGCGAACTGGATGGTGGCCGCCGTCTCGCCGATGTTGCCGTCGCCCAGATTGCGGCGGCCGTGCGCCGTCAGCTCCCACGCAGGGCAAGTGCCGTCCGCGCTGGCACTTTGCATCACTAAATGGATCAGCGACGCCGGGTAGCAGCCGAGGTTGTAAATAGCCCCTTTGCTGCCCGGATTGACGAACTGGGCAATGGACGCGCAGTAGCTGGCGTTGATAGAGCGCACTTCGCCCAGCTCGCCGCTGGCAACCACGTCGGCAATTTTGCTGGCAAAAGGATGGGTTAAGTACATCAAGCCTTCGAGAAAGAACACGCCGTTGCTTTCCACGGCGGCGAGGGCCGCGTCGGTGTCGGCCATGGTCACAGACAGCGATTTTTCACACAGAATGGCTTTACCGGCGTTGGCGGCTTTAATCACATATTCATGATGAATATGATTTGGCAAGCCGATATACACCACGTCCACGGCGGGGTCGTTAATCAGCGCGTCGTAATTGTCATACTGAGTTGGCGTCGGGTGCTGGTTTAAGAACTCCTCCAGCCCTTTCGGCGAACGCCCTGCGACGGCGTACAGGTTGGAACCTTCATGCTTTTCAATCGCTTCGGCCATAATGCCGGAGATAAAGCTGGTGCCCAGCAGGCCCCAATTCAGCGTTTTAGTCTGGCTCATGCGACGGGCTCCTTGACCGGCAATTGACACAAGGTGGCCTGCACAAACTCAGTCAGACCGGAATGGATAAAGCGCTGGGTGTGGGCCTCGTCGAAATGGCGCTGCGACGCGGCTTCATCTTCATAGCGTTCCCAGAGAATGATCCGACGCGGATCCTGTTTATCCTGCAACGCCATGGCGAATGAACAACCCGCCTCGCTATTCATGTCGGCGCAAAATTGCTCAATCGCGGTAAGGGCCAGATTAATATCCACCTCTTCTTTGATGCGGATCTCAGCGTTAACAAAATGTCCTTGTGTAAACATATTCTCCCCAGGGGTTTGGTAAAGAGTGGCAGGTAATGCAAAGAGCGAGATGTGCTAAACGCGGCTCTTTATAATAAAAATCTGCTCACCAAAATAGTGCGAATTAATAAAATCCTCACCACTTCAGGGCATTATTTAAAGTAACAGAGTCTGTTTGTTCCTTTTTTGAACGCAATCGATTGCTCGTGACAAACATTATGAAAAAATCAGGTGAGTTTTGTGACGTTGCTGCTATAGTGCGCGCTTTAAAACACCACTCACACTCATTGGAGCCTTCATGGCGTCAAATATATTGCATTTCCTTCTGAGCCTTATAATGATATTCGGTATCGGCTGGCTGATAAGCTACAACAAACGCGGTGTTAAATTGCGGTTTGTAGTGCAAATTCTGGTGATTGAAATCGTACTGGCATGGGTGCTGTTATACAGCCAAGCTGGTGTGTACTTGATCTCTGGGCTATCTGGCGTGTTCACTGACTTGATGAGCTACGCTCGCGTCGGTACTGACTTTGTATTTGGCGGTCTGGTTAATGACAACCAGTTCAGCTTCTTCTTATTCGTATTATGCCCAATCATCTTTATTTCCGCGCTGATTGGTATTCTCCAGCATTTGCGTATTCTGCCATTAATGATTAAAGGCATCGGCTATCTCTTATCCAAAATTAATGGAATGCCGCGTCTGGAATCCTTTAATGCCGTGAGTTCTTTATTGGTCGGCCAATCAGAAAACTTCATCGCTATTAAAGATATTGTTCCGCACCTTAATGAACGCCGCATGTATACATTATCGGCAACCGCGATCTCTACCGTTTCCATGTCTATTGTTGGTTCTTATATGACATTGCTGGAACCGCGTTACGTGATGCTGTCGCTTATCCTGAATATGCTTTCTACCTTCGCAGTGTTGCAGGTGGTTAACCCATATTCTGACGAAGCCGATAATAAAATGCCTAAACTGAATGTGCCGAAACACAGCTTCGTAGAAATGCTGGGCGAGTACATCATGGCCGGTTTCAAAATGGCAATGATCGTTGCCGCGATGCTGGTTGGCTTCAACGCCCTGCTAGCGATGGTTAACGCCATCTTCCTCGGCGGTTTCGGCAAGAGCTTCCAAGACATCATCGGCTACTTGTTCTATCCAGTGGCTTGGTTGACCGGCATCGTGAGCCAAGACTCACTGACCGCGGGCAGCATCATGGGTACCAAAATCGTGGCTAACGAATTCGTCGCCATGTTGCAGATGAAAGACTTGGTTGCCCATCTGGAACCACGCACAGTAGCGATTCTGTCGGTGTTCCTGGTCTCCTTCGCTAACATTTCTACCGTCGGTATCATTGCCGGTGCCGTAAAAAGTATCGAAGAAGTTCAAGGTAACATGGTTGCTCGCGCCGCCTTCCGCCTGCTGGTTGGCGCAACGCTGGTGAGCCTGCTGTCTGCTTCTATCGTGGGTCTGGTTTACCGTTAATCCCCCGCGAACTCTCAAGGTGCAGCCATCGCGGCTGCACCTTGCTTCTCCCTCTGCTGTTAACTCCCCTTCTTCACCGTCAGTTCCAGCCTCGAGGCTCTCCCCGCGCAAACAAACACACTATTGGTCGCGACTCGCTTTAATCGCGCCTGCCCCTCCGGCTCGCCGCTGTTCGGGTTGCAATCAAAATGTGGGAAGTTGCTGCTGGCAATATCCAGCCGCAGGCGATGCCCGGCGCGGAACAGATTACAGGTAGCGAAAGGCTCAATAACCACTTCCGCGGCTTGTCCCGGTGTCAGCATCTGCTCTCTGTCCCAGCCATGGCGATAACGGCAGCGAATGATCCCGTCGGTGATATTCATCGCATAGCCCTGCGGGTAGTCCTCAGAGGGCGGATAGATATCCACCAGTTTGGCGGTGAAATCGGTGTCCGGCGCGTCACTGGCTACCCAAAGGTGAACGCGGATCTCCCCCGCCAACAGCAGGTCTTCGGTCAGCGGGCCGGTTTCAAACACCAAAATGTCAGAGCGAGCACTGAGCGGCAGATTGTCGCCGCGGCTGCCGAAGAACTCCGGCGTTTCGCGCTGATCGAACGCGCCCCCCGCGAACACCGGCAGGCCCGAAGTCAGCGCCCCGCCGATAGTGGGTACCGGGTTGCGTGGGTCGGCCTGATAGCGCAATTCGCCCTGTGCGCTCTCCGGCGGCTGCGACAACAGACTGTGGTCGGCATGCAGATACAGCACCTGCTTTTGACTCTCCGCCAGCGGCCACTGCACATCATGCAGCCACTGGCCGCCGTGAATAAGTCGCCCACTTTCATCCTTTTTCCCGCTGCCGCCGCCCATGGCGAAAGCAGCAACCTGATGGCCCTGCGGCTGGGCTTCCGTCGGTTTGAGCCAGCGGTCAAACCAGTCGATTCGGCAACTCAGCCAGTCAGTCTCCACATTGGCGTCAAAGGCCGCCGCGTCGCCAAACTCCACATTGCCGCTATAAGTCACATTACGATCGCCGTGCAGCCATGGCCCCATGATCAGGCGCTGCGGCGCGGTTTTCCCACGGCAAAACGCATTGAAGTTATCCAAGGTGGAACTGACGTAGGCGTCATACCAGCTCGACATAAACAGCACCGGCATATCCGGGATTCGCTCATAGCTCCCCTCGGCATAAATCCCGTTTTGCTGCCAATATGGCCCGAAGGTGCCCTGTGACCACTGCTCGAACAGATAAGCCTCATACTCCGGCACGTGGCGCAGCGGCGAATGGCCCGGCGTCCACGGCATGGCGGCAAACCAGTCGCGGATATCTTCCTGCTCCAGCGCCTGAAGGATCAGCGGATTTTGCTGCGCTTCCGGGCTCTCTTTCGCCTGCTTGTAAGCCCAAGTGGCCTGTTTTAGCTCGAACGCGCCGCCCTGACGAATGCCGCAGCGATAGGCATTACTGAACCCGCCGGAGTCCAGCACCATGGTTTTCAGCCCCGGCGGGTTGAGGCAGGCCATCGCCATCTGGGTGTGGGCGGCATAGGACAGCCCCATGCTGCCAATCTGCCCATTACACCAAGGCTGTTCGAGGATCCACGCCAGCGTGTCGACGCCGTCCGGCCCTTCCGAGGTGTATTTGGTGAATATCCCCTCCGAGCCGTAGCGACCACGGCAATCCTGAAACACCACCGCGTAGCCACGCTTGACCAGCGCCAGCGCCATGGCTTCCCGCGATATCTGCGTACCGTCGCGATTCACCTCCGAGCGCGATTGCCCGCGCTTATCATAAGGCGTGCGCTCGATGACCACCGGCAAGGGCGCAATCGGCGCATCCGGCAGATAGACATCAGTCGACAGATGCACGCCGTCGCGCATCGCCACCCGGCAATCTCCCAATCGCACCATCGGGTGCGCTACAACGTTAGACTGGCTTTTGTTCACAAAACGCTCCTTGTTTCATCAATAGCCAATGGAAACCGCAAAGGTCAGCATGGCGATACTCAACAGCATGAAAAACAGAAACAGCGGCAGAATGAACTTCGCCCACTGGGTCCAGCCGACCTGTGCCGAGGCGAGGAAAATCAGCAGCCCGCTGGAAGTTGGCGTGATCATGTTGGTCAGCCCGTTGCCAAATAAGAACGCCAGCACGGTCGTTTGCGGCGCGACGCCGGAGAGCTGACCGAGCGGCCCGAGGATCGGCATGGTCACGGCCGCCTGCCCCGAGGTAGAAGGGATCACGATGTCGAGCAGCAGCTGGCAGATAAACATGCCGTATGCCGAGACATAGGCGCCGTGCTGCCCCACCAGTTGCACCAAATCGTTAATCAGCGTGTCCATCACCTTGCCTTGGCTGAGGACGATTTCCACCGCCGTCGCCAGCCCAATCAGCAATCCGGCAATCAGCACTTTCTTCATGCCGCTGACAAAGGCGTCGGCCGAGGCGCTGGCCCCTAGCCCGCTCATCGCGGCGAAAAGCATGCTCATAAACAGATAGTAAGAAGCCAACTGGGCGTTTTTCCACTGCCACTGGTTGGCGGCGTAGACCATGAAAGCGATGCCCACCGTCAGGGTCAACATCATCAGGGTGTGGCGCGAAGAGAGGCGCGTGGCGGAAAAGGCCACCGTGGCGTCCTTCAGCTTGCCGTGTTTGCGAATGGCCCACAGCACGTACAGCACGCCGAACAACATAAACACGCAGTAAGAGAACACGCGCATGCTCAGGCCGCTAAAGATTTGCAGGCCAACCAGCGGCTGGGCGATGGAGAGTGCGTAAGGGTTGGTAATAGACGCCAAATAGCCGACTTTCACCGCGATCGCCACAATTGCTAGCCCGAGAATATTCGGCAGCCCGAGGCGATTCATCAGCGCCACCACGATGGGGATCACCAGCAGATACTCCTTGGCCAGCCCCATAAAGGTGCTGCCCGCAGAGAAGGCAATCATCAGGAACGGCACCAGCACATAAATATTGCCTTTAGTGACGCTGAGCAGCCTTTCGAGCGACGCCGAGATAGCCCCCGCCTCATTCAAAATGCCAAACATGCCGCCGATAAACAGCACCATGACAATCAGACTGGCCTGCTTGATGATGCCCGCTGGGATCGCCAGAAAGCCGTCAATCAGGCTGGCGGGCTGGGCCTGCGCGCTGCTGTCCGACGCGCCAAGGCCCACCACTTGCCCCAGCGAGAAGCTTTTGTCGATCACCTGATAGGTGCCGGGCAGCACTTTTTTGCCTTCATGCTGAAACTGCCCGGAATCCAGTACCCAAGTCATCACCACCGCCAACAGCACGATAAACAGCAGCACCAAGGTTGGGTTCATCTGGCGCATTGGCGAGCTCGCCGGTGCAGCCTCTTTTGAGAGATCAGCCATCAATTTCCGCCTTATTGTCATGATAGGAAGCGAGGAGTGGAGCCAGCGGCAGCGCGCCATAGGCCGGGCTACCCAACTGGTGAGAGATCTGCGCCGCGGCGCGGTGCAGCGCCTCAATCATCAGCTGCCGATGTTGCTCCGCGCGGCTGGCGGGTGCGCTCAGGCTGAGGGAGGCCACGCAGTGATTGTGATTATCAAAAATCGGCACGGCGAAAGCCCAGACGCCCGCCGTCAATTCGCCCTGCGAACAACAGAGCTGCTGCTGGTTGATATCTGCTAATAAGGCGCGCAGAGCCTCGGGCTGCGACGACTGCTGTACACACTCATCGCGCAAAGTCTCGGGAGCATAGGCCAGCAGTAACTTGCCGGAGGCCCCGGCCCCCAGCTTGCGGCGGTTGCCCACCGCGCTGCGCACTTGCAGCACCTGCCTCGAAGTGCGCACGGCGATCTGCACGATCTCATTCCCTTCGCGCAGACGAATTTGCAGGTTTTCATTCAGCTGTTGGCTGAGCTGGTCCAGCACCGGCTCGGCGATTTCCGTCAGGTTTATCTGCCGCCGGGCATTAACCCCCAGCACCAGCAGCTGATGCCCCAGCCGATAAGTCACCGGCTCCCCAGAGCGTTGGACAAAAAACTGGTTTTCCAGCGTGCACAGCAGGCGATAGGTTCGCGACTTGGTGAGGCCGCTTTTGCGCGCAATCGCACTCAGCCCTAGCCCCGGATTTTCCGCCAGCAGGTTAAGCAAACGCAGCGCGCTATCCACGCTAGCCACATTGAATTCCGTCATTAAATTTCCTTTATTATCAATCGGTTCACCTAGTGAACCAACGTTTCATTTTAGGAGAAATCGCAGACTTGCATGTTTCTTGTGCGCTGACAAGACAGTGACATTGGGCGGAAAGCAACGGAGCTTGGGGTTAAATATCAGCAGATAAAAACTGAGCAGTTTTTACTTCTGAAAACAGGATGAATAGCAGATGTGACAACTGGCTTTAGTTGAATGCGAAGATTTTTAACAATTTGTTATCTTTTTCGATCTTTGCGATCCAGAGTGGGCCTAAGGTGAGAAAACCATTTCACAGCTACAGTTAACTTAACTGATTAACCTGAGGTTTTGCCGCGCCATGTCCCTCTTCCCCCTAAAGCACTACATTCATAACCGCCCGCGCCTGCTGAGTGCCATTATCGCGGGGGTGGCGTGCTATTTTCTTTTGCCACTGTTTCCGGCGCATTTGTCTGTTTTTGAAAGGTTAATGGTCAGCTGGAATGTGCTGGCGTGGCTCTATCTGATTTCTATTTGGGTGCAGATGATGACCGCCAAACCCGAGCGGATTCGCGAGGTGGCGCAGTCGCAGGATGAGAGCGCCACGCAGGTGCTGACGCTGGTGAGCATCACCTGTCTGGTCAGTATGCTGGTGATTTTTATGGAGTTGAGCACGGTGAAGCAGCTCTCCGGCACGGCGAAATCCTTCCATTTAATTCTTACTGTGACAACGCTGATTGTCTCTTGGTCGCTACTGCCGACGGCCTTTTCGATGCACTACGCCCATCTCTATTACCGTCGCGGCGCGGAGTCCCACAAGGCGCTGCTGTTCCCGGATAAAATCGAAAAGCCAGAATATTGGGATTTCCTCTACTTCTCTTTCACGCTGGCGGTGGCCTGCCAGACTGCCGATGTCGCCACCGGCAATACCGAAGTCCGGCGCATTACGCTGATCCAATCGGTGCTGGCGTTTGTGTTTAATCTGGCGGTGCTGGGGCTGTCGGTGAATGTCGCGGCAGGGTTAATGAGCTAGCTCAGAGCTGCCGTTCCAGCTCCAGTAATAGCAATTGCTTCAGTTGTTCTACCACTTCAGAAGGTTTCGGCTGGCGCTGGATCAGGCCGATGCCCATGGAAGGCAGGGCGGGCAGTTGGGCACTGAGAGTTGACGTCAGCGAGTCCGGCACGCCAATTGCCGAGCGCACGGTGATCCCTAATCCCGCATTCACCGCCGCCCATATCCCGCCCAGACTCTGGCTGACAAAGGCCACCCGCCACGCAATGCCCGCCGCGTCAAGCGCGTCGGTGGCGCATTTGCGAAACAGGCACGGCGAGTCGAACATCACCAGCGGCACGGGTTCGCCGCGCTGGAGATAGTCACTCAGGGGGAAGTCCGGGGTGGAGATCCAGCGCAGCGGCAACCTTTTCAATGGCGTAAACGCATTGTGCGGCGGCTGTTGGCACCAAATCAGCGCCAGATCCATTTCGCCACTTTCTGTGGCTTGGGTAAGCACCTGATTACGGGCGATATGTGCAGTCACCTGCACCCCGCCGTGGGCTTTGGCGAACTGCCCGAGTACCGGCGGAATAAAGCTTTCGCCGAAATCTTCCTGCAAGCCGAGCTGCACGCTGCCCTGCAATAACGCACCGCGCAGCGACATCAGCGCCTCATCGTTAACCGCCAAAAGTCGTTTGGCATAGCCCATCAGCCGCTCGCCGCTGGGGGTCAGCACCAAGTGACGCCCCTGCTTTTTCACCAGTTGCGCCTGGCACTGCTGCTCAAGCTTTTTGACGTGTACGCTCACCGCCGAGGTGGATCGGTGCAGGCGCGCGGCGGCCTGAGCAAAGCTGCCACACTCAATTCCCACCACAAAACTGCGCAGCGCGTCGAGATCCAGCGTTGAGGTAATAGGCGTCATAACACTCCCGATTTCATGGACGTTTTATTGCGAATATTTCGATTTTATAAACCTTATACCCGAGCAACAATCCTCCTGTCACCTCTTATCAGGAGTTAACCATGTCCCAACCGTTGAACCGCGAAACCCTGCAACGGGTTGCCCCAAAACTGTCCGAACTCACCCACGACGTACTGTTTGGTGATATCTGGCAGCGCCCGGATTTATCGCCGCGCGACCGCAGTCTGGTCACGCTGGCGGCGCTCACCGCCCTTGGCCGCAGCGGGCAGATCCCTTGGCACATCAATTTTGCGCTGAGTAACGGCGTCGAGCGCCATGAGATAGTCGAGCTGTTCACCCATTTAGCTTTCTACGCCGGATGGCCCGCCGCCGTGGCCGCCCTTGAATGCCTGCCGCAGGAGTAATCTATGCCGATTTCGCGCATTACCTTTCACCAAGCCAGCTACGACGCGGAGCAGATAACGCAGGTTTCCGCGATTCTGCATCAGACACTGGTGGATGCCTTTGCCGTTCCCGCCAATGACCGTTTTCAGGTGTTAGAGCCTAAAGCGCCGGGGGAGTTGGTGTATGACCCGCACTATCTGGCGCGGGGGCGAACCGAGCGTTTTCTGCTGTTTTCACTTCTTGGCGGCAAGCCGCGCAGCGCGACGCAGAAAGCCGAGTTCTACCAATTACTGACCGACCGGCTAGTGGCCGCCTTGGCGATCAGCCCGTCAGACGTGATGGTGACAGTGCAATTCAACAGCCTCGATGACTGGTGTTTTGCTGAAGGAAAAATAGCTTCGGCCTAAAACTTGCACAACACATTAGCATCTACTAATGTGTTTATATGAATGAAAATGACATCTTTAAAGCGCTGGCGGATCCCACCCGCCGCGCCATCTTCGACAAACTGGTGGCGGGCAGCATGAATGCCAGCGCCCTGCGCGAAGGTATGCCCATCACCCAGTCCGCCATGTCTCAGCATCTGGCGGTGCTGCGTAACGCCCATCTGATCCGCGAAGAAAAACAGGGAAGATTTGTGAATTATGACGTCGATCCTGACGGCGTTGCCCTTATCGCGCAATGGCTGGCGAAGTACCGCGCCTTCTGGCCTGAGCGTATCGACAGTCTTAAAACCTTGTTGAAGGACATGGAATAATGACGCAAAAATCGCCCCCACAGCTTGAGCTGGAATACCGGCTCGACGCCCCGCCGGAAAAAGTCTGGCGGGCCATCAGCACCCCGACTCTGCGCCAGCAGTGGCTGCCGGATAACCTCCTCGCCAGTGCCGAACCGCTGAGTGCCACGCCCAATCAAGAGCTGCGCTTGCGCATGCGCGATGACCAGCCGCCGTACCTCGAAAGCACGGTGCAGTTTCACCTTCGCCCCGACCACGCCGATGGATGCGTGCTGAAGATTATTCACACCCTTGATGATGTCAGAATTGCCGCCAACGATGCCGACGCCACGCTGATGTGCGCCGCCTAACCACATGTAAATTTGGAGGTTTTATGCCAGACGCGATGCAACTTATCCCGATGGTGGTGGAGCAATCCAGCACCGGTGAGCGCTCTTTCGACATCTATTCGCGTCTGCTGCGTGAAAGGATCATCTTCCTCAATGGCGAAGTAAATGACGGCATGGCGATTTTAATCTGCGCGCAAATGCTGTTTTTAGAGGCGGAAAACCCCCAGCGGCCGATTAATCTCTACATCAACTCCCCCGGCGGTTCGGTCACCAGCGGATTGGCGATTTACGACACTATGCGCTTTATTCAGGCACCGGTTCACACGCTGTGCATGGGCACCGCGGGCTCGATGGGATCCTTCTTGCTGATGGCCGGAGAGCCGGGGCATCGCCTCGCCCTGCCGAACGCCACGGTAGTGGTACATCAGCCGTCGGGCGGTTTTCAGGGGCAAGCCACGGATATTTTCATCCACGCGCAGAATATGCAGCGAACCAAAAGCTTGATGATTAAGCTCTATGCCGAGCACTGCGGGCGCACCACGGAAGAGGTCGAGCGAGCGCTGGATCGCGATAACTTTATGACCGCCGAACAGGCGGCCGAATGGGGATTGATTGACCGCGTGCTGCACCATCGCCAGCCCGCAGAGAATCTGCTTTAAGTGCTCTTTGCCGGGTTCTGTGTAGGACAAAAATGATAATTGTCAGCGAGGGCCTAAACGCGTTGACAACCTTTCTCGAACCTCCTAAAACCTGATTAGCTGTCGAGCTTGGTGCCGATACAGCAGGCACAGGAGGACTTATGTCCGCGATTAAAATCGGAATTGTAGTATTTAACGACATCATCCCTTTCCACCTCTCCGTGCCTTGCGCCGTGTTTGAAAAGGCAGTGGATGCCAAGGGTAAGCCGTTGTATCAACTGTTTGTTTGCGGCACAGAGTCCGGCCCGTTGCGCACCAACACCGGCTTTTCCATCGTGGCGGATCACCCGCTACAGAAGCTGGAAGAGGCGGATATGGTGATTGTGCCGAGCTGGAGCCAGCCGGAGGTTTTGCCGCCGCAGGCGCTGATTGATGCCCTGCTTCGCGCCCACCAGCGCGGGGCAAAAGTGGTCGGCTTATGCATGGGAGCTTTTGTTCTGGCAGCGGCGGGGTTACTCGATGGCCGCCCGGCCACCACGCACTGGAACTGGATGAACGATTTTATTCGCCTTTATCCGTCGCTCAAGGTGGACCAAAACGTACTTTATGTAGATGACGGCGACATTGTGACTTCCGCAGGCACCTCGGCCAGCATTGACTGCTGTCTGCATCTGGTTCGCCAGCAGTGTGGCGCGGACATTGCCAACTCGGTAGCGCGCCAATTGGTGGTTCCGCCCCACCGTCAGGGCGGACAGGCGCAGTTTGTTGAACAGCCGGTGTATAACACGGCGGGCGGTGACCGATTCATGCAGGCTTTGAACTGGGCCTCTTCTCACTTGCAAGAAGCATTAACCGTAGAGCAACTGGCTGACAAAGCTTTGATGAGCCGCCGCAGCTTCACCCGCCGTTTTCAGCAGGTCACTGGCACCACTTTCACCCAGTGGCTGTTAAACCAGCGCCTTTCCGTCGCCCAACGCTTTCTGGAAAAAACGGACCAGCCGGTTGAACGCATCGCGCAAGAATCAGGTTTCGGCTCTGCTCTTTCCATGCGTCGCCACTTCCAGCAGCAATTTAAAACCTCGCCTTCACTGTATCGCCGGGAATTTAAAACGCTGGGAGAATAACGCGGTTGGAATGCCGCCAATAAAAATCCCGCCACGGCGGATATCACCGGGCGGGAATAGTGAACACAGGCTTAGTGTGAATTAGCGAACCGGCATTTCCAGTACGGCGTCGGTAGTTTTGATTTCAGCAAATACGTCAGCCACGCCAGCCAGTGCCGCGCGTTGCAAGGCTTCGTGATCCACCACCTTGTTATCCCAAGTCGCCAGATCACGGGTCGCCGTGGCGTCTTCTGGAATAATCACCTCATAGCCCAATGGCACCGCGTCGCGCGCCGTGGAAGAGACGCACATGTGGGTCATCAAACCGGTGACCAGCAGCTTCTTGATCCCCAGCTTTTTCAGCTGCTTATCCAAGTCAGTCCCGACGAAGGAGCTTGGCGTGGCTTTGGTGATTACGTGGTCAACGCTGGTCGGTTGCAGGTCTTTGTGGAACTCAGCAAATTTACTGCCTTCGGCGAACAGCGGGCCATTGGCTGGGCCAAGGTGGCGGACGAAGAACACTGGCATTTTGTTGTCGTGGGCGAATTTCACCAGACGCTGGGTGTTTTTCAGCGCTTTCATGCCATCAGGAATAGGCATTTTCCCGCTGAAGTATTCGTTTTGGAAGTCGATCACAATCAGCGCCGTGGCGTTGGCTTCAAGAGAAGTCGTCGCCTGCGCGCCGGACATGGTGCGAATTGTCGGAGCCTGTGCCGCCGTGGTGGCAAACGCCAAGCTAGAAGCCGACATAGATAACGCCAGTACGCTGCATGCAAATAACTTTTTCATTGAATTTCATCCTAATCATGGGTCGGCAGAAGGTATTTCCCGCCGCAACTTGAGGGATAAATTGTGCGACTCGTGGCGCTTTTCGGACAGTCACCGAGGTCACCAAAAGCAGTCATATTGGGCCAAAATAGGGATGGGAAACTGTCATATAAGATGTTTATTATGTCGGACAGCTTTTGAGCAGCCATCCTAAAACAGGCAGGAAGATAACCATGAGCACTCAAGATTCCCCACGCGTGGCGCTGATTGGTCCGGGCGCGATTGGCACCACTATCGCCGCCGTGATGCATGAGGTAGGTCGCACCCCGACGATTTATGGCCGCACGCCTCATCCGCAGCTTGAACTGCGTTTCGACGGCGGCGAGATCCGCGTGCCGGGGCCGGTAAAAGTGGAGGTTCCACAAGCGAGTCAGCCCTATGATTTGGTTTTCGTGGCGGTGAAAACCACGCAAATTGCCGATATCGCCCCGTGGCTGGAGGCGCTCTGTGGCCCGCAAACCGTGGTCTGCGCACTGCAAAACGGCGTTGAGCAGCAGAGCCTGCTGGCACCTTATCTTGCTGGAGGGCCAGTGCTGCCGTCAGTGGTGTGGTTCCCAGCCCAGCGCGAGCCTGATGCCTCGGTATGGCTGCGCAGCAAGCCGCGCCTCACCCTGCCCGACCAGCCCGCCACTCAACGGGTGATTGCCGCTCTGGCGGGAACCCGATGTTCAGTGGAAGTCGAGGCAGATTTCACTTCAGTGGCGTGGCGCAAGCTGTTGCAGAACGCCGTCGCCGGGCTGATGGTGTTGGCGGGCCGCCGCGCGGGGATGTTCTCGCGTAGCGACATTACCGAGCTGGCGCTGGCTTACCTGCGCGAATGCCTGAGCGTGGCGCGGGCCGAAGGAGCAAACTTGGGGGATGACGTCCCGCAGCAGATCGTCGCGGGCTTCCATCAAGCCCCCGCCGACTTGGGCACATCGATTCTTGCCGACCGACAGGCGGGACGGCAGCTTGAATGGGATATCCGCAACGGCGTGGTGCAGCGCTATGGCCGCAAACACGGCATTGCCACGCCAATCAGCGACTTAGTGGTGCCGCTGTTGGCCGCCGCCAGCGACGGCCCCGGCTGATAATTTATTTATTTTCCAGCAACTTAAGAAAGCGCAGCACCGCCTTGGCGTTGTCATTGCGTCGCCACGCCAGCGCCACTTGAGTAGTCAGCGGCGGGCCGTTTAGTGGCAGAAAGCTGACATTCTCATCATCAATTTTTCCCAGCGACGCGGGCACCACCGCGTAACCAAACCCGGTCGCTACCATACTGATTGCCGAGGTCACCTGTGGTGACTGCTGGCCCAGCTTCGGCGTGAACCCGGCTTCATTGCAAGCGGCAATCACTGAGTCATACAGGCTCGGCGAGATGTCGCGTGGGAAGGTGATCAGGGTTTCATCTTTCAGCGATTCAAGGCTGATATCCGGCCCCTGCGCCAACGGATGGGCGTGCGGCAAGGCCACCACCATCTGCTCGAAATCAATCACCCGCGTGGCAAAATCTTTGCTGCGCTCACAAGGCAGGCGAATAAACGCCACGTCAATCGCGCCATCCGCCAGCGCGGTCATCAGCGCCGACATCTCCTTCTCCTGCGGCAAAAGCTCCATTGCCGGATAGCTGTCGCGGAAACGATGCAGCAGCGCAAACACCTGCGGATTAAACGCCGTCGAGCTGGCGAACCCAATGCGTAACGTTCCGCTAACACCTCGCGCCACGCTGCGCGCCCTTTCCAACGCCACATCGGTCAATTTGAGGATGTTTACCGCGTCGTCATACAGGGTCTTCCCCGCCTCGGTCAATTCAATACTGCGCGTCAATCGCCGCAACAGCGGCGCGCCAATTTCATGCTCAAGTCGTTGTATTTGCTGGCTAAGAGGTGGTTGTGAGATCCCAAGTTGCTCGGCCGCCCGAGTAAAGTTCCCGGCTTCGGCTACCGTCACGAAATAACGCAGATGACGAAGTTCCATATCAAAAACGTCTCAAAGTGAACATTCCATCATATTGGAACTCCCTGCTGAATGGAGTCAACCTTTAGTTAACAACGCTAACCATTTTCAACCGGAGCGACACCATGACAGCCCACAAACTTCACCGCCACGACGACCACAGCGACTGCTCTTGCGTGGCGGATATCACGCGTAGCGCCCTGCAACTCCAACAGCAGCATCCTGAACGCGTCATCTACCAGTCCTCGATGATGAGCGCCCTGCTGAGCGGGGTGTATGAAGGCAACACCACCATGGCTGACCTGCTGAAACACGGCGACTTCGGCCTTGGTACCTTTAACCATCTCGACGGCGAGCTGATCGCCTTCAACAGCAACATCTTCCAGCTGCGCGGCGACGGCACTGCCCGCCGGGCGCGACCGGAGCAGAAAACTCCGTTTGCCGTAATGACATTCTTCAACCCGACTAATGAGTATCACCTCGACAAGCCGCACAGCCGCGACGAAATCCACCAGATCATTGATGACGTGATTGCCAGCAATAACACCTTCTGCGCCCTGCGCATTGACGGCGTGTTTAGCCGCGTTGATACCCGCACCGTGCCGGAGCAGCACCGCCCGTATAAGCCGATGCTGGAAGCTATCGAGGCGCAGCCAACCTTCCATATTGAGAATTCCGCAGGGGTGCTGATTGGCTTCCTCACGCCGGAATATATGCAAGGCATTAACGTCGCCGGTTACCACGAGCACTTTATCAATCGCGAGCGCAGCAGCGGCGGCCACGTGCTGGATTATCAGTTGGAAAGCGGCGTGTTGACCTTCGGCACGGTAGACAAATTGCTGATCGACTTCCCAACGGACAGTGACTTTATGCAGGCCGACCTCAGCCCTGAAAACCTCGATGACGCTATTCGCACCGTTGAAAGCTAATCCACAACATCCACTCAGGAGCAGTAATTATGAAAAATTCAGACAGCAAAAATGCGTGGAAATGTGGCGCGGACTTAGTGGTAGCACAGCTCGAACAACAGGGCGTGAAGCACGTGTTTGGCATTCCCGGCGCCAAGATTGACCGGGTATTTGACTCGCTGGTCGACTCCTCAATCGTGACCATTCCGGTGCGCCACGAGGCCAATGCCGCCTTTATGGCTGGAGCCGTCGGGCGACTGACCAGCAAAGCCGGCGTGGCGCTGGTCACCTCGGGTCCGGGCTGCTCAAACCTCATTACCGGCGTGGCCACTGCCACCTCAGAAGGCGATCCGCTGGTGGCCATTGGTGGCGCGGTAAAACGCGCTGACCATGTGAAACAGGTCCACCAGACCATGGACACGGTGTCGATGTTCCGCCCGGTGACCAAGTTCGCCGCCGAAGTCACTTCGTCATCTGCCCTGTCCGAAGTGCTGGCCAACGGCTTTCGCGCCGCCGAATTTGGCCGCCCCGGTGCCTCTTTTATCAGCCTGCCGATGGACATTATCAATGAACCGGCGCAGGGCCGCTTACTGAGCTCACACTCGCCGACCCTCGGCAGCGCGCCGCACGACGCGATCCGCCAAGTCTCCGCCTGCCTGAAAAAAGCTAAAAGGCCGGTGTTGCTTCTAGGCCTGATGGCCAGCCAGCCGCGCAATGCCGAAGCTATTCGTCGCTTCCTCAACAAAAGCGACCTGCCGGTCACCAGCACCTATCAGGCGGCGGGGGTGATTGAGCAGGCGCACTTCCACCGTTTTGCCGGGCGCGTAGGCTTGTTCAACAATCAGGCCGGTGACCGCCTGCTGCGCAATGCCGACTTGGTGATCACCGTCGGCTACAGCCCGGTGGAGTATGAACCGGCTCAGTGGAGCAACGGCACGGCGGAGCTGGTGCATATCGACGTGGTGCCTGCCGAGACGGACAGCGACTACACGCCGGACGTTGAACTGGTGGGCGACATCGCCGACACGCTGGACTTACTGACCGAGCAGGTCCACCAGCAGTTTACCCTCAGCACCGAGACGCTTTCGATTCTCGACGACCGCCGCCAACAGCGCGAACTGCTGGCGCAGAAAGGCCGCAGCCTGAACCAGTTCGCCATTCACCCTCTTCGCTTGGTGCGCGCGATGCAGGATATCGTCAACAGCGACGTCACCCTGTGCGTGGACATGGGCAGTTTCCACATCTGGATTGCCCGCTATCTGTATAGCTTCCGAGCGCGGCAGGTGCTGATTTCCAATGGCCAGCAGACCATGGGCGTGGCCCTGCCGTGGGCGATTGGCGCGGCGCTGGTGGAACCCGGCCGCAAAGTGGTGTCGGTATCGGGCGATGGCGGCTTTATGCAGTCGAGCATGGAGCTGGAAACCGCCGTACGACTGGGCGTCAACCTGCTGCACATCATCTGGGTGGATGACTGCTACAACATGGTGGCGATTCAGGAAGAGAAGAAGTACCAGCGCACCTCCGGCGTAAAATTCGGGCCGATAGACTTTAAAGCCTATGCCGAAGCCTTCGGCGCCAAAGGGTTCGCCGTCACCTCCTCTGACACCCTCGAAAGCACCCTGCGCGCCGCCATGGATGTGCAAGGCCCGGCGGTGGTTGCCGTGCCGGTGGATTACAGCGACAACGCCCTGCTGATGGGTCAATTAAATATGGGTGAAATGTTCTAGCGAAGCGTGCACTGCCCCAAACGCCCTTTTCCATAAGGGCGTTATTTCCCCGTTTCGGCATTCGTTAGCAGGCTACTTTAGCTCTTTATGACAATCCGCCTCTCTCCCTATCTCCTCCTGCTAAGGGTATGATCATCCTCAGGCGATGGGCATTTGCCCATGTCATTTTCTATCCTAATCAGGAGATTTCCGTCGTGTCAGACAGACAAATCATCACGCCCCCGGCGATGCAAGCCTTAGCAGAGAGAGCCGGTTACGCCCCGGCGGTGCTGGTCGGCAATACCCTTTATTGTGCCGGACAAGTTGGCCGCACTGCGGATTTACAAGTGATCAGCGACCCGGAAGCACAATTCACCGCCTGCTGGGAGAACCTGCGTACCGTGCTGGAAGAGGCCGGATGCACCTTCGAGGACGTGGTAGAAATGACCACTTATCATGTTGATATGAAACAACATATGGATGTTTTCCGCCGGGTAAAAGACAGCCTGTTCCCACGCGGACACTGCGCATGGACCTGCATCGGCGTCACCGAACTGGCTCATCCGGGGCTGCTGGTTGAAGTGAAATGCATCGCCGTGAAGCGCCCGGCCTGAGCGCTTTAAAAGTGAATAGAGGGGAAAATCAGTCCGCAGGGTCTGGCTCTCCCCTTATTTCCAACTGATATACATCCCTTCACTGGCCGGTCGCGTCAGTTTAAAACCAAACTTTTCATACAGCTCTGGCACGTCGGCCATCAGGCTGACATAGGCTCCGGCCAAAGCCGTTTTTTGCAAATAGGCCATAATGCTCTCCATGATGAGGCGGCCATATCCCTTGCCCTGCTGCTCTGGGTCGACCGCAATATCCACGATTTCAAAGTTAATCGCACCATCCCCAACCACTCGGCCCATACCCACAATCTTCCCCGCCACCACAATATGTACCCCATAAAGACTGGCGGGAAGTGCTCTCACCACGCCCTCGAAGGGCCTTGGGGATAATCCGGCAATCTGACGCAAACGGCAAAAATCCTCTGCCGGTGGGGTGGTTTCAATCAATTGCATCTCATGTTCTCCTGATAAGTAAGTCGCTATTCATTATTGCTGACAATAGAATCCTCCGAGTTCCCGGTCGCTGCATTCATCTCTTTCTCCCGATCGGGTATATTGCTACCCAGATCACAAAAATTATTCGAGGAAAATGCCGCGCTATGATTCATCGTTTCACCCTCGCCGCCGTTGCGGCCGCTTTTGCGCTCACGGGCTGTGCGAAACACGCCCCAGCAGAGCCAGCACCTGACTTTACCTCTGGCCCGACGCGCGTCACCGTGACACACGTTCCGGCTAAAACTGATGATGGCACCAAGGTGTTTGTCACCGTAGACGGTAGCGATGCCGGTGCTTTGGCGATTGGTGAAAGCATGGAAGTCCACCTGCCAGCCGGTAAGCATGAAGTGGGCGGCTATGCCCGTTCGCTGATTGGCCGCGTGACTATTCCATCGGTCGAAGTCACCACGTCGCCGGATGATGAGAAATATGTCGGCTACTCGGTTGCCAGCTCCAAGCCAGCCTTCTCCGAGTTAAGCACGCCACCGACCAAACAGGCCGTGGCCGAGCCAAAAGCTCAGGACCCGCAAGGCCCTAAAATCACCGACGTAACGCAAGACCCGCAGGCTTAAGCCGCACTTCCTCGCGCCTGATAGTTAGCTATCAGGCGCAGGCACTTCCCCCCTTCTGTTCCCTATTTTTAAACCAACCTTCAACAAAGAATATGTGGCTGGAACCCCTCTACGGCTGGATTTACTCACCACCATATCACTGTGAGGAAACCAACATGTTCAATGTCTCTAACAATGTCGCACCAAGTCGTTACCAAGGCCCTTCTAGCACCTCAGTCACGCCAAATGCCTTTCACGATGTTCCATCTTTAGGGCAAAAAGTGGGTGCGGGCAGTCAAAAAGATGTATTCCACTCGCGCCAAGATCCGCGCCAGTGTATTTGCCTTTTCCGCCCAGGAACCACGGGCAGCATCCCCGCCGAGCAATATGCCCAAAAAGAACTGGAAACCACCAAGCAGCTTAAAAATCTGGGATTTCCTGTGGTAGACGCTCATGCGTTGGTTAAGCACCAAGGCAGCGTCGGCGTGGCAAAAGACTTTATTCATAACGCGCTCGACTCCGAAGACATTGTGAATAACAAAAAAAGCCTGCCGGATAACCTGAAGTTTAATAAAAACGTGCTCGAAGACTGTAATGCCATTATTCGTCGGTTGAAAAACCTCGAAGTCCATATAGAAGACCTGCAATTCTTGGTCGATCACAATGGCCATGTGCTGATTAATGATCCGCGAGACGTGGTGCGCTCCTCACCGGACAAAAGCATCAGTAAGGTCAACGAACTGCGCTCTCATGCCCTCAATAACCTGCTGGATATTGATAGCGATTAGTGGTGATCCCTACCCATATGGGCCATTTGTGAGAGGATTTCGCTAATGTGCCCTTTGCGGATAATCTCCCCCTCTCTTCTCAGCTCAGCTCAGCTCAGCTCGGCAAAATAACCACTTTGCCGACATGATTCTTCTGCTCAAGATATTTCCATGCAGAAACTGAGTCGTCGAAGTCGAAGGTTTGGCTTATTACTGGTTTTATCGGTTTGAAGGACAATGCGCGGTTCATATTTTCAAAATCTTCCCGTGACCCGACGCTTAAAGGCCGGATAGTGGCTCCGGCTTTGAACAACTGCATAAAATCTATCGGGGATTGGCTCTGGGAAGCGAAGCCTATCAGCGCGATTTCACCTCCCAATCGGACTGATTTTAAAGAGTTTTCAATGGTTCCCGGCCCGCCAACCTCAACAATTCTTTCAACTCCTTCACCGCCGGTTATTTCCCGTATCTGCCGGTGCCATTCGGGATTTTCTTTATAGTTAACAATATGATCTGCCCCTAAATCGTTAAGAAGCGATGCCTTCTCCGCCGTCGATGTCAGTGAAATCACCTGCAAGCCCATGGTTTTTGCGAACTGTAGCGCAAATAAAGACACCCCACCGGTTCCTTGAATCAGCACGGTTTCTCCGGGCTGCAATGGGCGAGACTGGGTCAGACTATTCCAAGCGGTCACTGCCGCGCAGGGCAAGGTTGAACCTTCCGCAAATGACAAAGAGTCTGGCAGCTTGACCAAGGCTTCTTGATTGACGACCTTATACTCGGTCAGCCAGCCGTCTTGCGCCAGTCCATAGGCCCCTCTTCCCGTGTCGGCGGTCAGTCTGCCAGCTTGCCAGTGGGGGAAAAAGGTCCCGGCCACGCGATCATTAAGTTTGAATCGGCTCACCGACGCCCCGAGCTTCACCACTCCACTTCTCCAGCGCCATCGGAAAGAGGGATCAGGCCATTTTTCGGGGTTAAAGTCCCTGTGCCATAAAGCATGGAAAGGTCGCGATAATTGAGGCTACAGGCGCGGATCTTCACCAAGACTTCATTGGCCGCTGGATCAGGGATCTGCTCTTTTACTGTCTGTAAATAGTCCAAACTTCCCAACTGCTTTAGACGAAAACTTTGCATCGAATTACTCCCATTTATTCCAGAATGGAATCAATTGTAGGTTGGGATCTGCTTTTTGTAATATTCATAACCTGCATTAACAAACCTGATTATGTGAGTTGGCTGAGGCAGAAAATGGATTTTTCTTCTCCATTTAGCAGTAGGATAGATCCGACCGCCAACCGACAAACTAATAGAACTCCTATGCCCACTCCCCCAGCCTTGCTACCTCTTAGCGCCAGCTTTATTGTCCATCCTGCGGGTGGTGGTGTGCCGACGCATCAACACCACAGCGGGCAATTGACGGTGGTGCTGGGTGGGACCATGCGCGTCACGGCGGATCAGGGGTGGTGGCTGGCTCCGCCGGGGCTGGCGGTCTGGGTGCCGCCACAAACGCCACACGCCGCGTCTTACAGTGAAACGTCGTCGCTGATAAACGTTAAATTTCCGCCGCAAATTGCCCAGCGCCTGCCCGCGGAGTGTCGGGCTTTGGCGGTATCTGATTTGCTGCGTGAACTGGCCCGTGAGGCGGTAAGGCTGGAGGATGAGCAGGAGAAAAGCGCGGAGCACGTGGTGCAATCGCTGGGGCTGATTGCCGAACTGATGGTGTTACAGCTGGTGCGCCCTGTCGCCACGCCCGGCCTGTTTGTGCCTCACGGGCAGGACCGACGCCTGCGCAAGGCGATTGCTATTTTGCATCAGGAACCAGGGGCGGATTTGAGCATTGAGGCGCTGGCGGCCCGGGTTAACAGCAGCGAGCGCACGCTCTCCCGGCTGTTTGTCGCCGAGACGGGGATGACCTTCCGCCGCTGGCGCGAGCATATGCGACTGGTGACCTCAATCGATAAGCTGGCTCGCGGCCATACCATCACCGCCACCGCGCTGGAGCTGGGTTACTCCAGCGCCAGCAGCTTCACCACCCTATTCACCCGCGTGCTGGGCGTGCCGCCGCGCCGCTATATGTCTTTGATGCGCGAACAGTCAGAAGAGGCGCAGCGCTAACGGCTTGCCTTGGTGAGCGAAAGTGCCTCTTTTAGCGCATCAATCAGCTGTTGAAGATAGGGACTCAGCCCTTCAGCCGCCTGAACTATCGCGCCATCCTCGGCAAACACCAGCTCGGAGAGTTTAATCTCAATGCCCGCACTCAGCGGCTGCATGTGAATGCCTTCCAACACCTGCTTTAACTGAGCCGCGGCCTTACCACCGCCGCGATTGGCGTAGCTGACCATCAGGGCTGGTTTGCCTTTCCACTCATGATAAAGGTGGTCAATGGCGTTTTTCAGCGCCGCCGGATAGCCCCAATTGTATTGCGGGAAGACAAAAATCATCATCTGCCCTTGGCTGATTTTCTCACTCCAGCGCAGCGTGTGCGGCTGAAGATATTGGCCGGAAGAAGGCATAAACGGCTCGTCGTCCATCGGCAGCGGCCACTGCGCCAAGTCGATAATTTCTGCGCTGCACTCCTCACCTGCCGCCATCAGGCTGTCCTGCACCCACTGGGCGATTTGCGGGCCAATACGGCCTTGTCGGACACTGCCAATAATGATCTGTATTTTCATTGTTTACCTTACGATGAGCCGAAAAAGCACGCTGCCCATAAACACCCCGAACGCGCCGATAATGCCGGTTAGCGTGGGCGGTGCAGGCAAAGGCACGCGCAGCCATGAGAACAGCAGGCCGACAAACAGGCCCGCGCCGAGCGCCAGCAGCATCTGCATCACTTAGCCCCAAGCCTGATTTAACTGAGCCGACGCGGCCTGCGCTTTGTCGATAAACCGCGCCATCTGCTGGCGAATAAACTCGACACTGCGCGGGTCAGTCAGGCGATTTTCCTCGACCTTCTCCCCTATGTGCGGGATGGCAATTTCCCCCATCGGCACGAAGTTACAGTGCATGGAGGCCAAGGTTTCGCGCAGCTGATATTGCGCCCGTACGCCGCCCAGCGCGCCCGGCGAGTGGGTAATAAAGAACACGTATTTGTGCAGCATCGGGCTGTTAAAGGCCGGGCGCGAGAGCCAGTCCAGCGTGTTTTTCAGCACGCCCGGAATGCCGTGGTTAAACTCCGGCGTGACGATAAACACCACGTCGGACTCACTGACCAAGGCACGAGCGTTGATCACCGATTCCGGCAAGGCGTTGCGCTCAAGATCTTCGTTGTAATGCGGCAGCGCGCCGATATCGATGTTGTGCAGCGAGCCGCCTGCGGGCAGTTGCTCCGCCAGCGTATTCATAATCATGTGGGAAAAAGAGCCTGCGCGCAGGCTTCCGGCAATTCCGGTCACTTTCAAGGTGGTATTCATGTTCACTCCAGTCAAGGCACTTGGTCAGTTGATGAATGAAGTTTATAAGCAATAAATATTAGTTTCTTTCGCTAATCCGCCAATGTGTTTTTCCCGATCGCCAATCGTCTGCCTATTGGCTAATCAAGGCAGCTTTGCGCGCCATTTCAACCCGTTGATGCCCGGCACGATTCGCCGCAAACAGGCTTCGCAAGCTAACTCGCATAATGTATAGTCCGCGTTTTACGGAGAAACCATGCTGACTAACTCATCTATTCGTCTTAACAAATACATTAGCGAGAGCGGCATCTGTTCTCGCCGTGACGCCGATCGCTACATTGAGCAAGGCAACGTTTTTATCAACGGTAAGCGCGCCGCCGTTGGCGCTCAGGTATTTGCCGGTGACGTCGTGAAAGTTAACGGTCAGCTTATCGAACCGCGCGATGAAGAAGATTTAGTGCTGATCGCACTGAATAAGCCGGTGGGCATTATCACTACCATGGAAGAAGGCGAGCGCGACAACATCAGTGATTTCGTCAATCACAGCAAGCGCGTCTTCCCTATCGGCCGTCTGGATAAAGACTCGCAGGGGCTGATTTTCCTGACCAACCACGGGGATCTGGTCAACAAAATCCTGCGTGCTGGTAACAATCACGAGAAAGAGTACGTGGTGACCGTGAACAAGCCGGTGACCGACGAGTTTATTCAGGGCATGAGCGCCGGTGTACCAATGCTCGGCACGGTGACCAAGAAGTGCAAAGTCAAGCAGGAAGCGCCTTTTGTCTTCCGCATTACGCTGGTTCAGGGGCTTAACCGCCAGATCCGCCGCATGTGTAAGCACTTTGGTTATGAAGTCACCAAGCTTGAGCGCACGCGGATCATGAACGTCAACCTGAAGGGAATTCCGCTGGGTGAATGGCGTGACCTGACCGACGACGAACTGATCGAGTTGTTTAAGCTGATTGAAAACTCTTCTTCAGAAGATAAACCGGCGAAGAAACCTCAGTCCAAACCTGCGGCCAAAAAGCCGACTGTCAGCAAGCCTAAAGTGGCCGAAAAAGCTGACGGCAACGCCGCCTCGCGCAAGCGCTTTGCCCAACCGGGACGCAAGAAAAAGGGCCGTTAAGCCCTTTTTACTTTTCGCTGCTGACTGCTCGCTTTCAACACTCTCCGCCCGCCGCTCTGGCGGGCGAAGCTTTCCCCTTTCGCAACGCTCTGCTTTATTGCCCTGCCTCAATAATAATTAATGGTAAAAGTGGCGCGACCGTCGGCTGGCCCTGGCGTGACCTTGCTGGCGGTCTGGATATAACGCGCCTGAAACGGCAGAGTGAAATTCTGATTGCTGGTACTGGCAAAACTTTGGCTGATCAGCTGTGCCAAATTCACCAGCGGCGGGTTGTTATTACTCGAGCCTCTAGCCAGCTGAATGCCGACACCGGTGGCATTTCCCGTCGCCGGGTTAATCTTGAAAATCCCCTGCGCCGCATTTTCGATGCCATAAGCCGGAGTAAAACCCAGCGTAATACTATTTTGCACTACGGTGCCCGGCGCGGTGGTTTGGTCGTTAAAGCCCGTTGGCGGGGAGGTGCTTTCAGGATAACTGCCATACATCGGCGGGCAGTTTTGCAAAGCAATATTAAACCCAACCCAAGGCGAGGCCGCACCGATGGCATTAAAGGTATTGGTTTCGTGTTTGCCCAGATTGACGGTTACATCCGGCGTCGTGCAGGAGGTGGCAATAACGTTCATCGAGCCGCTGAAATTGTAGATAAGCGGCGTCAATGGCATCCCTGTCGTTGGGGCATCGCTATTGGCGGTAAGCGTCACCGTAGGCAAATTCGCACCATTAATTACCCCACCACTCACTGGACCCGTTTTAACAAAATGGATGTACATTGTGTTGGCATAGAAAGATTGCCAATCAATGTTTTCGGGAATTGGAATGGTATATTTCAAAAAGGGGGACGTGGAAAGCGCTCCTGAATCCTGCCCGGCGTTGTAACCATCGGCATTGACAAAGGCAATACCAATCCCAGCGACGGAAGTCTGGTAGAGCTTACCGGCAAAGCGTCCGGTCCAGTTCGGTACCAGCGCAGGGGTATTGCTCAGAGTTAAATATTGCAACACGTTAAAACTTTTGCCGCCGTCGGTTGTACAGTGCCACCAAGGCCGCAGCGCGGTGGTGTTGCCTGCCTGCATGCGATACAGCACCGTCCCCACGGGGATATCCGCCCCCACGGAGATATTAGCCGTCGGCAGTGGAAGGGTGTATTGGGCATCTGCCGAACCTGGGTAATAAGTACAGGTGTTGGCCAGCGCCGTTGACACTCCGCCCAGCATAAGTAAGGCTCCAATAAAGAGCTGCGTAAATCTGTTATTCATTAGCTTTGGGTCCTGTTTTGAGTGGCAGAACTGGCCGTCATGGCTTTGGGGCTGGGCGATGGGCTTACTGCCTCGGTGCAGGTGGCGCTAAACTGCTGAATACTTTCCACCGCTTTCCCTTTCGCTTGCGGCATCAGGTGGTAACGTACGCGACACTGCCCGTCGGGGCCATCAGCCCATTTGATGCGCAATTCACCCTGCTCGTCGGCCACCCGGGCATAAATCTGTCCGGCCTGTCCCACCGATCCCACACTGTTACCGGCGCTGTCCAACACGTTGGCGCCAAAGGCCACGGGTTCGCCGTCGAAGCTGGCATTAATCAGCACAGGCGTGCCGCGATGACTGACATATTTAACCTTCACGACCGCACCGGCATAGGGGGCGACGCGTTGGGTGGTGTTATCAAGCTCCACGTCAGACGAGGTGCCTTTCGGATCGATACTGATTTCATTGATTTGATACGGGTTGAGATACGGCACGGCGGCATAGCCTAAGGGATCGACCGTCACGCCCGGATAGCTGGAAACGTGCGCCCCGCTGGCCCCTTTGGCTTCCACCAGCGCAAAGGTATCTGCCACATAAGGCGATGCCGTCAGGCCGCCGCTATGAGCAATAAGGGTGCCCGTCGCGCCCAGCGATGTGCTGTGATAATCGCGCCCCGTGCTATAGGCCGCGTTGAGCGAGCTGTAAGGTGAGCGGTACTGCCCGTTGACTGACCCGCTGCTGCCGCCGTGATTGCTGTGCAGCCCGGAAACGCCGTAGCTGTACTGATTTTCACTGCCCGCCACGCCGGAGATTGTCGCCTGCTGGCCATTATTTCCATGGCTGTCCCGATTGAAATCAAGGCGCATTTGCGGCGTATAAACGCTAGCTGCGCGCCCGAGCGGGAAGCTAAATGTCAACTGGTAGTTATTCTGGCTAATGCCATTACCACTCTGGCTGCGGCTGGCGTTAATCCCCCAACTGAGGGATTGAAACTGATTGTTGTAGCCCAACTGGTATTGCTTATCGCTGCCCGATTTATTCCAATAATCTTGCAGTGAACTACTGATATAAAACTGCCCCCAACTGCCCGGTAGCCCCTGGGATGCCGTCACGGTCGCCCGATTTTTGGCGCGCCAAAGGTTGCTGTCACCCAAGCCGCGCTCAAGATAATCGCGGGTTTCCGCCGCGGTGTTGAAATCCAGATAGCCGCTAGTGGAGAAGCGATAAGCCGCCACCGACAGATTGCTGCGGGTTTCACTGATACTTTTACTGTAAGTAACGCGGTAGCTCTGCCCCGAACTGCTCAGCCCGTCGTCATTAAGGTGCGCTCTGGCCTGCGTGACATCCGCCGCCACGGCGCCCACCGGGGTGCCAAAGGCCAATCCCAGCTGTAATGCGTAGTAATCTTGGCTTGTCTGTAAGCCACCGTAGCCAGTGACAATATTGCTCAGCCCGCGCTGCCAGGTGCCTTGATACAGCTGGGGATTAGTATGTAAAAACTGATTACGCAGTTTCCCGGCGACTAAGGCATAACGATTGCTTCCCGGCCGCAGCAGTTGGGCGACGGAGGAGTAAGGCACCAGAAAACGCTGCTCACTGCCGTCAGCTTCGCGGACCGTTACCTCAAGATCGCCGCCGTAACCCGTCGGATAGAGATCGTTAATCAGGAATTCGCCGGGAGTGACCGTCGTTTCATAGATAATTTGCCCACTCTGCCGTACCGTCACCCGCGCGTTAGTTCGCGCAATGCCGTGGATATCTGGCGCATAGCCGCGCAGTGATTCCGGCAACATGCGCTCGTCAGTGGCTAACTGAACGCCGGTAAACGGCAGCGTGTCGAAAAGTTGCCCCTGAGTATTCGACTGACCCAGCAGCAACTGCCCCTGAAGTGTCGGAATATCCCGCTGCACGTAGGTATTAATCGTGCTGTAGTGCTTCTCGCCGTGGTCCGTAGCGTTATATGAGCCGTTATGCCGCAGATACCAGCCACCAAGGTTAAACCCGGCATTGATGCCGGCATACAGGGATTTATACTGATAGTTGCCGGCCTGACTGTTATAGGCATTAAGGTTGTAGCCCAGCATCGCGGCGGTGACGCCACTGTCCCACAGCGCCGGATTGACACTCCCCTGCGCGCGCTGGCGTAGATAAATCTGTGGAATACTGATATCCAGCCGCTGTTCATTACTGTCGAAGGCGATACGCGCCTCGGGCAGCCGCTGCTGAAGGTCCAGACAGCTTGCCTCACTCGCCAGCGGCTGCATAAAATCTTTTGGCAGCTTTTCTTGGTTAAAATTAATGCTCTGTAGAATATGCGCGGTTAAGCAGGGATAAACCCTTTGATTTGAATCGCCTTCAAACTCGACCTCCTCATTACCCACCGCCTCGCCGTTGACATAAATAGCCACGCGATAGCGTCCAGGCGTCGCCGAAGCGCCGTTGGCAAAGCGCGAAAGATCTACGCTATGGATATTCTCGAGATTGAGGAAGGAGCTATCGAAATCAACATGTTGCGCCACCTCTTGCGGGGAAGCATTTGGCTGAATATTGCCCTCAGCCCACAGTGGCGCGCAGGGTAAAGCGGCCGCAATCAAAATACCGAGTGGTGTGAGTCGCCCCTGGTAGGCGGATATTTGCGGGTTATCTCTTTCCATAACACCCTTCTTATTATTTTTTTAATTCGTTTTATTTTTGGTAGTCGTGAGAAAATTATTTGACGGTGGCCTTGCTATTGACGATTGCGCCATAGTCATTCACTGACGTTAAATTAATTTCAGCTCCGGGTAATACCGCCGCCGGGAATTTAAAAGACAGCGAGGATTGCGGCGGGATCATATATCCCTCGGTTTCCCGTTTATTAACGGCAACCGTCACCAATGAGACAAAATACGGCGTCGGATTCGTGGCGGTTAGCCCTTCTGGACTGGATTTCCACGTGACACTTTTCACTGCATCATTAGCATTACCTTCCAGCCCCTGAGGACGGAAAAACAGCTTAATTCGCGAGCGGAAGGCAACTTGCAGATAATTATCTTGGCCTTTTGACTTAGCTTTAGCCGGGATCTCTAAAACATTCAGCCAGAAGACGGACTCTTTATTCGTAGGGAGCGGCGCACCGGTATAACTTACACGCAGTGTTTGCCCTTTCTTTGGCTCAACGCGGTTGATCGGCGGCGTGAGAATAAACGGTACGACGATCTTTTCTGGTTTGGTATCGACATTACCGTTATCAATCCAGCTCTGGATGAGTACAGGCGCACTGCCGACGTTATCGAGCTTTACCGTCACTTCTTTTTGCCCGGCGGGATAGATAACCCGCGTGCCGCTAATCACCACGCTTGACCACGCGCAGGTGCTAAGCAGGCTGAAGGTTATGGCGCAGAGCAATGTCACCCATTGAGGGCTGTGGCTTTTCATTCTTCACTCTCACTCGTCAATAAAAAGGGCCGGGAATGGTGTCGTGCCCGATTCGCAGCCCTTTGAAAATCAGCTAATTATTTGTACTGAATGGAATAAACCACGTTGCTTACCACAGTACCGGCAGTGGTGGCTGCGGTGGCGTAATACTCCACGTCGTAGTTCAGATTGGCGGTGCCAGTGGAGACATCCACATAGCTATTGTTGTCAGTCTGGCTGCTGTCACCGACTTTGATCACCCCACGTGAACCTTGGCCATCGAGCAGCTGCAATTGCACACCCGTCGCGTTGCCGGTCAGGTTATTCAGACGCCCGGTAGTGGCATCAACGCTGCTACCATCTTCAAAATAAGCACTGGCGGTTTTCAGCGTACCGGCGCAGTTGGTCAGCGCCATTGGGAAATTGGTTCTGCCCGCCGTTTGGCCTGCCTTAGTTAATTGACTGATAGCAATGGTAGGCAGTGTCACGGTAGCGTCTGCCGCCTGTCCCCCTACGACCACATCACAGGTGGTTGCTGTTAATTCACCATTAAAAGTGATGGTGCCAGTCGACGCTGCCGAAGCCGCGTTCACAGCACAGAAGGAAGCAATAATGGTGGTAGCTAATAAGATTTTTTTCATGGTTTAAAACTCCTTTTAATTAATCAGATTTGGATAATTGAATTAATTCTTCTTATCCATTTATATTTTTAATCCTAGTGGCACTGAAAAAACGTCGAAATATAGCCATTCGATTAGTCGAGGCTCAATATCACTTCATCTTATTCAGAAAAAGAATAAGTTAAAGATAGAGAGCATTTCGGACATGGAAATTGAGTGTAAAGAATAGATACTCAAATTCACAAACAAAAATCCTAATGAAATAAATGTCCATAAAGAAGTCACTTCTTTTCTTCCTGTATTATTCCCTAAAAATCCCTTAATAATTTTGGCGCTCATCCTTGCACTTCCATTTTTGCGCCTGATATTCATACTATGCGGCGAAAAAATATGCGCAATAGCGCCTGACGCGATAGGGAAACTTCCTACAGATCATAGGGAGGAATCGTCATCACCCTATCTTTTTCGCCGCCTTACAGTGCGCCGGTAACGTTCCCACTTCGCCGCAGCATAAGGCTTCGTGGGGAGTTTTTATTGGATGGCTTCGCCCTCAGAGGATTAAGCGGCTTTCCTACAAGAAAGCTGGTCTAGCGCAGTGCTTCACGCCATACCTAAATTCCTAACGCCAAATGGAATAGCTCAGTTGTAAAACGCATAAAGCTTTTGGTGTTTTTAATAAATTTTTTGAAACATTAAATTCTTGTTTGGACTGCCCTACAAACATTGGGGAAATAACTATTCCTAATGGTTGGAAAGAACTATCAAATCCATAGAATAATGCGGCTATCGCTTAATCATCTCCTTGGCTATCTTAATTATGAAACATTCAAAAAGAGGGTATGCAAGTGAGCGAATTAATTGATAACAAGAGCGAGTCATCTCCCGGGAAATGTCCGTTTCATCAAGCGAAGCCTACTGAAACTGCTGGCGGCGGGACAAATAATAGAGACTGGTGGCCAAGCCAGTTAAGAGTCGACATTTTAAATCAGCACTCCGATCGTTCTAACCCTTTAGGTGAAGATTTTGATTACCGTAAGGAGTTCCAAAAGCTCGATTACTACGCGCTTAAAGCCGATATCAAAACCCTGTTAACCGATTCTCAGGTTTGGTGGCCAGCCGACTGGGGCAGCTATATTGGGCTGTTCATTCGCATGGCGTGGCACAGCGCAGGTACCTACCGTTCTGTTGACGGTCGCGGCGGCTCGGGTCGCGGTCAGCAACGTTTTGCCCCCCTGAACTCTTGGCCAGACAACGTTAGCCTAGATAAAGCGCGCCGCCTGCTGTGGCCAGTGAAACAGAAGTATGGTCAGAAAATCTCTTGGGCCGACCTGTATATTCTGGCGGGTAACGTCGCGCTGGAGAATTCAGGTTTCCGCACCTTTGGTTTTGGTGCCGGGCGTGAAGACGTTTGGGAGCCAGATCAGGATATCAACTGGGGCGGCGAGAAGAATTGGCTTGAGCACCGTCACCCGGAATCACTGGCTCAGGGCCCATTAGGCGCCACCGAAATGGGCCTGATCTACGTTAACCCGGAAGGCCCAGAGCACAGCGGCGACCCGGCTTCCGCAGCCTCGGCTATTCGCGCTACCTTCGGCAACATGGGGATGGACGACGAAGAGACCGTCGCCCTGATTGCCGGTGGTCACACGCTGGGTAAAACCCACGGTGCCAGCTCCGCCGACCATGTTGGCGTTGACCCAGAATCAGCCCCGATTGAAGCTCAAGGCTTCGGCTGGAACAGCAGCTATGGCTCAGGCTCCGGCGCGGATGCTATCTCCTCCGGGCTAGAAGTTACTTGGACCCAGACCCCGACCCAGTGGAGCAACTACTTCTTCGAGAACCTGTTCAAATACGAATGGGTGCAGACTCGCAGCCCGGCGGGCGCGATCCAGTTCGAAGCCGTGGATGCCCCAGACATCATCCCTAACGCCTTTGATACGTCGAAAAAACACAAGCCGACCATGTTGGTTACCGACCTGACGCTGCGCTTCGACCCTGAGTTTGAGAAGATCTCCCGTCGTTTCCTTAACGATCCGCAGACCTTCAATGAAGCCTTTGCCCGCGCTTGGTACAAGCTGACTCACCGCGATATGGGGCCAAAAGCGCGCTACATCGGGCCTGAAGTCCCGGGTGAAAACCTGATTTGGCAAGATCCACTGCCGGACGCCACTTATCAGCCAACCAGCGGCGATATCGCCTTCCTGAAAGAGAAGATTGCGGATTCTGGTCTGACCGTTAGCGAACTGACCTCGGTAGCATGGGCTTCTGCTTCTACCTTCCGTGGTGGCGACAAACGCGGTGGTGCCAATGGCGCGCGCCTCGCTCTGCTGCCACAGCGTGAGTGGGAAGTTAACGCCACGGCGGCTCGCGTGTTGCCAACGCTGGAAGGCATTCAGCAGCAGTTCCACAAAGCCTCTCTGGCCGACATCATCGTGCTGGCGGGTATCGTGGGCGTTGAGCAAGCTGCCAAAGCCGCTGGCGTCACCGTCGAAGTGCCGTTTGTTGCTGGCCGTGTCGATGCACGTCAAGAGCAGACCGATGTGGAGTCCTTCAACCTGCTCGAACCGCAGGCCGACGGCTTCCGCAACTACCTGAAAAACACCCTGCACGGCGCGACGGAAAACCTGCTGATTGATAAAGCCCAGCAGCTGACCCTGACCGTCTCTGAACTCACCGTGTTAGTCGGTGGTTTAAGAGCCTTGGGTGCTAACTTCGACGGCAGCAGTCACGGTATTTTCACCGATAAAGTGGGTGAACTGAGCACCGACTTCTTTAGCAATCTGCTCGACATGCGTAATGAGTGGAAAGCCATTGATGGCGCGAAGCAGCTGTTTGAAGGCCGCGACCGCGTGACCGGCGAAGTGAAATTCACCGCCACCCGCGCGGACCTTGTTTTCGGTTCCAACTCCGTCTTACGTGCTATTGCCGAGGTTTACGCCAGCGCCGACGCCAAAGAGAAGTTTGTGAAAGACTTTGTTGCCGCCTGGAGCAAGGTAATGCATCTGGACAGATTCGATATCTAGTTGTTGCTAATCGGGGGATGTCACCATCCCCCTTTTTTACCGCCATAATGATCGATAGGAGTGGCCATGCCCGCTGAAAAACTGGAACACAATCCGCAAAATCATCACGGCGAGCTGCGCGTTATCTGCACCAACTCTCTGGATCATCAGAGGATCACCAGCCTTTCGCAATTGGGCCTCTCCTTACAAGATATTGAAGCCATTACTGGGCTGAATAAGGCCGAGTTTCAGCATTTGGTAAGGGATTAGATCTTCTCCGCGATGCCTGCTTTTACCCCAGCAACTTAACTCCCTATTGCCCCCTTTCTGCGTTCCCTAGCCTTTTACTCGTAATGCAATCACCAACGCGGCCAGCAACATCACGATGCCGGAAATCATAAAGACCCCGCTGACGCCGCTAAAGCCAAACACTAACCCGCCCAAAGCCGCGCCGGCGGCGATGGAGGATTGCACAGCCGCAACCACCATGCCCCCTGCACTTTCGGCCTGATCGGGTAAGGATCGTGCTACCCAGTTTGACCACGCGACAGGGATGCCGCCGAAAGCCAGTCCCCAAAGTGCCACCAACAGCATCAGGCCCGTGGCTTCAATTGGCAGCAAAATCATTGCCAGCGCGGCTATGCCTACCAGCGACGGCATGATGATCAAGGTGGCACGCAGACTGCGCTCTATCACCCATCCAGCCAACAACGTGCCAGCAAAGTTGGCAATACCGAAGCCGAGCAACATCAGTGCCAAACCGTTGACATCAATTTGCACCACGCTTTCTAAGGCGGGCCGAATATAGGTAAAAAGCGCGTACTGCCCGGTGTGGGCTAAGACGCAGCCGAACATGCCCATGCTAATACCAGGCCGACGAAGCAGCTCTAGCACTGACGCGGTTTTTATCAGTTTTAGCGCCGCCATCTTTGGTAAGGCGCACCACTGGAAAGCTAGCGTGATCACCCCCACCGCAGCGGCAGCCACAAAAGCACTGCGCCAGCCATATAGCCCGCCGAGATAACTTCCGAGAGGGACAGCAACGACCGTGCCGACAGCAATGCCGCTGAAGATAATCGACAGCGCGCGCGGTACCCGTTTCTCCGGAACCAGACGCATGGCAACCGCCGCCGCCATGCTCCAGAATCCCCCCAGAGCTATCCCCAGCAGGATGCGCATGATTAAAACAATTGTCAGACTGGATGATAAAGCCACCAGCAGATTAGAGACGATCATTAACAGGGTGAAACTCAGCAGTACCACGCGGCGGTCTAAGGTGCGCGTTAACCTTGGCACCAACAGCCCGGCAAACAGCGCCACGACGGCGGTCACGGTGACGGCCTGCCCGGCCAGCGCCTCCGAAACGCCAAGATCAGTTGCCATCGGCGTCAACAAACTGGCGGGAAGGTATTCAGCCGTTAATAGCCCAAACACCCCCATCGCCAGTGAAAACACGGCCAGCCACGCGGCGGAGGCGGGTTCAATCTGGCCTGCCGCTACGGCATCACAACGGTTATTACTCATGTAAAACTTCCCTTAAAGAATCGTAGAGCGAAATTCTAGGGAGAAGGCTTGGGATGATCTATGATGGTCACTCCTGAATCTTTGACCCAAACGCCTAAAATGACGGAACACGAACAATTCGCGCTGTCGTCGGATCTGATAAGCGAGCTGCTGACTGGCATGCGCCTGCGCGGCGTGCGATATCGCCGCATTCAAACAGGGCCTGATTTTGGTTTGGAGTTTAAAAACCAGCCGGGCCATGCTTATTTCCACTTTTTAGCCGTGGGATCGGCCTTCCTGCGTACTCGCGATGGCACCCTACACTCACTTTCAGCGGGCAATGCGGTTTTGCTTCCACAAGGCAGTGCCCATCAGTTGCTCTCCGCCCCTGACCTGCCGGTACAGGGCATTGACACCCTAGCCGCCGCTCCGCTCAGTGATAATGTCAGTGGCGTGGACACCTGCCCAAGCACGCATTCCACCCCTAGCGCCGTCTTGTTCTATGGCTGCATGGAGTTTGATCTTGGCGGCATGCAGCGTCTGGGCAAACTGATGCCGGACATCATGGTGGCTGACGTTACGGGGGCGCGTTATCCCGACTTAGTGCCGATGCTTGACGCAATGAAGCGCGAGATTTGCGCCGGACGCATTGGATTTGCAGGCATTCTGGCTGGGTTAGCGGACGTCGTAGCAGCAATGATGGTGCGCGGCTGGGTTGAATGCGGCTGTGATAATGCCTCGGGTTTGGTGGCTGCTCTGCGCGATCCTCGGCTGGCTCGCGCTATACTGGCGCTACATCGGCAACCGGGTCGAGACTGGACCGTGGCCGAACTGGCAGCAGAATCCCATACTTCACGCTCAGTCTTCGCAGGTCGCTTTAGCGACACTATCGGCGTGCCGCCCTTGCGCTATGTGGCTGAGTTGAGAATGCGACTCGCAAATCAGCTGCTTATACAAGAAAGGCTGTCGATTGAAACCGTGGCTCAGCGGCTGGGCTATACCTCTCAGGCGGCGTTTAGTCGCGCGTTCAAACGCATTACCGGGCAATCCCCCGGTGCCAGTCGGCAGCTTTACCGCGAGTGACGCGAGAAGGTTTGTTCCCACCCTCTGCTGCCGTTAAAATGGGGGTTATCGCACCCAACGTTAGGATTGGTGTATGCCTCTTTCCATTCAGTCTCTTGCTTCTATCGCCATTGATTTACAATCCGGCCTCACGCGGCGAGATCACTTTGACGTGTTAGTCAGCAGCCTGCGCAAGCTGCTGAAGTGCGATGCTTCGGCCCTGTTGCGGTTCGAACAGCAGCAGTTTCGGCCATTAGCCATTGATGGCTTGGCGCAGGACGTACTGGGGCGGCGTTTCTCTCTGGACCAGCATCCTCGGCTTGAAGCCATCGCGCGCGCCGGGCACGTGGTGCGTTTTCCCGAAGACAGCCATTTGCCAGACCCCTACGACGGGCTGATCCCCGGTCAGGATGAATTGAAGGTGCATGCCTGCATTGGCTTACCGCTGTTTGCCGATCAAAACCTGATTGGTGCCCTAACCTTCGACAGCCTAAACCCGCGCCAGTTTGACCAGTTTAGTGATGAAGAATTACAGCTTATCAGTGTGTTAGCCGCTGGCGCTTTGAATAACGCGCTGCTGGTTGAAACGCTGGAAAAGCACTCCCTTCCTGAGTTTGTGCAGCAAATCAGCACCCGCCGTGAGGGGGATGAAATGATTGGCTCTTCCCCCATCATGCAGCAGCTCAAGAAGGAGATAGGCATTGTTGCCGGTTCGGACCTCAATGTGCTTATCGCGGGCGAAACCGGCGTGGGGAAAGAGCTGGTTGCCCGAGCTATTCATCTTGGCTCATCGCGCGCCTCCAGCCCCTTGGTTTATCTAAACTGCGCGGCGCTGCCGGAAAACGTGGCAGAAAGTGAGTTGTTTGGGCACGTCAAAGGCGCCTTTACCGGCGCCATTCAACATCGCGTCGGCAAGTTCGAGCTGGCGGATAACGGCACGCTGTTTCTGGATGAAATCGGCGAACTCTCTTTATCGCTACAGGCCAAATTACTGCGCATCATCCAGTATGGCGACTTGCAGCGGGTCGGCGATGACAGCATGAAGCGCGTCAATGTGCGCATTCTGGCAGCGACCAATCGCGACCTCAAGCAGGCCGTGGTCAGCGGTGAGTTCCGCGCAGATTTGTACCATCGATTGAGCGTATTCCCTCTGCTGGTGCCACCACTGCGCGAACGCATTAGTGATATTCCCCTGCTGGCCGGTTTTTTCTGCGAACGTTATCGCGTGAAACTCGGGCTGGCGCAGCTCATTTTAAGCGCCGGAGCCTTGAAGGCGTTAGAGCACTACCCGTGGCCGGGCAACATTCGCGAGTTAGAACATGCCATTTACCGTGCTGCCGTACTGGCCCGCGCGACGCAAAATAGCCCAGTAACGGAGTTATTACCGCTGCATTTCAATCTGGCGAGTCAGGTCGAGACGGAGATGCAAGAAGCCTCCCTGTCGCCCGACATCATGATGCAAAACGATCTGGCGGCCATGACCCATCAGTTCCAAAGAGAGGTGATCCAAAAGGTACTGGCCGAATGCAATATGAACTGGGCATTAACGGCCAGAAGATTAAATCTCGATAGCGGTAATTTGCATCGTTTGGCAAAACGACTGGGAATGAAATAGAGTCGACGTCTTCTGGTGAATTAAATCTCGCGTTTTTTCGCCAGAAGCGTCGCAAAGCGCAGTTTAATTCTTTCCCCGTTGCTATCTACTTTATGCAGTTGCCCGACATCTTCGTTATATTTTATGATTTCCCAATGCTCATAATAGTTTTTAAGTTCTCCCGATTTAAAGGTAAATGGGAATGGCATAACGCACGGGTAATCTGGCGTATCCATTGCTGCAACAATCAAATTATAGCCGCCGGGCAGCGTGTGGGTTTGCATATTATTAATCAGCGACGGAATGCTCTCTGGCTGCAGGAACATTAATACTACGGTTGAGAAAATAAAATCATACTGCTCGTCTAATTGCAGCTGGTTTAAATCCCGAATATCAGCCGTAATATTGGCCAACCCTTCCAGAGAAATAATCTCATTCACCCGCGCGATGCTGTCGGCATTTTTATCCCAAGCCGTCACATCAAAACCTTTTAGGCTGAGATACAGCGCGTTGCGCCCGACGCCGCAGCCCAAGTCCAGCGCGCGCCCAGCTGGGATCAGCTCTGCGGCGGCAACCACTTCAGAGTGCGTCGGCGTTAGCTGGTACTTGTGATGGAAATACTCTTGCGCGTTACTGTTTTGCATATCATGTCCTGTATTTTTTATGCCAAAACGCCTACCCGACAGGCTAGGCGTTATTCACTCATCTATTATTTTTTGGTATTAACCACGGTTCCTAATCCTGAACCTTCAAGAATGGCTGCTGGCTCCGCAAAGAAATCAATATTAAAATAAGTATCGTCGGTCATTAACTCAATATGATGCCACTTCTGCGGTGGCGAAATACCGAAGGTCCCAGCTTTAATAATTATCTCCATATCAGGCTCCGTGCTTTGTGCATCGGCAAAGCCAAAGTATTTTACTGCGCCCTGCATCACGGACAGCCGACCATAAACCCCTGCTTTAGTATTATGGTGGGTTAATAATGCTTGAGGCACCGAGTTTTTATCCCAAAACGGTGTAGCACGGGTATGAACGTAATGTGCTGGAATACTATGTTTCATCATTAAATCTCCTATCAGACTGGATGGACTTTAAAGTCAAACCTGTAAAGTCTTTAATAAGCCGAAGGCCTGCTTCATGTGATCTTCACTGACAATAAAAGCCCGTAACTGCTGTTGCTGATCAAAACCTTTGGCAATCATGCCCTGAGTTTCGCTCGTAATGGTCCACTGTAAATCTTGACGCTGGGTTTCCCCGGCGAGATGCAGAGGCATGTTGGGAGTTTTGATTTTCACCAGCATGGCGGGCAGTTTTAGGTTATCGCTGGCCCCCAGTAAATTCTTGGCTAAGGTCATGGCGCTGAACTGGATGGGTTGCAGGAATGGCAGCAGTTTGCCTTCGATTTCCGCGCAGTCGCCCAGCGCATAAACATCTTCTGCCGAAGTCTGCAAACGGGCATCCACCACAATCCCCCGATTAACCTGCAACCCCGCCTGCTCGGCAAGCTGGATATTAGGTCGCAGGCCAATGGAGGACACCACGGCGTCCGCGAGAAGTTCGCGACCATTACTTAAGGTGGCAAGCCATGCCTGCTGATGAGGCTGAAGGGAGACAAGCTGCTGATTGAACACCAGCTCGACACCCATTTGCTGCAAGCAAAATTGCAGGCGGCTACTCGCCTCCACGGGCATCAGTGAAGACAACAGGCTGCACGACTTATCAATTACCGTCACCTGCTTGCCCGCCCGGCACATGTCCATTGCCAGCTCGCTGCCAATCAATCCCCCGCCTAGAATCAGCACCCGCTTGGCTTGCAGCAGCTGTTCTTCGCACTGGCGATACTCCTGCTGACTGTTGAGGGTCAGCATATGCTCGTGACCAGAGATCGGCGGCACGATGGCCGACGCCCCGACGGCAAACACCAGCTTATGGTACTGCCAGCAGCTCTCGCCGCTGGACAGGGTTTTAGTGGTGGTATCAAGTGACGTGATGCGCGTATGCGGGTGCATCTGCACGTTATATTGCTCGGCAAAGCTGGCGGAGGAGTCCCGCGTCAGTGCGTCCGCCAACTGATTCTGGCTAATCACATGGCTCAGATCCGGCTTGTTGTACTCATCACAGTTGTCGGCGGCAATCAGCACAATCGGCACGTTAGCATCTTGTTTTCTCAGGTTTTTAACCAGCTGGCGTGCCGCGAAACCCGAGCCGATAATCACAATCTGATCACTCATTTTGCCTCCGGTTTGATAGGGTCAAATACCTCTTTCCCCATCGCACATTCCGGGCATAAGAAGTTATCCGGCACTTCTTCCCAACGCGTGCCTGGCGCGACGTCCTGCATCGCCTCACCCTCTTTCGGGTCGTAAATCCACAAACAGACGCTGCACTGCATGCACGGGCCTAAATCTTGCTCGGCGGCGTTGTTTTCCACCGCACTTGGCGCGGTTTGCGGAGTTGTCGGGGCGACTTCTGGCAGAGCCTCCAAGGCCCATTGGCGAGCGATATTACGCCCATGCTCGCGGCATACTTCCAGATTATCGCGGTCGGGCCGCCACTTGGTTTTCAGCGCCAGCGTGGTCTCAAAACCACAGTCCATCAGGCGAGTTTGAATGCGGTCCACCGCGCCGCCGTTCCAACCAAAGCTGCCAAACGCCGAGGCTTTTTTATTGCGAAAACGCAGGCCTGCCAGCTCTTCCAGCATCCCGGCGACCTTAGGCATCATCACGTTATTCATGGTGGAAGAGCCAACCAGAACGCCTTTCGAGCAGAACACATTGGTCAGGATTTCATTCTTGTCGTGGCGGGCAACGTTGAAGATTTTCACCTTAACGCGCGGATCCGTTTCATTAATGCCCTGAGCAATGGCGTCCGCCATCATGCGCGTGTTGTTGGACATGGTGTCGTAGAAAATGGTGATGCGGTCTTCCTGATAATCCGCCGCCCACTCAAGGTATTGGTGAACAATTTGGGTCGGGTTATCGCGCCAGACCACGCCGTGGGAGGTGGCAATCATATCTACAGGTAGATTAAAGCCGAGGATTTCGTGGATTTTCGGCCCAACCAGGCGACTAAACGGCGTCAGGATATTGGCGTAATAGCGCTGACACTGCTCAAAGAGCTCGTTCTGGTCCACTTCATCATTGAACAGATGTTCATCGCAATAGTGCTGGCCAAAAGCGTCGTTGCTGAACAGCACCGCGTCGCCGGTGATATAGGTCATCATGCTGTCCGGCCAGTGCAGCATCGGGGTTTCGACAAAGATCAGCTGTTTGCCATTACCGATGTCCAGCGTGTCGCCCGTGTGCACAATGTTGAAATTCCACTCGGGGTGATGATGGTGACCGTTAATGGAATCAACGCCGTTTGCAGTACAGTAAATCGGTGTGTCGGGGATATGAGACATCAGCTCGGTCAGTGCCCCGGCGTGGTCCTCTTCAGCATGGTTAATCACAATGAAGTCCAGCGTGCTGAGGTCGATTTCCTCCGCCAGTTTCTGCACAAACTCGCGGCTGAATTTATGATCAACGGTATCGATTAAGACGGTTTTCTCTTCACGGATTAAGTAGCTGTTATAGCTGCTACCTCGCAGGGTTTTGTACTCTGTGCCGTGAAAATCGCGTACTTCCCAATCACGTTGCCCAACCCACTGGATGTTGTTTTTTACCTGAATCGCCATCTTCTCTACCTTTCAATAATTAAGGGACTTGTTGGTATAGAGATAGCAATCCACGTGCCAATATTTATTTCATTGAATTTTAAGGTGTTTTGTTTTAATGGTGTCTAAATGACAGTTTATAAAAAATGTCAATTTGACTACACAGTGTCTTTTTGACAGTCAGCTAACCCACGGCAGGATGCTGTCTCAGAAGTTCGCCACCGCGCTCCCAACTAAATTCCCTTTGCTGACAACGCCTTTATCCGAACGGCTCTAAATCGACTTGATCCATCACGCAGATCAATAATACTGTATATAAATACAGTTACCGTTGAGAGTAGAATCATGGAGTTTTTCAAGCCTGCGGACATCCGCGCCGTGTCAGAGTTGCCGCTGTTCATTGATCGCGTTCCCTGCGGGTTTCCCTCCCCCGCTTAGGACTATGTTGAGCAGCGCCTTGACCTGAACAATCTGCTGGTGAGCCACCCTAGCTCGACCTATTTCATTAAGGTGAGCGGCGACTCTATGGTTGATGCGGGCATTAAGGATGGCGACATGCTGATTGTCGACAGCTCCATCAAAGCCGAGCATGGCGACATTATTGTGGCCGCGCTGTCGGGAGAATTTACGGTTAAGCAGTTGATGGTAAGACCCTTTCTGCATCTAAAACCTATGAATGCGGCGCACGCCATCATCCCGATCACCGAGCCGGATCAATTTGAAATCTTTGGCGTCGTGAAGCACTCCATCATGACCTTGAGGCGCTAATGTTCGCACTCGTTGATGTGAACTCGTTTTATGCCAGCTGCGAGACGGTATTTAGACCTGATTTGCGCGGTAAACCGGTGCTGGTTCTCAGCAATAATGATGGCTGTGTGATTGCTCGCTCAGCCGAAGTTAAAGTCTTGGAGATCCGCACTGGCGCGCCTTACTTCAAAATAAAAGATGAGATAAAGAAGCATAAAATCCACGTATTCAGCTCTAACTATGCGCTGTACGCGGACATGAGCAGCAGAGTGATGACCACGCTGGAGGAGCTGGCGCCGTCGGTTGAGATATACAGCATTGACGAAGCTTTTCTTGACCTGACCGGGTTTAGCAACAGCCGGAGTTTGGAAGAGTTCGGGCGGGAGATCCGGGATCGCGTCAAGCGTGACACCCACCTCGCCGTGGGCGTCGGCATAGCTCCCACCAAGACCTTGGCAAAGCTGGCCAACCACGCGGCGAAGAAGTGGCCGCAAACGGGCGGTGTGGTGGACCTGTCGAACGTCGAACGTCAGCGAAAACTGCTGGCGCTGACGCCGGTTGAGGACGTATGGGGCGTGGGGCGACGCATCAGCAAGAAGCTGAACGCCATGGGTATCCTGACGGCTAAAGACCTGTCGGAGCAAAGCACCTACGTCATTCGTAAACACTTCAACGTGGTGCTGGAGCGCACGGTGCGGGAACTGCGCGGAGAGCCCTGCCTTGAGATGGAGGAGTTCGCGCCTACTAAACAGCAGATCGTCTGTTCTCGCTCCTTTGGTTATCGCGTCACGGAGTATGCCGATATGCGCCAGGCGGTCTGCGCCTATGCCGAACGGGCCGCCGAAAAGCTGCGTGGCGAAAAACAGTACTGTCGGCAGATCGCCGTATTTGTCCGCAGCAGCCCGCATGCCGTTGGCGAAACCTTTTACGGGAATCAGGCGATGGGCAAGCTGTTAACGCCATCAAACGATACGCGCGATATTGTCCGTGTTGCCATGAATGCCCTTGATAGCATCTGGTTGGACGGGCCGCGATATATGAAAGCCGGCGTGATGCTGGGCGACTTCTTCAGTCAGGGTATTTCGCAACTGAACCTGTTTGACGAGTTCAAGCCACAGGCCAACAGTGAGGCACTGATGCGCGTCGTCGATGGCCTGAACCAGAGTGGCAAAGGCAAATTATGGTTCGCAGGACAAGGCATCCAGAAAAGCTGGGCAATGAAACGTGACATGCTTTCCCCTGCTTACACCACCCGATACGCTGACCTGCCGGTGGCGAAATAGCCAACCCGAGTTTGCGGCCTTGGTGCCGGGTTGACTTTTCGAGCCGTTAACGACCAATGCTTTTGCTCTGTGCGAAGGTTTCCGCCAATAAATCAATAAAGGCTCTTAACCTCCCGGTGACATAGCGCCTGCTGGGATAGAGACACCATAAAATCAACTCAGGGTCTTCACTCACCCCCAGAGAAATTAGCCGATTTTCTTTGATGTCATCGGCGACTAAGGCTTCTGGCAGCAGCGCGGAGCCGAATCCCGAAATAATGGTCGAACGGGTGATAAACGGAGACGAGATATACAGCTCGGTGTTCACCTTGAACTCTCTTGGCTCCCCTTCCCAGACAGTGCTGAACTGAGTGGGTTGCCAGTGGGTTCCAATACTGATGAATGGCAGCCCGGTGACGGGCTCTGCCGCAGCCAGCCTCTCTCTGTATTGCAGTGAGGCGACAAAGACTAACGTCTCGCGGAATATTTTTACGCCGATCATCTCTTCATCCACCTTGGGATTTACCCGAAGAACGGCGTCAAAACCCTCGCGAATCGGATCTACCAATCGGCTGTCAGCCACGAGTTCCAGCTCAACCAGTGGATAAAGTTCTCTATAACGCGCAGCCGCTTTACCCAAAGTATCAAAGGCGATAACGGGAGGAACGCTAACGCGCAGTTTTCCCGACGGGCTGGCAGTCTGTTCCATCATGTCCGTTTTGATGTCGCTAAGCTCGTTCACCAGCGGCTTTACTCGCTCGAATAGCATGGCCCCTTCTGAGGTCAAGGCGAAACCGGTGTTGGTGCGCTCAAACAAGCGGGTTTGCAGTTCATCTTCCAACTGGCGGATCCGCCGCGAAATAGAGGCTTTAGGCGTCACCGTTGCGCGACTTGCCGCGCTGAAGCTGCCGTGGGTGATCACGCTGATGAAGTCCTGCAAGGCATCCATATTCATATGCTGTCTCATTTTCGGTACGCAGTGTTCATAATTTAGCATCTTATTAATTATTTTTGATACGGGTACAGTTTGAAAATAACTGAGGAGATAAAACATGAATAAGCCACTTGCAGCCGTTATGTACCGTTATGGTGCCCAGGACACGATTAAAATTGAGCCAATCCAACGGCCTAAAGTCTCTCCCGGCAAAGTCATTGTAGAAATCAAAGCAGCAGGGATTAACCCTCTTGATTGGAAACTGCGTGACGGAACATTTAAGAATATCTTTCCATTAGTCCTGCCCTGCGTTCTGGGTGTGGAATTTGCCGGAAATGTGATTGAAGTGGGCGAAGGCGTCACGAGCTTCAAGGTAGGCGATCGCGTCATTGGGAAGTCGCTTAACTATGGTGCATTTGCTGAAATTATAGAAACTACGCCGGACCTGTTAGTCCCTACTCCCGATAATTTAGGCGACAGCATCGCGGCAACCCTGCCGGTGGCTGGCCTGACGGCGTGGACCGGGTTATTTGATATCGGCGCGTTGAAGTCCGGAGAAACCGTGTTGATTCAAGGCGCGGCCGGTGGCGTAGGTTCTTTGGCCGTTCCATTGGCGCAGCGCGCCGGGGCAAAGGTCATCGCCACGGCATCGAGAAAGAACAAGAGTTATGTCAAGTCATTGGGAGCCGCGGAGGTCATTGACTATAGCGACCCTGAGGCTTTAGCGCAGTTAAAAGACGTCGACCTTATTCTTGATTTGGTTGGTGGGAAACCCCTGACAGCTCTCTGGAGTGCTCTGTCACCGAACGGCCGTATTGCGAGTGCGGTTGCGGTTGATATCGCCGGAAAAAAACCAGACGGCCAACCGGGCAAAGGGACTTTTTTCCAAATGAAATATAACGCTGCCGTATTGAGTACTATTGCAAGAGATATTGCTAAGGGTGAAATCCCCTACACGCCACCCAGGGAGTTTTCTTTAAATGATGCCTCATTAGCATTGGATTCCGTTAAGAGCGGAGTCTATCGAGGTAAAACCGTATTACGCATGAAAGAATAAGCCTTATATAAAATCACACTTATTTTCATGTCAAAAAAGCCAACAGTAAATCATTGTTGGCTTAAACGTTTTATTAAAAATGCAGCGTTATCTATAGAGGCGAGAAAAATGACCCGAGTAATTCAATTTAATCGTGTCGGTGAGCCAGATGTACTGGAAATTGCAGATGTAGAGCTTCCTCCCCTCGCCGCCGATGAAATCAGCATTAAGGTCAAGGCTATCGGCTTGAATCGGGCTGAGGCGCTACTGCGTCGCGGTCAATATGCCTTCCCTCCGGTATTTCCGCAGCGAATGGGTTATGAAGCGGCTGGCGTTATCGACGCCATTGGCGCAGAAGTAAAAGGCTTTATTCCGGGCGATGCCGTGAGTGTTATCCCGTCACTGGATATGGGCAAATGGCCCACCTATGGTGAAACCATTCATTTCCCGGCCAGCAATGTGGTGAAACTTCCAGAAAACTTATCTTGGGAGCAGGCAGCCTCGGCATGGATGCAATACATCACGGCCTATGGCGCACTGGTTGATGTGGCAAAAATCACCGCTGGCGATTATGTGGTGGTAACGGCAGCGTCCAGCAGCGTAGGGATCGCCGCGATTCAAATCGCCAACATGCTGGGTGCAGAGGTGATTGCCACCTCAAGAACCGAGTCTAAACGCCAGGCGTTACTGGATGTCGGTGCATCCTGGGTTGTCACCTCTCAGGGTGAAGAAAGCGTGGCCGAAGTGAGAGAGATCACTGGAGATAAGCCACCGCGAGTTATCTTCGACTGCGTTGGCGGCGAAGGCGTGATCAGGCTCGCCGAGATGCTGGCACCCGGCGGCACGCTAATTGAGTACGGGAACCTTAGTGGCGAAATCACGCCCTTCCCGGCCAGTTTGGCAATCCCAAAAGGTCTCACCATCCGGGGATATGCATATAGCGAGATTGTCGGCAATCCGGCACGCCTCGACAAAGCAAAACTGTTTATTTTGACGGCGCTGAGTCGCGGCGAATTAAAGCCGGTTATCGCCAAATCCTTCAAGTTTGAACAGATCGTTATGGCACATCATTACCTCGAAGCTAATGCCCAACTCGGCAAAATTGTTGTCACGCTTTAAGTGAAGATGAGGGCTTAGCCCCTGCCATCAGGAGTCAATAATGAAAAAAGAAAAAGAGATCGTTGCCGTAATTACCGGCTCAAGCAAGGGCATCGGTAAGGGTATCGCCAAAGAGCTGGGTCGCAAAGGCGCGATTGTCTATGTTACTGGCCGCGACCGAGAGTCCATCGACGATGTCGTCAGTGAAATAACCCAAGCCGGTGGTCAAGGCATCGGCGTGGTTTGCGACATGTCTAAAGATAAGCAGATAGAACGCCTGTTTAAACAGGTGGAGAAGAAACACGGCTATCTCAATATTCTGGTCAATAACGCCACGTCGCTGAATAGCCAGATGGGCGTAAAACCCTTCTGGGAAGCGACTATCGACCTTGCCAATATATTGGATGTGGGTTTGCGCTCTCACCATATTGCGACTTGGCATGCGGCACGCTTATTACTTGCCGGTGAGCGCGGATTGATCGTCAATATCTCTTTCTATGCCGATGCGAAAGTCCATGACCCAGCCTATTACGCCTCAAAAGCGGGCTTGGATAAATTGGCGGCGTCCTACGCCGAGCACTTTGCGCCTTTCAACGTTTCCGCCGTCTCCCTTTGGCCCGGTTTCGTGGCGACAGAGACCATGGTTGAGCTTGCCGACTCAGACCCAAAAACCCGCCACCTCCGTGACACATTAGGCTTTGAAAGCCCTGAGTTTTGCGGACGCGTCGTGTGGGGACTGTTTAATGACCCGAACCTAAAAACCTTGTCGGGGAGTACCCTACTGACGGCTGAAGTGGCTAAACATTATAATATTACCGATAACAATGGTTACTTACCCAACTCCTTACGTCATTTATATGGTAGCCCTCCCGCCAATCACGATGCCTTAAATAAATAGCCGTGGGCGGAACACAGTAAGACTTAATTAACTAAAAATATCATTAATGCATTAATTGTTCGGCCGCAGCGTTATTTAACCACGTGCCGAGCATTTTAATGCCTTTATTCCAAAATGTAGTGAGGAAACAGTAATGTCTATAAACGCAAAGTTTAACGACCTAATCGCTAATAAAGTCTTTTACGGTTTAGTGTCTGTCTTTATGCGAGTGGTGCTTTCATCCGTTTTCATTATTGCCGGTATTGGTAAACTTTCAGCATATAACGCGACCGGCGAATATATGGCCTCTATGGGCGTCCCCGCCGCGCTGCTGCCTTTGGTTATCTTAACCGAATTGGGCGGCGGTCTGGCTCTTTTAGTGGGCTACCAAACCAGAATTGTCGCCATTCTGTACTTTGGGTTCTGTATCATCTCAGGGCTGATTTTCCATAGCGGCCCCGACATGCAAAGCCAGCTGATGCTGATGAAGAACGTCACCATGTCCGGCGGCTTTATCGCCCTGTTCCTCCTCGGAGCTGGCGGCTTTAGCGTGGATAACAGAAACGCTCGCTAGCAGTAGAAAGAACAAATTTGAAATGAAAAACAGTTGGCAGCACATAAAAACTGCCATCTGGATTTACTCTCCCCGAATGCAATTTATCAGCGCCTTTAGCCCTCTTGAGACATGCCGATGCCCCGAGTAGTAGAGGGATAATCCGGGGTATTCAGGGCACCAGTCGTCTAATACACGTTCCAGCCTGCCCTCGGCGATGGCCTTGAGCGCCAAGTGCTCAGGCACAAACGCAATGCCGATACCGTCTATTGCCGCGTCGACCATCATCGGTTGGTCCGTCAGGGTCAGCGGGCCGGTGACGTTCATCACTTCAGCATGACCATCACGTTCGAACTCCCAACGATAAATAGCCCCACTGTCGAAACGAAAGCGAATGCAGCGATGCTCCAATAACTCTCGCGGCGACGTTGGCCTGCCCCACGTGGAGAAATAACGGGGTGAGGCGACGGCGGCAAATCGCACCGGCCCGGTCACCCGTATGGCAATCATATCTTGTGGCACATCCTCCGCCAGACGAATACCGGCATCGAAGCCGTCGGCGACGATATCACTGAGCTTGCCATCGCATATGATGTCGAGATGGACCTGCGGATACTTATCTAAGAATTGCGCCAAAATGGGCAGCAAAACCAGCCGCACCCCGCCCTCGCTGGAGTTGATGCGCACCACGCCTTTCGGCGAATCACGAAAATCATCAACCTCCTCCAGCGCCTGAGTGATCGAACCAAACGCTGGAGATAGCTGAGCAGAGAGCTGCTCGCCGGCATCGGTTAAGGACACGCTGCGCGTGGTGCGGTGAAATAGTCGCACGCCAAGGCGCTTTTCCAGATTTTTAATGGCATGACTGACGGCAGAAGGCGTCAGCTCCAACTCGGTGGCTGCCACACGAAAACTGCGGTGCGTGGCGACGGCCAGAAAAACGGTCAGCGCGAACAGATCATTGCTTTTAAACGGTGGGTTTAGGCCCATATAGCCTCAACTGAGGGGTGTCATACACTTAAAAGTAATGGCTAGCGTGACAAAAAACTACCCATTGCGCTTAAATCAGGCCAGCCACCGGCTAGCCTGCGAGCTTCAACCCGTGGGCTAACCCTGAGGGGTGAACACTCCACGAAAACGCATTTTCCCCGAGGAAAGGCGGGCATAGGCTTCTTGGGCCTGATCGAGGGTGTAAGTCTCAACAATCGGCTTCACTTTACCTTGAGCCGCAAGGTTTAGTACCTCACTGAGATAATGCTGGCCGCCATGAGTGGAGCCGATAACCTGCTGGCGCATCATGTGGAACGGCACCCCTTCCGAGGAAATACTAAAAGGTTTGCTGAAATCCAATCCACAAAGAACAACCCGCCCATCAACTCGCAGCCCGGCCATGGCTTCCTGTGCAGAATCAAAATCATTGGTGGTGACCAGTAAAATGTCCGCCCCGCCGATCTCTTTCAACTCTTTACCGGAACTCACAACCTGATCAGCCCCCAACTGCTTGGCTAACGCGTGTTTATCTGCCGAATGCGTGATTGCAATGGTATTAAATCCACAGGCTCGCGATAGCTGCAAAGCCACGTGCCCCAACCCACCGATACCTAAAACGGCAATCTTCTCATGAGGTTTTGGCGCGGCATCCCGAATACCACTCCACGTGGTGTAACCCGCGCACATCATCGGCGCTGCATCAACGTAGGATAGCCCTTCAGGCAGCAATACCGTGCCTTCCGCCGAGATAGCGATGTACTCGGCATGCCCGCCCTGAGCCACAAACCCCGTGGTCCTTGGTGAAACGCAATTCATCGCCGTTTGCCCGGTCAAAGGACGGTTTTCACGGCAGTAGTCACAGCGCCCGCATGAGGACTGCACCCAAGTGGTGCCAACCCGATCGCCGACCTTTCTGCTGTGAACGCCAGCGCCAACTTCAACCACTTCCCCCACCACTTCATGTCCGGGCGTCTGCGGGAAGATGTCGCCGCCGTAGCCCTCGGTTGACCACACGTCGGTGTAGCACATACCCGATGCATGGACTTTAACTAATACCTGCCCCGGCTCAGCTTTTGGCATAGGGACTTCCCACACTTCCCATGGGAGGCCAGCCCCAGTCATCACGACGGCTTTCATCTTCTTTTCCATGCCTAACTCCTGTGCTAGTGACGTGACCATTAATCTGCTCACGGATAGCAACAGCTTAAGACTCAACAGACAGGGTAACAATCCGAGCTAATTCACTGAAATAATGAACGGGGTTCATTAATAGGGGGCGGGGTTTAATGCTGCGAGTTACCACCATTCCGCTGGGTGAGTACAGTGGTCTGGCGTATCATTTTTAGTTTGAAATTGGCCACGATATGTGTGGTTTTAGAAGCACTAAACCTTTGTTTACGGTACTTGGGGGGCGTGTTCTTGCGATAGAAGTAGTCGCGCAGAGAAATTCTGTATGCAGCTGGGCTGGGGCAATGAAACAGCGATTAACGATACTGATGTCATATTAGAGAAATATCACGGAGTTTAACTAATTCAACTTATATTAATGTCTGCTTTGAGCGAGGAGCGGAAGTTCACTTTAAAAGTAATCGAATCCGCATGCCAAAGACTCCTTAAGGAAATTCGTGCGGAAATCAGGCACATCTGTGATTCAAAATTAATTCCTGAAATTCTTATTTGATTAAATTGAACATTAAAGATTCATAAATGTCGTATATATAGTGACGGAAATGGATGTAGATAATTTCTGCTCGCAGTAGTATTTAGCGCTTCAATTAATGCAACATATAGCTTAGTCGTTTGACCTCGCACGAAGCCATGAGTGTAAACTGGCCCATACCCAGGCGCTAAACTCATAGTTTTATGATTGCCATCTAATATCTGTATTTTTGTAAAAAAACAGTTCTTATCGCAAAATAAACTTAGCTCATCGTGACCGAAAGTTATCACTTTGAAATCGGCATCAAATGGATAATGCTGTTCTTGAATTTTAAATAATGATTTTTTAAGCAGAGAAATTGTACGATATAGATGTATCATTTCTATAGAAACATAAGCACTCATTTTATTTGCCATGAACCCTCCCCCGGGAGACATAATTGCAATGTCATCACTAAGGGCCGTAATCACATTGGTACCGTTACTTCGCAAGGCATTTCGCTCTTCTGGGGATAATGTCTGCCCTGTCACACCTCTAACTCGACACTGTTCAAGGAGATGGGGCCACTCATCATATAAGGACTTGAGCAACTGTTCATCAGAATAGATGAATTGTTTTTCTTCACTGTTATGACCGAACACTCCTAATAAATAAATGTCGTTCTGATCAACCTTTGCAAAAATAGTATTACCAGTTCTTTCAATGTAGCGCTTATGCTTTCCAGTCTTTTGAGTTGTTTCACCAAGATGGAAATGATGTAAGCCGAAATCATTCAAAAAATCATCATTGAAATTAGTTCTTTCCAAATGATGACTTTGATAGCCGTTAATGTTACTCCCACATTGCATTTTATTAATGAGCAAAGCAAAGCCATTTCTATTTTTTTCCGGAACAATCAAGGTGCTGTGAAAATGCACATTCCTTTTACGGGGTTCAATAAGTCTTTTATTCATGTTCAAAAGGAGAGGTAAGTAGCCGTTAGTAGTTTCTTTAGGAACTCTGAAACCTGCATTAACAAGTTGCTGTTTGCAGATGTCTTCAATTGAACCATACAGACTGATGCAAATATTATTGATCATTGAATGCCTCTTTCCACCTATAGACAACATGTACTGCTTTTACTTTTTTCAGTCAAAATTATCAGGTAATATCTCGATAAAACCATTCATAAATTTTACTCGGTAAGCCTAATTATTGTGTATGTTAATCTGGGCATTTCCAAATCATTTATGTCCGCTCATGGCACTGAGCGGACCTAGTTCCGCGAAATGTCCGCTTTGAGCGAGGAGCGGACATTAACACTTTCTCGTTTATCGCTTTGCCAATAATCGCATGTTATGCAGGAACTTTGCTTGATATGCCGGCCTATCTGTCATTCTTCTAAAACTTAACATTGTATTAATAGACAAAATTGTATAATTTACAGTACTCACGTACTAGCTAGGTAGTTTGATGGTAAGTTTTTCAACTATTGAAGATGTTAGAAATCGTATCGACCAAATTGATATTGAACTGGTTAAAATGATCGCACAACGTAGCCAATGTGTTATAGCTGCAGCAGCTTTCAAGAGTGACCATTCAGCTGTGCGCGCCCCAGACCGCGTTCAACAGGTAATCGACAAGGTATGTAAACAGGCAACTGAAATAGGGCTTCCCGCAGTGATTATCGAAAAGGTGTATCGGACTATGATCGGTGCGTTCATCGACTATGAACTCGATCAACACGACAAACTGCGACAAGGAAAACGCTAAAATCGTGCGTCAAGTTACTATATTGGAGCGGTTGGATGTCCGCTCCTGAGCACTTACTTTTAATATTAAAGTATTGTTGATCCCTTCCAATAGCACCATAACAACGTCAAGTTAAGGAAGTTCTTTGCACATAAAAACACTTAAGGGATCTGCTGCATAAGGGGGGAATGCTTCGCATATCTCGTAACCACATTTACGATAAAGTTTTATGGCCGGTTGCTGGTGAATCCCTGTCTCAAGCCGCAATAGGCTCGAATTCTTGTCTAAAGCAATTTTTTCGATTGCACTGACTATCGCCTCTCCAAGGTTTCTGCCTCGGTATTCCGGGCGAATGTAAACCCGCTTAATCTCTGCTGAACCATTTTCATGAGTTAGTAAAGCACCACAACCTGCAGGCAAGCCAGCTTCATCACGAACGATAACGCACCGGAGTTTCTCGTCGGCAACTGTTGAAAAATCTAAGCAGTGATTACTTTCTGCAGGATAAAGCTCGCTTTGAAAGGCATCAAGCTCGCTAATCAGCCACATCAGGTCAGTATCACTTTTATCTACTTCTGAAATATTGAACATTCATTATCCTCGACTCAGTTTTTAACTTCTGAATCTAGCATAGCCTTCTACCTGCGGCGACATTCAGTATTTAACCTAGGAGTCAGTGTGCAACTTCCGCTTATGGCACATAGCAGACGTTCAGGCCCATCAAGATTCCTGCTTTGCTGGCGGAAGCAATTTTTTTGCTTCGTTAATGAGCTTTTCAATCTCTTCCAGAGGGATGCATCCTTCGTAACAAGAGAAAGAGAACTCATGAGTTACATCGGAATAGAAGACTTCAGCAATTTGCCGGAGCGGGGATGTTCCAGCCTCAAAAAGTTCGAGGTACATCCCATCACGGATGACATCGCTTCCACGGGTTAGGTTGTATTGGATCTTAGCCATAAATTCAATTTCCCATTTTTCTAATTAATGAGGCCTCTGTTCGAGCGCAATAAAACGTAAAATATGCCCCATAAGGTAACTTGCACAGATCCGCAAAGAGCGAGGAGCGGACTTTATGCTTGGATTAGAAATGGTATTTAGAGGTTTCACACAGGCAAAATCTGATTCGGTTAAACCTTTTCACGTCGAGTTTTACCGAATTATTATTAAGCGCGCAGCATTAAGAACTGAATCATCGATCTCGTAAAGTTTCCGTGCTGCGCAAACTGAGAATGGATTATCGATTTTCTTGATTGTCTTTATCTCCCAAGCTAGCCAGCCGTCTTCATAATATGATGCACACGCTTGAAATATATCCTCTCGTCTAAATTCTCTGATTTCTCCCAAAGTAATTATGGCAACGGCAATTCCGTTTTCCTCTTGACCATCAGCAGTAAGGAAATTTTCGTTTTCAACCAGTAATATCTCTTCCCCTGCCCGAATTTCAGGTTTCCACCGTCTTATTTCTAGCGTTTTCAGTCCATTTGCGATTTGTGTTCCAGCAGGACGGACTATAGAGAGTGCCTTCATTGGGTACCTATCAATTCTAGGTGATATATTGACTATAAATCATTATTACCGATAAGTCATATACTTAGAAGAGAGAGTGTTACACCAAAATTTAGATTTACTGGCCTGCTCCCGATTGATAAATACATCGAAAAGTAAGATATCTCAGCTCCTAGCCCACAGCAGACAAACACTTGACGCTGAGGGTCTGCTGAGAGCGAGGAGCGGAAGTTGGCAACTCCCACAACTACATGACCAACATTGAGGTGTTGTAATCAAGGAAAGCAGGTCATAGTCACTTTAGCTGTTTCAAGGGATAAGAGTTAGTGGTACTGGAACCGTCACTGTAGAGCTCGGTAATAATAATTTTTTTGTCATCAATAGCATATTTGACTGTACTGTCTGCAGGATCATCCCGCCAGCGACCTATGCTGTCAGGATTGTCAGATGCCCACATAACTTGATCACCTATAAGTTTGCACTTGATTGCCCAACGAGTGCCATCGTTCTGTCTGATATAATGCACGTAGGCAGTACCTGATTCGACTTTATCCAGTTGCATGATCTTATGGTCACGGCCAAACATTGCAGCAGAAGCAGCCTTGCAAACCTGACCTACCGTGACTTCAGAAGCATATACCGGCGCAGTAAACACCAGCGGAACAAGAAGTAAGAGTTTTTTCATAGGGATCAATCCATTTTGTTTATTTTCAGGAATAACGCTAAATATATTTCGGCAATCTAAAGCATTTCTTGAGGCTAATTTAGCGTTGCGATGACAGGACTGATTAACTTAGTCTCCCTAGCGCAATCTCAAACTCTACCTGACTGTCAGCTTTGCTCCTGCTGTGCATCCTCAACGTGGTAAGCAAACAAAACATCGGGCATGAGGCCAGTTTTCTCTATGGTTGTCAGCACGGACTGAGTAGACACGTCAGCGATAACCTTCATTGCCTCATCACGGATTTCAACATACGCAGGGTTATCTCGAGGCACAAATGGCTCAAGGAGGTGGGCAATCGCTTTACCGTTAACTGAGAGGCTGAATGTGCCAGCGGCACGATCCACATTCCAGATATAAATGAGAGGACCTAGCCCAATATCCTCGCAATCATCTTCGTTACGGATCCCCGGAAGATAGACGGGCATAGACAGCTTTTCATCACTCAGCGTCAGCGCAATAAACTGTTTTGCCGTGATTGAGGAACCTTGCCCAGGCTTAGTTTCAGGTGTTTTCTTTCTAAAGATTCCGAACATGCCTTTTCCTTGTTAGTGGTGAATTACAAAGATAATTATAAATCCTACAGTGCTAGATGATTAGATCAATGGAATGACCCATTCCCCGTTGAACAACTCAGATTATTGTTAGCCACTTCCACTTCTGGGCACAGAAGGAATTCATGCTCGGCAAAGTCCGCTTTGAGCGAGGAGCGGAAGTTCACGATTCTTATTACTATTGGTTAAAAGAGAACTCCCGGGCAGGTTAACGAGTAGCACAGTTATGGATGAAGCAGGATCTAATGCTGATGTGATCGAGGCCGCGTCAGCAGATAACATAAAAAGTTAGCAAAATCCCTTTCTAGAAATTACTGTGAGGGAAATTCCTTCTTCAAATCGGGATACCCGTTTTGAGATCAAGCTTAAACGGCTCCCATCCTCCTGGCGGATCCCACTCTCCAAGGCCAAGCACCGTATCATTCTCTATTGATGTAATTATCACGCCATCAATGGCGCACTGAATGGATTTCCAGAGAATGCCCCCTGCAATTTCAATCAGAAAAACGTGACAGTAAGTGGTGACCATAACCCGATCATGTAGCCTGTCAGAATGGACGTCAGGAATTGAATAAATATGAGCAACGTAATCACCAAGTGAATGGCTTCTGAACGAGTGAGTGGTCAGGTCAATAACATGAAAGTGATCGCCACAAATGATTGCTATGTGAGAGTCATTCAGGAGAAATTCAGAAAAGGCGCTGGAAATTAGCCAGCCATCTTCATCCGCACGAACATACAACTGTAAAATAAGAATGGGCTCAGCGTCCTTACTGATTAGAAGTCGCCGATCCTTTTCTCCATTAGTGCCAAAAGGATTAACGTAGATGATTGAAACACCTTCCGTTTCATCATCGGGCGTTGGCTGTTCATGATAGGTCGCTTGTAATGTCATTGAGCATCCAGAGTGGGACAGGAGAAGAACTCATACTACTTTACAAGCTGATGTCACGACAGCACCGTTGTTGCTTCTGCCCATGTTGCATATTGTGTTGACCAGCCTCCGCAGATTAGTGCATTCCGTTATCAGTAACGTCCGCTCCTGGCACATAGCTGAATTTACCCAGCCCCTATCACCACCACGGCCTTCATTATTAAAAGACATAGCCTAACCCAGCGGGATGTCCCCACCCCGCCGGATAAACAGCATTAACCCATATTCGGCGTTTCAGCCTGTGGGGCAATTAAGCCTTTGTTTCTTAAAGCTTGCCAGAAGCCCTGCGGGATAACTTCTGCCATTGCTTTGCTGTCTTCGATAAGGCGCGAAGGTCGGCTGGCGCCGGGGATCACTGCGGCGAACAGTGGCTCGGCCAGCGGGAATTGCAGAGCGGCGGCTTTAACATCTACCCCGTACTGGCGGGCGATGTCGTGAATGACTTTGACCTTCTCGAGGATCTCCGGCGACGCCTCGCTGTACTCAAAATGCTTGCCGCCCACCAGCACGCCCGAGCTGTAAGGGCCTCCGGCGATAAACTCGGCGTTCTTGGCTCTCGCCTTGGCCAGCAAACGTTGCAGAGGTTGTTGGTGATCGAGCAGCGTATAGCGGCCTGCCAGCAGGAAGCCGTCTGGGCGCACGTCATCGAGGTCCAGCAGCAGTTCGCAAGGCTCGACGCGGTTCACGCCCAGCCCCCAGCCCTTGATAACGCCCTCTTCTTTTAGCCGAGAAAGTGCTTTAAAAGCTCCTTTGCGAGCAATATTGAAATGCTCGATCCACTCGTCGCCGTGCGCGTCCTGAGCCACGTCGTGGACAAACACTAAGTCCAGACGGTCCGTTTTCAGCCGCTCCAGACTGCCCTCAATAGAGCGCATAGTGGCATCTGCCGAATAATCGGTCAGCATCTTGTTCTGGTTACCCAGCCCAAAAGCCCCGGCGCGAGGAGCAGCGTGCAGCTCGTCAGAAATGGGTCGCCCGACCTTGGTACTTAAGGTGTATTCACTGCGCTTATACTTCGCCAGCGCCTCGCCGAGTCGGCTTTCAGACAGGCCAGCGCCATACAGCGGCGCAGTGTCAAAGAAGCGGATCCCCTGCTGCCACGCGGCTTCCACCGTTTCTGCGGCCTCTTCGTCAGACAGCGCGCGGAACATATTACCCAGAGGGGCGGTGCCGAAGCCAAGGCGGCCGATGATCTTGTCTTTAAAACTCATAATTTTCTCCAATGTATGTTTCAGTCGTAGCCATAATAGATGTCACTTAGCATTTATACAATAAATGTTATATGACATTTATTTTGAGGGGCGAAAAACACAATGAAGAAGGAAGACGTGTCGGCAAGCAGAGTGCCGACACGGGAGGCTGCGTTAAGCCTGTTGGCGAGTTGGCCGGAAGACGATTTCATTCACATCCATATCCTCGGGCTGCTCGATGGCGAAGATAATGGCGCGGGCGAATGAGTCAGCCGAAATAGCCGTAGACTGGTAGAACCCCTGCATCCCCTTGGCGACGTCAGCCTCGGTAATGCTGGCGGGAAGCTCAGTGTCCACCGCCCCCGGCGACAAAATAGTGGTGCGGATATTCCAAGGTTTTACCTCCTGCCGCAGCCCTTCCGACAGGGCGCGCACGGCAAATTTGGAGGCAGAATAGACCGTGCCGTTAGGCATGATCTTGTGCCCGGCAACCGATGCCACGTTAACAAAATGGCCGGACATCTGGCGCTGCATGTGCGGCAGCGCCGCCGCGATGCCATAAAGCACGCCCTTGATGTTCACATCGATAGTGCGCTCCCAGTCTTCAACTTTTAGCCTTTCCAGCGCCGAAATGGGCATCAGCCCGGCATTGTTAACCATCACGTCAACTCGCCCGAAGGTCTGCACCGCGCCGTCCACCAGCCGTTTTACATCATCAAGACGCGTGACGTCGGCCTCGACGGCAATCGCCCGATACCCTTCGCCATTCAGCTCGTCCGCCAGCTGTTGCAGGCGTTCGATACGCCGCGCGCCCAGTACCAGACAAGCCCCCTGCTGTGCCAGTCGACGTGCGGCGGCCAGCCCAAGACCACTGCTCGCGCCGGTGATCACAATGACTTTGTCTTTGATGTTGTTGTTCATAGCAAGCTCCGAAAAATGATGTCAGAGCCGATGTTAGGTAAAAGAGTAGCAAGCCACTAGTAGGCCAATTATTGACTCAGTAACAAGTAGAGGTTGATACTCGACGCTCTATTAGGAGAGGAATTGCCATGCCTGTTAGCGACCTGCGCGCCATCGAAACCTTTATCAAAGCCATCGAACTGGGCAGTATTCGCCGAGCCGCAGCGGCTCAGGGAGTCAGCCCACAGGCGGCGAGTCAGGCGCTGGCGGGCCTTGAGCAGCGGCTCGGTGTGCGCCTGCTGCATCGCACCACCCGCAGTCTGGCGCTGACCACCGAAGGCCAGCAGTTTCTTGATGCTGCCCAGCCCGCGTTGGCGGCATTGGAGCGAGCCGGGGATCGGGTGCGTAATGTGAAAGACGCGATTGCGGGCCCGCTGCGCATTGTCGCGCCAAAGTATTCGTTTTTGCCGGTACTTTGGCCGCTGCTCGACGAGTTCTGCGGACGCCATCCCGACGTCGAGCCGGACATCAAACTCGACGATCGCATTGGCAGTTGGGTGGAAGATCGCACCGACGTCGGCTTTCGTATTGGTCAGCCGCCGGAAGACGGTGTCTCGGTTCGCCGCCTGTTCGCCATGCAGCTAATTGTCTGCGCCTCTCCGGCTTATCTCGCCCGCCACGGCGCGCCGCAGAATATCGAGCAATTGGCCGCGCACCGTTGCAGCACCTTTCGCCACCCCGGCTCGGAGCGCGTGCTGCCTTGGCTGCTAAAAGTGGATGGCGAAGTGACTTCAGTTGACGTGCGCCCGGCGCTGTCGAGCAACGACGCACAGCTCGAGACTCAGGCGGTGCTCTCAGGCCACGTGATTGGCCTGCTCTCCGGTCTGTCGGCGGCCGCGCCAATCCGCGCCGGACGGCTGGTGCCGCTGCTCACCCAGCACGTCACCGACCATATGAGTGTTCACGTCTATTACGGCAGCCGCGCGGCCCAGCCATCAAGGGTTCGGGCCTTTATCGACCTGACTATTGAAAGGCTGCTGGATGCGCCGGACTACGTGCTCAGCCCTCAGGAGTTGGCAGAAAAGTCAGGCTGAATCGCCCCCGCCGCGCCGAAAATAACCCTGTAGCAGCAGAGTCAGCTGCTCGGGCAGATGCTGGTCGAACTCGGGAGAGGAAAGCCCCTCCAACAAGGCGCGCACCGGGCCTGCCAGCGCGCCGAGGGCAATGGCCGCCGTGACATCCGGGTCTTTAAACTGGGCGTCGGGCGCACTCACCAGCATGGTTGAAACCGCCGCCGACATCCGCCGATGCACAATAGCCACCACGCGCGCGCCGTCGCGCTCGGCCGCCACGCGATACAGCGCCTTTGATTCCTCGGTGTCGTGCAGTTTTGCCGCTAAAAACTCCTTCACCAGCCTTGCCGCCATGACATCCACCGGCTGGCCCTGACAGGCGGCGCACACCTCTTCAACCGCCGTCGCCACCCTCTCCAGATGATAAGCCAGCACCGTCGCCAAAAGCGCATCGCGGTTGGGGTAATACTGGTAGACGCTGCCTACCGAGATGCCCGCGCGCTCGGCAACCCGCGTCGTGTTGCATCGCGCAAGCCCTTCTTGGGTCAAAACCTGAATGGTTGCCGTATGTAAAGCCGCAACCGTGGCAGCCGATCGGGCCTGAACTGGCGATTTACGGGGCTTGAGCGTCTTAGGAGGTGTGTTCATAAATGCGAATTCTAAACCTGAAGGATGATTCATATACTTGTACTTCCCTTACTCAGCGAAAGCAAGAAGACAACTATGACAAGCATCGATAAAAGCGGCACATTCAACCTTGGCACGCGCAGTGTAAAACGTCTCGGCTATGGCACTATGCAGCTCGCCGGTCCGGGCGTGTTCGGCCCGCCAAAAGATAAACAGGCGGCGCTGGCCGTGCTGCGCGAGGCGGTGGCATCTGGGGTAAATCACCTTGATACCAGTGACTTTTACGGCCCGCACATCACCAATCAGCTGGTGCGCGAGGCGCTTCATCCTTATTCCAGTGACCTGACGATTGTCACCAAAGTGGGCGCGAAGCGTGGCAGCGACGGCTCATGGCTGGCGGCCTATTCGGCGCAGGAACTGACCTCGGCGGTGCATGATAACTTGCGCAATCTGCAACTGGACGTGCTCGACGTGGTTAACCTGCGCATTATGTTTAATGCTCACCAACCCACGGAAGGCTTGATAGAAGAGCAGCTGAACGCGCTGGCCGAGCTACAGCATCAGGGGCTAATACGCCACATTGGGGTGAGTAATGTCACCGCGAATCAGGTCGCCGAAGCGCGCAGTATCGCGCCGATTGTCTGCGTGCAGAATATGTACAATTTGGCTCATCGCAAGGACGACGCACTGATTGACGAACTGGCAGAGCAAGGCATCGCCTACGTGCCGTTCTTCCCGCTCGGCGGCTTCAATCCCTTGCAGTCAGCGGGTTTGCAGCAGGTGGCGGATGAGCTGAATGCCTCAACCATCCAAGTGGCGTTGGCTTGGCTGTTGCGCCGTTCGCCGAACATTTTGCTGATCCCCGGCACCTCGTCGGTGAGCCATTTGCAACACAACCTCGCCGCCGCCCAGCTGGATATTCCGCAAGACGCGATGGATAAACTGAATCAGCTGGCGGGCTAACCCATTCATGGGGTCAATGTAACTCATTGCAATACAGGAATTTTTCTTGGAAAGCGTGCCGCAGAATAGAACTTAGCCGCTTGGTTAAGGCTTCTGACTTAACTATAGTTGCCTTGCTGCGGCAAAATCCGCAGCTGGGAGTGAGAACCTAAAATTCTGAAGGGGATACTGCATAAACCTAATAAGGAAACACATATGACACTCCCTCACAGCTCGACCTTTTTGCCCTTCCTCGCCTTGGCTTTTCAACTGCAAGGAGTGGCAAATCATGAATAAACAAGACTGGCATCAGGCAGATATCATTGCCGCGCTGCGCAAGAAAGGCACTACTCTCGCCGCCGTGTCCCGTGGCGCGGGGCTGAGTTCCTCCACGCTGGCAAACGCGCTATCGCGCCCGTGGCCGAAAGGGGAAATGCTGATCAGTCAGGCAATTGGCGTGAACCCTGCCACTATCTGGCCCAGCCGCTATTTTGACGCCAACACCAAAACGCCGCTCCAGCGAACATTTCGCGCCCCGCGCTGTAAATAAAGGCTAAAGCTAAGGCGCGGAGCCTGACCATAAGAACAGCCCGCGCCTTATAGCGTTTTGAGACAGGTGGCTCAGGCAGAGCAACCTTCGGGTTGGCTGGTATCCTTGTTTGCCGGTACTGCGAACCCTGTCTGGGCTACCACCAAAACTTTCGCAGCTTAGGTGGCAGCTAAATTCTAGGACTCGGCGTTTTTAATCTCCGCCAAGAGCTGCGCTTTCGCCACAGAGATAAAATCATCCGCCACCGAGTAGCCGCTGTTAGCGCGGGCTAGGATCAGCGCGCCGACCATGGTCGATACCGCCGCCAGCGCCTTCGCGTGGTTGCTCTCCCCGGCGGCAAAAATCTCTACCAGCTTCTCAGTGCCCTGATGGAACGCCTCGCGCACCGGCTTATCTTCATCTTCTCGCGCTACGTCGCTCGCCAGCGAAGCCAGCGGGCAGCCATCGCCCATGTTCTTGATATTTGAAGATGAGAGATAGTGCTCCACCAGCGCCTTCTGTTTTTCGGCCAACGTCTCGCCGGACGCCGCTTCGTCTTGCCAGTTGTGTACTGCCGTGTCGAAAGCGTTGGCGCAGGCAATGGCGATCAGCTCATCTTTGGATTTGAAATGACCGTAAAAGCCGCCGTGAGTCAGCCCGGCGGCGGACATCACGTCTGCGACGCTGACTTTCAGCCCCTGCTCGCGAAACAGTCTTGATGACACTTCCTCGATCAGCGCGCGGTTGCGCTCGGTTTCGGCTTTAGATACCCGTGGCATAGGACAGACTCCTGCTAAACTTGGCAATAGATGATATTTATCATATTACAATTTGCGCCATTGCTCTACGGCTGATGCTGGATTAAATATCCCTTGCCAAAAATAAAGTATAGTCGTAATTTATTTTTCAAGCAGTACAGCATTTAACCCTTCCCCTATAAAACTGGAGACTGACCATGCCGATCGTACGCGTTGATATCATCAAAAACTCCGATAGCAGCTATATCGGGAAAATTGGCAAGATAATCTATCAGGCGATGCGCACCGCCATTAATGTGCCGGACAAGGACAACTTCCAAATTTTGAACGAGCACGCGCGAGACCACTTCGTCTATGACCCGGAATATCTGGGCATTCAGCGCACGGACCAGACGGTGATCATTCAAATCACCCTCAATGAAGGCCGAACTGTCGATCAGAAAAAGGCGCTGTATAAGACCATTGCCGACCAGCTTGCGCAGCAGTTAAGCATCCCGAAAGGCGACGTGTTTATCAGTCTGGTTGAAGTGAAGAAAGAGAACTGGTCGTTCGGCAACGGCATAGCGCAATACGCCGAGTAACAGAAGAATAAGCCGTGAAAACGCCATGACGACAGCTGCGTCATGGCGTGTGAAAGGCTTAACGCGAGAAGCGCTTGGCGCCAAACACGCAGGCCAGAACCCCGGCCATGACGGCGATCATTGAGGGTTGAATGGTCTCTTGCAGCAACCATCCTGCCAGCGCCAGCCCGAAGAAAGGCTGCAGCAGCTGGAGCTGGCCGACAGCGGCGATGCCCCCCATCGACAGGCCCCGATACCAGAAGATAAAGCCAATTAGCATGCTGAAAATCGACACATAGCCGAGGGAAGCCCACGCCTGCGGGCTGGCGACCGGCCAGCTTGCCGGGGCGGCGTACCACGCCAGCGCGAAGGCCACCGGCAGCGAAATAACCAGCGCCCAGCAAATAACTTGCCAGCCGCCCAGCTTGCGCGTCAGGACCGCGCCTTCAGCATAGCCCAGCCCGCAAAGCACCACGGCTGCTAGCATAAACAGGTCACCCAGCCACGAACTGCCCGAGCCTTGGCTGAGCGCAAAGGCCGCCACCAACAGGCTTCCCAGCACTGAAAAAGCCCAAAATGCCGGGCGAGGACGCTCGCCGCCGCGCAACACGCCAAAGCAGGCGGTCGCCAATGGCAGCAGGCCGATATACACCAGCGAGTGCGCCGAGGTAGTGTGTTGCAAGGCCAGCGCGGTAAGCAGCGGGAAGCCAATCACCACGCCGAGTGCCACCAGAATCAGCGGGATAATGTCCTGCTTCTGCGGGCGTTTTTGCGCCGTCATCAGCAGCATAGCGGCCCCCAACAGCCCGGCGATCAGGGCGCGCACGGCGGTTAAAAACAGCGGATCGAACTCCAGCACCGCCACCCGCGTGGCGGGCAGCGATCCACTAAAAATCACCATGCCCAAGAAACCATTAATCCAGCCCTGCGTTGCGCGTTTTCCTTCTGCGCCCTCAGCCCCGCCACGACGCCCTACTTCTGCCGTTTGACTACCCATTCCCAGACTGCCCCGCTGATTATTATTAAAATTTTAAAAGGTGAGTGAACTGCTCCGGCCACCATTTTGCACGGCGTGCGCCACAAATATAGACACACTTTGCACAAATAATAGGGAGACACTTTTGATTGCTGCTTTAATCTGCCGCTGTCTTCGGCAATACTGGGTGTATAAACAGCCTGTGTAAACGCACAGGCGGCGACAGTTAACCACGAGGGACGATCATGGGCGCGTTTTCCGGTTTCAACCAGCAGGGTTTGACCTTCCTGCTGCAACTCAGCCAGAACAACAATAAAGAGTGGTTTGAAGAGCATCGCGAGGTATATCAAGAGAACGTGCTCAGCCCGTTTCGCCATCTGGTGTCGGACCTAAGTCAAGATATGCTGGTGATTGACGAACTGTTTGAAGTGCGCCCGTCGATTGGTAAAACCCTGTCGAGAATGCACCGCGACACGCGCTTCTCCAACGATAAGTCGATTTACCGCAGCAATATGTGGCTGTCGTTTAAGCGTTCGCGCAAGAACTGGACCGACGCCCCGACTTACTTCTTCGAGCTGGGGCCTGACTGGTGGCGCTACGGGCTGGGCTACTACAGCGCGACGCGCGTCACCATGGACCTGTTCCGCCAGCAGTTGAATCAAAAACCCGAGGAGTTCCTCAAGCTGGCGCGCCGCATTCCGTCGCATTTCACGGTGGAAGGTGACAGCTACAAACGCCCGCTGGTGAAGGATCAGCCTGCCGAAATCGCCACCTGGTACAACAAAAAGTCCTTCGCGCTGATTAGCCATCATCAGGATATGGAGCCGCTGTTCTCCGGTAAGTTAGCAAGTCAGCTCAGTCAGGACTTCCACAAGCTGGCGCCGCTGTACGACATGTTGATGAAGATTGAAGGCATGAAGAAGAATCAGATGCAGTTTGATGAGTGAAACCAGCCAGCGAGGCTGACTGGTTGGGCGGGAGACTTAGTGCGCGTCGCCTTGCAACACTTGCTCAATAAAGCGGGCAGAGTTGGTCATCGCCTGCATCGCTTCCGGCAAAATGGTGGCGTAAAAATGCCAGGCGTGGAACATGCCGGGCCACACCTCCAGCGTGACGCGCACCCGATGGTCGCCAAGGTGCGTCGCCAAACGCATGGCGTCACTGAGCATCACTTCGTTTTCACCAATTTGAATCATGATTGGCGGCAACTCGGTAACGTCGGCAAAAACCGGCGACGCCATCGGATGGTTTGGCAAGGCGTCTCCCAAGAAGCTGCGCGCCAGCAGGTTCAGGCTTTCACGGCTACAGGCTGGGTCATAGCCATCGCGGTTGAACATCGACGCGCCGGTGTGTTCAAGGTTAGCCCACGGGGAGATCGCCACGCCTCCGGCAGGTAGCGCCAGCCCCTTGTTGCGTGCCGCCACCATCACGCTGACCACCATCGCGCCGCCCGCTGACTCCCCGGCCAGCACGATGCTTTTCCCCGCAATGCCCTGCTCTAGCAGCCATTCATAAGCGCGAAGCACATCATGAATTGGCGCAGGGAATGGGTGTTCAGGCGCCAGCCGGTAATCCGGCAGATAGACCCTCGCGCCCACCAGCTTGGCATAGTTGCCACCAATCCCCGCGTAGCCTTCTGGCGAGCCGACCAGATATCCGCCGCCGTGGATATACATCACCACAGCGTCAGTTTTCAGCTCGTCCGGCGTGATGAGCAAGCCCGGCACGCCACCCATGTCCACCGACGTCAGACTGACATCCTCGGGGTGAGGCTGTTTGGCCTGCATGGCGTTATAAGCCGCGCGCACCTGATGGATATCCGACGCCGAGTTGTCGCCCCTAAGCACTGGCCCCAGCGCCGATAAAATCTGGTTACTTTCCGCCAGCGCGGCCTGAGTTTTTTGATTCAGCATGACCTTTCCTCTTCTATGATTTGCGTTGATTCACGACAGAAGAGAATGCTATAGAAAACATTGGGGAATGTGTTTCCCCACTTGGGGGAAGTAAATAGCCACAAATCGCGGCTGGGAGAACAGCGTGGAGCTGAACAGTATCAATGACATCGCCGCCTTTGTGGCCGCGGTCAGAGCAGGAAGCTATACCCGCGCGGCGGTCACTCTGGGGCTGACCCGTTCGGCCGTCGGCAAGAGTATCGTGCGTTTAGAAACCCGGCTCGGCGTGCGGCTGTTGAATCGCACCACCCGTAGCCTGAGCCTGACCGACGAAGGGCGGATTATGTATGAGCGCTGTCGGCAGATTTTAGAAGATCTGGAGGAAGTGGACAGCACGATGGCGCTGCGCCGGGTGGTGCCGACCGGTAGGCTGAAGCTCACCGCCTCGCAGTCGTTTGGTCAGCGCCACATTCTGCCGCTGGTCGGCGAATACCTGCGCCAGTGGCCCGAGCTTCAGGCGGATGTCTCCTTCTCCGACCGTTATGTCGATATTGTCGAGGAGGGTTTCGACATCGCCATTCGCATTGGTGATGAGCGCGACGACTCGCGGCTGCTATCGCGCACCATTGGCTGGCAACAGGTGGTGACCTGCGCCTCGCCGGAGTATCTGCAACGCAAAGGCATTCCGCAGCGACCAGAAGATCTGTTCAACCACGATAATCTGTTTCTGGCGGGCGTGATGCGTCGCCGCGACTGGAAGTTTAAAACGCCGGAAGGAATTTACAGTTTTGACTGCCCCGGAAGGCTGAATATTGATAGCGCAGAGGCGATGCGCGAGTCAGCGCTGGCGGGCTTCGGCGTTATTAATATGCCGACGTATCTGACTGCCGAAGACATTAAAACGGGCCGGCTGGTGCCCGTGCTGGGGGCCTTTAATATGGAGCCGGAGCCTATCCGTCTGCTCTACCCGAGCAAGCAGCACCTCTCGCCGCGCATTCGCGGGTTTATTGATTTGCTGGTAGAGCGTTGGGCCGACGGCGTGCCTTGGCATCTTCCAAATTTATAAACTGTTGTATAAAAAAACTGCCGCACGAGGCGGCAGTGGAGGATGACAAGTCGGGCGGGTTATTTCGCGCCTTTGGAGATAACCAACTTCTCCGCTGGGCGTGAGTTCCACTCTTCTTCGGTGGTGTCGAAGTTCTGTGCCAGCACGTAAGACGGGGTTTTCGCCAGCCAGTCTGACAGGGAAATGTCCTGATAGATGCCGTTATCCAGCACCACCAGCACTTTCAGGTCTTCGTCGCCGGTGTTTTCGATATAGTGACCAAAGCCCTGTGGCACATAGCCGACGTCGGTAGCGACAAACTCTTCGGTTTGCGCGTGGCCGTGTGAGCCGAAGACGGTCATGCGGCCTTTGCCAGAGATGTAGTATTGCCACTCATTGGCGTTCGGGTGCCAGTGCAGTTCGCGCACCGCGCCCGGCTTCATAATTTCAATCACGCCGGTCATGGTGGTGGAGACCGGGAACTCTTTGGAAGACACGATGTGAACGCTGCCGTCTTCGCTTTCAAAGAACGGTGGCTCGCTCAGCAACGGGTAGTGGTGTTTCAGCTTGGAATCATCTCTTCCGCCATTGTCGTGCGCCAGTGGCAGTGCCGGTGGAACGCGGCCAGCGACAATATAGGCTTCGCCCTGCTTGGCTTTAGAGAAAATAGACGACGGCATATTGGTGCTTTTCGCCAAGACTTCTTTTGGCATGTGGGCAATCCAGTCGGTAATACTGAATGTACCGAACTCGGAGAAATGGCCGTTATCGAAAGTCAGAATAAAGTGCGCGCCGCCTTCCAATGCTTGAATGGAATGACCGTAGCCTTTCGGGAAATACCACACATCGCCTTCGCCAAAGTCAGCGACTTCAGAGGTGCCTTCCGGGTCAATAATAGTGATCCGCGCTTTACCGGAAATCATATAAGCCCATTCAGCGGCAATAGCATGCCAGTGCAATTCACGCACCGCGCCCGCTTCGAGGGTCATATCAACCCCGGCAATACCTTCGGAAATAGGGAATTGTTTTACCGTCGCTTCACGCGCCCAGCCACCGGGCAGAGAGCGTTTTTCACTGTCGGAAAATTTATATTTATATAACCCTTTGGCATCTTTTTTCGGCACAAAGGAGGTTGGCGGGACAATATTACGGTTTTCATCGGCAGAGGCCGTGTTAATCATGGCACTGGCCAGGCTGACTGTCGCTGCACCAGCGGCAGACATTTTCAACATATCACGACGTGTAAGCATTTATATTCTCCTTAAAGAATACAAATGATAGACAGAATTTAATTATTTATAGGTTTTTTGTTTATTACATTTTGTTGATATATGACCAGAAAGTTACAACGCTAAACCGTTGATAAATAGCGATCAAATAGCAACTATCAATTTCCGAGGGAAACTATTTTTTTGGATTTAAATCACATTAAACCGGCATAAAATCACGTAAGCCAATTTCCCGTTTTTCCGCCTCAAATATGAGAATGAGAATTAAAACCTAGCGATATATATTCCATTATATATCGCTATTTTGCTAACTGATATTAGTTCTCAATTTTAATCGGTTAAAAAGTATATCCGACAGTAACCGAGGCACTGCGCGGCGCGCCATAAACCGCGTAAGACGACAGATAGTCGTAATACTCTTTGTCGAACAGGTTATTAACGTTGGCCTGCACCGAAAGCTGGCGCGTTACCTGATAACGGCTGAACAAGTTGACCAGCGCGTAACTCCCCTGCTCCACGCGCATATTACCCTGCGGGCCGTCAGCATATTGGAAAGTGGTGTTTTGCCAGTTCACGCCGCCGCCAAGGCTCAGGTCCGGCAGCATCGGCAACTGGTAGCGGGTAAACAGCTTGAGGGTGGTGCGCGGCAAGTCTGAGTTAACCGCATTGCCATTGTTGTCGCTGGCAACAAAGCGCGAGCCGCCGAAGGTCATTTGCAGGTTGTCGGTCATTGCGCCGTTGACCTCAAACTCCACACCTTTGCTCACTGTGCCGTTAACCGCGTGATAGGCCGACTCGGTGGTGCCCGGAATATAGGTGCCGTCTTCCTGCGCCAGATTATCCTGCTCGATGCGGAACACCGCGACGGAAGCCGTCAGGCGGCTGTTGTTCCAGTCCCCTTTCACGCCTGCTTCGTAGTTCTTGCCTTGAATGGGATCGAGGTAATTTTTGTTGCTGTCGCGCTGGGTCTGCGGCTGGAAAATCGAGGTGTAGCTGGCATAGGCCGACCAAGTATCATCAATGTCATACACCACGCCCGCGTAAGGAGTGACGTCGGTTTTATAGCTGGTTGCCGTGGTGCCGTCGGCGCGCCAGTCGGTGTAACGTGCGCCGACAATCAGCGACAGCGGGTCAGCCAGCGAAAAGCGCGCGGCGGTATAGGCCGACTTCTGGCGAATGGTGTCCTTCGAAAGATCAGCCCAGTCACTCCACTGCGGGTCGGCGGTGTGACCATTCCAGTTGTTGTAATTGCCAATATCCTCTTCGGTCAGCGTGGCCTGCGTGTTGCGATACTGATTGCGCTGCCTGCTGTAGCTAGTGCCGACCATCAACTGGTGCTCACGGCCTAATAGCTCGAAAGGTCCGTTGGCGAAGGCGTCCACCGAATCCACTTTGCGAGTGCCGGTATTCCAGCCGCCGTAGCCCATCACGCCCGCGCCCGTCTGTTTGTCCGGGAAGCCGGAGCCGTACATCATTTTGGTATCAAAATCGGTTTCGGCATGGGTGCCATTAAGGCGCGCCTGCCAGCCGTTATCAAACTTTTGCGTCAGATTGGCGAAGACCTTTTTTGACTCGATATCGGAATAAGCCCAGTCCGGCGCGGCGTTAAAGCTGCGGTCGAAATGGGTGCGGCTGCCGTCGCTATACCACGTCGGAATGCCGCCCCACGTTGGGTTGGTGGTGTCGTTTTGCTGGTAGTCGTAGCCGAGTGAGAGCTGGGTGGAGTCCGTCAGGTCGGCATCCACCACGGCGTAGAGGAATTTTTTCCGATAGTGATAACGGTCCAGCCAAGTGTCGTTGTCCTGATATCCGGCAATGACGCGGCCACGCACCTTGCCTGATTCAGTAAGCGGCGCGGATAAGTCGCCCACGATGCGCTGCTTGTCCCAGCTGCCGTAGCTGCCGGTGACCGAGCCTTGGAACTCTTTGCTGTCGGCATGCTTACGCACCATATTCACCGCCGCCGACGGGTTGCCCGCGCCGGTCAGCAGGCCAGTCGCGCCGCGCACCACTTCGATTCGGTCATAGATTGCAGTGTCTGAGCCGCCGTCGCCGAAGTTCCACACCGGGCTGAGGGTGGTCGGAATGCCGTCAAACAGGAAGTTATTAATGAAGAAGCCGCGCGAGTAGTAGGTCGAACGGTCTGAGTCGATGTTGCTGGCGGTAATGCCGACGGTATTGTTGAGCACGTCACCCACGGTTTGCAGGTTTTGGTCCGCAATGCGCTGCTTGCTGATAATGCTCACCGATTGAGGAATATCGCGCGGCACCAGCAGCATCTTCGTACCGGCGGTAGTCACCGGCACGCTATAGTCCTGCACCGCACTTTCGCCCTGCTCCGGCGCGGTGGCGCTCACTACGACGGTGTCATCCGCAGCCTTCGCCGGAGCCGCCTGTTCTGCCATCACCCCTTGGTATGATGAAGCCACAAATACCGCAATTACGGAGAGAGAAAAGCGTCCGCCAGAGGTCTTTAACTCTTCCTTTGTATTTTTTATATTCACTGCGCAAACCCCAAACAATAAAAAGAATGAGAATCATACGCATTGCCTTTTGATCAGTAAATCAATTAAACATACTAAAAATCCTAAGAATTATCCCCAATAAAAAAGCCCCGCTTAAACCGCCACGGAGCTTTGATCTGCGCGGCTTAAACTCAGCCTTGGCGCAAAAACGGGTCCACTTTGACAATATTACTGGCGGGGAAATGGCCAAAACAGCGCTGCCTGACCCCACACATCGTCCGTGTTGAAGCCTAACTGCCACACTTCGCCGTCATAAATGATGAACGTCTCGCCGAATTTATCCACTCGCGGCCCCTGATAGTTCTTGGCGATACCGTCGCGGGTTACGGTGTCTAATAGCACCTGACGTTCGGCGCGATCCATCGGCCCTGCGCTGAGGCGGGATGGCAGTTGCACCATCTCTTCGGGGCTGTATTTGAAGCAGTTCAGCGCGCACTGGTTGGCGTAGAAGAACACCGGATCAGGCCCACGGCCGTGGGCCAGAATGCTGTACGGCGCTTCGTTATGCAGCCACTGGTAGCGATCTTCCACCTCTTCCGGACAGAACAATCCCTGCCCCGTCAGTTGCTTGTAGCACTGATCGATTTTTTTTAGATTTTCTATGTCATTGGACAACGCCATGTTTACCCCCTGAAATTCAACCTGTCGAAATGTGAGTTAATCCTGCAATAAAACTCAATGAGGCTCTGTGGCTGAAAACGCAAAATAGTTCCCAATAAATGTAAACCTCACCGGCCAGCAACACATATGCTTTACTGAATATGTTTTCAGCGTTATGCTGCCGAACATTGTTTACAACTAAAGGCATTGGCATGTCATCACTTACCGCACTGCAACTGTTTAAAAATATGTCAGATGACACCCGTTTGACCATTATTTTATTGCTGAAACAGGCAGGCGAACTCTGCGTATGTGAACTGACTGCCGCCCTCGAACTCTCGCAACCCAAAATCTCCCGCCATCTGGCAATGCTGCGCGAAAGCGGCCTGCTGCAAGACCGGCGCAGTGGGAAATGGGTGCATTATCGTCTGTCGCCACACATCCCGGTGTGGGCCGCGGCCATTATTGACCAAGCCTTAATGAGCCAGCAGCAGCACATCGCCCAGCTTGCCCTGCGCGCCGCGCAGAACTGCGCCGTCCCGGCGGAATAACTGATTTTTTTGCCCTAAGACAGATTAGGAAAAATTTTATCTAAACATATATGAATTTTCATATATTAAGCATGATGGAGGCAGTATGATTTTGGCGGTGGCAATTTTTGTTTTCACCCTAGTCTTGGTGATTTGGCAACCCAAAGGCTTGGGTATCGGCTGGAGCGCCCTGCTCGGCGCGGTGTTGGCGCTGGTGTCCGGGGCGGTGCATCTCAGTGATGTGCCGGTGGTGTGGAATATCGTGTGGAACGCCACCGCGACGTTTATCGCGGTGATCATCATCAGCCTGCTGCTGGATGAGTCCGGCTTCTTTGAGTGGGCGGCGCTGCACGTGGCACGCTGGGGAGGCGGCAAAGGCCGCTGGCTGTTCACCTATATTCTGCTGCTGGGCGCGGTGGTGGCAGCGCTGTTTGCCAACGACGGCGCGGCACTGATCTTAACGCCCATCGTGATTGCCATGCTGCTGGCGCTGGGCTTTAGTCGGGGAGCCACACTGGCTTTCGTCATGGCGGCGGGCTTTATCGCCGATACCGCCAGCCTGCCGCTGATTGTCTCCAATCTGGTGAATATCGTCTCCGCCGACTTCTTCAAGCTCGGCTTTAATGAATATGCGGCGGTAATGGTGCCGGTGAATATCGCCTCGATTGCCGCCACGCTCTTGGTGCTGCACCTGTTCTTTCGCCGCGAAATCCCCGCTACTTATGACCTTGGCAAACTGCAACAACCGCGTTTGGCCATTCGTGACCCGAGGACCTTTAAAACCGGCTGGCTGGTGCTGGTTCTGCTGTTAGTCGGCTTCTTTGGGCTTGAGCCGCTGGGCGTGCCGGTCAGCGCGGTGGCGGCGGTTGGCGCACTATTGCTGTGGGCGGTAGCTAAACAGCAACGCGTTATTGATACTGGCAAAGTGCTGCGCGGCGCGCCGTGGCAGATAGTGGTGTTTTCGCTGGGCATGTATCTGGTGGTCTATGGTCTGCGCAATGCCGGGCTGACCGACATGCTTTCCTCCCTGCTCAATCGCTTTGCCGAACACGGGCTGTGGGCCGCCACGCTGGGTACCGGTTTCCTCACCGCCTTGCTCTCTTCAGTGATGAATAATATGCCGACGGTGCTGATTGGCGCGCTGTCGATTGACGCCAGTACCGCCAGCGGCGTTATCAAACAGGCCATGATTTATGCCAACGTGATTGGTAGCGATTTGGGGCCGAAAATCACCCCGATTGGCAGTCTGGCAACCCTGCTCTGGCTGCACGTTTTGGGGCAGAAAGGCATCAAGATTAGCTGGGGATACTACTTGCGCGTCGGCATCGTCATGACCCTGCCCGTGTTGCTGGTCACCCTGTCGGCGCTGGCCTTGCGTTTATCACTCTGAGGAAAATGTTATGACTCAATCTAATGTGAAGATTTATCACAACCCGGCCTGCGGCACCTCGCGCAATACGCTGGCGATGATCCGCGCCACCGGCACAGAACCCGAGGTGATTTTATATCTCGACACCCCGCCGTCGCGCGATGAACTGCTGCAACTGATTGCCGCGATGCGCATTTCACCCCGCGAGCTGCTGCGTAAGAATGTTGAGCCTTACGCAGAGTTAGGGCTGGCCGAGGATAAATTCAGCGACGACCAGTTGGTTGATTTCATGCTGGCCGCGCCGATTTTAATTAACCGCCCAATAGTGGTCACGCCGCTAGGCACGCGGCTGTGCAGGCCGTCGGAGCAGGTGCTGGCTATTTTGCCGCAGCCGCTGACGGAGCCATTTATTAAAGAAGATGGCGAAGTGGTCGAGCCTATATCTCCACTTCAATCACTTTAATTCCGGCGTTCCTCGCCAGTTTGATGCAATCCGCCGTGTCCTCCCCGCCGGGGAAAGCCAGCAGCAACTCCGGCTGGCTGTCCTCGAGCATAAACAGGTTGCGGCGGATTTCGGCATATTTGCCATACAGTGACCAGTTGGCCGGGTAACGCACCACGTGAGCACTGTTTTCCCTCGCCCAGCCCTCTATTACCCCGCCCAGCGATTGGTGGCCGCCGTGAATAACCACCGAAATCGCTATCGACTGATGATATAAATCCAGCACCCGAGTGACGGAATGAATATCGGCATAAAACCGCCCGGCGCAAATTAACACTCTCATTATTTCTCACCTTTTATATTTAGGTTGTTGTTATTATTTTTTAAACTTCAGGCCTGTTTTCACTGATTAACATCTCGTCGTTGCCTAGGCGTTCAATAACGGGATAAGCAATAGCGGCAATATGATGATGTACACGACGATAATCACGTAATACGCGTTGGAATATATCTCCAGATTCCGCCCATGCATTTTTATCCTCCCGCAGCTTTTTAAAATGCTCACGGCTGGCCGACGCCTCAAGTTGGCGAATCGACTCTTTACGCGCCACTAGCTGGTGCGCCGCCGAGAGGTCTTCCCCCAAGAATGCGGTCACCGCCAGACGCAGGCTGGTGAGCACTTCCCAGTGCAGCAGCCGGATGTTGTTCAGCTCGAACTCGTTGAACAGCTCGCCACGGCGCGAACGGCGCGTCGCCAGCTGGGTCAGGTTGCTGGAGAGAATGTCCCCGGCATGCTCGAAGTTGATCACAAACATCAAGATCTCCTGCGCACGGTCGGCATCCGAGTCACTCAGGCCGTCTTGGCCGAGGTCGGCCAGATAGGCGCGAACCGCCGCGCTGAGCAGATCTAGCGACTGATCGACCTGACGGATTTCGTCGGCGACGCCCTGCTCCAGATGCTGGAACAGCACAAACAGCCGGTCGAGCATAATGGTCAGCATGTCCGCCACGCGCAGTGATTCGCGCACCGCGTTAGACAGCCCGAGGTAGGCGACGTCTAGCCCCGCTTCGTCGAGATACATCGGCAGACCGGGGTCGCCAACGCGCTCTTCTTCCGGGAACAGCGTCTCCAGCACGTGCGCCAGTGGAGAGATAAGCCCGATAAACACCAGCGCCAGCACCATGCTAAACGCGGTGTGGAACCACACCACCAGCTGCGGCGTGGTCAGCGCCAGACTTCTCGCGAAGTCGGCCAGCAGCGGCAACAGCAGCAGCGCCACCAAGCTGCCCAGTACGCGAACCAGCAGATTGCCAATCGGCAGGCGGCGCGCCACCGGCGTTCCAGCACTGAATACCGGCGGCAGCGCACCGCCAATATTTGCGCCCAACACCAGCACCAGCGCGGTCTCCTGATTCATCACGCCAGTGGTCGCCAGCGAGGCAATCAGCAAAATAACCGCCACGCTGGAGTGGCAAATCAAAGTCAAGATGATGGCGACCATCAGGGCAATCAGGGTGTCGCCCTGTAGCCCCTGCATCACCGCGTGAAACACCGGCGTTGACTCAATGTGCTCAAGCGTAGTGCCCAGCAGGCTGAGTGCCAGCAGCATCAAACCCAGACCAATCATGGCGCACCCCGCGCTTTCAAAGCTGGAGTGGTCACGCATTTTGAACACCACAAAGCCGCCCAGCATCAGCAGCGGGATAGCAATCGCGGTGTTGAAGCTCATCAATTGCACCACCAGCGTGGAGCCAATATTGGCGCCCAGCATGACCGCCAGCGCCGGAGACAGGCTGAGCGTCCCGGCGGCGGTAAATGAAGTGGCCATCAGGCTCACGGCGGTGCTGCTTTGCAAGATGCCGGTGATACCAATGCCGGACAGCAGCGCCATCCAGCGGTTGCTCAAATGGCGGCCCATCCAATGACGCAGTTGGGTGCCGAATCCGCGCTGTAGCGCGGTGGAAATCATATGGCTGCCCCACAATAGCAGGGCAATGGCGCCAGCCAGGTTAATTAACAGGGTGGTTCCAGACTGAGTAGCTACGAACATAATTATTCCCCCTTTTTCAGGGATGGTGCTTTGGTAAAACGCAGTAACCTGATCGAAATTCGATTAATAGCGCTGGCGAAATCTAAAATAGTTTTAGTTTGGGTATAACTTATCTGCTCCTTGCTGTACCACTTAATAGAGTTAACGCGCAGGGTGCGGGTTATTTTCATTAAAAATAACACCACCCCAAAGATGATCTTATTTTTAATCAGTAAAATAACGCCACGCTTAGGATTGAATAAATAAGCGTGTTTCATGGTGACTTCCTAAAATTCTATAACGCTTTTCCCTGAATCATCCGGGTGCCGTAATAGCGCGACACCCGGATGAGGTCACATCAATAAAGCGATTTTCTGCTCAATCTTAATGCCACTGTTTGAAGCGACGGATATAAATGGTTTTCATGCCCTGAGCCACACAGCAGTAGGCCAGTAAGGTGCCTGCCAGCCATGGGAAGTACTGCCATGGCAGAGCCTGCAAGCCAATCAACGGCCCCAGTGGTGAGAACGGCACATAGATACCAATCGCCATAATCAGAGTGGTCATTAACAGCACCGGCAGCGCCGCCGTGCTCTGAATAAACGGCAACTTCTGAGTACGCAGCAAATGCACCACCAGCGTCTGTGACAGCAGGCTTTCAATAAACCAGCCGGACTGGAACAGAGATTGATGGTCCGTCGTCGCGCCAAACACAAACCACATTAAGGCGAAGGTGGTCATGTCGAAAATCGACGACGTTGGACCAATCCACACCATAAAGCGGCCGATGTTTTTCGCATCCCACTTACGCGGTTTGCTCAAGAACTCCTTATCAATTTTGTCCCAAGGCAGCGCCATCTGGGAAATGTCATACATCAGGTTTAACAGCAGCAGCTGGATAGCCAACATCGGCAAGAACGGAATAAACGCACTGGCCACCAATACCGAGAACACGTTGCCGAAATTGGAGCTGGCGGTCATGTTCAGGTACTTCATGATGTTGCCGAAGGTCTCGCGCCCTTTGAGAACCCCCTCTTCCAGAACCATCAGGCTCTTTTCTAACAGGATGATATCGGCAGACTCTTTGGCGATATCCGTCCCGCTGTCGACTGAAATCCCCACGTCAGCGTCGCGCAGTGCTGGCGCATCGTTAATGCCATCGCCGAGGAAACCGACGGTGTGGCCGTTAGCTTGTAAGGCTTTGAGTACCCGTGATTTTTGCAGCGGCGTCAGCTTGGCAAACACCGTGCGCTCTTCCACCAAAATTTGCAGCGTCGCGTCATCCAGATTCTCTAATTCTGGCCCGAGTAGCGGCTCGCCCGGCTCCAGCCCGACCTGACGGCAGATGCGCGTGGTGACCACCGCGTTATCCCCGGTCAGCACTTTTACTGCCACACCAATGCTTTGCAGCGCGGCAATCGCCGGGCCCGCGGTCTCTTTCGGCGGATCGAGGAAAGTCAGGAACCCGCGAATGATCAGGTCATGCTCGTCAGCCGTGCTGTACTGAGGCTTAGTATCACCCTTTTTAATGTCACGAGTAGCCACGACCAGCACGCGGAAACCGTCTTTGTTGTAATCATTAGCCATCGCCAGCAGTTGATTGCGACGCGCCTGATCCAACTCCACCAATTTGCCGTTTTCCACCATGTGGTTAGAAATGCTCAGCATCTCTTCCACCGCGCCTTTACACACCAGCAGGTGATTAGCCATTTGGTCCTTCACCACAATCGACAGTCGACGGCGGATGAAGTCGAACGGCATCTCGTCAACCTTGCTGTACCCCTCAGGTTTGACGAAGTTCGGCTCGTTTTCGGAGAAGTAAATCACCGCCTGATCCATCAGGTTCTTAATGCCGCTCTGGTGATGGCTGTTAAGCCACGCCAGCGACAGCACCGACTCATTTTTCTGCCCGGTGGTATCAATGTGGTGCTCGAGAATGATTTTATCTTGTGTCAGGGTGCCGGTTTTGTCGGTGCAGAGCACGTCCATCGCACCTAAGTTCTGAATGGAATTCAGACGCTTAACCACCACTTTGCGCTTGGCCATGGCCACCGCGCCTTTGGCGAGGTTGGCGCTGACAATCATCGGCAGCATTTCTGGCGTCAGGCCAACGGCCACCGCCAGTGAGAACAGCAGCGCGTCCCACCACTCCCCTTTCACCAAGCCGTTAATCAAGAACACCACCGGCACCATCACCAGCATAAAGCGGATCAGCAGCCAGCTAACGCTGTTCACCCCACGGTCAAACGCGGTTTGCACGCGGGTGCCGACAATAGCTTTAGCCAGAGAACCGAAATAGGTTTTTGAGCCGGTCGCCACCACCACCGCCTGCGCCGTGCCGCTGACCACGTTGGTGCCCATAAAGCAGATGTTCGGCATGTCCAGCAGGTTGTCATTGTCCATTGCCACTTCGCTGGCTGACTTCTGCGCCACGTCGCCCAGCGTGTCGTATTTCTCAACCGGCAAGGCTTCGCCGGTTAACACCGCCTGACTGATAAACAGGTCGCGAGACTCAATCAACCGCACGTCGGCTGGGATCATGTCCCCGGCGTAAAGCTGGACGATGTCACCCACCACCAGCTCGCGCATTGGGATTTCACACAACTTGCCCGGCTTGCTGACGCTGTCGCGACGCAGCACGGTGGCGGTGGTGCGCACCATCGCCTTCAGCGCTTCGGCGGCTTTGGCTGAGCGATGCTCCTGCCAAAAACGCAGCAAACCGCTGAGTCCCACCATGGTGCCGATAATGATCACCGTGGTTAAATCCCCTTCATCGCCACTGTGGGTCGGCAGCCAGTAGTCGGTGAAGAAACTGATGCTGGCCAGAGCCAACAGGATGTAGATAAACGGGTTGTTGAACGCCTTGATCAACTGCACTAACGCGTGAGGTGGCTTGTCGTGCGCCACTTCGTTATAGCCCTCTTTCTCCAGCCGCGACGCCGCGTTGGAGTGCAGCAGCCCCTCTTTGGTGGCTCCCATATTAATCAGCGTGGTTGCCACGCCGTTTTTGGCTTCCTGAGCGGCACGCATTGACAGCGCGTTGGCCTTCGGATTTTTTTTATCCCGGGTTTTGTGTTCTACAGTCATGGTAGTGCTCCTGTCGCCAAACCACAGGGAACGATTCTCGACATCAGCCAATTTGCAGGCAGCCGGAAATAGTCCGCATCGTTTAAGCGATCGGTTTTTAATTAATTTTGCGCAAGCGTTCCCGCCATTCAATTAATGAACGGAGTAAAACATTTTGGTTTTATTTATTTACGCATAGCTTCGCCGGCCTGAATATTTAAATAGATTCAGGCAATCAAAAAACACGCAAATAATAACTGATGGCACCTCGGTGGCGGATTGCTTGACGCGTTAAGCCTTAATCCACTTAGGGATTAACGCCACGACGCCGCACACCGCCAAGGGTGAGATCAGGCAGAGAAGGTCCGACTTTGTGGGTCTTCGGTATCAGAAAAGGTGCAACGTTGCTCCAGCTGGCCAGTGACAGGACTGACACGCCAGTTAGTAACACGTTGATTCAATTCATTGATTTTAATTGAAAAAATCGAATTAGAATGTTTTTTGCGCGCAGCCACAGTCCGATCGCGGGACGGGCGAACACGCAAAGTCGATGTCAGTGCTTTGACATCAGGAAAAAGGGTCATTTTGAAGTTCATAACACACCTCGGGACCGTGATACTTCAGGTTGAGGTGCTAAGACACAAGAGACTAAGCTCTGGCGAGGCACACCCGAACGATGAAATGATCACAATCAATTTCATGTTTATTATTCCGAACCGCTAAGAAAGCGTCATTCGGCAAGTGACTAGATACAGTGTCCATTATTCTCTTATGTTAAGTTAGGAAAGGCCGCAACTTCCGGCCCGTGCAATCTACCCATGAGCCTTAATATTGTCAACCCGCAAAGTAATAATAAATATGTTTGTTTATATTCTGGTGATATTCGCGGGCTAATTGTGGGAAAACATTAAACTCAAATAGAAAGGTTATTACATTACATTTGACTCAGATGATTATTAGCCACGGCGATTTCACCCCGCGCGCTCTCCTTTCCAACTCGTTTACCTGCCGTTTAAGCCCGAGTGCATAGTGTAATGATTCTCTCTGTGAGAAACATTATCATTAATAATAACAGGTGTTTACCCTATGCTTTTTAACTCTAGCACTCTGCGAGGCGGCAAAGCCTTGCTCTCGACCCTCGCCGCAGCTTGTCTTTTGTTACCCGCGCTTGCCGCAGCCACCACTTACCCATTGACTATTACCGACATGGATAACCGCAAGGTCACCATCGAGAAAGAGCCGCAGCGCATTATCTTGCAGGATGGCAGGGATATTCTGGCGCTGGCGCTGCTCGACCGCGATGACCCTTTCCATCGCGTCGTGGCGTGGAACAACCTGCCGAAGAAGCAGGATTCCGGCACCTGGAACCTGCTGCGCGGCAAATGGCCGGAAGCAGAAAAGATTCTGGATATGGGCTTCTCCGATCAGGGGAATATTGAACTGGAATCAGTGATCGCTCGCCAGCCTGATTTGATGATTGCCCAACTGCGCGCCAAGCCTTCTCTAACCCAGCTTGGTGCTATCGCCAAACTTGAGAAGCTGCATATTCCGGTTATTTTTGTCGATTACGAACTGCACCCGCTGCAAAACACCATGCCGAGCATCACCCTGTTAGGCAAAGTGTTGAATCAGGAGCAGCACGCCAAAGAGTACACAGACTACTATGCGCAGCATCTGGCGGAGATGCAAAAAGCCACGGCGGCGGTGAACCCGAAACCACGAGTATTTATTGAGCCTATCGCCGGGGTTGGCGGTGCGGACGATGCCTGCTGCTTCACCCACTCGCACAATGGCTGGGGCGGATTAGTCGAAGCCACTGGCGCGGTGAATATTGGTTCCGGCCTGTTGCCGGGGGCGACGGGGTATATTCCGGTTGAGAAAGTGATCAGCGAAAAGCCTGACTTCTACCTGATGACCGGCTCGAAGCGCGGCGGCAAAACCAACTCGGTGATCCCGTTTGGCTACGGCGCGAATCTGGCCGATGTGACGAGCCAGTTCGACACCCTGCTGTCACGCACCGGCATCAAGCAGATCCCGGCGGTGCAGGCCGGACACGTGGCGGGGCTGTATCACCACTTCTATAACCATCCGTATAACATCATCGGCATGGAAATTTTGAGTAAGACCTTCTATCCGACCCAGCTCAGCAAGCTGGACCCGGACCACGACTACCATGAAATCATCACTCGCTTCACCCATCTGCCGGACGACAGCATTATTCTGTCTTATCACCCCGGCCAGACTCACTGATTAGCGTTATCTATTGCGCGGGTTGCGGCCCGCGCAGTTTCCAGCATTTAACACCGCACATTAGCGCGGAGCCTTGGCCAAGGCGTTAATCTGTTTGGCTTCAATAATAAAACGCCCTTTAGCTCCCCGCGCCGCATTGAGCATGGCTCTCCCCAGACTCTCCGTGGTGACCAAACGTTGCGGGAATAACTGGCGTAACAGTGCCAGCACCGGCTTGCTCCAGCGATAAAACACCCGATAGCTGGCAGTTTTCGACTCAATGCCGTGCAGAGGCACAATCAGCCCCGGCCTGAACAGGTAAACTGAGGCGAGCGGCAATTTCTGCAAATCATTCTCCGTTTTGCCCTTCACCCGCGCCCACATCACCCGCCCCTTCTCACTGCTGTCAGTACCGGTCCCCGAGACATAGGTAAAGGTCAGATTTGGTGAATGCTGCGCCAGCTTTTTGGCGATACCCAGCGTCAGATCATAAGTCTGGCGGCGATACTGCACTTCGCTCAAGCCCGACGAGGAGATGCCGAGGCAGAAGAAGCAGGCATCGAAGCCCTGCCATTCGGCCTCATCTAAGGTTTCAGGTTGCAGCAGGTCTGGTAGCACCAGTTGGCGCAGCTTGGGATGGGTCTCTTTTAAGCTGCTGCGCCCGACGGTGGTCACTTGCTCGACATCTTCCGCCAGCAGGCATTCGCGCAATACGCCCTGCCCGACCATGCCAGAAGCTCCAAAGATGATAATTTTCATTGCGCGATGTTCCTTGATGTCGCCGATATGGCGATGATAGCCCAGCATACTGAGATCCGGGTGACGTTGTGAGTGGCTAATCGTGGCTTAGCCAGCCGCCACCTGCTGTATCAGCCAGTTCTCAAAGCTTTTTATTGCCGGCGTTTTGGCGCGCGATTTCAGCTGCGTCAGCCAATAGCTGCCAAGATCCACTTCTATTGGGAACGGCTGGACCAGTTGACCGCTCTGCACTTCGCGGCTAAACATATTGGCCGGCACCAGCACCGCGCCGCCGCACTGAATGGCGCTTTCAACCATCAGGCGCGAAGAGTCAAACACCGGGCCGCCAATGCGCCACGGCGTGATTTGCGCGGCGCTCAGCCACTGGTCCCACTCATCCTTGCGATAAGTGCGCATCAGCGGGTGGCGCTTTAGATCTTCCGGCGTCTGCAACTGGCGGCCAATGTCTGGCGTACAGAGCACGGTCAGCGGCGCGTCGAGCAACTTGAGATTTTGGGTCATCGGCCACTGGCCATTGCCGAAGCGAATGGCTAAATCCATGCCGTCCGAGGCCAGATTCACCACGTTATTGTTGGTTAGAATGCGCAAATCAATAAAAGGATGAGCGGCGCGGAAAGAGGCCAGCCGGGGCATCAACCAGCCGACGGCAAAGGTGCCCACCACCGCCACGGTGAGCACTTCGTGAAAATGACCGTCTTCAAACTGGTGTAGCACCGCGCTGATGCGCTCAAAGGCGTCATTTAAAACCGGGAACAGCGCCTGACCTTCTTCGGTCAAATCCAGCCCGCGCGGCAGGCGTCGAAATAGCACAATGCCCAGCTGCTCTTCGAGGGTTCTGACCTGCTGGCTGATGGCGGCCTGAGTAACACAGAGTTCCAACCCGGCACGGGTGAAACTTAAATGGCGGGCTGAAGACTCGAAGGCCCGTAAAGCGTTTAATGGCAGTCTGTTGCGTAAGGCGTGTGACATAAGTTTTCCTTTAGGCTCCCTGAAATTCTTGTCGCTTGTGAGAAGATGGCGAATGGTTAAAACTTATTCGCGGCATCAAACGATTCGTCTAAATCCTTTTACTTTTTCAATACCCGAGAATTCACTATGAAAAAAAACCAGATGTTAGTTCTGGCTCTGTTCCCTCTGACGCTATTAAGCGCATCAGTACACGCAGCCACCGACAAAGCCGAGATCGATAAAATAATCCAGCCCTTAATGCAGAAATACCATGTGCCGGGCATGACCATAGCCGTCTCTGAAAACGGCAAGCACACATTCTACAACTATGGCGTGGCATCGAAACAGACCAAAGCCCCAATAACCAACACCACGCTGTTCGAAATTGGCTCGCTGAGCAAAACCTTCACCGCTACGCTGGCGGCCTATGCCAGCAATCAGGGCAAAATAGACTTTAAAGATCCCGCCAGTAAATACCTGCCGTCGCTGAAGGGTTCGGCCTTCGACCATGTCAGCTTGCTCAATCTGGCGACTCACACCTCGGGCCTGCCGCTGTTCGTGCCGGACGACGTGACCAATAACACCCAGTTGATGACCTATTACAAAAACTGGCAGCCAAAACACCCTATTGGCACTTACCGGGTCTATTCCAACTTGGGTATCGGCATGCTGGGGATGATCACCGCGCAGAGTCTGGATATTAAATTCAGCGACGCAATGGAAAAACAGCTGCTGCCCGCGGTGGGCATGACCCGTACCTATGTCAACGTGCCTGAAGATCAGATGCATGACTATGCGCAAGGTTATAATAAAGACGATAAACCGGTTCGCGTGAATCCCGGCCCGCTGGATGCCGAATCTTACGGCTTGAAATCCAACTCGCTGGATTTGATTCGCTACCTTGATGCCAACATGCAAGTGAAGAAAATCGACGACACGTGGCAGAAAGCCATTAACGACACCCACACCGGTTACTTCAAAGCTGGCGTGTTCACCCAAGATATGATGTGGGAAAACTACGCCTATCCGCCTGAACTTAAACAACTGGTGACCGGCAACGCGGCGGGAATGATTCTGGACGGCATGCCAACCACCGCCATCACGCCGCCAAAACCGGGCACGCCGGAGAACTGGTATAACAAAACCGGCTCCACCGGCGGGTTCTCCACTTACGCGGTGTTTATCCCGTCGCGTAAAATTGCCGTCGTGATGCTGGCAAACAAATGGTTCCCGAACGATGACCGGGTCAATGCGACTTACAACATCATTCAAACGCTGGATAAATAAGCTGGACTGAGAGAGCGCGGCGAGTGCCGCGCTCATAAGATAGTAGGTACTTTGCCTCTAGCCAATTAAGAGTGGCGCTTCCCCGCCGTTCGCTTGCAAAAAAGAATAGCATCAGCAGACCTTGAATATGCATTGGCCTCTTTTTTTATATTTATCAACATCTTTTGTAGATACAGACGGTTTTCAACGCCAAGTTTTTTTTCGATATTATTGACGTGCTGACTGACAGTTTTGACACTGATCGACAGATTATCGGCGATTTGCATCGGCACAATGCCGTCGGCCAACATGCGCATAACACACCATTCCCGCGCCGTTAATTTGGCAAATCTGTTTGAGGGTATCGCCATATTAATGTGCCATGTCAAAGCAGGTCAGGCTGTCTTTCCATGGTGAGAATACGCAGGAAGCCAGTTCGTGCATACTGTCGGTTTTATAAACGATCTCTTTCTGGCCGGTGACGGAAATTAATAATTTCACGGCGTCTTCATTAGCAACTTGGGTGTAAATCACCAATTTGCTACGCGGCCATTTAGATGAGAATGAACGGACAAATTCAATGCATTCGAACACATCATCATCGCGGCTGAATAACTCCATAACCACCACGTCGATTTCATTGCTTCGAAGATTAACAGTCAGATCACTGATATTGGATGCGGCCATCACGTTAATCCCTTTGGAATTAAAGTAAACAGAAAGGCCATATTTAATATAGGTATCGGCGTCCATCATTGCGATATTAAGCATATCTATTCTCCTGATAAAAAAAATGCCACAGTATCGTGGCAAATATTCCCTGGTGTGGAACAGAAAGCGTTGCCAAATAAAGCGCGGTTAACCCTCTATCGGGTTGCGCAGACCGCCGACCGAGCATCTGGGGATGAGGTATTAATCGGTCAGCATGGAACCATTAAACGAGTTATTGCGAGGGATAATAATCAGCGAAATCATCATGAGCTGTAGGAAATGGATGACAAGACTACGGCACTCATTCGACATGAGTCCGTGATGGGAATGGCTAATATAAACGTACTAACAACGAAACAGATTATCTTAAAAGTTATTACAGAAAAACTCCTATTTTCTATTTCATTCTGACTACACACCCCGTAGTCCAGCGCCTACGCCGCCTGACGAATTGGCTGATTCTTCCTTTTGTTTATAAAATGTTTAATAAGAAAAATCTTGATGAAATATCGACAAATGTCATTCCGCAGATTTTTTATTTGGTCATTTTTTTACTTTAAGGTTAAAAGGACCCAGCCTGTCCGTTGAGTGACCGCTTATTCTTTTTAATCCTCTAATTCAATATGAGTGATGATTATGAATGCGCCATCAACACCTAGAATGAAACGCCAGACGGCTATTGTCGGTTGGCTGACCATTTTCACTCAGGCCGCCCTCCACCGCGCTGGTAAAGATACCATTGGCAACCCGGTACCGAATTTCAACGTCAGTTCAGAATCCCGTTTTTACATGGCGAATGCTCTATCTCTCGACATAAATAAAAACCTACCTTTTTTTTAAAATAAAACCCTTTTTTCTCCAAAAATCAACCTGACAACCAAACTCATAAATAACAATAAGTTAAATACTCCCCATAAATTTAACCCCTCCATTACATCACGACTACATCTCAACAAGAATTCTCCTACAGAAGATACTCAGCCCCCTGATTGAGCCGGTAATCGAAAAATCGTTCAATACGCTTCAGTCAGAAAAAGAGCTAATTAGCCCCTATTTAACCTGACACTTCACACGTTAATTCCTGCTATTTCACTGTGTGAAATTAAAAGAAACGGACTTCGAGACTGAATGAATTCTTTCCTCTTTTAATTTTCATGAGTTTTATAAGAGTATTGATTATGAAAATTCCACCTGTGCCAGTAATCAAGCGTCCAACCGCCATTATTGGTTGGCTGACGATTGTTACTCAGGCCGCTTTACCGCTAAGTCTGGCCTATTCTCCTCTGGTCAAAGCCGCGCAAACGCCAGAAGCTTCGGCACTCAAATGGTATCAATCGGCCGACCAGCAATCGCAGCAACCCTTCGCTGACTCTGCGGACACGCTGGCGGACATTGGCTCTGCCTTGTCGCAAGATAATTCTACCAATGCCGTGTCAGGTATGGCGCGCTCTGCGGCAACTGGCGCACTGAACAACTCGGTTGAACAGTGGCTTAGCCAGTTCGGTACCGCGCGGGTGCAGCTTAACGTTGATGAGAAGTTTAGAGCTAACGGCAGTGAGGCTGACCTGCTGGTGCCACTGTATGAGCGTGAGGAACTGCTGCTCTTCACCCAACTGGGCTTCCGCCATAAAGACTCTCGCAACACCGGTAACCTCGGTGTGGGCGCGCGCTACTTTGCTGGCGACTGGATGCTCGGCCTGAACACCTTCCTTGATAATGACTTCAGTGGCAAAAACCGACGTATGGGTGTCGGCGTTGAAGCTTGGCGTGATTACCTGAAACTCTCCGCCAACAGCTATCTGCGCCTGACAGACTGGCATCAGTCCCGTGATTTCTCCGACTACGACGAGCGCCCTGCAAATGGTTATGACCTGCGTGCTGAAGGCTGGTTACCGGCTTTCCCGCAGCTCGGTGCCAAAGTGATGTTCGAGAAATATCAGGGGAATGAGGTGGCGCTGTTTGGCAAAGATAATCGCCAGCAAAATCCTTGGGCCTTTACCGGCGGCATTAACTACACGCCGGTACCATTAGTCACCGTGGGTGCACAACACCGCGCAGGCAAAGATGGCAACAGCGATTCTCAGCTATCCCTTGAGCTTAACTACCGTCTGGGCGAGCCTTGGAATAAACAGATCGATCCTAACTTGGTCGGCGCATCGCGTACCCTCAACGGCACCCGATACGACTTGGTTGAACGTAATAACAGCATCGTGCTGGACTATCGCAAGCAGGATACCGTGACGCTGGTTCTGCCTGAAAAATCTTCAGGTAAAGGCCATGACACCCTGCCTATCATCTTCAGCGTGAAAACCAAAAGCCCGCTGCAACGCATCGACTGGGATGCAACAACTCTGGTTGCAGCTGGTGGGACTATCACTCAGGTCGGCAATGACCGCCTGAACGTGGTATTACCGGCATATCAGGCTGGCCGCGACAACCTTTACCACTTCGCAGGCGTCGCTTATGACGTGAACGGCAACAGCGGCAGCGCCACGGCGCAAATTCAGGTTGAAGTCGGCGATGTTAGCGCCAATACCACCAAAGTCAGCGCAACCCCAACCACCCTTCTTGCCGATGGCAAAAGCACCTCTACGCTGAAAGTTGAACTGTTCGATGATGCGTCTAACCCGGTTGGCGGCATGACCAAATCCCTGTCAGCCAGCCTTGATGAGACGGCTTTTGCAGGTAAATCCATGGGGATTAATAGTGCAGAAGCTCCAATACCGGCGAAATTGAGCGCGTTTGAAGAAGTGTCTCCGGGCATCTATCAGGCAACCCTCACCGCGAGCAACCGCGCAGGCAGCGTTCTCATCACTCCGCGCTTTAACGATGTCGCCCTGCCTGGGATAACCATTGAGCAAAACGCCGATGACGCGTCAGGCCACATTGATGCTGGCGCCCTGCTGGCCGTGGTTGACAATAGCGTGGCGGACAATAAGACAGAGAACCAAGTTGGTGTCACCATCACCGATGCGGTCGGCAACCCACTGAGCAACATGGGCGTGAACTTCAGCCTGTCCGGCGCAGCCACGGTAGCACCAGGTTCATCACTGAACGTCACCACCGACAATCAGGGGCAGGCAAAAATTGGCGTGATTGATAAAACGGCGGAAGAAGTGACCGTGACGGCCAAGCTGGCAAACGGCAACTCGGCAACCGTGGTCATCCACTTCATGCCAGATAGCGCGACAGCGGATATGCAAAAAGATGGCGTTACCGTCGATAAGCAGATGCTGATCGCCAACAATGCTGATAAAGCGACTTATAGCGCGGTAGTGAAAGACGCTAATGGTAATGGCGTGCCGAACTTCACCGTTAATTGGGGTACTAATCTCGGCACGCTATCTGGCAGTACCAGCAACACCAATGCTGACGGCGTAGCAACTGTCACGCTGAACAGCACCAGCGAAGGCAGCGCGCAGGTTACGGCTCAGGCGGGCAAATCAGGCTCTATCAATGCGCCAATGGTGCAGTTCAATGCTGATACGGGCAGTGCGGCTATCGGCAGCGATGGTCTGAAAGTCGACAAAACTACCCTGCTTGCCAACGATACCGAGATGGCGACCTACACCGCCACGGTGAAAGATGCCAATGGCAACGTGGTGCCAAACCTAAATGTTGAGTGGAAAACAAATCTGGGTGAATTATCAGCAGCGACCAGCGCCACCAATAGCCAAGGTGTCGCCACCATTACGCTGAAAGGCAAAGTGGCGGGCGAAGCACAGGTAACGGCGGCGGTGAATGGCGGAGCGGCAATCAACGCTGATAAAGTGACCTTCACGGCCGATCCTTCCTCTGCGGTCATCGGCAGCGGCGATCTCAGCGTGACACCAACCACCATCACGGCGAATGGCACGGATAAAGCGACCTTCACGGCAATTGTCAAAGATGCCAACGGTAACCCGGTACCAGACGCCGATGTTACTTGGACGACTGACGCGGGAACCCTTTCTGCCACCAGTGGGAAATCAGATGCTAATGGCGCTTCCACGGTCACTTTAACCGGCACCAAAACTGGCACGGCGCAGGTATCGGCAACGGTCAACGGCAAAGTGGTTAACGCCACGCCAGTGACCTTAATTGCGGACGTTGCTACGGCAAAAATTGAATCCTTAACCTCTGACTTGCCCGCCATTGTGGGTACAGGCAGTCAGTCCACGCTGGTTACTCTGGTGCTGAAAGATGCCAATGGCAACGTGGTAGCAGATCAAGAGGTTAACTGGGGCACTACCCTGAGCTCAGTCAGTAACGCGTCGAGTAAAACGAACAGCCAAGGTGTGGCAACCACCACGTTGCAGGCCATTCAGTACACCGAGAAACGTAACGGTACCGCTACGGTCACTGCAACCACGGCACACGACAGCAAAACCACCGATGTTACTATCACCACGGTGATGTCCGTCGGCGGCACCTTCTACTGGACAATGAACGTAGCGCACCCAACCTCTGACAAGTCGACCGCAGCCGGTTTCTGTTCAACTAATGGCGGGGGTCGCCTGTTCGTTGAGTCCGATGTCGCGACCTTTGTTAACAACGGCGGCGACTTCCGCAGCAAGAGTGTTTCCGGTGAATACAACAATGACTGGTACCGTCTGGCAGATAACTGGGATACCCGTCGCGCAGACCTTTATGGCAACGGCAGTTCTCTCGGCAATATCGAAGATGGCGAAGGTGAACATTACATTTGCGTCAAATAATCTGAATAGACGTCTTATTAAATAAAATCCACGGGATTCTGCTAGCAGAATCCCGTTTTTTATTCCTTTCCCTGCCGGTAGCATCAGTCAAATCATCACCCTATGTAAGAACTGGACTACAAAGGCGAATTCACCTTGTTATAGACGGGGTGGCTATTTAAGATACGAATAATCTTACAGCCATCTACTCTTATTCTTAGAGAATGCGCCAGTATCTACCTTACGTTGGAATAATAATGAGTCGATTTCTTATCGTTGATGACCATCCACTGGCACGGACCGCAATACGCTTTTTGCTGGAAAATAATGGTCACGAAGTGGTAGCCGAAACCGCCGATGGGCAGGAAGTGTTTGGGTTGATGACTGAGTTAGAGCCGGACATGTTAATTATTGATATTGATATAAATAATATGGACGGGCTGGAAGTTATCGAAAACTTAAGAACCCAGCGCAACCACACGCCAGCCATAGTGATGAGCGGCAAAAATGCCGATTACTACGCCCTGCGCAGCGCGAAAAGTGGTGCCAATGGCTTTATCAGTAAGAAAAATAATCTGTCAGATTTAAATATTGCCATCGAAGCCGTGCGCAATGGTTACGGATATTTCCCGCTAAAGAGCCACAGCACAGCATTATTAGAAGAAACCACCAGCGATGCCGAGCGAATTAAAACCCTTTCTGCGCGCGAATTTCAGGTTCTGCAATATTTAGCGCAGGGTATGGAAGTGATCACCATTGCCACTAGAATGAAAATTAGCAATAAAACCATCAGCACCTATAAAAGCCGGTTAATGGACAAGCTGGGGCTGAAAACACGGACGGAGTTACTCGACTTTGTCAGACGTAATCAGATTTCATGACCCAGTGACAGGCCCAAAGTAATGCTAAAAGTGCTTTTTGTTTTACTGCTGACGTTATCCATGTCGGTGCTGGCCGCCGCGCCTCCCCAGCAACTGATGATTTATAGCCGCCAACCACAGCCTGAATTGAAGTTCCAGCTCTCCGACGCCGACTGGCGTTGGCTAGGCATCAAGAAAGAGCTGACGGTCGCCACCTGGGAGCCGCAAAACCAGCCGATGGATATCGTGGTGGCTCCGGCCACCTTTGAAGGTATCTCCGCCGATTACTTGCAAATCGTCAGTCGCCAGCTCGGCGTACAGCCTCGCCCAGTGCGCTTTAACAGCCGCGCCGAGGCGCTGATGGCGGTCGAGTCGGGTCAGGTGGATATGATGATTGACGACCACGGCTCGCCGGATATCGACCTAAAGCGCTTTGCCGCCAGCGTCTCCTATTTGCCTAATCATCCCGCGCTGGTGACCAAAGAGGTCAACGGCATGGACAAGCCCGCGCCGGGGAAGCCTTTCAGTCTAGTGGTCGCCAAAGATTATCTGTCTGATGCTCAAATCAAAAAACTCTATCCCGACGCGCTGATCACTCGCTTCCCCTCCAGCCAAAGTGCCATTTCCGCGCTGGCCTATCGCCATTACGACTACCTGCTCGGCAACATGGCCAACGTCAGTTTCTTTATCGACCGCAACTACAGTAACAGCCTGTCGGTGGTCTCCGTCTCCCCCGCTCTCGACGCCGGGGCGCGCTTTGTGATGCGCAAAGACAACGCCGCGCTATTGCGCGCGGTGAACAGCGTGCTGGCCGCCGTCACCCCGCTGCAACAGGACGCCATCATCAACTCATGGTTCCTTGGCCCGGACTTCTTCTTCCTGCACCAACCGGTGAAAATGACGCCCCACGAGCAGCAGTGGATCAAAGAAAATCCGGTCATTAAGGTGATTGCCAATCCGTTCTATGCGCCGGTCAGCCTGCGCGACGCTAATGGCAGCTTCCACGGCATCAGCATGGACCTGCTGCACTTGATTTCCCTGCGCACCGGCATTCATTTCGAAATGATCCCCGAGGGCGATGTCAGCAATATGGCCGACGATTTGGTCAACCATAAAGGCGATATGATTGCCGCCCTGAGCCAGAGTACGCAGCGCGAAGACAAGATGACCTTTACCCGCCCGTTCCTGTTCGCGCCTTTTGTTCTGGTGGTGCGCAATGACGACAAAGCACCAACCGAGCTTGGCGGCAAGATGCGCGTGGCGGTGGTCGAAGGTAATCAGATCCAACAAAAATATGCCGAGCTGTACCCGGAAGTGGTGTGGATCCCCGTGGCCAATGCCACTCTCGCCATGAAACTGGTGGAAGAAAAACGTGCCGACGCCGCGATTCATATCCAAACCGGCGCCAGCTTTATGATTGATCGCTACTTTTCCGGTCGGCTAAAAATCGCCGCCCGCGTGGGCGACCAGACGGCGACCGTCAGCTTCGGCGTGCGCAAAGACCAGCGCGAGCTAGAAAGCATTCTCAACAAGACGCTGGCCGACATTCCGCCGCGCGCCTACGCCAAAATCTTCAACAAGTGGCAAGGCAGCCCGGAAGTGCCGCTGGAAACCTGGAAGCTCTACAGCACCCAATATTATTTGATGTTCGGGCTGGCGGGCATATTGGTCGCCAGTACCCTGATTTGGGCCTTCTGGCTGCGCCGGGCGATGAAAGTGAAGCAAAAGGCGCAGGCCGCGCTGCTGCTCCAACTTAACTTCCGCGACACCCTGCTGAACGGCTCGCCGACGCCCATTTACGTGGTCAACCGCCATGGTGAGGTGATAAGTCACAACCACGCCTATGACCAGTTTTTTGCGCAAGTAGCACCCGAACATATGGCGCTGCCGCTGTTTGACCAGCGCCACCCGCTGTCGCCGCTACTGCCCGCGCTCAAGCCGTTACTGTTCCAGCGTCAACACGAAGAGCAAGGTCACGAATACCATCAGCGCGCCACGCTGTTTAATGGCGAGGAAGATCGCATCGTCGCCCACTGGACCACGGTGTTAAACGACCATAAAGGGGCGATTGACGGGCTTATCTGCGGCTGGCAGGACATTACCGATTACGAAAACCTGCTGGTTGAGGTATCCGCCGAAAAAGATAATGCCCAGCAGGCCAATAAAGCGAAAAGCACCTTCCTCGCCACCATGAGCCATGAAATTCGTACCCCGGTCAGCGCGATTATCGGCCTGCTCGAACTGGCGGAGAACAGCCGCCACGCCGACACGCCGGACGGCGAGGCTCTGCAACTGGCCTACACCTCAGCCCAGTCGCTGATTGAGTTAGTGGGCGACGTGCTGGATCTGGCGAAGATTGAGTCCGGCAACCTTGAGTTGTCGCCGCAGTGGGTGTCGCCAGTGCAAACCTGCTCCTCGGTGGTCCATATCTTTGAAGGCTTGGCCCAGCAGAAAGGGCTGAAACTCAGCTGGGACAACAGCCTGACCCAAGATCTGGAAGTCTGGCTAGACCCGCAGCGCCTGAAACAGGTGCTGTACAACTACCTGAGCAACGCACTGAAATTCACCACCCGAGGCACGGTGGGCATTGAGCTGTCCGGCTCGCTGAGTGCAGAAGACCGCCTGCAAATGCAGGTGGTGGTTCACGACACAGGGATTGGCATCAGCGATGATGATCAGCAGAAGCTGTTTGTGCCGTTTAAGCAGCTCGACGCGGGCAAAAAGCAGACCGGCACCGGGCTTGGCTTGGTGATCAGCGCCGAGTTAATCCAGTTGATGAGCGGCATCTGCCGGTTCGACAGCCAGCCGGGTCAAGGTACGCGGGTGATCCTCACCTTCGACCTCCCTGCCCGTCAGGCCCTGCATTCGCCGGTGGTGACCGAGGATGGCCTGCGCATCACGCCGCGCTCGCTGGATATTCTGATTGCCGATGACCACCCGACCAACCGCCTGCTGTTGCGCCGTCAGTTGACGTCGCTGGGGCATCGGGTGATCGAGGCGGTGAATGGCGAGCAGGCGCTGCGCCTGTGGCAGGAGCATCACGTGGATCTGGTGATAACCGATTGCCATATGCCGGTAATGGACGGGCTGGCGCTCACGCGGGCCATTCGCCAAAACGGTCAACCGGCGGTGATTTGGGGGCTGACGGCCAACGCCCAAGCCGCCGAGCGCAAAGCCAGTCTCGACGTCGGCATGAACGAGTGCTTCTTCAAGCCGCTGCGCATGAAGCAGCTCAACGCGGCGCTGCACCAGTTGGCGTCGGTGATCTCCACGCCGCCGCCACTGGAAACCCTGATTGACCTGCCAAGTTTACGGGCGCTGGCGATGAGAGATGACGCCCTGCTCCGCCAGATGCTGGAGCAGACGCGGGATGAAAACCGCCGCGACGTGGCAGCAGCGACCGCCGCGCTGGAGAATGAGGAGTGGCAGACTTTCGCCGAGGCATTGCACAAGATCAGCGGCGCGGCGCAGATAGTTGGGGCCGAGCAGATTGAGGAGATGGCTAGCATGATGGAGGATCAAACCTTTGGTAATCCGGACGCTGAGGCGCTGAATACCGACTTCCGCCAGCTGTGTGCCGATATTCTAGAGCTCGACCAAGCCATTCGCCTGTGGCTTATCGCCAATGACGGCCAGCAAAGCTAAAAACTGACTCACCGCCGGTGCCGTCTCCCCTCGTCTGGTCGCAACCCCCTGCGACCAGACGCTCTCTTCTAGAGTAAGGCATCACCGATGGCAGTTCAGTTAGCCTTCAAAAGCAAAATCTAGAGCAACATCGCCAAAAAGGAGCCAAAAATCGCCAATAAGCTGGCGAAAACGGCCTGAGCGCCGCGTAACAGCGCGGCGAAGATCACCAAGCCAATGGAAGCTAAAGAAACCAAAACCCGCGACGGGTTTTCAATGAGATAAGCCAAAAACACGTCCATTGCCGATCTATCCTGAGCGTGATGTTTCAAAATGTTGCAGGAGCTTAGCACGTCTTCTGCTAAGTTGGTTTTGCTCTTTACAGGACATTACCTTTGGCTGACGGCACGCCGAATTTTTATTAATTTTCAGTTAAATAGCCCATCTCTTCACCACACTCTTCTAACCTTTCCCCCACGGCAGACCACTATTGTTGCTACAAAAAAAGCACAAAATGTTATGCCATTGATTTATAGGACCTTAACTATCACTTTTATCCATAATTTGCTTATCGCGCTATTTAAAACATAACAATTAACTTGTGCGCTATTTAATTGCACGATATAAAACATCCCGTCACCACAACATCCTGTTTACAACATAAGCGAGAGAAAATAATGAAACGTAAAATCACTGCAGCCAGCACCTTAGCGTTATCCATGTTATCTGCCAGCGCCTTCGCCGCGCCGGTGCTTGAGCCAACCACTCAGGCTTTTCTCGACTCACTGGCCGGTTCAACGCCGATTTATAAAATGACACCCGCCAACGCCCGCAAGGTACTTGAAGGCGCTCAAGCCAAGCCTGACCACCTGCTGAATGTAGATATTGAAGACAAAGTGCTGCCGATTGGCCCGAAAGGAAAAACCAATATCCGCGTTATTCGCCCTCAGGGCTTTAACCAGAAACTGCCGGTGATTGTGTATTTCCACGGCGCAGGCTGGGTGATGGGCGATAAAAATACTCACGATCGTCTGGTTCGCGAACTGGCGGTGGGCAGTAAGGCAACGCTGGTGTTCGTGGATTACAGCCGCTCTCCGGAAAACCACTATCCGGTGGCGATTGAAGAGGATTATGCCGTGACCAAATACATCGCCGACCACGCCGATGAGTTCAACGTGGATGCATCACGGTTGGCTGTCGCCGGTGATAGCGTCGGTGGCAACATGGCCGCGGTGGTAACCCTGCTGGCTAAAGAGCGCAAGACGCCAGCCATTAAAGCCCAACTGCTGTTCTACCCGGTGACCTCTGCCAACTTTGACAATGGCTCATACCGCGAATTTGCTCAGGGGCCGTGGTTAACCCGCGATGGTATGAAGTGGTTCTGGGACCAATACGAACCGAATGTTGCTAAACGCGAAGATATCTACCATTCGCCGCTGAATGCCACGATTGAACAGCTGAAAGGCTTGCCGCAGGCGATGGTGATCACCGACGAAAACGACGTGCTGCGTGACGAAGGCGAAGCTTATGCTCGCAAACTGACTCAAGCTGGCGTGCGGGTTACCGCCACTCGCTATGTCGGGACCATTCACGACTTCGTGCTGCTTAACGCGCTGTCACAAACGCCAGCGACCCGTGGAGCCATCAGCGAAGCGACAACCTTCCTGAGTGAAAGCTTGAAATAAGCTGCGCCGCGCTTTTCCCTCCCTTGACTCGGGGAGGGAAATACCTTCGCGCCGTGGCGACTAAATCCCCAACACCAGCAGATCCATCGCAGCCACCACTTCATCTCTCACACTACCCGCATTGATCACCGGCTGATGCCGTAACTCCTGCATACTAATGCTGGTCAATAGATTGGTCATAACCAGATAATGCTGGCCCGAAACCTCGATGGAAGGATGTAATTGCTTGATAGCTTTAAGGTTGTCAATTGAGGTTAAGGGGATCACCACGCGCTCATTGAGCCGCTCAAACAGGGGGTTTTGGATATCCATAAAGAAGGGATACTTGCTCTTTCCCGCGCCAAGATTTTCATAAATATCGAATTGCGCCATTACAACACGCCCCTTCCTTGTGAAAATAACCCGGCCTCTTCGGTGAAGGCATTGCATGAATCGATGGCTTGCTGATTTTCTTCCATGAACTGTTTCCTCTGCTGTTCCCTGACGGCTTCTTTTAACGCTATGTCAAAAGTCGCGGATAAATTAATGCCTAACGCTTTGGCTTGCTCCAGCAGCTCAGCGTTTAACGTGACGTTGGTTCTTCGCTTGGCCTTGGGCGAAATAACTGACATTACACACTCCTTGTATTCATCAAAGATGTGTATGATTTTCACACACTTCAGATGCTCATGCCAATACATCTTAACCTCCTTATTTCACCGTGAACTAAGTCCCTTGCCCAACTGCCAAAAAAAACGGCCCTTTCAGGCCGTTTCGTTGTACTCCATTTTTACTGATTAGCCACGCGCGGCGATGATGCTTTCTGCGACGTTGCGCGGTGCCTCGGCGTAATGGCTGAACTCCATGGTGTAGGTTGCACGGCCCTGCGACATAGATCGCAGCGAGGTCGAGTAACCAAACATCTCGGAGAGCGGCACTTCGGCTTTGATGATCTTGCCGCCACCGCCGGCGATCTCTTCCATACCCTGCACCGTACCGCGACGGGAAGATAAATCGCCCATCACGCCACCGGCGTAGTCTTCCGGCGTTTCCACTTCAACGCGCATCATCGGCTCGAGGATAACCGGGCTGGCCTGACGCGCCGCCTCTTTGAAACCAAAGATAGCCGCCATTTTGAAAGCCATTTCCGAGGAATCCACCTCGTGAGATGAACCGAAGGTCAATGTCACCTTGACATCCACCACCGGATATCCGGCCAAAATGCCGTTGTTCAGCGCTTCAACCACCCCTTTTTCAACTGCCGGAATAAACTCACGTGGCACCACCCCGCCTTTGGTGGCATCAACAAAGGCAAAACCTTTGCCCGCTTCCTGCGGTTCGAGGGTGAACACCACGTGGCCGTACTGGCCTTTACCGCCGGACTGGCGCACAAATTTGCCGTCAACGTCGGTTACCGTTTTGCGCACGGTTTCACGATAAGTCACCTGAGGCTTACCGATATTGGCTTCGACGCCAAACTCGCGCTTCATACGGTCAACGATGATCTCCAGATGCAACTCGCCCATGCCAGAGATGATCGTCTGCCCGGACTCTTCGTCAGTACGAATACGGAACGACGGGTCCTCCGACGCCAATCGTGACAGCGCAATGCCCATTTTCTCCTGATCGGCCTTGGTTTTTGGCTCGATAGCCTGTGAAATCACCGGCTCAGGGAACTCCATGCGTACCAGAGTGATGATGTCAGACGGGTCACACAGGGTCTCCCCAGTGGTCACGTCTTTCAGACCCACGCAGGCCGCAATATCGCCCGCGCGGATCTCATCAATCTCAATACGATCGTTAGCATGCATCTGCACAATACGGCCGATTCGCTCTTTCTTGCCGCGCACCGGGTTGTAGACGCTATCGCCCTTCTTCAACACGCCTGAATAGACGCGCACGAAGGTCAATTGCCCCACATAGGGGTCGGTCATCAGTTTGAACGCCAGTGCCGAGAACTTCTCGTTGTCGTCAGAATGACGGAACACTTCCTGATCTTTCTCGTCGGTGCCCGCAACTGGCGGGATATCCAGCGGAGAAGGCATCAGTTCGACCACCGCGTCGAGCATGCGCTGCACGCCTTTGTTCTTAAAGGCGCTGCCGCACAGCATCGGCTGAATCTCACCGGCAATCGTGCGAATACGCAGACCTTGGGTGATTTCGTCTTCGGACAGGTCACCTTCTTCAAGGTACTTATCCATCAACGCATCATTGGCCTCGGCCGCCGCAGAGACCATTTTTTCGCGCCACTCTTCGGCCAACGCCTGCAAATCCGCAGGGATCGGCTCGTAGCGGAAGGTCATGCCCTGCGTCTCGTCATCCCACAGGATGGCGCGCATTTTGCGTAAATCGACCACGCCGACGAAGTTCTCTTCGCTACCAATCGGGATAACAATCGGCACCGGATTAGCTTTCAGTCGGTCAACCATCATCTGGCGAACGCGGAAGAAGTTAGCCCCCGGACGGTCCATTTTGTTGACGAAAGCCAGACGCGGCACTTTGTACTTGTTGGCCTGACGCCACACGGTTTCCGACTGCGGCTGTACGCCGCCGACCGAGTCATAGACCATCACCGCGCCGTCGAGCACGCGCATTGAGCGCTCAACTTCGATGGTGAAATCGACGTGCCCCGGGGTGTCGATAATATTGATGCGGTGGGCATCAAACGAGTGGTCCATACCCTGCCAGAAACAGGTCACCGCCGCCGAAGTGATGGTGATCCCGCGTTCTTGTTCTTGCGCCATCCAGTCCGTCGTCGCACCGCCATCATGCACTTCACCCAGCTTATGGTTCATGCCGGTGTAAAACAGGATGCGCTCGGTGGTGGTGGTTTTACCGGCGTCGATGTGTGCTGAGATACCGATATTGCGGTAGCGCTCAATGGGGGTTTGGCGAGCCATATAACGTCCTTACGTGATGGATGGCAAAGTTGACGGCCTGCGTTGTGCAGTTTTTCGTCATTTCATTTAACGAGCGGTATAATACAACTGTACGAGTATATTCGTACAATAAATTTATTCTATTAGTGAAATCGTCGTGATGTGTGCTTTAAACAGTGTAGCTGTATGAGCTATATTGCGCGTCCCACGCACGTCGGCGTGAAACCAAGAGGATCAGTCCAATGATAGCGAACCACCCCGAGCGCGAGCAGATTCGCTTAGAAAACGTGCTGACAGCACTGGGCAATCCGCTGCGTTTAGCCGTAGTACGCACGCTGGCCAAAGGCGGCGAACACCCTTGCGGAACCCTGTTGCAGGGCTTGTCGAAATCGACCTTAACCCACCACTGGCGGGTGTTGCGCGACAGCGGCGTTATCTGGCAGCGCCCGGACGGCCGCGCCAACTTGTTATCTCTGCGTCGCGAAGACCTCGACGCACGCTTCCCCGGTTTACTCGACTCCCTATTGAGCGCCATTGAATCCGACTCCAGCACGCTGGAAGCCACGGTGCGCCACATCTCCGAAGAACATCTTTAATTATCAATCAGCTGAGTGCGCAGTAACTCACAGAATGTATTGATAATCGCCGAGGCGTCGCTGTCTTCGCGGCGAGCCAAATAGAGTGGCGCGCTGAGCTGCGCCTGCGCCACCAGCGGCAGAAACACCATCCCTTCTCCGCCCAGCCGAGTAATTGACTGCGGCACGATAGACACGCCAAGCCCCGCGCCCACCAAGCTTAGGCATGAAGTCAAACGCGGCGCTTCTTGCACTATCTGCGGGCTGAACCCGGCGCGGAAACAGGCCGCCAGAATGGCGTCGTACAGCCCCTGTCCCGCCGGGCGTCGGTAAAGGACAAAAGGCTCATTCGCCAGAATTTTGAGGGAAATCGGCTCGTCGCGCGGCAGCGTTGCCAGCCGATGCCTCGCCGGAAGCGCCACCAGCATTGGCTCCTGCAACACGCGTTCCACCTTCAATTCCGGCATGCCGTGAACCGGCATCCTGACAAACGCGAGGTCAATGCGCTGCGCCAGCACGCCCTGCAATAGTTCGGTGCTTCCCGCCTCTTCCAGTTGAGTGCTCACAGTGGGATAAATTTCGCGATAGCGGCGCAGCACTTCCGGCACAAAGGAGTGCAGCGCGGAAGAGCTGGTGAAGCCGACAGTGATGCTCCCCTGCTTGCCCTGCGCCGCGCGCTGCATCGCCGCCTCCAGCTGATCGGCGCGAGAAAGCAGCGCCCGCGCCTCTTGCAGCAGCACGCTTCCGGCGTCAGTCGCCACCACACCGCGCGGCTGGCGAACCAGCAGCGGCACGCCAAAATCCTGCTCCAGCCCCTGCAATAAGCGACTTAACGGCGGCTGCTGAATAAACAGACGCTCGGCGGCGCGGGAAATACTGCCTTCTTCGACCACGGTAACAAACGCGCGGAGTTTTCGCAGATCCAGCTTTGACATACCTTTTAGGTATCCTTTGTGGTCATTAAATGCATTAGACATCATGGCACGCCGCCGCGCATTATGGCAAAAAAACCAGAGCGTAAAGCACGCTTTTCAGGGAATTACCATCATGACTCAACACTCTTTAGAGACCCGTTCTCACCATGAAGCCGAGCTGCACACACCCGACTGTCGGCAACTGTTTATGGGCTTTTTTATTCTCGGCCTGACCGGATTTGGCGGCGTGCTGCCGATGGCGAGACACATGCTGGTCGAAAAGCGCCGTTGGCTGAGCGCCGCGCAGTTCACCGAGCTGTTAGGGCTGTGCCAGTTCCTGCCCGGCGGCAACATTATTAATTTGTCAGTCGCGCTGGGGATGGAGTTTCGCGGGCTGCGCGGCGCACTGTCGGCTTTAATGGGGCTAATACTGGCGCCCACTATCTGCGTGGTGCTACTCGGGCTGGTGTATGCCCGCTATCAAAACGATGTGCTGATCGAGCATCTGTTTGCCGGGCTGGCGGCCGCGGCGGGTGGCCTGTTGCTCTCCACCGGCGTCAAGATGCTGGCTCCGCTGTGGGGTAAATGGTTGCAGTTGGTCGTGGTGGCCGTTGGTGTTATCGCCATTGCCGGATTCCGTATCCCGATGCTGCCCGTGATGCTGGTGCTGGCCCCGATCAGTATTTTCATCTGTGCGAGGAGCAAAGCATGAGCGCGGTACTGATTTCTCTGGCTTTACTCTTTACCCAGCTTTCGGTTTTGGCCTTCGGCGGCGGCAATACCATTTTGCCGGAGATGCAGCGCGAAGTGGTGCAAGTGCATCATTGGATGAGTGCTCAGGAGTTCAGCGCCCTGTTCGCCTTGGCGCAGGCGGCTCCCGGCCCGAACATGATGATAGTACCGCTGGTCGGCTGGCAGGTGGCGGGCTGGGCGGGACTGCTGGTGTCGTCTCTGGCGAAATTTGGCCCCTCTTCCATCATTACACTTATCGTGATGGGCGGCTGGAAACGCTACAAAGACCGACCATGGCGGCAAATCGTTCAGCGCGGGCTGGTGCCGGTGACCGTCGGCTTGGTGGTTTCTAGCGGCTTGTTGATAGCCAAGGCCACGGCGCCTAATCTGAGCATGGCGGCGGTGATTGCTATCTGCACGCTGATGGCGGTAAGCAAGCGTTTTCACCCGCTGTGGGTGCTGGCGGTAGGCGCGGTGCTCGGGCTGGCGTTGGGCTGACAATCCACTTATTATCGGCCTAACGCGCTGATAATAAGGACAACAGCAATGAATGGCATCGTTGAAACGCATGAAGCAGAGTTTGACCGAATTATTGAGGTCTGGGAAAGCTCGGTCAGGGCCACGCATGATTTTCTGCAAGAGGCGGATATCGCCGCGATGCGCCCGCAAATACGCCATAACTATTTGCAAGCCGTGAAGCTGCGGGTGTTTAAAGACGCAGACTCAGTGATTCAGGGGTTTGTCGGGGTATCGGAGGGCAATGTGGAAATGCTGTTTGTGGCACCTGAAGCCCACGGCAAAGGGATTGGTAAAGCCCTGTTGCAGTACGCCGTCGAGCAGATGAACGCCACTAAGCTGGACGTCAATGAGCAGAACCCGCAGGCGCTGGCTTTCTATCAGAAACAAGGCTTTAGCGTGGTTTCCCGCTCCAGCCATGATGGTCAGGGCAATCCTTTCCCCCTGTTGCACATGCAACTTTCATAAAATAAGAAACGGGCGCACTAAGCACCCGTTTAACACACAGCCAGACCTATTGCGCGCAGTAGACGCGCGCTTCACGCGGAGAGTAGATGCCGAAAGTCACCAGACTCAACAGCCCGTTCACGAAGGTTTCCTGCACTTCCACGCGAGAAACTTTATCCGCGCCGCCGCACACTTTCGCTGCATCAACCATTTTGTGCTGCCCAATACCGTTGACGAAGAAGTGATGTGTGGTCACTGCTTTAGGTTGAGTCGCCACGCCTTGATCCATATTGAACGTCTGTTGAGCACAACCAGACAGCAGAGCAGCAAAAGCCACGGTCAGTAATACTTTTTTCATCATTAATCCCTTAAAAATTCCCACATTTTTGCCAGAGGGCGACTTGCCCTTTTAAGCGTTCTATTAACAGTTTCATCCAAGTGAAACTGACGATTAAGACGCTGGTGAAAATGTGAAGTTCCGGCTTTTCAGATTAGGGGGGATGAATGAGTCATGTTGTTTTTAGAATTATGGCCGCCAAGCCTTGTGCAGCCTGACTTTAGATGTGAAAACGGGCGCACTCGGCGCCCGTTAAGCAAGGATAAATATCCTATTATGCGCAGTAAACGCGCGCTTCACGCGGGGTGTAGATACCAAAGGTCACGATGCTCAGCAGAACGTTAGGGAAGGTTTCCTGAACTTCTACGCGAGAAACTTTATCTGCGCCGCCACAGACTTTCGCTGCATCAACCATTTTGTGCTGACCAATACCGCTGACGAAGAAGTGATGCGTGGTCACTTCTTTCGGCTTAGTCGCCACGCCCTGACCCAAGTTGAAAGTCTGTTGAGCACAACCAGACAGCAGCACGGCAAAAGCAGCGGTAAGTAATACTTTTTTCATCAAAAATCCCTTATTAACCCTAAAAATTAAAATAGAACGACCTATTGCGGAATTCTTATCGGAAATTTAGGGCAAAGGTTTAGGGATATTTGAGTAATTACTTCATTTATTACAAAACGCGGGCCAGCAAGAAGCCATCCCAGCCTTTACTGCCGACGGTTTGCAGCGCGGTGGCACTCAGGCGCGGCTCTTCGGCAATCAGGTCGAAGAAGCTTCTCACGCCCTGCACGCGATCGTCGTCGCTGGCGGGATTGACCACTTCGCCGTCGCGCACCACGTTGTCACCGATGATCAATGTACCGGGCCGTGAGAGCTTGAGCGCCCATTGCAGGTAATGAGGATTATTCGGTTTGTCGGCGTCGATGAAAATCATATCGAACGGGCCTGAATCAATTAGCGCAGGTAAAGTGTCCAGCGCCGGGCCTTGGTGCAGCTTGATACGCGACTGCAAACCCGCCAGTTCTATATTTTGCCGCGCCACCTGTGCATGGTGCTGGTCGGCCTCCAGCGTCACCACCTCCCCGCCCTCCGGCAAGGCGCGGGCCAGCCACACCGTGCTGTATGCGCCCAAGGTGCCGATCTCCAGAATGCGTTTTGCTCCGACCATTTGGGCAAACAGCGCCAGAAGTTTCCCCTGATTAGGTGCCACGTCGTGGGCGGGCAATCCGGCTCGCGCATTATTTTGCAAAATCGCGTCCAGCGTGTCGTCACTGCCCACCAGTTTATCCACGATATAGCTGTCAACCTGCTGCCATTTTTCACTCATTAGCTTCTCCGCACATGTTGAATCATTGCCAAAAATTTACTTAACACTTTGTTAACAAGCAATGTTGAGTTAAGCCGTAATAGAGCAAAAAGCGGCCAATTCCATGATAAATATGAGGATAAAAAACAACCTCATTTTAAATTTTTATTAAAAGTTCCCTTGAAATTGAAAAACAATAATGATAACAATTATCATTAAGTTTAGCATTCACGTAAGTTATGAATAAACACCCACTTTCAGCGGGTGTTTTTGTTGTGGCAATAACCCCCCGCGAATGCCCGGCTTTTAAGCTCAGATGACGCCGTCATGGGCTTTTTTTACACACACACTTTTTATAACTCGATATTTCATCTCGATATCTATAGGGACTTTGAATATGTTGTTGGCCTTCCCTCTAAAACGCTCGGTGCTATTGTGCGCCGTAGCGCTGACGCTACCTGCTGCCTCGTTCGCTGAAGACACCGTTGTCGTGACCGCAGCTCCGCCACAAACTGCCGATACCCCGACTCAGGGTTACAACGCGAAAACCAGTCGTACAGCAACCAAAACCGATCAGCCGATCATCACCACCGGTCAGGCTGTGTCAGTAGTGACTCGTCAGCAGATGGACGACCAGAACGCCACCACCGTTAACGCCGCGCTGAACTATACGCCGGGCGTGTTCACCAACTTCGCCGGTGGCGCAACCCGTTACGACACCATTTCTCTGCGCGGTTTCCACGGCGGTGACGTCAACAACACCTTCCTTGATGGCCTGCGTATTCTGAGCGATGGCGGCAGCTACAACTCCATTCAGGTTGACCCATGGTTCCTCGAGCGTATCGACGTGCTGAAAGGCCCCTCTTCTGCCCTCTACGGCCAGAGCATTCCGGGCGGCATCGTGATGGAAACCTCCAAGCGCCCGCAGTTCACTGAAGAAGGCCACTTCCGTCTGTCAGGCGGCACGCAAAACACTAAAGGCGGCGCGTTCGATTACACCAACGCCATCAATGACCAGTGGGCTTTCCGCCTGACCGGCATGACCCGCAGCAGCGACACCCAGTACGACCACCAGCGCGAAGAGCGTTATGCCATCTCTCCACAGCTGATGTGGCAGCCGGATGAAAACACCTCCCTGTTACTGCGCGCTTATCTGCAAAAAGACCCGTCCGGCGGTTATCACGCCGCAGTCCCTGCCGACGGCAGCCTGTACGGCGATCGCCTGAGCCGTGGCTTCTTCGACGGCGAGTCTTCGCTGAACCAGTTCAAACGCTGGGAGCAGATTTATAGCTACGAATTCCGCCACGCGTTTAACGACGTCTGGTCATTCCGCCAAAACACCAGCTACACCCACTCCAACACCGAGTTGGATCAGGTCTATCAGGCTGGCTGGAATGCCGATCGCACCTTGATGAACCGCTACTACAGTGGCGAAACTTCCTCTCTGGACAGCGTGGCAGTAGATAACCAGTTGGAAGCGGACTTTGCGACCGGCGAGCTGGAGCATAAAGTGGTGGTTGGTTTCGACTACTCCTACTTTATGAATGACCTGAAATCTCAAGGCGCGACGGCCAGCCAGTTGAACCCGTACACCGGCTACACCGGTGGTCCAAATCTGGCGTTCTATAGCGACAAAACCGGCAAAAACCGTTATGAGCAGAATGGCACTTACATTCAGGATGATATGGCGTGGAACCAGTGGCATCTGACCCTGTCCGGCCGTTATGACCGCCTGAAAACCAAAACTGCCGCCGTGGACACCATCGGCCTGACCGACGTGACCACCGAGCGTACTGATAGCCACTTCAATAGCCGCGCTTCCCTGCTGTACGCGTTTGAAAACGGCATCTCTCCTTATGTCAGCTACAGCCAGGCGATGACCCCTTCTGCTCTGCCGGGGCCAAACAACACCCTGCTGAAACCGATGCAAAGCGAGCAGTATGAAGCCGGTATCAAGTACCAGCCGGTCGGCACTTCCGACATGTATACCGCGGCGATTTATGACCTGACGCAGGACGACGTGGGCAACCGCGTGGTGGTGGGCAGCTACTATGAGCCTGCGGGTAAAATCCGTTCTCAAGGTCTTGAGCTGGAAGCGAAGAAGCAAGTTACCGATCGCTTTAACGTGATGGCGGGCTACACCTACAACAAAGTGCGCTTTGACGACTCCACCACCAACGACGGCAACACCCCGTACGTGACGCCAAAACAGATGGCTTCCATCTGGGGCCAGTACAACACGCCGGTTGGTGTTGATCTGGGCGCGGGCGTGCGTTACATCGGCACCCAGTGGGCCGATAACGAAAACACCCTGCACATGCCGTCTGCCACGCTGGTTGATGCGTCAGTACGTATGAATCTGGCGCAGTTCAACCCGCAGCTGAAAGGCGCGTACGTGCAGCTGAATGCTAACAACCTGTTCGACAAGAAATATGTCGCAGCCTGTTACGGCACCAGCTACTGCTACTGGGGTCAGGAGCGTACCGTGGTGGCAACCGTGGGTTACGACTTCTAATTGCAGACTTAAAAGGGACAACCTTCACACGTTAACCTTAAACACAAAAAACAAAGCCCTGAATATTCAGGGCTTTTTTATTGCAGCGAACACAGGTCGAACCGCAGGATTAATGCAGAGCCAGTTGCGCCATGATGCGTTTTTTGGCCTCGACCAACAGGGCATCTGACTTAGCCGGGTCCGGCTCGCAGCGCGCCAGTGACAGCGTGCCCATCAACTCGGCGCTCAGTGCTACCGCCGCCGTTTCTGGCTTCTCCACGCCCATCTCGCGCAGTTGGCCAATCACCATGCCACGCAGCCTGCCGATGCCTTGGGCGAAAGCCGTGCGGCACGGTGGCGTCATACGCGGCGCTTCGGTGAGCAATACCGCCACCGGGCAGCCCTGCGACGGGTTATCGCGATGCCACGGCGACAGGTAGAAGTCGATATATCCCGCCAACTGCTCGCGGGCGTTCAGGTCTTGGTTATCCCTGTCCCAGCGCGCCATACTTTGGTCAAACATTTGGCCAATGGCGGCTTCAATCAGGGCCTCTTTCGATGCGAAGTGAGCATAAAATCCGCCATGGGTTAACCCAGCCTGGCTCATCACCCCGGCTACGCTGACCTTTTCCGGACCATTGATGCGAATTGCTTTAGCCGCCTCTTTGAGGATTTGCTCGCGAATCTTCGCCTTATGTTCACTTTCGTAACGCATGATTAACTTCCTGATTGGTGAGACCTCTAGCCCCGCTAGTCTACCGCAGCGCGCTGCGACATTCACTCATGCAGGCTAACCTTGGCATCAACGGACAAACCCGGTCGCAGCGCGGCCAGCCCCTGCTGGTCGGCATCGAGATGAATACGCACCGGCACGCGCTGGACGATTTTGGTGAAGTTGCCCGTGCCCGGCTCAAACGGCAGCAGCGCGAAGGTAGAACCCGACCCCGGCGCCAAACTGTCGACCACGCCGTGCAATTTAACATCCGGCAGCGCATCGACGCTGACCGACACCTTCTGCCCCGGCTGAATCCGCTCGGTTTGCGTCTCTTTGAAGTTAGCCACCACATAGAGATCGTTGAGCGGCACCAGCGTCATCAGGCGCTGACCCGGCGTCACATAGTCGCCAATTTGCACCTGTCGGTTGCCAACCACGCCGTCAATCGCCGCGGTAATAGTGGTGTGGCGCTGATCCTGCTGGGCTAAATCCAGTGCCGCCTGCGCCTTCTGCAACGCGGCCTGCGCCAGAGCCAGTGACGCCTGAATCTCGGCGCGCTGGGCGTGAGTCACCTGCGCCTGATTCTGCGCCACGTCGAGCATCGCACTGGCATGGGCGGCGTTTTGCTCGGCGGTCACGGCGGTAGTTTTGAAGCGTTCAGCGTCATTGCGCGAGGTCGCGCCGCTGTTGACCAGCGCCTGATAGCGCCGCTGCTCGTCTTGCGCATGCTGCTGCTCGGCGAGAGAAGAACGGATCGCCGTGCGCGCGGCCTGAATTTGCGTCTGCGCCAGTTGCTCCTGCGCCTGCTGGCTAACCAGCGCTGCCTGTTGTGCCTCGACCTGCGCCTTGGCGTCGGCCACGTCGCCCTCCGCCGCCGCGACGCGCGCGTTGAACTCTTCGCTGTCGATAGCCACCAGCGGCTGCCCGGCCTTCACCCACTGGTTGTGTTTCACCAGCACGTTAGAGATAAAACCTTTGACCCTCGGCGCGACCGTGGTGGCATCCGCACTGACGTAAGCATCGTCGGTTGACTCTGTCGACGGCGCGGCCAGCAGCCACGCTGCACCGCCCAATGCCACCGCCAGCGCAATGCCGCTCACCACCCAAATACGCGGCGAACGGCGCGTTTTCTCTTTCCCCTGAATCTCCGGCGCCCCGCTAACTGTTGCTTCACTCATTTTTCTTCTCACTCATTGCATGATGGCGATCATATTAATATGATGCTCATCATATAAACAAGTTCAAAAAGGTGTTTGAAATGTCAGAAGCTACCGCCCCCTCTTCTGTCGCGCCGGGTTTCTCCCCCAGCGACCTGCCCACAGCGCGGAAATTTTTAATCTTTAGCATCATGGCTTTCGGCATGTTTTTGGCTCTGATCGACATTCAGATCGTCGCCGCCTCGCTCAATGATGTGCAGGCGGGACTGTCCGCCGGGCCGGATGAGATCAGCTGGGTGCAGACCTCTTATCTGATTGCCGAACTGGTGATGATCCCCTTCTCGGCCTTTTTGACTCAGGCGCTCTCTACTCGCTGGCTGTTTAGCGCCTCGGCGGCGCTGTTTACTCTCAGCAGCATTGGCTGTGGGCTGGCGTGGAATATCGAGTCGATGATTTTCTTCCGCGCGCTGCAGGGCTTTACCGGCGGGGCGATGGTGCCGACGGTGTTCTCCACCGGCTTTGCGCTGTTTAAAGGCAAGCAGCAAGCGCTGATCCCGGCAATTTTGGGCATGGTCAGCGTGCTGGCCCCGACTCTTGGGCCGACCGTCGGCGGCGTGGTCACCGAATGGCTCGACTGGCGCTGGATCTTCTTCATCAATATTGTGCCGGGGGTACTGGTCGCCATTGGCGCGCTGATGTTCATTGATGTCGACAAAGCCAATTTCCCGATGCTCAAACGCATCGACTGGGTGCATCTGTTCTCGATGGCGATTGCGCTGGGCTGTCTGGAGTACGTGCTGGAAGAGGGACCGCGCCAGAACTGGTTTAGCGACCCGGACATTCAGATCTCAGCCTGGTTTTCACTGGTGGCTTTTGTGCTGTTTTTGGAGCGTTCTTTCTATTCGAAAAACCCGATTGTGCGCCTGACGCCCTTCCGCGACCCAACCTTTACCTTTGCCTGCGTATTCAATCTGGTAATTGGTTTCGGGCTGTACGCCTCGACCTACCTGACGCCAGTGTTCTTGGGCCGCATTCGCGACTTCAACAGTTTGCAGATTGGCACGACGGTGTTTGTGGTCGGCATTGGCCAGTTTTTCAGCACCATTATGGCCGCCAGGCTGATCGGCAAAGTGGACCGCCGCATTCTGATCACTGCCGGGTTATTGGGGTTCTCCACCAGCATGTGGCTGACCACCCAAGTCACGCCCGAATGGGGTGCAGACCAGTTCTTATGGCCGCAAATCATTCGTGGGCTGTTTATCATGCTGTGCATCGTGCCGAGTGTGAATATGGCGCTCACCGCCTTTCAGGGGCCGGAGCTGCGCTACGCGTCGGGCTTATTTAACCTGATGCGTAACCTCGGCGGGGCGATTGGCATAGCGACGGTGAATACCTGGTTGCAGGACTGGACTCGCGAACACACCGCGCATTTTGGCGACGTGTTGGGGCGTTATGGTGAAGAGGCGCAGACAGTGATCGGCGGGCTGGCGACGCGCATCGGCCAACTGACCCCAGACTCGGCGCATGCCCTGCTGATGGCGAAAAATCTGTTTGGGATTAAGGTCGCCAATGAAGCCTTCACCATGGCTTTCAATGACGCCTTTATGGTGATGGCGTGGATGTTTTTGGCGGCGTTATTGATGGTGCCGTTTTGTCGGAAATAGTGGCTTTAGTGTCATGAAATGTAAAACGTCTGTGATCGTACTTCCAAAAAATGCGATTGTTTAGGGAACTTTTCCGACATCCTGTAAAAGCTTTGGCCTGTTTGAAATAAATCCTTATAATTGGCGGCCCAGAAATGTGATTGGTTACACATAAAGATTCTCGTTCCGGTCAAGTGTGTACCTACAATAGTCATCCGGTTGTTTCTGTTAACACCGGGGGAACACTTCGACAACAACTGCCTGTGTGGCATTAAGAACCAACGACAAATATGAAAATGAGCATTCGCGCTATCCTTACTATGGTTTTGGCAGTTGCTGCGTACAGCCAGTCAGCTTCGGCCGTGGTGTACCCTCTTCCTGCCAATGGCGGGCGGTTAGTCGGGGAAAACATCACCGTTACCGTTCCAGAAAACAGCAAATTACCTCTTGAGAGTTTTGCCGCACAGTATCAAATGGGCCTGAGCAACATGCTCGAAGCCAACCCGGGCGTGGACCCGTTCCTGCCAACGCCGGGCACCGTGTTGACTATTCCACAGCAGCTGATCCTGCCAGATACCCCGCATGAAGGTATCGTGGTAAACAGCGCTGAAATGCGTCTTTACTACTACCCGAAAGGCAGCAACACCGTGGTGGTATTGCCAATCGGTATCGGCGAATTGGGCAAAGACACCCCGCTGAACTGGACGACCACTATCCAGCGTAAAAAAGCCGGCCCGACTTGGACTCCGACTGCAAAAATGCATGAAGAGTACGCGTCTCGCGGCGAATATCTGCCAGCCGTATTCCCAGCAGGTCCGGACAACCCTATGGGTCTGTACGCGCTGTACGTTGGCCGCCTGTATGCTATCCACGGGACTAACGCCAACTTCGGTATCGGCCTGCGCGTGAGCCACGGCTGTGTGCGTCTGCGCGATGCTGACATCAAATGGCTGTTCGACAACGTGCCGCAAGACACTCGTGTACAGTTCATCAACGAGCCGCTGAAAGCCACCGTTGAGCCAAACGGTAAGCGTTACGTTGAGATCCACAACCCGCTGTCTGCTAACCAGGAAGAGTTTGACTCGCAAGAGCCACTGCCTGTTTCTCTGACGGGCAAAGTGGGCGCCGTTGCTATGGACCCAAGCGTTAACCAAAACATCGTACAACGCGCTATCGAACTGCGTTCTGGTATGCCAACTCAGGTTAACTAAGTCTGATTTGCAGACTGACTCGAAGCCCCTCCATGAGGGGCTTTTTTTATTTTCCTCGCTAAAAATCCTTCATGTCATAAAAGCGTCACGCCGCTGACTTATGCTCCCGTGTAACAAAGTACGACAAACTGTATCTCTTGTTTTCTGGTCTTCATTACACGGAGTTTTGTTATGCACCTGCCTCTCTCTTTTGTTGCTCGTTCCGTAGTTACCGCCCTGCTTCTGACCTCTGCCAGCAGCGCCATCGCCGATGACGCCCTGACCTCCCGCGCCGCCAAAGGCGACATCACCGAACAAGGCGGCGCGCGCCGTTTGACCGGCGACACCACGGAAGCCTTGAAAGCCTCACTGACCAATAAGACGGTGAAAAACGTCATCCTGCTGATTGGCGATGGCATGGGCGACTCAGAAATCACCTCGGCGCGTAACTATGCCGAAGGCGCGGGCGGCTATTTCAAAGGCATCGATGCCCTGCCATTGACCGGCCAATACACTCACTACTCTTTGGATAAAAAGAGCCATAAGCCGGACTACGTGACTGACTCGGCGGCATCCGCCACCGCGTGGTCTACCGGCGTGAAAACCTACAACGGCGCGCTGGGTGTGGATGTCAACGGCAAGGACCACGTCACCATTCTCGAACTGGCGAAAGCGGCGGGCAAAGCCACAGGTAACGTCTCCACCGCCGAATTGCAGGACGCCACTCCGGCGGCGCAAATCTCCCACGTCACCTCCCGTAAGTGCTACGGCCCGGAAGAAACCAGCGAGAAATGCCCAACCAATGCGCTGGAGAACGGCGGCAAAGGCTCCATCACCGAACAGCTGATCAAAGCACGTGCTGACGTCACGCTGGGCGGCGGCGCGAAATCCTTCGGCCAGTTAGCCAAAAGCGGCGAGTTTGCCGGGAAATCACTGAAAGATCAGGCCACCGCGCAGGGCTATCAGTGGGTAGAAAACGCCGATGAGCTGGCGAAAATCACCCTTGCAGACCAGCAAAAACCGCTGTTAGGTCTGTTCTCCCCGGGCAACATGCCAGTGCGCTGGTACGGCCCTAAAGCCAGCTACCACGGCAATATCGATAAACCGGCTGTCACCTGCGAAGCTAATCCACAGCGCACCAGCGACATTCCAACGCTCGCCGCAATGACTGAGAAAGCCATCGACCTGCTGAAGACGCAGGAGAAAGGCTTCTTCCTGCAAGTGGAAGGCGCGTCCATCGACAAACAGGACCACGCGGCGAACCCGTGCGGACAGTTTGGCGAGACGGTTGATTTGGACGAAGCCGTGCAGAAAGCGCTGGAGTTTGCCCGTAAAGACGGCAACACGCTGGTTATCGTGACCGCCGACCACGCCCACTCTAGCCAGATTGTTGAGAAAGATGCGAAGGCGCCGGGGCTGACGCAGACCCTGACCACCAAAGACGGTGCGCCAATGACCATCAGCTATGGCAACTCAGAAGAGGATTCACAGGGCCATACTGGCACCCAGTTGCGCGTCGCGGCCTACGGCCCGTTTGCTGCTAACGTGGTGGGCCTGACCGACCAAACGGATCTGTTCTTCACCATGAAAGAAGCCATGGCGATTAAATAAGTCAGGCTTTGGCAGGTAACTAAAAAATAAACACAAAGGCCGGAAAGTGCAGACTTTCCGGCCTTTTGTTTTAATGCAAAATCACTGGTAGCTAATGGTGAAATTCGCCACCGCGTTGGCATCTCCCGGCTTGATTTTGTCCGCTGTCTGAATGTAAACAGCAGATAACGGGATATTAAAATTCCCCTGCTCTGTCGCCTGAGCAACAAACAGCGTGTGGTCGAAATCCACCCGCGTGTCACGCAGTTTGAGCTGAATACCCACACCCTCTGCACCACCACTGGTCAAATCAATAATGCCGTCGCCTTTCGACGAAGTAGCGGCAAAGCTGATATTCACTTTAGCGTTACTATCACAATGCAGTGGAATGTTGATATTAACCGGCGTCAGGGTAGAACCTTTACCCTTGAAATCTTCCATCTTGGCTTCGCCCATTGCTACTGGGATGCGGCTTGAACCGGTTATTTCGCACGACGCCTGCATGACATTGCCGGAAGCAAGGCTGTAAGTCACCGCAGCATCATTAGTCGCATTCACCGCCACGGAAATCAGCGGGCCGAGTGCCAGTGGACCCGAGGTTATGTCGCCCGTTTTTACCAAAATCACCTCAATTTCCGGGTTATACCGAATCGAGCCGTTGGTAGAAATATTGGTCTCCCAATGATAGCCGCTGCTCGGCACATACTGCCCGCGCACCTTCAGCTTGAGCCCCACGCCGTTGATACCACTGGCATAAGTGTTTGTACCATCTAGAGAACGGTAGTTGGCTTGATTCACCGAACCACTCTCTCTAAAGGTGCCCGTTGAACAAGCGCCGGTGATGGCTGTCGTTTCAGCGGGGATCACTTTACGGCTTATCTCTGCCCCGACGGGCAGGTCTCGTTGCACGGTTATACTGCCCATATTGATGGTACTGTTCACCGCGCTGCCCAGAGCGGCGCAGTCCGCCAGCGCATTAGTTGAGAAGCCCAACGCCACCAGCAACCCAAGACTCAGGCTTACGTTCCTTGTACTCTCCATAGGTGTTCTCCTGCTGCGCCTTTAACGGCACTGTGCCGTAATGTTTTTAATCAATGCTGTCGGGTCATCGGTTTTGTTTTTTACCAGCGAATAAATGCCATAGCACTGCTCATGACTTTCATTACCCCATTTGGCGAAGATCTTCCCTTTCTCTGGCAAGCCAGTGAGATAAACTTCGCCGTTTTCGCTGACAATACCGGTGATCGTGCGGCTATCTTCAACCAAGCTAACTGTCGCACCGAACGGCACCACTTTCCCCATGAACAACAACTGAATAAGGGCACGTTGACCGATACGCGTGTCGAAATCAGCGCGAACCACAGCACCACGAGTTGGAACCACTGTCACTTTACTGGTTTCCATATCCACATCATTGCCGAAGCTTTGAGTGTCCAGACTAACGCTGTTTTTGCGATAAGGCTGGGCATAAGGCACCACGGCGTAACCACGCCAGTCGGTATGCACACCGGCGTTATTTTGCACATTGACCCCACCGGCCCCCGGCGCTTTCACCAAGGCAATGGTATCTCCCAATGGTTGGGAAAGGGTCAGACCGTTTTCGTGCGCCACGATGCCGCCACGCAGGCCATAGCTCCATCGTTGACTGTTTCTGTCATAGCTGTAGCCAAGATTGCTTTCACCAGAGCCCCCTTTGTAATCCATGTTGGCATTACCCGAATTACCGCCGTCCTGGCTTTGGTACCCCTGTTGCACGCTATAACTTAGTCTATTGTCTTTCAGCAAACTGCCGTTGATCCCGGCTTGCTGAGTGAGGGGGCCATGACGATTGCTGGTCATGTTGTAGCTCGCCCAGGTTCCCGATGTGCCCAAAAATCTGTCAAGAGGGATAGACAGGTTGAAGGCAAAAATCTGGTCGGCCTTAGTCACCCCTGGGTTTTTAGAGTAGTTGTAGTCAAAGCCGACGTTGACCCCTGAAATGGCAGTGTTGTAACCCAGCTGTAACAGGGTTTCTTTGCCATCACCGGCCCAATAATCTTGCTGGCTGCCACTGATATAAATCGAACCATAATCACCCACTGCTTGGTTGATCGACACTTGCACTTTACTGCGCTGATTATGCGAACGGTTGTAGTCATCAAAATCGTCGCCGCTGTCCTGCTGGTAGTCCTGTACATCACTGAACGTGTAGTAACCGCGAGTGGAATAACGGTAGCCGGCAATACGAACAGTCGTATCCGTTGGCTCAAAGTTTTTAGAATACATTGCGCGATAGGAATGCCCTTTCTTGGTGCCCATCGAGTCATCATTTATGAAGTTACTGGTGGCCTGAGTGCCGTCAATTGACACTGCGCCAAGTGAACCGAGGTCAAAGCCTACCCCAGCCGTTGCCGCTCGATAGTTTTCAGCATACTGAATACCGCCGTATATCGTCGTTCGCGCCGTCAGACCATAAATATTGGTTATCTGCAGGAAGTTAGGCGTCTCGGTATTCTCATAGCCACTGCGATATTTCCCCACGACTAAATTATATTTAAGACGGCCCTCGCGTTGTAAAATCGGTAATGTGTTACTCGCCACATTAAATTTTGTCACCGAACCATCAGACTCAGTAATGGTCACTTCCATATCACCGCCATTACCAGATGGATAAAGATCGGTAATAGCAAAAGGCCCCGGCGATACGGTAGCTTGATAAATTTGGTAGCCGTTCTGCTTGATAGTGACCTGAGCAGTGGATTTAGCGATACCGCGAACGGTCGGAGCGAACTGGCTCATAGAATCTGGCAGCATTTGGTCGTCTGAAGCCACTTGCGCCCCCGTAAACTGAATGCTGTTAAACACGTCAGCCAATGTAGAATATTGCCCAAGCGTTAGCTGCCCGCCCTGCAAAAAGTGCACATTACGCTGCATATAGGTGTTGATTGATTCATAGTGCCGGATATGCGTGTCGTCACCCCCGTGCGTGCCATCTGTAGATTGGTCACTGTAAGTCGAATAATTACGCAAGCGCCAAGGTCCGACATTCAGCCCGGAGCGTAAGTTAAGGAAGTTACTCTTGGACTGCCCGCTGTCATCTTGCTGCGTCGTTGAGCCGGAATAGCCATAATTAAGTGTAAATGCTGGGATACCCTCATCCCAGCGCTTTGGATCAACCGCGTTACGTGGGTTCTGTTTTACGCCAATCTGCGGCACAGAAATGTCATAGCGTAGGCGGGTAATATCCAGAGTTTCACTGGCATCAGGCACATAGCTACTAAGGGGTTCAGTCAGCGAAGCATCAGGGGCAATAGCTTTTAGCTTCGGAAACACATCAATCTTAACCCCATACTCCTCCAGCGTCGCCGGCGAGATAACCGCATACAGCTTGCCTGGCGCATTGGGTAAGCTCACAAATTTAAGGCTTCGTGAGTCAACTTGTCGATTGTTTAGATAGATATCTACTTTATAGGTGCCGGGCATTTGCCCGCCCTTTTCTGCAAAATAGTCTAAATTAACATTTTGCAAATCCCCTGCACCGCCCGCAGCTTTAATCATTTCAAAGTTGAAGGTATCTGCCGAATAAGCCATGCCCGGCAAAGACAAAAATATAAAAAATGAAAGCGGCTTCAATATAAAAGAATAGGGAAAACTGTTACATATAAGTTGATGTTTATTTAGCCTATAGGCATTTACAGCCACAGGACATATATCCACATGGTTCCTCTTGTTTTTTTCCATGATCACAGGCCAACATCCCTTTTAAAATGAACAATATTAAATCAACTCATGTTTAAAAATTAGCGGTATACTTTTGACTCAAACCGCCATAGTCATTAATAGCTTGCCAAGTGACGCTATTCCCTACGGGGACATTAGGAATTTCAAGGGAGGAGTTCGGGGGGACCATAAACCCTTCATTTAACTCATTATTATTAATGGTGACTTTAGTGAGATTAAGGTAATAGGGTGTAGGATTACTGACACTTATTTTATTTCCCGAGCGTGCAAACTTGGCCTGCTGATATGCTGCTTCTACGGCTTTCTTATCATTTAGTGCAGCGGGGCGATAAATAAGTTTAATTCGGGTATTAATGGCGAATTGTAAAGTGTTTTTGTCTTTAGTCGATGGCGGAATAGCCAAAGTGTTCAACCAGTAAACTGACTCTCTATCCTGAGGAAGGGCTGAACTGGTTTGGGTGATTCGCAAGGCATTATCCTGTCCCGGATCGATACGGAATAATGGTGGAGTAGTTAGAAAAGGCACCTTCTCACCTGCCTTATCTGAACTTACCCAGGAACGAATAAGGTAGACACTAGAATTCTCGGTATTTTTAACTGACAGAGATGCTTCTTTCATATCAGAAGAATATACGACGCGAGTAGCTCCCACTGAGAACCCCGCGAAGGCCGGCGCGACTAATAATAAAGCTAAAGCACCACAGCATAGAGCAGAAATTCTTTTCATAATAGCCTCTATAAAAATACAATGCTGCCCCCGATAGGATATAAACCACACAGGGCCAGCACATTTAATGAAGAAAAAAGATTATTCGTAAGACATGGTATAATTAATGGCGATAGCATAATTGCCTGGTTCAGCAACGGCGTTTTTCCATTTCCCCAAAACCACATCATAATCAAGTAGGTTGTCGCCACTTGCTGATGTTTTCTTGGTTACAAACTTATCACCGTCGATTTTATCGAGACTATCTCTGTTATAAATTGCCACGCCTATATTTTTTCCTGATGAGTCTTTAAATAACTTCATAGGTTCATCATAAGAACCTTCGAACTTCACCTTAATAGGAAGGCCGACAGGACAGTTTACTAATTTAATCGTCATCGGCTTAAGAGCATGAGCAGTTTTGTACACTGGATAACTAATATTTGCTGCAGATAACGTATCATAGACAATTGATGAAGTCGTACCCGCGGTATCGATAGTACAAGCCGAACTGGAGATTTTCCCGTTAAAAATAAGTTGTCCCAATTCGCCAACCGCCTGAGCACCAGAACAAGCCATACCTAACATAATCGCTACAGCAATACTTAATTTTTTCATTTTGGTTTAATCCTTTTAACCTGGTTGATTAACACCTTAATTAATAAAGGTATCACTCTTTAACTGTCAGTATTAGTTATACGTCATGGCGAAAATAGCACGAGATACAAAAGTACCACCACCCACCGTTTTCTCAGTCGATTTCACCGCAGTTTGAAGAGCAATAGTTGCAGTATGTGTTGTCGCATCAATTGGGAACACAACTGAGGTCCCATTAGCAGGAATCTGCGAGCCGTTTTTATTAAATAAGGCAATACCCAATCCCGTGGCAGTAGAGCTCGGGTCTAATGCGAAAAGAGCTGCATCAGTTACACTCGCAGTGCCGGTGAAAATAAGTTTCGTGCTGGTCACACTAGTCGGGCAGTTTTCCAGAGTAAAGTTAACGTCTTTTTTAGGCGAGAGAGTACCTACCGCAGGAAATGACGCGGGAGTCAGCGTGCCAAAATCAATTTGTGCGGCAACCGTAGAAGCACCTTGAATAATGCACCCTGCAGCAATAATTTTTCCACTTATATTAACAGTACCATCCGCCGCACTCGCTCCCATTGCAGCAATTAAACCTGCTGCTAACACACCCATTTTAAATAAAGAAGTCATTTTCATAATAGTCCCTTAGTGGCTTATTTTTCGCAATCTAGCGAAACCCGTTAATACCTTGAAGTATCAATTACCTTTGCGCCTCAAGATGAAGATATTCTTACCCATTGAACTTACCAGTACCACTATACAAAGTCACAGAAGTTGTTAAGACATACTAAAAACGATTAACATCTATTTAGAGCATTTGCTGAATCTATAATATTACTTATCTATGAAATCTCGTTTGAATTAGATACTATTTTTATTAATTAGTATATTAATAAGAGATTTACCTTGTTGTTTTTAAAGGACTTTATGTGTTTTGATAATTTGATAATTAAAATTTAAAGTATTACCCACTATCTTATTTCTCTTTATTTTTTTAGTATTTTCGGCGCAATACCACAGGCATTGACACCATCACTGATTGCTACTCCAATCATTTATGGGAATTATTTAAAACAGGGTCAATTTGAATTTACGGGGAGATAAATGTGAATCCTGACATACAGAAAGATGATTTTAAGAAAGATGACTTAAAACGGGACAAAAGCTTTGACTACAACCTTCTGACGACTTTTCATGCGATTTACTCGCAGAAAAGCGTCACTAAAGCTTCGGTTTTACTCAACATCAGCCCGTCTGCTGTGAGCCAGTCATTAAATAAATTACGTGGATACTTTTCAGACCCCCTGTTTGTCCGCGAAGGGAGTAACCTTTCGGCCACGGTCACAGCAGTGAATCTTTTCTCGGCCACCCAGGAAAGCTTTGAGGCATTAACCCGAAATGTTTCGGTTTATATGAATTCTACGGCGCGAAACAGACTGATTGTCAGCTGCCCACCCTATATTTCAATGCGCGTGCTGCCCGTGTTGATGGCTCTGGTCAAAGAGATAATGCCCAATACTAAAGTTGTCCATGCCGATAATGGCAGCTCAGTCATGCTTTCAAGCGAAGCATTACAATATCGCAAAGCTGATTTGGTCTTTGATTGTGATCCTCACTACAGTTCTTCCTCAATCACTTATCCGATTTTAACGGAAAACCTGACATTTATTTGCCGCAAAGACCATCCGCGGTTGGATAACTCCCTTAACAAGGAGCAAGCAGCACTAGAGCAGTTCTCAATTATGGAATCCGATGGCCCTGCCATCAAACTCGCTCAGCAAAACATTAACGATAACATTGGCGAAAGAACATTTTGTTTCCGCAGTAGCTCATTATTCTCAATTTTATCCGTGGTAGAAAACTCAGATACTGTTGCTATTATTCCTATTTGGTTGTTTGAAAAAGTAAAAAACGCATTCAATATAAAATCTTTAAGTACTGAATTTTCTCTATTACCCGTCAACATCTATATGGTGCACAATAAAACATCACTTCAGAATAAGGCACTGGGTAAAATCGTGGCAAAAATCAAAAATCACTTCAGCGCATAGCCTTTGAACGATGAGGAATTTCTTTTTGTCATCCTCTTTCTCTCTTTAGGACGACTATTCTGTTCACTTATTTGACTTTGTTACTTAGGCGACTTAATTAAACCCTGTCGGTTCACTTGGTTTCAACTAAGTGATTGGGGTATAGTTCATGCGCTGCGGCAAAATCCGCAGTCGGGATTTGCACCCTGAATACCACAACGATGACGTATATATTTATTTTATACGTCAGCCTCTGCACACCTATTGCATATTACTCGTTCACGTAATAAACAATATCTCAATGGTGGCTCAGGCGGGGCAGCTTTCGGGCTGGCCGGTGATCCGTTGTGGCCGGTAGTGCAAACTCCGTCTGGGCTATCACCCAAGGGATTTGCACCTCTTAGGCTGGTAGTGATCATCACTTTGCAACGGATCATGCGAAATGACGGCCAATAAAAAATCTCAAGATACTGCTCTACCTCGCTATAAACCTCAGGCATCAGTGGGTTCCCATCGTTTTCAAAACTGGCATCCGGCAGATATCATCGCCGAGTTGCACAAACGAGGAACCACGCTGGCAGCCCTATCCCGCCAATCTGGCCTTTGCTCTTCAACCCTGTCAAACGCGCTCTGCCGCCGCTGGCCTCGGGGAGAGATGCTGATTGCCAAGGCGCTGGATATGACGCCAGCTGAAATCTGGCCAACGCGCTATTTTCATCCTGATGGCACGCTGATTGTTAAAAGTCAGAAAAAAGCCAAATAGCCTGAGCTAACCAAAGCGATGAAGGCAGGGGCTGGTGCTTCTGGCTTGAAGTCATCGCTTTTTCGAACAGATGTCTCGCGCAGCCAAGCCTACAAGCCATCTGTTATAGTCAATATTCACATTTCTGTTACTGTTATATCCAGCCTACCCTGTGGTTAAATCCCCTCCTCGCTAAGCTTCACTGTTGTACCGCCCCTTTCACTGAAACCTCATTTGCGAATGTTGTTGCGCCAAAATGGCATATGACGCCTAAGCTGAAAGGGTTACCACGCAAAAAAGAGGTTGTTATGCTTGGTCTAGACGCGTTAGAACTGGCCCGTATCCAGTTCGCTTTCACCGTTTCGTTTCATATCATTTTCCCCGCTATCACCATCGGTCTGGCCAGCTTTTTAGCCGTACTCGAAGGGCTGTGGCTCAAAACTAAGAAAGAGGAGTATCGCGACCTTTACCACTTCTGGTCGAAAATTTTTGCCGTGAATTTTGGCATGGGCGTGGTGTCCGGGCTGGTCATGGCATACCAATTTGGCACCAACTGGAGCTTCTTCTCCTCCTTCGCCGGTAGCATCACCGGCCCGCTGCTGACTTACGAAGTGCTCACCGCCTTCTTCCTTGAGGCCGGGTTCCTCGGCGTGATGCTGTTTGGCTGGAACCGCGTGGGTCCGGGCTTGCACTTCTTTGCGACCTGCATGGTGGCGCTCGGCACCCTGATGTCCACCTTCTGGATCTTGGCATCCAACAGCTGGATGCAGACGCCACAGGGCTTTGAAATCGTCAACAATCAGGTGGTGCCGGTAGATTGGCTGAAAGTCATTTTCAACCCCTCCTTCCCTTACCGGCTGCTGCACATGACCACCGCCGCCTTCCTGTCATCCGCTTTCTTTGTCGGCGCCTCTGCCGCTTGGCACCTACTGCGCGGGCGCGATACCCCTGCGATGCGCACCATGCTGTCGATGGCGATGTGGATGGCGCTGATTGTGGCACCGATTCAAGCCTTCCTCGGCGACGCACACGGCCTGAATACCCTCAAGTATCAGCCGGCGAAAATTGCCGCAATTGAAGGCCATTGGGAGAATAAAGACAGTGAACCGTCGCCGCTGGTGCTGATTGGCTATCCCGATATGAACCGCGAAGAGACGCGCTACGCCATTGAGATCCCGTGGCTAGGCAGCCTGATTCTGACCCACAGTCTGGATAAGCAGATCCCGGCGCTCAAATCCTTCGCCAAAGAGGATCGGCCAAATTCCAGCATCATCTTCTTCTCCTTCCGCATCATGGTCGGGCTGGGGCTGCTGATGATTTTGGCAGGCGTCTGGAGCCTGTGGCTGCGTAAGCGCGGCACTTTATACACCTCGCGCAGCTTCCTGCACTTTGCTCTGTGGATGGGCCCTTCCGGCCTGTTGGCTCTACTCGCCGGTTGGTTTACCACCGAAATCGGCCGCCAGCCTTGGGTAGTGTACGGCCTGCTGCGCACCAAAGACGCGGTATCCGGCCACGGCGCGATGCAGATGAGTATCAGCCTGCTGCTGTTCATTGTGATTTATTGCTCGGTGTTTGGCGTGGGTTACGCCTACATGATGCGCCTGATCCGCAAAGGCCCGGTGGCTCATGAAGGCGCAGAAACCACCCATGGCGGACCGGGGCAGCATCGCACTCCGGCAAGGCCGCTGTCGGCGGCTCAGGACTCCAACGACGACCAGAATAAGGGTAATAATCATGGGTATTGATCTTCCGCTGATCTGGTTTTTAATCATCGTTTTTGGCGTGATGATGTACGTGGTGATGGACGGCTTTGACCTAGGTATCGGCATCCTCTTCCCGCTGGTTAAGGCCGACCAGGAACGCGACGTGATGATGAACACCGTCGCCCCGGTGTGGGACGGCAATGAAACTTGGCTGGTGCTGGGCGGCGCGGCGCTGTTTGGCGCTTTCCCGCTGGCCTATGCCGTTATCTTGGACGCGCTGGCTATCCCGCTGACCTTAATGCTGTTTGGGCTGATTTTTCGCGGCGTGGCCTTTGAGTTTCGTTTCAAAGCCACGGCGGAGAAGCGCCACATCTGGGATAAAGCCTTCATTTGGGGTTCGCTGTTCGCCACCTTCAGTCAGGGCGTGGTGCTCGGGGCGGTGATTAACGGTATTCCTGTGGTGGGTCGCGCCTACGCGGGAGGCCCGCTGGACTGGCTTTCACCCTTCAATCTGTTCTGCGGCGTGGGCTTAGTGGTGGCGTATGCCCTGCTCGGCTGTACGTGGCTGATTATGAAAACCGAAGGCCCGTTGCAGGAAAACATGCAGCGCCGCGCAAAACCTCTGCTGCTGGTGTTCCTGCTGGTCACCGCCATTATTAGCCTGTGGACGCCGTTAACCCACAGCGCGATTGCCGACCGTTGGTTCACCATGCCGAATATCCTCTGGTTCTTGCCGGTGCCGGTGTTGGTGGTTCTGGTCTCCATCTGGATGCTGCGCGCGGTTAACCGCAAGTCGCACCACGCGCCCTTCTTGCTGACCTTGGCGCTGGTATTCCTTGGCTACAGCGGCTTGGGCATTAGCATCTGGCCGAACATTGTGCCGCCGTCCATCACCTTCTGGCAGGCCGCCGCCCCGCCGCAAAGCCTTGGCTTTATGCTGGTTGGCGCGCTGGTGATCATCCCGATTATTTTGGTTTATACCTTCTGGAGCTACTACGTGTTCCGTGGAAAAGTCACCCCGGATCAGGGTTACCATTGAGGTGAAATATGAAGAAGCTGATCAGAGAGATGGATGATGAGAAGGTTATTCGTCAGCCTTGGTGGAAACGCGTCGGCTGGCTGGCAATTATCTGGCTAGGCAGCGTGTTAACCCTGTTTGCCGTGGCGTCAGTGTTTAGATTGCTGATGACGGCGGCAGGGATGAAGAGTCATTAAGTTTGCATTTGCTCCTTCTCCTCTCAGAGGAGAAGACTGGGATGAGGAGTGGTTTGAGCCAGAGTTCAACGCAACAAACCTCACCCCAACCCTCTCCTTAAAAAGGAGAGGGAGCTAACCCCAGCCCCAGTAACGGGAGGGAGCAGAAATCACTTAGTAATATTATTCAGCAAATTATCCAGCCGGTCGTCGTCAATGCCTTCGGGTTCGAGGTGGGCGGTGACGTCGGCGGCGGTGAACAGCTTGCTGACGGCGATTTCAGCCGCGTCACCGATGTCATGGCCGACATCCACCGACAGCGTCCCATCCACTTCCACGTGAAACTCGACAAATACCCGGTCGCCGCCGTTGCGGGTGCGGATATCATGCACGCCGCGCACGCCCGCCACGCTAAGCACCGCGGCCTTCACGCGCTTGCGGTCTTCAATATCTAACTCCCGGTCCAGCAGCTGTTTGAGCGCGTCCCCGGCCATGCCGCGCGCATTCCAAATCATATAGAAAGAGATAAGCAACGCGCCGATGGAGTCGGAACGCGTCCAGCCGAGGTGACGTTCGAGCACCAAAGCTATCAGCACCGCGACGTTAACCGCGACGTCTGTGATGTAGTGCGCACGGTCGGCGGCAATGGCGGTGGAGCCAGTGCGCTTCACCACGTAGGTTTGCATCAATACCAGCCCGACGGCCGCGCAGCAGCTGCCGATAATCACCCAGATCCCCAGCCCTAACTGCGCCAGCGGCTGTGGATTGATGATGCGCCCGATAGACTCGCCGCCGAGCACCAGACCCGCTGCGCCAAGCAGTAAAGCCTGCACGAAGGCGGCAACGGCTTCGGCTTTGCCGTGACCGTAGCGATGGCCTTTGTCTGCCGGTCGCCCGGCGTAGCGCACGCCAATCAGCGTGACCAGCGAGGCCAGCACGTCCACTAAGCCATCCGCCGCCGAGGTTAAGAGAGCAATCGAGCCGGTGGCGGCCCACGCCCACACTTTGATAAACACCAGCACCAGTGCGACGCATACGGAGACAAGCGAGGCCACGCGCGTTAGGCCACGGTAAGGGATTGGACGGCTCATAGAGCGCCCCGCAAGTTCATTGAATTGGAAGAATAAGTCACGCGCTGTTCCTGATACGGCGATTCCATTAAGTGAAAATACGCACAGATAAAATTAAAGCCAAGCCGCGCATTATACATCTTCGCGCGCTTTTTCGGACCATACCTATAGTGTGGATCTTCGTGCTCTAGCTTAGGTAAGTTGACGGTTATTTACTTGCTTTTACATCAATACAATCTAGGGTAAAACGAGAATTGTTTCATTTAACGTTCGGCCCTAGCGCCGATAACCAGATGAGTATTATGACAACGAATAAAAATGACGCCAACCGTACTGACGAATCTTCGTCTCCTGACACCTCCAACGAACTCGATTCCAGCCAAGTAAAATCCGGTGAAGGCTACCGTTCACCCTCTTCCGACGACGGTACAAAGCAGGATAAAAAGTCGTCAGATGAAGAAGATAAGGGCGAAGATGAAGAAGGCGAAAAGCGCAAAGGTCCGGGCAAAAAGCCGCTAATTATTCTGGGCGTAGTGGTGATCATCATGGTGATTGTGGCGCTGGTCTGGTGGTTCATGACCAAGGACCAAATCAACACCGATGACGCCTTTACTGAAGGTGACGCTGTCACAATTGCCCCAAAAATCTCGGGTTACGTGACCAATTTGGCGGTCAAAGACAACCAGTTGGTAAAAAAAGGCCAGCTGTTAGTGCAGATTGACCCACGCGACGCCACCGCCCAGCGCGATCAGGCACAGGCTCAGTTGGGCGTTGCCGTGTCGCAACTGCATCAGGCTCAGGTGCAATATGACCTGTCCAAAGTGCAGTATCCGGCCCAGCTGGCGCAGGCTCAGGCGCAACAGGCCCGTGCCGAAGCCAACTTGCTCAACGCCACCGCCGACTTCCGCCGTCAGCGCGGCGTTGACCCACGAGCCACTTCGCAACAGAACATTGATACCGCCAGCGCGCAATTGCGCTCCGCCAAGGCTGATTTAGAAAATGCCAAAGCACAGGTGCAAGTCGCGGCGCAGGTTGAATTGCAAATCCGTCAGGCCGAAACCAATGTCGAAGCCCGTCAACAGCAGGTCGAGCAGGCGAAAGCCCAGCTCGAAACCGCCAACCTTAACCTCTCTTATGCCGACGTGCGTGCGCCTTATGACGGCTACGTCACCATGCGTAATGTCCAGCTCGGCACTTTGGTTCAGGCCGGTTCTTCCCTGTTCTCGATTGTTTCTCCAAACATTTGGATCGCCGCCAACTTCAAAGAGTCACAGCTGGAGCGCATGCGCCCTGGCAACAAAGTGGTTATCAAGATTGACGCCTACCCGGATATCGAACTGCACGGCCACGTAGACAGCGTGCAGCAAGGCACCGGCTCGCGCTTCTCGGCCTTCCCGGCGGAAAACGCCACCGGCAACTATGTGAAGATCGTCCAGCGCGTGCCGGTGAAAATCGTTATCGACAGTGGTTTAGACCCGAAACAGCCTCTGCCACTTGGCCTGTCAGTTGACCCAACGGTAACCGTGGAATGAGTGACGATCGCAGCGGCTGGAGACCCTCCAGTAACCCGTGGGCGGTTGCAGCAGTGGTGACCATCGCGGTGTTCATGGAAATTCTGGACACCACCATTGTCAACGTGGCGCTGCCCCACGTCGCCGGTTCCCTCTCCTCCAGCTACGACGAGTCCACCTGGGTGCTCACCTCGTATCTGGTGGCGAACGGCATCGTGCTGCCTATCTCGGCGTTCCTCAGCCGGGTATTGGGGCGTAAAAACTACTTCCTGATCTGTATCGCGATGTTCACCGTCTGCTCCTTCCTGTGCGGCGTCGCCACCGAGCTGTGGCAGATGATCCTATTCCGCATTTTGCAGGGCTTCTTCGGCGGCGGCCTTCAGCCGATCCAGCAGTCGGTGCTGCTCGACTACTTCGCGCCAAAAGATCGCGGCAAAGCCTTTGGCCTCTCCTCCATCGCCATTATCGTGGCGCCGGTGGTTGGCCCGACGCTCGGCGGCTATATCACCGATAACGTCAGCTGGCGCTGGATTTTCTTCATCAATATTCCCGTGGGGATCATCGCGCTGCTGGCTATCTACCAGCTGTTAGAAGATCCGCCGTGGGAGCGCAAAGCCAAAGGCAAGCTGAGCATCGACTACATCGGCATCGGGCTGATTGCCCTTGGGCTGGGCTGTTTGCAGGTAATGATGGACCGAGGCGAGGACGACAACTGGTTCAACTCGGCCTTTATCGTCACCTTCGCGGTTCTGGCGGCAATTGGTATTGTCGGCGCCATTTACTGGCTGCTCTACGCCAAGAAACCGGTAGTGAACCTGCGCTGCTTGAAAGACCGCAACTTTGCCGTCTCCAGCCTGCTGATGGCAGGTATGGCGATGATTCTTTATGGCAGCTCGGTGGTGATCCCTCAGCTCGCCCAGCAGCAGTTAGGCTATACCGCGACCTTGTCCGGACTGGTGATGTCACCGGGTGCAATACTGATTGTGCTGTCGATCCCGCTGGTGCTGAAGCTGATGCCGATTGTGCAGACGCGCTACATCATCGCCTTTGGCTTCTTCCTGCTGGGGGGCTCCTTCCTCTATTCCGGCAGCCTGACGCCAAACGTCGATTTCGAAACGCTGGTGATGTACCGCAGCGCCCAGTCTCTCGGCCTCGGCTTCCTGTTTGTGCCGCTGACCACTATCGCCTTTGTGACCATTCCGCAGCGGCTGAATGCCGACGCCTCGGCGCTGTTCACCATGTTCCGTAACGTCGCAGGTTCGATTGGTATTTCACTGGCGACGGCGGGCGTAACGGAGCGAACTCAGGCGCACAGCGCCCATATGGTGCATAACATGACGCCGCTGAACGAGCAGTTCAATCAGGCCGTGAGCCGCAGCGCGGCCGCCATTCGCGACTTCGCCCACGTGGTCGGCGACCCGATGCAGCTCGCCACCGCGCGTATGTATCAGGAAATGATTTCCCAGTCGCGCATTCTGGCTTACATCGACGTGTTCAGCTATTGCGCCATTGTGGCCGCTATTTTGATCCCCTTCTGTTTTCTGCTTTCGCCAGTTAAGAGCGAAGGCAATGCCGGAGCACACTGATAAAAATGAAAACTCTGACATTTACGCTTTCCGCGTTGGCTTTGGCTCTGACCGGCTGTTCCGTCGGCCCCGATTACCAGCCACCGAAGCCTAAAACACCCTCGGCTTATAACGACATGAGCCGCCCGCAGGCCACCGAGGGAGCCTCTATTGCCCTGCCCTCTGAGCCGAATCCTGTGTGGTGGAAAGCCTTCAAAGACCCGCAGCTTGATAGCCTGATTGACCGCGCCATTGCCGGGAATATCTCACTCCAGCAGGCGGTGCTGCGTATCGCCGGAGCCCGCGAGCAGGTGACGCAGGCGCGCGGCGCGTGGATGCCGTCGGTGCAGGCTAACACCAAATTTACTCGCCAACAGCTTGGGTTGAAGGGTGAACTTGAGTCTTCAGGTCTTGCCGATCAGGCGGAAAACCTCAGCCCAGAGGCGTCCAGCGCCATCGACGCCGCTACCGGCCCGGTGAATCTGTACCAAGGCAGCTTTGACGCCAGCTGGGAGCTGGACCTGTTCGGCGGAACCCGTCGGCAGGTGGAAGCCGCTAATGCGCAGAAACAGTCTTCCATCGAGCAGCGCAACGACGCCTTAGTCTCTCTGCAAGCCGAAGTGGCCCGCGCCTATTTGCAGCTGCGCGGCGCGCAGAGCATCACGGCGGCGATTCAAACTCAGATTGACGTCGCCCAGCAAACTTTAGAACTGACCCAGAGCCAGCAGAAGAACGGCCTTGCGCCACAGCTAGATGTGGAAAACGCCCGCGCCCAACTTGGCTCGCTGCGCGCCCAGCTGCCGCAATATCAGGCTCAGGAGCGTCAGGCGATGAACGGGCTGGCGGTGCTGCTCGGACAAGCGCCGGGCACCCTCGACGGCGAGCTGACCCATGTTAAACCTATGCCCGCCCTGCCTGCCGCCGTGCCGGTTGGCGTGCCGTCACAGCTGGCGCGTCGCCGCCCGGACGTGCGCAAAGCCGAGGCCGATTTACATGCCGCGACGGCCAATATTGGCGTGTCCGTCGCCCAGATGTTCCCAAGCATCTCGCTGACCGGACAGTTCGGCATGCGCAACAGCGACGCCAGCTATCTGGACAACTGGAGCAGCAACTTCTACTCCTTCGGCCCGTCAGTCACTCTGCCTATCTTCCAAGGCGGTCGTCTGGTTTCCAGCGTCCACCTGTCGCGCGCGCAGCAGGCTAACGCCGCGCTGAACTATCGCCAGACGGTGCTCACCGCGCTGCAAGATGTCGATAACGCGCTGGTTAACTACCGCACCGATCAGGACCGGGTCACCGGGCTGGATCAAACCACCGAGGCGCTGCAAACCTCATTCGAGCTGGCAACCGACAGCTACAGCAAAGGACTCTCTTCCTTCATCAACGTGCTGGACGCCCAACGCCAACTGGCGCAGGCCAAGCAGCAGTCCGCCGAAGCGCGCGTACAGACCAGCACCGATTTAGTCTCTTTATATAAAGCCCTTGGCGGCGGCTGGGAGCCGTATCAGAATGTGAAACTCCCGACCTACACCGTTTTCGGCCCGGCCGAAACCACCGATGTACGCGTCCAGACCACGTCTGAGGAAGCTGCGAAATGAATGCCATCACCAAAGAAGAGAAGAAGCCGAGTTGTGATTCAGTGATTAACAGCGTGGCTTATCGTGAAGGTAAGCGGCTGCAAGACGTCACCACCGAAGATATCAGCGAGGTGCTGAAAGAGCCGGGCACCTTCGTTTGGCTAGGTTTATGGCAGCCCGAAGACAGCCTGATGCGCACTATTCAGGAGGAGTTCGGCCTGCACGATTTGGCGATTGAAGATGCCCTCACCGCACATCAGCGCCCGAAAATTGAGCAGTACGGCGAGTCGCTGTTTATCGTCATTCACACCGCGCAGCTGGTCGATGGCAAGATTGAATATGGTGAAACGCACCTGTTCGTCGGCAAAAACTTCTTGATAACCGTGCGCCACGGCGCATCGTCGAGCTATAAGCAAATCCGCGCCCACGCCGAAGAGTGCCCCGACATGCTGGCCAAAGGGCCGGGCTACGCGCTGTACTGCGTGCTCGACATGGTAGTGGATAACTATTTAGCGATTGTCAGCGAGTACACCAAACAGTTCGATCACATTGAGCAGAAGATGTTTAAGTCCGACTTCGACCAAAACGCGGTGCAGGACGTGTATAAGCTGCGCCGCGAACTGCTGTCACTGCGCAATGCCGCCGTCCCTGCCGAAGATATTTGTAATCAGCTCAGCCACCATTTCGAAGATCTCATTCCGAAAGGCTTGCGCGCCTATATCCGCGACGTGCAGGACCACGCCCATCAGGTGATCACCGTCACCGACGACATGCGCGAAATGCTTGCCAACGCCATGCACGTTAACCTCGCACTGGTGTCCGTGCACCAAAACGAAGTGGTCCAACGCCTCGCCGGCTGGGGCGCGATCCTCGCCATTCCCACCGTGGTATTCAGCCTGTATGGCATGAACTTCAAAAACATGCCCGAGCTAGAAGACTGGTGGGGGTATCCGTTAACGCTGGGCATAACCGTTGTCGGGTGCGGGTTGCTTTACTGGCGGTTGAAGAAAGCTGGCTGGCTTTAGGGCAGCTTTAAAACATTGGGTTGCCACCCAAACTGGCCTTAAGGTCAAGGTCAAAACCGTGCGCTGCCGCCACACCGG
>NZ_JMPJ01000037.1 GCF_000735345.1 Ewingella americana ATCC 33852 | reverse complement strand
CTGCATTGAGCATGATTTTAAACCACTCCTCATCCCTGCCTTCTCCTCTGAGAGGAGAAGGAGCAAACCCAGCCCTCACCCAACCTAACTCACTGATTATTATGCAATACCCCCTCCCAGCCCCCCCCTTATCAGGGGGAGGAGCAGAACAGCACTTCCCTGAAACGGCACGGCGTAAATGCCAGTAGACCGCATTCAGAAGTGACGCTGAGCAAGAGGTGGAAAACCGCGCGGTAGTTTGCGCGGGTTGGAATCCCGCAGCGAGGGAACCGCCTAAGCGGCGGCACTTCGCGGCGAACACCGTGGCCGCTGGAACACGTCCATTCCAAACCTGCGAAGCCTCGATCTCACAGCAATAAAAACGCAGGGTTCCAAGGGAGGCGCGTTTACGCCTCCCTTGGTCGGTGTGGGCCGACGCCCACGGTTTTGAATTTGAATTTAAAGATTTAAAGCAGGTTTGGGCTGCAGGCCCAAGGTCTAGGCCTGCCGCCGAGGCAAAAACATCACCGTTTTTCGAACGGTTGCTCCAACACCATGGTCTGCGTCTGACTCAGACTAATATCCGCATTCCTCAGTGCCTTGAGGATCTCATACAGCAGGTCACTCTTGGTGCCGCTGACCATACGCGGGCTGGCGACATAGCCGGTAACACTCAGCACAATGCCATTCGGGCCCAGCTCTTTGAAGCTGACGGAAGGCGCTGGCGTGTCGAGAATCGACTCGTGCAGCTCGTAGCACTGCAACAGCAGCGAGCGCACCTGCTCGGGGTCGATGTCTAGCGGGAAGGTCAGCGCGATGGTGGCTACGCCCTGCGCGTTGCCCATGGTGGCGTTACGCACGTTTTGCGAGATGAACTGCGAGTTCGGCACAATCACCGTTGAACGGTCACTCAGTTGGATCTCAGTCGCACGCACGTTGATCCGGCGGATATCCCCCTCGACGCCGCTAATGGTCACCAAGTCCCCTACTTTCACTGGGCGCTCGGTCAGCAAAATCAAACCGGAGATAAAGTTCTTCACGATCTCCTGCAAGCCAAAACCGATACCTACCGACAGCGCACTGACAATCCATGCCAGACGGTTCCACTCAATGCCTAACGTGGAGAGCGTCAGCAGAATGATCAGCACATAGCCGACGTTGGTGAACAGCGTCACCAGCGAGGCGCGCATGCCGCGATCCATGGCGGTTTTTGGCAGGAAGTCGTTATCTAACCAGCGTTTGGCCGAGCGCAGCACATACAGGCCAACCGCCAGACAGAGGAAAGCGTTAACGGCGTGAGCAGGAATGATATTCATCCCTTCCAGCCCTTTTCCGCCCCAGATATCCACCACTTTGCTCAGCAGCTCTATCGGCGTGGTGGTCCCGAAGGTGCCATTGAGCAAGGCCACGGCAGCAAACAGGATCAGCAGGGTTTTGCCCACGGCGGCGAACAGCGTGGCGGCCAGCGACAGATGGCGCTCATTGACGCTCAGGCTGCTTTTCAGCAACTTGCCGGTGGAGGTATTTGGCGAGAAGAAGCTCTCGCTAAAGTCCACCACCAGATGAATCATCAAGTACAGGCCGGTCAGAACCAAACCCACCCACAACAATTCATAGGTTAGGAAACGGGCCAGCGGAATATAACCAATCAGCAGCGCCGCGAGGATGGCAATGGCGGTGATGCTAATAGCCATGTGGATCAGACCGGCCAGCGTCGAACGGGCTTCGGGCTGCTCGCCGCGTGCTAGCAGGTGGCGGCGAACGCTGTTAACACGCATTGGCGTGACAAGACAGCTGGCTGCAACCAGAAAAGCTGAAAGGCCATTACCGAACAGCGTGGCTGAAACGCTGGCACCCACCAGATTGTTCACCTCTTCGACCACGCCGAAGATAAGGATGAAGGCGCTGAGTGTTATCGGGAAGGAGGCCAGCGTATTGGCGATAGGGTCCGCCAACCCCGGCAGACGCCACGAAGGATGCTTGGTCGAGAGCAGTGCCGAGCCTAAACCGGCCACCAGCGCGGAGAAAACCACGAGGCCGATCAGCGAGTTGGCGAACTCCAGCAACGCCTCAGAGGTGTCCGGCAGGCGCACAAAGAACTGGAACAGCGAGGTGATGCTTAGCCATTGGGTGATGACCACCACCAGCGTCACAATGGTCGCCAGCAGGCTGCGGCGCAGACGGCCACCGGGAAGCCAGCGCTGAAGGATCCAGTTCAGCGGCTTATCCAGTAGGCGACGCCCCAACAGACCAATCCCCAGCGCCAGCAGCAGATAGAACGCAGAACCTACGCGGAACTCAGGCTGCCAAGCTTGGTCCCAGGCGGCGCTGATCTGCGAGCCAAAATCGGCGAAGCGCGCGCGGTCATTGTCCTGCGGCTCTAACAGCGCCATCCAGAAGTTCTTGCTCAGAACGCTGCCTGTGTTCAGGGCGATTTGGGTTTTCAACGTGTCGCGGCGCAGCCCGCCAATCTGACTAGAGAGGTTCTGCGCGCTGGTGCGAATGGCCGTGGCCTGCTCATTTTGCGCATCGAGCTGAGTTTTGCTGGTGTTCAGCTTATTACGCTGGCGCACCACTTCACCGGTTTCAGGCAAAGCTCCCGCCGCAGGGGCCGGGCCGAGGACATCAAGCTGGGCCTGCACCTGAGCACGCATTGGCCCAAGCGCGGCAATCAGCTTGTCGGCGTCATCCACAATCGCCAGCGCATCGTCATTTAAGCCGTTGAGCTTTTTCTCGGTTTTGGCCGACGAAACCTGCTGTTTGGTGGTATCCAAGCGTTTTTGCAGCGCGGTCAACGTGGCGGGCACGTTGATTTTTACCGGCTCGGGAGCCGCGTTGGGATCCGCCGCCGATGCGCTGATATCGGCCGCATCACCGTTGTTGGCCGCCCATGTCGCCATTGGTGCCATAAACAGCGTGGCTAACAGTGCCCACACCACGGGCGCTTTAAAGAATTTATGCATAAAGGAATCTATCCGACACTCGGGGGAATTATTATTTTTTAGAATAGTGATAATAGCGATTATTGATGCGGAAAATATCAGGTTTTTTCTGGATCGCAACGAGAAGGAAGAAAAATCACCCAGAATGCCAAAAAGAGCGGCCTCCAGCGGTTTGTAACGCTGGAGGCAAAGATCGTTTAGATCACCCCTGCTTGCCCAGCATCAGGCGCAGCAGGCCGACAGCGTCAGCCTCCGGCAAGGCCAAAATGTTGGAGTAGAGGCTGATGGAGATGTCACACACCTTGGCGCGATCAACGCTCGCCGCGCCTAAATCGTTAAACATCTGCAACTGGTCGCCGTAATCCTGATGCAGCTTCTCGCGCACTGGCACCATTAGCGCCTGAGCTTTCTCGGCGCTCACTGTAGTTGGCTGGGTTTTCTGCCCGCTGCCACTGGCCTGAAGCAGGTCATTCATGGTGTCGAGGTCTTTTTTGAACAACTCAGGCGACAGCACCTGCGCCGTGTTCACCCCGCCGCTGATTTGTGGATACAAGAATTTAAAGCAGGTGCCGTCATGGCGCGCCTGTAGCTCCTGCATCTCTTGCAGACTGACCCGCATCGCCGCCAACACGTTGGCGTCGGGCGCGGTATTCATTCGCTGGGAGATTAAGGCCGACACCATCGGTTTGACAGTATCAATCGCCTCTTGCTGGGTTTTCCCCTCTTCTCTCAAGCGCAGAATATTACTGCGGATCTGCTGGTACAGTTCTGGCTCTTGCTCATTGATGGTCTTGAAGATAGGCAGTTCGCCCAGCGCGTGGTCAATTTCCGCCGTCTGACTGGAAGCCTGCATGCGCGGTTTAATCAGCCCCGCGTAGAGTGCGTTGCCGCCAATAACCAACACCAAAAATAGGATAATGGCGGGCGTTTTACCCAACTTGCCCTTCTTGTGCAGCGCGGCAAGTATTGCGGCAATCACCACTCCGCTCACTCCCCACACCATCACTTCATTCCAGTTCATCAATGGTTTCCTTTTTTTGGTCAATTTGCGCCACGGCGTCGCGGCTGGCGTCGGCTCGGGCTTCGCCGTGTAATTCGCTCAATTTACCAGAACGCATTTCCAACAGGCGATCGGCATGTTCGAAATAGTGGTCGTCATGGCTGATCGCCAGTACGGTTTTGCCCATATCGCGCAGCAACGGCAGCAGCTCGCGATAGAAAGTCCGGCGGAACTGTGGATCTTGGTCCGCCGCCCATTCGTCGAGCAGTAGGAAGTCACGCCCCTCGCAGGCCGCCAGCAGCAGCGCGACGCGTTTACGCTGCCCCTGCGATAGCTGCAAGTTGGTGACTCTGTCGCCGTCAAATTGTAGCTTCTCTTTCATATTCAGGCGCTGCAACCACACCTCCACCAGCTCGGGATCAGGCGTGTTGCCGTCGGCGGACATCAGGCGACCAAACAGGTGGAAGTCGGTGAACACGGCGGAAAACAGCTGGCGATACTGCTCCGGCTCGCTGACGGGCACGCCGTCGAGCAGGATCTGCCCCGAGCGCGGCTGATACAGCCCGGTCAGCAGCATCGCCATGGTCGACTTGCCGCTGCCGTTGCCGCCAATCAGGAACACCAGCTCGCCGCGTTTAATGGTCAGGTTCAGCGGACCCACGCCAAACCCGGCCTCCTGCTCTTTGTCGCCATAGTTGAAGGTCAGGTCACGCAGCTCCAGCGTCTGCCAGCTCTGGGTTTTTGGCGTGGCGGCAAACTCAGGCTGGTAAGGCGTTAAGCGCAGGCCGTTGAGCTTGCGGAATGCCACCTGTGCGCTGAGTAAGGTCGGCAAAGCCCCCACTGCTTGCAGCAGCGGCGTGCGCAGGAACAGCAGCGTCAGGGAGTAAGTGGCGGCGACGTTGGTATCAGACCAGCCCAGCGTATTGGCCATAAAGAACACCAGCCCAATCGCGCCGAGCATCATAATGTTCGACCAGTTCACCGCGCTAAGGTGGAAGGTGTCGGCACGCACGATGTGGTGACGGTAGCTGGTGGCGTCCTGCACATACTCTTCGTCATACAGTTTGCGGGCGCGCTCGCGGTTGAGCGCCAGCTCTTTGCGCCCGTCGATCACCATCTGGTAATCCTTTTGCAAACGGTCTTCCGCTTCGCGCACGTGGCTCAAATGGCGGTAAACCCGCGAAACCAGCGAGAAGCCGACCAAAATGGTCACCACCAGCCACACCACGGTGACCAGCAGCATTTTCGGCGAGAGAAACGCCAGATAAGCCGCGCAGCCGAGAGTCAAGATAATGCCCTGCACCAGCTCCGGCAGGCGCACAAAGGCCAGCGTAATGGCGCGGATATCGCTGCTCAGGCTGGCGAGCAGCTGCGCGTTGCCAATCTGCTCAATGCGCTCGATGTCAGTATCCAGAATGCGTTTGATAAATTGCCCGCGCAGGCGGTAGATGAAGTGGTGGCCGAGCGTGGTGAGCGCCAGCTGGGAGCCAAGGGTCACCACCATCAGTAGCAGCAAGAAACCGAGGAATTCCGGCAGCACGGCAAGGGAGGCTTCAGTGGTTTCAATTAATTTCAGATTGATAAAGGCAATCAGGCCAATCCCCAGCGCCGCACTGGCCAGGCTCAGTGCCATTACCGCCAGAAACGGCCAGCGATACTGCTTAAACACTACGCGTAACAACTCCATAAAATCTTGTTTCCCAGAAAGTCGACCAATACAGCAAAGATATGAATAGCTGGGCAGTTTAATCAGCAGTGAATCGATATCAAGAATAATTCTCATTATTCCAGCAAGCCTCGAAGAAAAAGAAAAAAGCTGACAGCCCTGCGCGCAGTTCCTAAACTTCTGTAATGGATAAAGAACATGAACTTCGCCGAAGTAAACGTAATGCGCTGGGGCTGCTGCTGACGGCCGCCGCCCTGTTTGTTGTCACCCTCTTTTTGCCGCCCAATTTCTGGATACTTGGGCTGAAGGCCATTGCCGAGGCGGCGATGGTCGGCGCGCTGGCTGACTGGTTTGCGGTGGTGGCGCTGTTTCGCCGCGTGCCGGTGCCGTTTATTGCCGGACACACGGCGATCATCCCCAAGAACAAAGACAAAATTGCCGATAATTTGGCGATTTTCGTACAGGAGAAGTTTCTGGCACCGGAGTCGATTGTCGAGCTGATCCGCAAGCATGATCCGGCGCGGATGATTTCTGACTGGCTGAATGCCCCGGACAACGCCCCGCGCTTCGCCCATTATCTGGTCAAGATGATGCGCGGCTTTCTCGAGTTCACCGACGACCAGCGCATCGCCCAGTTGATCAAACGCGCGCTGTTTCGGGTGATCGACAAAATTGACCTGTCGCAGTCGGTAGCCACCATTTTAGAGAGCCTGACCAAAGACGGGCGGCATCAAGCTTTGCTGGATCAGGCGATGGACCAGCTGGAAGCCCTGCTCGCCAAGGAGAGCACGCGCAGCTTTATCTCGACTCAAATTGTTAACTGGATGAAGCGCGAACACCCGCTGACCGCCAAGCTGCTGCCCACCGGCTGGCTGGGGCGCAACGGCGCGGATATGGTGTCGAACGCCGTCAATTCGGTGCTTGATGACATGGGCAATGACCAGAGCCACGCCTTCCGCAAAGGCTTCGACCGTTCGGTGCAGAAATTCATCTGGACGCTGCAAAACGACCCCGCCGCCGCGCAAAAGGCCGAGGAGATTAAGCAGTATTTGAAGAATGACGAAAAACTGAATGATTACTTGATGCAGCTATGGAGCGACATGCGCGGCTGGCTGAAAGAGGATTTGGACAGCCCTAACTCGCGGGTGCGGCTGAAAATTACCGAGTCGGGACAGTGGCTGGGGCAGGCTCTGGAGCAGGATGAGAAGCTGCGCGCCTCACTGAATCTGCAGATGGAAACCGTGGCGGCGCGCATGGCGCCTGACTTCGCAGAGTTTCTCACTCGCCATATCAGTGACACGGTGAAAAGCTGGGATGCGCGGGATATGTCGCGGCAGATTGAGCTGAATATCGGCAAGGATTTACAGTTTATTCGTATTAATGGCACGCTGGTGGGCGCCTTTATTGGCCTGATTCTGTACCTGCTGTCGCAGCTGCCGGTGGTGATGCCATGGGTGCTGGCGAGGCTGTAAAAACTCCCCCTGAACAGGGGGAGTGAGCCGGTTTATTTCACCGTTTTACTGAAGGCGTCCACTGCCAAAATGGCGTTTGCCACATCTTCCGCCGACAGATTACGATTCAAGTTGCCGAGGGTATCGCCCTCGCCTCCCGCCAGCTTGCCGACTTTCACCAGATTCTCGTAAGACTCTTTCTCAAGATGCATCTCTTTGAGGGTGGTCGGCATATTAATGGAGCGATAGAAGCGAATGTAGCGGGCAATCTCTTCATCCGGGCGCTGCTCCAGCACCATCTGGGTCAGAGTGCCGTAGGCCACTTTCTCGCCATGGGTCAGGTGGTGGATGTCGCCGGAAACCGCGGTAAAACCGTTGTGAATGGCGTGAGCCCCGGCCAGCCCGGCGTTTTCAAAACCCAACCCGGAGAGCAAGGTGTTGGCCTCCACCACGGCTTCCACCGCCGGAGTGACCAGCTTCTGCTCGACGGCGGTATAGGCACTGTAGCCGTAGGTCAGCAGCGTCTTCTCACAGGCTTCGGCAATCGCCATACCCGCAATCGTCGGGTCCCCGCCGACCATGGAGTGCGAGTGGGAACGCAGCACGGCCTGCGCTTCGACGAAGGTCGCCAAGCCGTCGGCAATCCCTGATGCAAACAGCCGCACCGGGGCCTGCGCGCAGACGTGGGTATCCACCAGTACCAAGTCAGGGTTCTTATTGTAGAAACGATAAGTGTCGAACACCCCTTCGTCAGTGTAAATCACCGACAGCGCGCTGCACGGGGCATCGGTGGAAGCCACGGTGGGCACAATCACCACGTTTTGCTTCAACTCATCGGCAATGGCTTTGACCGTGTCCAGCGTTTTACCGCCGCCCAGCCCGACCACTACCTGCGTCCCTGCTTTGCGCGCAATGGCGGTCAGCCGGCTTATCTCATTCGCCGAGGCTTCACCATTAAATTTTTCGAAGTGAAATTCGACTTCGGCCTGCTTCAACGAGCTTTTGACGCGCTCGCCGATCAGCCCCCAAACCAAGTCATCAGCTATCAGGAAGGATTTTCCACCCAGCGCCGGGAGATAGCCGCCAAGTTCGTCCAGTACGCCACTGCCTTGTACGTATTTTCGAGGTGAAGAGAAGATAAATTTACTCATGATAAAAACCTCTTTCCATTGAAAAACCTACCCTGAGCCTAGTCGGTTCTGCGCCAAAGTCACATTATTAAATCTAATAACGATCGCATGGGAAGCTAAGAATTTCGGGCAGAAAACGCGTTCTTTTCTGCACGCGAGAAATGAGGCAACTTCAACTCTTTTTATAAAGTTTCAACTATCGAATCCATCAATTAAAGCGGCTTTCACTTATCAATGGATGCCGTAGAATGCATCGCATTGGCAGCACGATGTAAGCAGTTGCACAAGGTCAGCTCGCTGTTAGCCATCCTGTTTAACTTTTCATTTTAAATTTAATAAATTCCGAATTTACTGGTGCGCCAATCGAGATATTGCGCCAGACATGCAGGAATTGGGGGATAACATGTATAACTTCCAGCGCTACCAGGCTAAAGAATTGGCACTCGCCTACATGAGCGGCAAATCACACGATTTCTCGCCACAAGAATTTTTGCAGCAAGTGAAAAAGATGGAGAAATCCTTCGACAGCCTGTTGAGAACCGGCCAAGAGCCTTCTCAAAGAGAAGTTCTGGTGAAAGCGTTCTAAGAATCATTGCGTGGGTCTCCTGTGTCGGGTTACCAGCAAGATAAGCTTCTGATTCACCTGCGAATATAGAAGTAAAAAATAGAAGTAAAAAAAGAAGCCCCGCTCGCGAGAGACGGGGCTTTCTTATTTCTGCATCGCCAGAAACTTAGCTCATCTGGCGGTCATCAATGTACTTACGCTTATCCGGGGCCGGTGGGAAATACTGGTACAGCCAAGTTTCCGACAGCGCGGTATTGCCCGAGCGCAGGAACATGCGCAGCTCAACCGGCGCGACAGAATCGCTATCCGGATACCAGTCGAACAGGATGCGGTAACCATCGAACGGCTGCACGTAGAGGATTTCGATGTTTTTAATCTTACCGGCAGAGACATTAATCACCGGTTCGATGCCTTTATCGGCATAGGCTTTCAGCTCGCCACCGATGAAATCCACCGCGAAACGGCGCGCCCAGACATCAGGATAGTGCTCGCCCGGCGCCCAACCTTCTGGGAAGCCGCCCATGCCGGTGCGGGTGGCAAGCACGTTGGACAGCGGACTGCGCTCTGGCGGCTCGCTGCTCCAGTAAAGCTTGTAGCTGAAGGTGAAATTATCCCCGGCCTTGACCGGCTTCTCCGGCTGCCAGAAGCAGACGATGTTATCCAGCGTCTCACCGGTGGTTGGGATCTCCAGCAGGTTAATCGCCCCTTTCCCCCAGTTGCCGACCGGCTCAACCCACAGGCTCGGACGCTTGTTGTACCAGCCAATCACATCCTGATAGTTGTTGAAGTCGTGGTCGAGCTGCAACAGGCCAAAGCCTTTCGGGTTTTCATCGGCAAAGGCGTTGAACTGCAGCTTCTGCGGGTTATTCAGCGGACGACAAACCCATTCGCCGTTGCCGCGCCACATGGCCAGACGATCCGAGTCATGGATTTGCGGGTGAATGGTGTCGCAGCGGCCGCGCTCGCTGGTGCCGCAGCTGTACATGCTGGTCATTGGCGAGATGCCGAGCTGCTTGATGTCCTGACGCGCATTGAGGTGCTTTTCGATTTCCATCACTACGCGCGTTGGCTCGCAGTGAATGATGAAACGGTAAGCGCCGGTGACGCTTGGGCCATCCAACAGGGCGTAAACCGTGAAGGTGGTGTCGCCAGATTTTGGCGTCTCGAACCAGAAGGCGGTGAAGTCCGGGAACTCTTCCGGCTGGCCGACAAAGGTGTCGACGGCCACGCCTCGGGCGGATAAACCATACTGATAAGTGTCATCTACCGCGCGGAAATAACTCGCGCCCAAGAATGACACCACGTCGCGGCGGGTCAGTTCAGGAGCTTTGTTGACTTTGAAACCAGCGAACCCGAGGTTGGTGATCCCCTCCAGTTGCTTGGTGTCGACCCCGGCGTTGTGATACTGGAACAATTCAGGGCGGAAGTGGATCTCACGCGCCTGTTTTTTGTCGGCATCAACGGAGTACATCTGCACACGGCGCTTAAAGCCCATGCCGACGTGGAACAGCTCAACGTCAAGCTGACGGTTTGGCAAGTCATGCCACAGGGAGTGCGCGTGATCGTATTCAATGGCGTTGTACGCCTGCGGCGTCAGCTCTGCCAAGGTTTTTGGTAGAGGTTGCGGCGCGCCACCGTAAGGCTTCGACGCAAGGGAGCTCGCCATCTTTTGCAACACGGAGAAGTCAAAAGACGTTGCACCACCGTCCGCGACATTCCCCTGTGCTGCCTCAGCAGATCGCGTGAACACTGATGCCATTGCTGGCACCCCGCAGTAGGCGGCAAACGCCATTGACGCTTTAATAAATGCTCTTCGTTCCATGCCAGAGGGTTTCCTGTGCCGGGCAAGTCAAGTTATCCGCAGCGCCGTCGCACCGAAAGGCATGTTGCCGGAAGTGGCACATAAGGGCATCTGCGGGATGTAAAAATACGACCTTAAGGCTAACGTAAAATTCACATGGCGAGTACCACAAAATTGAATGCTTTCAGCTAAAAATAGCTTGCACAGAACGCGGGCTTGCGGCATGCCAAAGCTGCGCCATACGGGGGATGAGCGATAATTTGAGCGTTTTGATCTCGCCAAAGATGCGGCCCCTTTTTAACGTTCATAAAAGCAGCAAAAAGCGGCTTTTTAAGAAGATTCCGTGACCACTCAAGTTAACAAAACGTTATGAATTAATGAATTATTGCCTAAAGCTCAAGACGAAACGCCGCCTTGCGATATTGCAGCGGCGTACGGCCAATCAGCTTACGAAAACAGGTAATAAAATAGGGAGTATCGGTAAAGCCGCACTGGTTCCCCACCTCTTCTATGCGCATATCGGTGGAGCGCAGCAGCTCACAGGCCCGTTTGATGCGCCGCGTCGCCAGATAGTCCACCACCGAGCCGCCGGTTTCTTGGCTAAATACTCGCGAAATATAGCTTTGCGACAGGCCAATTGCCGTCGACAGCTCGGCAAGCGAAAACTTCATCACGTAATTCTCTTCTATCCACTGCATCACTTTGGACGCCGTGGTGCGGCTGACGGTTTTGCGTTTCACCTGCTGCTCGGGCATGAACTCCATCAGTTGCAATATCATCATGGCGATATCTTCCCACTGCGGCGTGGCGGCCAGCTGCAGCCGCTGGAAGCTCTCGAGTATGGTTTCGATATGCTGAGCGTTGTCTGCTAAATCAAAGATATGCGCGTCGCTCTCTGCGCCCCACAGCCGCGAGAAGTGCGCACGGCGCTGGGGGAAACAGCTTAAAAAGCCGTCCAGCAACTGGTGGTCAAGATGCACGGTGGTTCTGATGTAGTGGTTTTTCTCACTCTGCTCGACAAACACTTTGTGCAGCTTAAAAGGCGGGAAGACAAACAGCCTGCCGGGGCGCAGCGTGTACTGTTGATTATCAACAATCACAATCCCGTAGCCCTGACTGATAAACAGCATTTCCAGACATTGGTGCCAATGAAAGTAATTGGCGCTGCCAATGCTCATTCGATTAAAGGAAATCTGCCGATCATTTAACGCAATGCGTTCGAGAAAGTCTGTTACCGCCATAACCCTCTCCCTCCCGATGACAAGAAATTAAAATTTTTAAGTCGATTTTTATAATTTAGGCCTATTTGCGGCCTGAAGAACAATCTCAATTTAAAAAAATGCACTGTTCTGCGACTCACATAACAATCGGCCAAACCAGATTCTCTATATTCCAATGGCAACCAACGCGCCAAACGCCGTGACTGAAATAGCGTAAAAATAGAATTGAAATAATGTTTCATATACTTAACGCCATTATTTGCTAAGCCCTTTCGGGGGAAAGGAATATCGAATGAATCAGGTGAAAATCATGAGTGAAAATCCGCTGCGTACTCGCCAACAGGTGAAAGATCTGCTGGGCGATATGCTGTCTGCCGTCGCGCCTTATACCGAAGAAGGCAAAAGCGGCATTGACCTCGGTCACTCCACCACCCATTACGGTAAACAGATAGCGAAGATGGAAGCCCTGTCGCGCATGCTGTGGGGCATCTTTCCCCTGCTCGCCAATGGCGACGAGTGTGAAAACCTGTCGTTTTACCTCACCGCCATTCGCAACGGCACCAACCCCGAGCACGCCGAATATTGGGGCGAGATCCACGACTTCGACCAGCGCTGTGTAGAAATGGCCGCCTTTGGCGTTGGCTTGGCGCTGCTGGACAAAAGGCTGCTGGCCTATTTCAGTGACGCCGAACAGCGCAACCTGATTGCCTGGCTCAACCAAGGCAAAGACGCCACCATCCCTAATAACAACTGGAACTACTTCCCGATTATGGTGCAAATGGGCTGCAAACAGGCCGGTTTGCCGTGGGACCGCGAGGCCGTCGAGGCCCGTTTCGCACTGATGGAAGCCTATTACCTCGGCGACGGCTGGTATTCCGACGGGCCGGGCCGCCCGCGTGACTACTATGTGTCGATGGCGTTTCACTACTACGGCCTGCTCTATGCCAACCATATGGCGGATGTCGACCCCAACCGCTGCGCCGAATTGCACCAGCGCGCGACCCAGTTCGCCGGAGATTTCATCACGCTGTTTTCCGCCGAAGGAGCCGCCGTACCCTTTGGCCGCAGCATGACCTATCGCTTTGCCGAAGCCGCATTCTGGAGCGCCGCCGCCTTTAGCGGGCTGGAGGTGTATTCCCCCGGCGTGATCAAAGGCATTGTCCTGCGCCACCTGCGCAGCTGGCTGAAACAGCCGATTTTTGACCGCGACGGCGTGCTGAGTATTGGTTATCACACGCCAAATCTGGTGATGGCCGAGGATTACAACGCGCCCGGCTCCCCTTACTGGGCATGCAAGCTGTTTCTGGTGCTGGCGTTGCCCGAAAGCCATGCTTTTTGGCAGGCGGAAGAGCTGCCTTTGCCTCAGCTCAACAGCCCGCACTGTATTCCTCACGCCAATCAAATATTGCTGCGCGACGCGGCGCAACAGCACGTGGTGATGCTGACGTCAGGTCAGCTGGAGCTGAATAACTTCGTCAATACCGAGGCGAAATACACCAAGTTTGCCTACTCCAGCCAGTTTGGTTTCACCCTCGACCGTGGCCGTTTTGGCCTTAATCACGCGGCCTGCGACTCGATGCTGGTGCTGTCAGAAGGCGATGGCTACTACCGCGGACGCCGTGGCTGCGAAGAGACGGTTACCCGCCAAGAGGTGATCTACTCGCGCTGGAAACCATGGCACGACGTGGAAGTGAAAAGCTGGCTGTTCCCCTGCGGCGAGGGCCATCTGCGTTTGCACCATCTGACCAGCGCCCGCGCACTCGACGCCGTCGAAGGCGGCTTCGCGGTGATCCATGACCGCCAGACGCAGGTGCAACTAGATGAAAATAGCTCCTCGAGCCGGATAGTCGCCTGCAACGGCTACAGCCAAATCGCCGACGTCGGCGTGGCCACGTCGCGCGAGGCGACAAGCGTGGTAACGCCGCCCAATAGCAGCATTATGTTTGCCGAAACGGCGGCCATTCCGCTGCTCAAAACCGCCCTTTCCCCCGGCTCGCACTGGCTGATCTCCGCCGTGTTTGCCTCTGCCGATGTATCAGCTATGCCAAAAGTCCTACCCCGCGTAATTCGCGGTGAAAGCGAGATTGAGATCCACTATCAGGGCCGTCACTGGACCGTCATCCTTTAATTATTCGGTTGTCAGGAGTCAGTATGAAAACAATAAAAACAGCCAGTAAGTCTGCTTATTACAAAATGAGCAGTTTCATCTTCCTCTATTTTTTTACGTGGTCCTCTAGCTTTGGCTTATATGCGTTATGGCTGGGACAAAAGGCCGGATTAGACAGTATGGATATCGGCGCGGTATTTGCGATTAACGGCGTCTTCGCCGTGGTCATGAAACCGGTCTATGGCTACATCATGGATAAAATAGGCATGAGCAAAAGCCTGCTTTATTTCGTGGTGATTGTCTCCGCCATGATGGCTCCCTTCTTTATTTATGTTTACCAGCCGCTGCTGGAATCCCATTTAATGACCGGCATTATTATTGGCGCGCTCTATTTAAGCCTTGGCTGGTACGCTGGTGTCGCGGCGTCGGAATCCTACGCCGATCGCTTTAGCCGCCTGTACAGCATGGAGTTCGGGCAGATCCGCATGTGGGGATCGCTCGGCTGGGCAGTGGCCGCGTCGTTTTCCGGCCTGCTGTTTAACCTCTCTCCGGCGTGGAACTTTAGCCTGAGCAGCCTGAGTTCGCTGCTGATGCTCGGCGTGCTGCTGTCGCTCAAAATTGGCGACGCCGAGATGCGCAATAACAATGTGATTTCGCAAGACAAAATCGTTTTCAGCGATGTGATTCTGCTGCTAAAAAATCGCAAATTCTGGATGTTTTCACTCTACGTCGCCGGTGTGGCTTGGGTGATGTTTGTCGCCGAACAACAGTTCTCGCGCTATTTCGTCACCTTCTTCCCGACCAAAGAGCAAGGCAACGCCATGTACGGCTACCTCAGCACCGTGCAGTCCGGCACTGAGTTCCTGATGATGATGGTGATCCCTTTCTTGGTGAACTATTTCGGCGCTAAAAAAGGCTTGTTGATGGTGGGCGTGGTGGTCGGCGTGCGGCTGATTGCTTCTGGGTTGACCAATGACCCGCTGATTATTTCGATTATCAAACCCTTCTATGGGCTGGAAATCGCCCTGATTCTGGTCTCAGTTTTCAAATACATCGCCGAGCATTTCCATAAGCGGGTCAACGCCACCATGTACCTGCTGGGTTATCAGGCGATGATTTATGTCGGCTCGATTGTGGTCGCGCCGCCCGCGGGCTACTTCTATGACCGCATCGGCTTCGCCCATACCTACCTGATCATGGGCGGCATCGCGCTGTGCTTCACCCTGATTTCCGCCTTTACCCTGTCAGCCTGCCACAGCCGCCGCAATGGCGTGGTTCAGGCTCCGACGCCCCCGGAGGTTAACGCCGCCGCGCCTTTAACTCCGGTAAAACACTAATCTGCGACTCGATTGCTAAGGGAGAAATGATGACCGTAACCATAACCAAAGAGAAGCTGCTGCCGGTTGAGCTGAACCAGTTGGACAAGATTGCTCTTCGCCAGCAGTTGGCCGAAGCCCGCCAGCGGGTGCTGAAGAAAATCGACCGCAATAGGGTGAAATTTGCTGGTAAATTCCCGGCAGAAACCTGTGAAAACAACCACTTTTCCTTGACCGAAAACGTCGAATGGACCACCAGCTTCTGGAGCGGGCAGCTGTGGCTGGCGTGGGAGATGACCGGCGAGGAGAAATATCGGCTGGCGGCGGAGCAGCATATCCAGTCCTTCGGCAACCGCATTGCGAATCGCATCGACACCGCCACTCACGACTTGGGCTTTCTCTATACCCTCTCCTGCGTCAGCGCGTGGCGACTCACCGGCAACCGTGAGGCGCGAGGTTTCGCCCTGCTGGCAGCCGACGCCCTGATGGAACGCTTCAACCCACAGTCGGGGATCATTCAGGCGTGGGGCGATCTGCGCGACCCGGAACAGGCTGGCCGGATGATCATTGACTGCAATATGAACCTGCCGCTGCTCTATTGGGCCACGGAGCAAACCGGCGAACCGCGCTACGCCGAGGCCGCGCGCCGCCATGCCCAGCAGGCCGCCAACTATATTGTCAGGCCGGACGCCTCGACCTTCCACACCTATTATATGGACACCGTGAGCGGCGAGCCGCGCTTTGGCAATACTCACCAAGGCTATGCCGACGACTCCTGCTGGTCTCGCGGGCAGGCTTGGGGGATTTACGGCTTCCTGCTCAGTTATCGCTATACCGGCGATAAAGACATGGTGGAGTTGTCGCGGCGACTGGCCCACTACTTCCTCAATCGCCTGCCGGAAGATGACGTCTGCCACTGGGATTTGGCGCTGCTTGGCACTGACCAGCCGCGCGACAGCTCGGCCGCCGCCATCGCCGTGTGTGGACTGCTGGATTTGACGCAGGCCCTGCCCGCCACGGATGAAACCCGCGCCTACTATGAGGAGATGGCGCTGCGCATTATGGCGTCGCTGACCGCCAATTATCTGGCTGCCGATGAAGAGGATTGTGACGGCTTGCTCAAGCATTCTGTCTACCACATGGCGAGTGGCAAAGGAGTAGATCAGTGCTCAAGCTGGGGCGACTACTTCTATGTCGAAGCACTGGTGCGCCTGACACAGTGCTGGAAACCTTACTGGTAAACTCTGCGCAACACCTCGAGGCGGCTGAGGCCGCCTTACTTCTGCCTGATCCCCACCTCTTATGCCAGAAATGCGAGCCGGATCTCACTTATAAATTCAACCTCACCCGCCAAATGCCGATGACTATAGATGGCGTTTTTTCGTCACGGCAGGGTTAGCCGCTGGCCACCCCTGATTGTTGAAGTGTGCAAAGAAGACCTAGCGTGCGTGGCCTGTACCCTATGCGCCCAGAGTTGTCGCACATGCAGGACTAACAGAGCGGAATAATATGGATACCTTTACCACGGCGCTTCCCGGTACAACCGAGAAGCCAGCCACCTCTTTTATCAGCAATATTCGCCTGATCACCTTGGTCAGCACCATTCTCGCCGGGATCCTCATTCTGTTTGCTCTTTCCATCGGCACCTCGAGTTACTTCCTCAAACAGAGTAACGACGCGCTGGAGAACGCCACGCAAGAGCTACAGATTCGTTTGGCGCTGTCCAACAGCTCAAACCATCTGCGCACAGCGCGTTTACTGTTGATTCAGGCCGCCGCCGCCGCGCGCGTCAGCGATCAGGACACCTTTGAGAAGAACATTGCCGAGGCGCAAGCCCGCATTAAGCAGTCACAAGATGCCTTCAAACAGTACATTAGCCGCCCGCATCAGACCGAGACTGACCATGCCCTCGACGAGCCGCTAAAAAAATCTTATGACAATTATCTCAAGCTGGGCATGGCGCCGATGCTGGAGTCGGCCCGCCAGTCCCATTTTGAAGAAGTGATTTCACAAGAAGCCGAAACCCTGCGCGGGCTGGATCAGGCCAACAACGCGCCGCTGCTGGCAGCCATTACTTACCGCACCGACACCGCCAATCAGATTAACCAGCGCGCCCACGCCGACGCCAAGCTGGGTTACGCCCTGATGGCAGGCGCATTTGCTCTGGCGCTGCTGCTGACGGTTATCACCTACTTCATCATGCGCAAAGTGATCATCACGCCGATTAATCGCCTAGTGAAGCGCATTCAGCACATCGCGCAGGGAGATCTCACACAGCCTTCCGACATCGCGGGCCGCAATGAAATTGGCGTGTTGAGCATCAACGTTGACCATATGCAGAGTTCGCTCGCCAGCACGGTGCTGACCGTGCGCGAAGGCGCGACCTCGATTTACCAAGGCTCTACCGAGATTGCCAGCGGCAACACTGACCTCTCCTCGCGCACCGAGCAGCAGGCCGCGGCCTTGGAACAGACCGCCGCCAGCATGGAGCAGCTCACCGCCACGGTAAAACTCAATTCGGAAAACGCCCATCACGCCAGCAAACTGGCCGCCGACGCCTCCGAGAAAGCGCAGAAAGGCGGAGATATCGTCGCCAGCGTGGTCAGCACCATGGAAAACATCTCGCGCAGCTCGACCAAAATTGCCGAAATCACCAACGTTATCAATAGCATTGCCTTCCAAACCAACATTCTGGCGCTGAACGCTGCGGTTGAGGCAGCCCGCGCCGGTGAGCAGGGTCGCGGCTTTGCGGTGGTGGCAAGTGAAGTACGTAATCTGGCACAGCGCAGCGCGCAGGCCGCCAAAGAGATTGAACAGCTGATTGAAGAGTCGGTGGACCACGTGGGTGAAGGCAGCCTGCTGGTCGGCGACGCGGGCGACACAATGTATGAAATTGTCACCGCCGTCAGCCATGTGACTGATATTATGGATGAAATCGCCTCCGCCTCGGATGAGCAGAGCCGTGGCATCAGTCAGGTGAGTCAGGCGGTATCGGAGATGGATGGCGTCACCCAGCAGAATGCTTCATTGGTGCAGCAAGCCTCTGCGGCGGCGGCATCGCTTGAAGAGCAAGCAGAGCGCCTGACGCAGGCCGTCGCAGTGTTCCGTCTGGATAGCAAAGTGGCTGCCACCGCGCCCCGCCGCCCAACGCTGGCCTTGGTGGAGCCGCTGAAAGAGAGCAAGCTGGCGACTGATAACCAGAACTGGGAAACCTTCTAAGCATCATTTCGCTTAGCGCCATAAACAAAAACACCGGATGCAGTCTCCTGCTCCGGTGTTTTTTATTTTTAGCCTGAAGCTAAAGCGAATTATTCTTTGCTGGATACGCGAGGCTCAACGAAGGTACCGTCTTTGCTGTCGGTTTCGTTGAAGAACCAGATCCCGGCTGGGTAATCTTCCAGAGAAACCAGATACATCACGCCTTCGTAAAACTCTTCAATTTCCAGAACCTTGCCTTCACGGCGCGGGCCGCCGTCGGTCTTAACTGTCACCAGATCGTTAACTTTCATCGAGTTACCCCGTTATTTTCCATGTTGTTGATTGTAGTACAGAGCGCCTTAAAAGGCATGCGGCATAAACTTTGGCGAAGCTTTTAACGCGAATAACTCGCGACGGGTAAAGGCTTTGGCAAAGTCCAGACGTAAAAAAACCCGCATATGCGGGTTTTTGTAATCTTCGTTAATGTGCTGTAAACAGCGCAAAAGCGAGATTAGATAGCGGTAACGTTAGCCGCAGACGGACCTTTAGCACCGTTCTCGATAGAGAACTGTACATTCTGGCCTTCAGCCAGGGTCTTGAAACCTTGATCCTGGATTGCAGAGAAGTGTACGAACACGTCTTTGCTACCATCAGCAGGAGTGATGAAGCCAAAGCCTTTAGACTCGTTAAACCACTTAACCTGACCTTTCATCATAGACATAGGAATTACCTTTAAAAAATAAATTTAGCCACCATGGGCATGTTATAGCCGGATTTCAGTCGTTACTTATGGAGGCACTAAGAAGGAAATTCGTCAGATCAGGGTTATCGAGGATAACGCTTTAAATTTGAACCACTTTACTCAGGATGTCGTGCATAAATAGGTCTGTACCACAGGCCGGAACGTATTTACTCATGACTGCCCCCTAATAGCAACTCTTTTTATCTAATAACCTGCCTAAAGTAACCAAAATGGCGCATTAATCATCAATACGCTCGTTCTGCATACGATTATTTGGTTTTTTATCAATAAGTTGAGATCGAAGCGTAGGTAACTGCGTGCCACAATGGTCGCAAAAACGGGCATCTAATTCATGGCCGATGTGATGACAATGGCGACAAGAACGCTGCTCGCGCCCTTTTTGCAGTTCCTGTGACATATAAGCCGTTAATATCCCGGTAGGAACCGCAATAATCGAATAACCCAGCAAAATCAAAATAGAAGCCAGTACGCGGCCGAGCGGCGTGTGCGGGGTAATGTCGCCATACCCCACTGTAGTAAGAGTGACCACCGCCCAGTAGACCGAGGTCCCCAGCGAGGTAAAGCCGTCGCGCCCTCCTTCTATAGCAAACATCAATCCGCCGAACAGACAGAGGATAATAGCCACGAAGCCGAAGAACAGGGTTAGCTTGTGCCGCGCGCGCATCATGCTGCGCCACAGCACGCCCGCCTCATTCATATAGCGCAGCAGCTTGAGCACCCTCAGCACGCGCAAAATTCGCATCAGGCGAATCAGCACCACCATATCGCCGGTGCTGACCAGCGACGGGAACAGCCAGAGAATATAGAGCGGCAGAATGGTCAACAGATCCACCAGCCCGAAGAAGCTCAGCGGGTAGCGCTCTTTGCTGGGAGTGGCAAAAATGCGTAGCACGTATTCCACGGTGAAAATCGCGGTGAAGCCCAGCTCGATCAGGCCGAAGAACTGCATGATGTTGGGCGTATGGGGGAAAAGAGTGTGCGCGCTGGATTCAAAAAACAGCGCAATCACGCTGAGAATGGCGGTCAGAACCCAAAACGCCTCCATGCGCCGCCCGCTGTGCGTATAGTTATCAAACAGCAGCTGGTAGCAGCTCCTGCGCAGCAACGCGATAGAACGAAACCGATGTGCCATAACAATGCTCATCCTGAGAAGATAATGGCTCAAGAATAGCTATTTTCTGGCTAGAAAACCTATTCTCGCGCCCTGCCCGGCTTATTTAGCCAAATTCAAACATAAAAAAACGCCGGTTATCCCAATAGATAAACGACGTTTTTGTTTTCAGATCACGCTCTGACTTCAGACCCTAACCTGATTAGTCCATTAATTCCGACACGGCATGGCGCACGTAGGCGGTAATTTGTGCCAAATCCTCGGGGTCAGCATTGCCGCCACCAATAGAACGCACGGTGTTTTCCAGATGGCCGATATCCTGCTCGACTTTTTTAGCAATCTGAACTTTTACGATGGTATCGACCGAGGAAATAAAGGCCCGCATCACCGCTTTTAGCGCATAGATTTCACAAAAAGAGTCGTAGGCAGGCTTATCAGCGGGCACTGCGTCTACAATTTTTGCGCGCGGTGGAAGGTTTTTCAGACCGTCCACGTGTTCAATCATCAGATCAATATCTCTGATCAATTCATCAAAATTCTTTGCCACTGATTTTCCTTCGCTCGGCGAAAGCCGAAGAATACCACCGCCGTCACAAAGCGAGAAGTCAGCAAGATAGGGAAAAATGAAATTTCAGCACGCAATGATTGATCTAGCCCCTTTTTGGAGCAAACAGTCATAAAAAAACGCCCACAATCCGAAGTTTGCGGGCGTTTTAGTCAGACTGCTATCAGGCAAATCGCTGAGGATTAGGCGTTTTTAAGAGACGCCATATCCACCACGAAACGGTATTTCACGTCGCTTTTCAGCATACGTTCATAAGCCCCGTTAATGTCCTGCATGTCGATCATTTCCACATCACAACCAATGTTGTGCTCGGCGCAGAAATCCAACATTTCCTGAGTCTCAGCGATACCGCCAATCAGTGAACCGGCAACGGTTTTACGGCCACCCACCAGCTTGCCGCTGTGGATTGCAGGTTCGATTGGCTCAATCAGGCCGACCAGAATATGGGTACCGTCGCGTTTCAGCGTGGTCAGGTACGGGTTCAGGTCGTGCTGGTTTGGCACGGTATCGAGGATGAAGTCGAAGTGGTTTTTCACCGCGTCCATCTGCTTCTCATCAGTAGAAATCACAACGTGGTCAGCACCCAGACGGTAAGCTTCCTGCTCTTTACCTGCGGAACGGGTGAACAGCGTGACGTCCGCGCCCAGCGCTTTGGCAAATTTCAGGCCCATGTGGCCCAAACCGCCCAGACCGACAACGGCTACTTTATGGCCTTTACCGACTTTCCAGTGACGCAGCGGAGAATAGGTCGTGATGCCGGCACACAGCAGAGGGGCAGCAGATTTAATATCCAGCTTTTCCGATACGCGCAGCACAAACTTCTCAGAGACCACGATCTGCTCTGAGTAGCCGCCGTATGTCATCATGTTGTCATGACGATCGTAGCTGTTGTAGGTCATGGTAGCGCCTTCTTCACAGTACTGTTCCAGGCTTTCGGCGCAGGAATCACAGTGCTGACAAGAATCGACCATACAACCCACGCCGACAGTATCACCGACGCTGAAGCCTTTCACTTTGGCGCCAACCTGAGTGATGCGGCCAATGATTTCGTGTCCTGGAACCAGCGGATAGATGCTCTGGTGCCATTCATTACGCGCCTGGTGGATGTCTGAGTGGCAGACGCCGCAGTACATAATGTCGATAACTACGTCAGTATCGCGCGGCGAGCGGCGCTCAAAATTGTGGGGTGCCAATGGCGCAGTGGCTGACGTTGCAGCAAAACCTCGGACGTTAAGGGTCATGAGTTCTCTCCTGAGGGGTTATCGTTAGACGAAAATGCCAGCGCAAATTGCGCTAACGATATTAAGTATGGACCTCAGGACGGGGAATTTCGTATAACGATCCTCGCTATTACTTGCCCGAATCTGTTTTTTTCAGGATTTTTGACTAGGTAAACAGCAAGGGTGCGGTACTAACACCACACCCTTGGGGAAATATGACAAGTTTTGGTTCTGAGAGAAATAATGCCGTAAGGCGTTAAATCAGCTCGGCTTGTTTCAGTTCGCTCTTCAAATACGCGTAGTAAATCGGCGCTGCCACCACGCCCGGCAGGCCAAAGGCGGATTCAAAGATAAGCATCGCCAGCAGCACTTCCCACGACTTGGCATTAATGCGCGTGCCGACAATACGCGCATTGAGGAAGTACTCCACTTTGTGAATCACTATCAGGTATGCCAGCACCCCGACGCCCACCCACAGCGACACAGAAAGACCGACGATGAAAATCACCGTGTTGGAAATCAGGTTGCCAATAACCGGCAGCAGGCCGCAGATAAAGGTGAAAGCCACCAGCGTTTTTGCCAGCGGCAGGTGAATGCCAAACAGTGGCAGAATGCCGAACAGGAACACGCCGGAGAGCACGGTGTTAATCAGTGAGATTTGGAACTGGGCGAAGACTACGTTGCGAAACGCCTTGGCCAGCAAGCGAACGCGCTGCAACAGCTCGTTTTTCAGCGGGGCGTCTTGGCTCTCTTTGTCAGGGCGTTGCAGGGAGATAATCGCGCCCAGAATCATACCAATCAGCATAGTGACAAAGGCGTGTGCCGCGTTTTTGCCGACCGTCTGGATCATGGCGACGTGCTCGCGCACCCATTGCAGGAACTGGCGCTGTAGTTCTTCAATATTGGCGGGCAGATAATGCAACATGACCGGCGAAATGCGGCCCTGAGCATCACTCAGCAGGCGCGAAACCATGGCGTTGAAGGCCACCGGGTTCTTAATATCATCCATCAAGAAGTCGATAATCCCGGCGATTGCGAGGATTAATACGCTCACCACGATGGTGCTAATCAGCGCCACCACCAGCCAGCGGGCGCGGTCGCCACTGATAATTTTTTGGAAATGCGGCGTTAATCCATTAACCAGTTCATACACCACGAATCCGGCGATAAAGCATGCCAACAGGTGCAAAGGCAGGATCAACAGCAGCCCCCCCATCACGATAAAGAGACTTAGCCAGCGGATATGGTGTGATTTCATTAACTGCATTGTCTGCGTCCTTAACATTCAATTGCTGGGCATTGCGCCGTGCTCGGCCAACGTCCCTGCTTTTAGCATAACATCGTTATTTATGACTCAAGTCGGCGTTCGAAATATCAATAAGAAATTTTTGACAGTGGCGCACTGTCTTTTATCATAGGCATCAATCATCATGATGATTCTATTTCGATAAAGAAAATCTTAGTAACAGGCGAAGAAATGTCCGAACTGATCCGAGAAAAACTGTCCCTGCCTAACGGGCATGACAAATTACTGCTTCACTCCTGTTGCGCGCCCTGCTCCGGTGAAGTGATGGAAGCCATTCAAGCCTCTGGCATTGAATACACCATTTTCTTCTATAACCCGAATATTCACCCGCAAAAAGAATATACCCTGCGCAAAGAAGAGAATATGCGCTTTGCCGAACAGCACGGCATTCCTTTTATTGATGCCGACTACGACACCGATAATTGGTTTGAACGCGCGCGCGGCATGGAAAACGAGCCTGAACGCGGCATTCGCTGCACCATGTGTTTTGATATGCGTTTCGAGCGCACCGCGCTGTACGCCTTCGAACATGGTTTCAGCGCCATTTCCAGCTCGCTGGGTATCTCCCGCTGGAAAGACATGAAGCAGATTAACGGCTGCGGCGAACGCGCGGCGGCACCTTATCCGGGCATGGTCTACTGGGACTATAACTGGCGTAAGAAAGGCGGCTCGGCGCGCATGATTGAAATCAGCAAGCGCGAACGCTTCTATCAGCAAGAGTATTGTGGCTGCGTTTACTCGCTGCGCGACAGCAACTTGCACCGCAAGGCTCAGGGCCGCGACCTGATTAAGCTCGGCGTGAAATATTACGGCGACGAAGACGACGAATAAGCCTTAGCTATCAGCTTATTGTTCATTAACCCCGCAACCTGTCGCGCGGGGTTAATTCACTAATCTAAACTTCTCACTCCGCACAATATTCCACGCTAAATAAAACACCCAGTTAATTAGCCTGCGCTTTGTCTTAGGCTCACTTATTTTCCTCCCTGTTGTCCTGCCTGTTCTTAATTCACAGTCTTGCGCTGCGCCGAACTGCTTGGTACTTTCCGAACAAAGCTGAGCGTTATTCCTCACTGGTCTACTTTATAACTCAAGGTTATTTTGTGGTTATTTAGACAGCGACGCGCAGCTTAAAAAATATAAAGACAGGACGTCGAGTTCAATCACAGATTACAGACAACAGGGGTAGAAAATATGTGGGTATTAATAGGCATCCCGATCGTGGTGCTGGGCTTTGCGTTGCGCTTCAATCCACTTTTAGTGGTGACCATTGCCGGGATCGCCACCGGCGCGGCGGGCGGCATGCACACGGTAGATATCATCAGCGCCTTCGGTAAAGCTTTTACCGAGAACCGCTATATGGGGCTGATTTGGTTGACGCTGCCGGTGATCGCCATCCTCGAGCGCAGCGGGCTGAAAGAGCGCGCGCGCGACCTTATCTCTAAAATTCACGCCGCCACCACCGGGCGCGTGTTAATGCTCTACTTCTTCCTGCGCCAAGTCACCGCCGCGCTGGGCCTGAACTCGCTGGGCGGTCACGCGCAGATGGTGCGCCCGCTGATTGCGCCGATGGCAGAAGCCGCCGCGGTCACCAAGTACGGCGATTTACCCAACGACGTGCGGCAGAAAATCCGCGCGAACGCCGCCGCCGTGGATAACGTCGCGGTATTCTTCGGCGAAGATATCTTCATCGCCGTGCAATCTATCTTGCTGATCAAAGGCTTCTTGGATCAAAACGGCATCTTCGTCGAGCCGCTGCACCTGTCGGTGTGGGCCATCCCGACCGCCATTGCCGCGCTGATCATTCACTTTATTCGCCTGTGGCTGCTGGATCGCTCGCTGGCCAAGCGTTTTGATGCCCAGCACGGAGGTGTGGCCAAATGATCAAATTAGAATCGGTTTACATCCTCGCGGGCCTGATGTTCTGCGCCTACGCCATTTTCAATCTGTACGACAAAACCAATAACCGCCGTCTAGTCAACGCCCTGTTTTGGGGAGTTTATGGCATAACCTTCCTGTTCGGCGGCGAGCTGCCGCACTTCGTCACCGGCTGTATGGCTATCCTGCTGGCGGTGATTGCCGGGACCGGCAAGCTAGGCAAAGGCAAGTCGGACAACGATCAGCCGGAAGCCACCGCCAGACGCGAAGCCGGAGCCAAGCACTTTGGCAATAAGCTGTTCATTCCTGCCCTACTGATCCCTATCGTGACGCTAGTCGGCACCCTGACGCTAAAAAATAGCGGTCTGGTGGAAGCTAAAAACGTCACGCTTATCTCACTGGTGCTTGGCACGCTGGTCGCCTTTATCGTGGCGCTGGTGATGCTGCGCGACTCGCCGCTAAAAGCTATTAAGGCCGGTGGGCAGACCATGGACACCGTGGGCTGGGCGGCGATTTTACCGCAAATGCTCGCCGCGCTGGGCGCGCTGTTTGCTCTGGCGGGCGTCGGCGGCGTGGTAGCCGACTTGGTGAAAAGCATTATTCCACTGGGTTCGCCGCTGGCGATTATCGTGGCTTACACCTTCGGCATGGCGCTGTTTACCATGATCATGGGTAACGGCTTCGCGGCCTTCCCGGTAATGACCGCGGGTATCGGCCTGCCGCTGATCGTCAATCAGTTGGGTGGGAATCCGGCGATTATGGGCGCTATCGGCATGCTGTCCGGCTTCTGCGGCACGCTAATGACGCCAATGGCCGCCAACTTCAACATCGTGCCCGCCGCGCTGCTCGAGCTTCAGGATAAAAACGGCGTCATTAAGGCGCAGTGGCTGACCGGCGCACTGTTGCTGCTGGTGAACACCGCGCTGATGTATTTTTTCGTGTTCCGCTTCTAACCGCCCACCACGGAGAGACCTAAAATGACCATGCAACTGACGCCAGAAATGGCGTCCCGCTTTGCCCTGATGGCGCTGGACCACCTGAACCGCGAGTTCCCCAATAAGCTGATGCACGCCATGAGCGGGCCAGAAGATGCCAAAACTCCGCGCCAGCTGCACCCGATTTTCTACGGCAGCTATGACTGGCACTCCTGCGTTCACGGCTACTGGCTGCTGCTGCGCTTAATCGACAAATACCCAGAACTGCCGCAGGCCGGGCAGATTATTGCCATTGTTGAGCAGCACTTAACGGCGGAAAACGTCACCGGAGAGATGGCCTATCTACAGCAGCCGCAGCATAAAGGCTTCGAGCGCCCTTACGGCTGGGCGTGGTTCCTGCGACTGGTGCAGCAGTTGAATGCAATGAAGCTGCCACAGGCCGCCGGTTGGGCGAAAACCCTCGCGCCGATGACCCAGTTCTTCGAGCAAGCCTTCTGTGAATTCCTGCCAAAAGCGACCTATCCACTGCGCGTCGGCAGCCATTTCAACACCGCGTTTGCCCTGTCGCTGGCCCTTGAGTATTCACGCAGCGTGGGGAATCACGGCTTAACCGCGCAAATCAAAGAGGCGGCAAAACGCTGGCATTTGCAAGATGTGAACTGTCAGGCGTGGGAACCGGGCGGCGACGAGTTCTTATCGCCGTCTTTGATGGAAGCCGAATTGATGCGCCGGGTGTTGCCGCAGGCCGAATTTACCCAGTGGTTTAGCGACTTCTTGCCGGATTTGGCCCAGCGCCAGCCGCAAACGCTATTCGTGCCCGCCACGGTCACTGACCGAACTGACGGTAAGATTGGTCATTTGGACGGGCTGAACCTCAGCCGCGCATGGTGCCAACGCTCGCTGGCGGCGGCCCTGCCCTCGGGTGACTCGCGTATCGCGCCGCTGCGTGAAAGCGCCCAGCAACATTTAGACAGCGCGCTGGACCATCTCGATACCGACTACATGGGCCAACACTGGCTGGCAACCTTCGCCCTGCTGGCGCTGGAAGCCTGATAGCTTTTGTTCCCTCGCGGCTTCAGCGAATGATGCCGCGAGTGGACAGCGCGAAGAAATCCTCAAAACAATGCAGCGCGGGGTGAGTTTGGCTCAGGCGCTGCACTTCAACCTTCAACACTTCAATCGCCATACCGCAGTGATAGAGCTGCTCATACACCCGGCGCATCACCGCCTGCTGCTGTTTATCAATGGATAAATAGGCTTCCGCCAACAGGTTCAGCCCCTGCGGCACGGCGCGGTTGCCGCTGGCGCAGACGAACGGCGGGATGTCCTGCACCACGCACGATTGATCGGCAATCAGCGCCGAAAAGCCGATAATGCAAAACTGGTGAATGGCGCACATTGAGCCAACCTGCGCAAAGTCTCGCAGCACCACGTGCCCGGCAAGGGCGGTGTTATTGCCAATCTCGGTGCTGCTACCAATCAGGCAATCGTGGCCGACGTGAACATTGGAGAGCAGTCGATTTCGGTTGCCGATAATGGTGACCTGCGTCCCCTGCTGGGTGCCGCGATGAATAGTGGCGTTGCGGCCAATCTGGTTATCGTCGCCGATCTCTACTCGCGTCGGCTCGCCGCGATATTTCAAATCCTGATTCACTTCGCCAATCGAGCAAAAGCGCCCTATGTGGTTATTGCGGCCAATGCGCGTATGGCCGTTTATTACCGAGTGGGAGTCTACCACCGTCCCCTCGCCTATCTCGACGTGTTCGCCAATCAGGCAAAAGGGGCCGATGCGTACTCCCGCGCCAATCACCGCGCCGGGGAAAATAATGGCTTGAGTCGCCACAATCGCAGAATTTGAAATCAACGCTTACTCCTTCAGAGGCCGATAAAACGGGCCTCTGAGACATGCTTTCTTAAGCAAGAAAACTGACATAAATTGATGTCGCGCTGAAAAAACAGAAGGCATTCAGAAAGCACGCAGGTGGCACGGCGGCTGAGATTTACAGGCCGTACGAGCCAATGAGCATACGGGCTTACGCCGCCAAAAGACGGTTATATATTTTATTTATTTTATGAACTTTAGGCCCACGGAGTGACTGCGCAGGCAGGTTAAGGCTTTCTTAAGCTTGGATCGTTAAGGTGATGTCAGGATGAGACATTCAGTTGTTGAATTTCCCCGGCATCGACCCTTTTCGTTGGAGCACTTCTTGCGTAATTTTATTCCAAAAGTCAGTTATCTTTGGCTGACTTTGTTATTGAGTCTTTATTTTACCTTTGTCGTTAACTTCCCCATTTTATTGCACTTCTACCGGATACTTAACGCGCTGCCAGCTTACAATCTGGGCTTTGCTCTCACCATTCCGTTGGTGCTGTTTGTCGCGCTGAATTTCGTCTTCACGCCGTTTAGCTTTCGGCCATTACTTAAACCTTTCTTTATTGTCATTCTGCCGATAAGCGCCCTGGCCAGCTACGCCATGCTCAAGTATCAGGTGGTGTTTGACCGTGGGATGATTGAGAACATTGTTGAGACGCAGCAGAGCGAAGCCTCTTCTTACCTCAACCTCTCCGTGGTGCTGTGGGTGCTGTTCACCGGCCTGCTGCCCGCCGTGCTGCTGTTCTTCACGCAGGTGAGCTACCCGAAATCTGCGCTGCGCCGCCTCGGCGTGCGCCTGCTCTCCATGCTGCTGTCACTGTTGGTGGTCGCCGCCGTGGCCGGGGTGTATTACAAAGATTATGCCTCGGTGGGCCGCAGCAACCGCACGCTGAATCTGGAGATAGTGCCGACTAACTACCTCTACAGCGCCTTCCAGTATTACAACCATCGCTACTTCACTCACGAAGGGCCGTTTGAGAAAATTGGCGAGGATGCCAAGCTGGTGCAGCAACCGGCGCAAAAGCCGACGCTGATGTTCCTGGTGATTGGCGAGACGGCGCGCGAGCAGAATCAGTCTTCCGGCGGCTATAGCCAGCCGACCAACGCCTTCACGCAGAAAATCCCTGACGTGATTTACTTCAACCATACCAGTTCCTGCGGCACCGCCACGGCGGTTTCGGTGCCCTGCATGTTCTCCAATATGAAGCGCGTCGACTTCAACAATAATAAAGCGCGCAACAGCGAGGGGCTGCTGGATATCCTGCAACGCGCCGGGGTGTCCGTGTCATGGAAAGACAACGATGAAGGCTGCAAAGGGGTGTGCGACCGGGTGCCAAACGTCATTATCAGCACCGCCAAAGACAACAAACAGTGCGACGGCGACACCTGCTACGACATGGCGCTGCTGGATAACCTCGACGCCGACATCAAGCGCGACGGCAAAAACCGGCTGATTGGCCTGCACCTGATTGGCAGCCACGGGCCGACCTACTTCAAACGCTACCCGCCGGAGTTTGCGGTGTTCAAACCCGACTGCCCGCGCAGCGATATTGAAAACTGCTCGCGCGAGCAGCTGATCAACACTTATGACAACACGCTGCGCTACACCGATTACGTGGTGTCTCAGGTGATTGAAAAGGCCAAGCAGTATCAGGATAGCTACAACGTGGCGGTGATTTATCTGTCGGACCACGGCGAGTCGCTGGGGGAAAATGGCCTCTATCTGCACGGCACGCCTTACAGCGTGGCGCCGGCGGAACAGACCCACGTGCCGATGCTGTTCTGGCTGTCGCCGGGCTACGCCAGCGCCAATCGCATCAACCTGCCGTGTTTACAGGCGAAAGGCAAAAATGCCGAGGTGTCGCAGGATAATTTATTCCACACCGTGCTGGACGCGATGAACGTGCAGACCCACGAGCTGGACCCGCAGTTGAATATTTTAGGTGAGTGCAAGGCGGCTAATTAGAAGATGAAGTCGCGCGGCGTAGGCTTCAGCTTCGCCGCGCGACTTCTTTATTGCGCTAGGGTTTTCAGCAGCGCGGCGTTAAATTTCTCCGGCTCTTCCATCTGCGGCGCGTGGCCCAGCCCTTTAAACTCAATCAGCTTGGCGTGGGGGATAAGCTTGGCGGTTTGCTTGCCCAGCACATTGTAATGGCCAAGTTTGGCTTTCACCGCAGGCGGCGCGATATCACTGCCAATCGCCGTAGTGTCAGACGTACCAATCATCAGCGTGGTTGGCACCTTCAGGTCTTTAAACTCGTAGACCACCGGCTGGGTGAAAATCATGTCGTAAATTAGCGCCGAGTTCCATGCCACCAGCTTATGCCCCGGCCCGTTGTTCAGCCCCGCCAGCATGTCCACCCAGCGATCGTACTCCGGCTTCCATTTATTGACGTAATAGGTAGTCAATTCATATTGATGAATGCTGTCGGCCGAGAGTTTTAGCTCGCGGTCATACCACTGATCCACCGTGCGATAAGGCACGCCCTTGGCTTTCCAATCTTCCAGCCCAATCGGGTTGACCATCACCAGCTTTGAGACTTCACTCGGGAACATCAGGCTGTAGCGCGTCGCCAGCATGCCGCCGGTGGAGTGGCCGACAATCACCGCTTTCTTGATATTCAGTCTTTCCAGTAGCTCATGGGTATTGGTCGCCAATTGCTGGAAGCTGTACTGGTAATCGCCCGGCTTGGTGGAGCTACAAAAACCAATCTGGTCCGGGGCAATGACTCGGTAGCCCTTGCCTGCCAGCGCCTTAATGGTGTCATCCCAGGTCGCACCGCAGAAATTCTTGCCGTGCATCAGCACTACCGTCTGACCATTTTTATGGCCGACCGGCGCGACATCCATATAACCCATTTGCAGGGTTTCGCCCTGCGAGTTAAAGGAGAAGTGCTTCAACGGATAAGGATAGGTAAAACCCTCGAGCTGCGGGCCATAAGAGGGGGTATCGGCCATCGCCAGCGGGCTGAATAACAGAGAACAAAACGCGGCAGGAAGAAGAAGTTTCAATCGGGAAGGCATCACTCAATCCTTAAATCATCGCGGCCAAGCAGCCGCCTAAAAACAAATCCTACAAAGTATAAGCCACCAAAGAAATCTTAAGAATGTAAACCCTCGTGTAACAGACCCTTGATCTAAACCCGATGTGTGTGCAGAAACACCATATTTGTCTGTTTTTAAAAACAGTTTTAAACGTAATAGGTTATATTTAGCCTATTACTTCGCCGCTCCATTTTCACCACGGGACTCTTCATTTTGCTAAGAGCCAAAATCATTCGACCCTATATCCGCATCGCCGCGTCAGTGTTGATTTTCCTGCTGATCGTCGCGCTTGGCGTGGCTTCCGTGTCGTGGCAGACCTCGCAGGGGCTGCAACAAGACGGGCAGCAGCGTTTGGAGCAGGCCCTAAAACAGATTGATAAGATGTTCGATAACGCCGATCAGGCCGCCACCGCCTTACAGCCCTATCTGGGGCAAGTCTGTAGCCGCGACGTGGTGCTGGAGATGCGCCGCCAGATTGCGATTGTCCCCAACGTGCGAACAGTTAATCTGGCGAGCGGCGACACCATCTATTGCACCGCGCTGTTCGGCCCGCAACAGGGGGCGATTAATGACCAGCAATATGTCGGCGGCAAGCTATTCCTGATGACCGGCAACGCGGTCACCCCGCAGCACCCGCTGATTGCCTACCGCCAGCAACATGGCGACAACAGCATTCTGATTGGCGTGGATGGCTACTATATGCATAACATCCTCGACCTGCTTAGCACCCGCTCCTCGCTGATTATTCGCATCGGCGACCAGTGGATGGACCATCTCGGCAAGGTGCATTCCGGCAACGACAACCTTAAAGGCACGCGCCTGCATGTCGATTCCGCCCGCTATCCCTATCAACTCGCCCTGTTAGTGCAACATGCTAATCACTGGCGTTATGTGCTCGACTACTCGCCATTCAGCCTGCTGCTGTTCCCGCTGCTCGGCATATTTATGGGGCTGATGACCTATATGCTGCTGGGGCGCGTCGGCACGCCTCTGGCTATCCTCAAAGCCAGTGTCGCCAACCGCGAGTTTGTCCCCTACTTCCAGCCAGTAGTCGATGGCACCCATTACCAGCTCACAGGTTGTGAAGTGTTAATGCGCTGGCAGCATCCGCAGGCCGGGCTGGTGCCGCCTTATCAGTTTATTCCGCTGGCCGAAGGAAGCGGGATGATTGTCGAGATGACGCGCCAGTTGATGACTCAGACTCACGAGTATTTCGCCCCGCGCCTGTCGACACTGCCGGACGGCTTCCATTTTGGCTTTAACATTTGTGCCAGCCATTTCAAAGACCTGAGCCTGATTGAGGACTGCAAAACCTTCCTCGACGCCTTCAAAGGCAAAAAGATTAATCTGGTGCTGGAGTTGACCGAGCGCGAACTGATTGAGCCGAGCGACATCACCGACAGCCTGTTCAAAGCTCTGCGTCGCCTTGGGGTGTCTATCGCGCTGGATGATTTCGGCACTGGGCACTCCAGCCTGACCTACTTACAAAAATTCCATATCGACTTTTTGAAGATTGACCAGAGTTTCATCGGCCGCATCGGCACTGACGCGCTTTCCGGGCATATCGTCGATAACGTGATTGATTTAGCCAAAAGGCTAGATATGGTGATAGTGGCGGAAGGGATTGAGACGCAGGAGCAAGTCGATTACTTAACGCCGTATCATTTGGAGTTCTTCCAGGGCTACTTCTTCGGTAAACCCGTGCCGCCGGAAGCGTTCTCCAAACAGTGGTTGCAGTCCGAATCTCCTGCGCCGATAACCCTTGGCAAGGCGTAACGTGGTTTTAGTCACAGACATTTGCCGCCGTAACTGATTGAATACTCGGTGGACAGACTGAAATTGGGTATGAATTTAAATGTTCACTTTGCGAGCAAGACGATGATCAAGTGGCCGTGGAAATCGAATGAGCTTCAGACCGACAAGTGGCAACAGTGGCAAGACGCGCTGGATATTCCGCTGTTTGCCTCGCTAGACGAGCCAGAGCGCCAGCGTCTGGTGAAAGTCGCCGGTCAGCTATTGAGCCAAAAACGGCTGGTGCCGCTACAAGGCATCGAGCTGAACGAGCAGATGCAGGCGCGTATCGCCCTACTGTTCGCCCTGCCGGTGATGGAACTTGGCGCGGAGTGGCTCGACGGCTTCCACGAGATCTTGCTCTACCCCGAACCCTTTGTGGTGGATACCCCGTGGCAAGATGACAACGGGCTGGTCCACGCGGGTTCGCAAGTACACTCCGGCCAGAGCTGGGATCAGGGGCCGATTGTGCTCAACTGGCAGGATATCGAGGACTCCTTCGACACCTCGGGCTTCAACCTGATCATCCACGAAGCCGCGCATAAACTCGACCTGCGCAACGGCGGCGAAGTCAGCGGCATTCCCCCTATTCCTCTGCGCGACGTGGTGGCTTGGGAGCATGACCTGCACGCGGCAATGGAAAACTTGCAGGATGAAATCGATATGGTGGGCGAAGAAGCCGCCAGCATGGACGCCTACGCCGCCAGCGACCCGGCTGAGTGCTTCGCGGTGCTTTCCGAGTACTTCTTCAGTGCGCCAGAACTGCTTTCGAGCCGCTTCCCGCTGGTTTACGGCCATTTTAGCCGTTTTTACAAACAAGACCCGCTGGCAAGGCTGCTTCGCAACCAGCCGTGTGACGCTTAATCAGCGCTAAAACTGTGACCTCGGGACACCTTTTTTGCACTTTTCGGGCCTTTTTGCTCAGTTGCTGAACAGTCAGTCAAATAGCGCCAATTTGCCGTTGACACCTCGCAGGGCTCTAGATATCATGCGCCCCGTTCACACGATTCCTCTGTAGTTCAGTCGGTAGAACGGCGGACTGTTAATCCGTATGTCACTGGTTCGAGTCCAGTCAGAGGAGCCAAATTTAGAAAAGCCCGCTTAAGGAAACTTAAGCGGGCTTTTTGGTTTTTGTGGGTTTATCTGCCCTGCGAATTCGCAAAGACATGACTCGGGGGATAACATCTTGAGCCTATGTTCTAAACGTAAAAAAGCCCAACCAAGTTTCCCCTGAGCAGGCTTTTCACATCAGTAGGTGATTCCCTTACTGATAGGTCATTGTGAAACTGGCAGTCGCGTTCACTTCGCCGCCTTCAACGCGATCCTCAGTTTGGTAGTAACGGGCGATAAATTGCATATCCAATCCCCCTTGATCTGCGTTGTCCGTAATCAACAGCGGTGTAGCCAACTGGATCGGATTATTATTACGCTTATCAAGCAATTGAATCCCAAATCCGCTTGCACTTTTGCTGGATGAATTTAACGCAATAATATCTGGGTTATTAGGTACGGAGGTTGCATCAAATTGAATACTGACTTTGGCAAATTGGTCACAGGTTAATCCAATAGTAATATCTTTTTCTTGGAGTGTTTTCCCTACTCCCTTAAAGTCATATCTTGAGACATCACTTCCCATATCGGTTTGAATAACCGGGTTATTAACCGTACAAACATTACTAGGTTGAATCGTAGCTGTACCCATTAATGCCTTAAGAGAATCCCCGTCAGCAAGCCCCGGGCCAACAAGTCCCATAAACATCCCACTATCCAGAGTTCCCCCCTGTGAAATAATGGCCGTTTTAATCAACTCAAAAGTAAATGGCGTAAAATCAAGCACGGTAAATACGTCAGGTTGAGTCGGAAATGCTATTCCTGGCTGTGCAACGGCTCGTCCTTTGGCATCGGTCACTTTTATTCCGATCCCTGGAACATTGGATGAAAACACGTTAGTCATACCTGCGACAGGCGAGCCGGTTAACATATTAATGTAAAAAGTTTCACCTTCACTGCAACGGATAAAAGTTTTACCTGCCTGACTACTCGACAATGACTTGGTATATACAGGTGTGCCTATAGGGTCAGAGCCTTTTACCACCACGGTCCCAGGGCTGACAGTCCAGACTAAAGCAGATGTCCCCGCAGCTCTGGTACAATACGCTGCCACATCAAGACTCATAAAGAGTAGCGATATGAGAACAATAATTTTCTGATACGATTTCATATAAACCCTTTTTGTTAATCTCAGAAAAATAAAAAACCGAGATCATCTCCATTAATTAAAAATTAGATATACCGTTCAATTTCTGAATTATTTTCTCGCTAAAATCGGGGGTCACTGGGATACTTCTTCCGTGTGCCCGCCATAATCATTAATGGCGCTCCAGCTGACTTTGCCAACAGCTGAGTCAGGAACACGCATTGAATAGGTGCTGAAGGGGGCAACCATTAATGGGTTTGGTAATTCTTTCTCCCCCACCTTCACGCTGAAGAATGAAATATAATAGGCACTAGGATTAGTGAAAGTTATATGTTCTGCGCTGCGAGCCACCTGTAATTGCTTCCACGCATCGGCGGCTTTCTTCATTAATGCCGCAGGGCGATAGATCATTTTTATCCGTGTGCGTACAGATATTTGCAGGCGATTGGTATCTCGGCGACTGGCCGCAATCGACTTCACATTTAGCCAGTAGAGACTTTCGCGATCTTGCGGCATCGCCTCGGTGTTAACAATGCGCAGTTGATTCTCACCAAGAGGATCTAAACGAAATAGAGGTGGAGTGACAATAAAAGGCACTTTATTACTATTTTTTTCATCGTTATTATCAAGCCAAGACTGAATAAGATACGGTGTTTCTTTTTCCGAATTTTTAATCGATATCGCAGCCTCTCGTTTAGCTCCGTTATAGATTACTCGGGTACCACCAAACTCCACTCCCGCCATGGCATTTGCCGCCACAAGCAAAAGTATTACTGGTGGTACCAAATAACGAAAACTCCACATTTTAATTTCCTATTTAAATAAAGTGTATTAGAGAGAAACAGCGAAAATATTCTGCTGACTAGACGTGATGCTGATCAACAAAATAAAGATTCAACTTTTCCGAAAAAAGTCATATTCATTCTGTTCTATGCCGCATATGATCCCACGAAAACCACCCACTATCTAGGTGACGCACCCCCCTTGGTTTGTAGGAAAAATATGACAATAATGTAGGGGTATGGGTGATCATGAGTTTTTGCACTATTGTGATGCTCAAAAAAAAGCCTGCCCAGGTTCCCCGAGCAGGCTTTTAACTTCTTAACGCTCTATTCCAACACTCTATTCCTAACGCCAGCCCATAGCTGGTGCAACATGCTTAAGGATCGACTCGATCACGTGCACGTTGTAATCCACGCCCAACTGGTTGGGGACAGTCAGCAGAAGGGTGTCGGCTTCGGCGATGGCTTCATCTTGTTTAAGCTGTTTCACCAGCGTTTCGGGATCTGCGGCGTAGCTGCGACCGAAAATGGCGCGGGTTTGCTCATCGAGATAACCGATTTTGTCGCCATCATTACTGCTCGAACCAAAGTAGGCGCGGTCACGGTCATTCATCAGCGCAAAAATACTGCGGCTGACGGAGACTCTCGGCGCATGCTGATGCCCCGCTTCGGCCCACGCAGCACGGTAAGCCCGAATCTGCTTCGCCTGCTGAATGTGGAACGGCTCGCCGGTTTCATCAAATTTCAGGGTCGAGCTTTGCAGATGCATCCCAAGCTTGGCGGCCCAAATTGAGGTCGCATTGGTTGCAGCCCCCCACCAGATGCGCTCACGCAGGCCAGCCGAATAAGGCTCTGGGCGCAGTAAGCCCGGTGGGTTAGGGAACATCGGCTGCGGATGCGGCTCGGCAAACCCCTTCCCGCGTATCACTTCTAAAAACTCTTCAGTATGGCGACGCGCCATATCGGTGTCGGTTTCCCCCTCGGCAGGTTGGAAACCAAAGTGACGCCAGCCGTCAATCACCTGCTCGGGCGAACCACGGCTAATACCCAGCTGCAAACGCCCGCCGGAGATCAAATCTGCGGCGCTGGCGCTTTCAGCCATGTACAGCGGATTCTCATAGCGCATGTCGATCACGCCGGTACCAATCTCAATCTTGCTGGTTTTTGCGCCGATGGCCGCCAGCAGAGGGAAAGGCGAACTCAGTTGGCGAGCAAAGTGGTGAACGCGGAAATATGCACCATCTGCGCCCAGCTCTTCAGCCGCTACGGCGAGATCAATGGACTGCAGCAGCACGTCAGACGCCGAGCGGGTGGCCGACTGTGGTGATGGCGTCCAGTGGCCGAACGATAAAAAGCCAATCTTTTTCATAGTAAAAGTATCCTCAGATTCCGGCCTATCCCGAGAGGATATGGCGCAGCGATACCCTTACTCTACGCCTATCAGGATGAGAATAAATTTCATTTATTTAACCTAAGGGTTCAGTTTATTTGATGAATATTGGCGGAATATCGCGCGTTTTTGCGCAGTCTGCACAAATTGTCTCCCATCAGATTGTTCAAGCTAAAAAACCTTTGCTATCAACAATCTCACTCGCTATTATTCGCCCCGTTCACACGATTCCTCTGTAGTTCAGTCGGTAGAACGGCGGACTGTTAATCCGTATGTCACTGGTTCGAGTCCAGTCAGAGGAGCCAATTTAGAGAAACCAGATGCCTTACAGCATCTGGTTTTTTGCTTTTTATGGTTCGACTATCCCTTCCTAACATCTACACTTTTCTACGAAAAAACCGTTCGAAGCTAGATTCTTAAGCTAAATAAAATGGGATAAAGCAGGTTCATTTTTGCTTTGAATGCCAGATAGCCATCTAACTTACCCTGTGGCAAACTTAAGTTTTTCTAAAGAACAGGAATTCCGCTCAATGTCCGAGAGCCAAGCAACCTGCCGCTTTACCGAAGGGAGTATCAAGCTTCCTGACCATTATCAGGATCGTACGGTTAATGTTTTCACTCTTTCTGGTGAAAATACGCCCGCCTTTAATATCTCTCGCGACATCTTGAATGACGGTGAGACACTTTCTGACTACATCGACAAGCAGCTCGCACTGTTGAAGAAGCACCTTAAAGGCTGGAAAGAACAGCTGCGTGAAGCTGCAGTACTTGGCGATAACCTGTTACAAGGTGAATGCGTACACGCCAGCTACCTGCGTGACGGCAGAAGAACCTTTCAGCAGCAGGCGGTATTCAATACAGCAGAAAATCATATTCTGGTCTTCACCATGACCTCTACTGCCACCCTGACTGATGCAGACAGTCAGGTCTTCAATACTCTGCTCAACAGCTTTCGTTTTGACGCTTAACAATTAAGGACTTTTGTTATGTTTGAGGCAGCACGTGTCGGGGACGATATCGGTCATTCCCATGCTCTTGCAGGGATGATTGCCGGAACGATAGTCGGCGGACTCATTGCTGCAGTTGGAGGTATTGCTGCCGGGGCATTGATGGTGGCCGGTATTGGTGCTTCATGTCTCGGCATTGGCGTGCTGCTTGTGGGGGCCAGCTTGGCGGTCGGTTATCTGACGGGCGAATTGGCAACTGGCGCCAGAGACAGCATCGCCGGTGCTGGAGCCGCCAGCATGACGAAGAAAGGTACTCTGATCACCGGCTCGCCTGATGTATTCATTAATGGTAAACCGGCGGTTATTGCCACTAATAGTATGGTGGACTGCTCTGACGACGGTTCACAGCAGATGGCGGAGGGCTCATCTCGAGTATTTATCAACGGTCTTCCTGCAACCCGTATCGGTGACCAGACTACTTGTGGCGCGAAGGTCATGACAGGGTCTGGCGACGTTCGCATCGGTGGTGACCCACAGCAGACTCTCCCAATCCATTCTGAAGTTCCTGAATTCCTCTATAAAGCCTCGGATCTCACTCTGCTCTTTGCCGGTCTGGCGGGTGGCTGGGGCGGTGCCGCAGGGAAAATCGGCGCGCTGGGTAAATGGCTCAGTAAGATCCCCGGAGTCAACAAACTGGCACGCATCGCCTGTCGCGCCGGGGTATTAATGACCGGAGCCGCCGCCGTGGGGATCATTGCCCGCCCGGTGGATATTGTTAGCGGCCAGAAATTTCTTTCCGGCGAAGACGAGCTCGACTTCGTGCTCCCCTCACGCCTGCCGATACGCTGGCAACGTTACTGGCGCAGCGGCAATCCAGGCGATAGCATACTTGGTCGTGGCTGGAATCTTTTCTGGGAAACACGCCTCGAAAAATATCAGGAAGGCTTGGTGTGGCGAGCGCCTTCAGGTGACTACATTTCATTCCCTCTGGTACCAAAAGGTCAAAGGACCTTCTGTGAACCGGAAAAGCGCTGGCTTGAGCACCATCAGGACGATACTTGGTCAGTCTATGATATCAGCGGCGAGCGTTGGCATTTCCAGCCACTAAAAGGCGATAACCCTTCCCTGCCCCTACGGCTCACCGAACCCTGCGGCAACGATATCCTCTTTGAGTGGAATGACCGACAAACGCTGCATGCCCTCACTGACAGCGCAGGGCAACGAGTGGTCTGCCGGTACCAGAACCTGAATGGAAACGTCCGCCTTGCAGGTGCTTGGCTGGATGATGAAGTCTGTCTGGTCAGTTACGATTACGACAATAAAGAACGACTAAACACCGTCATCGGACGCGGTGGGTTGGTTCGTCGACGCTTCAGCTGGTATGACGACGGCGACGGTACGGACTTACTGCGCAGTCATCAAGACAGCAACGGCCTGCTGAGTGAATATCAGTGGCAGGAAATGAATGGTTTGCCTCGAGTGGTGGCCTTCCGCCATAGCGCTGGTGAGCAGCTGAATTTCAAATATGACTTTGAGAACGGCAGGCGCTACGCCACACGCGATGATGGCGCTCAGGCAAGCTGGCTGGTTGACGACGATGAAAATGTCGCGAGCTTCATCGACTACGATGGCCATCAAACCAGCTTCGTTTACCGCAATGGAGAGCTGTGCGACGTTATCCTGTCTGACGGTGCCATGCGCCGGAGCCAATGGGATCGCTTTGGTCGCATGACCTGCGAAACTGATCCGGCTGGTCGCACCACGCATTATCACTGGTTCCGTAATACAGATCGTATTGCGCAGACGGTTTATCCAGATCTAACTGCCACACGTGCCACTTATGACCTAAAAGGTCGCTTGCTGGCCGAAATCGACGCGCTTAACCGTTCAACGACTTACCGCTATCCGGATGAGGAAGAGCCTCTGCCAGAGGTTATTACCGATGCGAACGGCGGTGATGTTCTGCTGGCATGGAACCGACAGGGGCTACTAATAAAGCGCACTGACTGCTCCGGTAGCGTGACCCGCTTCTCCTATGACCGGTTCGGTCAGCTTGTCAGCAGTGAGGACGCCGAGGGTAACATCACCCACCGCGAGTGGAATCGCACCGGCCAGCTTGCTGCCGTTATCCGCGCTGACGGTAGCCAAGAGACGCTAATGTGGAATGAGCGTGGCCAGCTTACGGCGTGGCGTGATCCACTGGAAAGCGAGACTCGCTGGCAGTACAACGCACTAGGATTGCCGGAGAGCCAAATCGACCGCATCGGTATCACCCGCCGCTGGTACTATGATGCCCGTGGCAACCTAATGCGACTGGAAAACGGCAACGGCGGCGAGTACCGGTTTACATATGACCCCACAGGACGCCCGTTGAGTGAAGTCCGCCCGGATGAGACATCCCGGCAGATGGAATGGAACGAACGGGGGCTGCTCAGTTCCCTGCTGGAAAGCGGCAGATCGGACAACGACGGCGGCATTCCCCGGCGTGTTCAGACGTTCAGCTATGACAACAGCGGCCTGCTGACCGGGCGCATCACACGAGACGTGGAATACCGCTACCAACGCAACATTAGCGGTCAGCTCACCGGACTGGTACGCACACCAACCGCAGAGGGAGTGGCGCTGGGAATTGAAGTGGATGAGATAAAGTTCAGCCATGACGTTGCAGGCCGAGTTATCAGTGAAGCCGGCATTAATGGTGAACTGCACTATCAGTACGATGCCCTCGATAACCTCACTGAACTGACCTTACCCTGTAGCCAGCAGGTCAGTTGGCTACACTATGGCTCCGGTCATGTCAGCGCCATCCGCTTTAATCAGCAGATGATCAGCGAATTCACCCGCGACCGCCTGCACCGCGAAGTGTCCCGCAGTCAGGGCAGACGTGAACAGACGCGGCAATATGACAGACTGGGTCGCCGTACTCTGCAACTAACCTCGTTCGTCACGCAGCCTGAACTGCCAGAGCAGGCAATACTTGAACGCGCCTTCCACTATACCGGGCGGGGCGAACTGTCTGACGTCAGCGACACACTGCGTGGCAACACGCTTTATGGCTATGATGAAGAAGGTCGTCTTCTCAGGCATTACGAAGCCCGTCCGGGCCACAACACTCGGGCGTTTCGCTACGACGCAGCAGATAATCTGCTGCCGGACGATTACCTACCCGCCCTGCCGCTGACGGATAACCGCCTCACACAGTGGCAGAACCTGTTTATGAAATATGACTGGTGGGGCAATCTGGTCAGCCGGCGCAGCGGTCTGCATGAACAGCACTACGAATACGATGCGGAAAACCGGCTGATAAGGGCCGAAGGCACCGGGCCCGAAGGCCGCTTCACGGCTCACTACCATTATGATGCGCTGGGCAGGCGTATCCGTAAAACGGTGACCACGCAGCGCGGCACCACCGCGACCCGCTTCCTGTGGCAGGGCTACCGGCTGTTGCAGGAACAGCAACAGAACGGCCAGTGCCAGACATATATTTACGACCCGAACGAGACATATAGCCCGTTGGCGCGTGTTGACCATCTGGATGCGGATAAACAGGGAGATATTTACTGGTTCAGCACCGACCTGAATGGTGCACCGCTGGATATTACCGATGAAAACGGCGACCTGCGCTGGAGTGGCCACTACGGCAGCTTTGGAGAGGTCACCCGGCAGTCAGAAGGCTTTCACCGCCTAGCCCGGCATAGCGCCCTGCACCATCAGCCTCTGCGTTACGCCGGGCAGTACGCTGACAGTGAGACGGGGCTACACTATAATCTTTTCAGGTATTACGACCCGCAGGTTGGACGGTTTACCGTTCAGGACCCTATAGGATTGCTGGGAGGCTGGAATCTTTATCAGTATGCGCCGAATCCGCTGGGGTGGATTGATCCGTTAGGCCTTTACAAAGGCGAAGGTGAGAGAGGGCTAGGTAAATATCATGTATTCCATGAACATACGCTTGATTTTTCGGAATATGACTTAAAAGACAGCGAGCATTTCAGAAGGGGTAATCAGTCTGTCTATGAACGGTTGCAGAGAGATTCGGTATTTAAGCAGGAAATGCAGACGAAATATCCCGGCGTTGTAGAGCATGTACAGCCGAATTCAAGGGGAAATTTTAGCAAATATTCTCCTCCTGATATGACTTGGCATCATGAAAACCAGCCGGGAGTATTAAGCTTGGTCGATTACAATGACCATAAATCGTATCATAAAATCTATCATCCAGATGGCTCCGGTGGCCGCCATAAATGGGGTGGTGGAAAAACATGTCGCTAATGAGGATAGAATGAAAACAATCAAAGGTTTTGAGGGTTTATTAGCCATTTATAAGCAACTACCTAAGGTAGGAGGATTTTTTGTCGATAAAGAATTTTCCAATGAAAGATCAGTTATTAAAAATTCAGACTATTACCTTGCCGAATCTGAAGAAGAAGATGAGGATATGGAGGATGATTATGACACGTGGCTCGAATACCCAACATTCAAGGCAATAATTGAGAATAAACTAGAACATCATCCTACCTCCTCCAACGAAGATCTGCTTGAGGCAGTGATTTACTATTTAGAAATGGACGATTTCTTGGACTGATTTCTTCTGACTAGCCAAATAATCCACAAATTTGGCTAGTCAAATCGATCCGTAAAAGAAAGTAATATGTATTATCTATACTAGTATTTGACATTGCTGACGATAATGATGAAATTAAAGAATCCTTCGTTAACGAATTAAGTAATGCTGTATCACCGATATTAGGAAGTCATAACTTCAGTGCCTTTTATGACTATTTCTACGGCTAAAAATACAAGCCCAACAAAGCACAACCCTTCTTGGGCTCGTAATAATCCATTAATTAATATCTGCAGCCTTTAATGCGCCCTTTTCCATCCATACGGAGAAGGTTACGCTGTAATTGCTGCCGGTGGGTACGCGGTCTTTGCCGTTGATGTACGTTGATTGAATGGATGAAATATAGGACTTCCCGGGGATAAAGTTAAAATCAAAGTTGGGAGCGCATTTATCTGAGCGCAACTCTGGAGCTTTATCCGTGGTGAATGCCTTCTCCATGCGGTTCTGGTAATTGCCTACTTCGCTGATACTTATTGAGCGTATTGCTTCGCTTTCGGATACCGGGGCGAGAATACAAATTTTATTGGCAACCGTGCTCACTGTAGAACGCTGGTTAGCAGGCCGAGGGTCACCCGCGTGACAGGCGGTAATAAGTAGAATGGGAAGACATAGAATCACATTCTTCATTGTAGCCTTCCTTATAGGATAGAGGGTGGCAATATCTTGCGATAAAGCGGCATTGTACTTGAATCTAAGGTCCCCTGAAACCCGGCCATTCTGCCGATTTCATTTTTTAACCCTCTGACGCCATAGGTTTTTAATAAGAAATAGTCGGCAATGATTTGAGCCTGCTGCTCCATGCCATAATCATTGAGTTTTTTATTCTCATCCAGAGTATATTTATAACTTGAAGCCCAGCTGAATAGGCCTCTGGTTTTTACCCACATCCCATGCTGTTGTTGCCAAACATCGACCATCTCATGAATAAAGAAGTGTTGATTGGAGTTAGATGATATGGAGAAATCCTTAAGATAGGTCTCTTTCCTGAAATACATTTCTCCGTTGGGCGTCATTCCGACATATTTACCCTGCAAGCCGAAGGGTAAATAGCTTTCACAATGCACCCAGACTTTGCCCCATTCGATTGAGCTACCGAAAATGTTCTCGGCCAGTCGTATTTCCCCGGTAGTTAAGGGGCGAACTGAGTTTTCGCTTTCCATAGAATTCCTTTATTTTAATCATATCAAAAGTTGACGGGACGTTAAAAACCTCGCGCCACTCAAGTCAGCCCTGATGCTTATAACCACTAGCGAGCGCGTAATTCGGCGTGAGCGGTTTCCACGTCATAGGCACCTTCTACACAGAGGTCAATGGGATGAGGGTTCCACTTTATTAACCCCCGTATCTCAAACTGCACAATGCCTTTGCGGGCATTATGCAATTGGGTGACGAGTAACGACTCCGCAATGATCCTAGGTTCAAAACGAATGATGGATTCGCGGATAACTCGCTCAATACTTGCCCAACCGTGAGGCGTGGAATAACTCCCCACCAACGGCGCAATGCCGTAATTTAATACTGACTTGGCCACCCATTTATGGTTTTGGGCGTCAAGTTGACTGTCAATATTGGCATTGTTGAGGATCTCACCAATATTTAGCTGAACCAGTTTTCGCATCATTCTGGAGTCATAAAAGAACTTGTCATGCGGCTCCGAACTCTTTTTTGGCTCATCATCAAGTAAACGTTCAAATAAAGTCGGCAAAAACTGAATTTTCTTTTCCATTACTTCGCCTGTTCATCGAACCTAAACTCTTCAACATCAAATAAAGCGAATTCATCCTGATTGGTCATAAACATTTTTCGACCTGAGCCAATATAAATAGACTCAGACGGCTGATCCCATTGGGTTTTGCGGCCAAGTTTAGTGTCGCTGTCGGCGTCGGCTGCCAGCGGATAGCGTGCTGGCAGATAGCCGTACCAGATTTTGTCATTCACCGTGATTTGCGCCGGTGCCCAGATAAGCTCAGTGATGCTGGTCGGTTTGGATACGGTGAGCAGCTGGATATCGGCGAACGGCACCCAGCGATAGCCGCCAGCGCTGATAAACTCACAGGCCGGCCCCACTCGCCCATCGCTGTCTGCAATCCAAGTGAAGTGAGCGCCGGTGTTAGTCTCACCTGATATTTCAGGGGCTTGTGAAAATGCCTGCTGGCGTACGGCTTCACTTTGCAGGTGATCGCCCTGCTGTAAAAACTGGTTAGCCTGTTGCATCAGCAACACCCACTCAGGCTGCTCGCCGCCGAGATTGCCCGGAGTGCGGTTGCCCGCCAGCACCTCTTCGCGCAATTTTTCACTCAGGATCAGATTTTTATACAGCTCGGCGCGCTTGGTCATATCGGGCGCAAATTGAATCAGCGTGGTCAGCTGAAATAGCGCTTTTTCCCACAAGCCATCAAGGCTGTAGAGTTTGAATAATAATTCCCGAGCCTCGGTATCCGTTGGTTTAGATTTGAGGGCTGCAATCACCTCGGCCTGTATTTCAGTTAACGAGTGAGTTTTTAATAATTCATTTAAATGGGTCGCATTCATCTTTTTCATATCCCTATTTGAAGTTATAGATGGCTGTTCAGCCCTAATTTATAGAGTTCTTGGAATACCAGTGCGGGGACGCTATTTTGCTCTTTGGTCAGAATATGTTCTGGTGCCAGCGCTTTTAAAATGTCCTGACGCTCTTCGTGAGCAGACTCTTCTACCCCATCGATGACATTGAGCTGTCGGGTCACTTTATCGATGAGGCCGGTGGAATCTAAAATGCACTCGGTAACGGTTTTGTTTTTAACGCTGTCCCTGACATTCTCCAGAAAGCCGTCATTAGCCAACAGTTGGCTTTTTTGCGGCGCGGCGCTGCTGGAAAACGGCTTGCCCTGTTCGCCCCACATCAAAAACCTTTTGTACTCCAGCTCAAGACTTTTTAAGATATCCGGCCCTTGAGGCCCGTAGACGTGGTCGGCATGTAAATCATCAAGGTAGGAAACGTAGTAGCCGCCGTGAGTCAGAATATCTTCGATTGCCGGGAGCTCCGGCGCGTCGAACGCCGAGGGTTGTTCGAGCAAAGTCAGGTTGTCGATAAACTGACGGCTATTGGCGTCTTGGCTGGCCTGTTTAGTGGTTATGACAAAGTAACCAAACTTAATCTCTGCCTCTAATGGCAGAGGATGGTGCTCACCCGGCGCGAGCTGTGTGCCATTGATGGTACAGAGCATGTCATGGCTGTGATTCACCATCATCGGCTGAGAAACATCCCAGTAGAACTGCACTTCATCGTGCCCGTCGCCCATCGAGTGGGGAGCGAACTCCCCATTTAAGATGTTGAAACAGACCGGTTTTTCGCACGTGATAGACTCATTGAGTTGCAGCTGTTGCGACATGCGCGGCCAAGTGAGCACCAATAACATGTTGATTAACCGCCAATTATAACGTTGCCGGAACCGCAGGTGACATTGCCACCGTCCGCGCACGCATCGTTTTGCCGGGCCGCCGGGAGCTGGTTGATAAATACCGTGCTCGAGCCTTTGACGACAGTGGTGGTGCCAGTCAATGAAGACGAAGCATTGCTCATATTCGCCACCCCGGCAGGGATATTGTTAATCAGCACATTAGATGAACCACTGGTCACGGCCCCGTAGGTGGTGGCATCGCCTATTCTTGCAGCAGGAAACATATTTCATCTCACTTAGCGGCTTAGCCGCTCAAGGTAGGTATTCTCGCCCCCTATCAATGGGTTACATCAATAGGAGGTGAGCGGTTTTCATTTCACCCGATTAAGGTTCTGGGGTGATCTCATCCGTCGGGGTCGGCGTATCCGTCGGGGTCGGCGTATCCGTCGGGGTCGGCGTGTCCGTCGGGGTCGGCGTGTCCGTCGGGGTCGGCGTATCCGTCGGGGTCGGCGTAGTCCGTCGGGGTCGGCGTAGTCCGTCGGGTCGGCGTATCCGTCGGCGTCGGTGTATCCGTCGGTGTTGGCGTATCCGTCGGGGTCGGCGTATCCGTCGGTGTTGGCGTATCCGTCGGGGTCGGCGTCGGGTCTGGATTGCCTGATGGGTCCGGCGGCGGTATCACCACCAGCGGCAAGGTCGGTAGAGGCAACGGCAAGGCCATGCCTCCCGCCAGCGGTGCAATCTTGGCCAGACCTTTAAGCGCCAGTAAGGCCGCGCCGGTTCCGGCAACCACGGCACCGCCGAAGGCGAGAGCAGAACCCGCCCCGCCGCCTCCACCGCCGCAACCTGGGTTGAGCAACACTTGCCCGCCTTCAATGATCACCTGGCTTTTACCAATAATTTTAATGGTGCTGGCACTGATGATCAGCTCGCCACCCGCCCCTATCGACATGATGCCGCCAGCTTGGAAAGTGGCCGCGCCACCGGCCATCATCTGGTGAGCGCCGCCGACCAACAGTGAATCGTAGCCGCCGACGGTCGTCAGGTTGGCTCCGCCTACAAGAGTCGAGTTCAGGCCGCCAACCATCGTCTGGTTAATGCCTCCCACCTGCGTTTGATTAGCGCCGCCGACCAGCAGCATATTCGCCGCCCCGACCTGAGTAGAGTTCGCCGCGCCGACCACCAGCGAGTTAGCCGCGCCCACGGTGGTGGTGTTGGCCGCACCGACCACCAGTGAGTTCAGCGCCCCCACCACGGTAGAGTTGGCGGCACCGATAATGCTCGATTGCGCGCAGGCAACGCTGAGGTTATGGTCCGCGCCGACTACTACGGTTCGGTTTGCGCCAACCTGAATGTCCGAGGTTTCCGCGATAGACTGCGTCGCCGCGCCGAGCACCGTGGAGTCTTGGTTAGCGCCGACAATCACCGTGCGGTTTTTGCCCACGCTCAGGTCAGCATTGGCTCCAATCACCTGTTTTTCATCGTTTTTGGTCAGGCGCGACATATCGCGTTCGGCCTGTTCCCAATACTGCTCTTCGCCCGACTTGTCTTCGAAACGCACGCCGTTGTAGTTGCTCTGACCGCCGCCGATGGTGCGACTGATCAGGCCACTTTGCGTGGCGTTGGCCGGTAAATCCCAAGGTGGACGGGTGATGTTGTTATAGAGAGTACCGCTAACCAGTGGCCGATCGGGGTCGCCATTGATGCAGTCGACCAGCACTTCCTGACCGATACGCGGAATGTAGATGCCGCCAAAACTGTTGCCCGCCCAAGCCTGACTGACGCGCAGCCAGCATGAGTCTGACTCGGTATTTTGGCCGTAACGGTCCCAGACAAAGCGCACTTTGACCCGGCCATATTCGTCGGTCCACACCTCTTCCCCCGCAGGGCCGACCACGATGGCGTTCTGCGGGCCGCTGGTTTTCGGCTTAACGGTCAGTTGTGGGTGGCGGTAGATTTTGGTGGTGGGCTGAACCAAGAAGCTGGTTTGGTAGCGGAACTCGTCGCCATTGGTCAGCTGTGCGACTTCTGACACCGACAGGCGGCTGGAAATCACCATGTATTCGCGGTTGGATTTGTCCACCGGGAAGCCCTGCAAAACAAAGTTTGCCCCGCAGACAATACCGCGCACTTCACCTGAGCCGGTGGCGCGAGAGCCCAGCGCGCCGCGCTCCTCTATGCGCACGCGAGCAAGATGCTCACCGATATCCGGCTGGTCGTAATCCCCCGGCCAGTGGTAGATCTCGAGATCGTTGAAGCTGGTTTTGCGCGGCTTGCTGTCCATGCTCAAAATATCTGCACGGGACTTGGTGAAGTCATAATCGTTGTAGACCCAACGCCCGGTGGTCAGGGTTTCCTGCGTCTGGAACTGGCTGATGTACTCTTCGCCCGCTTTTGGCTCATCGGAGAGGTATTCAATGGTGTGGTAGGCTTCGCTGAAATAGCGTTTATGGGCGCCCACGTGGTCCACCAAGATCAGTTTTTGCTTGTGGTCATCGTGCTCAAAGAACCAGTAGATGCCCCACTCTTCCATTAAACGCTGGAGAAAGTTGAAGTCAGTCTCGCCGTACTGCACCTGAAACTCGAGCGAGGGATAGGAGCTTGCCAGCCGTTTTTCGAACGGGAAGTTATAGTCGGCCAGCACTTCATCGATAATATCGACCACATTTTTGTTCTGAAATATCTTGAAGTCAGAGGTTAAATTAGTCAGATAGAACCAAGGTCTGAGCACAATCTCAAACATCGCCTGATTAGCATCGCGGCCGATATATCTGGCTTTTTCGACCAGACCGGAAATCTCGCGCGTTCCCTTACCGACACCAATAATGTCGCTCAGGCCATTGCCGTCTAATTCCATTTCAATGGTCATCTCTTTACCGATTAAGGCTTTGAGATCGACATTAGAAGCAGCTTGCCATGGAATAGCAGGATTCGCCGGCGTTTTGGCCGTGATGGTATAGGAATATAGTGTCGAGAAGGCTTCTTCGCCCTCCAACCTCGAAAGTACTAGCGCCGGCTCACCCAATAAATAGGGCATAGCCGGGCTGCTCAATTTTATTGTCCTTGACATAGTACTCCCTAATGTTTGGTTAAAATAGAAAAGTGCTAACTACACTTTTAATTTGATGTTGATTATCACAACTGGATAATGCCCATTATTTCCGTGCCACTTTCCCTCAGGCGCGATAAATTTATTGCTACAAACGCGTCTATCCTTGATATACCTCTTTGGCGTTCGCCCTATTAGATCCTCATGCTGCCCGCGCTTGGGCATTGAAAATCACGCAAGAGGTCACTGATATTTTTATTGCCGTGCATCAACCCTGAGACTTCAATTTCTACCCGGTCATTTCCCATGTAATAGGTCAGGATCTGTTTTCCATTGTTCTCTTGCTTGACATTGTCGGCGCTTTCCGCCCATTTGAGCAGCGCCCACGGGCCGCGCAAAATAATGTTCGGCAGCGCTGAGGCCTGCTGGCGCTGGGCGGTCAGGCTGACCAGCGTTCCCTGCCGCGTGCCCGGCCACTTAAAGAAGGATGGCGTCACCGGCCCATGGGAATAACGCATCGCGTCACCATCAAAATTCATAATCAGCTGGGTAATCGACGGCGGTAAATAGCGCACGGAGGCAGAAAATTCTAATGCCACCTTTCTGCCGTCATTGCTGTCAAATAAGGCTTCTCTGATCGCCGCGACTTTTTCGAAAAATCTTAAGCCTTCACCACTTTCACTGCCTTTATAGCGCCATGGTGAGGATTCCGTATTCACTTTGCTTTCAAGGTTCTTTTTGAAGTAATTATCCACGGTTCCCCCGGTGCCAAAGAAACGTTCCACATCACTCAGGCTAGCCATGCGGTCGCTGTCCGCAAAAGGGTAGCGCCCCTGAAAGTTATTACGGCATACATCCCCCACGCTCATTTCTATAGCTTTAGAGGTCTGGGCAATAACCTTATTTTCTAACTTAGACGAGGAACCCTTTAATAAAGGCGCAATAATATTCTTAAAAGGATCTGGCCAAGTTTGTGAAGCAGCCAAAATACGCATGCCGTCATTGGACACCGGTGGAATATCACCATTGTCAAAGGCGCTGTTTAATACCACTAAACGCGTATATTGGTCATTCAAAGCCCCCATCATCTGAGTCATGGGCGAGCCCTGAAGCATCGATATATTGTTGCCGCTACCGCTGTCTCGTGAATCGCCGTTGACAAAATTACGCAGGCCGTCAAAGCGGTTGTCTACCAGCTCCTGGATCCGGCGGTTCTCGCGAAAGGCATATCTCTCCTGCACTTTCTGCGCCTGATTGATTAAATAGGTGTTACTGCGGAGATTAAGATCATCCAGCAGCGGCTTCTCTTTTTGCTTATCCACCAGCGTGGTCTGTTTTACCGCGTATCTCGCCAGATTGAGCAAAGGCGAGCTCTCTGACACCAGCGTTCTCAGTAAAATGATATCGACAGACAATCCTTGCGAATTCTCTCCACTGTTAGCATCAACAGGAATCAGGCGCACACTGGAGAGAACGCGCTTCCAGTAAAGGGTGTATTCGTTCAAATATACCGACAGCACATCAAGTTGTAGCGTTAAAGGATCAGCGGCCGGGGTCGATGAACGCCCCATCACCCAGCGATCCTCCAATTGCAGTTCAAACAGCAGAGGTGTCAGCTTTTTTTTAATCACCTGATGATAACCGGCGTAGGTGTACAACCCCGGTATCCCCTTGAGCAGCAATTCATTGTCCGACAGCGTGAAAATCTGCGTCGCGTTCTCGCCGACGATTTTGCGCAGCGTAATGTTGGCGGGCGCTTGATCCTGCAAATCGGCTTGAACACGTTCCCACAGTCTGGCGGTGGTGGTTTTCTCCGCCAGAATGCCTCGAGCCTGCTTGATCAGCGCCGCGTCGGGCGCATGGCCATATTCTTGCCACTTCTCCTCGGTGAACAGCATATTCAGATGCTTAATGAAGATACCTTTCTCTTCATAAGGATCGATTTTCCCGCTTTCCTGCCAATTTTTAGTCACTTCTTCCACCACATAATGCTGGTCGAATTTACCCTCGCCAGTGAGCATTAAGTAGAGTTTTAGGCTCTCATAAATGGCCTTTGAATCAGCGGCATAAACAGCATTGCTTAAGGAAGTTTTGGCTTCACGCTCGATTATCGGGAACAGATAACGTTGCAGGAAGAAGTCATATAAGTTGCCCGCGCCGTGGGCGACGGCGCTACCGGTGTACAAGCCATAACGCCACTCGAGATCCGGGCTATTAACATCCAGCGGGCCATATTCAGGCAGCAGCTGCGTGGCGCTGAGAAGCGTCGGTAAGACGTTCTCGTCAGCCGTTTTTGCATAGCTGCTGGCGGTGTTTTCCAGCGTGCCCAGCTTGGTTTTGATCACCTGCAAATAGCCGTCGTTATTCTGGAAGCTGACCAAGAACGCCCATACCAGCCATACCGCCGCGCCGATGCAGGCCGCGTGGCCCAGCAGATTCTGGAAGCGATATTTCGATTGCACCTTGAGGTTGTAGCTGACCAAGTCGCCATCTTTAGTGATCACATCGCGGAACAGCTGCTTGAGGAAAAACTGCTTGCCATAGGCCATCGCGCCCACCAGCGGCCCCTCTTTGCTGCTTCTTTTGGTCACGGAAGCCGGCGAAGTCGGGTTCTTATAGCTGGTCACATTGCGCCATTTCTGGATAAGCGTGTTGTTATTGAGCAGCTCAATGTTTGCAGGCTGGCAGCTACTGACGAAATAGATGCCGCGCAGCGTGGTATGAAACTTGGTTTCATCAAAACGCGAGGCGAAGAAGATGTTCTGTAAGACTTCCGTCACCCGCTGAGAGAGCATTCTGAAATCCTGCGGCAGCGCATACATGCCTTTGCGATCGGCCGCGGAATACTCCTCCTGCATGCGCACCGGGATGTTATTTCTGATGCGGTTTTCGAGCAGCCCTAACTCATGGCGAATGCGCTGCTCAAGCGCCATATCCACGCTGACTTTTTCCTCGCTATAAGGGAAAGTCACGCCCCACACCTGCTCGCGGTCTTCCGCAGTCAGGTTGCGGAAATACTCATCGAAACCGGACAGTTGGTCCAATTTGTTGATCATCACATAAACCGGGAATCTCACGCCCAGCGTGCTGCGTACATCATCCAGACGGCTGCGCAGCGTGGCGGCCAGATTGAGTAATTCAGCCTGACTTTTGCCCAGCAGCTCGGTAACCGAAATCGCGACAATCACGCCGTTCACCGCGTTGACCGGGCGATATTTTTTCAAAGCCTTTAAGATGCCATTCCACTCAAGCTGGCTCTCTTTCGGCTTATCAAGGTATTTGCCCGCGGTGTCCAAAAACAGCGCGTCATTGGAGAACAAGCATTCACAATGTTGGGTAGGCGAGTTGTCTTTGCCCACGCGATTTAGCTGCTCGGGAAGAGGGAAATCCTGGCCCGACGAGAGGAGCAGCGAGGTTTTGCCTGAATGCCGGGTGCCCAACACCATGAACCACGGCAGTTCGCTGCGCCACCGGCTGGAGATAAAGAAGCGTTTCCAGACCGGCAGGCCGCTGTAGATACGGCGCACGTACTTCATGCCATCGCGAATGGTGGCATTAATTTCCGACAGGTCGACATCCTCTACCGGCTTGGCTTTGCGGGTGAAGAGAAAGTTATCCAGCAGCGCAGGATTGATGGCTAACGCGCGCACCAGATACACCACCCCGTACAGCAAGGTGATAAAGGCGATGATAGCGATGGCAATCAGCCGATGCTGTGCCGAGGCCAGCGGGTATTTTTCTCCAATTAAGATGAAAGGAGTGAACACCCACACGCTGGCGCAGGCAATCATGGCCAGAATAATAAAGCCCGGCACGCCAAACCAAATCGCTAAGAAAATAATCAGCGTCAGAAATAAGAAAACAATTCTCGGCTCGAAGCCTTCCAGCGGGCGCACCTCGCCAAATCCGAAGAAGGGTCCCAAGTACCAGATAGCAGCACCCAACAGCAGGAAGCTGCAGATCAGCCACATCCGCTTCATTGCCCAACCAGAGAACAATCGGTTTAATAAAAACATAATATATCTCAATATGTTACAAACATTTCTACGCGACGGTTCTGTGAACGTCCCGCGGCATCAGCGTTGTTACTCACCGGCTGAGTGTCCCCTTTCCCTTCAAAACGGATCTTGTCTTGCGGGATACCGGCTTTAGTCATGAAGCTCGCCACGGTGGCGGCGCGTTTCTCAGAGAGCACCTGATTATTGGGGAATTCAGGCTTATGGATTGGCGTGGCGTCGGTATGTCCAACCACCACCACCGAGCCGTTTACGCGGCGAATTTCCTGCGCAACGCGGTCGATAATGTTGAACATCTCTGGCCTAACCTGATCTGAACCCACCATGAACATGGCGTCGCCTTTGAAAATAACCTGACTGCTGCTACTGGTTTCATCGACACTCACCAGCTGTTGGGCGATTTCGTTTTTCAACAAAACGGCCAGTCGCAATTTAGGTGCGGCCACCGGCGCTGGCGTAACGACAACCATGCGTTGCAAGGCTCCCAGCCTCTTCAGCAGGTCGCTCTCGGGGACGGACAGGAAATATTTGCTGCCGATAAAGGTCGACGCGATAAGCACCCCGCACACCAGCATCGAAACGCGAACCGGCACGAAAATCCCCCGGCGCTTGCGCACTTCACGGGTAACTAAACCGTTAGGAGAGAGGGCCGCCGGAACTTGGTCTTTGGTGCTTTGCAGCAGGGTGAGCAGCCCCTGACGGATCTTGGTGAGCTGCCGATCGCCATCTTCGATAATGCTGTAGCGGCCTTCAAAGCCCAGCCCCAGAATGCGCAGCAGCACCTCTAAGCAATCGGCGTATTCGTGCGCGCTCATCGACAGACGCCCAACCAGCAGGAAGAACTTGTTCCCGCCGTCGTTATCGCCTTCGAAGTGGTTGAGCAAGTTGCTTTGCGACCAGCCCGACTTCACGCCCCACGCCATAGAGTGCGCGGCTTCATCTAGCGCGGTACACAGGCAGTAGCGGACGATAGCCATTTTCTTCCATGAGATATCCGCCTCGTCGCACACCACGTTAAACAGGGTTATCTCATTTTTCAGGCAGTCCTTGAGGATCTGCACCTGAGAGGCATCAGTAACCTTTTCAGGCATCTCGCTGAGTGCGCGCAACAGCGGCTGCGCCGCCTCCAGCAAGGGGATCGGCGATGCCAGTGCCTTGGCGACGCGCTGTTGCACGCTTTCGCCACGCAGCAGGGCGGTGTCATAGGGCTGGAAAATCGACGATGACGCAGGTTGATCGTCATAAGCCGTATGACCTAATGCCGCCTCTTCTTCTGCGGTGTAACTGCTTTGCTCATCCAGCAGGAAGTGGCCGAGCGCCTGCGGATTGGCGTCCATTTCGGCGCTGTCGTCAAAGGGTGGGATAGGCATCTGCCCATTCAGTGGCTCTTTATCACTCATGAGTCTCTAATCCCCCAAAGCTCCATTTTCAATGCTGGGAAGTCGCCTGCCACGTGCATAGCAATGGCTCCGGCATTGGAAACCTTCTCCCAGAAAGGCCCACTTTTCATCAACTCGAAGTAAACATATCCGGCGCTGTAAGGGATTTGGCGCGGTGGCACCGGCAGGCGCTGTAACTCAAGACCCGGCAGGTGTGAACGCACCAGCTCGTGCAGCTGCTGTGGCGCACTGATTTTGGTCTGCAAGGAGAATTGATGCTGTAACACGTCCATAGGTAACTGGGCGTGAACCGCCAGCACCAGATTGGAGAAGGAGCGCAGTTCATTGGGCAGCACGGAGGCTGACCATACGCCGCTGCCCTTCGGTACCAGTGGGATCATCTGCCCTGCCCGCACCAGAATCTGATTGAGCAGCTCATGCACGTCGTCCACCAGCGGGCGAATCGACGGGTACAATTTACTGTGGTCATAGCCCGGCGCAGGACGCGGACGGCGCGTCTTGGTGCGAATGAAAGTCGATAATTCCCCGGCGAACTTTGCCAGCTCCTGATAGAGCATGATTGGCGGCAACTCCGGGATATTGCGCAGGTGGTCGAGGATCGGCTCATATTTGTTGAAGATTTGCAGCAGCAGATAATCCACGATCTCGGCACTGGCGCTGGCTTTGCCATCGCTGTTGGACAAGCGTTTTGCCAGCATGTCCGCGCGCATTTTCACCAAGCCATTGAGGTGGGTCAGCCACTCTGACAGCAATGAACTCGCGGCGTAGCTGGTGACCGGAGGAATGTAATCCTCCATATGCAGCAGCACGCTGCCGTCTGGCTGGATCGCGCGAACCTTGGCTAAAGGCAGACCAATCCAGGATTCCGTCATTTCGCTTTCAGACACCAATTTGAGGCGCAGTCTGGATAGCTGCACCGGTTTTGGTCCCTGACGAATGGCGTTGGTGTCGCTAAGTTCGGTCTCGAAGGCGTAAAAGCGCGCCAGCGAACTCATATCGAATTCGTCGAAAATGGTTTCATCACTGTTATCCAGACGCAATGGCACCGCCAGATAGATAAGCTTGCCCAGATGGTCCGGGGTGATGGTCAGAGGTTCTGGCAGCTCGGCGTGGCCGGGAATATCAAAAGGCGTGCCATCCGGCAGAACACCTTTGCCAGAACGCAGCACCAATTTCCCGTAAGAGAGCGCTTCACGATCAATTTCGTACTGGGCAAAACCCCAGAAGAATGGCGTGATGGTGGCGGCCCGCTTATGCGCGTAATACTCGAGATAGCGCTCTTGTTGTTGAAATAGCTGAGGCCGCAGAAACAGACCTTCACTCCAAACGACTTTATTAGTTCTCACGGCTTAATCCATTTCTTTGATTGATATTGACAGACGTTCTACGCTCACCTTGACGACAGGGGCCGGTGGCTGTTTCCATGACACGATTCTTTTGTACCAAGGCTGAACGCGCTTCTCAGGCAGCGGGTGAATAACCGCTTTCCACTCCGCCTTTTCAATGTCACGGTAAGCAGCGATAACACCGATTGCAGTGATGTCATTGTTAGGTGCCAGCTCTATTTTCTTTTTCTTATTAGGCAACACGATGCCGTCATAGACTTTTTCCATCTGTTGCTGGAGCGACGGCGTGTTCTCTTCGGTAATAGTGAAGAAATCACTGCTCATGAATTCATCCGGACTTTTCAGCGTGTAAATCATGATGCGCAGCGGATTCCCCACACCTTGATCATTAGGGTTAATATCTCTTGCCGTACTCATTTCGACTGAAATCTTATTTTCCGTTTCGGTTTGCGGCGTCGAGCTACAAGCAACCAGCGATAAAGACGCAATTGCTGCAATAAAATATCTTATGATTCGTCTTAGCCAGCGGTGACTTATTTTCATACTCAACCTAATCAAATAAATAATTAAGCTTTATCCACAATAATAGAGTGACCATCAGAGTAACCCCTGTTCTCAACTCCGGTAAAAACAGCAGCTATTTACAACTATTGTGGATATAGCCTGTTACATACACCACGGACAAAAGACTATTTCCGCTCACAGAGAAATTCTTATTTTGAGAAAACCTGCCACTCGAAAGTGGCAAGTTTAAACTCAAACCTAAACAGGATTGCTTAGCTCTGATGGTTAGCTTTAACGTCGTAGTTTGCAGAAACAACGCCAGATTTATGGCCTTCTGCGTTTTGCATCACGTAGTCTTGAGTCATTTTGGTGAAGGAGAAACGCACGATTTCACGTGGACGCGTTTCATCTTCCAGAGAACCCGCCATATCTACACGCGTAATAATGACGTCGGTGAAGTTGATGGTCAGGTATTCCAGCGGATCGCCACCGGCTTTACGCAGCACGAAGCGAATATTTTTAATGTGTTTGCCCAGTAAGCAATAGCTCAGTAAGTTCGGGCTGGCTTTATCCATGTAATGCGAGAAGCAGAAATCTGCTACCGATGCTTTACCTGAACCACCGCCTGAACCGCTGTGCATATTTGAGTGTTGAGATACTTCCCAGTTCCATGCCAACACTTGGATTTCATTTTTATGACTCGCATCCAAAGACTCGCCTTCGATGCCATCAATTTTAATAAACATATCTTGCGCCATAATATCCTCTTTAGCACTTTATTTTAAAATTCACTCAATACTGTGTATTGAGCACAGGAAGACCTTCGTAAAATAAATTACGATGACTATTCCATCTTCATGAGATAAGCATTTCACCTGGCTTTAAAAACCAAAAATACTTTTACATCAAACGACCTACTTCCATCATTTAATAAAAACCACTTATTAAATGATAAAAGGCTCCACGCGATAAATTGCGCGAAAACAGACTATTCCTTGTAATAAGAGCAGGAATATAATTTATTTAATTACGCGACGTCTTTCAGCGAAGGTAATTTAGCGACCATGCGCAGCGATACGGTCAGACCTTCCAATTGGAAGTGCGGACGCAGGAAGAATTTCGCCTGATAGTAGCCTGGGTTATCTTCAATCTCTTCGACGATAACTTCAGCGGCAGCCAATGGGCGGCGGGCTTTGGTTTCGATTGACGAGTTCGCCGGGTCACCATCCACATAGTTCATCACCCAGTCATTCAACCAGCGCTGCATTTCGTCACGCTCTTTGAAGGAACCGATTTTGTCACGCACGATACATTTCAGGTAATGCGCAAAGCGTGAACAGGCGAACAGGTAAGGCAGACGCGCGGAAAGATTGGCGTTAGCCGTGGCGTCAGCGTCGTAATATTCCGCCGGTTTTTGCAGAGACTGCGCGCCGATGAATGCCGCATAGTCGGTGTTCTTTCTGTGAACTAACGGAATAAAGCCATTTTTCGCCAGTTCAGCTTCGCGACGGTCAGAAATCGCAATTTCCGTCGGGCATTTCATATCAATGCCGCCGTCGTCCGTTGGGAAGGTGTGGCAAGGTAGCCCTTCCACCACGCCGCCGCTTTCCACGCCACGGATCAGGGTGCACCAGCCATATTCTTTGAATGAACGGTTGATGTTTACCGCCATAGCGTAAGCTGCATTGGACCAGACATATTTGCTGTGATCCGCGCCGTCAGTCTGCTCTTCAAAGTGGAAAGCATCGACCGGGTTAGTGCTGATACCGTAAGGAAGACGCGCCAAGAAGCGTGGCATCGCCAGACCGATATAACGAGAGTCTTCAGACTGACGCAGTGAATTCCATGCGGCATACTCAAGATTCTGGGTGAAGATTTTGGTCAAATCGCGTGGGTTTGACAGCTCTTGCCAAGAATCCATTTGCAGCACGGACGGCGCAGCGCCAGTAATGAAAGGCACGTGTGCAGAAGCCGCGACCTTACCAATTGATGCCAGCAGGTCCACATCAGGTGCCGTGTGGTCAAAGTAGTAGTCAGCCACCAGACAGCCGTAAGGTTCGCCGCCCAGCTGGCCATACTCTTCTTCATAGACTTTCTTGAATAGCGGGCTTTGGTCCCATGCCACGCCTTTATAGCGCTTCATGTTACGGCGCAATTCATCTTTAGAGATGTCGAGGAAACGCAGACGCAGCTTCTCGTCAGTCTCAGTGTTATTCACCAAGTAGTGCAGGCCACGCCAAGCACTTTCCAGCGACTGAAACTCCTGATGGTGCAGGATCAGGTTGATCTGCTCGGACAGCTTGCTGTCAATTTCTGCGATGATCGAGGCAATGCTTTTATAGGCATCGTCGGAAACCGTCACGGTGTTGGCCAGCGCCTGCTCCGCGAGGGTTTTAACCGCGCCTTCTACTGCGGCTTTGGTTTGCTCGGACTTGGCCTTGAACTCTTTGGTCAATAACGAGTTAAAGTCACTGAATTCAGTGGTGCCAACCGCCGCGTCGGCCGTGATTTCTTTATCAAAATTGGACATGATTATTCCCTTCTTATTCCATCTTACTGTGGGCTATCAACAGCGGCTGGCTTGGCTTTCGGCGCCGATGCGAGCGTGTTCAATAACGCTTTATCTTTCAGAAGTTTCATTACCAGCTCTTCTGCACCGGCTTTGCCATCCATATAGGTTTGCAAATTGGCTAATTGAGTACGGGCGTCCAATAATTTGGATAAAGAATCGACCTTTTTGGCAATTTCGTCCGGGGAGAAATCGTTCAGGCTCTCGAAAGTAATATCAACCATCAGCTGACCTTCGCCGGTAAGCGTATTTTTAACCGCAAACGCTACGCGAGGTTTCATTGCTTTCATGCGCTCGTCGAAATTATCAATATCGATATCCAGCAGCTTGCGATCGGCAACCGACGGCAGAGGTTCAAGAGGTTTTCCTGATAAATCTGCCAGCACGCCCATCACGAAAGGTAATTCAACCTTCTTCTCGCTACCGTATATTTCCACATCATATTCAATCTGAACGCGTGGTGCCCTATTTCTGGCAATGAACTTTTGTGAATTACTTCGGCTAACCATATCTCACCTTTATTTATCAATGTGCTTTAACTGTAAGCAGGAAATGTCATTCCCTAACTTTTGATGTTGAGAGCCGATTATTAAACGCTCTCCTTATTGGTATACCAACTCAATGCCAGCAGTTGTTCTTACTAATCCTTGCGTTACCGCATTAGCCCCTTTGGCATAGTAGCCAGCGGAATAATAGTGGGTAACGTCTGCACCCGTACTCGGAATAACATATTCCTGACTGCTAGTGGCATCGCCAACCACCATTTGTGGACCGGCGGCTTTGCGTAATCTGACCTGAACATTTTGGCTATAATCTACCGCCACCTCATTTTGTAAATTCCCGGTTGCGGGATCCGGTGTCGTAGACCCGGCGCTAACAAACTTTAAAAGCACGGTTCGATTTACAGGGCAGAGCCTTAATGCAATTTTAAAATCTTGGCTTCCTTTTTCCGCCGCATCATTTTTTAATTCACTGGTCGACAGTGTGGGCAATCCAATAGATTCGGAAGATGAACCATCATTAATACTTATTTCACAGGTATCCTCTAAATACTCGCCGATAAAAGAGACCTGTACTTTACAATTTGACGTATTCGTACAGTCATTGGCGGCTTCTACGCTCCTCTCGGAAATTACCGTGAAAGCCAGCAACAATATTGCGTACGACGCCGTTATTAATAGAACGTTATTTTTCAGCCAGGTAGACATATCACCTCCAACTGCTGTATTTGTGTGCTGTCAGAATTCGGCTTATCTAGCTTTTTACCCTTGGCCTGAATGCGGCATTTTCCTTTCGCGCCGCCGATGTTGGCATATAACGCTTGGGTTAATGGGTCCCAGCCACGGATAAATGCCATGCCGCCCTGACCAACAATCGCCTGACTTGCCCCCTTTTCATCCAGTAAATCGGTACCTATTGGCAAGAACTCTCCAGTTGCATCCCTGACAATCAGTATCAGTGGTGCGCCAACAACCGTTTTCATATTTACCGGGATCATCGCGCCCGCTCTCGGCACCACGGTTTTTTGGTTCTCCAGTACGTCAACGCTTGACGGTAAGTCCTTGTAATCAATGGCTACGCTGTTCTCACGGTACGGCGTCATTGATGGCATGATGGCGTTTCCGTAGCCATCAATGGTGGCGCCATTGCCATTAAATATTTTCGCGCCTTTCGCACCCTCTGCATGAATAACCGCGAACGGTGCGTCACCCAGTCTTGGCCCCAGAGTTAAGCCATTGGCATGCCCAACCACGCTGCCGTTGGCCGACAGGGAGAGCTGCTTCGATGCCGTGTTATTAGCCGAGGCGGTGGCGCCAAATTGGCCTACCTGAGTTCGATAACTCACATTGCCCGATACCGACTTCAGCGCTGAGGCAACGTCGTTACGGTTACTGTTATAAGCTGCCCCCACGCCGTAATTGACTTCACCCTGCTCCCCACGACTGCCATTGGCGCTGGTCTGGAGTGAGGTATTGCCACTATCGTCGTGGCTCACCATCGAATAGATTGAGCTGAACACCGGAGGCTTAGTGATCGTGCCACCCAGAGGGACGCTGACGGCCAGTAAATAGCTGTTTTCGTTCTGTCTTTGGTGATTATCATTATCACTGCTGCTTCTCATGGTGCGCTGCGCGGTCAGGGCATAAGAGAAATATCTCAGCGTATGGTTAAACGACAGCGCGTACTGCTTCGACGTATCCTGATCCCCCCAGTAGGTATACAAACTGGTATTGAGGTTAACCGACATATTGCTGGCAACGCGCTGGGACACGCTGACCGACAGGCGATTACGGGTACGATAATCATAATTATCCAGGCCATTGTTAGTGCCGTAGCGCTCCAGACTGGCTTCCCTAAAGCTGTAAAAGCCGCTGGAAGAGTAGCGATACGCCGCCAGTGTCAGGTTAGTGTCCGTCTCCCCCACATATTTGGTGTAGTTCACTTTGAAGCTGTTGCCCGCAGAGCGAACGTCGTCTGCCAGCACGCTTCTGGCATGCGTGATATCCATCGAAATCCCGCCAATCGGGGTGTTAAACGCATTGCCGATGCCGACCGAGCTGTACTTCTCCGCCAGCTGCGTACCGCCATATAAGGTGTAGGTATTGCCTAACCCGTAGTGGTACGAACCCTGCACAACTGCCGGGTTTGCCCTGACCGTATTGTCATTAAGCTGGCCCACGGCAAAGTCGAACTGCGAAACGCCTTTATAAAGCAGCAGCGGCGGCGCGGAGAACGGGATCCTTTGCGTGCGGGTCCGGCCATCGGCTTCGGTGATGGTCATCTCTAAATCACCGCCGTATGCCATGGTGCCGATATCGGTAAGCTCGAAGGCTCCCGGCGGTACCACTGTCTCGTAAACGATGTTGCCGCGCTGGGTCACCGTGACTCTGGCGTTGGTTTCTGCGACACCCTGCACCTGTGGAGAATAATTGCGTATCCCCTCGGCTAACATGCGGTTGTCCGATGCCAGCTGCGCGCCGCGTAATCCGTAGCTGTCGAACAAATTGCCGTTGGTATCACTATCACCCAGCGTTAATTGACTCTTCAGTGAAGTAATGTCCGTCGCGGCGTAGCCATAGAGATTCTGCGTGCTTCTGCCCGTTGTGTTGCTCCAGTTGGTGTTAAAACGTTTTCTGAACCGCCATTCGCCTACGTTCAGTCCGCTAATTAAGCCAAGGTTGCCGTTATACGAATCATCGGCTGAAAAGCCGTCGCTCCCCCTTTGGCCATTAAACGTGCTGTAAATATTACCGTTATAATCCAGGAACCCCGCTGGGCCACCGGCATCCCACAGGCTTGGGCTGATATAGCCACGCGGGTGATGGACTAAGTTAATCTGCGGAACATTGACTGAAAGCTCAAGGTCCCCAGAGTTGTAGCGCGTGCTGCCGTCTTTAATAACATCTCGGATAAAGTAGCACTTGCCTTTGGCAGCCTTGATAGCCTTATCTGAGATCTCCGTCGAGCCATTCATTTCGAATCTCAGCCCCAGCTCATCGAACTGCTCCAGACTGAAGCAAGGCTCGGCGCTTGATTGCCCATCAACCACTTTAAAGCGAATATTTTTTCTGCCAATTCGCTGATTATTCACGATAACCATCACGTCATACTCACCCGGAGAGACAGGGTTATCCTGGCTATAGCGTGCAACATCAATCCCCGCGCCGTGGACAAAAGCGGGGTTGAACTCTACGGCTGAAATGCTTGCGTTATCATTAGGCGTTGCGGGTACTGTCGCAGCCATACTTTTACTCATTAATAACGCGGTGCTAATAACTGTGATCGTGAATCCCAGTGAAGCCTTATTGGGCAAATTCACTAATCTATAGGCTTTATTTTTTATATAGCATGCCATACATGAATTCCCCGAAAACGTAAATAACCCTTAAAAGTCCTTAAATTTTCTTAAATCCCCGGCAGCATCCCATTATTTTTATATACCGCGATGGGATTGCTGTTTAAGACGAAACTTCATTGCAAAATTAATTATCGAGTCGTTTTTTTGACCAGCGTGCCTGTGCCCTGATTAAAGGTAACGTTTTCTTCAACCGGACCGCCGTAATCATTTAATACTTTATATTTCATTGCCGTAATGCCTGACGTTTTCTTTTCCCCATATAAAACCAAGGTGGAATTCGGTGCCAGCATCTCTGTTTGCAGAGGGACTTTAATCCCGTTGGCCGTCACTTCGCCGCTTTCAAAAGAAAAATAGTAAGGCGTCGGATTAGTAATTTTAATGCCCTGCCCCTTTTGCGCGTCGCTAACCAGAGCGAACTGCAGTTTATCGTTTTGTTGAACGCTGCTACTCTGTAAAGCCACTGGCCGATAGAAGATCTTAATTCGAGTGCGGAAAGCCAATTCAAGCTTGCTTTTATCCACGTTGTCTTTTTGGACTGGCGGGATCTCCAACATATTAAACCAGAATACTGATTCTCTATCCTGCGGTAAGGCCATGCCGTTATAAATCACACGAACACTTTGCCCTTTACCGGGCTCAACGCGATATACCGGCGGTGTCACAATAAAGGGGATTTTGACATTATTAATGTTGGCATTAGTTTTGCCGTCATCGGCCCAGACTTGTACCAAGGCTGGATCAGTTCCTTTATTATTGGTGCGTACACTGACTTCTTTCTGGTCCGCTGGAAATATTATCCGCGTACCGCTTATGGTCATCGCCGCATGTACCGAGATGCTGCTGGTGATCAACGATAATACTAAGATAATTTTTTTATATGACATTGCGCTACCAAATAATCATGCTAGACATCAGCAAGTTGAGCTTTATAACGACTTACTGCCCACGCTATTTTCAAACTTCGCAGTAAGTCGTTATCTTTTTATGGCTGGCTATCTATCCGATAACAAGTCGCCAGCAGTTACCCTAATAGCAATTAAGGATAAGCCAGTACGTATTGCACCTGAGCTGTCACCAGACCGTCACTCGCTGCACCTGTTGAATAGTAACCACCCGCATAGCCGATGTTCACAGCGTGAGTTGTTGCATCTACATTAAAGGATTCACCAGTGCTACCAACACGGACCTGTGAGCTATCAGACATATTGTAAAGACGAATTTCTGTGTTGTCCGCGGCATCAGCGACAGGTGCAGTGTTGACCAGGTTACCTGTTACTGCGTTAGCACCACTGCTATTGATGGCTTCAAAGTGAGCAGCAACCTTAGTAATAGAAGGCCCGCAACTTTCTACCTGAATTGTAAAATCCTTACTTCCGTGCTCGGCACCAGCAGCAGGGAAATCCAAAGCAGAGAGCGTTGGCAGAGTAACCGTTTGGTCCTCTGTGCCCGGTTTTACCGCACAGGTTTCAGAAATTAATTTACCGTTAAACGTAATAGTCCCGCTGGTTGCTGCCTGAGCGCCAACAGAAGCAATAGAAAGACCCAGTACACATAATGCTAAGTTTACTTTACGCATAATTTTCACCCTTTTATTAAGATAATAAAAATATTAATTAAACTACATAACCATAGTGAGTATCTGTTCGCCAAATACACCCTATTCTTTTTTGCCTTCCACTCTAAAGAGGAAAGTAAAAACACTTCTCTGTTAACACCAGACAAATAATAGATTTATTATTCAAATACAGTCACGGTTACTGATGACTGGAAATCACAAAGCCTTTCTCGTTTTTATTCACTACCACACATTGCCCCGGTGAAAGTTCCTGCTCACTTAAAACATACCTAACAATCACTGGGGTAATATTCTTCTCAATATAACTGATGAGCATACGCGCGCCGGTTTCTGCAACCGAACAGCGGCTAACAATATCCTCAACTACTTCATCACCGTATTGCAGCGTTAATTGATGCTGCGACTGCAAGCGTGTGCCAATACAATCAAGGTGCAAACGAACAATTTTCTGCAATGCGCTGGACTGTAATGGCAAATAAGGTATTACCGTCACACGGCCCAGAAATGCTGCGGGAAATACTTTCAGCAGTTCGGGTTGTAGAGCACTTAATATTCCTTCTTGGTCGGGCGCGGTATCCGGGTCCGCCAGTAAGTTACTTAATAAGTCGCTGCCGACATTACTGGTCAACAATAAAATCGTGTTCTTGAAATTAATAAAGCGCCCTTCGCCATCTTCCATTTGGCCTTTATCAAATACCTGGAAGAAGAGTTCATGCACGTCGGCATGGGCTTTCTCAATTTCATCTAATAGCACGACGCTATAAGGTTTACGGCGAACGGCTTCGGTTAATACTCCCCCTTCGCCATAACCGACATAACCCGGAGGAGAACCTTTTAATGACGAAACCGTGTGCGATTCCTGATATTCACTCATATTAATGGTGATCATATTCTGCTCACCACCATACATACTTTCAGCAATGGCCAGCGCGGTTTCGGTTTTACCGACGCCCGACGGCCCGACCAGCATAAACACGCCCAGCGGTTTGCGCGGGTCAGCTAGACCGGCGCGGGCGGTCATAATACTTTCGCTCAGCTGCTCGAGCGCATGAGACTGACCAATCACTCGCTCATTTAGGCGTTTCGGCAGTTCCATCACGGCGCGGATGTCATCTTTCAACATCTGCCCAACCGGGATGCCCGTCCAGTGGGCAACAATGTCGGCAATCACCGTCGCGTTGACTTCGGTCTGCACCAGCGGCAACACGCTGCGAACTTGTGCCAGCTGCTCTTCCTGCTGAGCCAACTGCTGCTGTAACGTCTGACACGCCTGCTGCTCTGGAGACTCCTGAGTGAACAACGCATTCAGCGCCGCGCGGGTTGCGTTGATCGCCGCCACCAGTTCGCGCTCGGCTTGCCAGCGCTGGTCAAGCAGACGTGCCGCTTCAGCATGCTGGGCCAGTGTCGCTTGCAAGGCTTCGACGCGTTCACTCTGCCCTTTACCAAACTGTTGCGCTTTCTCAAGGGATAACAGCTCGGTTTGCGCCGTTTCAGTCTGGAAGGTCAACGCCTGCAATTCTGACGGCGGCGAGAACTGCTGGACGGCAACGCGAGCACAGGCAGTATCAAGCAAACTAATGGCTTTGTCGGGCAACTGGCGCGCCGGGATATAGCGATGCGACAAGCGAACCGCGGCTTGCAAAGCTTCATCCATGATCCACACGCCATGATGCTTCTCTAAGGCCGGCGTCAGGCCGCGCAGCATACAAATTGCCGTATTTTCATCAGGCTCATCGACCTGAAGCACCTGAAAACGACGGGTCAGGGCCGGGTCTTTTTCAATATGTCGCTTAAACTCGCTCCACGTGGTGGCGCCGATGGTGCGCAACTGGCCGCGCGCCAAAGCCGGTTTTAACAAGTTGGCGGCGTCGCCGGTCCCGGCACTTCCCCCGGCTCCCACCAGCGTATGTACTTCATCAATAAATAAGATGACCGGCGTTGGCGAGGCGATGGCCTCATCCAGCACATTCTTCAGACGTGCTTCAAACTCACCTTTCATGCTGGCCCCGGCGGAAAGCGCCACGATATCCAGCGTCAGCAGGCTGACGTCGCTCAGCGCGGGCGGCATATCCCCGGCCACGATGGCCAGTGCTAATCCTTCCACCACGGCAGTCTTACCGACACCCGCCTCACCGGTCAGCAGCGGGTTGTTTTGCCTGCGGCGCAGCAAGATATCAATCATGGTGCTGATTTCGTGATTTCGGCCCAGCACCGGGTCAATCTTGCCTTCACGGGCCAGCGCCGTCAGGTTGGTGGTGTATTGCGCTAAGGTCGCGGTGCTTTTGCTGCCCAAAGCGTTACTGGCTTCGCCCGGCAGTGCGCCGTCGTACATTGAGCTGCCGTCGGTCGCGGCCTCGTTGGCTTCAGGCGACTCCTGGGTAATAAAGTTAAGGTCGCTGCTCAGTTGCTCGAGCGGGATTTTTTCCAATTCAGGGGCAATAGCCAGCAGCGCACGGCGCAGTTCCATATTGGTTAGCATCGCCAGCAGTAAATGGCCGCTGCGAATACGGGTATCCTGACACTCCAAACTGGCGTAGACCCAAGCGCGTTCAATGCCTAATTCAATGTGATACGAAAAATCAGAGATACTGGTCGCGCCCACCGGCAAGCGAGCCAACGCCTGAGCTAAACCACGTTCGAACATCTCAACGTCGACCGCGAAATAACGGAAAATGTGTTTGAAGTCGTTATCTTCTTGATGCCAGAGCTGATTCACCCAGTGGACTAACTCCACATACGGGTTGCCGCGCAGTTTACAAATCGTGGTAGCACTTTCAATTCCCTTAAAGAGCGTTGAATCGAGCTTACCGAAGAGTTTTTTTCTTGTAATTGCCACGTTGTCTGCCCTGGTATCAATAATTAAATTCACATTACCGTGCTTCTACACATGTAATTCGTTTACAGGCTTGCGTACATTAAAAGGTTATTGAAGTAACCCACCTGATAATGCGCCGCCAGATATCAATGCACTCAGGTTAGGATGGAAAATTAAAAACAAAAGCAGGTTTAGTAAATAATCACGCTTTTTAGGAATTTCGCTCGAAGCTATTAGCATTAACGTAGGAAAGCCATGGTAATAATGTCATCCCCTTGTAGGCCACCAATTAATTTGAAGTCCAATTCCTACAAATATAATGAAATGACCTACAAAAATTGAATGGTCGCAGGATATATATTCCAGCCAGTCGCCATTAGGAATTATGCTCGCATTAAATTCTCAAAACCCAGTCAAGACAACACGCCAACTTATTGTTTGTTATAGATTTATGCATAAAACCTCTTTATAAGGCAAATACAAAACCCAAAAATAGTTGAGCCATTCCCGCTTGCATGCAATAGTCTGACTTATTAAAGACGCTTGTAGAAACCACAACTAACAACTTCATCCCCAATTAATAGCGCAATGAATAAAGGCAATTCAACCCTTCTATTTCAACGCTAAAGCTCATCATCAGTGAGTGCTTAAAATGGTTTCTCCAAGCGACACATTAAATAAAGCAAACACAATATCTCAATTCAACACGGCGCCAATTCGGGCTGATGATACCGATAGTATAAAGCGGAAAAACAGATCCTTTATCTATGGCAATAGGCCGGGAATAACCCAGCATGAATTGAAAAGATTTCGACGTATTGAGCGAAATGTAGCTGACATAACAACCGGGGCGGTAAGTGGATCACAAATTTCTCGATTACTATAATAAAGAACTGACATTCATGCGCGAAATGGCGCAGGGGTTCGCTGACAAGCATCCGAAAATTGCTGGTCGTCTGGGTATGCATGGCATAGAGGTCGCCGATCCCTATGTCGAACGGCTGATTGAGTCATTCTGCTTTTTGTCTGCCAGAACGCAGATAAAACTGGATGCTGAGTTTCCTAAACTGACCCAACGCCTGCTTGATATTGTCTATCCAAACTACAACTCCCCGACCCCGTCGATGGGGGTTATTCAGCTCAAGCCCAATCTGAAAGAAGGTGACCTGACTCAGGGTTACAACGTCCCTCGCGGCAGCTCGTTTTATTCCCATATCGCCCCCGGTGAAACCACGCGCTGCGAGTTCCGCAGTGGGCAAGATGTCGAGCTCTGGCCACTGGAAATCACCGAGGCGCGCCTCAGCTCTGTGCCACCGGACATGCCGAATCTGGAGAAGCACCGCATCTCCTATCATCGGCTGAAAGGTGCGCTGCGCATTAAGTTGAAACTGGTGGGCGACCTGAAGTTCTCCCAGCTTGAAGGGTTGGACCGGCTCCCTATTTATATCGATGGCGATGAAAGGATTGTTTCCCATATCTTTGAGCTGCTGCACGCCAGCCACGTCGCGACCATTATTCGCGCGGGCCACGGCGAAACAGCAGAAGACACGGTTGTCAGCAACAGCCCGCTCGCCTTTGAAGGGCTCAGCCCGGACCAAAGCCTGCTGCCGGTGTCATGGAACATTTTCCACGGCCATAATCTGTTGCAGGAGTACTTTACCTGCCGCCAGCGCTTCTACTTTTTTACCCTGACGCAGCTGTCGAAAAGCCTGCGCAACAATCACACCAATGAAGCTGAAATCATCATTCTGCTCGACCGCCTGCCGCAAGAGCTGGTGAGCCACGTCGCGCCTTCGCGCTTTCTTTTAAGCTGCACGCCGGTGATAAATCTATTCCAGAAACGCATGGATAAGATTGAGCTAAATCGCTCACTGAATGATTTCCACGTTGTTCCCGACCGCAGCCGCCCGTTGGACTATGAGGTCTTCTCCATCTCCAAGGTGTTCGGCCAGCAGGCTGAAACCAGTAAAGAGGTGGTGTTTAACCCGCTCTATCAAACGCGGCACTGTGATAATGGCAACTTTGGTCGCTACTTCTCGATTACCCGTAAGCCGAGAACCAACCAAAACAACAAACGTAAATATGATACCCGAACACCCTATGCCAGCACCGAGGTGTTTGTTTCACTGGTCGATCAGCAAGAAGCGCCCTATAGCGACAATGTGCGCTATTTGTCGATTGAGGCGCAGGTGACCAACCGTGACTTGCCAAGGCTTATCTCCAGCACGGGCAATTTTGAACTCACCATGTCCGATTCTGCGCCAGTACATGGCGCACACTTTGTCTTCCAACCCAGCGCCCCGCGCGCGCCCTTTGCTATCGGTGAGTCGGCATGGAGGTTGATTCGTCAGCTCAGTTTCAACTATTTGCCGCTGTCCGATATGTCTCACTCCGACGGCGGCGAGTCGCTGCGCAGCATGCTGCGCCTGTTTGTCACCACCTCGGACCATGAATCCAATACCCAAATTGACGCACTGGTGGGCTGCCAGAGCGAACCGGTGATCCGCCGTTTGCCGGGCAACGGCCTGCTGGTGTATGGCCGCGGCATTCGCTGCACCCTGACGGTGGATGAAGAAGGATTCTCCGGCATCAGCCCCTATCTGTTCGGCCTGATTATGGAAAATTATCTGGCGCGCCACGCCGCCATTAATGTGTTCACCGAAACCGAACTGAACTCCATGCAGCGCGGCCGCGTCGGCCAATGGAAGGCGCGCCCGGGCCGCCGAGGAGTGTTGTGATGCCATCGGGTGAAAACGTCATGCATGACGACAACTTCAATTTGGAGGCGTGGTATCAGCAGGCCGAACCTTGGAATGCGGGCTTCATCAGCATCATGCGCGCCAATGCGGCTCGCACCCCCGACATGCCCGCGCCCGGCAAAGCGCTTCTTCCCGCGCAGGAAACTTTCCGTATCGGCCAGACCGCCAACATGGCCTTCGCTCCGCGCGAAATTGCTCATGTAGAGATGAAACAGGGCAAGTTGGACTTGCAGCTTTTTGGTCTGGGCATTTGGGGGCCGCACGGTGCGATGCCTTTGCAGATGACCGAGCTGGTCTATACCCGAGCTGAGCTGCATGACCATACGATGACGGATTTCGTCGACATTTTTCACCATCGGGCGATTTCGCAGCTCTACCGCGCATGGTTTGTCTCGCAGGATACCGCCTCGCTGGACCGGAAAAATGACGAAAAATTCTCTTTCTATGTCGGCAGTCTGGCCGGGCTTGACCCGCAGGAGCTGACCAACAGTGAGTTACCCGTCCACGCCCGACTGGCTTCTTCCGCGCATTTGATCCGCGAAGCGCGCAACCCTGAAGGGGTGGTCGGCGCCCTGCACTACTACTTTGAAGTGCCGGTGCGCATGGTGGAATACGCGCCGCAGTGGATCTTTCTGGATAAAAACGACCAGACGCAGCTGGGCGACGGCGCCTCGGCAATGATGCTCGGAGACGGCGCGATCCTCGGCGATACGGTGTTAGACCGCCAGCATAAATTCGAGCTGATCCTCGGCCCGCTCACCTTGCAACAGTATTTGAGATTCAGCCCGTCCGGTCAGGATTTGCCGGTGCTGCGCGAATGGGTTCGCAACTTCATCGGGTTCGAATATGCCTGGGAAGTGCAGCTGCTGTTGAGCGCCGACGAAGTGCCAACCGCCACCCTGATGGGCGACAGCCAGTTGGGATACACCAGTTGGTTAGCCAGAGATGACGTCACGGCGGATGTCCGAGGGATGAGTTTTGAACCCGAAATGCACTGCTATTAACCCTGATTATCACCACCGACTCTGCCAGTGGCGTTGAAAGGAACAACCATGAATGTACAAAATATTGCTGAAAGCACCGGGTACTTCCACAGCTTGCTGCAACCTCTTGCGGGCGAGCACCCTTGTGGCCAAAGTCTGGAGTATGACCCGTCATTTCTGATGCTGTTAGCCAGCTTGCAACCCAAGCTGACGGCGGAATATGGCAATTTTGTCGAAGCGGCGGAATCCATCAACTGGACCGATTGCGAGCGCAAGTGCAGCGAACTGCTGGCTAAAAGCCGCGATATCCGGCTGATTATCATTCTGATGCGCTGCCGCCTGCGCCAGATTGGCGTTCGCGCCGTAGAAGAGGGGCTGGAAGCCCTGACGTGGTGTCTCACAACCTGGCCCAATGAGCTACAACCTCAGCTGTTCGACGAAGGGGAGTTTGAGCCCTTTATGCGCGCTAACGCCTTTGCCGAGCTGGAAGACATTGATGGCTTTATTGCTGACTTGCGCCACCAATCCTTACCCAAAGCCGCCGGGCAACACATCACGGTCAAAGAGTTTGAGAAGGCCCACTCGTTCCCGCGCGAAGAGGGGGCGCTAGAAACCAGCACGCTCGACGCCATCAAGCATGATTGGCAGGCCCGTGCAGAGAGCGCCATCCTGTCGCTACAAAAAGCCTACGCCCTACTTCTCACGATAAAGGCCAGTCTCAGCAACACGCTCGGTGCGGACATTGCCCCGGACTTTGCCCGCTTAACCTCGCTGTTATGCCATTTTGGCACCGCCGACACTGCTGCTCCTACCGCCCTGTTCGAGGTGCCGCACAGCATCGATGAGCTGACATCGCCAGAGCCTACTTTGGAGGCGAGCCATGTTCCTCCGGCTGAACCACTAAACAACGTCATGGTGTCTGTGCCGGGCGACATCACGGCGCCGATTCACCTTCCCTTTACCCCGCCTTCTCCGCCCCCTCTGCCTGCGGCACAGCCCGCAAAAGGGATTCAAAACCGCGCAGAGGCTTTATTGCGGATCAAGGAGATACGCCAGTGGTTTGAAGCCATGGAGCCTAGCAGTCCGGTGGGCGCTTTATTGAATTTATCAGAAAAAACGGTCGGCAGAAGTTACGTCGAATTACAGCAAATTATGCCCCAAGAGCTGATTGCTAAATTGAACGATGGACAGGAGTAACAGGTGATGATTAAGAAACTTTTTATAATTTTAGCCGGTGTAGGCCTCGCATCTCAGGCCAATGCGGCCTGCGTGATTGACCTCTCCACTCCGGATGGAGGGACCACGCCGACTACGTTAACCACTGCGCCACTCAACATTACTATTGATGCTGGCGCTCCCGCAGATACCACATTATTTATTCCGGGTGCAGAAGCCAATACTTCAGCACAGGGTACGCCGGTTACCTATATAAACTGTGTGACGGGTGAGCTATATGGCAAAGAAACCACCGCGATGCTCGGCGCAAACCTTGGAGGCGGCCTTTTCGCGACCAATGTCGATGGTATTGCTATCAAACCTTTATGGAACAACGGTGGAAACCCAGCATTCGGTAAATTCCCCTCGCAGGCACCAATGAGTTTTAGCACCCCGACTGGCCGTTTCAGTTATGGTCCCAACTCTTATTTCAGAATCGAGTTATATAAAACCAAACCGACCTTAACGTTAAACCCAGGTCCAAACCAAGTTCTGCCCGGCGGGATCATCGCCTATAACTGGGTGAGTACTACCGGTATCGCAAACTTTGGCCAGCAGCTACAGATTGGCGCGATCAACATTACCAGCACCCCCTCCTGCACCTTTGACAGCAACAAGCAGGTCGATTTCCAACTGGTGACCGGCGCTAAACTCAAAGCTGGGGTAGACCGCCCGCTTGATTTCGATATCACCTGCATCACAGATTACGGCCATTATTCCGCCACCGCCGCCATTACCACCTCAACGCCGAGTGCCGATGGGAATTACATCAAAGTTCGCGACAGCAGCGGCAACGACGACAAGATGCAAATCAAGATCAGTGACAGCACCGGCGCACAGTTGCCACTGAATGGCAGCCGAAGCGAACAGAAAGTGAATATCGCCAGCAATGCGCCAGCCGAATTTAAATGGACCGCGCGTTTGGAACCTGTGTCACCTACGGTATCGCCGTCAAATGGCAACTTTAGCGCGGCCGCAGAAATTGTTCTGCAAGTGAATTAATCACTGATTGATTAAGCAATTATCACGTTTAATTTTATACGGATTAACTATGCAGCCGGGATCGACTATTTTTGTCAGCATAGCCAGCTATCGGGACCCTGAATTGATCCCGACGCTGCATGACATGATCAATAACGCAGAAAAACCTGAAAACTTGAATATTGCCATATTCTGGCAGGATGATAATGACATTACGGCTTTCATCAATCAGGGAATGGTCAAGGTAGAAACCACGACTTACCGGGGTTATCCCCTGCACGAACTGGCGTTTAATCGCGCACGTATTTCGGTGATTAGCGTGCATTATTATCAGAGCCAAGGTGCCTGCTGGGCGAGATATATGGCCGAAGGGCTTTTTGCGGATCAGGACTATTTCCTGCAAATAGATTCTCACTGCCGGTTTATTCCCCATTGGGATCGCGAAATGGTCGCCATGTTGAATAGCCTACGGGAAAAAAGCGCCCGGCCGGTATTATCAAGTTATCCGCCCGGCTATATTCCAGGAGAAGATGATAATAGAACCACTTATGTCAGCCGCCTGATTGCTAAATCCTTCACGACCGATGGCATGGTGCAGATGGGCTCGGTGCCTTTCAATCATAACACACCACTTCGCTGCGGATATTTAGCCGGTGGATTTATCTTTGCCGATGGCACTTTTGCCCGCGACGTGCCCAATGACCCTGAGATTTTCTTTATGGGTGAAGAGATTGCCATGGCTGCTCGCGCCTTTACCCATGGCTACGATATTTATGCGCCTCATCGCATCCTGCTGTGGCATTTCTACACCCGAAAAGAGCACAGCAAAGTCTGGGGTGACCATAGTAACGAAGCCAAAAAAAATGGCGCGGTAGAAATGGCGTGGTGGGAGCGCGATAAAGTCGCGAAAAGCCGCGTCAGAAAGCTGCTGGGTGCCACCGATGAAATCTGCGACCTTGGCCGCTATTCGCTCGGTAACCAGCGGATATTGCAGGAGTTTGAGTATCGCATTGGGGCGAATTTCCAGCAGCGCACTCTGCATCCCGAGGTCATTGGCAAGGATAGAATCAGCTACTTCGCTGAGCTTCCGCAGTCCCATGAACAGTGGTTGAAAGCCTTAATTTTCGTCAATTTAAAAACGCTGAAAATTGATAAAAGCGAGGCTGATTTCCTGCGCGAGGATGTCGACTTTTGGCACATCGGCGTTTATACCCCGGACAATGTCGAACTGATGACCAAACAGGTCGATATTAACAATATGAAGGGCGTGATCACCCCTGTTGATGATTCAAGTTTTGAAGTGAAACTGACCTTTAATACGGAAACTTCCCCCTCCTCGCGCATGATTAGAATTTGTCCTTATATTCGGGCGCACGGCTGGGGTGATACCTTGGAGAAAAACTGGTGAGAAGCCACGATATTTTTAATAAAATAACCTGTGCAGATACCCTGTTATCCTTCGATGGGATTATTCCTTCCCTGTCTGATTTTCAGGAAAAGCTTATTACACTGATTGAACAGTTTAGTTTTTCCCTTAAAGCGGAAAAACATCTGGTTATTGAAGTAGAGCGCTTATGTCATCAAGTATGTCACTATCTCGATATACGAGTGAGTCACAGCCTGCAAAGTAAAGATTTAAAATGGGATGACTATTTATTGTTGCACCATTTCTATGGTTACCCTACGCCAGCATTAACTGACAACATTAGCCTCGAAGCATTATTAAACAGTCATGATGAAACCATCAGCCAATATGCCATCAAGCTGTTGGCCCTCTCCTGCAATTTGCATAAAAACGATGAGCATAGCTTGCAACTCTTGGCGCTATATCAGCACAAATTAGTGAAGCCAGAACCTATAAAGCAGGACGATGATATAACGGGCAGATCGCAGGTTGAGGAAAGGTTTATTATAGAAGAAACAGACGAGGTGGAAATATCTACTAACAAACGCCAACTCTGGCACACGCCTGCGCTGCCCATCATGACCACGTTGTTATTGATACTGTCACTCTGGTATTTGTGTTCGCATTATTTAGGTAACCCATCTTAAATGACGACGATTAAATCCAATACAGTGCTGCCGCTATTGTGGCTGGCATCCTGCGGCATGTTAATAGCCAATTTCTATTACTCAGAGAATACCACGGCCAATAACGCGACTTTCACCCTCTTTCTGCTGCTGCTGACTGTCACCGTTGGCTGGCACTACCGGCTGAAAATGCCACAACCAGAACAGCAGCCCTCTGAGCCGATCGCCACCCACGTCGATGAAGTAGAAAAGGTGGAAAATAGCGTTATTTTGCTGCTCGGGCCTTACGCCGCCAAATGGTTTAACGACCCCGAGGCCAAGGACAGCACGCGCTTTTCCAGCAACGCGGTGTGGATTTTCATCCCTAGCCCCGAGGCATTGAAACGCCGCCTTGACTATATTGCCGAGTTTCATCCATCAGCGCAGATTGTGGGTTTCTTCCCCTTCTTACCTGATGTCTATGAAACTGACGCAGTGCTTATTTCCCAGCTGAATAAGTGGCAGAACACCTTCAGCGGATTATCGCTGCGCGCACCGCTTTCCTGCGTGTTCGCTATCTATGCGCAACTCAGCAATCAGCGCCTCAGCCATGATTCCAATAATGCCTACTGGACCGGCAACATTAACTTCGCGCGGGATACCGAGATCAGTCTGGCGCAGGCCTTTCCACAGCTCAACCAGCAGCTGGAGTTGCAGGGTTTTCTCGGCAAGAAATTCTCCCCCCAGCGCCACGCCTTGGGGCAAAGCTTGTTTGATTGGCTTAACGAGTCGGGCATTGCTCAGACCTTACAAACGCTGTTTCAAGCGACCTCGTTGCGGCTCACCGACGTCATCTTGACCGACAACGGCAAAGGCTTTATCCGCCATGGAGCATGGGCCGCTTGGCTGGAGAGCACCTTTGGCGTGCTGCCCGGTCTGGGGGCGTCATTATCTCTTCCGCCCTTACCCGAGGTGATCAATACCCAAAAATCACGGGTGATCCACGTGATAAAACCGCGCGCGCCTTTGCCTGCTCCGCGCCCAAAATGGTTATGGAGCCTCAGCCTTGCCGCTCTGCTTTTGGCTGTGCATATCCTGCATACCGGATTTGAGGAACAGCGCCGCCAACAGGCATTTGCCCAAGAGATGGTGGCGCTGGGCAAGATTGATGAGCTGTCGGTTAAAGGCATTGGCAGCAGCCTGAAAGAATTGGCCGCTAAAGGCGAGGCATTATCAAGCTGCGTTAAAGCTGCCGATATCACCCACTGGGGCTTGTCACAGTGTCGGCCAATGCTGAAAAAGGTCGAAAGTCGCATTGATCAATATGAAAACATCCGCGCCTATAGCTCTTCATTTGTCGCGCCGATGTTTGACTCCAACAGTGCGGAATTAAAAGACAAATCGCCAAACAACCCGACGCTGGCGCCGCTGTTAGTGCTGCTGAAAAGCTATCCAGATCGGAAGATTTTGATTGTCGGCCACTCGGACAATACCGGCTCAGATGCCTTCAATCTGGCGCTCTCCGAACAGCGTGCAATCAACGTGCGTAACTGGTTACTCAAATACACTCCCCATACTTTTAATGATTTCATCATTCGGGGAAAAGGAGCCTTAGAACCTATCGCTTCTAATGCCACCAAGGAAGGACAAACCCAAAACAGACGCGTTGACGTTCTGTTAATACCTAGCAATGAACCAGAGATGGAGACTGACATTAAATGAAAGACCAAATAGCCAATTATACCATGTATGAAGGGAGCTTCCTGACCAACGCGCCGGTGATGGAGCAGACGGTCAACATATTAAGATACCGGGACCCGGAAGATAATGAATATAATATTATTATCAACCGCGCCATGCTGGTAGAAGACGAAACGCCCGAGGCTTTCTGCGAAAAAGAGATTGAAGCCTTACGCAATAAACTTCCAGGGTTTCAGGTCGAAGGGAAAATGCTCACCCATGCCATTGGCCCGGCTAAACTGCCGGTGGTACAGGTAGCGAATAACTTCTTGCAGGATGGAGAAAGAACCCGTCAGGTACAATCTATTATGCTTTTACCGCGTCACAGTGATTACAACCCGGACAACCGTGCGATTCTTATTTTCACTTTGACTGCCACGGGCGAGGAATTTACCGAATACCAGCGCAAGCACTATGTAAAAATCATCAATAGCTTTAATCCGAAGACGGGGTTTCATCAAGATTGATGCCACGATAATACTCACAGCACGCTAACTAAGATAATTTAGCGTGCTGCGAGAAAAGGATATTTACTTGAGAGGTAATAAGCAGAATTGAGAAGAGGTTACGGGCGCTGGAATAGCATTAAACACAAATAAAAATAGCCTCTTTGCTACTATTATTGTTTTGCATATCTGAGGCATAGTTATAAAACTCAAGACGATTCAGCACGCCTAACTTCCTGATCGCATTGCGCCGATGAGTCAGAATGGTCTTCTCCGAACGCCCGAGCACCTTAGAGATATGGCCGATGTCGTGCCCTTTGCCGGTCAATGAAACAATTTCACTCTCAATCGAAGAAAGCTGAATGTAATCACTTAAACGCAGGCGGCGGAACAACTCTTTATTAAATGCGCTTTTACAACTTAACCGTGAAATGGTCAGCACTTTCTTTATTTTTGACATAACGTCATAGATATCTAAACGTGAACTATTGAAGGGGATATTTATGGTCATCATGGGGTTATTGCTACCCGAGGGATCACTGATAGACTCACTGCTCTCCATGAAGATATTCACAATCGCCATACTGTCTTTAAACAGAATATTTTCTTTACCACCACTGCGATGTTCGCAAAATGAGACTGCGGGAAGATTTCCGCCACCCTCTTCCTTAAACACCACATTAAGTAAAGCCAGCAATCCCTGTTCATAGAAAAAATTCTTGGTATTAATCGCCACGGTGAACATGCTTATACTCCTTATTTTATCTACTCTTCTCCATTACTTGGTTCTGAGAACAGTAAAAGATAATCATTAAAGTTGTTCCATACAGTGACTCAAAAGAACACACATAAGATGACATTGGATATTTACGCAGGAAAGGATACTAAGATGAGGTTGGAAAGCAACGCGAATCCATTGAAGTGCGGCACTTTAGGACATTACAACAGGCCGTGTAATCCATTGCCTACGAAAATTCCCATGTATTGTCTGAATTATTTTTTAGCCATAACATCTATAAAAATAAATTCATAATATTATTTTTGGCGAGCAAATAGCGCCCATTACCCCACCCTAACCGAATGGGTCAATATCTGGCGGAACTTGTCAATGTCGCAGATAACATATTCGTTAGCGACTTTCTGGATGTACTGCTCTTCAATCAGCTGATTAATCACCCGGCGGTAAGTACGCTCCGAGCAGCCAAAGCGCTCGGCTTCGCGGTAAACCTGAGAGAAATCCACCAGCGGCTTCTGCTGGCGGTAGCGCTCATACAGGTCGGCGACAATGTTAAACACCAGTGGCTGTAAGAAGCGTTCCATGGTTTTTGCCATGCCGCGCTGGTAGCTGGTTGAGAGCAACTGACTGAGCCAAACGCCGACTTCCACATGGCTGGTGAGAATGTTGTCCATCATCGCCAACGGGATCACTTTGACCGTCATCGACTCGTGGGCCACCACTGAAAACTGGCTGGGAGTTTGGGTCAGGTATTCGATTTCACCAATAATAGTGTCGCTAACAAAGCGCTGGCCGAGGCTGAAGGTCTTACCGTTCTCGGCATTGTAATGCATGGTGTATTCGCCGAGGGTTATCCAGTAAAGCGCCTGAATCTCTTCCCCTTGGCGCAAAATGAACTCATCGGGACCTATCACTTTGTCTTTTAACGGCGCGGCGTGGACCGCGTCGCGCAGGATTTTGTACCCGCGCTGAGCGTATTGCTGAATGATTGTCATGATGTCGTCGCTCTCGGACTGGCCCGAAATAAGAGATAAAGTAGAAACCCAAAATCCTGATGATTGCCCAGCACGCCGCGCACCTGTCGAGGGGCTGCTGAGACTAACGATCGCCCATCATCCTTGTCAACAACGCCCTTGCACAATCCTCGCCCTATCTGCCCTTTCTCCTACACCAGTTTGCCCCGCCGCCATAGCCGCGCAGGCAAGGAAAAATCAATTTTGTGATCGCCGTCGGCTAGGGTCGGACATTTGCCTTTTTCTGCGCGCGAAGGGCTTTCTACCATGATGACCTAAATCCAGTCAGGAGGTCATCAGATGACGCCACATATTAATGCTAATCCAGGCGATTTTGCCGAAACCGTGATCATGCCGGGAGACCCGCTGCGCGCGCAGTACATCGCCGAGACCTATTTGACTGACGCCAAACGCGTATGTGATACCCGCAATATGTTCGGTTTCACCGGCTACTATCGCGGCAAACCGCTTTCCCTGATGGCCCACGGCATGGGAATTCCGTCAGTCTCTATCTATGCCCATGAACTAATTAACGAATTTGGCGTGAAGAAGCTGATTCGCATCGGCACCTGCGGCGCGGTCGATAGCACGGTGGACATGAGCAACGTGATTGTCGCCACCGGCGCGGGTACATCTTCTTCCGCCAACCGCGACCGTTTTGGCGGTTATGACTTCGCCGCCGTGCCCGATTTTGACCTGCTGCGCCGCTGCTGGACGGTGTCGCAGCATCGCCAACTGCCCGCGCAGTTCGGCAACACTTTTACCAACGACCTGCTGTATGACAAACCCGAAGGCATGCTCCCTGCCCTCAAAAAAATGAATATTTTGGCAGTAGAAATGGAAACCTCGGCGCTTTATACCATCGCCGCGCAGTACCGCGCCAAAGCCCTAAGCCTGTTGACCGCCTGCGTCAATAGCATCACCGGTGAAGAGCCAAGCGCAGAACAATTACAAAAAACCTTAGACAACATGTTTGAGCTGGCTTTAGAGACAGCAATATTCAGCGATTGATCTTATTTATAAGGCTTATCCGATGACGAACTCTACACACTCACCTGCACCAAGCGGCTTAAAAGTCGAATCCAACGGGGTTAACGCCGTGCCTGAATCCGAAAGGTACGGCAACCCTTCCGGGCTGTTCCCGATTTGGTTTTCGTGGAACGTCTCCATCCTCGGCATCGCCTACGGGGTGTATGTCTATTCACTCGGCCTAAGCCTGTGGCAGGCGATCTCCGCCGGGATTATTGGTTACTTGCTCTCCTGCATTCTGGTGGGCATTTTGGCGGTCGGCGGCCCAAGAACCGGCTTACCGACTCTGACCCAAACCCGTTTCTGCTTTGGCTATCACGGCAATAAATTCCCAACCCTGTTCGCCTACATCTCCAATATGGGTTGGAAAATCACCCTGATCACTCTCGCCTCTTCCACCGGCGCGGCGCTGTTTGCCAAGCTCTGGCCGAGCGCCTTTGCGCTGGCAGACGGCAAACCGACGCTGATGTGCATCCTCGGCTGGTTTATCCTCAGTCTGGCATTAACCATGTCGATTGCGGTTTATGGCCACCAGTTGATCATGAAAGTCGAAAAATATATCGCTTGGCTGACCGGCTTTATGAGCATCATCTTTATCTTCCTGATGCTGCCACACATTCACTGGGACAAGCTGGGCCACGGCGCGGCACACGGCGACCTGCTGACTTACATCGGCGGCGTGGTGATGGCGATGACCATGGTCGGGCTGGGATTCCTTAACTACGGCGGCGACTTTGCGCGCTATCTGCCGAAGAAAACCCCGGCCTCCAAAGTGATTTTCTGGACCACCGCGGGCATCTCGCTGCCAGTGAGCATTTTGTTGATCCTCGGCGCGTTCTTGGCCGACAGCAACCCGGACCTCAGCGCCGCCGCCGCGCAAGCGCCGATTGCTTCGCTGACTAACCTGCTGCCGTTCTGGTTCTACGTGCCATTCTCCATCGTTATCATCATCTCCCTGCTGGCGGCGGCGATCACCGGCGTTTACAGCTCAGGGCTGGCGCTGTTGGCGCTGGGCATTCCTGCCAGCCGTGCCACCACCACCATGCTGAACGCGGTTATCATCGGCTTCGGCGCGTTCTATCTGATGTTTATCTCCGACTCTTTCCTCTCCACCTTCCAATCATTCTTGGCGTCAATCTCGGTGGTGATGGGCTCGGCGGGGGCGATTGAACTGATCGACTTCCTGCGCCAGAAACGTTTGGGTTGGGATATTACGATGGCCAACAAAGCCGGTTTCGGTGGCAGAAATGGTCGCTGGACCGCGCTGGTTGCGCTGTTTACCGCCACCCTTGTTGGCCTTGGCACCATCACGTCGGGCGACCCGTACATCGCGCACATCGTCGGCTTCCTGCTGACTGACGAAACGCGCCACAGCGTGTTTGCCACCGCGAATATCGGCGTCATTGTCTCGATGCTGGTTGGCGGCGGGATCTACGCCCTGCTGACCTTCGGCCTGAACATTGCCCTGCCGGGTATCACTTCTCAGCCGACGTCTACGGCCAAAGCCCAACCGCTGAAGCCGCAAAGAACCTTGTAACGGCTCGCAGATAACACAAAGCCCGCCTAAGTTGACCTAGGCGGGCTTTTTTATTACAGCAGGCCGGGTGAATTAAGCGGGCTGCTTCTCGGGGCGAACCTTAAACCAGATGGCGTACATCGCAGGCAGGAACACCAGCGTCATGATGGTACCGCCGAAGGTTCCGCCAATCAGCGTGTAAGCCAGCGTGCCCCAGAACACCGAATGGGTCAGCGGAATAAAGGCCAAAATCGCCGCCATCGCGGTGAGCAGCACCGGTCTGGCGCGCTGCACCGTGGCTTCAATAATGGCGTGGAACGGACTCAGCCCCTCCTGCTCATTATGCTTAATCTGCCCAATCAGGATTAAGGTGTTACGCATTAAAATCCCCGACAGCGCAATCAGCCCCACTAAAGCATTGATACCAAACGGCTGGTTGAACAGCAGCAGCGTCGGCACCACGCCAATCAGCCCCAGCGGCGCGGTCATAAAGACCATCACCATCGCCGACATCGAACGCACTTGGAAGATAATGATCAGCAGCGTCAGAGCAATCATGATGGGGAACAGCGGCGCCATAGCTTTAGAGGCTTTGCCCGACTCCTCAATCGAACCGGCCTGCTCAATGCGATACCCGGCAGGCAGCGACGCCACAATAGGTTGCAGCTGTTTGCTGATCGCCGCTGAGACGTCCGGCGGCTGGAGGCTTTCGTCGATATCCCCGCGCACGGTAATGGTCGGCGTGCGATCACGACGGCGCAGGATTGGGTCTTCCATCTGCACTTGCACATGGCCAATCTGCGACAGCGGGATGCGCTGACCATTGGCCCCCACCAGCGTAAAGCCAGCAATCTTGTTCGGGTCGAGACGAATATCCCCCGCCGCTCGCCCGACCACCTGCACGGAACGAATATCCTCACGCACCGAGGTAATTGGCGTACCCGACAGCAGGAACTGCAACTGCTGAGCGGCCGCGCTGCTGCTAAGGCCCACGGCCTGAAGGCGATCCTGATCCAGCGCGAAATGCAGCGTTGGCACGCGGGTTCCCCAGTCAGTGTTCACCGTGCGCATCAGCGGGCTGGCCTGCATTACCGACTCCACCTTGCTGGCAATGTCGCGCAGCGTAGCAGGGTCCGGCCCCATCACGCGGTAAGCCACCGGATAAGGGGAATACGGACCGAACACCAACTGGGTGACGCGAACCTGAGCTTCTGGCGCAAGGCCGTCGCTCACCGCCTGACGAATCTTGTTTTTCAAGGCTTCGCGCGTCTCTTCGTTGTCGGTATAAACCACGATTTTGGCAAAAGAGGGATCGGGCAACTCAGGTGCCATCGCCAGATAGAAGCGCGGCGGCCCCTGCCCGATGTAAGCCGTGACGATTTTCGCCTCATCCTGCTTTCTCAGCCAAGCCTCAATCTTCGTCGTGGTTTTGTCCGTCTGCTCAATGGAGGTGCCGTAAGGCAGTTGCACTTCCAGCAGCACTTCCGGGCGGTCAGAGGTTGGGAAGAACTGCTTTTTCACCACGCCCATGCCGAGAATAGCCACCACAAACAGGCCAATCACCGTCGCAGCCACCAGCCATTTACGCGCCACCACGCTCATCAACAGGCGGCGGAAACGCTGATAATGCTTGGTGTTATACATGGCCGCGTGCCCACCAGCGTGCGGTTTGGCGTCCGGCAGCATTTTCACGCCGAGGTAAGGCGTAAACACCACCGCCACCACCCATGACGAAATCAGCGCGATGCCCACAATCCAGAACATATTGCTGGTGTACTCACCGGCGGTGGAGTGGGCGAATCCATTAGGCATAAAGCCGATGGTAGTCACCAGCGTACCGGCGAGCATGGGCGCCGCGGTGTGGCTCCAGGCATAGGCCGAGGCTTTGATTCGGTCGTAGCCCTCCTCCATTTTTACCACCATCATTTCGATGGCAATAATGGCGTCATCTACCAGCAACCCGAGGGCTAAAATCAGCGACCCAAGGGTAATTCGGTCGAAGTTCTTGTCGGTGGCGGCCATCACCACAAACACTACCGCCAGCGTCAGCGGCACCGCCGCGGCCACCACGATGCCGACGCGCCAGCCCATGCTGACAAAGCACACCACCATCACCACCAGCAGCGCGACGAAGAACTTCACCATGAACTCATTAACCGCGCCGCTAATGTTGACCGACTGGTCGCTGACTTTGCTGAACGTCATGCCGAGTGGCATATCCTGATTGATTTTTGCCGTCTCGGCGTCGAGGGATTTCCCCAGATCAAGGCCGTTCCAGCCGTCGCGCATCACCACGCCCAGCAGCAGCGCTGGCTCTCCCTGATTGCGCACCTTGAAGGTCGCCGGGTCTTCATAGCCGCGCTCAACCGTCGCCACGTCGGACAGCTTGAGGGTTCTGCCCTGAGTGATAATCGGCGTATTGCGGATCTTCTCCAGCTTGTCGAAAGCCCCGTCAAGGCGCAGGAAGACCTGCGGCCCGCTAGTATCAATCGAACCCGCCGGTGTCAGCACGTTCTGGCTATTCAGCGCGGAGAAAATGTCCTGCGGCGAAATGCCCAGCGTCGCCAGCCGGTCGTGGGAAAACGACACGAAAATGCGCTCCGGCCGCTCGCCAATAATGTTGACCTTTTTCACCCCCGGCACGTGCAACAGGCGCTGGCGGAGAGATTCCGCGTCACGCACCAGCAGGCGCTGCGGCTCACCTTGGGCTTTTAGCGCGAACAGCGCAAAAGTCACATCCGAAAACTCGTCGTTGATCACCGGCCCAATCACGCCAGAGGGCAGATTCTGCGCCTCATCGCCGATTTTTTTGCGCGCCTGATAGAACTCCTCCGGCACTTGGTCGGGCGGCGTGCTGTCCAGCAGTGACAAGGTGGTGTAAGCCAGACCGGCACGCGTATAAGTCTCAGTGCGGTCATACCATTTCAGCTCCTGCATCCGCTTTTCCAGCGGCTCGGCGACCTGATCCTGCATCTCCTGCGCCGTCGCGCCCGGCCATGCGGTAATAATTGTCATCTGTTTGACGGTGAACGGCGGGTCTTCCGCACGCCCGAGCTGGAGGAAAGAGACCACCCCGGCAAGAGTGATCAAAATGATCAGAAAAAGGGTGATCGAACGCTCGCGAACGGCGAGCGCGGAGAGGTTAAACCGCCCGCCACTCATGGCTGGCTCCCGGCGGCAGTAGGTAAGTCGGTGCGCACCGCCTCGCCTTCATGCAGCAAATGCGCGCCCAGCGCGACAATGCGCTCGCCCGCCTGCAATGGCCCAGCCACCTTTGCTACCTCGTCTGTCAGTCCCAGCACCTGAACCGGCTGCCACGACACTTTCTCTGGTTTGCCGGAAATCGCCCACACGCCCGGCCCTTTGCCCGCGTCGTAAATCGCGGCAATAGGCACCTGCAGCTGCGGATCCGTGGCGTTTCCGTCGCCAATATTTAACGTCACGGTGGAACCGAGCGGCGCATTGGCCGACTCACCTTGCAGCACGTAGCGCGCTTCGAAGGTGCGAGTTTGTGGGTCAGCGGCATCGGAAAGCAGGCGCAGCTTGGCGGTAGAAGGCTGCTGGCCTGAACCATAAAGCGTGGCAATGGCGCTGCTGCCCACCGCCGGGCGCAATGTCTCAGGCAGATGCACAATGGCCTCGCGCTGACCGGCCCTTGCCAGTTGAACCACCACTTGCCCGGCACTCACCACCTGCCCCGGCTCGGCCAGCGTGTTGACCACCACGCCGTCGGCGTCGGCCAGCAGCACCGCGTAGCTCATGGCGTTCTGGGTGACATTGGCCTGCGCCTGCGCCGCGCTGAGGTCAGCCTTGGCGGTGTCGGCGGCGGCTTTTATCTGGTCATAGGTGGAAGCAGAAACCGCGCCGCTGGACACGAGTCCGCGATAACGCGCTTCGTCATCGGCAGTCTGTTTGGCACGCGCCCGCGCGGCGGCAACCGCCTGCTGTTGCGCCTGAGCTTGCAGACCCAAATCAACAGAATCGAGGCGCATCAAGGGCTGGCCGCGCTTAACGGTTTGGCCGGTATCGACCAGTCGCTCGAGAATTTTGCCGGAAACGCGAAAGCCGAGGTCACTCTGTACCCGAGCAATCACGACGCCGGTAAACGCCCGCGCGGAGTCCGTCCCGCTGGTCACCGCGGCCACTCTGACTAACGGAGGCTGGGTACGGGGGTCTTTGACGCCGGATGCATCGCCACACGCCACTAAGGCAAGAGGCAGCAGACAAATGGCAATAGTGGCAGTTTTTAGCCGAAGCATGGGTTCCCTTACTGATCAAAAAGGATAGGAACCACATTCTGTGATTAGTGACCAATATTGTCAATGGTCACAGCATTTATGGTGATAGGCTGCGCAGGATCAGTGCGGGCAGCAGAACGGATGCCGTCGGCGCCTTATCAAGATTGTATTGCAGCTGGATAGGGTCAATATAAGGGCACATCACCAGAAAAACGGCTTCACCCGCTTCATCGAGTGGCGTCTTACGCTCAAACTCGCCGGACTGACGACCTTCAACCAGCACCTCACGGATCAGGTCGAGCAGGCGCTGGTGGTGCGCCGCCGCCGACGGCCATTTATCTCGCGACGAGACGGCCGCAATGTCGAACAGCTTGCGATCGTGGAAAAAAAGGTCACCGCCAGCCTCGGTTATTGCCTTGAATAACCGACGTAATTTCTCAGAAGCCGTCGGCGCATCCACAATCGCGGCATTGACGATATCCATAAACTCCGTCAGCCGGTTGGCGCAGATGATCTCCCCAATCGCCTGTTTGGAGTCGAAAAACTTGTAGATGTAGGCTTTGGAAAAACCAATCGCTTTCGCCAAGTCCAACACCGTGGTTTTCTCATAACCATAGTGGGCGAAGTGCTGGGTCGCGGCCTCGACAATCTGATCGCGGACGCTGTGATCGACCGGACCACGGGTAAGGTTTGTTTGCATTTGTTTACTCATTTATCCAGTTTAGCTTGGCGATCCATAATTGACAACTAGTGACCGAATTGTAATATGGTCACTTACTGTATTCCACCCAAGGAATTCCCATGTTTCCCCTCCGCACACTTGCCCTGTTGGTCAGCGCTGGCGTATTAGCCGGTTGCACGGTAGGGCCGGATTATCATCGCCCGGACAGCCCGCTGCCGCAGCAATATCAGACCTCAATTGGCTCACAGCAGGCCACGCGGCCCGCCAACTTTGCCCTGTGGTGGCAAGGATTTGACGATCCCCTGCTAAGCCGTTTGGTTAGCGAGGCGCTGGCGCAAAACCTCAGTCTGGCCCAAGCCTCGGCGCGCATGGCGCAGGCCGGTGCCAGAGTGAGTGCCGCCACGGCGGAGCTGTTGCCATCGGGGAATATCAGCGGTCAGGCGGCGCGGGGCTACCAGTCCATCGACACGCCGCTCGGGCAAGTGCTTAATTCAACGCCTGATTATAACCGTTATGGCAATTCCTATGAGAGCGATCTCAATGCCAGTTGGGAAATCGATATTTTTGGCGGTCTGCGCCGCAGCCGTCAGGCCGCCGTCGCCGACTATCAGGCCGCGCAGGCCGACGTGGTCGCCACCCGCCTCGCGGTGGCCGCGCAAACAGCCGATCTTTATATCAGCTTGCGCGGTTTGCAGGCCCGGCTTGCCATCGCCCAACAGCAGGCCAACACTCAGCAAGCGCTGCTGCAAAAAATCCAGCTGTTGAACAGCAAAGGGCTGGCGGCAGAGTATCAGGTGCAGCAGACCGCAGGCGAGCTGGCGCAGGTGCAAGCCACGGTGCCCGCCCTGCAGACGCAGGTTGATGCGGCGATGAACGCACTGGACGTGATGCTCGGCACCCCGGCGGGCACCCATCGCGCCGAGCTTTCCGTGCCGGGAGCTATCCCACAGGCGCCGAAATTGACCGACACCGGCACTCCGGCTGACCTGCTGCGCCGCAGGCCGGATATCATCGTCGCCGAACGCCACCTCGCGGCTTCCAGCGCAAGGATCGGCGTCGCGGTCAGCGAATATTATCCGAAGTTTTCACTGGGCGCGCTACTGGGCAGCGCCACGGTCTCTTCCGGCGGCAATCTGCTCTCCGGCGGCGCAACCCAGTCAGCGGCTATCCTTGGGCTGCGCTGGAGACTGTTCGACTTTGGCCGCATTAATGCCCAAATTAACCAAGCCAAAGGTCAAGAAGCCGAATCTCTCGCCGCCTACCGCCAGACGGTGCTGCACGCCACCGAAGATGTGGAAAATGCCTTCTCCGCGCTGGTCAACAGCGAGACACAGACTTCTACCTTAACCGTTGGTGAGAACGCCCTCGGCAGCGCCAGAAAATCAACCTTCGCCGCCTTCCAGCAAGGCACCGCCAGCCTGATAGACGTGCTGCATGCCGACGAAACCCTGCTGCAAGCCTCAGACACCCGGGCGCAGGCGCAAACCGCCTCGGCGCGTGCGGCGGTAGCGGCCTTTAACGCTCTCGGCGGCGGCTGGCAGCCTCCTCAGGCCATGGCAAAAACACAATAATCTATCTCAGCACCGGGGCCGCCGCGCCCCTGTGCTGTAAAACCTGCCCTTTTTCACCTCGTCGAAAATTTTTTTATTTCTTTGGGAATAAATCCCCTTCTGGTTCGTCTTATCCGCTCATTGCCCCTTTGCGGTCTTTTTTGTGAGCTGAATTTATGACTTCACCCCGTTTATCTTTCTGCCAAATGCTTAAAAACGCGCGGCAATCTCGCGGCTTTGGGCTGCGCGTGGCGATCATCGTCGCCATTCCTTTACTGATTTGTGTGCTGTTTGGCTGGGCATGGGGCGCGTTGACGCCTGACCGCCTGTCGCCAGATAAACTGGTTAACGTGCTGGAAAAAACCGGCGGCGTGCATCCGGGCTATCGCCGCAACCACGCCAAGGGCCTGTGCGTTGCCGGTTATTTCGAGGGTAATGGCCGCGCCAGCACGCTGTCGAAAGCCGACGTTTTCCGCGTCGAACGCACCCCGGTGATTGGCCGTTTGGCAATTGCTGGCGGCAACCCGAACGCCCCCGACGGCGCGGTCCCGGTGCGCAGCATGGCGCTACAATTTAAATCCGCCAGCGGCCAAGAGTGGCGAACCGGCATGAACGCCCTGCCGTTCTTCACCGTCGCTACGCCGCAGGGCTTCTTGGATCAGCAAACTGCTTCCATCCCAGACCCGGCGACCGGCAAACCCGATCCGGCCAAAATCCAAGCCTTTATGACTCAACATCCTGAATCTAAGCCATTCTTCGCATGGGTTAAAAGCGCCGTTCCCACCTCAAGCTGGGCCAGCGACAACTACAACAGCTTGAACGCCTTCCGCGTCACCAACGCGCAGGGTGAAACTCGCACCGTGCGCTGGAGCATGCAGGCGCAGACGGCTTCTACTCCTATCACGGCAGAAGAGAAAGCTGACCCATTATTCCTGCAGAAAGACTTAAAACAGCGACTGGCGCAGGGGCCGCTGAAGTGGGATTTAGTGCTTACGCTGGCGGGCAAAGATGACCCGACCAATGACGCCAGTAAGGCATGGCCGGACGACCGGCAAAAAGTCACGGCGGGAACGCTGGTGTTGACCTCGTCGCAGGATCAGGCCGACGGCAACTGCCGCGACATCAACTATGACCCGCTGATTTTGCCGGATGGCATCTCTGGCTCGGACGACCCGCTGCTCAGCGCCCGTTCGGCGGCCTACTCCTCCTCCTTCAACCGCCGCACGCATGAAGAAGCGCAGGCAAAACGCGGAGCCGCATTATGAAAAACGTCAGCCATTTCCACCCGTTGCTGCGTCTGGTCCACTGGCTCATGGCGCTAATGATCGTTGCCATGCTGTTTATCGGCGTCGGCATGGTCTCCACCGTTTCCAGCCTGCACGCCTTTTTATACTCGCTGCATAAACCTCTGGGGGTAGCGCTACTGGTTCTGGTGCTGCTGCGGCTCTATTTGCGTTTTCGCTATAAAAAGCCCGCCCTGCCGGAATCTTTGCCTTCGCTGCAAAAACTGATGGCGCATCTCTCTCACTGGCTGTTATATGGTTTGATGCTGGCCCAGCCGCTGGTTGGGTGGGCGATGCTTTCCGCCGCGGGTTATCCGATAACCCTCGGGGCGGGCATTCAGTTGCCGCCGCTGCTGGCTAAAAACATTGACCTTTATGCCGTGCTGCGCCCGCTGCACACGGCGTTGGCCTTGCTGCTGTTCGTCACCGTGATGCTGCATCTGGCCGCCGCGCTGTTCCACGCGCTGATTTTACGCGATGGCGTGTTTGCCAGCATGACGGGGTATAAAAGCCCGCGGCTGAAAGATGAAGGCTAAACATCAACCGAGCGAGGGGCTGCCCGTGAACTCCCTAACCGAAGATGAAATCAGAGAGATGCTGCCGCACCTCCAGCGCTTCTCGCTGTGGCTGACCCGCAATCCACACTCGGCGGAAGATCTGGTGCAGTCTTGTCTGGAGAAGGCGCTGACCGGCAAGAAAACGCTGGATAATCAGCAAAGCCTGCGCCCTTGGCTGTTCTCGATTCTTTACCGGCAGTTTATCGACGGCGAGCGGCGCAAAAGGCGTTTTCAACGCATTCTGTCGCTGTTTACCGGCGAAGAAAACAACGTCGCGGCGTCCGCCGAAGAGTTACTGATCAACGACGATATGCTGTTAATCTTCAGCCAGTTACCCGTTGAACAGCGTGCCCTGCTGATGCTGATTAGCGTAGAGGGCCTGAGCTACAAAGAGGCCGCGCAGGCGCTGGATATTCCTTTAGGCACCGTGATGTCACGCTTGTCACGGGCGCGAAAACAGTTGCAGCAATGGGACGAGGGCGCGCCTTCGCCAAATGCGTTGAGGAGATTGAAATGAGTAGGCTTCCTCCTGAAGAACAGGATCTGCACGCTTATGTCGACGGCCAGCTCGACGAGGAGCAAAAAAGAGGAGTTGAGCGCTACCTGCAAAAACATCCCGAAGCCGCAGCGCAGGTGGCAAAATGGCAGGCAGACGCCCAAAGGTTGCGGGTTTCACTCGATGAATTTGTGCCCCATACCGCACCGCGAACGAGCGATTTACAGCAGGTGCGCCAGCGAATGCGCAAAACCCGCCAATGGCGCTTGTCCATGGCCTTCAGCCTGCTGTTCTCGGTGGGCATCGGCGGCATCGCGGGCTGGCAGCTGCATGCCCGTGAAGTGCAGAGCCAAATCTTGCCGATGGAAGACGCGGTGCAGGCTTATCGTTTAATCAACGACGGCAATGTCAAAGCGCTGGACGTGGTCGCCAGCAATCAGGGGCAGATGGACAGCTGGATGGGCCGCAACTTCATCAACGGCGCCCTGCCGCCGAATCTGGAGAATTACGGTTTCAATCTGGTCGGCGGGCGTTTGATGGTCACCGAGCAAGGCCCGGCGGCACTGGTGGTTTATCAGGATGCCAAAGGGACGCGCGTGACTTACTACATCCGCCCCACCGGCCGGTTCGTGATTGGCAAAGGCGAGCGTAAAACCGACAACCTGATGGCACAATACTGGAGCGACCAGCGCTATAACTACGCGGTCATCAGTCCGGCCAACGACCAACAAACCGCCCCCTTACAGAAGGCCATCGCCCATTTCACCGGAGATGTGCAGTCGATTTAGGTTGAGTTGAATTGATCTGTAGATAGCAAAAGGCCGCTGGGAAGCGGCCTTTTGTCTGTCGGCGGTTCAGCGATACTTCCACAGCCACTTGCCGCTCGCCAATCTCCAGTAGAAGAAGCTGCCGCGAATGATCCAGTCGAGGCACATGCCGAGCCAGATGCCGATGACGCCGAAGCCGAGCACCACGCCGAGGGTGTAACCGGCGACGATGCGCCCACCCCACATACTCAGCAGCGATACCCACATGGTGAAACGCGCGTCGCGAGCCCCTTTCAGCCCGGCGGGTAATACCCACGAGGCGGCCCAGAATGGCATAAAGGCGGCGTTCAGCCACACCAGCATTTTCACCACGTGGATAACGTCATCTTCCCTGGTATAGAAAGACGCCAGCACGCCCGCCAGCGGCATCGACAGTAGCGAAAGCGCACAGAGGCCAATGGTTGAGAGCCAGAAAATATGTTTCAGCTGATGCTCGGCCTGCCCCATCTGCCCGCGCCCCAGACGGGTGCCGACCACAATGGTGGAAGTCGAGCCCAAGGCGTTGCCCGGCAGGTTAATCAGCGAGGCAATAGAGGCGGCGATGAAGTTACCGGCAATCACGTCGGTGCCCATCCCGGCGACAAACACCTGCGTCAGCAATTTACCGCCGTTAAACAGCACGGATTCAATACTGGCGGGCACGCCGATACTCAGCACTTCCATCAAAATGCCGGTATTCAGGCGTTTGAAATAGCTCTTCAGCGGAATGCGTAGCGCCGGGTTGAAGCCGATCATCAGCACATAAATCACCACCGCCGCGCCAATGTAGCGGGCAATGGTCAGGCCCAGCCCCGCGCCGGAAAAGCCAAGACCGCCCCAACCGAAGCAGCCGTAGATCAGCACGCTACTAATAATAATATTGAGAATGTTCATCCCGCCGTTGATAAGCATCGGGATCTTGGTGTTACCGGCACCGCGCAACGCCCCGCAGCCAATCAGCGCAATAGCCGCCGCCGGGTAACTCCACGCAGTAATAGTGAGATAATTCAGGGCGAGGGCTTTGACCTGTGGCTCGGCACTGCCGGCTATCCAGTCGATGATGTGCTCACCGGCGAACTCAATACCGATGGCTAACAGCAAAGCAAACAGGGTCATCAGCACCAAGGATTGCCGCGCCGCGTTGCGCGCGCGTTTGCGATCCAACTTGCCGAGGCTAAAGGCCACCACCACTGTGGTACCGAGGTCTATTGCAGCAAAGAAGGCGATCACTACCAGATTGAAACTGTCCGCCAACCCCACCCCGGCCATCGCTTCCTTGCCCAACCAACTGACCAGAAAGGTGCTGAGCACCCCCATAAGCAGCACGCACATATTTTCAAAAAATATCGGTACTGCCAGAGGAGTAATTTCACGCCAGAACAACACACGATAGGAACGCCGTTTGTGATACCACTTGGTGCGCTCCAGCGCGTGCTGCACGGTAACTCTGATGTTTTGCAAGATAGTTCCAGCTATGAGGTGAGGTCAGATGCCTCCTTTAAGAATGGTAAAAGCCCCTGCGTTTTGCAAAGGCTTTTATCATTGATATTTGGACATTTAATGCGCAATAAAAAACCCGCCTCGCAGCAAGGCCACATCGGCACTGACATCACTCTCCGGCGTGATGAACATTCTGATACAAATCCAAATAGCTGGTAAGGAAAGCCGCCCCTCGCCTAGCTGCTCACGGCCCTCCGCCGCCCTACCCATCTCCCAGCCACGGCCGCCAGCGTGGCGCACAACAGGTAGTAAATCAGGCCGATAAACAGGAAGATTTCTGCCGGGTAGATCTGCACGCGATTATTCACCTGCCCGGCGACGGTGGTGAGTTCGGGCACGTTGACGATAAACGCCAGCGAAGTGTCTTTTAATAGCGCGATAAGCAAGCCGAGGTAAGACGGCAGCAGGTTAGGCCATGCCTGCGGCAGCAGCAAAATACGCAAAATCTGCCACTGGCTGAAACCCGAGGCTGTCCCCGCCTCGCTCTGCCCTGTGGGCAGTGACTCAATTCCGGCCAGCGTCGAGTGCATTACCGCCGCCGAAGTGAACCACGCCAGCGCCAGTATCACGGTCAGCGCGCCCGGCATTGAGCTGCCAAACACCACCGGCAGCAGAAAGTAGAGCCAGAAAATCACGAAAATCAGCGGAATGCCGCGAATAAACTCGGCCCAGACGAATAGCACGCGCCGCGTCCAGCCGCCAAAACGCCATGCCAGCGCCGCCATGCCGACGCCCAGCGCCAGCGCGATAGCGCCAGCCGAAATAGCCATAATTAAGGTCAGCAGCACGCCGCCCGGCTCACCGTCCGCCACCCGCCCCCACAGCAGATAGGTGAAATTGTCATGCAGAACTGAATAATCAAACTCCACGCGACGCTCCTTCAGCATTGGCAACGTTGGCTGAGTGCGGCTGGCGATGCCCCGGTCGTTTTGGCCCTAAGATGACAAATAACCAGCCCATCACTAAGCCGAGCAGTAAATAGAGCGCGGTGCCGATGGCGAAGCCTTCCAGCGCGTGGGCGTTGTAACTTTCGATGCGGCTTATCTGGTAAGTCAGCTCCGAGAAGCCAATCCCGGTGGCCAGCGACGACAGCTTCATCAGGTTAAGATATTGGCCGGTGATCGGTTGCCACGCGTTGGTCAGCCCTTGCGGCAACAGCACGTAACGCAGCAGCGCCCAGCGGCTAAAACCTTGAGACACCGCCGCTTCTTGCTGCCCGGCGGACACCGAGTTCAGCCCAGCCTGCACCTCTTCGACGATAAATGCCGCGCTAAACAGCGCCAGCCCCCAAGTGGCGCAGAGAAACTCCGGCGTCAGCCACGCGATATTGACCGGCAAGGTGGCCCACGGATGCTCGTCGCCAATGTAGAATCGCCACGCCTGCGGCAGCGCACCATAGGCGGCGAAATACCAAAACAGCAGTTGTACTAACAATGGCGTATTGCGGAAAATCGACACATACACCGCCGCCACGCCCCTGCCCACGCGGCCCGGCGCGAGGCGCAGCACCAAAAGCAGCAGAGTGAGCAGCGTCGCCAACAGGCTGGCGGCCAGCGTCACATATAAAGTGGTGAGAAAGCCGGAAATAATCCATTGCAGCGGCTGGCCGGTCAGCACGCCCGCCCAGTCAAGGTGCCAGTTCATCAACCTTCCCCTCTTTGGCTAGCTGCTCCTGTGCCGAACGCAGCGGGAACAACACCTTTTGCAGGAAGCGCCGGGCGCGCGGATGCTGGGGCTGGGTGAAGAAGCTCTCCGGGTCGGCCTGCTCGAGAATTTGCCCGCCATCCATAAACACCACGCGGTCGGCGATTTCGCGGGCAAAGCTCATCTCATGGGTCACCACAATCATGGTGATGCCGCTGTGGGCCAACTCCTGCATTACCAACAGCACTTCGCCAATCATCTCGGGGTCCAGCGCCGAGGTGGGTTCATCAAACAGAATAATATTGGGATCGGTGACCAGCGCGCGGGCGATGGCGACTCGCTGCTGTTGGCCGCCAGACAGCTGAGAGGGGAAATGATGGGCGCGGTCAGCCAGCCCAACTCTGACTAACAGCTCGCGTGCCTTGTGCCGCGCTGCGTCCTGCTTCCAGCCGTGGACCTTGGTCAGTGCCAGACTGACATTATCCAAGGCATCAAGGTGGGCGTAGAGGTTAAATTGCTGGAAAACAAAGCCAATGTGAGTGCGAAGCTGGCGCAGCGCTTTGCCACTGAGGCCCGCCGTGGGGCGCTGATGAATGAAAATCTCGCCGCTGCTGAGGGTTTCCAGATGATTTATCAGGCGGATAAGCGTCGACTTGCCCGAGCCGGACGGCCCGCAGACCGCCACCACTTCCCCCACCGCCACGCTCAAATCCACCTGCTGGATAACCTGATGCACGCCGAAGGATTTACTCACCTGTTTGAACTCTACCGCGACGGCTTTCTTGCCGTCCGCCGGAGACGAAAAAACCGCAGACGAGTCTGCGGTTGCTGAGGATGGTTGTTGCATAAACCCTGCCTGTCTAATTATTTTGCTTAGCTCTTGGCCTGAATCGTAAATAAACGCGGCTGAGGTGACTTGGTCTGCGGCCCGAACCAGTTGTTATAAATGGTGGTCGCTTCGCCGGACTTCTCCAGACTGAGCAGTTCATCATTGACTGCTTTCAGCAGGTTGGTTTCACCCTTCTTCACGCCGACGCCAATCTCCTCTTTGCTGAGTAAATCCGGCAACACTTTGTATTTAGCCTTGTCCGGTGCACCGTCGAGCAGGCCAGCCAGAATGGTGCTGTCCTGAGTAATAGCCTGCACGTTGCCATTGCGCAGAGCCGACAGCGCCAGCGGGATATCGTCATACGACAACACGCGAGATTTCGGGAAGCGAGTGTGTAACTCCTGCTCTCCGGTGGTGCCTTTTACCGCGCCGATGCGCGCCGTGGCGTATTCATCCAGCTTGTCCGGTGAACCAACTGGCACCAAGAATTGCTGGCCGGTGACGAAATAAGGGATGGAGAAGTCCACCACCTTGGCGCGCTCCGGCGTGATGGTGATGTCAGCCACGATAATGTCAGCCTTGCCCGATTGCAGCAGCGGAATACGGTTTGCCGGGTTAGTCGCCACCAGTTGCAGCTTCACGCCCAGTGAATTGGCCAGCGCTTTGGCGAAATCCACGTCATAGCCGACAATGTCATGCGTTTTGGCATCCACTGAGCCAAACGGCGGGTTGGAGTCGAAGGTGGCGACCTTAATCACCCCGGCCTTTTTAATGTCCGACAGTTGATCGGCGTGGGCGGCAAAACTCGCCACGCCGCTGATTGAAAGTAAAACCCATGCTGCGAGTGACGCCTTACCAGAAACCAAACGAGCCATAGTTATTCCTTAATGATGAGTCAATGTTGCGGCAACCTGCGGCTGCTCATTTTTTTGCTGTTTTGTGGATACTTGCGCGTAGCGGCTGGTCTTGAACGGCAGACCCAGCCGCTCGCGCAGAGTTTTGCTCTCCGTCGAGGGATGCCAGTAGCCACGATCGGCCAGCACGGGCAGAACCAGACGGGTGATGTCGTCCAGCGCTTCAGTCAGCACCGGCCCGCCAATGATGAAGCCGTCCGCGCCGCCCTCTTCCACCCAGCGAATAAAGGTGTCGGCCACCTGCTCCGGCGTGCCGAAGAACTCGCCTTTCGGCAGCGTGGTCTGGAACGCCACGTCGCGCAGAGTCAGGTTTTTCTCTTTCGCTGAACGTTTAATCTGGTCGGTGGTGGAGCGGAAAGTGTTCTGCCCCAAGTCGCCGACGTCCGGGAAAGGCTCATCCAACGGGTATTGGGAGAAGTCATGGTGGTCGAAGAATCGCCCCAGATAGGCCAGCGCGTCGTCCACTGAGATGAGGGACAGCAGATATTGATATTTGGCCTCGGCTTCCTCTTCGGTCGCGCCGACAATCGGGCTGATGCCGGGGAAAATGCCCACCGGATGGCGGCCGTGTAGCGCCACCTGCGCCTGCAACTTGGCAGAATACTCCTGCGCTTCTTGCAGGGTACGAGCGTTGGTGAAAACCGCATCGGCCGATTTGCCCGCCAGCGCGATACCGGCCTCCGAGGCGCCAGCTTGGAAAATCACCGGCTGGCCCTGTGGCGAGCGCTTGATGTTGAGCGGCCCTTCCACCGAGAAGAACTGCCCTTGGTGATTGAGCTTGTGCAGCTTGGCGGCGTCGAAAAACACCCCGCTTTCGCGGTCGCGGATAAAGGCATCGTCATCCCATGAGTCCCACAATCCTTGCACCACGTTGATGTACTCTTCGGCGATTTGGTAACGCAGTGAGTGCTCAGGGTGGTCTTTGCCAAAGTTCTTGGCGGAACCCGCCAGTGGCGAGGTCACCACGTTCCAGCCCGCACGGCCATTGCTGATGTTATCGATGCTGGCTAACTGGCGCGCCACGGTGAAGGGGTCGCTGTAAGAGGTGGAAATGGTGCCCGCCAGCCCGATGCTGTGAGTGACCGACGCCAGCGCAGAGAGCAGCGCCACCGGCTCGAAGCGATTAAGGAAGTGCGGCAGTGATTTCTCATTGATGTGCAAACCGTCGGCGACAAACAGGAAATCGAAATTAGCGGCTTCGGCTTTAAGCGCCAACTCACGGAAATAGGGAAAATTGACGCTGGCATCGGCAGGGACTTTTTCATGTCGCCATGAATTCATATGGCCGCCCGCACCGTGCAACATCAGGCCCAATTTAATGCTTTTCTTGTTAGCCACCTTGGCATTAGCGGCTGATTGAGAAGGAATGGATTGGCTCATAATTAGGCTCCCTTTTACGGTCTGCGATGCAATATGAAAATGCGATAGCAAAAGAATTCCACAGAATGTATCGCCGCCTAAATATAAAAACCGTCCTTCTTATTTCGATAATTAGCTAATGGAATAAAACCAGAAAGAGAACCGAAAGGCATAACAGATAACCAGTCGATATTTAGTAATTTGCCAATATGCAGTCAGGATTAATCAGGACATTAATTTCCCCGCCGCCATTATTCGCCGGCCAATACCATAAGGTTAAAATGATATGAGTCTTCATACTGCCGATGACACCCTCGACGCAGCATCACTCACTCCTTTAAAGCTTGAACAACAGTTGATCGACTGGCGCCGTGAATTGCATCAAAACCCGGAGCTGTCGAACCATGAATATGCCACCACCAAGCGAATTACCCAGTGGTTGAACGCGGCCGGGATCCGCATCCTTAATCTCGGTTTGAAAACCGGCGTAGTGGCCGAGATTGGCCCGCAGGACGGCCCTTTGGTGGCGCTACGCGGGGATATCGACGCCCTGCCAATTAACGAAATTTCCGGCGTGCCTTTTAGCTCACAGCAGGCTGGCGTAATGCACGCCTGCGGCCATGACTTCCACACCTCGGTGATTCTCGGCGCGGCTTACCTGCTTAAAGCACGGGAAGACCAACTGCCGGGCCGCGTACGACTGTTCTTCCAGCCTGCTGAAGAGCGTTTCAACGGCGCATTGCAGCTCATTGAAGCCGGAGCGCTAGACAAGGTCGACGCCATTTTCGGCCTGCACAATGCGCCGCAGCTGCCGGTCGGCACCTTCTCCACCAAGGGTGGCGCGTTCTACGCAAACGTCGACCGATTCCAAATCACCGTGACGGGCAAAGGCGCGCACGCCGCGCACCCTGAAGAGGGTGTTGATAGCATCGTCACCGCCAGCCACATTGTCACCGCGCTGCAAACCTTGGTCAGCCGCCACTTCAGCACCAAAGAGTCAGTGGTGGTCAGCGTGACCCGCATTGAGGGTGGCAATACTTGGAACGTGCTGCCGCAGGATGTTGACCTAGAAGGCACGGTGCGCACCCACAACGCCGAGATCCGCGAGCAGATCCCCGGCAAAATCCGCCAAGTAATTGAAGGCGTGGCGCAGGCTCTTGGCGCGAAAGCCGAACTGCACTGGTTCCCGGGGCCACCGGCGGTGGTTAATACCCCGCGCTGGGCCGAATTTGCCAGTCAGGCGGCCCGTGAGTCAGGCTATAACGTTGAGCTTTCCGAGGCGCAAATGGGCGGCGAAGACTTCGCGCACTACCTGCATCACGTGCCCGGCGCCTTTGTCAGCATTGGCTCGGCCAGTGAGTTTGGCTTGCATCACCCTAAATTTAATCCGAATGAAAAAGCCATATATCCGGCGGCGGTCTATTTCCAGCAATTAGCGGAAAAAGCCTTGGCCGAACTGACAGAAAAATAACATTTTCACCGCCAACACTATTATCAGCCCGCCCGATTGAACGTCGGATAGCGGGCTTTTGTGTTGCTTTTCATCTCTGGTTTTTATTTCTGCTTTATCAGTTTAGTTATTTAATTTTGTTGTTTTACATCCCTCAGCCGCTCAGGAATAGTGAATTCGACACCTGCAAGGGGCCAATAAAAAATAATTAACCTAGATAGTTCGTGTTGCAGCAAGGCAGCCAACACCTCTACAGCGCGAAATATGAAGGGTATGAGGGTAATAAAGATGATTAGCACGAAATTAACCGCCGTGGCCGCTTTGGTTCTTTTTTCCTCCGTAGCTTATGCAGCGCCGGGTATCGACTTAGTCGCCAATGAAACACCAATCAACACGCCGAAAAGCCCTGAAGCTATCGCCAAAATCCCGGCAAACTTTAAGTTTGTCGAACCGGGCACCCTGACCGTCGCGCTGGCCGTGCTCGGCAGTGCGCCGCCTTTCGGCCTGTATGCTCGCGATAATAAAACCGTGATTGGCAGCGAGGCCGATATTGCGCGCTTGGTTGCCGATGGTCTTGGCCTGAAGCTGAAAGTCGTGCCCGCCTCGTGGGAAGACTGGCCGCTGGGCGTGACCTCGGGCAAATATGACGCTGCTATTTACAACATTACGGTGACCAAAGATCGCAAAACCAAATTCGATTTCGCCACCTATCGCCAAGATACGCTGGGCTTCTACGTGAAGACCGGCAGCAAAATTAAATCCATTACTTCAGCCCCGGATATTGCTGGCAAGAAAATCATTGTCGGCTCCGGCACCAATCAGGAAGCCGTCCTGCTGGAGTGGGATAAAGAAAACCGCGCCAAGGGCCTCGCCCCGCTTCAACCTATTTATGTCACTGATGACGCGGCCTCTACGCTGGCTATCCAGTCAGGCCGCGCCGATGCCACCTTTGGCCCGAACGTCACCGGGGCCTATAAGTCCCTGTTAACGGGCAAAACTCAGTTGGTCGGCACCGTGCCGGGCGGCTGGCCGAAAACCGCCAATATCGCCGTGACGCTGAAAAAAGGCAACGGGCTGGTCGATGCCGTCCAAGCCTCGATTAACAGCGCCATCGCCAGTGGCAGTTACCTGAAAGTGTTAGACCGCTGGGGTGAGAGCGTCGAGAAAATCGACCACTCTGAAATCAACCCACCGGGCCTTGGCGATTAATTTTTCTCTTCAGCAGGAGCAGACCATGAGTCAGGACATTTTTATTCAAACCCTGCCGGACGACCCGCTGATTGCGCCCGTCATTGAAGGCTTATTTGGCGAATATCGTGCGCGTTACGGCGACTATTTTGGCCATCAGGAAGAAGAGCCGTTGAGCTACTACGCCCCGCCGGACGGGGTGTTTGTGGTACTGCTGCGTAACGGCGCTCCCATTGCGATGGGGGCGTTCAAACGCTACGACCTGCAGACCGCCGAGCTAAAACGTATCTGGACTGACAAAACCTTGCGCCGCCAAGGATTGGCGAAAAAGGTGCTGGTTGAGTTGGAACAGCGCGCGCTGGAGCAAGGCTACAGCAAGCTGTTTCTCACCACTGGTTTCCGCCAGCCGGAGGCCGTGGGGTTATATCTGGCAAACGGCTACCAGCCACAGTTTGATACCCGCGTTGACCCGGTGGTCTACTCCCTGCCGCCTTATGATGGCCGTTTACCTTTTACCAAAGCATTGCCCGTTGCCGTGGCTGCTGCACCTATTGCGGAGAGAGCCTATGAGTGACACCTCGCTGCGTCAGGCCGACCAGCCGCCGTTGAAAGTGGTCCCTGCCCGCTACCCGCTGCGCCTGATTGGCGCAATATTTTCCGTTTTTATTCTGCTGGTGATCGTCCAGTCGATTGCCACCAATCCGCGCTGGGAATGGGGCGTATTTCGCCAGTGGTTCTTTGAACCCGCCATCTTGCAAGGCTTAGCCAAAACCCTGCTGCTCACCCTGCTGGGCACGCTGTTTGGCATTATCTTCGGCACCGCGCTGGCGCTGGCCAGATTGTCCAAATCCTACTTACTGAACGGGCTGGCGTGGGGCTATATCTGGCTATTCCGTTCACTGCCGATGCTGCTGGTGTTGATCATTCTCTACAACTTTTCCTATCTGTACGACAGCCTGTCAGTCGGCATTCCCTTTACCTCGATTGAGTTTTTCAGCCACCCAACCGTAGACCTGCTGGATCAGTTCTCCGTCGCCGTGCTGGGGCTTTCGCTGGTGCAGTCGGCCTACACCGCTGAGATTATTCGCGGCGGCATTTTGGGTGTCGAGCATGGTCAGCACGAAGCAGCCGCGGCACTGGGTTTGCCGGGCTATCGCCGCACCTTCCGCATCATATTGCCGCAGGCGCTGCGGGCGATTATCCCAACCGGTTTTAATGAGGTAATAAGCCTCGCCAAGGGCACCTCGATTGTTTATGTGCTGTCGATGCCCGAGCTGTTTTACACCGTGCAGGTGATTTACAACCGCACCCAGCAGGTAATTCCCCTGCTGATGGTAGCGACCGTCTGGTATCTGGTTATCACATCGGTGCTGTCGGTACTGCAATATTATGTTGAACGCTATTTCTCACGCGGAGCCGTGCGCGAGCTACGCCCGACGCCAATCCAACGTTTCCGCCTGTGGGCGCGCGGCTAGGCCGTGAAGGAGTAAATCTATGTCTGAAGCTTTTGACCTATTCGTTCCACGCCCAACGGCCAAAGTCGCCGAGCCTGTATTGCTGCGCCAGCCGCAGCACCAAGCGCCGGGCAGAATTGAAATCAGCCACCTGAGCAAACATTTTGGCGCTCACAAGGCGCTGGATGATGTCAGCCTGAGCATTGAACCCGGCACGGTGACGGTGATCCTCGGGCCATCCGGCTCGGGTAAATCCACCCTGCTGCGCACCATCAATCATCTGGAGCGCGTTAACGAAGGCACCATTCAGATTGATGGTGACTATGTTGGCTATCAGCGTAAAGGCGACAAGCTGTATGAGTTGAAAGAGCGAGCCATCCTCAAGCAGCGGGTCAACGTCGGCTATGTCTTCCAGAACTTCAACCTCTTCCCGCATCTGTCGGTGCTGGATAACATCATCGAAGCCCCTATCGTTCACCGGCTGATGAACCGCAAACAGGCCATTGAACGCGCCTATGAGCTGCTGGATACCGTCGGGCTGCGTGAGAAAGCTCATGCTTATCCGCGCCATCTTTCCGGCGGGCAGCAGCAACGCATTGCTATCGCCCGCGCGCTGGCCCTAAACCCAAAAGTGATGCTGTTTGATGAACCTACCTCGGCGCTGGACCCGGAGCTGGTCGGCGAAGTGTTGGACGTCATCAAGAAGCTGGCGCGATCTGGCGTCACGCTGGTCGTCGTCACGCATGAAATTGGTTTCGCCCGTCAGGTGGCCGACCAAGTGGTGTTTATGGTGGATGGCAAAGTGGTCGAGAGCGGCTCTGCATCGCAGGTGCTAGACAACCCGCGCCACGGCCGCACCCGCAGCTTCCTTGAAAAAGTGCTCTAAACCGGCATCATTCCGCCGGTGAATCAGCGGCCACCAGCATTGCCGTGGTGCTCCCGAGCGCTAACATCAATAGCAGGGCTGATGCACCGGCAAAGCTTTCAACGTTTGGGTATCCCTGCAACAGAAATACCGCCAGTCCAATGCTTGCCGCCACGCTCACCGCACGCAGAGGCAGCCCGTAAGGCACATAGTCCGGCTGCGAAATCACCGCGTTACCGCGCTTTTTCAGCACCCACAGCCGCTGTGCCAGCATAAACAGGGTCAGCACCAGCGGGAATAATTCTGATTCCAGCGTCGCGTGCTGGCTGAAGAAAGCGCGGCTGACTAACACCGTTAAAAACAGCCCAGTGGCGATGCCTGCCGTCGATAACACCTCAGCCCCCAGCGCCCATGAGAAACCGGGCTGGCGGCGCAAAGCTTTTGGCAGCCAAGGCCGCGCGCCATACTTCTCATTCAACACAAATAGCCCCAGCAGAATGGTAGCGATGCCATTGATCAGATGCGTATTGGCATCCGCCATGCCGCGTTCAGACCAGCTAATCAGCGCCACCAGCAGGCTAACGGCTGTCAGACTGGCAAGCAGCGTGGATAACGTATGGCCCGCCGCCGAACGCCCAACCGTCGCGAAAACCACTACCGCGCCAAGCAATAAGTTGGTGGTAAACAGCTCCGCCCAGCCAACTTGAGCAAATAGCAGGCCCGAGACCAGCGCCTGAAGCAAAAACAGCAGAGCGAACAACTCAGCTCTATTGCCAACCCGCAGTTGGCGTTGTTCGATACAAATCGTCATGAGAGTGCTTCCTTTGATTGAGGGTCATCGGCACCAGCATGAATTCACTTCATCTATACCGATATTGCAAAGCAAGCTTACTCCGCTTATTTTGGGTCAATCAAAGTCATCATTTTCAGCCATGGATGAAAATAACTCATCATGAGTGCAAACTTAAGAAAACCGCGTCTGCCGCCACTGGGTTCACTCAGAGCCTTTGACGCCGTGGCGACTCACGGCAGCTTTAAACGGGCGGCCGAAGAGATTGGCGTCACCGCCACCGCCATTAGCCACCAAATCCGCGTTTTGGAAGAATCGCTGTCAGCGCAGGTGTTTGAGCGCAGCGCCCGCGAGGTGAAACTCACCGCCGTCGGCCAAATCTTACGTCAGGCGACGCGTCAGGCATTCTCCACCCTGCAAGACGCGGTGAATGAAATTCACCATGCGCGCCAGCCCGCTGCCTTGACCCTCAGCACCACTTCAAACTTTTTAACCCACTGGCTGGTTCCGCGCTTGGCGGATCTAAAAACCCACGCGCCGACGCTCGACTTGCGTCTGCATACCAGTATCGAGCTGGTCGATTTGACCAAAAACACCGTCGATGTTGCTATCCGCTATAGCCAGCACCCCAGCGATCATCTTGCTTCCACCCTGCTCTCCCATGACCGTTTTGTACTGGTTGCCAGCCCCACACTCGGGTTACAGCGGCTAGAGGACTTACTCACCGCCACGCTGTTTCATGTCGAAAACCGCATGATCCCGCAGCCTTCGCCCGACTGGGAGAATTGGCGTCAGCAGTTTGGCCCGGCAGGGCTAAATATTGACGCTGGCCTGCGCTTTACCGACGAGACTCATGCTATTCAGACCGCCATTGCTGGACAGGGCGTGGCAATTGTCAGCAGCCTGTTGGCGAAAGACTTTATCGATAAAGGCATTCTCCACGTGCCCTTCGAGCAGTGCCTGCCCGGCGCAAATTACTATTTTGTTACCTCGCCAGATAAAGCTGAACGCGACGACATTGTGGAATTAAAGCATTGGCTGCAAAGCAGAATGCCGCTGATAGCCGAGCACTAAAGCCAGAGCGGCCCGGCAAGCCAGAAGATTGATGTCAAAATGTGTGCCGGGCGTTCCCAAGTGGAAAAGAGATGATTATCATTATCATCTTTCATCTTCGCTCTAGGGATTGTCATGTTCACTGGTTTACTTCGCCCCGCACGCCTATTGGCGGTGGCCAGCTCGCTGCTGATTTCATTTGTGGCGCAGGCCGCACCTTTTACCGTTACTGATATCGCCGGCCGTCAAGTCACCTTCGACCATACGCCGCAGCGCGTGATGCTGGCTGACTCTCGCGCCCTGATTGCTTTAAATATTCTGCACCCAGAAGATCCTTTGAAAAACATCGTTTCAATGGATAACTCGCTGCAAACCAAAGCCGCGGATATGAATCAGGCGTACCTGAAAAAATTTCCGAAAATGAAAGATATCCCGATTTTCGACAACCCTTACGTGGCTGATTTTAGCGTCGAAAAAGCCGTAACCCTGAAGCCTGACTTGGTGATTTTCGACACCGGCCTGCTGAGCAAAATGACTGACAGCGGCACCCTCGCCCTGCTGCAAAAACTCAACATTCCGGTGCTGTTTATCGACTTCCGCCAACAGCCGCTGACCAATACCGTCGCCAGCATGCAGATGTTGGGTAAGGTGTTCGATGAAGAGAAGAACGCCCAGACCTTTATCGATTTTTACCAACAACGCCTGAACTTAATTCGCCAACGCGTCGCTACGCTGAAACCAGAGCAGCGCCCTAGCGTGTTCATTGAACGCCACGCGGGTCTGCACAGCGAGCAGTGCTGCTCCACCTTTGGTAAAGGCAGCTTTGGCCAGTTTATTGACGAAGCCGGTGGTCAGAACATTGGCAGCAAGCTGTTCCCGGCAATGGGTGGCGACATCAACGTCGAGCAGTTGATCAGCAGCAACCCGGATTACTACCTGATGACCGGCGCTGACTGGAGCCGTGGCAACAAACCTTCTGGCGCAGTACCTTTCGGCTACAGCACCAATGAAGCCACCGTGCAGAAAAGCCTGAACGCCTTGATGAACCGCAACGGGATCAGCGTGCTGAAATCCATCAAAGATAAGCAGGTTTTAGCCATATACCACCAGTTCTACGACCTGCCTTTCAACGTGATTGCCGTAGAGGAAATTGCCAAATTCCTGCACCCGGACTTGTTCAAGGACATCGACCCACTGGCCGACTTGAAGATGGCTCACGAGAAGTTCACCTCGCTGGATTACAGTGGCGTGTTCTGGGCAACACCGCAGTAACTCCTCTGGCAGGGCGCAGCCTCGCGCCCTGCTTTCTTTCAGCACTTTGCCATTTACATCATCATTGACGATGCAGCCTGCGGATCGCTCTCGACATACAGCGCCGTCAGCGTCTGATAAAGCTGATCAACACGCTCCCACAGAATCGAGTTCAGCAGCTCTTTAGCAATAGGGTTGGCTAACTCGGTCATCGCAAAAACCAGCGCCCGACATTGTTCACACAGCTCAACCGCAGTCAGGGGGGTCATGTCATAAAGCCCATCAAATGAATTCACTAAAGTAGAAATATTGTCCATGTTATATACCTTCCTGAAGAGTAATTATGGCCGTCACCCATACCCGCAGGGCATAGGGAGACAGCTCAGACGGAGGTAGGAATACCGGTCCCAATTTCCGGCCAGCCTAAGGCTGCCCCGCCTGAGCTACCATAGTTACATTTTAAAAATCAATGTAATACGCAGCGAAGACTTCACTACCATTGCTACTGGGAACTGCCTCAGGTTCCTACACCCGGCTACGGTTTCTACCGCAGCAAAAGCAGCCTATTCCTTTTTTATCGGCTTATCAGAGGGAATAATCATCTCTGCGAGATGTCTCGGAAGGTAATTGGTGAGTTGCATGGGTGACAAAATTAATTACGAGGTGTATTCCAGTTTTGGGGGGCGGGCGGCCCCTGACGCGCTTTTTTAATCTTTAAAGATTTGAATCTTTAAATTCAAATTAAAGACCGTGTGCTGCCGCCACACCGGCCTCAAGGGG
>NZ_JMPJ01000036.1 GCF_000735345.1 Ewingella americana ATCC 33852 | reverse complement strand
TGACTGCGGTTTTGAGGCATCTATACCGTGCCGTTTCAGTGGAGTGCTGTTCTGCTCCTCCCCCTGAAAAGGGGGAGGTTGGGAGGGGGTATTTCATAAAATTCAGTGACTTAGTTCAGTCTGGGGATGGGTTTACTCCTTCTCCTCTCAGAGGAGAAGGCTGGGATGAGGAGTGGTTCAAAACCGTGCTCGATGCAGCAAACCTCAACCCGGCCTCTCCTTAAAAGAAGAAGGAGCAGACCCTATTCTGGATAAATCCCTCTAAAACTGGTTTTCTTCCTCGGCCCGGTCATCAGTCCTTCGAGCGCCTCGACGCACTTTAGGTAGTGCGGCGTCTGTTTGTGGGCGGCGACGGCGGCGTTATCGACGTAGGCTTCATAAATGAAAAATCGCGTGGGTTCTTGCTCGTCTTGCAACACGTCAAAACGCAGGTTGCCCGGCTCTTTAATCGCGCCTAAGTGATTGTCGCGAAACACTTTCAAAAACTCATCGACCTTGTCCGCTTTAACATTAATTTCTACCAGTGTGACTTCCATAACTCCTCCTTAGATCAGCCTTTTTGGTCGAGAAACAGCTCGTAGGCGTGGTCGACGCTGGCGTTGTTATGCACCACGGCCTGCACGGCTTTCAGCATGGCGATTGGCGATTCGGACTGGAAGATATTGCGGCCCATATCCACGCCCGACGCACCCTGATCGATGGCCTGGAAGCACATCTCCAAGGCTTCACGCTCGGGCAGTTTCTTGCCACCGGCGATGACAATTGGGACCGGGCAGCCGGCGGCGACGCGCTCGAAGCCGCTGTCCACATAATAGGTTTTGATGATGTGCGCCCCCATCTCGGCGGCGATGCGGGTGGCTAATGAGAAGTAACGCTGGTCGCGCACCATGTCTTTGCCCACGCCAGTCACCGCCATGGTTGGCATGCCGTAGCGGGTGCCCTGATCCACCAATTGGATAATGTTTTTGATCGACTGATGCTCGTGCTCGCTGCCGATATAAACCTGCGCGGCCATGGCGGAAACGTTCAGGCGCAGCGCGTCTTCAATCGCCACGGCCACGGTTTCATTCGACAACTCGGTCAGAATCGAGTTACCGCCCGAAGCGCGCAACACAACGGGTTTATTGACGGCGGCGGGCACCACGCTGCGCAAAATGCCGCGTGTACACATCAACACATCGGTGTGTTCGAACAGCGGCGCGATGTTGAGGTCGATACGCTCAAGCCCGGTGGTTGGCCCTTGGAAATAGCCGTGATCGAACGCCAGCATGACGGTGCGCCCGGAGGCCGGATTGAAAATGCGCGCCAGCCGTGACTGCATCCCCCAGTCCAGCGCCCCGCTTCCTTTAAGGAAGAAAGCGCGATTGCTTTGCGGCGTACCAATACCAAAATCCTTGCCGTCTTTGATGTCGTCTAAATCAGCCATCTCAAGCTCTCCTTACATTGACGTTAACGTTAGAAATCGTATTTACCGATGTTGTCTTTGGTGAACACCACGCGCTCCGGCAGCAGAACAATGCCATTACCCTTGGCTTCATATTGGTAGCCCTGCACGCTGTTCGGCGAGACTTCGACCTGCCCGATTTTCGGCACGTCCAGCTTGTCTCCGACGTTCAGCTCACCCTTTTTCAGCAGCTGTTCGGCGACATAAACCGAGATTTTGCCCTGCGCCACCACGTCCCACAGGCCGAACTGTTTCACCGTGCCGCGCTCGACGTACGGGCGCATAACGTTTGGCGTGCTGAAGCCAACGATGGCGACATTCTTGCGCCCGAGGTTCTCCGCCGCCTGCGCCGCCGCTGGCAAAGCATTGGCATCTGGCGCGATGATGGCGTCGAGGTCATTCCACGACTTCATGATGCCCTCGGCGGTTTGCAGCGACTTGGTGGCGTCGTTATAGCCATATTGGGTGGTGACAATCTCCCAGCCCGGATGCTCTTTGGCGATTTTGGCTTTCGCCTCTTTCACCCACTGGTTCTGGTCGGTCACCGTCGGGCTGGAGTAGAAGAACGCCACCTTGGCCTTCTCTTTGGTCACTTGGCTGGCGGTCATGTCCACCAGCATGGAGCCCAGCTGCTGCGGCGTGCCTTGGTTGATGTAAATCGAGCGGCATTCAGGCTTGGTGTCTGAGTCCCACGTCAGGACTTTCACCCCGCGCTGCATGGCGCGTTTCAAGGCTGGACAGAGGCCGTCGGGGGAAACTGCCGCCACCACGATGGCGCCATAGCCCTGATTGACGAAGTTGTTGATCATCTGCACCTGCCCCGAAACGCTGGGTTCGGTCGGGCCGTCGTAGGTCACATCAACGCCCAGTTCCTTGCCCGCCGCCGTTGCGCCACTGCCGCCACTGGTGAAGTAGCCGACGCCCACCAGTTTCGGGATAAAGGCAATGCGATCTGCGGCCTGTGCACTGGCGCAAACCAGAGCTAATGCGCTGACGGCGAACAGGTTTTTCCACGCGGTTGTTTTCATCATTCACTCCACATTATTTCGAGGTCAGAGAAGCAGAAGGCGCAGACCAGCGGCGGTAATAGCGCTGGAAAACACTGCGAAGGAGGCCACGGTTGAGGCTGGCTGAACGGCCAATCACCACCAGAATCAGCAGCGCGCCGGAGAGTGCGCTGGAGACCTGACTGGAGATGCCGACCATTTGCAGCCCTTGTTGCAAATAACCAATCAGCAAAGTTGCCAGCGCGGTGCCTAACACCGAGCCGGAACCGCCGTAAATATTCGCCCCGCCCAGCACCACGGCGGTGATGGCAGGCATGAGTAAGGAGACGCCGAGATCCGAGCGCGCCGAGCCGAAGTAAGAAGTCATGACGATCGCCGCCACCGCCGAGGCCAGCCCGGTCATGCCATACAAAGCAAACAGCGTGCGGCTGACCGGCAGTGCGCCGTAGCGCGCCACACGGGCGTTTTGACCAATCAGAAACACATTGCGGCCGGTGCGGGTGCGGTGCATCAAGGCCCAGAAGAACAGCGTCGCCAAGAGGAAAATCAGCAGCGGCATCGGCAAGCCCAATACCACTAGGTTAGCGAAATCGGTAAAAGCCGCCGGGAAGTCGCCGATTCCTTCAAAACCGGTAGCCCCGGCCAGCCCGGAGAGCAGCAGCGCGCTGCCGCCAAACAGATATAAGGTGCCAAGGGTGATCACCAGCGGATTGACGCCGGTATAAAGGATGAGCGCGGCGTTGAGCAGCCCGCAGGCCGCGCCGAGTGCCAGCGTCAGGCCAATCGCCAGCGGCAGAGGCACGCCCGCCTGACACAGCACGCCGAGCGCGATGGCGCACAGGCCGATGGTCGAGCCGAAGGAGATATCAATGCCGCCGCTGACGATCACCATGGTTAGCGGCAGCGCGACGATGCCAATGGTAATGAAGTCACTGGTGCTAAACAGCAGCGTGTTAATGTCCAGCATGCGCGGGTTGGCGAGGCCAAACAGTAAGATTTCCACCACCAACAGGGCCAGCAGCGCCCCTTCCCAGCCGTAACGCTTCAGGTTATTCATCACAGCACCCCGCTTTTGTTGGCATTCATGCGTCGGGAAGTGCGCGGTTCCGACGGTTTGGTTTTGCTTCTCTCCGCGACCACCGCCTTAGGCTGGAAGCGAGCGTACTTCTGGCGACGCAGGTTTTTGTCCAGCGCCTGACGCAAACGGCCGTCAAACACCAGCACTGCCAGCAGTACGACGCCCGCGATAAAGTCGTTCCACCACGCGGGCAGGCGTAGCAGCACCAGCACGCTGTCGATTTGCGTCAGGAAGTAGGCGCCCAGCACGGCACCAACAATACTGCCGGTGCCGCCAAGCAGGCTAATGCCACCCAGCACGCAGGCGGCGATAGCTTTCATCTCCAGCCCGCTGCCCGTTTGGTTCGGCACAAAACCAATTTGTGAAGCGAAGACAATCCCGGCCAGCGCCGCCATCGCGCCATTAATGGCGAAAGCCAGAATACGCATGCGATTGACCGGCACGCCGAGCTGGCGCGCGCCCTGAAGGTTGTCGCCGACGGCATAGAAGCTGCGGCCAAATGCCGTGCGCGACAGCATCCAGAACATGGCTAACAGCAACACAATCACCAGCAGGCCGAGAGGTGAAACGCCCAGCACCAGCGGCGCAGAGAGCGATTTCAAGTCAGCGGGCAGCCCCTCAATCCACTTACCGCCGGTCAGCAGCAGCATCAATCCGCGATACAACCCCAGCGTGCCGAGGGTGGCGACAATCGCTGGAATGCGCAGCCACGCCACCAGCACGCCGTTGAACAAGCCCGCCGCAATCCCGACTGTCAGCGTCGCCAGACAAGCCAGCGGCAAGGCAACGCCGCTATTAAGCAAAATACCCAGCGACACCGCGCACAGCCCGGTTATCGACCCTACCGACACGTCGATATTGCGCGTCAGCATCACCAGCGTGGCTCCCATCGCCAGCAGCATCAGGATCTGCGCGCTGCCGAAAATCATCCCCAGCGTCTGGAAACTAAATGACTGGCTGTCCATCGCGCCAAGCAGGCCGAACAGCGCCACAATCGCCAGCAGCGCGGTAAGCTCACGGTTATTCTGAATCAGTTTAAGCATCAGGCATCTCCCTCTAAAGCGTTGGCGGGCGAGGGTTGGTGAGCATTGCCGAAGGCGATATGCATGATGCCGTTGACGTTAATGTCGTCGCCGCGCAGTTCGCCGCTCATCTCGCCCTGATGCATGACAAACACCCGGTCCGCCAGCCCTTCTATTTCGTCTAAGTCAGAGGAGATCAGCAGCACGGCGACATTCTGTTGCACCACGCTTTGCAGCAGTTGATAGATATCGGCGCGGGCTGAGACGTCCACGCCGCGGGTTGGCTCATCAACAATCAGCAGCGCCGGGGCGGCTTCGAGACATTTGGCAATCAGCAGCTTTTGCTGGTTGCCGCCGGAGAGCGTGCGGGCGTGCTGCTCGCCGTGGGAGTATTTGATGCCCAGCGCGCGGTGATAGCGTTCAAGCACCGCGGCTTCGCGTTTAGGGTTGAGCCACCAACTGCTGCGGTTAAAGGTCAGCGAAGTGGTGTTCCACGACAGCGGCGCGTCAAGGTATAAGCCGGAGGCTTGGCGGTCTTCGGGCAGATAGACCAGCCCCTGCTCCAGCCGGGCCGACGTATTGAGCGAAGTGATATCGCGCCCTGCCAGCCTTACCTGCCCGGCACGCGCGGCACGCAGGCCATACAGCGTTTCTGCCAGCTCGGTGCGCCCGGCCCCGACCACGCCCGCCAGCCCAACAATCTCCCCTGCATGCACTGTCAGAGAGATGTCGATAAAGCCTTCGCCGGTGAGGTTTTCCACCTCTAACACCGGCTGGCCGACACCCGCGTTGCGGCGCGTACCGGGCACGTCCAGCCACAGCTTCTGTTCGGCGGGCAGCGCGGTTTGGGCGGCCTGTGGGGTAATAGCCTGAATCAGCTGCTCGTTGTCGAGTTCGCTCAATGCGCCGCTAAGCGCAATTTTGCCGTCGCGCATCACGCTGACGCGGTCGGCGATTTGGCGGATTTCCGGCATCTTGTGGGAGATAAACACCACGCCAACGCCCTGCGCCGTGAGCTTTTTCACCTGAGTAAACAGTCGGGCGGATTCAGCAGGGGTTAGCGAGGCGGTAGGTTCGTCGAGGATCAACAGTCGCGCGTCGCGCATCAGCCCGCGCAGGATCTCCACCAGCTGTTGGTCGGCCACTTCCAGCGTTCCGGCCAGTGCGCCAAGCGGCAAAGTGCAGCCCAGCTGGTCAAGGCGCTGTTTAAGCTTGTCGGCGCTGGCCTGATGGGCAGGCAGACGAAATAAAATGTTCTCTTTTACTGTCAGACTCGGGAACAGCATTGGCTCCTGCGGCACCAGATAGATCCCCGCCTGATGGGCCTTGGCGGGCGTCATGCCGGTTTGCACTTTGCCGTTCAGCCACAGCGTGCCGCTGTCCGCCACCTCGACCCCGGCGATGATTTTCATCAACGTAGATTTCCCCGCGCCGTTGCCCCCCAGCAGCGCGTGGATCTCACCGCCGTGCAGGGTAAAGTCGATATTTTTCAGTACCGCTACGCCGGAAAAACCTTTGCTGACACCGGAAACCTGTAATAACGCGTCGAGGGAGTCTGTCTGCATGAAAGGGCCTCTGAGTGAAAACACATTCAATGAACAAATGTATTTATCATTTAATATTGTTCAAAAGCCTAGTCTCAGGTGACGGATAAAACTTCAGCCGCGATCACAGTTTGTTCAATCCATATACTCTGCGATATGATTCGAACAGCAATCATTCACGATTTGCCATACACATCACAGTTAACAACATTTTGTTAACGAACAATTGATCTACATTTTGATAAGTGTTCACTATGAATGACAAAGCAACGCAGTCCGACCTGACTATCCCAATGGAATACGGCATGGGCGAAGAAGAGCTGTTGGCACGTACCGCGTGGTTCTATTACCACGACGGCCTGACCCAAAATGAGATCGGTGACCGGCTGGGGCTGACGCGCCTGAAAGTCTCGCGTTTGCTGGAAAAAGGCCGTCAGTCCGGGGTGATCCGCGTGCAGATTAACTCGCGTTTTGAGGGTTGTCTGGCGCTGGAAAACACCCTGCTGAATCGCTTTGATTTGCAGCATATTCGGGTGTTGCCGCAGCTATCTGAAGGGGTGCTGAGTAGCCGTCTGGGCGTAGGTGCCGCGCACATGTTGATGACGCTGCTTAAGCCCGACCAACTGCTGGCAGTGGGGTTTGGCGAAACCGCGATGAGCACTTTGCAGCACCTGAGCGGCTTTATCAGCTCACAGCAGATCCGCATGGTGACGCTGTCCGGCGGCGTCGGCCCTTATATGACCGGCATCGGCCAGCTCGACGCGGCCTGTGGCGTAAGCATTATCCCCGCGCCGTTGCGAGCATCCTCGGCCAGCGTGGCGGCGATTTTCCGCCAAGAGCGCAATGTGCATGACGTGATGCTGGCGGCCTGCGCGGCGGACATCGCGATTGTCGGCATCGGCTCGCTAAACCAGAAGCACGACGCCACTATCCTGCGCTCGGGCTATATCAGCGAAGGCGAACAACTGATTTTTGGCCGCAAAGGCGCGGTCGGCGACATCCTCGGCTACTTCATGCAGCGCAACGGCGAGTTGGCGGAAAACATGGCAATTCACGACGAGCTGATTGCCGTCTCGCCGGATGAATTGGCCAATATCCCCACCGTGCTGGGTGTCGCAGGCGGGGTAGAAAAAGCCGAGGCGATTGTCGCGGCGCTAAAGGGCAAACGAATTAACGCACTGGTTACCGAAGAGAGCACGGCGCAGGCGATGCTGGCGCTGCTCGACTAACGCGCAGGATGTGTTCTGCGCGGCGGTAACGGGTATGGACAAAAACCGTTATGAGAGAGCGACTATGAGCACATCATCTGCGACAAAACACGATGCTTATTTGATGGCACTGGATGCCGGTACGGGCAGCATTCGCGCGGTTATTTTCAATCTCGAAGGTGAGCAGATAGCCGCGGGGCAGGCCGAGTGGATCCACCTCGCGGTGCCGGACGTGCCCGGCTCAATGGAATTCGACCTGAGTAAAAACTGGCAGTTGGCCTGCCAGTGTATCCGCCAAGCGCTGCATGAAGCGCAGATCCCAGCCTCGAGCATTCGCGCCGTCGCCGCCTGCTCAATGCGCGAAGGTATCGTTCTCTATAATAAAGCCGGTGAACCAATTTGGGCCTGCGCCAACGTTGACGCCCGCGCCAGCCGCGAAGTCTCCGAGCTGAAGGAGATCCACGATTATGAGTTCGAGCGCGAAGTCTATGAGTGTTCCGGCCAGACGCTGGCGCTGAGCGCCATGCCGCGCCTGCTGTGGCTGGCTCATCATCGCCCGGACATTTACCGTCAGGCAGCTACCGTGACCATGATCAGCGACTGGCTGGCTTATATGCTGAGCGGCGAGCTGGCGGTTGATCCTTCCAACGCGGGTACGACGGGCATGTTAGATCTCGCCACCCGCAACTGGCGCCCCGAGCTGCTCGACATGGCCGGGCTGCGCGCAGACATGCTTTCACCCGTCGCCGAAACCGGCACGCGTCTTGGCTCCGTCACCGTCAAGGCGGCAGAAGCTAGCGGGCTGCAAGCCGGTACGCCGGTAGGCATGGGCGGCGGCGATGTGCAACTCGGCACGCTGGGGCTGGGCGTAGTGCGCGCCGGGCAGACGGCGGTACTGGGCGGCACGTTCTGGCAACAAGTGGTTAATCTGCCTAAGCCGGTAACCGACCCTGAAATGAACATTCGGATTAACCCGCACGTGATTCCCGGCATGGCGCAAGCCGAGTCGATAAGCTTCTTCACCGGCCTGACGATGCGCTGGTTTCGCGACGCATTTTGCTCTGAAGAGAAGCTGCTCTCCCAGCGTTTGGGGGTCGACACTTATTCATTATTAGAAGATATGGCCGCCCGCGTGCCGGTCGGCTCATGGGGCGTGACACCGATTTTCTCCGACGCGATGCACTTCAAGACGTGGTATCACGCCGCGCCCTCTTTCATCAATTTGTCGATTGACCCCGAACGCTGCAATAAGCAGACCTTATTCCGCGCGCTGGAAGAGAATGCCGCCATCGTCTCCGCCTGCAATTTAGACCTGATCGCCGAGTTCTCCGGCGTGCGCGCCAAGTCATTAGTGTTCGCCGGTGGCGGCTCGAAGGGCAAATTGTGGTGCCAGATCCTCAGCGATGTGACAGGAATCCCGGTCAAAGTGCCGGTCGTGAAGGAAGCGACCGCCCTAGGCTGCGCCATTGCCGCAGGCGTCGCGGCGGGCGTCTATTCCACCCTCGCCGAAACAGGAGAGTCTCTGGTGCGCTGGGAGCGGGAATACCAGCCCGACGCGGCGAATCATGAAATTTATCTGTTGCAGAAGAGTAATTGGCAGGCGGTTTACGCGGATCAGCTGGGGTTAGTGGACCGGCAGTTAACGACGTCGATGTGGAAGGCCCCGGGGTTATGAGGGGATGGTGGGCCGCTATTAAAGCTTTGAATTGAAAACAGTTAGGTTTCAGTTTTTTGGGTTTTACTCCTTCTCCTCTCAGAGGAGAAGGCTGGGATGAGGAGTGGTTTAAATTGCGCTCAAATCCTGCCAACCCCACACCCCACCTAGCCTCCCCTCCTGAAAGGGGAGGGATAAAGTCAAAAGCAAAACCCACTGAAACGGCACGATT
>NZ_JMPJ01000035.1 GCF_000735345.1 Ewingella americana ATCC 33852 | reverse complement strand
CGATCACCGCCATGTCCATCCGGCCTTCGGTGACCAGCTCGGCGAGGGTCGAGTTAAAATTCTCGTTGATATACAACAGAATGCGCGGGTGCTGCTCGCGGACGGCTTGTAGCAGTTGGGCGGCCATGTTGGGTGCGGCGCTGCCGAGAGCTAGGCCGACGGAGACCTGCCCGCTGAGTGCCTGACCGGCGCAGTTCACGGCGCTATGAGCCTGCTCGCACTGGCGCAAAATCGTCTGGGCGTGCATATAAAGAATATTTCCGGCCTCGGTTGGCGTTACGCCGCGCTTGGTGCGGATTAACAATTGCTGCTGCAACTCCCCTTCCAGCGTCGCCAGTTGCTGACTCAACGCAGGCTGCGCGATATGTAAAACATCTGCCGCCTGAGTCAGGCTGCCGATATCGACGATTTTCACGAAGTACTTTAAGCGTCTGAGGTTCATCACTGCTCTCCACGTTGCCAGAAAAGGGTCCCCTGCGGGATGCCAAACATATTGGCTAATTAAAGAGAGCAATATCTGGGCCAACAACTTGATTCTCACACAAAAACAAACCTAACCAATTGTAATTAATACTTATTTTACCCCTTCACTTATGAGTGACAACGACTAACCAGCGCACCATTCACATCCTATTGCACCAGCATAATGCAAACTTATGACGCGCTAGCCTGCATTGCCTTTAGGCAGAGCGGCAAAGAAGTCGGCGTAGGAAGGCTCACGGGTTTGCTGGAGGATCTCCGCTAGTTCGACCAAGGGGATATTAGACCAGTCAGCGCGCAGGTCGACGCTGGGATATTCGCGATCGTGCCAGATTTTTAGCGCAGCTGACTTCAGGCCGCGCTTGTCTCCCCCGGCCTGCGCACCGGCTAGCATCGCGCTGAGCAGACGGTCGGCAAAAGGTAAATCGGCGTTTTGGTCATAACTTTCCAGCATGTCGGACAGCGTACTGGCACCAGTTAGTAAGTTTCCGCCGACCACGCAGGAATCCCCTGCCAAACTTCCCGACCACTGACCACACTCTTCGCCACTCCAATGCGCCATGTTGCCCTGATTATCAATAATCAGCACCTGACGCATCTGCCGGTTGAAGTCTTCGGCCAGTAAGCTTTTTAAGGTTTGAGCGGCACCTGCACCCTGTCGGAGCAATGCCAGTCCACGCTCACCGTACAGTGGATTGGTCATAGCTTGGGTAGCAATGGCGCCAACTTGCGATCGCCCGTGGGTCACCAGCGCACCTACCGCCGGGCCCGCCGTGGCGCTGGCAACGCCCAGTGCTCCCGTTTTTTCATCCCGCGCTACGATTGAAAAGGTCAAAACCGCCCCCTGTTTTGTCGACTTATGACTAATTCGTTAAATTTATGAGTATAAATTATTGCATTTAATTCTATTTATACGCATAAATAAATTAAGCACAAATAATAAACAGGCTCTTTTGAGAGGAGTCACACGACACACAACTCGCCACGAGGTCGGTATGCTGCACACTCTGCGAAGAAGGTTTCTCCCGCTCTGTCTCTGCTTTGGCGCGATGGCGTGGTACGCTCCCACCATGGCGAAAACGCCAGCCGATGCCTTGTTAATAGGCCAAGTTGCCGAGCCGCAATCCCTCGACCCGCAAATCGCCACGGCGGCGAACGATTCGCGTATTTTGGTCAACATCTACGACGGGCTGGTGCGTAATGGCGAAGGCAAGCTGGATATCGAGCCCGCCCTTGCAACACATTGGGAAATCAGTCCGGATGGCCTGACCTATCGCTTTCATCTGCGGGAAAACGTGACGTTTCAGGATGGCACGCCGTTCAACGCCGAAGCGGCAAAATTCACCTTTGACCGTATGCTGGATAACAAAAACCCGTGGCATAACACCGGCCCCTTCCCACTTTCTTTCTTCTTTTCATCGATAAAAAGCATTGAGACACCGGACGCCAATACGCTGGTGTTCACCCTTAAAGAGCCTTTTGCCCCTTTCCTCTCTAATCTGGCGACGCCGACTGGCCTGATTGTCTCGCCGACCGCTGTTAAGAAATATGGCAAGGAGTTTGGCCGCCACCCGGTGGGCACTGGCGCATTTCGCTTTGCTGAGTGGCAGGCCAATCAGCGGGTGGTGGTCAATGCCAATCAGCAATATTGGGACGGCAAACCGGCGGTACAGCACGTGGTGTTTAGGCCAATAACTGACGGCAATACGCGGGTAGCCGAGATGCTGTCTGGCGGCATCGATGCCATGGTGGAAGTGCCGCCAGACACGGTAAAACTGTTTGAGAAAAAGCACGATCGCTTCCGTATGTACCAAACCACCGGCCCACACGTCTGGTATGTGATGCTCAATACGCAGGTGCCGCCATTCAATGATGTTCGCGTGCGGCAGGCGGTGAATTACGCGGTAAACAAACAATCTCTGGCAGACAATATTTTGCAAGGTTCCGCCGAGGTGGCTGACGGTCCTATCCCACGCGCTTTTGGCTGGGCGGCTAACAAAGAGGTTTCCCCCTACCCTTATGACCCAGCCAAAGCGCGTGAACTGCTCAAAGCCGCAGGAGCCGAAGGAGCGACACTGACTTTCTACGTGACAGAGGGGGGCTCCGGCATGCTCGACCCTATCCCGATGGCGACCGCTATTCAAGCCGACTTGAAAGCCGTAGGCCTTAACGTGGCGATTCAAACCTATGAATGGAATACCTATTTGTCGAAGGTAAACGCCGGGCTGAATAACCAAACCCATATGGCGGAAATGGCATGGATGACCAATGACCCGGACACCCTACCGTTCCTCACACTGCGTACCGATGCATGGCCGAAAGCCGGAGGGTTTAACTCTGGTTATTACAGCAACCGCCAGGTTGATGCGCTGCTGCAAAAAGCGCGGCTGACCACGGATACCGCGACACGCGGCGCGATTTACCGTCAGGTGCAGCAGCTTGTTCATGACGACGCGCCGTGGATTTTTGTCGCTAACTGGAAACAAAACGCCGTGACGTCAACGCGCATTCAGCACTTCGCGCTGCAACCGAATTTCAATCTGTTGCTCAATCGGGTAACCAAACAGTAAACGGGGAGAACCACGATGATGGGTTACGTACTGAAAAGGCTGCTGGCGACCATTCCGGTGTTTATCGGGCTGTCGTTGATTGTCTTTCTGATTATGGCGATGATCCCCGGCAACCCGGCGCAGGCGCTGCTGGGCGCGTGGGCGACACCAGAAAACGTCGCGCGCATTAATCAGGAGTTGGGGCTGAATAAGCCGCTCTATCAGCAGTATTTCATCTGGGCAGGGAATATCTTGCACGGCGATTTTGGGCGCTCATACGTGCTTAACCGGCCGGTGATTGATGAAGTGCTTGAGCGCTTTGGTGCCACGCTGCTGTTGGGCGGTTGTGCGCTGCTGATAAGCACCGTACTGGGCTTGCTAGCTGGGATTTTTTCCGCCGTGCGTCAGTTCGGCTGGGGGGATCGCCTGATTACCCTGCTTGTGCTGCTGGGCATTTCAATGCCCTCTTTCTGGATTGGCCTGCTGATGATCATGTTGTTTGCCGTGCAGCTCCAATGGTTTCCCGCCTCCGGCATGTACGCCATTTGGGACGGTGGCGGTGCTCTGGACTTACTGCATCACCTCACTCTGCCCGCCATTACGCTGGCGATTGTCGCAACCGGCGTGATTGCACGCCTAACGCGCACCGCCATGCTGGAAGTGCTGCGTCAGGACTTCATACGAACGGCCCGTGCCAAAGGTCTTTCCGAGCGAAAAGTGATTTATAAGCACGCGTTTCGTATGGCGCTGGTGTCGGTTATCCCGGTTATCGGGATTCAGGCGGGCTTTGTGCTGGGGGGAGCTGTGTATATCGAGACCGTTTTTCAGTGGCCGGGGCTGGGGGCGATGATGGTGAAAGCCGTTGCCACTCGCGATCTGCTGCTGGTTCAGGGCGGCGTACTCATTGCTGCAGCGGCCTACGTGCTGATCAATCTCTGTGCTGACATTCTTCAGGCGCTTCTCGACCCGAGGTTAAAATCATGAACTCGACGACAACGACCACCCCGCCGCGCCATCGCCAATCACTCTGGGCACTTTTGCTGGCAAACAGACTCGCCACGCTGGGCCTAACCCTATTGGTGCTGGCTGTTGCGGCGGCGCTAGCGGCTCCGCTGTTGCCTCTGCCAGATCCTGACGCGACCGATTTACTTAATCGCCTACTGCCGCCCTTCTCACAAGGACACTGGCTTGGCACTGACCCCTTAGGCCGTGACGTACTTTCACGCCTGCTGTGGGGTACGCGCGTGTCGCTGGCTGTCGGCATTTGCGCCACGCTTTTGGCGGCATTTTTCGGCACGCTGATTGGGCTGGTCGCCGGTTATGCCGGGGGAAAAACCGACAGCTTACTGATGCGGCTGATAGACATGCTGATGGCATTTCCCTACATATTGCTGGCGCTGGTCATTGTTGCGGTGCTCGGCCCCGGCCTGCTGAATGCGCTTTACGCCATCGCAGTGGTCAACATTCCCTTCTTCGCCCGTAATATCCGTGGCTTGACCGTCGGCCTGCGCCAGCGCGACTTTATTCAGGCGGCGCGGCTGTCGGGTAAAAATCACCTGCAAATCTTACTCACTGAAGTGCTGCCAAATGTCATGCCCGTGGTGGTAGTAACCATGTCGACGACCGTCGGCTGGATGATTTTGGAAACGGCGGGACTGTCATTCCTCGGCCTCGGGACGCAGCCGCCTAACGCGGACTTAGGCTCAATGCTTGGACAGGGTCGCGCACAGATGTTCAGCGCGCCGCACGTCTCGGTGGTGCCTGGCTTAATGATTTTCCTACTGGTAATGAGCTTTAATCTGCTCGGCGACGGCGTGCGTGACCTGCTAGATCCTCGACTCAAGTCCGGCGTGCTGCTGCGCGCTCAGGCAGTGACAGCCGTGGATCGCTCTCATATCCCGGCGGCGCGGCACAGTGATAAAGCCCTGCTGGAAGTGGTCGATTTGCAAGTGAATTTCCGCTCCGGCGCCCATGTTTCGGCGGCAGTGAAAAACATTAGCTTTTATGTCGCACAAGGCGAGTGTCTGGGGCTGATTGGTGAAAGCGGTTCAGGGAAAAGCGTTACCGCGCTGTCCATCATGGGGCTAGTGTCTTCCCCGCCCGGCGAGATAAGCGGCGGCGCGATTTACGTTAGCGGCGAAGAGATGCTATCTCTTCCTCAAAGCCAGTTGCAGCAGCGGCGTGGCGCGCGAGTGGCTTATATATTTCAGGATCCGCTAACCACCTTGCACCCACAGTTCAGCATCGGCGCACAGGTCATTGAAGCTATTCAAGCTCACCAGCCGCTAGCGGCTTCGGCGGCCAAACTGCGGGCGCTGGAGTTACTGGCAAGCGTCGGCATTGATGAAGCCGCCTCTCGCTTTGACGCCTTCCCGCATCAGCTCTCAGGCGGGCAGCGCCAGCGAGTGGGAATTGCCATGGCGCTGGCCAATGATCCCGAGGTTATCATTGCTGATGAACCCACCACCGCGCTGGATGTCACGGTGCAGGCCCGCATTCTCGAACTACTGCAAAAGCTGCGTCATGAACGCGGTCTAACTCTGCTGTTTATCACTCACGACTTTGGCGTTATTGCGCAGATCTGCGACCGCGTAGCGGTGATGCGCCACGGTGAAATCGTTGAAACTGGCGAGACACAGTCTGTGCTTCGTCAACCTCAACACGACTATACCCGACGCCTGATTGCCAGCGTGCCAAAGCTCGGTCAGGGGCGCGGTTTCCTTAAACAAGTCGGCGAGCTTTATCGCCAAGACGCGCCGCCGCAGGAGGCTCCATGAATAGGGTGATTGAAACCGATGGGCTGGTGAAAACCTTCGGCAGCGCGTCCGGCTGGTTTTCTGGGCGCAAGCATCAGGTGCAGGCGGTCAAGGGCATCTCTCTGCACCTAGACGCCGGTGAAACGCTGGCGATTGTTGGCGAGAGCGGCTCAGGCAAAAGTACTTTGGCGCGAATGCTGGTAGGTCTTGAACGCCCGACGTCCGGCAGCATCAGGCTGATGGGCGAAGAGATGTCAACGCACGCCAAGCGCGGCGACAAAGCCTTCGGCCAAATGATTCAGTATGTGTTTCAGGACCCGGTGGCTTCGCTCAATCCACGCAAAACCATCGCCAATACGCTGGACGTGCCTCTGCGATATTTGTGCAGCTACCCCGCCGCGCGCCGCCGTACGCGGATGCTGGAACTGATGGATGCCGTGCAAATGCCCGCCGACGCGCTGTCCGGGTATCCCCATGAGTTTTCCGGCGGGCAGGCGCAGCGGCTGGCGATTGCTCGCGCACTGGCAGCCGAAGCGCGTATCTTAGTGCTCGACGAGCCGGTTAGCGCGCTCGACGTGTCGGTGCAGGCGCAAGTCTTGTTGTTGTTAGACCAGTTAAAGCGCGAGTTTGGGCTTTCCTATCTGTTTATCAGCCATGATTTAGCAGTGGTGGAATCGATTGCCGATCGGGTGGCCGTGCTGTATCACGGAGATTTGGTAGAATGTGCGCCAAGCGATAGGTTGTTCAACGCTCCACAGCACGATTATACGCAGCGGCTACTCGCCAGCGCGCCACGGGTTTGAAGGGATGAAGGATTTTATGAGTACAGACAGGCCAACTCAGAGCGAACCGACGCGCCGTAAACGCACCGATGAAATTGTCGATGCCATAAAAGAGAGCATTATTAGCGATAACCTTCTGCCAGGAGATCGACTGCCTCAGGAGAAAGACCTGATAACTCGCTACGCAGCGGGGAAAGGCACCGTGCGCGAAGCCTTGAAATCGCTGGAGGTGCAGGGTCTGATCCGCACTAAAACCGGACCCGGCGGCGGCGCATTTATTGAATCCATGACCGAAACCCGCGCCATGAGTTTGCTCTCAAATTATCTTTTTACCCGCCAGCTTTCCATCGGCAATATTTACGCACTGCGCAAGGCGTTAGAGCCTTTGGTGGCGGTCAGTGCCATCGACAATATTGATGCCAAGGGTTTCGAGCAGTTGCATCAGCTGATTACGGTTTATGACCACGAACCGGCAGATGAAGCAGAACGCTGGGAGCAGCGAATGGCCGAACTGGACTTTCACGGCGTTGTGGCCAGCTATTCTGACAACGTGCTGCTGGCCTTTATCTGCCACTTCCTGCAACGATTGCTCAAGGATTTAGCGGTGTGTAAAGACATCTACCTGCGCCCCGAGCCTGTAGAACGCAGCGTCGGCATTAACTATCAATATCGCCTGATTGAAGCCATGCGCCGCAAAGATGCCGACTTAGTGGCTCAGGTCATGACCGAACACATGCAGCACGCAGAAGACGCGATGCTCGGCCTTGAGGCTACGCTCGAAGAGAGGTTTTTGCGAGACGGGCCGCTGTAATAGGCCGCAAACGCCCTTCTTTCGGCTAGATTCTCAACCACTTGGCTAAACAGCGAGCAAACGGACATAAATATGCAGATGCCCCTTTGACATGCCTGCGGGCAATCGCTATTATTCGCCCCGTTCCAACGATTCCTCTGTAGTTCAGTCGGTAGAACGGCGGACTGTTAATCCGTATGTCACTGGTTCGAGTCCAGTCAGAGGAGCCATATTAGAGACGCCCGCTTAAGGAAACTTAAGCGGGCGTCTTGCTTTGGGCGAAAGCTCATTGGCTGCGAAGAGTATCCGCAGCCGGTGCATCAATGTGCCAGCATTTCGTGGACAATCTGCTCTTTGCTCAAGGCGTATTCATAGTAGGTAGGCCAGTGGTCCATCTCCTTTAGCAAGGACTCTTGAGAGTCATTACCCATGTAGAGATGGTAGTGAGAGGATTTTTTCGGGCCGATAATATGGTCACTAAACTGCACATATTTTGGCGCGGTGGATTGCTTGTCACGGCATTCGAACAGGTAACGAACCCCCTTCTTGCCGGACGCATAGGTGAGAATTTTGAAACCGTCATAGTGGTACTGGCATGAACTCACCTGATTGTTCTGGTGAAATTCAATGACGTTGTTTTCAATACCAATCATTTCAATATCAGTCGCATAGCCCTTCTTGTAATACGCCCGATACTCTTCAACGCTTTTGCTTTTATTCTCTTTGGCCTTTTTCTGCAAAACTGGGTCGAGGTCGCCGTTCAGCAGGTATGGATTGAGCGACTGCCATACGCCATCCCAATCGCTTAACGCGCGATCTTTCACCTCAGTATTCTCAAATACACCCTCGCTGGCCTTACGCTCCTTTTCCGACAGCGGCGCGCCGTGTGCCAATGCTTGCGGGCTAGACAGTAAAATTCCCAGAGTTATTAAAGTAATAGGTATGCTTTTTTTCATAACGTTCTCCTGATGATCCATATCAATGAAGTGTTACGTTATAACATATCTAGAAATGTTTTCAATGCGGATTAATTGAAATGGGAGCAAGGAAATTACCGGGGGAATGAATAAACTTGACCAGCATTATCCCATTGAGAGCTAACGCTGGCCAAAAAGGTGACTATTAATAGATTACTTATTGATTAGCTGGGACTTTTTTGCCATCGAGCGCTTTATGAATAGCGGCTTCCAACTCGTTGATTTCGAATTTAGCGACATAGCCGTCGGCACCGACCTTGCGCACGTGGTCTTCATTGGCACTGCCGGAGAGCGAAGAGTGGATGATCACCGGAATATTTTTCAGGAACTCATCTCGCTTGATGTTTAAGGTCAGCGTGAAGCCGTCCATTTCGGGCATCTCCAGATCGGTGAGCACGAAGGCGATTTTGTCGGAAATTGGCCGCCCTTCCGCCTTGGCCTGCTCGGCAATCTTCTTGATGTTATTCCAGGCTTCAAGTCCGGTGACATGCATGACGCTCGGCACTTTCATGCTGTCGAGGCCGTGTTGCAGCATTGAGCGCGCCACTTTGGAGTCCTCGGCAACAATAGCTACCGCCCCCGGTTTCAAGGCAAAAGCTTTGGTCTTGTCCGCGTCAATTTTGGTATTCCGGTCTGGCGGAATGATGTCATACAGAATTTGCTCAACGTCCAGCACCAGCGCCAGACGATTACTGGATTTGTCATTGTCCAGACGCGCAATGCTGGTGATGTTGCGGCTCTTCACTCCGGCCTCGGCAGCCAGCACCTGACTCCACTCCAGCCGCACGATGTCATCCACCGACTCGACGGCGAAAGCCTGAGTGCTGCGGGCATACTCGGTCACCAGCAGAATGTTCAGCCCGGTTTTAGGCTCACAGCCCACCACCGCAGGGAGATCGATAACCGGAATGATTTCCCCACGAATATTCGCCATCCCCATCATCGGCGAGGCCATTCCCGCCGCTTTAGTCAGCGGGGGCATGACCACGATTTCCCGCAGTTTGAACACGTTGATGCCATAAAGCTCAGACTGCCCGTCGTCTTGAGAATTCCCCAAGCGGAACAGCAATAGCTCAAAACGGTTTGATGAGGTGAGATTGGTTCTCTCGTCGATTTCTTTCTGAAAATTATCCATGTCTTCCCCAAGAGAGAATGCTGAGCGAGGCGCTCTTAGCGACGCAGCGGTCGCTGGCTTAATAGGGTTATCGACCGTCGAGATAAAATACTTAGGCAGAAAGATGAGAAAAGCCCGCAGTTACGGGCTTTTTGTGATGTCGCTCGGGTATTTCAAGCAGCCAAACTAGGACTCCGTATCCCGGTCTTCCACCGCCAAAGAGACCAGCCCGATGCCGAGCTTTTTCGGTTCAAACCCGCTGCTGGTACCTTCGATTGGCTCAGTAGGCGACGGCGGCGTAATGACGATGCTTTGCACATTGCCCGGATTGGTGAAAGGCACGGTGACGGTTTCGTCCTGCGCGTTAAAGGTGACGAACTGCTCTTCGTCCCCCACTTTGACCGAGATTGGCTTGCCGATGTTGTTGCCATAGGCACGGGCGCGCAGCACCAGATTGAAGCTGGCCGGAAGAGGATCGACATAATCGATTTTCACCGCCGGAGCCAGATTAGCGTCTGACCAGCGCCCCCAGTCTTCGACACTAGAGATACCGCTGACGGCCTGCACCTGCTGTGGCAGCCCCGGCAGCATAAAGACAATCGCCTGCGACTGATACTTAGTGGCTTCGTCATCAATATTCAGCTGGTCCACCGTGCTCTGATACACCTGCTGGCTGCCGGTGGTCTGCGCGAAATCAACCTTGCCTTTATAGACCGCGCCGCTGGCCTGCACGATCTCCGGCTTAGATGCCAGATTGCCCGACGCCACGCACAGCCCGGTATTCAAAGCCAGCTCGGGTGCCCACACGCGTCCCATCTCATAGCACTTGTCCACCCAAACATAGTTGTTGCTCATGGTCAGCGAAGCCAGCTGCTTTTTCAGCGGCGTGGAGAGATAAACGTCAAACATCGGCTCCACTTTATTAACGCCAACTTTGAGGATAAACGGCACTTTGATGGTCATGCCGGAGAAGGTAAAGGTGTTGGCCTTGTTATCAATACTGTATTTATTGATGCGATTCGGGAAGCCCCACTGCTTGATAACCGCAGGTTTCCAGCCCTCAATCTTCTCATCAATATTCATAAATTGGGTTGCCAGTGAGGTACTCGACAGGCCACTGCGCCCCAGCCCGATAAAGTTATCACCGCCCATCAGGTCCAGCACCGTCGCGCCATTATCAATGGTGCTGCGTTTCACATTGTTCAGCTCGGCCTGCGGGTTGCGACCGTCCATCACAAAGAACAGGTCTTTGCGGTTTTTCTTGGTCAGCATGCTGTATGCGGTGTTGTTCATCGCCAAATGGTCGGAACTCACCACGATAATGGTGTTGTCGTAGTAGCCGGAAGCTTTGATTTTATCGATAAACGCCGCCACCAGCTGCTGGCTACAGGCCACCGCGCTGAGTGAACGGTTATCTTTATTGTTCACCAGATACTCTTTTTTAGTGCAGCCGCGCGAGATAAAACCGTCGGGATGATGAGTATCCACGGTGAGGGCGAACAGCGAGAAAGGCTGCCCCGCCTTGCTCAGCTCGACGAATTTTTTATAGGCTTCATCCAGTAAAGTGTCGTCGTACCAGCCCCAGTCATTTTTATAGGACGGGTCTTTGACCGTGCTGCGCAACTCGTTGTAACCATACAAGTTATCGAAGCCGTGCGACTTGAGGAAGGTGCCCTTGCCGGCGAATGCCAGCTCTGCGCCCTGATAGAAGTAGTTCTGGTAGCCCGCGCCCTTCAGCACGTCGCCCAAACAGACATTTTCCGGGTAGAAGGTCGACAGCGCGCTTGAGGCGTTGCCATCAAAAGGCGCAAACAGAGGGATGCCGCACAATGATGCAACCATGCCCGCAATCGTATAGCCGGTGCCCGGTACCTGCCGCGTGCCGGTAAAATCAATGCTGGCATCTTTATGCTTGGAAAGCTCAGTGGTCAGGCCGGGGAAGGTTTGCTCATCAAAGTAGGTGCGTTCCAGACTCTCGCCAAAGATATACACCAAGTTCGGCTTCTTACCCTTAATCACCTTCTGCGGCACTTTGTAATAGGTGTCGAAGTCGGCGGTATCGCCGCTGATTTGCGTTTTCACCAGACGGGAAATGTTCTGGAAAGCCTGAGTCGAACCCACCGAGAACACCGCCAGCATCACGGCGCACACGCTGTATACCCAGCTGCTGTTGCTGGCGCGGCGCTTTTTCAGGCACCAGACCAGCAGCGAGACTATGACCACCAGCGCCACTACCAGCCCGGCGAATGGCAGAATATATTTAGTCAGTCCCGCCCCTTTCAGGCTGCTGGTGACGGTGTAGAGCACGGCGTCAGTGATGCCGTCACCGGTAAAATAGTTACTGCCAATCAGCACTAAATTGAGGATCACGTAAAGCGTCAGGAAAAACAGCAGCAAAGAGAACCAGATACGGCCCGCCGAGGCGCGTCGCACATACAGGAAAATGGACGAGACGAATAAAAAGAATGAAATAAAATCTGTGACCATTGCTGCGCCCTGAAACATAGAGGTAGTAAAAGATGTTTTGCCTGCCAAGCGCAGGGCCGAATAATACGGGGATGCGCTATATAGCGTAATAAAATCAACAGGGTCAACGCCTGTTTACTGTTAGAGGTCAAGTTAAGGCGGGAAAGCGGAAATATTTGCCCAAAACGTGATCTGCATCGCTCGTTTTCAACAAAAAGTTAACCTTCGTTTAATCTTATCGAAACGTTCGCCACAGACAAATCAAATCGTGCCTATCACCAGCATTGGCGCGCTTTTCAGCTAATTCCCATAGGTGATTATTTTGGATTGAATTGGGGATTAAGCGCCGCAAGAGGGTGCGCCTGAGGGCGCTATCGGGTATTTTAATTCGCAAAGTCATCACGATATTTGAAAAGGACAACAGAATTGATGAGAAAACGTGCTTTTTTAGCCGTCGGTTTGCTGGCGATGGTGCTGTCTGGCTGTACCAGTGATTACGTAATAAGCACCAAAGCCGGGGATTCGATTATCAGCCACGGCGAGCCGGACAAAGACCGCGACAGCGGCATGACCAGCTACGTGGACTTAAACGGCGACTACCATTTGATGAACACCAACGATATCGCCGACATCCGCAAGAAGTAAGTTTACTGCAACAGCCATTCGGCGCAGGCTTCATCCGTGACCAAGCCGTTGATCCACTTGCCATTTAGCGCGGCGCGAATGGCAAGATGCTTGGCACTTCCTCCCGCTAACGCAATAACTGGCTTATCATCGTGAGGCTTAGGGCCGACGCTGGTTAAGCGGGCATTAAGCTCGCTCTCAATCCGCTCTCCCTCTGGCCCCATAAAGTGGCCCAGTACTTCGGCCACCGCATTTCTCGCCATTAAACCTTCGACGTCCTGCTCACTAATAAAGCCGTCTTTATGTAACGGGCAGCCCGGCTCAATGGTGCCGATACCAATAAAGGTCACATCAGCCTGACTGGCCTTCTCGCTCACCGTGCGATAAATCCGGTGATTGCACCAGACGGCGCGGTCTTCTTCACCATCGGCAAACAGCGGCGCTGGCAAAATGAAATAGCGCCCTTGGGTCTTCTGCGCCATCAGCAGCGGCACGTCGTAGCGAGTACAGGAACCGTCCGAGGCGATAGCCCCAATCAGCGACACGCTGCTGTGCTGCGGGCGTTCCACATCAGCCAGTTCGTCAATGGCGGCTTTCAGGCTGCGTCCCGAGCCGACGCCAATGATCATCGGCTGCTCTTGTTTAATGTACTGCGCCATCACTTCCGCACCGGCGACCGCGATGGCGTGGCTGATACCCGCATCATCCATTCCCTGCCCCGGCACCACTTGGCAAACGCCGAGACCAAAACGTTTTTTCAACTGGGCGGCTAACTCCATGCAGCGACCAATCGAGTGGGAAATGTGTACGCTGACCAGACCGTTATCCAGCGCGCTGGCCACCAGACGCTGCGCCACTTGGCGAGACACCCCGAGCGCGTCGGCGATTTCATTCTGCGTTTGCCCCGCCACGTAATACATCCACGCCGCGCGCGCCGCCTGATCCAGCTTCTTATCACTCTTATTCATGCCCACTTCCCAACTCGCTAATTTCACTGCCGCCATGTTATCGCCAATTCCTCCCTGCCGTGACAGCAAAATCTCCCCAAGATCGGAAAATGTGAGCCAAAGCCCACTTGACGGGCAAATGTTCCATTAAGCTATCGGCAATCGAGCAAAAGCCCAACTAAAGAGCTTAAGCCCAAATCACATAGTTTAATTCGCGTGGAGATCTTATGAACACCTCACTGACCCCAACACCTTGCGTCTGGCTGCACATCGGCAGCGGCTCTTTCCACCGCGCGCATCAGGCGTGGTATCTGCACCGTTTGCTGGTTCAAGGCCACAACGAGTGGTCAATCGCGCTGGGCAATATTCGTCAGGACGGCGTACCTCTGCTTGACGCCCTGCAAGCGCAGAATGGCCAATATGTGCTGGAAACCGTGACACCTCAGGGCGAGCGGGCCTATGAAACTATCACCTCGATTCAGAAAATCATCCCGTGGGATAACGAGCTGGCGGCGCTGATTGCTCTGGGGGCTGACCCGCGCACCAAAGTGATCTCCTTTACCGTGACCGAAGCCGGTTATTACCTCGACAACCAGTTCAATCTGGACCAAAGCAATGCCGACGTGCAGGCCGACCTCAACGGCGGCTGCCGAACTATTTATGGCGCGATAAGCCACATTCTGGCGCGTCGCATCGCCAATCAAGGGGGGCCTGTAACCTTGCTGAACTGCGACAACCTGCGCCACAACGGGGACCGATTCCACAGTGGTTTGTTGCAGTTTTTAACCCTGCGCCAGCAGCAGAGCACCCTCGACTGGGTGAAGCAGAACACCCACAGCCCGAACACCATGGTGGATCGCATTACCCCGCGCCCTTCGCCAGAAGTGGCCGTGCGCGTCGAGCAGGCCACCGGCATCAAAGACCACGCGCCGGTAATGGGCGAAGCCTTTATCCAGTGGGTAGTTGAAGATGATTTTATTGCCGGACGCCCGCCGCTGGAGCAGGTCGATGTCGAAATGGTCGAGTCCGTTCTGCCTTATGAAGAAGCCAAAATCCGCATTCTTAATGCCAGCCACAGCTGTATTGCCTGGGCCGGAACCCTGCTGGGACAAAGCTATATTGATGAAAGCACCCGTACCGAGGCTATTTGCCAGATGGCCTATGACTATGTGACCGAAGACGTGATCCCTTCCCTGTCGCCAAGCCCGCTGGACCTCGAAGCCTACCGCGACGTGGTGCTGGAGCGCTTTAGCAACCCGCACATTCAGGACACCAACCAGCGCGTGGCCGCCGACGGCTTCTCGAAAATCCCCGGCTTTATCGCCCCGACGCTGCAAGAGTGCTATCAGCGCGGGCAAACGCCGCGCGCCACCGCCATGCTCCCCGCGCTATTCTTTGTCTACATGCAGCAGTGGCACTTGGGCCAGCTGCCCTATGAGTATCAGGATGGCATTCTTGACGCGGCGGCGGTTCACGCCCTGTTTGACAGCGCCGACCCGCTGGCCCGCTTTGCCGCCGACGACAAGCTGTTTGGCAGTCTCGCCGGTAAAGCCGAATTCAGCGATCTGCTGCGCCAGTCGGTCGCGCGGGTTAATCAGTGGCTGACCGACGCCAAGCACGCCTAGGGGAAAATTATGTATCTCGGACTGGATTTAGGCACCTCAGAAATCAAAGCCGTGGTGATTGATGGCGAAGGTCAACTGCTGGCAAGTGCCGGTGAACCGCTAGAGGTCAGCCGCCCGCAGCCGCATTGGGCAGAGCAAAACCCTGACGATTGGTGGCAAGCAACTCAGCGCGCGGTGGGCCGTTTGCGGCAGAAATTACCCCAACAGTGGGCAGAGATCCGCGCCATCGGGCTGTCCGGCCAGATGCACGGCGCGGTGCTGCTGAGCCGTGATGGGCGAGTTCTGCGCCCGGCGATTTTATGGAATGACACCCGTAGCGCGGCGCAGTGTGAGCAGCTGACTCAGGCGGCTCCCGAGCTGCATGAGGTGGCGGGAAATCTGGCGATGCCCGGCTTTACCGCGCCGAAGCTGCTGTGGGTGGCGCGCCACGAGCCGCAAATTTTCGAGCAAACCGCCACCGTGCTGCTGCCGAAAGACTATCTGCGCTGGATGATGAGCGGCGAGAAGGTGTCGGAGATGTCGGACGCCGCCGGAACCCTGTGGCTGGATGTCGCCAAGCGCGATTGGTCAGATTCCCTGTTGGCGGCCTGTGGCCTGAGCCGCGACCAGATGCCGCGACTGGTGGAAGGCAGCGACGTCAGCGCCACGCTGAAAAATGATATCGCCCGCGCCTGGGGCCTGCGCGATGACGTGATTATCGCCGGTGGCGGAGGGGATAACGCCGCCAGCGCGGTGGGCATCGGCGCGGTCACGCCGGGCGACGCCTTTATTTCCCTCGGCACCTCCGGCGTGCTGTTTGCGGTAAATGACCGTTTTCGCCCCAACCCGCAGTCGGCCCTGCACGCCTTCTGCCACGCCTTGCCCAACAGCTGGCACCAGATGAGCGTGATGCTGACCGCCGCCAGTGCGCTGCGCTGGTACTGCACGTTGATTGGCAGCAATGAAACCACTTTATTGGCGGAAATTGCCCAGCTCAGTCCGGCCCAGCAGCGGCAGGCTCCGCTGTTTCTGCCCTACTTATCTGGCGAAAGGACTCCTCACAATGACCCGCAGGCCACCGGCGTTTTCCACGGCATGACCCACAGCACCGACCGCGCCACGCTGGGTTACTCAGTGCTTGAAGGAGTGGCTTTCGGCATGGCCGACGGGCTGGCGGTGATGCAACAGGCGGGAACCCAGCTGCAACAGTGCTCGCTGGTCGGCGGCGGCGCGCGTAGCGATCGCTGGGCGCAGTTGGTCAGTGACGCACTGGATCTGCCGATTGTCACGCACACCGGCGGGGAAGCCGGAGGTGCGCTGGGCGCGGCGCGTCTGGGCTGGCTGGCCGCTGGCGGAGATTTCGCCGAGGCGTGCCGCAAACCTGAAATTGCCCGTCGCTTCCAACCTCAAGCCGAAAACCGCGACATGCTGCGCGAGCGATTGCACACCTACCGGCAGCTCTATCAACAGCAAGTCGCCCTAAGAAACGCCTAAAACAATAACTTCCGAGGGCGCTTAAGCGCCCCATCTCTGCCCCCTACTCACCACCGGCTGCGGCAACGCGGCACAGGAGTTCGACATGCAAAAACAAGCAACCCACTGGTTCGGTTTACCGATGAACCTGTTCTGGGGCTACATTGCCATCGCCATTTTCATGAGCGGTGACGGCTTCGAAATGGCTTTCCTGTCTAAACACATTATCGACATGGGCTTCAGCGCCTCGCAATCCGCCGTGGTGTTCACGGTTTACGGGCTGGCAGCCGCGCTGGCGGCGTGGAGCTCAGGCGTCGTGGCTGAGATCATCACGCCGCAGAAAGCCATGCGCATTGGCTTTATTCTGTGGGTGGTGATGCACACGCTGTTTATGCTGTTCGGTCTTGGCATGAAAAATTACCCGCTGATGCTGCTGTTTTACGGCATTCGCGGGCTGGCTTACCCGCTGTTTATCTACTCCTTTGTCATGCTGGTGGTGCAAACCGTGCCGAAGCAAAATCTCTCTTCGGCTATGGGCTGGTTCTGGGCTATGTACTCGATTGGGATTGGCTGCGTGGGCAGCTATCTGCCGAGCTTCACCATTCCTTATATGGGCGAAACCGGCACGCTGTGGTTTGCCATTGCTTGGGTGGCGGTAGGCGGGATTATGGCCATGACCCTGCTGCGTAAAGTTGGCAAGCCGAGCAGCAAAGCCAATCTCAGCCCGAAAGAGAAACTTGGCGAACTGAGCCGCGCGGTGACCATTCTGTTCACCAATCGCAATATTTTCCTCTCCTGCCTGATTCGCATCATCAACACCATTTCACTGTTTGGCTTTGCGGTGATCATGCCGATGCTGTTCGTCGGCCGCCTTGGCTTTAGCATGTCGGAGTGGCTGCAAATCTGGGCAGTGTTCTTTTTCGTGACGATTTTCACTAACGTGATGTGGGGGATTTTAGGCGAGAAGATTGGCTGGTTGCGTCAGGTGCGTTGGTTTGGCTGCATTGGCTGCGCTATCTCCAGTCTGGCGTTCTACTACTTGCCAGTCTACGCCGGGCATAATTTCTGGGTCGCGCTGGTGCCTGCCGTGATGCTGGGCATTACCGTCGCCGCCTTTGTGCCGATGACCGCCGTTTTCCCAGTGCTGGAGCCTAACCATAAAGGCGCGGCGATTTCGATTTACAACTTGTCCGCCGGGCTGAGTAACTTTGTCGCGCCCGCGATTGCTTCAATCATTCTGCCGTTCTTTGATATCGTCGGCGTGGTGTGGGTGTATACCGCACTCTACCTGATTGCTGCGGTGCTAACCCTGATGGTTAAAGTGGAACAGCCGGGGCATCCGTCGAAAGCGGCAAGCCGCGTAGTGCTGGACCCAAGCCTACTACAGCGACCGACCCGCTAGGCGCGAATGGCCTGCTGAGTTAGCCACAAGGGCGACATCAACGCCCACTTCTGTCTTCACTCATAGTACAGACGTAAAAAAGCCGGGCATAAAAGCCCGGCTTTTCATGAAAACCACTCAGACCATTAGAGGCCGTTTTCAGCAATGTCCATCGCGAAGTAAGTCAGAATGATGTCAGCACCGGCGCGTTTGATAGCACCCAAGCTTTCACGCACCACGGCGCGTTCGTCGATAGCACCGGCCTGCGCGGCGAACTTGATCATCGCGTATTCACCACTGACCTGATACGCCGCCAATGGCAGGCGAGAGGCTTCGCGGATGTCGCGGATCACGTCGAGGTAAGCACCGGCAGGTTTCACCATCAGCGCATCAGCGCCCTCTTGCTCATCCATCAGCGATTCGCGCACGGCTTCGCGGCGGTTCATCGGGTTCATCTGGTATTGCTTGCGGTTGCCCTTCAGCACGCTGCCGCCCGCCTCGCGGAATGGCCCATACAGTGAAGACGCGAACTTAGTGGAGTAGGCCATGATTGAGGTGTCGATAAAGCCCGCTTCGTCCAGCGCGCTGCGGATAGCCTGCACTTGGCCGTCCTGAGCCGCAGAAGGCGCAATGAAATCAGCACCGGCGGCGGCGGCTACCACGGCCTGCTTGCCGAGGTTTTTCAGCGTGGCGTCGTTGTCTACGCCGTGGTCATGCAGCACGCCGCAGTGGCCGTGGGAGGTGTATTCGCAGAAACAGGTGTCGGACATCACAATCATTTCCGGCACGGTGTCTTTACAGATACGCGCCATGCGCGCCACCAGACCGTTTTCATTCCAGGTATCGCTGCCGGTGGCATCCATATGTTTGGAGATACCAAAGGTCATCACAGAGCGAATACCGGCGCGGGCATAGCGTTCAATTTCAAAAGCTAAGCGGGATTCAGGGATACGCATCACACCAGGCATGGCTTCGATCGGCACGTATTCAGATGTCTCTTCCTCTACGAAAATCGGCAGTACCAAGTCATTCACGCTAAATTCAGTTTCCTGAAAAAGAGCGCGCATGGAATCGGACTGTCTCAGGCGGCGAAGGCGTGAGTTTGGGAACTGGTTAGACATGAAAACTCCTAAGAAATTAACCTGTTGCGTTTTAAATGTAGTTCGCATACCAAGTCTGACGAGGGAACTCGTCGAAAGCGAGGGCGCTATTTTATAACAACTTTTAATGAAAGGATTAACTTTACGTGAGGAGATGTTAAGAAACTTGCTGCGGCAATCAGGGTAACACGCGACCCGACGCGGAGGGTGCGCCCCGCCGCGTTCAACAGAGCCAGTAAAATAGCTTAGACCTGCACGAAATGGCCTTTCGACACTTCATTATATTGGCGAATCGGCGGCACATAGCTGTTATCACGCACCGGGCTTTTCAGCTCATCCACCTGCATATGGCGCTTCAGGCCGCGCCGCGCCGGGTCTGGCACCGGCACGGACGCCATTAGCTTGCGGGTATAGGCGTGCTGCGGGTTGTCGAAGATGGCGGCGCGCGGGCCGATTTCCACAATTTCCCCCAGATACATCACCGCCACCCGATGGCTAACACGCTCCACCACCGCCATGTCGTGGGAGATAAACAGGTAAGAGAGGTTCATGCTCTCCTGCAAATCGAGCAGTAAATTCACCACCTGCGCCTTGACCGACACGTCCAGCGCCGAGACAGATTCGTCGGCGACAATCACTTTCGGGTCGAGGGTCAGCGCGCGGGCGATGCAGATACGCTGGCGCTGGCCGCCGGAGAACTCGTGCGGGAAGCGGCGCATCATATCCGGCGACAGCCCGACTTTGTGCAGCAGCGCGGCGGCCTTCTCTTTAGCGTCGGCACGGTTATGCAGCTTGTGTTGCAGCATCGGCTCGATTAAGGCGTCGCCGATACGCATGCGCGGGTTGAGGCTGGCGAACGGGTCCTGAAAAATCATCTGAATGCGCTGGCGCATTTGCAGGATCTGGCGCTTATCAATGTTCATCACGTCAAAGCCGTCGAAGTCGATTTCGCCACTGTGCGGAGTCATCAGGCGAGTGACGGCGCGGCCGGTGGTGGATTTTCCACAGCCCGACTCGCCCACCAGCGACAGGGTTTCCCCCTGCAACAGGTCAAAACTGATGTTTTCCACCGCGTGAACTGCCCCCACCTGTCGGCTCAACAAACCGCCATACACCGGGAAGCGCGCGCTGAGATTTTTCACCGACAGCACCGGCGTCTGCCCGCGGTCTGGGGTATTGGCGACTTCCAGCGGCTGGGTCGACGCGCCCGTTTGCAGGTCAATTTGCGGGAAACGCAGCGGCCAAGGTTGCCCCTGCATTGAGCCAAGCTTCGGCACCGCCGCCAGCAGAGCGCGGGTATAAGGGTGCTGCGGGCGGTGGAACAACTCGGCGGTTTCGCCACTTTCCACACACTCGCCGCGATACATTACCAGCGTGCGGTCGGCAATTTCCGCCACCACGCCCATATCATGGGTGATGAACAGCACCGCCATCCCCTCCTCTTCCTGCAAGGTTTTAATCAGGTCGAGGATCTGCCCTTGAATGGTGACATCCAGCGCGGTAGTGGGTTCATCGGCAATCAGCAGTTTAGGCTTCAACGCCAGCGCCATGGCAATCATCACGCGCTGGCGCATGCCGCCAGAAAACTGGTGCGGGTACTCATCAAACCGCGCCTGTGCATTAGGAATACGCACTTTCTCCAGCAGACGCAGCGTCTCGGCCCGCGCCTGTTTGGAGGACATCCCGCGATGGCGTTTCAGGCTTTCGGCAATCTGCCTGCCGATGCTAAACGTCGGGTTGAGCGAGGTCATCGGCTCCTGAAAAATCATCGCCATTTCGTTGCCGCGAATGTCGCGCATCGCCTTGTCCGACAGCCCAAGCAGGCTGCGCTGATTGAGGTTAACGACTCCTTCAATCTTGCTCGACTGGGCTTTAAGCAGGCGCATCACCGACAGCGAAGTGACGCTTTTGCCCGAACCGGATTCGCCCACAATCGCCAGCGTCTCCCCCGGATAGACCTCAAACGACAGGTCACGCACCACCGGCAGCCAGTCATCTTCGCCACGAAACGAGGTGGTAAGATTTTTGACTTCCAGCACCGGCAGGCGTGGCGTTGCGGCTTGTTGCGGGGTCGTCGCGTTCATGTTCTTTCTCCGGCAAAGGCAAACAGGTTAAGCCAACAATTAACGGCTGCGGGCTGAAAGCAAGGTTTCTGGCGTGTAGGTAAAGTCTTTGTCGAACGGGAAGGTGTCACGCACTTTGCGCAGGCGCGGCAAGCGCTCAACAAACTGATCGACCACGCCGTTGGACAGCGCCATCAGATTCGGGCTGGCGATCGGGGCCAGTTCCGGCGACAGATAGCCCGATTTCACCACCACAATATTGGCGTTGTGCGGGTCCAGCTCCAGCGCGGTAAAGTCGCTAATGTTGTGGTACGGGCGACGGCGAGCCGACACCACGATATCAATGCCGCCGGTGCGCAGCACGGCCTGACGGTCCGCCGGGGCCAGCGCGTCGAGCAGCAGAACCACCTCGAACTCGCCTTTTACCTGCGGGCTGGAGTGGTCTAGCGACGCCCCGAGAGTCAGGCTGAGGCGCGAACCCACGCCTGCGTTGAACGCTGCTTCGGTGGCGGGTAAATCGGCAATACCGGCGACAATCACGCCATCCGCATATTGGGCAATCAGCTCGGCCAGCACGTCGGCACGGTCACCCACGCCACCGCCGGTCGGGTTATCGCCAGAATCGGCAAGCACCACCGGGCGCGTCGGGCTGGCAATCGCCTTGGTCACGCAGGCTTTCACCGTGTCGGTTTCGCAGCCGAAAACGAAATCTTCGCGCGCGTCCCAGTAAGCCTGCGCCAGCTTTTTGGCTTCGCGCTCCAGCACGGCTTGGTCAGTGCCGGTCATGATCACCGCCGCCGTGGCGCGCGGCTCGTCAGCCCAGACATAGCCGACCATCAGCGAGCTGTCCCAGATGCCGTCAATCTCATCAATGCCCGGCAGTCGGGCATACAGGCTTTTCGCTGGCTCATCTTCGGTGCTGGTGCGTTCGCCCGGCAACACCACTGGCACAGGTGCCCACAGCAGGGTTGGCTTGACGCCGGTTTGCAGGGTTTTAATCAGCATCGCCACCGAGCGGCGCATGGTCTCTTCCGTATCAATGTGCGGCGCGGTGCGATAGGTAGAGAACATATCGATGGCATCAATGATTTTCTGCGACACATTGCCGTGCAGGTCGTAACTGACGCTGATCGGGCAGTCGTCGCCCACCGCCTCGCGGGCCGCGGCGATCCAATCCCCTTCGGCATCTTCCATCCCTTCGACATACATCGCGCCGTGCATCGGCAGGTAGAGGCCGTCGAAAGGCTTTTGCGCTTCTAATCCACTCAAAAATTCGGCTTTGAATTTTTCATAGGTCGCCCGCGAGACCGGACCACCGGCAATGGCGCGAGCATGAATGGTCGGCAAGAAGGTGGCCGGATAATCCTGCAAGAACTTGAAGTAAGGCGCGGCGAGCAGCGCCCCGTCGCGGGTAATGCGGAAGTCTTTCTCTTCGTTGAGCACCGGGTTGTAAGTGCTGCATTCGATATGGATACCGCCGACTGCTATACGCATGGTGTTTAACCTCAGAATTCAGAGTGTGAAAGTGAACGTTTCAGCAAGATTTCAGGCCGACCAAAAAACGGTGCGCTGGGATGCTCGCCGCAGCGCGCGCCCAAGTATCGTCATTAAGCGCGAAGGTTTTGACCGGCGTTAGCCCGGCCACGCCCGGCAGCACGTTGGCATCTATCGACTGCTGTACCACGGTGCCAAACAGCCCGGAGAAGCTCTGTTCCTGATGGGCAATCAGGATCATGTCCGGGTCATTAATTTGAATCAGATGCGAAATCGCCAAGCCCAGCGCGGTGCCCGCCCGATGCAAAATGCCAATCGCCGCGTTACTGCCGCGCGCCGCCAGCTTTTCCAATTCGGCGAGGGAATTCACCTCGAGAGACTCTGCTTTAGCCCGCTCCATAATGGCGTTAAGCGAGGCCAGCGTGTCGAGACAGCCGCGCTTGCCGCAGCGGCACGGCAGGCCGTCCAGCTCAATGGTGCAGTGGGCAATCTCCCCCGCACCGCCGTGAAAACCGCGATGCAGCTGGCCGGAGATAAAGTGTGCGTTACCAATACCCGCGCCGTGGCTGACCAGTGTGAAGTTGCTCAGTTCGCGGGCGTGACCAAAGCGTTTCTCACTCACCGCCAGCGCTTTGGCGTCGTTTTCAATGGCGACGGCAATACCTCCGCCCTGATTAATGGTCGGGCAGTGTTGGTGAATGCTTTGGCGGATCAGGTCGGCCAGCGGCACGTCGCGCCAGCTCAACAGCGTGGATTGCACGCAGGTCGACTGATGTTCATCGATGAAGCCCGACAGCGTCACCCCCAGCCCAAGCAGCTTGTCGGCGGCGTCGGCATGGGCCGCCAGCACGCTCCGGCAGC
>NZ_JMPJ01000034.1 GCF_000735345.1 Ewingella americana ATCC 33852 | reverse complement strand
GAATGTCACCCGCGACAAGATGTCGCCGTGCAGATTAATCAGCACCATGTGAGCCGGGTCTTGTAATAGCGACACGCCCGCGAAATAGGCGCCGTCCGGGTGTACGGTTAAGCGCACCGACGGGCGCCCTTGCCCCGCGCCCGGAACGGTTTGCGATTCGAGCAGCAGCCCGGCGTCAATCATCTCGCGCACCACCCCGCTGACCGCGGCCTTGCTCATGCCGGAGAGCTGAACGAGGTCAGTGCGGCTCAGGCCATCCGTTGCGGTGATAGCCCCTAATATCTGTTGTTGTAAGGTGGTTAGCATATTTGTTTCCGGGCTCTCAAATTTCAATCAGCTGCGTTGACATTAAACATTAAAAATGGATATATCAATGCCAATTAGTTCACATTTTGAACCAAACATCCCAACATAAGTTTTTCATATGAACTAATTACGCAAAAAAACGTTCACACTGTTTTTGATGTTTTCGAATCACCTTTTAATCATTTACACGTAATACCCAAATTACTTCGACGTGCAGGAAGGCGGCAAACCAACGAACCTCGATGAGCTTACACAGGTCAGTGAGTCGGGCGAGATAGAGCAGCCAACGCCTCTGCGGTTTGAAAGATGACGGGTATTTATGGGCAGAGGAAATACGATGAACAGCAAAATGCGATTAACTCTACTAAGTACGGCGCTGCTAGCCGCACTTTCCTCCCCGCTCTACGCGGCCACCCTGACCATCATGCAGAACGAAGCGCCACGCAGCATGGATCCCGGCAACCAGACGGCGACCTTTACCGGCACGGTGCTGGACCCGATGTATGAAGGTTTGCTGCGCATGTCGCCAGAGCTGAAGCCTGAGGCGGCGCTCGCCACCTCGTGGAGCAGCGATGAGAGCGGCCTGAAGTGGACCTTTAAGCTGCGCAACGGGGTGACTTTCCACGACGGCACGCCGTTTAACGCCGATGCCGTGGTTGCCAACTTTGCCCGCCACCTCGACGCCAAGCGCGGTCTGGCGGCCAGCGGGCGTCTGCGCACCTTCCTCGAAAGCGTGACCAAGGTGGATGACTCCACGGTGCTGTTCACCCTGAAGAAGCCTTACCCTGCCTTCCTCAATTTACTGACTACCGGCGCGTCCTTGATGGTCAGCCCAACCGCCGACAAGGCCGGTACGCTGGACAGCAAAGCCGTGGGGACTGGCCCGTACAAAATGGTGCAGTACAAAACCGGCGAATTCGTGCTGGAAGAGAAATATCCGGGCTATTGGGGTGATAAAGCCAGCGGGCCGGACGACCTGAAATGGACTTGGAGCGCCGAGCCTTCGGTGATGAACATGGCCCTGCAGGCTGGCGAAGCTGACGTGATTAACCCGGTGCCGCCGCAGTTCGCCAACGTGCTGAAAAACAACCCTAAATTCCAGCTGCATGAGAGCCCAGGCTCCGCCGTATTCTGGGTGGCGCTCAACACGGACCTTAAGCCGTTAGATGACGTGCGCGTTCGTCAGGCGCTGAACTTCGCCACCGACCGCGCGGGACTGGTGCGCGCCATCATGTCGGGCTTCGCCATTCCGGCTAACTCGCCGCTGGCTCCGGTCACCGCGGGTTATGACAAAACTCTCGACCCGTATCCGCTGAATCTGGAAAAAGCCAAGGCGCTGCTGAAAGAAGCCGGGCTGCCAAACGGCTTTACCATGTCGATTGCGGTACAAGGCCAAGACGCGCGTATCGGCCAAGTGCTGCAAAGCATGTGGGCGAAAATTGGCGTGAAGCTGGATGTTCGCCAGATGGAAAGCGGCGTCTGGGCCAAAGCCGCCTTTGCCGATCAGGCTGGCAAAAAAGCCGATAATACCGGCGCGGTGCTGGCCTCGTGGTCTTCCGGCGTTAACGGCGCAGACCTGCAACTTCGCCCACTCTACTACAGCAAAAGCTTTGCACCGGGTGGCGCGAACCTTGGCTTCTTCAATGACCCTAAACTGGATGAAATGCTAGACAAGGCGGCGTCAACGCAGGATGAAAATGCCCGCAACGCCATCTACGTCGAGGCGCAGAAAGAGATCAACCAGCAAGCGCCGCAAGTGCTGCTGTACTACCAGAATGACCTGTTCGCGACAGGCACCGGTGTGTCCGGCGTCACCATGGTTCCGGGTGGTCAGATTGTTGTAAAAGACGCACATAAGGGTTGATATGAAAGCTTATCTGGCAAAAAAACTCATCGCCTTCCCGGTCATTCTGATCGGCGTGTCGATGCTGATTTTTGGGTCTATCCGCGCGCTGCCGGGCGACCCGGCACGTCTGATGGCCGGGCCGGAAGCAACGCAGGAAGCGGTGGACAATATGCGCGTACGTCTTGGGTTGGATCAGCCGATCGTCACCCAGTACGTGCATTTTGCCACCGACGTTTTGCACGGGAACCTCGGGCTGTCGTTGCAGTCGCAGCAGCCCGTCACGCAGGAAATCGGCGAGCGTCTGCCTTACACGCTGGCACTCGCCGTGCTGGCTTACTTTTTAGCGGTGGTGATTGGCGTACCCGCCGGGATGATTGGCGCGGTGTATCGCAATCGCTGGCCGGACTATGGCGTGATGCTGCTGGCGATTGCCGGGGCTTCTATTGCTAACTTCTGGCTCGGGCTGATGGCGATGAACTACTTCTCGGTGTCACTCGGCTGGCTGCCGCTGCTCGGCGCGACCTCGTGGAAGAGCTACATCCTGCCGTCGGTGACGCTGGCGGTGTTACCTATGGCGGTGATGGCGCGCATGACTCGCTCGAGCATGCTCGACGTGCTGTCGGAGGATTACATCCGCACCGCGCGCGCCAAAGGGCTGTCCGCCGTCACCATCTATTGCAGCCACGCGTTTCGCAACGCGCTGATCCCGATTGTTACCATTGTCGCTCTCAACTTCGGCAGCCTGATTGGCGGCGCAGTGGTCACCGAGTCGGTGTTTAACTGGCCGGGCATCGGACGTCTGTTGGTGGACTCGGTGCGCTATCGCGATTACCCGGTTATTCAGGGCGTGGCGCTGGTCGCAGTGTGCGGCGTGGTGGTGATGAATCTGCTCGGCGAGCTGTTGATTGCCTTCTTGAATCCAAAAATAAGGTTCGATTAATGTCTGCCATTATCACGCAACTACCCCGTCGCAAGCCGCGCACGCTGCGGTTCTTCCGCTGGTTATGGCGTCATCCGGCGGTGACCTTTGGCGGTCTGATTGTCGGCGCGATTGTTTTAGTCGGTATTTTCGCGCCGTGGCTGACGCGTCACGATCCCTACGCGCAGGACCTGATAGATACCCTGCTTGCCCCTTCGGCAGACCATCTTTTCGGCACTGATGACTATGGCCGCGATATTTTCGCGCGAGTGATTTACGGCGCGCGGATTTCCATTATTGAAGTGGTGTTAAGCGTTGGCTTGGCGATGCTTATCGGCATCCCGCTGGGGGTGATCGCCGGGATGGCCGGGCGCTACGTCGACATGGTCATTATGTGGTTTATGGACATGCTGTTTGCCTTCCCCGGCATCGTGCTGGCGATTCTAGTGGTCAGCATTCTGGGCGGTGGATTGGTCAACTTGCTGATTGCCATCTCGCTGTTCGCCATTCCGGTTTATGCCCGTTTAAGCCGCAACCTGACTCTGGGCCTGAAACAGATGGAATACGTCGAGGCGGCGCAGGCACTCGGCTTGTCACATTACCGGATTATCGTGCATTACATTCTGCGCAACGCCGTCGGGCCGATTATTGTCCAATCGACGCTGACTGCCGGTACGGTGATTTTGGCCGCCGCCAGCCTCTCGTTTCTTGGTTTAGGCGTGCAGCCACCCATGCCGGAATGGGGTACTATGATGAGCGATGGCCGAAACTTCCTCGGCATAAATATTTACCTTTCGCTGTTCCCCGGTCTGGCTATCATGCTGACGGTGCTCGGGTTTAACGTCCTGGGCGATGGATTACGCGATTTACTGGATACCCGCTCATGAGCAAACCTTTCACCGCTGCGTCAGCTGATGCGGTGGTTTTTTGTGCCGATATCGGCGGTTCATTTATTAAGTTTGGTATTTCCGCGCGTTCAGGAGAAGTGGAAGAGTTTGGCAAAGTGCCGACCCCGACTGCCTCGTGGGACGATTTCGTCGCTGCCGTACAGGGTTTGATCAACCAGTACGCGCCGGGCTATCCCGCCGACACGCCGCTGGCTATCTCCACGGCGGGTTTGGTTTCACCACAAACCGGCGAGCTGCTGGCAACCAATATTCCGGCATTTACCGGCCGTTCGCTGGCGGCTGATCTTAGCCTCGCTTTACAGCGCCCGGTGAGCGCCGCCAATGACGCCGACTGTTTTGCCTTGGCCGAAGCCTACGCCGGAAATGCGCAGAATCAGCCGATTGTGGCGGGAATTATTCTCGGCACCGGCGTTGGCGGAGGTTTGGTGATCAACGGCCAGCTAGTGCGCGGACACGGCGGCGTCACCGGCGAATGGGGCCACGGCGCAATCACCCGCACCGAGCTGCTGATCAACGGCAAGAGCTACCACATCCCCCGCCTGCCCTGCGCCTGCGGCCAACACGGCTGTCTGGACATTCTCGGCGGCGCGCGCGGCTTAGAGCGTCTGCACCAGCATCTCAATCAGCAAGAACGCACCAGCCAGCAAATCGTCGACGGCTGGCAAAACGGCCAGCCAGACTCGGATTTAACCATCCAAGCCTGGCTGCAGCTGGTCGCCGAACCTCTGGCGCTGCTGGCCAACATCCTCGGCCCCTCCAAAATCGTGGTCGGCGGCGGCTTAGCCAACGCCATCCCCCTGATCACCGCCCTAGATCTCGCCGTCCGCAATGGCGTGCTGCATCGCTACCCGGAACCTCTGGTCGTCACAGGGAAATTTGCTGGCGCTGGCGGGAACGGCGGGATGATAGGAGCAAGCGTGCTGGGGCGTTTGAGCGAACGCCCTGCGCTTTAAAAGCTGGAATCTTTTAAGGTCAAGGTCAACACCGTGGGCTCGCCGCCCACACGGGCCCAAAGGGTTTTAAACGAAACCCTTTGGAATCCTGCGTTTTTTTGCTGCGGGAAGATCGAGGCTGCGCAGGGTCTGAATGGACGTGTTTCAGCGTCCACGGTGTTCGCCGCGAAGTGCCGCCGCTTAGGCGGTTCCCTCAGTTCGGGTCTCGAGCCTTTAGTCTCGAACCACTCCCTCGGCGTCATTTCTGAACGCGGCCTACTGGCATCTCGACCGTGCCGTTTCAGTGGAGTGCTGCTCTGCTCCTTCTCCTCTCAGAGGAGAAGGCTGGGATGAGGAGTGGTTTTACATCGTGCTCAATGCAGCCAACCCCACACCCCTCCTGAAAGGGGAGGAACAAAACCAAAACCCGATTCAGCCGTGTTTCAGCATAGCCTGTAGAATTTCCCAGGCTTTATCCAGTCGTTCAAAACCGTCGCGGTCGAGGAAGTGGCCGCCGTGGGGGATGCCCTGTAACTCCGCGTCCAGATCCTGACTGAGTTTGAGTGAATGCTGGGGAGCAACGATGTCGTCATTAAGGGAAAGCAGCACGGCGCGCTGGCGGATGCGTTTTTTCAACAGCTCATAGTCCAGTGGCTGCTGAGTGAAACCCTCTAATTCAGGCAAAGTTTCGACCGCCCCGCCGAAGCCAGAAACCATCACCACCCCGCCCACTCGGCTTGATGGCTTCAGCGACTCAATAAACCGCAAAGCCGTCACACACCCCAAGCTGTGCCCGACAAAAAAGGTATTTTCATCGGCATCGCGCACTTCAGCCTGCATCGTAGAACGCCAAGCCGCGTCATCCGGCGCGAGCGAATTGGGCATCTGCAATACTTTCACCTCAGCGCCTGCCTGCTCGGCTTGCTGTTTCAACCAAGAAAACCAATGAGAATCCGGCCCCGCCATAAAACCATGAATGATAAAAACCTTATGCACTGCGCTCACGGGTTACGTCCTTTTAGAAGAATGTCAGATAAAAAACTTAGGGAATAATAGTTGGTTTTCGTTTTTTGCTGGTTTGATTTTTTGTGGGGACGAACACGGTTTACTCCTTCTCCTCTCAGAGGAGAAGGCTGGGATGAGGAGTGGTTTAATTCAGCGCTCAATGCAGCCAACCCCACACCCCACCTAGCCTTATGTCTTGATCTTCTCCGCTCATACGGAGAAGATCACCCGACTGATCATCGGGAGGGATAAAATCAAAAGC